>CAJYJH010000032.1 GCA_913775265.1 uncultured Mucilaginibacter sp. | reverse complement strand
CACTCTTTCCCTACACGACGCTCTTCCGATCTAAAATCGACGCTAAGAGCGGTAAGTTTGAAACCCGCCAATCACTCAGCGCACCGCGTGGTATGGGTTACGAATACCTGATGCCACGCGATAGCGACAAAATTAAAGGTACACCTACCGTATTGTACCGCGACCGGTACGACATGGTTGAGGATGCCCGCGCCGCAGCCGTTCAGGCCGATCAAAAGCTAAAAGCCAAATCGGTTGAGCCCGGTAAATATGATCTGATCCTGGATCCTTCGCATTTATGGCTGACTATCCACGAATCGGTAGGCCATCCAACCGAGTTAGACCGCGTTTTGGGTTACGAAGCTAACTTTGCAGGTACCAGCTTTTTAACCTTGGATAAATGGGAGAACAAAAAGTTTCAGTTTGGCAGTAAAAACGTTAACATCCTAGCCGATAAATTGCAGCCGGGATCTTTAGGCGCCGTCGGTTATGACGATGAAGGCGTGAAAACCAAACAATGGGATATTATTAAAGATGGTGTCCTGGTTAATTATCAGTCCATCCGCGATCAGGGTCACATCATCGGTTTAAAAGAATCGCAGGGCTGTTGTTACGCTGATAACTGGTCGTCAGTACAATTTCAACGCATGCCTAATATTAGCTTGCAGGCAGGTAAAGCGCCGCTGAAGCCAATGGATATGATCAAAAATGTGGAGAAAGGTATTTACATCATCGGCGACAGCTCATTTTCTATCGATCAGCAACGTTATAACTTCCAGTTTAGCGGACAGCTATACTACGAAATTAAAAACGGCAAAATTGTAGGTATGCTTAACGATGTGGCCTACCAATCAAATACGCAGGAGTTTTGGAATTCTTGCTCGGCCGTATGCGATCAAAGTGATTACCGTTTAGGCGGATCGTTTTTTGATGGCAAGGGGCAACCTATGCAAACCAGTGCCGTATCGCACGGCTCTGCCACCGCCCGTTTTAATGGAGTTAATATTATCAACACAGCACGTAAAATCTAAGAATTGATCATGGCTATATTAACCGAAGAACAAGCTCGCGCCTTGATGACCAAAGCGTTGAGCTACTCTAAAGCCGAACAATGTGAAGTAAATTTAAGCGGAGGCGATTCGTCGAACATCCGTTATGCCCGTAACTCAGTATCTACCAGCGGCGGCATCAGCCGAAATAGTTTAGTGGTATCATCCGCTTTTGGTAAAAAACTGGGTACGGCAACTATCAACGAATTTGATGATGCCTCGCTCGAAAAGGCGGTACGCCGTTCGGAGGAGCTGGCACAGCTGGCACCCGAAAATCCGGAGTTTATGCCGTTTTTAGGTCCACAAAATTATGGTGCATCAACACCAACGTTTGTACAATCTACGGCAGACATTACGCCCAAGCAACGTGCCGACATGGTGCAGCAAAGCTTGCAGGTAGCTAAAGACAGTAACCTGACTGCAGCCGGATTCCTGGAAAGCAGCGCCGGATTTTCGGCCATCATGAACTCCAAGGGGCTGTTTGCCTACAATACCGCTACCGATATTAACTTTTCCGTAACCATGCGTACGGCAGATGGCAAAGGATCTGGTTATGCCACTAAAGCTTTTAATGATGTTGGTAAAATGGATACGCTGGCATTCTCTAAAGTGGCGGCTAAAAAAGCATCAGGTTCCGTAAATACCAAAGCGCTGGAACCTGGTAAGTACACCGTAATTTTAGAACCTGCTGCCGGTATAGTATTGCTCGAACAATTATATGGTAGCCTGGATGCCCGCAGCGCCGACGAAGGTCGCAGCTTTTTAAGCAAACCCGGTGGTAAAACCCGCCTGGGCGAAAAGCTGGTAGACGAACGGGTAAACATCTACTCAGACCCGGCTAACCCTGAATTGCCAACCAGTCGCTGGAACGGCGACGGCCGTGTGCAGGAAAAAGTAAGCTGGATTGAAAAAGGGGTGGTCAAAAATTTATCCTACTCCCGCTACTGGGCCGAAAAGAAAGGCGTAAAAGCTATACCCGGTCCCGATGGTATTATTATGGAAGGCGGAACTCAAAGCTTAGAAGATCTGATAAAAGGAACCGAAAAGGGCATTTTGGTAACCCGCTTATGGTACATCCGCCCGGTAGACCCGCAAACCTTGCTGTATACCGGTCTTACCCGCGACGGTACGTTTTATATCGAGAACGGGCAAATCAAGTTCCCGGTAAAAAACTTTAGGTTTAACGAAAGCCCGGTGATCATGCTCAATAACCTCGAGGCCTTGGGCAAAACCGAGCGTACGGTAAGCGGCGAAAGCGGACAAAACGCGTTAATTCCACCAATGAAAATACGTGACTTTACCTTCAGCTCTTTGTCTGACGCAGTGTAAGCCTGGATTATCAAATTAAACAACAAAGGTCGCGTGGTTAATCACGCGACCTTTGTTGTTTTGTAAATGCCGAATGCTGTTATTTTAAGTATCTGCTCAACGGAATTAAATTAAAATCAGGGTTGTTTTCTAAAATCTTGGAAAGAACCGCAGCGTGGCGTTGCCCCATAATTAGCAATATGCGTTTGCTTTGATGGGCTTGCTGTAAGCTTAATAAGTTGGAATAAATCTTTAGCTCTCTATTGTAAAACAACGAAATGTACTCGGCACCGATGTGGCTTTTATCTATGCGCGCGGTATCTACCGTTTCATCTACCTTACCAAAACTTCCGTCGGTTACCCGTGCCGGATTAATGAAGATATTGTAATAAGTGGCCTGTAAAAGTTCTGGTGAATTTAATTTAAGCAAATACTCTTTCAGCGATATTTTTTCCTCCTTTAACTGCTGATCGAATGAGCGTCCAAGATTCGAAAACTTGCTTAAGTCCTCATTAAATTTATCCAGGTTTTTGCCCTCACGCATCAGTCGGGTAGATAAGCCGCTGTAAAAATCGACGCCATATACTTGAGGCAATTTTAGCTGCTTAGCTAATGCGTAACCAAACTGGTATTGTTCGGCACGGCCATGATCTAATTGATTAAATTGTAATTTACCTGCAGTATACAGGTTGTATAAACTGTCTACGGCGTGCTGTTCGCTTGGTTCCCGTTCAATCAAAATCATGTCGGGTTGGTATTGGGCCAATTGATTGTTGATGGCAGCGATCTCTTTTTGCCTGTCAGGGCTAAATAAATCCATCGTCGGGCCTTGTGAGTGGAAAGACTTTTGACCGAAATGGGTAGAGCCCATCAGCACAACATTAATTTTATTGGGCGCGGTCTGCGTTTGCGAAAAAGCAGCAGGTAATAGTGCAGCGATAAGGAGAAGTAGGGTATAGAGGCGTTTCATGAAAGTGTGTTTTACCAAAGAGTGCTTCAACCCGCATGTTGTTACACCTAACAGTACATAAAATATCTTCATTAAGTTGTAGGGGCTGATGATGAGCAGGTTAATTATTCTTTATGTTCATCAATCAATACTTTTTCGATGCGGGTGTCGGGTATAAACCAAATAACAGCAACCAGCGTGTACAAGCATAAGCTAATGGCAGGCAGCACAAAAGCTACTGCAATAGATATAAAATAAATAACGATGGATATTTTACCTTTCCAATCTTTACCTACAGCCCTCGCTAAAGTGGATTCCGGCCCGGCTTGTTTCACCAGCGTAGTTTCCAGAAGAGTATAGGCAATGGCATTCATTACCAAGATAACACCATAAAATGCTACCGGCCATTGCGAAAAATGATTTTCGCCCATCCAACTGGTCACGAACGGAATGATGGATAGCCAGAATAAAAAATGCAGATTAGCCCACAAGGCCGCGCCGCGTACCTGCCGCACTGCATGCAGCATGTGGTGATGATTGTTCCAGTAAATGCCCACGTAAACAAAACTGAGTACGTAACTTAAGGCAACCGGTATCAGGGGTTTTAAATCGGCCAGTGTATTGCCGTGCGGTGTTTTTAGCTCCAACACCATAATGGTGATGATGATAGCAATTACGCCATCGCTAAAAGCTTCTAAGCGTCCTTTGTTCATGTTTGCGGTTCAAGTAAAGAGTAAATGTACAGCAAAATTATAAGCAGCGGTAAAGGCCGATGGTCTATAAATTAAATTATTTGCATATTTAGCTCAATGTTGAGGTATAGATGTAGCTGGTGTTTTACGGTGTTGTTGCTACTGCTGATGGCCTGCAACAACGAATCGGAAACTTCGCGTAAAACCGTTTTTAATATTAATCTTGATCAGGGACTATCCTCGCTCGATCCTGCTTTTGCCCGCAACCAAAATGCCCTGTGGATGATCAATCAGGTTTTTAACGGCCTGGTACAGATTGACGACAGTTTGCATGTACAACCCTGCGTAGCCAAAAGTTGGGAAATTTCGGCTGATGGCACCGTTTATACTTTCCACTTGCGGCACGATGTTTACTTTCAGGACGATGAGCAGTTTGTTGGGGGCAAAGGCCGTTTAGCTACCGCTGCCGATTTTGCTTATAGTTTTGGCCGGTTGATCGACCCTAAAGTCGCCTCGTCGGGCTCATGGATTTTTAGCGACAAGGTGATCGGCAAGGAAGCTTTTGCAGCGGTAAACGACAGTACGTTTCAAATTAAACTAAAGCACCCTTTTCCGCCATTGCTGAGTGTGCTTACCGCGCAGTACTGCTCTGTGGTTCCGCACGAAGTGGTTGATCATTACGGCAAAGATTTTAGGAGCCACCCGGTAGGTACAGGCCCGTTTAAGTTTAAATACTGGAAAGAGGGCGAAGTGCTGGTACTGCTTAAAAATGAGCATTATTGGGAAAAGGACAAGCAAGGCAAGGTATTACCTTATTTGGATGCTGTGCGTTCAACTTTCATCAGTGATAAGCAAACAGCCTTTATGGAGTTTATTAAAAAGAAACTCGACTTTTTTAATGGCATAGACGGCAGCTATCGGGACGATTTTTTAACCAAATCGGGCCAGGTTACCAAAAAGTATAAAGGCAAGTTTAAAGTAATTATAGAGCCTTTTTTGAACACAGAGTATTTAGGTATTTTGATTGATACCAGCATTGCCATTGTTAAATCATCTCCTTTAAAGCAACTCAAAATAAGGCAAGCTATTAATTACGCCATTAATAAGCCTACCATGATTAAGTTTTTGCGTAACAGCGTAGGTACACCCGGCTTTGCAGGTTTTATACCGCAAGGCATGCCGGGCTTTGATACTACACTAATTAAAGGCTACAAATACGATCCTGAAAAAGCTAAGCAGCTTCTAAAAGAAGCTGGCTATCCGGGCGGAAGAAACCTGCCCGAGATTATATTAAGTACTACTACCAGTTACCGGGATTTAATTGAATATATTCAGGGGGAATTACAAAAGGTGGGTATCAGGGTACGGGTAGAGTTAGTACAAGGAGCAAGCCTACGCGACATGATTGCTAAAAACGGTGTTAATTTTTTTCGGGCTTCGTGGTTAGCCGACTATTCGGATGCCGAAAACTATTTGTCGCTTTTTTATAGCAAAAACAAAATTCCGTTCGGGCCTAATTACACAGGTTTCCAAAATAAAACTTTTGATGCTTTGTTTGAGCAAGCCGCCCGTACCAACGATGAGCAGCAACGGTTTAAGCTTTACCAGCAAATGGATAACCTGGTAATGCAGCAATCGCCGGTGGTAATATTATATTACGATAAACTGGTTAACCTCTACCAAAATAATATTAGCGGCTACAGTATCAATCCGCAAAATCTGTTGATTTTTAAGTCGATTAAAAAGCATTAATCACTGTAGCTTTAATTTAATTACCGTTCTTTTTTATATGAATTTACTCCGTAAAGTACCACATCCGCTGGCCATATTAATGAGTGTTATTATCCTTTCGGCATTGGCTACCTGGCTGGTGCCTGCCGGTAAGTATGATACTTTGAGCTATGCCACGCCAAATTTTGTATTGAACAAAAAAGGCGTGGAACAAACGTTACCGGCTAATCAAAAGGTGTTAGATAGTTTGCGCATAAATGCATCAATTAATGCATTTATGCAAGGTATTATTCGCAAGCCGGTATCAGTTCCGGGGAGCTATCATCATCTGCCCAAAGATGCCCAGGGTGTAGTTAAAGTAATAGAAGCACCTATCCAGGGTATATATGATACTATCGATATTATTTTGTTCGTACTGCTAATCGGCGGTTTTATACAGGTATTTAATGCTACCGGTGCGTTAGAGGCAGGATTGCAAAGGTTATCAGCCATTATGCGCGGTAAGGAAGGTTGGCTGATTATCATCCTGACATTTTTACTCACCTTTGGCGGAGCTTCTTATGGAATGGCCGAGGAGGCTTTTGCTTTTTACCCGGTATTAGTGCCGCTATTTCTGGCTGCCGGTTATGACTTACTGGTACCGGTAGCTGTTATTTTTGGCGGGACACAATTAGGCACCTTATCGTCTTTCTCCAATCCGTTTTCTACTATTATTGCTTCAAACGCTTGCGGCATCAGCTGGACGGACGGGTTAAATGGTCGTTTACTGATGTTTGTGCTGTCGGCAGTGTTATACATTGTTTACCTGGTACACTATGCACATGGCGTAAAGCTTAATCCTGGCAAATCTTTAGTATACCAAGCAGACGGTGATGTGAAAAGCCCCTTTCCGGCATTTAGTGCACAAACCCAAGTACAGCCGCTTTCAGTACGGAATATTAGTTTGCTGGTCATTTTCTTTCTGGCATTTGCAACCATGATCACCGGCGTAGTGGTGTGGCATTGGTGGCTGCTCGAAATGTCAGCGGTATTTTTGGTGGCAGCTGTGCTGATCGCCGTGTTACAGCGCATGAAGCAGCGCGAATTTATAGATACATTTATTAAAGGTGCCGAAGGTTTACTCAGCGTTGCGTTTATCATCGGTGCTGCCCGGGGAGTGACTGCTATTTTAGATGGTGGTCACATCAGCGATACCATCGTAAACAGCGCCGCTCAACTGGTAAGCGGCTTGCCATCAGGTATTTTTATAGTACTGATGTTGTTGCTTTACTGCCTGTTTACGCTGTTTATCTCCAGCTCTTCGGGCATGGCTGTAGTTACCATGCCTATTATGGGGGCTTTGGCCGTAGCCGCGCATGTGCCCGGCCGCGAAATGGTGAACAGTTACCTGTTCGGTATGGGCATTATGGGTTTTGTAACACCCACCGGTTTACTTTTACCATCGTTGGCACTGGTGGGCATTAGCTTTAAAGCCTGGTGGCGTTTTATCTGGCCGCTGATGCTTATGCTGTTGGTACTTTGCAGCGCCTTTTTAATTATCGGCGTTGCTTTGTAAGCAAAGCAACACTACGCTTTCGAACGATTATTTTAACCCTTTTACAAAATCACTTATTGCGGTAACGAGCTCAGGTTTTACAGGCAAATCAGGATGATTATAGGTAGCCATGTTAGCCTGGGCTGCTTGCGGGGCGTCTTTTAAAACATAGTTCATGCCCTGAATAATGGTAAGCTTGGCATCCGATTTAGCTTTTTTAAGTTTTTCAGCATCGGCAATACTTACCTGTAAATCATTAGCGCCTTGTATTAATAGTACTGGCACTTTTACTTTTTTGATTTCGCGGGTAGGGTCAAAACGCATCCAGGTCATCAGGTAAGGTTGCACGCTTGCACGGGCAATACCATATAACGATGGGTCTACCTTATCGTTTACTTTACCTTTGCGTAAGCTGTCGGCTATTGCTTTAAAGCCTTGGGTAATGTAATCGGGCTGACCTTTCAATTGTTCAGTAATCAGTTTATCGGCCATCAGGCTTTCACCCTCAACCGAGATAAAGCCATTAACCGGCTGACCAGGCACGGCGAGCATACCCACCAGCGATCCTTCGCTATGGCCTAAAATAATAATCTTTGAAAAGCGGGCATCTTCGTGCAATTGATTAATCAGCGCCGTAGCATCATCCACATAATCATCAAATTTTAACTGCGACTCGCGTGAAGCGTTGATGGTTTCGCCAACTAAGCGTTTATCGTAACGTAAAGAGGCAATACCGTTTTTTGCCAGCCCTGCTGCCAGCATACGGTACATATTGGTAGTTTGATTTACCTTAGGCTTGTTACCATCACGGTCGGTTGGTCCGGAGGCTGCAATTATTAAAACTACCGGGATCTTGCCGCTTACCTGCTTAGGTGTTGCCAATGTGCCTTTAATGGTGCCAGATAATGTTTTTAAATCAAACGGGGTTTCGTTAGTATAAGGGTCATCGGCAAGGACCGGTGCTTCTGTCTCAGATCTGTAATTGTCAAAAAGCAAACCGCTCATTTTACCTTTCGAGTTCAGGCTTACTTTCATGGCCAGGCTCGATTTTTGGAAATCGGCCCTGTACATGGCCACGCCATCCTGCAAACCCATAAATGCTGCCCTTTGCATACGGCCCAATTGGTTTTGCAATAGCGTTACCTGCTGCCGATTTTTTTCGGCCGGTATCTGGGTTTTTACATCGGGTGCAAACATGGTAAAAATGCTGTCGGCCTGGTTGCGGTTGTAGTACAGCATAAACTTATTCAGGGCAGCCCGGTAAGCGGTAGGTTCGGCCTGCGCATAAACTTGTGGTAAAGTAAATAACAGGGTTACCAGCAGCAGTAATTTTCTCATCATTATCGTAGTCACAAAATTAGTCAAACTTCAGGGTGCGCTAACCAGCATTACCGGTAAGAGCGCTTAATAATATAATGGCTAAAACCAATAGTGTAATGCCGGTATACAGCCAGTCTTTTTCGAGCACAAAACCAATGGCCGAAAATATAATTCGTACCACCGGCGTAGCAATCAGCAGGATGATACCTGCTTGTATAATGGCCCGGCCCCGCCAGGTAAATATACCATGAATAATACCCGACGCCGAATGCACAAAGCCCGGCACACCAATAAAGTGGGTATAATGAACCTGCTCGTGCCCGTGCCGGTACAAATATAGGCAGCCCCCAATAAAAACAATCAGCATAGACGATATTACACCAACGCGCAATATCCAGCCAATAATATGCTGAATGTCTACATCGGTAGCTGTTTTTTTAGAGGTCATTTTACGCGGTTATATTTTATGGTTGATGCCGTTGTAAATCATCTGGCTGGCTAAAAAGGTAACAATAACGGCAAATACCCACCGCAGCCATTTCGACGACTGGCTATGCACCAAAATTTTAGAACCGGTTAGCGCTCCCAACAGCACGCCGAGCACTACAGGCATAGATAAACCCGGGTCAATGTAGCCGCGTTGCAGGTATACCACTGCGCTGGCCGCTGCGGTAACCCCAATCATAAAATTGCTGGTAGTGGTGGATACTTTGAATGGGATACGCATAATGCCATCCATGGCTATAACCTTCAGCGCTCCGGAGCCGATGCCCAGCAAACCTGAAATTACACCGGCAAAAGCCATCATGGCAAAGCCGCCGCCTACATTAACCACGCCATAATTAATCTTACCTTGAGCAGTAGGGTACTGGCTGTTAAGTTTAAACTTTTCTGCCCACTCGCTTTTTTGAATGTTGATTTCTTCTTTCTTTTTTCGGAGCGACATAAACGCCGAGAAAATAAGAATAACACCAAAAGCAATGGCAATCACACTGGTTTGTATATGCAATGCCAGCATAGCGCCGGCCATAGCTCCAATGGTGGTGGCAATTTCTAAAAACATGCCGAGACGGATATTGGTAATACCCTCTTTTACATAAGCAGCAGCCGAACCTGAGGAAGTAGCAATAACAGAGATCAGCGACGCGCCGATGGCATAGTGTATGTTTACATTGAGCAGTAGGGTAAGCAAAGGAATAATAACTACGCCGCCACCTAATCCGGTAAGAGAGCCTATCAATCCGGCAACGTACGAACCCACTAAAACAATCAGCGTTAAAACTAATACCGTCATGCGTGGGCTAAGGTAGCAATTTAGCTTAAGAGCCTGAACTGTTAATTGATAGAGGGATGTATTATTGAGCCTAAAAGTTGATTGACAAAAGTGAAAGGTACTTGCCAATGATTAAGATTGACATTGAATTGTAAACCTTTTCTTTTTGCGTTTGTGTGTACAATCTCTTAACGTACTATTGTGTTAAATATATGTTTAAACACGTAAATTAAAATGGCAAAAATACTTCATGTGATATCAAGCCCAAGGGGTGCGGCATCCAACAGCATCAAATTAGGTAACGCAATTATTGAAAAACTTAAAGAGCAGCATCCGGAAACTGCAGTAACCGTACGCGACTTAACTAAAGGCCCGTTCCCGCATCTGGAAGAAGCTCACTTGAACGCTTTTTTCACTCCGGTGGAGCAGCATACTGAAGAAAACAAAGAAGCCATTCGTCATTCGAATGAAGCGATTAAAGAAATTTTTGATGCTGATATTTTAGTGATCGATGCACCAATGTACAATTTTAGTATTCCATCTACTTTAAAAGCCTGGATAGATCATATCGCCCGCGCCGGTATTACATTTAGATATACTGCCGAAGGTCCGGAAGGATTAATCAAAGGGAAAAAAGTATATCTGGCAGTTGCATCGGGTGGCGTTTACAGCTCAGGGCCGATGACATCTGCTGATTTTGTAGCCCCATATTTAAAGGCTGTATTAGGTTTTGTTGGCCTTACTGATGTAGTTGTAAACCGTGCTGAAGGTTTTGCTATGCCTGATTTACAAGCTGAAGCATTACAAAAAGGTATTGATAACATTACTTTATAATACTTCTTTACTGGATGAAGGCTGATGTGAGATTTCTCCTTCATCCGGTAATAAAATCATTTTTCGCGTTTAAAAAGCCTCGTTCAGCCCTAAAAAGAATCCTTTAGAACCGTATTTACCAAAAGCGTAATCGAGGCATAAGTTGGTACGGGTGGCTTTATTAAACAATACCCGCAGACCGCCGCC
>CAJYJH010000031.1 GCA_913775265.1 uncultured Mucilaginibacter sp. | reverse complement strand
GATGTAACGCCGGTAAACCCCCGTTTTAGCGGACTTACCGCCGGCAGGCATACGGCCAGGGTAAGGGATGTAAACGGCCGCGAAACCTCGCTCGATTTTATGATGCCCGATGATGAGCCTTTTTTGGTAGATACACCCAACAAAGAGCTGATTGCGGGCAGCAACATTAACAGCCGCTGGCATGCCGCCTTTAACCCGCTGGTGTTTGCTTACCAGCGTAAAGATTTCAGGGTGACAGATGTGCAAAGCGTTAACGATAACCCTTGCCTTTACACGCGCGAAGCGGTAACCGGGTTAAAAAAAGATGATCTGGTATATGTAAACGCCGGTGCCTACCAGGGCACGTTTACTGTAAAAAGCGCAACCGATACTACTGTTACTTTGGATGTGGCTTTTATTGTTAATAGCGCGGGTACCACCGGTTTTATGAACAGCGATGCCCTGAGGCCATACTACAAAGTGGTAAGCGAAATTACGTATACCGACCCTGATACCGGTGCCTTAAAAAAGAGCGAATACCGCCACTCGCCCAACCCGCGCCATGGCCGTACCGAGGCCGATTACAGCGGCGTGCTGCGCAGCCTGGTCACTGCCAAAAGTGGAAGTAACTACGATCAGCTTAACTACAACGACCCCAACCTTTGCGCCCCGTACAGCGTGCGTTACCGCGAAGAATGGCAGGATGGCCCTACCGACCGCTGGTTCCAGATTCCGGGCTATTTTTACGTAACCTATTCGGCCATGCAGGTACAGTCTGAATGGGGGAGCAACATGGGTAAGTTTGTGCCGTTTATCCAAGGCTCGCAGGCTTTGTTTGTGACCGATTTTAAGGAGCCCGCCTACACGCCGGGTTGCCCGTTTGATATCGGTTTTATATACAGCGAGCTGATGTACGATGTGCCTTACTATCTGCACATTACCATGCTTGATGTTAACCGCCGTGCCATGGGCGACCCCATCATACAGCGCCTTGATAAAAAGATAGGCCTCAATCGTTTACTGCTGAGTCAAAACACTTATCCGAACAACTGCTGGTACCTGCGTATTAAAGTGTATGGCGATAACAATGGGCCGGTACAGGTAACTGAGGATAAAATTATACGTATTGACCGCGCGATCGATGTTAACTCGGTTTATGTGCGTTGGATAGGCTACGCCGGATCGTGGGAGTACTACCGCTTTGTGTGGAACCAGGAGATGAGCCTCAACGTGCAGAACGCCGTGACGGTAAAGCGTTACATTTACGATTACGAAAACACCGAAGGCGCCGAAGACACCATCAGCAAAGAAGCCGCCACCGGGATCAAAGTTTTTGCCGAAGATTTATCGGTAGCTGACATCCGCGGACTACAATCCCTCAAAACCAGCCCCAAAGTACAATGGCTATCCTCGCGCAACCCCCTTAAATGGCAAACCGTAATGGTAGCCACCGGATCAACGGTTGAGTACGAAACGCAACTGGGCACTTATGCTTATCAGTTGCAGTTTACGCTGCCGGGTGTGGTGGTGCAAACGTTGTAGGGTAGAGGTGGCAGATAAGGCTGACGATAAGTGCAACCCAAGGCTGCAATAACCTTTTGTCTCCCACGGTCACGCCGGCAAAGGTCGGCATCCCATGCGCTAAGTAGTGCAGCGGCAAACGAATATGCTTAAACGTAAACTTAGCCTACGATTAATGTAATTACCAACCATCCTTTTTTCAGCAATGAATACCCGAAAAGTAAAACAGGTAAACCAGCCCGGCAATACAAAAAATTATGAAGCTAAACAGAGCCGCCAAAACCCTGCCCGACCGCGACTGCAGAAATTCTCCGAGGTAAGAGTTGGGCCTGATGCGCCTTATTACCATGATGCTTTGGTAGATGAGTACCATAAGTAAAACAGAGAACAGATACACTAACAAGCCGCTATTCATCAGGTTACCGGGTTTGGGCAGATAAATGTAGCACTTTCATTTTAAAAAGTAATTTGCCGTGCCCCTAAAACAATAAAGCCGTTCCGGATTATCCGGAACGGCTTTGCCATAGTGTAATGGTTTAGGTTGATTAATACACTACTTTTACGCGGCTATCGCCTGAGCCATAATACACGTTAACTACCTTTTTCTCGCCTTTGTTCACAAAGTAAACGTTTGATGTCGTCATGTTCCCGCTTGCTGTATTCAGGTTATTGTTAAACAGCAATTGGTACTGGTTATAGAAGCTGTCAAAATAATTAGCAGAAGTGTTAATTCTTGAGATTACACCTTTGGCATTAGCTACTAAGTTATTAGAAGCATCACGTTTTAAATGTACGTAGCCCGAACCGTTTTCGGCAGAGGTATAAGACACTAAACGGCCGTTTGCATTGGTAGTAGCCATCAGTAACGGAGCTTTCTCTATCAAAGTGCCGGTTACATCTACCATTTGCACATCAAGTTTGGTATTGGCATCAAAAACATAGGTGCTGATGTCGATATAAGTACCATTAAGGGTATAAAAAGAGTTGACAGAAAGCCTTTCAACCTGGTATTTGCCGTTAACAGGAGTTACCCATGCAGGGTTATTATAAGAATAGTATTGATAACCAAAAGCCGGGATATTTAAAACCTTGCCATTTTTATCAGCCGGGAATTTATAGTAATAACTGGTATTTACAGATGGAACAGGTGCGTTAAAACGGTTTACATTAAAATAGGTTTTAATGGTGGTTTGACGAGGTGTTACCGTCGGGAAGCCCTGGTTTACGCCATCATCTTCAGTTGAGTTTACAAACAACTTTTGGTCTGCCGTAATTTGTTCGCCGTTTATTATATAACTGCTTGGTGCAGCCGGAACTTTGATAGAATAGGTGCCATCGGCTGCAGTATATGACGGAAACGATACATTATAGTTGCCGATGCTGTTACCGTAAATGCTGGTGGTGGCGGTTACTAATACTTTTTCGCCAACTCTTTCGGGAGCGGCATTGGTTAAGTCAGACTCAATGTACATGGTACCCGAAATCTCGCTGGATAAGTCGGCACTATTCCATAATTTAACACTGCCCTGTGTAATGTTTTGCTGCAGGATCTGCGTAGCGGCGTAGCCGGTTTTAGAAACCATGAACGTACTGGTAGGGAACAGATACAAAGAGCTGAATGTGACCGAACCTTGTGCATTGGTTTTAGCAGTTACCATTTTGCCCTCAGATGATACCATTACATCGGCATCAGCAATAGGGGCGTTGGTTACCACGTCTACCACAGTTACGCTATAGTCTTGCTTGCGCGCAGCAACAGCACCGGCGCGGGTTAAGCTGTCGCTCATTTTAAGCTGCGCTAAGGCTGCTGTGTTAATAAGTTGTTGCATGGCTGTAGCACCTTTTTGCTTTAAGGTTTCCAGGTCCATTTCATGCTGGAATTGCATGGTTAAAAGGTCTTTTTGTGCCTGTACGGCATCCTGCTCGGTAAATTTGTCTTTAGAGCAGCCTGCAAAAACAATGGCAGCTGCCATCAATGAAAGTGCTGTAGGTTTAAGCTTCATATTTTAAATTGTGTGTATGCTAAGTATTGATTTTATTAAACAAGAAAACAGACTACTTGCCCAAAGGCATCACCAGGCCAATGCGCGAAACAAAAGAGCTGGTTCTTACCCTGCTGCCGAAGCCTAACTTATCCATGTAAGAGTAAGCATCTAAAACAGCGGTAGCTCCGGCAACGTACCTGAAATCGAGCGTGAGGCTTAGCCTCGAGGTTAACGGTAGTTTTGCTTTGGCGCCTGCTATAAAATTCAGGCGGTTATCGTTAAACGTCGAGCTAACGTTTTGCGAACCCTGCACGGTAGCAATTACATCCTGGCCGGGCAGCAAATCGCCGGTTTTTTGGTAGTGCTCGGTAACATTATAAGTATAAGCATAGCTTGCACCGGCGTAAATAACCGGTTGCCACGACTGCCTGATGTTAAATGAATAGTCAACCAGCAGGGGCACCTCGAGGGTGTTAATCTGGTACGAGCTGTTGCGTACGTTTTTAGTCTGAAAGTTTTCGGGCAGGCCTAAGCGGGTATCGTCCTTAAATTTAATTAATTGCCCGCCTTGCTGCATGGAGTTTACTTCCAGTTGTAAGCCAAAGCCTTTGTAAACAGGGTAGTGTACCGATAGGCCGGCCGAGTAACCCACGTTATAACCACCGTGCGATTGGCCTGTTACCATTTTATTAATGCTCAACCCCCCGGCAACGCCCAGTTCAAATTTATTGAAAGTGGTTGCGGCTGTCGAATAAGCTGTAGCGGTCTTTTTCTTGCTCTGAGCAAAGGCGGCTGATGAAAATAAAAAGGTACCTGCAGTAACGATTAATGCACAGTTAAATGCACCGGAGCTTACAATTCTACGTAAGGCTCCCTTATAGAATAGGGGTGTCAATCGTGATAAGATTTAGTGTGTTATGTTGGGCGAAGGTAGCAACGTAAAACCGCGTTTTAAAGCATTTTAACGCCATTCAGTTAATGTAACATCTGTTTTACAAAACTTAACTTAATGTTATTTGTTAAGCGATGTTTTTAAATCTGAAGTTAGATTTGCAGCGTGTTTGGTTAAATAAATTTATCGTTACTATAGCAGTTATTAAATAGCCCGGAATTATGTCGGACTGTTTTGGTGTAACAGATAATCGTGGCCGTGCGTTTATAGCAATATTAGCGGCCACGCAGGTATGGCTACCTGGCAGAGCCGGAAAAGGTTACGAGATTGACCTGCAATAATAAACCCGGACAACTGTAACAGTTTCCGGGGTTATCTATAAATGCAAAGTCTGTGCTCACCTAAAAGTAATTATAGTTGCTTAACGCTACCATAAGCGGGGCGCTTGCGGCAGCGTGTTGAGCTCAACTTTTACTTCAACACCGTTTTAACTTGAGGTTGGTGTTGTCACCAACCTATTCTTACTCATTACCAAGCCTGCTTACGATACCGTAGGTAACGATCCGCCATCAATGGCATAAATACTGCCGGTGAGGTATTGTGCCGAAGGCGATACCAGGAAGTGTACCAGCGCGGCAACCTCTTCGGGTTCGGCCATACGGCCCATCGGGATGCCGCCAATCTGGGTAAGCAGTTGCTTGATGCCTTCGTCGTAACTCAGGCCCTGCGAGTTAGCAAACTCCTGAATAAAGCCTTCCATCATTGGCGTTCTGGTAGCGCCCGGAGCTACGGTTAACACGCGTATACCTTGAGTGGCCAGCTCGGTGGCCAGGGCCTTGCTGTAGGAGTTGAGCGCTGCTTTAGATACGGCATATGCCATGTTTAAATTCCACAAGGCCTGTTTGCCCGATACCGACGAGATGTGGATGATTACGCCGCTTTGCTTTTGCAGCATTTGTGGCAGCAGGGTACGGTCTAACCGGGTGGCCGATATCAGGTTCAACTGCAGTTCCTGCTCCCAAAGTTCATCGGTAAGGGTGCTATGTCCGCCCGGAGGGGTGGTGAGGCCGCCTACGTTATTAATTAAAATGTCGATGCCGCCGTATTGCTCGTTGATCTTTTCAGCCAGTTGGGCTACGTCGTCGGCCTTGGTTAAATCGGCTGCAATAAAATGATGGGCAGGGTCGCCATCAGTAGGCTGAGTACGGGCACTGACGATAACTTTTGCTCCGGCCTGTGATAAGCGTTGGGCAATAGCCAGTCCAATACCTTTAGTGCCACCGGTTACCAGTGCTGTTTTTCCGCTTAAGGTTAGCCATTCATTGTGGTTAGTTTCCATGTTGTTGTGATGATTAATTTGTTATTCTGAAACGTTTGTTTTAAAATTGGATATTGTTTAGAAAAAATGTTTTTATTCTGAAATAAATGTTTCAAATAGGGTTAAAAAAAAGGCACTATTTGGATAGTTGCCTGATAAAATAGCGAGCCATGCGTTCAATTTTATCCACGTCTTTGTGTAATATGTACGACTCGTTCCAGCCCGTCCAGGTGCTTATAAAGTAATCGGCCAGCAACTCGGGCGATTCTTCGTTATCCAGCTGGCCCTGCTCCATAGCCAGCGCAATGTGTTTCCGTACAAACTCGTATTGGTTCTGGCTATCTTTTTTCAAAACGTTTATTACGCGTTTGTCACTGGTAGCCATCTCGAAGGCCATTTTAACTGCCATACACCCATGAGTTTCGCTCACAATGTTAGTCACCGAGTCGGCAATGTATTGTTTGAGTATCTCAAGAGCCGGTTTATCGGCTGCAGCTCGCTCGTCTAATTCGCGCTTACGCATATCTATGTAGTGCTTTGCAGCACGTATAAAAAGCTCCTGCTTATCGCCAATGGTATTATACAAGCTGCTGCTGTTAATTTGCATAGCTTCTGTCAGGTCGCGCAATGAGGCACCATTGTAGCCCTTCTCCCTGAAAACCTCCATCGCTTTCTGAATTGCTGCTTCTTCGTTAAACTCTACACTACGGGCCATGCCTTACTTAATTGTCGAATCAAAGGTATAATTAATTATGAAACACCCGTTTCAGATAGTTGATTTGTGACATTCGCACGACGATCGAAAAGGGATATTTTGCTCTACAGTCAGCGTCTTGTGGTGTTGAAACAGACATCAATAAAACTCACTCTGCTTACCCCGTCATGCCGGCGAAAGTCGCCTTTCCACGCGCTGAGCATCAAATTTGCAGGCGAATAGATCAGGCGGTAAATCTATCTGATGGGATGCTGTCCTCAGCTCAGCCTGACGGATCGGGTTTGATTTCTAATATATGTCAGTAACGCCCAAACATCAATCAAACCTTAAAAACAGCTTATCGCCCTAAGCCTTCTATCCACTTTGCTGCCGCAGCAATTTTAGCATCTTGTTTCAGGTTGTTAAACTTATCGGGCCCCGAAACGGAAATGTCTGGTTTTAAAGCTTCGGTATACACGTGGCCGGTGCGGTCGGCCGAGTAACCGGTGGATAGATAGATATAGGCATTTTTAGTAAGAGGGTAACCCGTTATGGTGGTAACATACCCGCCGGTAGTTTCGCCTACAAATACAGTGTTTTTACGGCCTTTAAAAGTCATGGCCAAAAACTCGCCCGAGCTGCCCGTAGCGTTGCCTGTTACCACGGCAACGGGCAGGGTAGTAGCGTTAGTATAGCAAGTGGGTTTAATGCTCGTCATCAGGTTATCTAAATAAAAGCCATGATCTTTGATGATCCAGTAAGATGTTGTGCCGGTTATAGACGACCCTATGCGCCCCTGGCCAAGCAGTTGTTCCAAACCTAACATCATCGGGTACATAGCACCGCCGCCGTTTATACGCAGGTCGAGTACCAAACCTTTAAGCTTGTTGTGCGACAGCAGCCTGCACAAGCTATCGCTTAAACCAATGGCAAGCGAATCTAACTGCCGCTTAGATCCGTTAACCATTGATGGTACCCTGAGGTAGCCCACCCGGCTGTTCAGCATAGCTGTTTTAATATCTGCGCGGCGGTTCCACTGTTGCCTGATACTGTCGGATACGATGTATGGTTTAGGTTCGTATTTAAAGGCGCTGTCGCCGTAAAAAATAGTGCCGTGGTAATCGTTAACCGACTGCATTAAGTAACGCAGGGCGTTGCCAGCCTGGTAGGGTGTGGCTGCATGGGCTGCCTTAAGCAATGCGTTTTGTTTAACCTGCACCCAGTCTGCTTTTTTGGCATTTACCGATTGTTTCTGCATCAGTGCCACGGTAGTATCTATCATATGTTTTACTTCAGGGGATATCATGTTTTGCGCTTTGGCAATGTTGTTTATAAGGAAAAGTAAAACGGTGATGTACAGCAGAGCATTCTTTTTCATAGATAGGGTTGGTTGAGATGATTGGTAAATTACAAAGTAAATACAGTTTTTCAACGTGCAAATATGCTTAATCAAAAATTACGGCTCAGGTTTATACACCTTCGCCGGTTTGCTCGGGCCTTCATCAAAAATGTGTAGACGCCCGCAGCCGGGACATTTGACGATCAACGTCATTTCGGCGTATAATTGTTCGGCATCAATAGTTGCTTTGTATTGGTCGTATTGCACGTCAGAAATCATCAGTAGCTGATGCGGGCTTGGTATATCGTGCAACGGTATTACAGTGCTGCATTTACACAAAATTTTAGGCATAGGGATATGGCCGGTTAGCAACACCAATATATATCAATGCTTCATCACCTGCAACAAGGCAGGTATAACTATTTATAACGGCGTGGCCTGATGCAGAGGGCAAAGCGTAGTTAAACAATGATCCAATATATCAGTGGTTTAAAATTTTAAGGCGCTGTTGCCTTGATATTAAGCCTGCAAAATTAATCAGAGTTTATTTTGGCTTAGTAAGTTTTCTATATTATTCATTTGAGTGTCGGTCAGTAACTTGTCGGGCATCAGGTTATTATTGTTGAGTTTTCCCGCTGGGCGTATATATTGTTTTACGCCAAAGCGCACAAAAACCTGCGTGTGTGGCAGATTGGCGTAAAACATTTCGCCAAAACCTGACGGGTGCCCGTTTACCGGTACCTGGCCTATAAGCATGGCCATACGATTGTCTTTAACAAGGGTAGCAAAGTTCATCGCGCTCGAAAAAGTGTTTTTTCCTACCAGCAACACCGTCCGACCCTTAAACGGGTACGGCGTGACGGCCGGCACTATGACGTCGGACGGGTAACTGATAACTTTACCAACTGGCTCAGCGGCATAATCGGGCTTTTTAATTCCCCATGATTTTAATAGCGCGAGGTATTCGTTGCTTCGTTTCCAATCGGTTCGGTAACCTTTGTATGGCTTGCTATAAATATTGCTGATCAGGTAATCGCCTACTAACGAATTACCACCTTGGTTGCGGCTAATGTCAATAACCAGCGTTTTCACACCGTCGGCCTTAATTTGTTTAAAAATGGTATCTATCTTGGCTTTAACCGAATCAAAGCTATATCTGCCCGAGGGCTTTAAATCAAAAGAGCAGGCATTGATGTAGCCCGTGCCTTTAATTATACGGTAAGATAGTCTTTCTTCGCACTCGGTAGCACCTAAACGGTTTGCGTTGAATGCTTCCCATTCTTTTAATGTGGCGCCGGTTAAAACTACCTTTTTCCCTCCGGTGGTTTCAATCGTAAATTGGGTGTGTTGGCCACTGTTGGTCCACGGGTACAGATACCCAAATTGCCGTAGGGCCGTTTCAGTACGTTGAGCCGGAAAGCCCGTGGCTGCAAATGCACATCGCTTTATCAGTTTGTCGATAGGCTCACCGTTTACACGCTTAACCATTAAACCGTTTAGTTGGCTGTTAGTTAAGCATTGGTCAATGCCATAGTTGGTGCCCAACCGGGTTAAGCTGAAAGGAGGGTAGATGGCTTGGGTGCGGTAAGCATCGGTTAATAGCGCAGGTTTAAGGTTAATTTGTGCATGCTCATCAGACAAACAGGCGATGAGAGGTTTGATGCGTGTTAAAAAAACGGTAGCCGTCAAGGAGTCGGTTAACGATGCGCGGATGCCAGATAACAATTTCTCGTATTGCTGCTGAGAAAGTTCGGTATAGGGATTTACATGTACAGCGGTAATCAAATGCGTCAGCTGATCAAAATCCTCCTGCAGTTCAGACACCGGATATAGTTTTGACTGGTTTTGCGCAAAACTGCTAAGGCTCCAAAAGCCGGACAGAAGTATAATAATTGAACAGGTTAAGTTTTTCATACCAAAAAAAAGACGTACAAAGGTTCGGGGGCGACAGCATCTAAGATAAGTTTAATAATATAATAATCCCGGTAGTGAAACAATTTGCCTGCAGCCGCAAAATGCCCCTATGTTTGACAAAGCATTTAACTCAATCTTAACAAAACCCAAAGAGTTGTTCTGCATTTTGCTGACAGCCTTCTCGTTTTCAGGATAGTTAAGTGCTTATACAATCAATCCGCAAAAGATTGTGTAAAACCACTGCAGAAGTTTGATACGGTGTTGTAATAAGCGGTCGGGTCACAGAAACAAAGGTGTAAGGCAATGATGCGTGCGGTATTGTTTACATGGGGGGGTAGTTAGTGCTAATGTTAGATATTTTGCCGACACGCTCAAGTCGAATTATTATCCTTAAAAAAAACAGTTGGCCAACGGGCGGAAATCTAATTGCACGTACCGTGTGTTTTAAAACGGGGAGATGAGGGGTGGTTGGAGTCTGACAAACAAACATTAACCTACTATAGCAACGGAAAATTAATAGCTGAAGGTGATTTGTGGATTATCAGCACGAACGGGGCTGTCGGTTATTATTTAAATATAAACGCGAGGTTTAGATAGTTAACCTTGATGGCCTGGCATATTCATCGTGTAAAGCAGTTTGGGCAACGTCCACTCCTAATGTTTTGGCAATAACATTTGGTGTCTGGTATGGTCATCAACCACTTCTAATTCAATTCCTCAATATTCCCAACTTCGTCTATCTTTGCGCTCAAAATTTACGATACACATTCATGGCAAAGGCATCCGAAATTAAAGTAGGCAATATATTACGTTACAACGGCGAGTTGGTAACCGTTACCGAGGTTTTACACCGCACACCGGGTAAAGGTGGCGCTTTTTATCTGGATAAGTTCCGCAACATTAAAACCGGTAAAATTGTGGAGGCCCGTTTAGGCACCGACGAGCAGGTAGAGATTTGCCGGGTAGAGACCAACGATTACCAATACCTGTACGAGGACGGCGATTACATCGTGATTATG
>CAJYJH010000030.1 GCA_913775265.1 uncultured Mucilaginibacter sp. | reverse complement strand
TATTTATGTATATATGCATTTTTGTATATATGTGTTTATGCCATTGATTTTTATTGAGGTAATTTAACTTTAAATACTTTGTATGGTTCAGTGCGTTTGTTGACACCATTATTATAGTCTGGCTGTTTCTGAATTTGCGAAGTGGTGATGTACAAGTAATTATCTTTAGAGATAGAGTACGTATCGGGCCAGATCAAGCTTTTACTTTTAAACCAGGTATGTGCTTTTAATTGCGGAGTGATCTGGATCATGCGATAGTTTACCATATCGCCGAAATACAAATTACCTTTTTTATCAAAAATCATGGCATCGGTGCTGGCAATTTCACCTAAGTATTTTACTTCGCCGCCCAATTGCTGCGGGGTGAGTTTTTCGTTCAACAGCGATGCAGTTTTAATACGATAAAGCTTTTTATCATTGATCGTTTTATAGTACAACCATGTACGGTCGGGGCTCAGGGCTATACCATCAGAGTTAAACACTGCAGGTTGGCCTTGTTTCATCAGCTGGCGTCCATCTATCACAAATTTGTAATTAGGATCAGGCTTAACCGATTTATGGCTTTGCAATACCTGGCGCGATTTGCCTGTTTTTAAATCCAAAATTACAATGCCGCCGGTGCCGGAGTTAGTTAGGTAAGCTATCTGCTTTTCGGTATCTACCCGGATGTCGTTCAGGTAACTGCTGTTATCAATAGTGCCGGTAAAACGGTATACCTTGTCAATCTTATTAGTGTTCAAATTAAATTTAACCACCTTGGCGCTATTATCAACCACTTTAGCCAGCATAGGGGCGGCGGGGTCAACAATGTATAGGTAGTCTTTGTCATCAACATAAGCCGTTTGCACACAAACCCATTTGTTTTGGCCGTCCTGTCCGGGCTGCCAGTTGTTCATGGCAGCATCCGGGAAGGGTTTCGCGGTACCATCAGGCATCACTTCTACAACGGCATATTTATAGATGGATGACCAGCGTGGGTAGGTAACAAATAATCGGTTTTTAGCTGATATGGCTACGCCGGTAAACTGGTAAGTTTTATCGGCGTAAACTTGTTGCAGTTTGGGCTGCTGTGCATAACTGCGCTGAGCAGAAGCAACCATGAAGGTAACTGCCACTATGTAAGTAAGGTAGATGAAATGTTTTCTCATAACAATCTAACCTAATTCAAAAATAAAAAGTTTACCTAATATGAAAATATTGTCTATCACTCATTTAGATCTTTTTTGACTTGGTCTTCTCACTTTGCGCGTTGTCATCCTTTTTGACGCTTTGGGTTTGACTCGCCGGTGCATTACTGGATTTACGCTTCTTGTTCTTCGCTGTATCCTGAACGCTTTCTAATAGATTAGCGGATTGATTATCATCCACCTCGGCACTTTGGTTTTGTGTCTCTGTGGATGGCTCCGCGCCCGACTCGGGTGGCCAAAATTCTTTGATGGCCTTTTGAGCTTTTTCAATTAGTTTTTCGTGATGTGTTTTTACTGGTCCTGCTGATTTATTGCTCATATCAGATAAGTTTGATGGAAGGATTTACAGTAATCAACTCAACGTTTACAGGTATTGTTTTGCAGCAGGAAAGCTGCATATGCGAAGTAAACAAAATTCAGGTTCAGCATTTAAGTATAATAAGCGTACTTTTGCGCTCTGTTTTAAAATATGAAAATTCCGAAGTTTGCCGACCTGATTATTTACGAAGATGATAATTTGTTTGTGGTTAACAAGCCACCATTCATCAGCTCGTTAGACGAGCGGGGAGAGGGGAGCAGCGAAATCAGTATGCTTAGGCTGGCCAAAAACTATTGGGAAGATGCCCAAATTTGTCACCGTTTAGATAAGGAAACGTCGGGCGCGTTGATCATTGCAAAAAATCCGGAAGCTTATCGCCTGGTCTCTATGCAATTTGAGCGCCGGCAGGTAAAAAAAGTGTATCATGCCGTGATTGAGGGTACGCATGTGTTTGACAATTTATTAGTTGATCTCCCCATTCTAAATACTGGTAAGGGCACCGTGTCTATCAGCCGTCAGGATGGTAAACGTGCGGAGACCTGGTTTCAATCTCTAAAATATTTTAAGCACTATACTTTGGTGGAGTGCCGGCCGGTAACCGGTCGTATGCACCAGATACGTATTCATTTAGCTACCCAAAGGGCATCTATTGCCGGTGACGAGATGTACAAAGGCAAGCCGGTATTTTTATCGCAGCTTAAACGCAAATACCATTTAGGTAAAGATCAGGAAGAACTACCGATTATGAAGCGTTTTGCACTGCATGCCCACGAGCTGACCTTTAAAGTAGATGCTGAAAAAGAAGTCGTAGTAACTGCACCTTACCCTAAAGATTTCGAAACGTTATTGAAGCTGCTCGATAAATTTGACAGCTAAGCTACTCGACACTATTTTTTATAGATCAGAAAGTGTTGCATAGGTAAACCGGTTTTGTCTTCAATAAAAGAAAAACCGTTTGCCGTTAATTCCTTGCTTATTTGTTTAGTCGTGGTTTTATGAAGTTCTTTAATAGGCACCTCAGGGTCTTCGCCTTTATATTCCAGTAAAACTACTTTGCCGCCCGGCTTCAATGCTTTGTATAAAGCTTGCAAATATTCGTGCGGAAACTCGAGCTCGTGGTAAACATCTACCATCAGCGCCAGGTCTATGCTGCCGTCGGGTAGGTTCGGGGCTTTTTCCGTTCCTTTGACTACCTCAACGTTTAATTGCTTTAAAGTTTTGGCGCGTTCTTTTAGGTAATCTAACGCTTCGTCCTGCAGTTCGATGGCTACTACCTTATTTACTTTGGGTGCGATACGGAAGGTATAAAATCCTGTACCTGCGCCGATATCGGCAACCACACTATTTTTATCGACTGGTAGGTATTTAACAGCCAGGCTTACGTTTTCTTCCTGGTTACGAGTGTCTCGTTCTAACCAACCGGCGCCGCTAAAGCTGATCACTTTTGCAATTTCACGGCCTTTGTACATTTTGCCAATACCGTTGGGCGATGGCTTTTTGTAGGTATAAACCGTATCGTTAGGATGGCTTGCTTCGTGTTTGTTTTGGCCTTGGTGTTCGCTATTGGGAGCGCACTGGGAAAATAGTAAAGCCGCCGAAAAAATACAGGTACGGAAGTTGAACATAGCTCAGATAGATTTACGTTAAAGCAATGCTAAATTACTTGATTTGTTTTGAAAAAGCTGTCAGATACAGTGATAACTATAAAAAGTAATTACAACTACGTTAGGAGTTAATTAGAACCTGATTAGTGATAAAAGAAAAAAGGGGTTATTCACCCCTTTTTAATCCAAATTTTTCAATCTTGCTGTATAAATGGCTTCGTTGTATGTCGATGTCATCAGCCGTTTTAGACACGTTCCAGTTGTTTTTCTCTAATTTGAACTTGATATACTCGCGTTCAGCAAAGTCTTTATACTCCTGGAAATTTTTAAACTGTTCGTAATCTGTTTGTGGGGCAGGAGCTGCTCCTGCTGTAACAGCAACAGGTGCTGATGGGTTAGCAAATGCTTTTACGTCGCCGTCCGTAATGATCTTATCACTTAGGATGATTAAACGCTCAATCATATTGCGTAGCTCACGGATGTTACCTGTCCAAGGCAGCGCTTTTAAAGCCTCTAAACCTGCATCGCTGATGCGTTTGGTTGGCATACCGTACTCAGCACAAATTTCTTCTAAAAAGCTGTTAGCAAGTAAAGGAATATCATCACGGCGCTCAATCAGCGGTGGTACGTGTATTAAAATTACGCTTAAGCGATGGTACAAGTCCATCCGGAAGTTGCCATCTTCGATTTCCTTTAATAAATCTTTGTTGGTTGCCGCAACTACGCGTACGTCTACCTCAATCTCTTTTTCGCCGCCTACGCGGGTAATGCGGCTCTCTTGCAAGGCACGCAGTACTTTCGCCTGGGCCGAATGGCTCATGTCACCAATCTCGTCTAAAAACAGTGTGCCGCCGTTAGCTGATTCGAATTTACCGATGCGTTGTTTAACGGCTGAAGTAAAGGAGCCCTTTTCGTGACCGAAAAGTTCACTCTCAATCAATTCAGAGGGTATAGCCGCACAGTTTACCTCGATGATGGGACCGTTACTGCGGTGCGATTTTTCGTGCAGCCAACGAGCTACCAACTCTTTACCACTACCATTGGCACCGGTCACCAGCACGCGAGCCTCTGTAGGACCAACACGATCTATAGTTTCTTTAATTTTTACGATAGCCTGCGATTCGCCTAAAATAGGACGAACTTTAGACACCTTTCTTTTTAATACTTTGGCTTCGGTTACTAAACTACCGCGGTCTAACGCATTGCGTACGGTAATTAACAAGCGGTTAAGATCAGGTGGTTTAGAGATAAAATCAAACGCACCTTTTTTACTGGCCTCTACAGCAGTTTCGACCGTACCATGGCCCGATATCATAATAAAAGGCAGATCGGGTTTTAGGGCTAATCCTTCGGTAAGAACCTCCATACCGTCCATGCGATTCATTTTAATATCGCATAGTACCAGGTCATAGTCGTTTTTTTGGATTAGCTGAAGTCCGTCAATTCCATTGTCAATGTCTTCAACCTGGAAATCTTCGTACTCTAATATTTCGCGCAGGGTATTACGAATCGCGCGCTCGTCGTCAATAATTAAAATTTTTGCCATGTTTTGTTTTCAGGAGGTAGTCTGTTTCGGCTACTAAAGTATAGGAATTTGTATGGTAAAACAAACACTTTGGCATTTGGTTTAAAAAATTTATCCCTTATTGTAAAACAACAAGGGATAAATACAGCAGCAAAACTATAAGCCGGGTTTTGTGCTGCCCAAAGGCAGTTTCTATCATTAATCTGGACCGGCTATTGCTAACCGGCTCTAACAACCTACCCATCCCAACGTTGCTGTTTGCACAGCACACAGAAGCGAGCAACTTCCATTTTGGGACCTATTTGGTTTTTCAACTCCTGAGGTTTACCGCAAATACAGTTACCTGTACCTGCCGTGAGCTCTTACCTCACGTTTTCACCCTTACCCGATGAGGGGCGGTATATTTTCTGTGGCACTGGCTGTCGCCCGCTGCAGGGCGCCTTCCCGTTAAGAAGCAGGATGCTCTTTGTTGCCCGGACTTTCCTCCGCCCGGCCGAAACCAGGCAGCGATAGAACACTTTGCAGCTACAAAGATAGGGATTTAGTGGGTAGTTGAGTTGTGGATTGGTTTATTTGTTCAATGGCTAATAGTTAATTGGTAAAAACTTCTAAAAAAAGAAACAAGCTTCTGTAGAGGAGCATTTAAACTAATCAACTAATCAACTAATCAACTAATCAACTAATCAACTTGAAATCAAAAAGCCAATCACTCTCCCTCTGGATACTTGCGAAATATGCTATTAATTCGCATTTGGATGACGCCCAGAAAAGCCTCGCGGAAAATACGTGTCGACATTTTAGAGACTCCCTCAGTGCGGTCGGTAAAAATGATTGGAATTTCAACCACTTTAAAACCGTGTTTCAAGGTGGTATACTTCATTTCAATCTGGAAGGCATAGCCTACAAACTTAATCTTATCCAGTTTTATCGTTTGCAGTACTTTACGTTTGTAACATACAAAGCCCGCTGTGGCATCTTTAATATCAATACCGGTAATCAATCTAACATAGGCCGAGGCGTAGTAGCTCATCAATACCCGGTTCATAGGCCAGTTAACCACATTTACACCTTTTACATAGCGCGACCCGATAGCCATATCCGCGCCTTCCGCGCAGGTTTCGCGCAAGCGCAGTAAATCGTTAGGATTATGCGAAAAGTCGGCATCCATTTCAAATATGTAATCATATTTGCGGCTTATTGCCCACTTAAAACCTAGGATGTAGGCTGTACCTAACCCTTGCTTGCCGGCCCGTTCTTCAATAAAAAGTTTCCCTAGAAATTCGGCTTGCAGGCCTTTTACAATATTGCCGGTGCCGTCGGGAGAGCCGTCATCAATAATGAGCAAATGGAAATCATGAGGTAGCGAGAATACCTTACGGATCATGCGCTCAATGTTTTCCTTTTCGTTGTAGGTTGGTATGATAACTATGCTATCAGGCACGGGTTGTAAAAGTAGTAAGCAGCAAAAGTAAAGATTTCGGCTATAAAAAAAGCAAAAAGCAGGAAAGGGTTATTTCCCTGCTTTACTTATTTATTTGATGGGAACGTTGATTTTATCTAACACCGTGCATCATTTTCTTCAAAAAGCCTGACAGCAAAAACAACAGGACTGCGGCAACACCCGAAAGTGTTACGAATACCATAAAAAATTCATATAAATTATGAATGGTAAATCCAACAAAAGTTGGATAGTGTACATCAATTTTTTGTTGAGCCAATACAGACAATTGCGTAGCTGTAGCCTGTATTTTACCATCCAGTATACCTTGCAAATCGATACCCTGTGATTTGGCAAACTCAAATTTATCGCCAGTTGGCGGAATGATGGCGCCTAAAGTACCGGCCAAAGCATAACCCGCAGCATTACTGATAAACCAAACACCCATTAATAACGATGAAAAACGCTTAGGCGCAAGTTTGGCTACCAGTGAAAGACCGATAGGCGATAAACATAACTCACCGAAGGTATGGAACAAGTACATAATAATTAACCAGATTACGCCCACTTTGCCATTAGTACCCAAGCCTTTCATTTGTACGGCAATGATGTAGTAACCTACCGAAAGTAAAAGCAAACCAATGGCTTGTTTTACAGGTGATATTGGCTCCATGTTACGCTGTTGAAGCTTTAACCACATCCAGCTAAAAGGCAAAGCAAATATGATAATGAAAAGCGAGTTGGCGTTTTGTACAAAACTTGGTGGCATTTGCCAGCCCAGTAGATTCAAGTCAGTCTGTTTATCGGCCACGAACGTTAACGATGAACCGGCCTGTTCAAAAGCCGCCCAAAAGAAAATAACGAAGAATGCTACCGTATATAAAGCAATGATACGCTGACGCTCGACGCCGGTAATGGATTTATCAGTTAAAATTAATACCGCCAAACTTATACCCGAAGCGTAGATGAATGGATAAACCCAGCTTTTAATGGGATTAGGATCTATTGAGAGGAAATGTATCACGAAAAACAAGATCACCGCTAAAGCAGAAACCCCTAAAATTGAAGCAGTCGAAAAGTTGGCTTTCTCGGCCTCTCCGGTAGGGCTTAGCGTTGCTTTGCTAAAGTCTGGTTTGGCACCAACCGGGCTGCCATCGGGGGCGGTTACGTATTTGTTTTTTAATAGGATAAATACAATAACACCCAAAAACATAGCTACACCCGCTGCTAAAAAGCCCCATTTAAAAGCTTCTACCACACGAGTATCACCGATTTTAACGTCACCTAAAAACGGACAAACACTCATGCCCAAAAAGGCACCGCAGTTAATACCCATATAAAATATGGTAAAGGCCGAGTCTAACCTTGTATCACCTTTAGGGTAAAGCTGCCCAACCATGGATGAGATGTTGGGTTTAAAAAAACCGTTACCCACAATAATCACTGCCAAGGCGCCCCACATGATAGCGGTTGCCAAGCTTAAGTTGGAGGCATAAGTATATCCGCTTAAAAACAGCAATAACTGCCCTATGCCCATTACTGTACCACCTAATATGATACAATTACGGTTACCTAAGTAGCGGTCTGATATATAACCGCCAAACATTGGGGTGAGATAAGAAAGACCCAAAAAGCCGCCGTATATAATAGAGGCGTCTTTATCAGAAAAAGCTAATGCATTAACTAAAAACAGAGTAAGCAGCGCCCTCATACCATAAAAGTTAAAGCGCTCCCACATCTCGGTCGAAAACAGTACATATAAACCTTTGGGATGACCCTTAGCAGGCTGTTGTGCTAATGATCCATCTAAGGCAAATTCAGGCTCAGTGCTCATATATTAATTAAGTAAAATTTTGCTAAAATACTACAATTCTAAATAATCGAAATTTTGTTTTGAAATCGTTACTTACTGTATCTATTAAATTTGTCTTGCGCAAATAATTACAGCTTAGTTAGTTTTACGGCGCGGAACAAGATTTCGGTCTTTAATGGCTTGTTGTTTAGGATCGGGCACATCCATATCACTCGGTGCAGGTATGTTGCGCATATCCAGGTTTTCTTTCAACACCCATTTGCCGTTTATCAATTTAAACCCGTCATAAGAAAGGTCGGGCCCGTACATGCTCAATTGGCCTTTCATTTTACTGTCGGGAGGCGAGAGGTGGTCGAATACAATCAGGTTTTGCTCAGGCACATGCCGCAGCAGCATTGATGCCTGGCGGTTGTATTCGAATATTATACGTTTTGATGTAGTTTTATCAGTATTAAACACTGGCAGGCCGAACATAGGCTTGCCCTCCTTAAACCAAAGTGTTTCAATTATTTTTTTGGTAGACTTTACAGTATTACCTTTCCAGCCTAACAACACATAATACGGCGTGGCTGCGTTTACCTGTACAATTTTATAATATTCGGCACCGTACCATTTACGATGATCAGTAACAGAGTCAGCAGGATTTTTAAAAAAGGGCGAATAATCTTCGAGCGGATACAAAGCAAGTTTGCTACCGGTGTTCATTTGAATAGCGCCATAAAAGCGGTAACTTCCATCTTCATTTTGCACAAACCAACTCATGATCCGGAACTTATTGTCAGGCGAACGTAGGTTGCTGATGGTTTTTACTGAATCGAAATTAAAAGCGTATGAGTTAGGTACATTAAGTGCTTTTACCAACGTGCGTATAAACTGGTAATTGGCATTTTTTCTTTCTATATCATTTTCGTTGTTCACTATCTGTGCCCCGAGCTTTTTTAAGCTGTCCTGCAGAGGACGAAGCCGATTAAGCTGTTCGGGGGTATTATATTTTTGTGCAAATACCCATCCCGCTGTAAATTGGAAAATAAGGGTGGCAAATAACCGTGCTTTCCTCATGCTGTTATTATCAAAATTAACATCGCTACACAACTTAATTTTGTGTAGCCGGTTTATAAATTAAAGGCCGGATACTATAAAAGGTTTATTTGTTGCTTATAATTGCAGCAACGCAATTTTGGTGTAAAAATCGCACTATATTTGATATTTAACTTTTGAATGGCAAAATTTAGCACATCACGTCAAAAGGCCCTGATGCGAAAATACGCAACTGGGATTAAATTTTTGATGATATTGCTTAGTGTATTTCTTATTATACTAGCCTTACCCAAGCAAACTAAATTTAGATACGAATTTGAGAAAGGCCGTATCTGGAACCAGAATGATTTGGTAGCCCCTTATAACTTTGCTATCCTCAAAACCAGCACTGATTTAGAAAAAGACCGGCTTGCCGTGTTGCAAAACGTTGCGCCTATATACCGCTACAACGAAGACATACAGATGCAGCAAATTGAAGGATTTGTAAACGACTTCAATTTAAAGTGGCCTAACGCTGGCATACCCGAAAAACTAAGGGCCAAATATTCAGAAACCGGAAAGTTTCTATTGGCGCATGTTTACGTTACCGGATTACTTAGCCCAACAGTTAGGAACCAACCTGCCGCACAGGATTACAATATTACGGTGGTGAGCAAGAACAACGTCGCGGCTAATAAAAATACCTCAGCATTGTATACTAAAGAAAAGGCGATTAACTACTTCGAAGAAGAACTCACGCTTCGGAGCTTGGACCGGGCCTTTATGCTGGACCTGATGCAAAACCGGTTACAAAATAATTTGATTTATGATGACAAGCTTACCGGCAAAGTAAAAGATGATGCTTTAAGCGGTATATCTACCACGCAGGGCATGGTACAAAAAGGCGAGTTGATTGTTGCCAAGGGTACGGTAATTAATGATGAGATATATCAAAAGTTGATATCCTACAAAAAATATTTTGAGGATAGTGCCCGGGTAAACGGTAACCGTAAGCTGGTGTTTTTAGGTCAGTTTTTTTTGATAGGCCTCACTGTTACGTTACTCATAGTTTTTCTGCACCTGTTTCGCAAAGATATTTACCAGGATAACCGTATGGTGGGCCTGATTCTGTTGGTAATAACAGCTATGCTGGCCACGCTGTCGGCTGCCATTAAATTTCAGGTGCCTAATCTGTATTACATTCCTTACTGCATTGTACCAATTATTATTCGCATATTGTTTGATACAAGGCTTGCACTTAACATTCATTTACTGGTAATCTTGATAGCAGGCTTTTATGTACCTAATAGTTTCGAATTTGCTTTTTACGAGATTACAGCAGGTATGGTGTCTATTTATAGCATCAAAAACCTGTTGCGCCGAGGTCAGTTCTTAACTTCTGCTTTGTTAATTACCCTTACCTACTTAACTGCTTTTTTAGGTATTTCGTTTATTCGCGAAGGTGATATTGCCAGCATAGAATGGATTGAATTCTTTCCATTCGTAGTGAGTGTGATGTTGACTTTATTAGCTTATCCGCTTATCTATGCGTTCGAAAAAGTATTCCGTATAACATCTGATCTCACTCTGATTGAGCTGACCAATACAAACGCACCACTTCTGCGCGAAATGGCTTTTAAAGCGCCTGGTACTTTCCAGCATTCGCTGCAGGTGGCTAACCTAGCCGAGAATGCTATTTACAGCATTGGCGGCAATGCTTTACTGGTGAGGGCGGGTGCATTGTACCATGATATTGGTAAAATGGAAAACCCTCTTTACTTTATAGAAAACCAGACAGCTGGGTTTAATCCGCATGATAAGCTGCCTTATGAAGAAAGTGCACAGATTATCATCAGTCACGTACGCAAAGGTGTTGACATTGCTACTAAAGCCGATTTACCGGAAGCTATCATTAACTTTATTCGTACCCACCACGGCAACACAAGGGTGGATTACTTTTATCAGTCGTTTTTAAAGAATTTTCCGGAAAAATTTATTGATGAGAACATTTTCAGGTATCCTGGACCTATTCCTTTCTCTAAAGAAACCGGTGTTTTAATGCTGGCCGACTCGATTGAAGCCGCCTCGCGTTCTATTAAAGAGCCAGGTGCAAAATCAATCAGCGAACTGGTAGATCGCATTGTTAGCTACAAGCTTAACCAGAACCAATTGAAAGACAGCGATATTACACTTAAAGATTTAGAAACCATTAAAACCATCTTTAAACGCATGTTGATGAGTATTTATCACGTGCGAATAGATTATTAAAAATTCGTTGAATTTTTTTTTGACGGTATACTTGAATTACTATATTTGCACTCCCGAAACGGGATATGTGTTCTAAAAAGGTGAGGTGCCTGAGAGGCCGAAAGGATCAGTTTGCTAAACTGACGTACGGGAAACTGTACCGAGGGTTCGAATCCCTCCCTCACCGCTGATAAGATGATTGAATCATCAAAAGCCACTAAATTATTTGATTTAGTGGCTTTTTTGCTTCTGTCGTTTACAATTCGTATAAAGCATGGCTTAAATTAATAATTGACTGGCTATAATATCGTCGATGTATGGTAAGTTCAATTTAACACGAAGGTGTGGTTAATTTATAATAAATCTTTCTTTTCAAAAAAAACAGCTACTAATAATATAAAATGTCAAATTAGTTTGCAATTGTTTTCAAGATGCAGATTACTCATAATGTTATGCTGATATTGGGAGATAAATACTGGTTTTTTGACAAAAGAACGTATTTTTAAGAAAAATATATTCTGATTGGTTGCCGAGTTCGATTTTGAAGACGATTTGTTCCTGTTTGCTCTGTTAAAACAGGGAGATGGCGGAGCTTTTGAGAATATTTATAAAAAATATTGGCCAAATCTTTTTAAATCAGCCTATAAACGGCTTCCCGATAAAAACAGATGTCAAGATATTGTTCAAAACGTTTTTACTGACTTGTGGAACAGGAAAGGACAATTAGATATAAGAAATTTACAGGCCTATCTTCATACGGCAGTCCGCTTTCAGGTGCTTAAAGCCATTGCAAGAAGTAATGCTCAAACCGCGTTTACTGAAGTTTTTGATACAACAATCGCGTCCTCATTACAGGCAGACGAAATTTTATTAAATAAAGAAGCTAAGCAGTTAATTGAGCAATTTATCGCTGCTCTGCCAGAGAGACGCCGCAATATATTCTTGATGCATTACATGGAAGAGCTGACCACTGCTCATATAGCGGCTACTTTGAATTTGTCTCAAAAGACGGTGCAAAACCAGCTTGCTACGGCAGCGCAAGCCTTGCGTTTAAGGATTACGCATCTAATCAGCATAGCCGCAATGTTTGTTGTGATAAATCAGTCTTGACCTTAGATAAAAATTATTTCTTTTTCTTTTGGGAGATTTTGCTGTTGCCGGTACATAGTGTTAAACGCTATTACTATGCACGGCTTTGATTCCCGCAAAGACATTAAAAAAATGATTCAGAAATATGTGGATGGAACTGCCACTATCGAAGAAGTTACATTTGTCGAAGCATACTACGCCTTTCAAGAAAATAAACAAGAACCTGAGTTGTCTGAAAATGAGTTAGAAGCACTCAGTAAAGAAACATTTGATAAGATCGCCGGTGAGTTACGCAGCGCGCAAGAACCTGCAAAACCTACCTTCAACTTATTAAAATATATAACTGCTGCAGCCATATTAGTTGTCTTTGTAACTACCGGTTACTTGTTTCTTGAAAATAGGTCTTCAAAGCACAAATTGCCGGCGATTTCCTCAAACAAACAGCTTGAGATAAAGCCCGGCACCAGCCAGGCAACCCTCACGCTCGCTGATGGCTCTGTGATGATACTTGATGATAAGCAGACAGTAAAAATCAAAGAGCTGCCGGGTTTGGTAATCTCTAAAACATCTAAAGGCGAATTAATTTATAAGGCTTCCGGTAATTCTGGCAACGCATTAAATTTAGCAAGTAATACAATAGCCACGCCGCCAGGCGGACAATATCAGGTTTTTCTACCTGATGGAACGCATGTATGGCTTAATGCAGAATCTAAGCTAACATTTCCGGAAAGTTTTGCAGGGAAAACGCGCAAGGTAGTACTTGAGGGTGAAGGATATTTTGAAGTAGCTAAAAATAAAGCGTTACCGTTCCATGTTTTAACCGGCAACCAGGATGTCGAAGTAACCGGAACCCACTTTAATGTCAACGGCTACATA
>CAJYJH010000029.1 GCA_913775265.1 uncultured Mucilaginibacter sp. | reverse complement strand
CGCGACATGGGCGGCGTGCTTGATGTGCATCCCGACGCTTCGGCCGCGGCGGGTAAGCCTGTGGTGCTCGACGAGTCGGTGAGCCAGACGGTTTTAGAAGGCGAGTATGCCGAGGTATGGGCCCGGTTTTCGGGGGCGGACGAATATGTGATTGAGCGCGACGGTAAGCCCGTGCCCGAGGCTACCGGCGCCGCACTGCTGATAAAGGTGGCCGAACCAACCGCCGGCGCTTACGAGGTGATAGCCAGAAACGACTATGGCGAAACGCGTTCGGCTGCCAAATTTATAAAACCCGGCGAAGCCGAGAGCGTATACCTGGTTACCGAACCTGCCGACACCTCTGTGCCTGCCGGAACCGGCTTTACCCTTACCGCCGCCTTTGCCGGCACACCGCCGCCCGCTATTAAATGTGTGGAGATAACCAACGGGCAGCCCACCCAAACCGTGAGCCATACCGGCACCTACCAGGGCACCTCGCTTTACACCAGGCAGTACCAGTTTATAGCCACCAACAGTTACAAAGTACCGCTTGAGGTTAAACCCGCCGAATTTGCCGCCGACGGTGTAACCATCATTGCCCCGGCCATTACCGAACTGCAAAAGAAAACCTTTACGGCTGCAAGTAAAGTAATCACCGTGACACCGATTAAGCAGGAGCAGGCTGCGCCGATTGATTTTTTGATAGATGATAAATTAAATAATGCTACTTGGACGAACGTTATCGGTAAAAATAATAACGACGTCGAATATCGCATCAATATGGGAGACACTCTACCGGTGTCAGTTTATCCGTTATCTGTTGGAGATCGAGACATAGATGTCAATATGGTTCAAATTAGATATGCTGAAACTTTAACAAAAAATGCATCTAAATGGGTGAGCAATCAACAGGCTTATAGTGGATCAATTCAACCCGTAACAGACTGGATTATAAATGGAGTTGGTTGGATTCAAGACAAAAATAAATTAACTTCTAATACACAATATTTTCAATCTGATTCTTCTTTATGCAGCTCTATTCAACTTCCTAAAATTTCTGGTGCATATGTAGAAGCTAAATTAAACTATGGAGGTACTGATAATACACCAATTTTAGTGCTTGATGATAATCCAGCGCCAGAAATAAATTTAATTGATCAAAACATTCAAATTTACGGTTATAAAAACACAATTGGCATCGCAGTAGATGGAGTAAATCTTGGTCTTACAGCGCCATTTTATGATGGCGATTTAGCACGATACGAAATTACCTCAGATTTGAAATTAGCAATAAAAGTTTTTAGTGATGCGCAATGGACGACACACAATGTTGTTAATTATCCAGTGCCACTTTGGCTTAAAGGACTTGGTTTGAGTGTCGGGTCATCTATGGTAGTAACCTCAAAAAGTCTATAAAATGAGCGTTGCATTCCTCAAGTTCTTACGCCTGGCTTCTATGCAGAAAGCTTTTGTTGCAAGTTTGCCACCGGATAATATTGGGAGCAGGCCTCGAATTTTATCGATAAAATCAATTCCTCCAACAATTAAGGTGGGCGAAAATATAGAGTTAAAAATAGAGTTTAGCGGTAATCCCAAACCAAAAATTTCTTTGTTCAAAGATGATGTCTTCTTTGATGAAAATGATGAATCCTTCGATTTTATAAAAATCAGCAAGATAGATTCTGGAATTTACGAGTGGATTCTAGAGAATGATTACGGCGTCACAAAGAGCGGTCCGATAAATATATCAGTAACAAGCTTAGGCAGCGAAGAAATCGGTGTTATCTATGAGAATAATGAACCTCAACTAACTGATTTTCAAAAGTTTGGATCAATTAGTTTTGTCAATTCGGGCAACACGATACAGTTATCCGGCGGTCAGGCTTACAATATACAAGATGGTATTTTTATCGGTGACATCGAGGATGCCGACGAGAAAATGACCATAGGTATTGAATTTATTGCTAAGAACAAAATCGGCTCAATAGCAATCGGTAAAAAAAGTACTAATCCATGGTACAATATCAGTAGCTATGTCAATATTATTTTAGAAAGTGGAGTAGTAGGTAACGGAACGTTTAACTCGAATCAAACCTTGGATATATCTATCAATGATAAATTGCATTTGATATATAAATCATTACCCGGCGTAGTTGTAGGGATATGTAAAAATATAACTAAGGGAACTGAAGTGTCGTTAAGTTCATCTGTCGACTTTTACAATAAGACCTTTTTACAAGCGAATACATCGCGACCTTCAATTTTTGCAGGAGGTGCATTTGCACAGATTTCAAAGGTTTATGTAAGTAGGCAGAGTCATATTAATTCGGATTGGATTGTTATTGGTGACAGTAAATCTTATGGATTAGGAGTTACTAAATCAGGTGAGCGATATTGGGAATACGTAGCAAACTTTTTGGGCTTGAGTGTTGACGGCTGGGCAGGAAACGGTGATAGAACAATTGAGCAAGTAAAGTCAGTCGACTCAATAATCGCTTTAAAACCCAAACTAATTACTATGTTTATTGGAAGAAATAATTATTCAAGTGACTCGAGTTCCGTCGGATCCGACTTATTATTTATGCGAAACTCTTTTGTTAACGCGGGCATAAAAGTAATACACATTTTACCAGCTCCTGAAAATTCCTATTTACAGAGTGACTTAAAGAATTTAATTTTAACAGATTTTCCAAATGATCAAAAAATTGATCCGTCAATCGGCTGGGATAACACTTGGGTTTATGATGGTATTCACTTTGATAGTAAAGGTCATCGCCACATAGCAGACATGCTTATTCCTGTAATGATGAATGTTTTAGATTTGGGAAATTTATCTATTAAGAGGAAACCTTCTAATATTTGAGTTGAAAAATCCTGATGTCAATAATTAAAAATATATTGTTTGTTTTTATAAAATAATTGGATTGTAATGGAGATTTTGTATGGTCTATGCAAAGTCTCCATCTATTATCTAATAACTTATCTTTTAAAAAATGGCGTTGCAAGGAGAATTCTACGAATTACATTTATAACTTAAAAAAGGTGCTTTTATAAACCTTCCATCTACCAATATTAAATAAGATAAAACTTACGTTACGCTTTATGCATTTATCCTAATTGTAACTTAATGCAGTATAGTATTAGAATTTGATTAGCTTTACCGCTCAATATTTACATTATTATTAGCAAAGTCGAATTTGTAATCGCTTTAATATGTAATATAATCATGCCACGGCAAGCGATAGAACTAAAAGGTGTTTATGTATAAGCAATGTTATTTATTTTGCGCGAAAATCTGATTTAACTTGTTATTAAATATGACATTTTAAATACCTTTGGCACTTATGAAATTTACCCTAAGCCTTTTGGTTTGTTATACAACGTTATTGCTATCTTCTTGTCAGCGCCGCGATAAAGTCGCGGTAGTTATTATCGGTGATAGTTTTGTTTACGGCATAGGGAGCGAGGGCACATCCAGCTCTGCCGACTTTTTCAAAGGCAGACAGCGGCAGGGTGATTACACATGGCAGAAGCAATTAGAACATTTGCTGGACGAAAGAAACGATTTTAATTTTGAATACTATATGTTTGGCTTCCCTGGTCAAACTTCAGCATGGTATAAAAATAGTGATGAATTAAATGTTGTTGTTAAAAGGCTCCAGGAGGGCGGGGTTGGCTATAAAAAGATAATTTATTGCAGCGCTTTTGGTACCAATGATCAGGCTGCAGAAAATGTAAATGATAGCACGTCCGTTGATACGCTCGTAATGAATATAAATTCCATATCAAAGCGTATACGTAATGTAAAAAGCATTAAGGGTAGATTAACTATATTGGGTTATCCACTAACCCGCGTTGAAGGTAAGTTTGCAAAACCTAATGGAAACGCTTTCCGTAAAAGATATAATAGTTTAATAATCAACAACCCTTCAATCATTGGTGCCGATAAAGTACTTAGTTTTAAAAGTTACCCGGACCTTTATAGTGATGAAGCGCCTAAAGGATATGCTTTTAACCAAGATGATGTTGATGGCCTTAACGGTGTACATCCCAATAATAAAGGCTATGAACAACTAGCTAAAATGACAGCGGATTGTATAAATCAAACATTGAAAAAATAATTTAACCTTCACAACAAATACTAAGCTTGCTTCTTTTATAAAATATATTTGATGGGACTATTAAGATTTCTATTAGCCGTTTCCGTAATCATAGCGCACAGTCAACCATTTCATGGTTTGGAGTTCGTTGGAGGGCCGTTAGCTGTGGAGGCTTTTTTTATGATTAGTGGGTTTTACATTGGCATGATCCTACGCCAAAAGTATGTAGGTGCTAATGGCTCTTATTGGTTGTTCATAAGCAATAGGTTTTTGCGTATTTTCCCATTGTACTGGCTAGCTTTGATTTTAACAATCGTCGTCTCATTGATAATCCCAAATTATAATATACACGCATTCATTGATAACACATCTACACTAACCGGCTATGGTGATAAATTGAGTTTTACAAGTTGGCTGATCGTTATTATTGGAAATGTACTTATTTTTTTTCAGGATTTGGTTATGTATTTAGGGGTGAACTTAAATACTGGGAATTTTTATTTCACTCGAGATTTCCACGAGTCAAAACCTTTTGTTTTACAATTTATGCTCGTTCAACAGGCTTGGAGTGTTGCACTTGAGCTAATGTTTTACCTTGTCGCTCCTTTCATTGTTAGAAGAAAACCATGGGTAATTGCTACAATTATGATAATATCCTTTGGGCTTAAATTTTACGGAAACTCAATTGGATTTGGCAACGATCCATGGTCTTACAGATTTTTCCCGTTCGAGCTTGGGTATTTTTTAGCCGGTACACTTGCTTTCTTGGTATATAACAAATATGTAAAAAAAACAATTATACCTAAATTCATAGGATTGGGATTGTATTTGTTTGTAGGTTGTATTACAATTTTTGCTTCAAAATTACAATTTCGGCACGCTGACTTAATTTATCTTCTAGTCATTTTCGTGTCAATGCCCTATTTATTTAACTACACTAAATCGTTCAAACGCGATAAGTTTATCGGTGAATTAAGTTATCCAATTTACCTAACGCATTTAATCGTTATCAACGCTCTAGCCGGGCTGAGTATTTTCTGGCACCGAGACTTATTAACGTTATTTTTTACAATTGCTTTGAGCTCTATGATGATTAAGTTTATAAGTAACGCAATTGAACATAGGAGACAGAAGCGTTTAATCACAGCTGATAATTAAGAAGGCAAGGCTTTAATATTGGGCGACTTAGAGCATTAGCTTTTAATTTCAGCGATATTGAATATTGAATAAAAATAAAAAAAAGTTAACCAAAAGGCACAAATCATTAAGTATATTTGAGAAATATATATCTACTATTATCAAATATGAGCCCATCTGCCCAAATTTGTTGTCCTCGTTGCAAATCTAATCATATCCATAGGGTGCACCGATCTCCACTGATGAAAAAGTTTTTAGGTTTTATACCGCTCCGCCGATTTCAATGCCTAAATTGCTTGTCTACTTTTGTTGCTAAAAAAGCGAGAGTATTGGCTAAATAACAATTGGCTTTTACTGATTTAATTAAATAACGTAGCTTTAGGCAATTTAAACATTCATGAAGAAATTCCTACTGCCTGCATCACTTGTACTAAACCTAGCGTTTGTCGTTTTTTTTGTTGGAAAACGTATCTATTACAGTTCTGGCGCAGCTGAAAAACCATTACCTGTTCCGGTAAATGATTCTATAACTACTTTAGTATATAACAAGTATAGATTCTTTGATATTAAACGGAGCATATATGCCCTACTGCCGATTGCCAAAACTGATGTGCTCTTTATCGGCGACAGCATGACCGAACAATTTCCAATAAATGAAATGTTCTCGACCATGAACATTAAGAATAGGGGTATTTCAGGCAGTGCTTCAGGTGACGTTTTAAAGTCTGTCCGGGGTTTTGATATACCGAATACTGTTTTTTTAATGGTTGGTGTTAATGATTTCTTTTACTCAGTTAAGCAAGATACCACTTTCAAAAATATTGAAAAGATCATCGAATTACTTCATGCAAAAAACCCAAGCGTGAAAGTTTATATACAATCGGTTTTGCCAGTAAGCGATAGAAAGATGACGGAAAAGGTCGCCATCTTTAACGACCATGTTAAAGCTTTGAGTAAGCAGCATAATGCTACTTACGTCAATTTATTCCCGTACTTTTTGAAAAACGGCCAAATTGCCAAGCTATATACAGTTGACGGTGTTCATTTGTCGGATGAAGGATTCAAAGTGTGGCGAGATAACATACGGGAATACATACCACAACAAGCACTTTTAAGTAAATAATCCTTTTTATACTACCAACCGCTTTACAAATAACCGCCTCACTTCGACTTTTAAATGGTTGCAACGTGCTTATATTAAGCATTACTAACCAACCAGTGATAACTAAATTCACTCTGACCTCGTAAACGCAGAAGTTGTAATACATATATTTGATCTTTAATATAAAAGTAGGCGGTGCCCAATGCTTTAAAACAAATAGAGTATAATGGCGCACCAATTTACAGGACTGAGGCTTGTTCTATAGTATTCCTCTTAAGTAAAAAAAATTGATACATGCATAAGTACCCTTATATTGATGTAATGCGCGGTGTTGCTGTGTTGATGGTAGTTTTAGTACATGTGTATAACAGTTTCGGTGCAGTGTGGATACCTAAAGAAATAGGGGAATTTTTTATTGCTGGGCATTACGGTGTGCAACTTTTCTTTTTCGCGAGTGCCTTCACTATATTCAATAGTTACCAGAGTAGGTATCATAAGGAAAACACGCCAAACTTGAACTTCTTTATCCGGCGATTTTTTCGCATTGCTCCATTATATTATCTAGCAATCATTTACTATTTGTACTACAATGGACTTGGCCCAAACTACTGGTCCGGTGGGCTGCCGATTACGACTAAGGGAATATTAATGAATATTAGCTTCACACATGGATTCAGTCCAACATACATGAACTCTGTTGTTCCAGGTGGCTGGTCTATTGGCTTGGAAATGCTGTTCTATGCGATTGTTCCCGCATTATATCTGCTTTTGAAAAACGCGAATAGAGCGGTGCTTTTTTTGTCAGCCTCATTGATTATCAAGATACTTTGCGATAAGCTTGCCTACAGGTATTTGGCAATTGCCAACGGATTTATATTTGATCAGTATTTGACTTTCTACCTGCCTTATCACTTGCCTGTTTTTGTTTTAGGTATTATATTTTATTTCTATATTGTTAAAGGGGATAAGCAAGTAGCATGGTATTCTTTTGCACTGCTTGCAGTCTTGTTGATATTCGATTATATTAAGCATCAAATTGGTGTTATTGCCAATGTTAAGGTAGGTGCAATATTTTTTGCGGTTTCAGTAGGTTTAAAATATATTAACCATAATAACTTTCTATCTAAGGCAATTATATACGTTGGTAACATCAGCTACAGCATCTATTTATGCCATTTTGCAGTAATATCTTTTATTGTTGAATATCTGCATTTGCCTGAAAGGTTCGTTGCCGCTCATAACTACCTATGGATGCTAATCTGGTTTATAATTGTTCTTATTGGGTCGATTGCACTTGCCAACACAACAACATACTTCATTGAAAAACCTATGCAAAAATTGGGCAATAAATTAATTCGTAAATCACCGCACCTACCAATCTTAAAGTGAGGTTCAATATTTGCTAATTACGGGGTGTTCCTACCGCTGGCTGAGACGTGGACAAGGGCTAGCGCAGCCGAAAGCCAAACCGGTAAACGATTCGATTACTACACTTACTATAACAAGTATGCAGGTTTTGATAACAAACGTCACTTGTATACCGGCCTGCCCATTGCCAAAACAGATGTGCTGTTTATTGGTGATAGCATGACCGATCTTTATCCACTGAACGAGATGTTTTCGACCCTGCACATTAAAAACAGGGGTATTTCGGGTAGTGCGTCAGCCGATGTATTAAAGTCGGTTCGCGGATTTAATATACCAAACACCGTTTTTAACCTGGTAGGCATCAACGATTTTCTTTACCAGGTAAACCGCAACAATACTATCAAAAACATTGTAGCCATTGTTAACACGCTTTGCTGTCCATCCCGTATTACCTGGCCGACAGGGCGCTGTTTTCAAAAATACATACCGATTTTAGTTTCCCCGAGGCGGTAGACGGTTTCAGGAGGATGGTATCATTTATTGATCTGTTTGACATTCCGTACTGCCTGTTGCTGGTAGTGCTGTTTGCCGGTATCAAGTTTAAGGGTAAAAAATATTGGATAATGGCCTGCTGGCTGCTGCCTGTACTGGCCATTGTGCAGCTGCTATCGCACTTAAACCAGGTAAAAGATCTCGACGTAAAAATATTATCGGTAATTGCTTACAGTATCAGTTTGCTATTATACTACGGCCCTGCACACTGGTTTGAGGGCGTGAGCAAAAAGGTGATCAATACCTGCGTAAAGCTGGGCACGGTATCGTATGGCTTGTACATTTTTCACTTTCCGTTGCTGGTTATCTTCGGTAAAGTTTCCTTTTTTAGTGGCACGGGCGCAAGTTACGCTGTAAGGTTTGTGTTGTACATCGCCTTAAGCTTGTTGTTTGCCTTTGTGCTCGAGAAAAGGTTCCAGGTGTGGGCCTCGGCCAGGTTGCGCAACCTGATGATGCCCGAAATACCCAAACACCGGCCAAATTTACTGGTCAGGCAGTTGCGCCGGTTGCGGGCACAGGTATAAGTGCTGCGCACGGCATGCCACACGGGTTGCACCCCATGGTTGCGCTGCAATAATAATAGTTTGCTGGTTTTAAATATGGAGCTGCCCGGTATAGCCGGGCAGCTCTTTTTTTGTAAGGGATATTAAACCGATGATTTGCCCGGTGCCTCGGGCGCTGGCAGCATCCATTGGCGCAACCAGCCACCAACGCGGGGTTGTATCCGTTTTTCGAGCACGTAGGCTGCGGCCAGGCACGCCGTTATATACAAGGTAAGCCTCAGGGTAAAGGTGAATACTGATCCGCTCAAAATACTTGTTTTACTAAAAATTACCATCAGCGGAAAATGGATCACATACAAACCATACGATATAGCGCCCAATTTGATGCCCCGGTTAATAAGCCAGTTACTGCCACGCGCAAACCACTGTTGCGGCCCAAAATAAAGCAGCAGGCTAATTACATAGCATAGCACCGGCCACAGCTGCTGCATAAAATTGGCTGCCCCGCCCTGGTTTTTAAACAGCAGCGCAATAGATATTGCCGGGGCGGCAAACAATACAGCAGTAAAGGCTTTATAGTACCGCAGCGCCAGTCCCGAAAACAGCGCTACCAGCCATATACAGTAAGGCAGCATGGCAAAGTCATCAAGCGTTACCATGGTTTCGGCCCAGTAAACTTTATCACCGAAATGGAGTGGGTTATGCAGCAGTTTGCTCAGTAATTTAAACGGGTAGTAAAACACCACAATAACCGGCTGGCTCAGCAACAAAAAAATACCGCCCAGCATTTGCTGAAACCTTGGTGCCTGTGCCGAAGGCTTTAAATAAGCCGCCATGCACCAACCGATAGCCCAAAAGGCAAACCCGTAACCATACGCCGACAGGATGGGTGCATTAATGGCCGGGTGCAGTAAGTAGGCCGCCAGCCCGAAAACCAGCGCGCCGCACAACGCCGCAGCAGGCCGCACCCCGAAGTAAGAAAGCGGGATGAAGGTAAGGTAATACACGATTTCGTAATTGAGCGACCAGATGGGGTTGTTTTCCCATATCACGGGGCTTGCCGCGCCTTGCAGCATGGTGTAATTATGCAAAATAACCCCGGCCGGGTAGGGTATGGCAAACAACAGCGCAACCGTGAGGCAGATAAAATAGATGGGATAGATGCGTATGAACCTCTTTTTTAAATAGGGTACTATTTTGTTGCCCGTTAGTTTGCCCGGGTTACTGATACCAATTACATAACCCGACAGCACAAAAAATATCAGCACGCAAAAATGGCCCGAAATGTTAAAAAACTTCATCCACTGCGGAAAGTATGCCGGATCGACGTATTGATTGTGCAGCACCACATGGTATATCACCACAAAAAAAGCACAGGCGCCCCGCAGAGCCTCCAAATTATACTGTATGGCCTTGGGTTTAACACTATTATTGAGCATGGGTAGATTGATGTAGCTGTAATTTAAACCGCTTCAAGATACCAATATATTAACAGTTATTCGCATTGGTTGTGAGATTGTTGAGTCGAAATGCAAGAGCCGAGGATCGAGAACCAAGAATCGAAGGCCGGGAGATAGGAATTAAAAGGCAAGAATCAAAAGCCAAGAAAAATATTTAATCGTTCGCCATTTACTCGTTCACTCATTAACAGTTCACTTACTCGCTCATCGGCTTCACTAACTTCCGGACTATACCAACTCATTGACTCTAAAATGCTAATATAATTAGTAAAATAAGTTATATAAATTTGTTATTTACTAAACAAGTTGGTATCTTAGTCTTATTCCAGAGAGGGGCGCCCGTGTGAGTGATATGTGAGCCTTGTTAAGCCCCTCTTTTCACCTTCCTTAAAATAATTGTGTAGAATGGACAAGATGGGACTTTGGGCCAGGCTGAAGAGCGATACGCCCCTGTTTTTTAAAAGAGTACAATTGCTGGGCGCGTCGCTGGTTACGCTGTCGGCCGCGTTAATGACCGAGCCGGATTTGCCTGCGGCAGTAACGCCTTACCTGAGTTATATGGCCACCATCGGCGGTGTAATGGCCGCGGTGAGCCAGTTTGCGGTTAAACAGTATAGCACCGAGCAGCCATGAACAGAAAGCTATTTTACGAGGCCATCCGCAAGCCGCTGTTCGGCATCAAAAAAATGAAGCAAACGCAGGTAGATGGTATGGAGGCGCTGCTTAATGCTACCGACCATTTAACCGACTTGCGCCACCAGGCTTACATTTTGGCAACCGCCTACCACGAAACGGCCAAAACCATGCAACCCATTGAGGAGTACGGCAAAGGCAAGGGTTATGATTACGGCCGCATGATTAAACGCAACCGCAACCCGTACGCCTTTCCGGACAAGCTGTATTACGGCCGCGGACTGGTGCAACTTACCTGGTACGAAAACTACGAGTACATGGGCCGTAAGTTAGGCATCGATTTGCTGAACCACCCGGAGCTGGCCCTGCAAATGGATGTATCGTGCCGCATTATTGTGACAGGCATGACGCGCGGCATGTTTACCGGCGTAAAACTCGAAACCTATTTTAATGACGACCGCGACGACTGGGAGCAGGCCCGCAAAATTGTAAACGGAATGGACTGTGCCGAAAAAATTGCCGGCTATGCCCGCATATTCCACCGTGCCTTAACTGAGTGATGAGCGGACAAGAACAAACCGAATTGGAAAAGCTGAAGGAAAACATATCGGAGTTTAAGGCAGAGGTGAGCAGGCAGTTGCTCACCATCACCACCACGCTTAACCGAATGAATGAGGCCTTACTGGGTAACGAGTACGGATCAGACAGTTCGTATAAGGCCCGCCTGGAACGCCTCGAGGCCTTTGCCGAAGAGCAGCGTAGCCTGATAGTTAAACAGCGCATTTATATGGCCGTGGCCGGTGGCGCCGGTACGGCCATTATGTTCGTCATCGAGCACTGGAACGCCGTACTTAAACTTTTTGTAAAACCATGAAGAAATACCTTATCACCATGCTGGCGCTAACCCTAACGGGTTGCGCCGGCTACCGTAAACAACAACAGCGTGCCGAACGCTTTTACCGCCAATACCCGCTACAGTTAGCCGGACTTTGCGCGCAAGCATTCCCCGTTAAGCAGGAGCTCAAACCAGGCCGCGACACCATACTGCAAACCGACACCCTGCAAATGGCCGTCAATTGCCCGCCATCCGCCAAAGACACCGTCGTATTTACCCGCTACCTGCAAAAAAACAAACTCCGGGTAGATACCCTTTACCGTACCCGCACCACCGTCGAAGATAGCTTGCGCACACAGGTGCTTGTATTGGCCCAAACCCAAGCCGCCGTCGAGCAGCAAAAGGAAAAATTTCAGCTAAAAAGCCGTGGCTTGTTATGGCTGGCCGGTGGGTTAGGAGTAATGGTTTTGCTTTTGATGGTCTTGTTTGTGAGGATTTGGACAAAATAACTCTGTAGCTTTTTATTAATTTCCATTCCTTTGGGGAAGGCCGGGGTGGGGGGTTACTCCAACAAATCCGGCCTGCGCTGTTTCGTCCGTTCCATCGATTGCTCAAAGCGCCATTTCTCGATAGCCGGCGTGTTGCCGCTCAGCAAAATGTCGGGTACGCGGTGACCGTTCCAGTCGGCAGGGCGGGTATATACCGGGGCATCCAGCAAATCGCCCTGGAAAGAGTCGGACAGGGCCGAGGTTTCGTCAGATAACACACCCGGGATTAATCTCACAACAGCATCCACCACAATTGCCGCCGGTAGTTCTCCGCCCGAGAGGACGTAGTCGCCAATCGATAATTCGCGTGTTACATATAAATCTCGCACGCGCTGGTCAATGCCTTTATAATGCCCGCACAAAATAATAACGTTTTGCAGGGTAGATAAATGGTTGGCGATGCCCTGGTTCAGCGTTACGCCGTCGGGCGTCATAAAAACAACCTCATCGTAGGTGCGTTCAGCTTTAAGCTTTTCAATACAGGCTGCAAAAGGCTCAATCATCATCACCATGCCGCTGCCACCGCCGTAGGGGTAATCGTCTACGTTTTTATGCTTGCCGGTCGAGTAATCGCGCAGGTTATGCACGTGTATTTCGGCAATTCCCTTTTTTTGCGCCCGCTGTAATATTGAGTGGGCAAAAGGGCTTTCGAGCAGGCCCGGCAGTACGGTAATAATATCAAAACGCATAGATGGCAAAATTAACAAGCCTTCGCCACAATCGGGCAACAATAGTTCTGTTTGTTTTGGTTGATGAATGCTTAGGTTTCCGAGCATCGGGCTACGGATAGCCCAAATTGGGCGACCGTTACACAACACCAAACGCAGTCGTATGACATTAAACAACCGGCATCCGGCAACTCAAAACACACCTTCCACAACAATCACGCTTTCTTAAAAGTAAATAAGCGTCAGCTGTAATTTTAGCTAATATTCCTATTTTGTTTAAACATAATTGTACTATTTTGGGCCTAAATAAAACATAGGTATACTTTTCGGGTTGATTTGACCGGGATTGCAGTGGTAGTCTGACTATTAACAGACGGCTGCTTTTCCGTAACATTTAACCGATACGAGAAACAATCATGAATTTGAACATTGAAGGAAAGGTAGCCGTAATTACCGGCGGCGACTCAGGACTGGGTTTAGCCACAGCCAAACTGTTAGCTGCCGAAGGCGCTCATATTGTACTGTCTGACGTTGACGGTGATAGCTTAGAAGAGGCTGCCCAAAAGGTAAGGGATGCCTATCCAAACGTAAAAGTGGTAGCCGTTACTGCCAACATTGACCAGAATGACAGCGTGTTGCAACTGGCTTCTAAAGTGGAAAGCGAGTTTGGCACTGTTAACATTTTAATTAACTGTGCAGGCGCACGTGGCGCTGCCGGCGACTTTTTAACCCTGACTGATGAGGATTGGCAAAACACCATTAACACCGATTTAATGGGTGCTGTGCGTGTATGCCGTGCGTTTATCCCGCACCTGCAAAAATCAGGATGGGGCCGCATCGTACTCATCGCGTCCGAAAATGCTTACCAGCCCTATGAAGAAGAAAGCCCTTATAATGCTTGTAAAGCAGGTGTGATCAACCTGTCTAAATGCTTGTCGAGAGCCTATTCAAACGCCAACTTGCTGATTAATTGCGTTTCACCGGCATACATCGAAACGCCTATGACCGATGCTATGATGGAAGATCTGGCTAAAGAGCGCGGGACAGATAAAGAAGAGGCAATTCAGTTCTTCCTGAAAAATGACCGTCCGCACCTGGCCGTAGGTCGTCGTGGTAAGCCCGAAGAAGTGGCTGCAGTGATTGCCTTCCTGGTATCAGAACAAGCCAGCTATGTAAATGGTAGCAACTACCGTGTTGACGGTGGTGCGGTAGAATCGGCATTTTAATTTTTAAGGGCAATGAACAACACATTTTCGGCCGGCAAGGCAATTGTAAGAGGATCGGGCGAGCAGGTACTGGTATTTCTGCATTATTTTGGCGGAGCCGCTACAAGCTGGCAGTGGGTGGTTGATGAACTGGCCGGCCGTTTTAAATGTGTATGCATTAATCAGCCCGGCTTTGGCGGCGCCCCGGCGCTCGATCAGCCTTCAATCGCCGGCTTTGCCGCTTACGTGCAAAAACAAGTAGAGGATTTAGAGATAGATGATTATGTGTTGATAGGCCATTCGATGGGCGGCAAAATTGCCGCCCAGGTGGCTATCAATGAGCAGCAAAGTGGCGAAAGTAAAATTAGTCAGCTGATTTTATTAGCACCATCACCCATGTCGGTCGAGCGTATGCCCGACGATGAAAAGCAACGCATGCTCATCCATCCCAGCGCAGAACAGGCCGCTGTTACCGTAAAAAACGTTACCGTAAAATCGTTAGGTACTGAGCAGTACGAAATGGCAGTAGGCACACAGTCGTTAGCCGACAACAATGCCTGGCGTTGGTGGATCGAGAAGGGGATGAACGAATCTATTGCGGATGAAGCCAAAAAGCTTAAACTGCCCATTACTGTCATTACCTCCACAGATGATGCCGCCGTAACATTTAAAATGACGGTAGAAGATACGTTACCTAACCTGCCATCGCACGCTCAGTTAAAAACAACGTTAGGCATTGGGCATTTATACCCGTTAGAGGCACCACAATGGCTGGCCGAAACGCTGGAAGAGGTGATTGAAGATTAAATTATATAACAGGGCGTCGGTGCTATATACAAAGCATCGGCGCCTTGTTATATTTAGATGCATTGCATTGCCAGCTTATCAACCACCTTACTCACAGCTGGTATTTAACCTATAAATTCTGTAATCTTGCCTCAATAATCTATATTCTAACTCTGGCTTTAAATTTGCCGCATTAGCAACATGGATGAACGTTTTTTATTAGAAGTAACCTACAAAGGCGAACAACTGAAATATGATGCCCAACTGCGCACCCGTGGTTATATACATTACTATGAAGTGGACCTTGACGGCATACCCGTACAGTTTGAACCCGACGAAGAAGGCAGCTATCGCGCCTTGGTTACGCCCGATCAAATAAACAGTAAAGACAACAAGATTGATACAGGCTTGCTGCAGGTGCTGGTAAAAAAGCTGGAGAGTTTGGAAGGGTAAGTGTAAGATAAGAAATAAATCTTTTCATTTTGCAAACTTTTGATTAATTTCGGTCATGATTAATATCATTGCGAGGCCGACAATCTTGCATTATTGCAGTTTATATCCAGCAGGTAAGTCCGCACTTGAAGAGTGGTATTATGAATTTAAGTTACAAACGTTTAGCAATTTTAACGAGTTAAAACTGGTCTACCGTAATGCCAGCATCATTGGGGGTAATAGGGTTATATTTAATATTAAAGGAAACGATTTCAGGTTAATCATCAATATAAACTTTGCAACTCAATCGGCTTACGTATTGTGGTTTGGTACACATGCCGAATACGATAAAGTAGATGCAAAAACTGTAAAATTTAAGCGATAGCTGTTTGGGAGGAAAACGAAAATGTTTAAAGTGTTAAAAACGGAAAGTGATTATCAATTAGCGCTTGACCGTACTATGGATATATTTGATGCGCAACCTGGTGATGCAAACTTTGACGAACTTGAATTATTACTGGTTTTAATAAAAGATTATGAAGATAAATATTATCCTATCCCTATACCCGACGCTATAGAAGCAATCAAGTTGAAGATGGAAGAAGAGGGACTTAAAAATAAAGACCTTGTACCTTATATCGGCTCTGAGGGACACGTTTCGGCTGTTTTAAGTGGAAAGCGAAACATTACTTTAGAAATGGCTCGGGAACTCAATATTCATTTACATATCCCGGCGGCGGTATTTCTACCCGGCAAAACGGGTTGATGAATCAGCACCAAAGTACAAGTTCAATTATTGGGCTGGTGATATTTAATGATCCAATAATTGATCTTCAGAATTTGAATTTGTTTATCGGATCCTCTCTTTAACAAAGGCCGATACCGTAAGGCGGTGCACACCCAGTATGCGGCTAATGGCGCTATAAGATACGCGCTTATCCAGCAATTCTTTAATTTGCTTTTCGTGACCGGTAAGTTTTGTTTGGGCAGACTTGCGATCTTTAAGGCGGCGCAAAATAATGTTTTATGCACTTTTGCGGACCAAAGCCTTTATAGTGTATTGCGAGATGGGTTTCACCAACTGCACATTTCAACATAATTGCTATAAATTTCAACTACAATTTTAAATATCATAATGATATTTGTAATAGCTAATCTGCTTTTGCAAAGCGATCAGCATTATAAACCAATTGTATGAAAACCTTAAATATTATTACTTTTTTGGTAGCGATGGTGGTTTCGGCCTTCGCTCAAAACCCTGTTATTCAAACCAAGTTTACAGCCGACCCAGCTCCGCTGGTATACCACGATACGGTGTTTTTGTACACCGGCCACGACGAGGATGATGCCTTTGGTTTTAAAATGCACGACTGGCTGCTGTACACCTCTACCGATATGGTAAACTGGACCGACCACGGCGCCATTGCCTCGGTTAAAGATTTTAAATGGGCCGGGGTTGATAATGGTGCCTGGGCTTCGCAGTGCATCAACCGTAATGGTAAGTTCTACTTGTACTGTTCGATGCCTAACAACAAAGGTATCGGCGTATTGGTAGCCGATAGTCCGTACGGGCCGTTTAAAGACCCCATTGGTAAAGCCCTGATTCATAACAGCTCGGACGATATTGACCCTACCGTTTTTGTTGACGACGACGGACAGGCCTACCTGTATTGGGGCAATCCGAATATGTATTACATAAAGCTTAATCAGGATATGGTTTCCTATTCGGGCGAGATTGTAAAAGATCCATCCATTGCCAAGGTAAAAAGCAAGCCCGATCCTTTTCATTACCAGGAAGGCCCCTGGGCTTTTAAACGTGACGGTAAGTATTACATGGCTTATGCATCTACCTGTTGCCCCGAGGGCATTGGTTATGCCATGAGCAGTAGCGCTACCGGACCGTGGGAGTACAAAGGCAGCATTATGGACGGCGATCCGCGTTCGTCGGGTAATCATCCGGGCATTATTAATTACAAGGGCACCTGGTACGTATTCGGTTTCAATTATAATATTATGATGCAAACGGTTTCCAAGCATTACGAGCGCCGGTCGGTATCTATCGAAGAGTTAACGTTTAACCCCGACGGCACCATTAAGCATTTGCCCTTTTGGTCGGTAACCGGCGTTAAGCAACGTGGAAACGTAAACCCATATACCAAAGTAGAAGCCGAAACCATAGCCTACAGCGAAGGCCTGAAAACAGACAATGTAACCGAGTGGGAACGCAACGTATCATGGGATAAAGGCAAAAAGAAGGCTGAGCGTGTGTTTGTAAGTTCCATCAATAATGGCGATTACCTGAAAGTGCAGGGCGTTAATTTTACGTCAGGCGCGTCGGCCATCGAGGTTTGTACAGCGGGGTTACGCGGCGGTAAGATGGAAGTGCGCATCGACAAATTGGATGGTCCTTTACTGGGTACAGTAAATATTACAGATGTGGCCAAAGGCGACATGTTCAGTACAGTACAGACTCCGCTTAAAGGTACAAAAGGAGTACACGATGTGTATTTTGTGTTTAAAGGCGAAAAGGACCTGTTTTATTTCGACTGGTGGAAGGTCATCCCCGGTAAATAGTTTATTTAACTGTATGTTGGACGCTGTAAATCATTGGTTTGCAGCTTTTTTTTGTTGATAATTAACTGGCAGGGTGGGCTGCTCAAACACTGGCTTGTCGTTCATGGTACAAGCCTTGTTTGTCATGCAAAATTCTTTAAAATAAAAATATCTACAATTTCTATAGGAATTATATTTTTTGTTTTACATTTGCTGACATAAACGATAGTTCTTTGTAAACTTATCCAGAAAGACTGAGGGAAAGGCCCTATGACGTCTTAGCAACCTATACAGCATTTAATGCTTTATAAGGTGCTAATTCCTGCTTTTGCTAACGCAAAAGATAGATAAGATAACAAGTACTCCTGCTTGTTAAAATTGTTGTGCTGTGCTGCAGCCTTCTCTGGATTAGTGTTACAAAACTTTCTGATTTTTTAACAAGCAGCATCCGAAAGCTATGAGTATTTATTTAGACAACGCAGCCACCACACCGCTCGACGCCGAAGTGTTTAACGCCATGACCCCGTACCTACTAAACTATTACGGCAATCCGTCGTCGCACCATGCGCTGGGGCGGCAGGCCAGGCAGGCTATTGAGCAGTGCAGGGCAACTATTGCCGGTTTGCTTAACGCGTTGCCCGAAGAAATTACGTTTACCTCGGGAGGTACCGAAGCCGATAATACCGCTATACTCACTGCCGTGTACGGCTATGGCATTCAGCACGTTATCACTACCCGCTTTGAGCATCATGCCGTATTGCATACGCTGACTTATCTGCAACGTAAAGGGCTCATCAAAATCAGCTTTATCAAGCACGATGCGAAAGGGAATCTTAACCTCGAGCATCTGGAACAATTACTGCAATCGCAACCGCGCAGTTTGGTATCAGTGATGCATGCCAATAACGAAATTGGTAACTTAAACGATATTGCCCGAATAGGCGACATCTGCGAGAAGTATGATGCCTTGTTTCATACCGATACGGTACAAACCATTGGGCATTACCGTCACGATCTGCAAAAACTCAAAGTACACTTCCTGGCGGCATCAGCTCATAAGTTTCATGGGCCAAAAGGGATAGGCTTCATCTTTTGCCGCAAAGGTATCAAGCTATCACAACTCATCCACGGCGGCGGGCAAGAAAGCCGCTTACGTGCCGGAACAGAAAATATTCATGGTATTGTTGGGCTGACCAAAGCTTTGGAACTGGCTTACGCGCACATCGATGAGCATCAGCAACATATCCAAAACTTAAAAAACTACATGATTGCCCGGTTAACCGACGAGGTGCCGGGCGTAACGTTTAACGGTAACTCGGCCAGTGCCGGCCAAAGTTTATACACTGTGCTTAGCGTGGCCCTGCCGGCATTAAGCTACGGACGTAACCTGCTGCGATGTTTAGACGAGGCCGAAATTGCGGTATCAGGCGGCAGTGCCTGCTCTACCGGATCAGCGTCACACGTGTTGCAGGCCATTGCCGCTGCCGATGACAGAGATCATGTCCGTTTCTCGTTCAGCAAGTTTAACACCCGCCATGAGATTGACCGTGTGCTGGAAGCCCTGCATCAAATTTATCAAACCTTAGCCGCCTAATTTTTTATGAAAGCTTTTACAAAACTCACATACACATTCCATATAGCCGCCCTGCTGATATTGGCCACCTTTACAGCTCAGGCTCAGCAAATAGCCAATAACGCTGCAACACCGAACCCGGCCGATGCCGACCGCGGTTACCTGGTAAAAGTGGGCGACCAGGCACCCGACGATTTTGAGCTGGTGCTGCAAAACGGAAAAAAAACATCGCTTAAACAACTACGTGGTAAAACGGTAATACTGCAGTTTACCGCCAGCTGGTGCAGCGTGTGCCGCAAAGAAATGCCCCATCTGGAAACCGATGTTTGGAAGGCTTACCAAAATAAAAATGTGGTGCTGATAGGGGTAGACCGCGACGAACCGCTGGAAAAGGTACAGAATTTTCATCACGATATGCAGATCACTTACCCGTTGGCGCTCGATCCGGGGGCAGACATATTTGGGCGCTTTGCCAACAAAAAATCGGGCGTTACCCGCAACGTGGTGATCGATCCTTCGGGTAAAATCGTCTATCTAACTCGGTTGTACGACGAGAAAGAATTTGGACAAATGGTGCAGGTGATAGACCGCCTTGCCAACCAGTCATCACTTAAAGCATCATTATAAATGGTGCAAATGGCGGAGTGGCCGAGTGGTTAGGCACGGGTCTGCAAAACCCAGTACGGCGGTTCGAATCCGCCCTCACGCCTCTGCTAATCAAAAGAAACATCACTAACAAAAAAACAGTATATGAACGCTAATTTTTACATAATCTCCAAAGCCCCGGCTACAGCCCTGTACAGGCAAATAAATGAAACGCCTGTTGGGTCTGCGTCTGCAACTCAAAGTAATATTTGCCTATCCTCACCTTTACTTGCCCATTCTTGTTGCTGCTGTTGTAGCTAATACTTTTATATATGGCGGTCGCGCCGCCCACTCTCATCCATTTAGTTAAAATTTTTATTGCTGAGGTACATCAGTATGCTTGCTGGCATGCTGTAAAGCCATAGGTATGGCACCTCGTTACAACAACCGGAACAAAAAAAATGTCGAAAAAGTATGTTTTGCTGCTTGCTGTTATACTGCAGGCGCTCCTGTTTAAAACAGTCGCAGCCCAGGCCATTAAGGTGAGCGGCGTAGTAGTTAATAAAGGCGACGGCCAGCCGCTGCCCGGCGTAAGTGTTGCCGTAACCGGTACCACCAATGGCGTACAAACTAACGGCGAAGGCCGGTTTACGCTGAACGTGCAAAAAGGCGATGTACTGCGGGCCACATTTGTAGGCTTCATTGCGCAGGAAATCCCGATCACGGCTAATCAGGGAGATCTCAAAATTGTGCTGGAAGAACAACCCAACTCACTGAACGAAGTTGTAGTAACGGCGCTCAATATTTCTAAAGATAAAAAGTCGTTAGGCTATGCCGTGCAAGGCCTTAAATCCAAAGATATTTCTGAAGCTAAAGAAACTAACTTTGTAAATGCCTTAACCGGCAAAATAGCCGGTGTAAACGTTACTAACAGTCAGGGCGATATGGGTTCGTCGCGTATCGTAATCCGTGGCGAAACTTCCATTTCGGGTAACAACCAGCCGCTGTTTGTGGTGGATGGTACCATAGTAGACAACTCGCAGTTTCAGGGCACCAACGGCTCGCGCGATTTTCCGAACGCACTGGCCAGCTTAAACTCCGAGGATATTGAGTCGATCAGTGTATTAAAAGGCCCCAACGCGGCGGCACTGTACGGTTACCGTGCGGCGGCGGGCGTTATCCTTATCAAAACCAAAACGGGTAAGGGTGCCAAAGGGCTGGGCGTAACCATCAACTCTAACACCACATTTGCCAACATACAAGTGTTGCCCAAATATCAGAACGAGTTTGGACAGGGTTCTAACGGCCGGTTCAGCTATGTTGATGGCAAGGGCGGCGGCGTTAATGATGGTGTTGACGAAAGTTGGGGGCCGCCGCTGGATGGCAGGTTGATCCCGCAATTCTTCTCGAACGGACAGGCCGTGCCTTTTGTGGCGCACCCCAACAATGTACGCGATTATTTCAGAACCGGGGTAACATTAAACAATGGTATTGCACTGGCGGGTAGCAGTGATAAGTTTGACTACCGCGTGTCGTACAATAACCTGCACCAAACCGGCGTGGTGCCTAATACCTCGCTGGGCCGCAACTCGTTTTTGTTTAACAGCACCTTCAGGCCTACATCTAAATTAACTATTACCACCATTGCCAACTATTTAAAAGATGATGCCGGTAACCTGCCGGGTGCTTATGGCCGCCGTGCCACCAGTACCATGCTGCAGTTCACGTGGTTTGGCCGACAGGTTGACATCAACCAGCTCAAAAACTACCGCGATGCCAACGGCAATACATTTAACTGGAACAACAGCTATTACTCTAACCCTTACTTCGTGGCTTACGAAAACACGGTGAGCCAGAACAAAAACAGGCTGATAGGTAGCATAGAGCTGAATTATAAAATTGCTGATGGCCTGTCGGCCAACTTCCGTACCGGTACCGATTATTATAATGATAAACGCCGCATCAAGGTAGCATACGGTACCAACGGTACACCCTTCGGTTCTTACGAAGAGGATGTATACAACGTAACCGAAACCAATACCGAGGCACGCTTGCAATACACCAAAAAGCTGAACAGCGATTTTTCGGTGGATGTGTTTGGCGGGGGTAATATCAACACCATTTTAAACGAGCAAAACGACCAGGTAGCGCCAAAACTGGCAGTGGCGGGTCTGTATACATTAAGCAATTCGCGCGACCCATTGGTGTCATCCAACTACTACGGCAAGCTTAAAACATACAGTTTGTTTGGTTCGGGCCAGATTGGGTTTCGCAATTATGCGTTCCTGAACGTTACCGGCCGTAACGATTGGTCGTCTACCTTACCGGCCGAAAACCTGTCGTATTTTTATCCATCGGTAAACGGCAGCTTTATACTTTCAGAGGCATTAGGGATAAAAAGCAATGTGTTAACCTATGCCAAGCTACGGGGCGGATGGTCTAAGGTAGGTAAAGCCACTACACCATACCAGCTTATTAATACCTACAATTTTACAGCACCGTTTGGCAGTAATCCGCAGCAAACCGCGGCCAGCATCAATCTCAATTCGGCCTTAAAACCTGAAACTACTACCTCAAGCGAAGCGGGTTTTGAGTTAGGTTTTTTCAACAACCGTGTGCATTTGGATGTGAGCTATTACAACACCAACAGTATAAACCAGATACTCAATGTTGACGTAAGCCCTGCCACCGGTTATAATCAAAAACTCATCAACGGCGGTAAAATCAACAATAAAGGCTTAGAGGTGCAATTAGGTATCACTCCGTTTAAAACCAACGATTTTAGCTGGGACATTACCACCAATTACTCGTTTAACCGCAGCAAGGTAGTGTCGCTTGATGCCGAAGGGCGTTTACAAAGCTACATACTGGGTACCAACCGTACCGTACAGGTACTGGCCGCAGTAGGGCAGCCCTATGGCACCCTGTTTGGAAATGCCTACTTGCGTAACGCGCAAGGGCAAATTATTGTAAGTGCCGATGGTACGCCAACTATCAATCCTACCAAGCAGTATCTGGGTAAGTATACACCCAAATGGTTGGGTAGCATCAACAACAGCTTTTATTACAAAGGCATCAACCTGAGCTTTTTGGTGGATGCCCGCGTTGGTGGTTCTATCTACTCTAATACCAACCGTACCGGTACTTATACCGGTGTGTTGGCCAGTACGTTACCGGGCCGGGGCACGGCCAACGGTGGCTTAAGTTACTATTACCCGGCTAACAACACATCAGCCAACGCCGTGCAGGTTACCGGCGGCAGTGCGCCCAACGGCGAAACGGTTTACACCGACGGTGTGATTTTTAACGGCGTTAAGGCTGATGGTACACCTAACACTAAAATACTGTCTGCTCAATCTTACTACAAAGGGTTTACCAACGTAGACGAAGCTTTTGTGTACGATGCCTCTTACGTAAAACTTCGCGAGGTGAAAATCGGCTACACGCTACCTTCTAAATGGATAAAAGCTATCGGTTTTCAAGGTGCCAACATATCACTGGTGGGCCGCAACCTATGGATCATCCACAAAAACGTACCGAACATTGATCCGGAGATTGCATTTAACACCGGCAACGGCCAGGGTCTCGAAGATTTAGGCTTGCCTACCGTGCGCAACATTGGTTTTAACATTAACCTCAGATTTTAATCAGATGAAAAAAAGATATATTAACCTGGTACTGGCGGCAGCTCTGACATTTTCGGCAGTGTCCTGCAAAAAAGACCTGACCGACGTTAACCAAAACCCCAACGCTTCGCAAAACGCGCAGCCCGATTACCTGCTTACCGGGGCCACTAAAGCCATGGTTGACACCTATTGGGGAACCAGCAACAACATGGACGCCGCCTTGCTGTTTGTGCAGCACTGGGCTAAAATACAATACACAGATCCGGATCGTTACATATATGCCAACACCGCTTTTAATGATTTGTGGAACATTGGTTACTCCAGAGGGGTAGTAAATTACAACCAGATCATTAAACTGGCCGATGCACAGGCTAACCCTAACTACAAAGGCGTAGCTTTGGTGCTGCGCTCATGGGTATTTACCTTGCTCACCGATAATTTTGGTGATGTGCCTTACCAGCAGGCATCCAATATTGAACAGTACCTTACACCGGCTTACGATACGCAGCAAAGTGTATATAATGCCGTATTGGAAGATTTGAAAACTGCACAGGCATCGCTCAGCACTTCGGGCAAAGCCATTGGCGGCGATATCATTTACAACAACAATATTGCGCTGTGGAAAAAGTTTGCCAACTCGCTGCGCTTGCGGGTGGCCCTGCGCATTGCAGACCGCGATGCGGCCAAAGCCAGGCAGGTGCTGGCCGATATACAGTTGGATGGTAGCGGCTACATAAGCGCCAACAGCGAGATTGCACAGCTGGTTTACCAAAACTCGCCCAACCAAAACCCCATCAGCAATTTGTTTGATACCCGCGATGATTACCGCATCAGCAAAACGGTAACCGACCGTTTGCTTGCCCTTAACGATCCGCGTTTGCCTATTTACGCAGCACCCACGCAGGATGCTACTCCACAAACTTATGTGGGTATCCCTAATGGTTTACTGGTAGGTGATGCCAGTAACCTGGGCTTTACCAAAACCTCTAAACCGGGCACCTACTTCAGGGCGCCCAATGCACCGGCGGTAATAATGAGTTATGCCGAAGTATTGTTTGACAGGGCAGAGGCCGCCGCCCGTGGATTCACCAGCGAGTCGGCTGCTGATCTATACAGCCAGGCAGTACAGGCATCGTTAACACAATATGGCATCAGTAGCACTGCAGCGGCTACCTACGCCACTTCGGCCGCTGTGAAATACGATGCGTCTAACTATAAAAAATCAATAGGCGAGCAAAAGTGGATCGCCTTATTTGGCCAGGGACTGGAAGCTTTTGCCGAATGGCGCAGGCTGGATTACCCGCAGTTACAACCTGCTGTAGCCGGTTCGCTTAATGGTAAAATGCCGCAACGCTTCATCTATCCCGGCACTGAGCAATCACTCAACGGCGCTAATTATAAAGCAGCCGTAAGCCGCCAGGGAGCTGATTTGTTGACGACCAAATTGTGGTTTGATGTAAATTAGGCGTTCTCGTTACCTGAAGTAAAAGTTTACACTAAGCAACAGGGCCTTGTGATTTTGATTACAAGGCCCTGTTACTTTAATAGTTTTTTGTGAATTATAAGCATTTGAAAATATAATATTTACAAGACGATACATCAACTAATGCACATCATAAAATCCACAGCGAAGCCAGTACAAAAAGCAGCGTCACCGTCATTACGACGGCGCCAACTTTTAAAAACTGCCAGGCAGAAACTTCCTGTCCTTCGCGGCGGAGGGCAACCAGCCACAAAATGGTAGCCAGCGATCCCGTCATAGACAGGTTGGGGCCTAAGTCTATACCAATCAAGGTAGCGCTTTTAACCAGCTCAGGTACGTGGCCGCCTTGCACTACGTTGCCGGCTATTAACCCGGCGGGCAGGTTGTTCATTAAATTACAGGCGAAAGCAGTGACAATACCGCTGCCCCAGGCGGTGGCTGTCGGGTCTTGCGCGGCATGGTGCTGCAGTAGTTGCGCCAGTTTTTGGGTGATGCCAGTATGGTTCAGGGCTTCTACAATTACAAATAATCCTGCTACCAGTGGCAGCACCGCCCAAGATACCCCTTTAATTACAATCATCGGGTTTTTACGTGCCCGGATGATGACGATGATGGACGTGAGGATACCCGTAACAGCCGTAGGCAAACCCAGCTCGATATCTAAGGCAGATGAAATCAGCAGCACGATAGCGGTAACCCCAATACCAATCAGCGCCGTTTTACCCCCGGCCGAAAGTTCGGGCAGGGTAACATCGGTAGCCACTTTGCCTTCAATATCCCTACGTTGTGTGGTAAATAAAATGAGGTAAGTAACTACAATCGAAACAACCGACGGGATGAGGTAGTGCGACATCCAGGTAAGCAACGAGGGCATGTGCTTACCGTAAATAACCAGATTAGCCGGGTTAGATATAGGCAACACAAACGAGGCCGCGTTAGCAATAAAGGCACAGATAAACAGGTAGGGCAACGGCTTTTCTACCTTGGCAGCTTTAACCGCCGCCGCTACGGCCGGGGTCAGCACTACGGCAGTGGCATCGTTAGACAAAAAGGTGGTAACTACTACACCCACCAGGTAAATTAGAAAAAACAGGCGCTTGGGCGAACCTTTGGCCATTCGGGTAGCATGAGCGGCAAGCCAGTCAAATAACTTTTCTTCGCGTGCGGTTTCCGCCAATAGCATCATGCCGGTTAAAAAAAGGTATACGTCCAGCCCCTTGCCCACACCGACGGCGGCATCTCGCGGGGCAATCAATCCAAACAATAGTAGCAATACGGCTCCTGCCAGTGCCCAAAGTACTTCAGGGGTTTTAAAAGGTCGTATAATTACCCCGGCAATGGCTAAAAAAGAAATCAGCCATATATAAGTATTCATCATTTTTATTTATATAGTTTAAGAAGGCTTACCGTTGCGGTTAGGGCCAAGTTGCGTTCCAAATATGCCGTTTTGCGGCCATGCACCAATACTGTCGGCATCAGTGCCATCAGCTACCCGCACCGGTTGGTAACCCGCCGGTGGTACTAAATCAATGGTGTGGGTGGCAGGTTTGCCGTTGTCGTCAGTGGCTTTTACAATCAATGTTGCAGCTCCGCTAACATCCAGTTTAGCCGACCATATTTTTCCGTCTGCATTCAACATCATCGCATGCCATTGCATACCGTCGGTGCTGCAAACTACCTGATGCTCCGCGCGGTGACCAAAAACAACGGCCCGTATTTCGATAACTCCGTTTGGAAACGGCGATTCATCAGTTTTTAACCGGTAGTCTGCCGGTGAGGTAATCATTACCAGTGGGAAAGCCTCATGCAACGGCTTAAACCTCCAGCTTACTACGCCCTGATCTACCGAAACCAGGGTATAACCCACCGGCCCTTCCTCAATCTGCCCGGTAGAACGTGTGGCTGCAAAAATAGTTTTTCCGTTGTTGGACAGTTCGTTATAATGTGTGTGGCCCATATCTACCAGCGCCACGTTGTATTCAGCAATTAAGCTGTTTAGCTGTTGCGTTTCTTCAGTGCAGGTTAAATCGGCCGGGTAGGTATGGGTAAAAATAATTGCCGGATGATTGTTGCTGTGAGCCAGCTTTAATTGGTCTTGCAGCCAGTTCATTTGTGCATGCCCTACGTTAAAATCCGGACCGCCGGTGCCGATGCTGCAAATATCAATAAACAAACAGGTTATGTTTTTTGTCTGTACTGCTTTGGGTAGCTTTTCGGTTGTCAGATACCGGTAAAAGTTGTTAAGACCGCCCGGCTCCATATCATGATCGCCGGTAATGATGTGTACCGGTACGCTCAACATCTTCAGGGCGGTAGCCACCAGCCGGTACTGGTGCGGTTTACCATTATCGGCATTGTCGCCCGGCAAATACACAAAGTCGAGCTTGCCGGCACACTCCGTTTCGAGCTGCGCGATGATGGATAGCAGGTCAATGTAGTTCTGTTCCTTAGCGTTGGTGATATGCAAATCGCCCAGGTGGGCATATACTAATGGGTTGCTCATGGCTGGCTTAAGCTAAATTAAAGTTGTTTACACCAGCCTCCGGACGCCTGTCATCGTCAGCACAGGATACGGTTTCGGGCATGGCCAGCCAAAACACCAAAAATGCTACCAAAGCCAAAGCCGACAGCACATAAAAGCCAAAATCGAAACCGCTGGCCTTTACAATATATCCACTGATGACGTTGCTTAACGATGCACCCAGGCCAATGGCCGCGGCCAAAATGCCCTGCGCAAAGTTATCCTTGCCCGATCCGCAAAATAAGTCGGACACCACCAAAATCGATACTACACTAAAAATACCGCCTGCAACACCATCCAGTATCTGTATACTAACCAGGTAAGCGGCACTATGGCCCAGGGTGTATAATACACCGCGGACAGGCAGTATGATAAAAGCGATCATGAGTAGTTTTTTACGTCCTTTGGAAGCCCATTTACCGCTCCAGAACGACATGGGCACCATTACCAATTGAGCCAGCACGATGCAGGCCGACATATATAAAGAAGCATTGGAGGCCCGTGTTTTACCCAATTCCTGCCCAACCAAAGGCAGCATAGCTGCGTTAGCGAAGTGAAATAACACGGCAGAAAATAGTAAAATGAGGAAGCCCCTGTTTTTGAGCATGTCCAAAAAGGAGGTTTCTTTTTTGGCTTGCTTATTTTCGCTTTCATTGGCCGAACTTGCCGCTTGGTGGTCGATATCTTCTTCTTTTATTGATAAAGAGAAAATAATGCTCATGGCACAAAAGATGGCTAACCCGTAAAATATACCTGCATTGTGGGTAAACTTGCCCAATAAGCCAATGAGCACAGCTGAGGCCACATTACCGGCATGGTTATAAGTTTGGTTTTTACTGATGGTGCTGTCAAACGCATTGCGTCCGGCAATGCCCATGGCTAGCGCAATAAGTACGGGTGCAAAAAAGGCAGCCGCAATACCGATGGCGATCTGGCAGGCAATTACGGCATAGAAATTTGGAAAGAATAACATACAGAAACCGGCAAGCGCAATAGCTACAGACACTACTACCACACCCAATCTTTTCTTCGTGCTCACATCGCAAAGCCACCCGGCAGGTGATTGGGCAACTACCGTGGCAATGCTCATAGCGGCAATGGCTATACCTATTTGCGACGGGTTCCAGTGCAGGTTGGAGGCCAGGTAAACGGCCAGGAAAGGGCCAAGACCGGTGGCTACGTCGGCAGCCGAAAAGTTAAGCCAGTTAAGGCAGTTGAGGCTATGTTTTTTAGCTGTTGGTTCGCTCATCTTCAATTAAATAAATCCGTATCTCGCCTAATTGAAACCACAACTAAAGGCTTAACTAAATGTTTATATCCAAAGCTGATATGAAGAAAAATTAATTTCGCTTTCATGCCGGCCTCATGGGGTGCCTCTAATTTTGAGGTATAAATTTTAAACAACATGAAAGAGCAATTGAATAAAGTATGGATGACAGCCGTTTTAGTAACCGGCTTTTACGTAGCAGAAGCACAACAACTACCTCAGCCCCCTAAAGCACCTGATGGCCCCGAAATGCTGGCACGCGGTCCGCAGCCGCCTCGCCCGCCTAAAGGACCGCTGGAGCCGGGTATGGATAAAGACAAAGCACCCAAAGAAGCCGTAAAGTTAACCACCCTAAAAGGCACTGTGGTAAACCCAATAGCTAACGACCGTTTTGAATACAATGGTCTTTTGGTGAAAACCGGCAGCGCAAACACACAGGTATTGTTCCCGCCACACCTGGGCGAGCAGATTTTAGCTAAGGCCAAAGAGGGAGCAGCCGTTACCATTACCGGTTTTGAGCGCAAAAACCCGGAAGGTAAACCTGAGTTTAGGTTGGTAAGCCTTAATGTGAATGGCACCACCGTTACCGACACCCCTCCGGTAGCACCGCAAACAACCGTTGCGCATGAGCAAAAAAGCATTAGGGCTAAAATCAAAGAACTGAATTACTCGCCTAAGAAGGAAGTGAACGGCTTTACACTGTCATCGGGCGAACGGGTAAATATACCGCCGCACGTGGCCAAACAACTGAGTAGCCAGCTAAAAACCGGTACCGAAGTAATTGTTAATGGTTTTGCAGAACCAAAACGGCCGGGCGTGGTTTATAGCCAAAATGTTACAATGATAGCTGCCCAAACCATAAGTATAAACGGGCAGGCCTACCTGGTAAAATAAATATATATTAATAATCATTGCGCGGCTCAGCAAACCGTGCAATGGTTTATATATAGCCGCGACGAACAAGATAGATGAAGATATTGCTGATAGAAGACGAGGAAAAACTGGCCGGTTTTGTGCAAACCGCGCTGGAGCAGGCGGGTTATGTAACCGACCGCGAAACTGATGGCGCAGCAGGCCTACAGGCAGCTATGGTAAACAGTTACGACCTCATTTTACTGGATTTGATGTTGCCCAGCCAAAACGGGTTTGATATACTTAAAAACCTGCGCGCCTTTGATAATCATGTACCGGTAATTGTGTTAAGCGCGCTCAACAGTACTGAGCAGGTCATAAAAGCCCTGGATGCCGGAGCCAACGATTATTTAAAAAAGCCTTTCGAGATGCAGGAACTGCTGGCACGGGTACGCGTTTTACAACGGCAAAAAACAGTAAAAAACCAGGCCAAGGTTAGGGTTAATGATTTGGAAATTGATGTTTACACCCGGCAGGTTAAGCGGGGAGATAAGCAGATCAACCTGAGCAACCGTGAGTTTTTGTTATTAGAATATCTGATGTTAAACCCAGACACGGTGCTCACGAAAACCCAGATACTGGATAAAGTGTGGAACATGAGTTTTGACCCGGGTAGTAACGTAATTGAGGTACACCTGTACCAGCTGCGGCGTAAAATAAATGAAGGCTTTGAGCATCAGCATATACAAACGGTTATTAATCGGGGATATACGTTAAAAACGGTGAACGCCACATGTTGAACCGGCATTTTTACAAAAGCATCAGGTTTAAAATAACGCTGGTTTTCAGCGTTGTTTTTCTGCTGATTAATATTGTGCTCAGTAGCTTTACCTATCGCTATTTTAAAAATACCTACCTTAATAACTACAATAAATACCTGTTTAACCGGGCCAAAACTATCTTAAGCCGCACTGAAATTAATCCTGATCTGATTGCCTTGCCTGACTCGGGCGAGTCGATCCGTATTTTTTACCATGACAACAGCGGCCGGCCGGTCACGGTGTTCCAGTCGCCGGGACCTATTGCCCGCGTACTGGCTCCATACCGCCACGGGGTAACCGATACGCTGGAGCAGCACGGCGTATACCTGGAACGCGAAAATTATGATGGCCGCCCGGTAGAAATTCTGCTGACGGTGCCTAACAAATATATTGTGGCCAGGCTTAGGCATTTGTCGCTCATGTTGCTGCTGACTACGCTCGCCAGTGTACTGGCGGGTTCGGTAGCGTCATACTTTGCTTCAGCGTGGCTGCTTAAGCCCATCCGTAACCTGGCCCGGCAGGCGGCCGACATTAACACCAACCGGTTAGACAAGCTCCTGAACGTGCGGCCAACGCATGACGAATTACAGCAGTTGGGCGAAACCATCAATAATATGCTGGGCCGCATTGCCCACGAGCAGGAAATACAAAACAACTTTTTTGCCGCTGCATCGCACGAGTTGCGTACCCCCCTGGCAATTTTACAGGCCGAAACTGAGTTGCGATTAAATAACACTGCCGAAGTATCAGAGCGAAGTTTGTTTCAAAGTCAGCTAACCGAAATTAAACGCCTCCAACAAGTAGTAGAACAGTTTTTGCTGGTAAGCCAGTTAAAGCATAAGGGTTTGGTGCTTAATCATCAACCCACCGATCTGTCCGACCAACTATTGACCGTATTTGCCCGCAATGCACAGTTGGCACAAATGCAACAAACTCAAATAGTATTAAATTTTAGCAACGATATCAGCAGTTTTCAGCTCAATGCTGATGCCGACAAACTGGAAGTGGTTTGGCAAAACTTGTTGCAGAACGCCATCAAACATTCGCCCAAAGGTGCTACGGTTACCTGCGAAGTTTTACCCACTGCCGATGGCTTAAAAGTGGTTTTTAAAAATAAAGTAGTTGGTCAATCAATAGCGGTAAACGAGCTAACTAACGCATTCACTACCAACCGATCGGTCACCTCAGGTTCGGGTTTGGGTTTATGGTTGTGCCGGCAAATTATTGATGCCCATGGTGGAAGTCTGCAATTATTGGCAAAAAAAGAAATGTTTGTTGCGGAGGTGAGTTTGCTGCTTTCGTAGTATCATCATTAGTTTTCTGGGTTGCCCAAAATCCTAAACCATTTACAATATCGTTTTCATACATTGGCTCAACTAATCCTCATCTCTGTGAAAACAATTCTGCTTATCATCTCAGTATGTTTTTTAAGTGCAAATTTACTGTTGGCGCAAAGCCTGAAGAGCGTCACACTTAAAACCAACGGAACTTCTTACACATACCACTATATAGAACCATCGGGCGATAAAAAGGGCGTAGTGATCTTACTGCCGGGAAGCGGCGAAAAGTTTAAGAATATACTGAAGTACGGTGGATTAGCCAAAGAGCTGTTTAATAATGGTTTTGTGGTTATAGTGCCTGAGGTGCATACGCTGCTGTATGCTGATAGTTTTTCCATCATTTTATTGGATGCTTTGCTACAATCTAAAGTAAAGGAGTATGGTGAAAAGCCTCTGTTTTTGGGTGGATTTTCATCGGGCGGGGCTATAGCTGCAAGATATGCTGAGTTGCTTTCGGCTACCAATACGCTGATGAATTTGAAGGGGTTATTCGTTGTTGATCCTCCGCTTGACCTGCAACGCGTTTATGCTGCCGGTAAACATAGGTTGCAAAGCTGCGATGGAATTATGAAACAGGAAGGCATACGTATAACCAATGACCTGGAAAAAGCTTTTGGCGGGCCACCGGATCAACGTGCCGGCGAATACATCAGTCATTCTGCATTTACGGCAAGTATGCCGGATGGTGGCAATGCAAAGTATCTTGTCAATATACCCATCAGGTTATACAGTGAACCCGATCTTGATTTTGTACGAAAAACCTATTGTAATCAGATGGAGATGAACGATCTGAATGCCACCGACCTGGAAGCACTGCATCAATACCTGACTGACCAGGGAAATCAACAGTGCGAATACATTACCACCAAAGGCAGGGGCTTTCACAGCTGGAACATCATTGAGCCTAATAATTTATTGGCATGGATACTAAAATTATCTTGATCAATCAAAAAGCTAACTCATTCTATTAAATAACTGGTGCTGCCTGCGGTACTCGCCGGGGGTGAGCCCGGTAATGCGTTTAAACAGTTTTGAAAAATAGGGCAGGTGCTCAAACCCGGTTTGCCGGGCAATTTCGGCATAGGGGAGGTTCATAGTAGTGATGAGATACTGCGCACGTTCAATACGTTTATCTTGTATATAGTTCACTGGCCGGGCACCGGTGTATTCTAAAAACACCCTCGAAAAATAATCAGGGTGCTGGTTAGCCCGTTCGGCCAGATGATTAACCGTTAAGGGCTGGTGCAGGTTAAGCTGTATATAACTAATAGCATCCATAATTTTTGAAGGGATGTTTTCCAACTGTCCGGCTTTAAATAGTGCAGGTGTTAAAAACCGCGAGATGAGCTGCATCAAAATGCCTTGCGTTTCGAGGTATACCGGCAGGCTTTGCAGGTTGTTGAGTTCCTGGTACTCTTTATAATAAATGTCTTTTTCGTATATGCGCGGATCGTCAGACCGGTATAAACCACGGCCGGGATTGATGGTCAGTAAACGCTTAAAATGTTCAATATCTGCAGATCCGGCTTCCAGCTGCATTACGGTCCGGTTGGCATGAAAAAGCGAAATTTTATCGGCCGAATCCTCGAAAAACTGGATAAAATGCTGGCTCAAATATTCGGGTGTATGATAGCTGCACAATGTAAAACTGGGCACCAGGTATAAAAAACCGGGTTGCAGGGTAAGCGTATGGTGCGCGTCGCCCAGTGCACCGCTGCCGGCATCGATATAATACATCCGGTAATACGGGCTGATGACGTTAGTATAGTTCCATTGCGAATCGAGCTCAACATGGTCGGCATTGAGCAGGGAAAACGAGTACGTTAACAGTCGGCGTTTCATCAGCAGCTAAAAAGTTGATTGTCGGATTTGTATAAAACAAAGTCTAATATAGATAAAAACAAATTACCTGCGGCTATTACCTTTGTGCTAAGTGTAAACAGTGGCGGTGGCCGGTTCGGGCCGGTTGCCGTTACGTTTAGCTGCTTACTAACCAATCAGTATCAAGTTGCTCAGGAGCTGTGAGTTTTTGCGGCTTTTTTGTCAACTTGCAGACAAACCTATTTTAGATTAATTAAGATGGAAAGCGCTCAGAAAAAAGTTATCCAGTTGCCGCACGTAGTGTTTGGCACCAGTCCGTTAGGCAACTTGTATGTGGCCAAAAGCGATCAGGAAAAATGCCGTCTGGTGGAGCAGTGGATAGCCGAGTCGCCGCAGCCGGCCGTTTTTGATACGGCAGGCAAGTACGGTGCCGGGTTAGCCTTAGAGAGCCTGGGTAATTGCCTGCGCAGTTTGGGCGTAAAACCCGGCGGGGTGATGATCAGTAACAAATTGGGCTGGTACCGTATTCCGCTTAGCGGGCCCGAGCCTACCTTTGAGCCGGGCGTGTGGATAAATTTAACGCACGATGCCGAACAGCGCATTAGCTATCAGGGCATATTGGATTGTTACTACCAGGGGTTAGAACTGTTGGACGGCTACCAGACCGGATTAGTATCTGTACACGACCCGGATGAATACCTGGCGGCTGCAAGCAACGAAGAGGATAAAGCCCAACGCTTTGAAGATGTAAAAGAAGCTTACCGCGCGCTTTTTGAACTGAAGGCTGCAGGTAAGGTAGATGCCGTAGGCGTTGGTGCTAAAGACTGGCACATCATTAAACAGATTACCGATGTGGTTGATCTGGATTGGGTGATGATTGCCAACAGCATGACCTTGCACAGCCACCCGGCCGATCTGTGGGCCTTTATGCAGGAATTAAGTGCGAAGGGCGTAACCATCATCAATTCAGCAGTGTTTAACGGCGGCTTTTTAACCGGTGGCAAGCACTATAATTATAAGCCGGTAAGCGCCGACGATGAACATGGTGCAGCACTTTTACAATGGCGCAAAAAGTTTTTTGCTGTGTGCGAGCAGTTTAATATTACGCCGGCCCACGCTTGTGTGCAATTTGCCGTACAGGCGCCGGGTGTAAAAACGCTGGCCATAGGCACCACCGTTCCCGAAAAGATAAAGCCAAACATAGCGATGGTTGATCAGCCTGTACCCGAAGCTTTTTGGCGCGAGCTGGAACACCAGGGATTAATTAAGGCCGACGTGACCACTAAAAACCTGATTCACTAAATTTGACATAAAAGCAGGCACCAGTGCTTGCCAACAAAAATTTACATCACATGAAAATTTTAACCTGTACCACCCCGGGTACTTTCGATTACGGCGAAACCGAAAAGCCTCAACTAAAGCCCGGACATGCCATTATTAAAATTAAACGCATCGGCATTTGCGGTACCGATTTACACGCTTTTAAAGGTACGCAGCCTTTTTTTAGCTATCCCCGCATTTTAGGGCATGAGCTATCGGGCGAGTTGGTAGAAGCCGACGACGCGCCGGGTTTTAGCATTGGAGAGGCGGTTACTTTTATACCTTATTTTAATTGCGGGCATTGTGTGGCCTGCCGCACCGGTAAACCTAACTGTTGTGCGCACATCCAGGTGTGCGGCGTACATGCCGACGGCGGTATGGTAGAGTATTTGCAAGTACCGTCATATTCTTTGGTGCATGGCGAAGACCTAACCTATGATGAATTGGCCTTGGTAGAACCCCTGGCCATCGGTGCGCATGGCATCCGTCGCGCAGGCATTAACCCCGGCGATTTTGTGCTGGTGATAGGTGCCGGTCCCATTGGCTTGGGCACTATTGAGTTTGCCCGCATAGCCGGCGGTAACGTTATTGCTATGGATGTAAGTAACGAACGCCTGCAATTTTGCCGGGAGCATTTAGGCATTACTCATACTGTTAATCCGATGGATGGTAACGCCGTAGAAAAGATCCGCGAGATCACCAACGGCGATATGGCATCGGTAGTGGTAGATGCTACCGGTAACCTGCGCGCCATCAACGGCGGTATTGATTACCTGGCCCACGGCGGCCGCTACGTGCTGATTGGTTTGCAAAAAGAGGCATTTAGTTTTAGTCACCCTGAGTTTCATAAACGCGAAAGCACCCTGATGAGCAGCCGTAATGCCACCCGCCAGGATTTTGAGCACGTGATAGCCAGCATGAAAAAAGGGCTGGTAAACCCGGCTACCTACATCACTCACCGCGTACCGTTCGACTCTGTTAAAAATGAGTTTGAAAGCTGGCTCGATCCGGCTACGGGTGTGATTAAGGCGATGGTAGAGCTGGAATAGTTAAGACTTTTATCTTAAAAAGCAACTGGTTTGTGATGGCTACATACAGAAATGGCCAAAAGACTCATAATCTTTTGGCCATTTTGTTAACGTCTAATTTGCCACGCTACTTCACCTCCTCGTGCTTTGTCCAAATCAACTCACTGGTGTCATAACCTAACTGCTTAGCCTTAGTCAGGTAGTCATTCTTAACCGCTTCCGGTATTGTAGTAGTGCGCGATAATATCCATAAGTAATTTAGATTATTACCTGCAATTAGCGCATGCTGATAGTTAGGGTCAATAGCGATAACATTATAGCCGGAATAAAACGGCCCGAAAAACGATACTTTCAAACGGGCCTCGTCTTCGCTGTTCACAAACTTGGCTTTGCCTATGCTTTCTTTCCATTCCCGCTTTTTGTAGTTATAACCTTTGTTATCTACCTTAATGCTGCCATCGTTATTAAGCGAGTAGTTGGCGGTTACATTGCTCATGTTTTTTTCAAACTTAAAATCAAACCGGGCTATCTCGTACCATTTACCTAAGTAACGATTTTTGTCGAAAGGCTGCACCGCGCGGGCGCCTTTAGGGATGGAAACGCAGGAATTTAAGCCAATAACTACTGCGGTAGCTGCTACACCGGCAGCCAGGATAATGGGCCATCTATTTTTGTTCATGATCTGCATAAATTTAAGCGCGGTGTTTTAAGTCAAGTTTTACTACATCGCACCGTATCTTACTTTAATTATATAATAACAGCAACAACCTGTCGATGGCAAATAATGTTTTTGTGATTGAGTGCGCCCAGACTTGAGGTAATGAGGTTGCAAGGTTGAAATACCGCCTTGATATTTCTATATTTCAGCTTTCAAATAAGTACAATCACTTAAATCATGAATAAAATCTTAACCGCTTTAACTGCTTTGGCAGGGTTATTCTTGAGCCTCACTTGCTCAGCGCAGTTGGCCGTAAAGCCGGGCAACGCCAAAATTGCCTACATGGGCCGGGTTAAAACCGGTGCCGATTCTGCGCTAATGTACTGGCCGGGTTCATCGGCTACCATCAGCTTTAACGGCACAGGGGTAAAGGCTGCCATGAAATCGCGGCGCGAACCTGGGTATTATTATGCCATTGTAGATAGTGATGCCAGCAAAGCGTTTAAGTTTGGGGCCGATAGCAGCCGGAAAGATTTTGTGCTGGCTTCGGGCTTACCAGCGGGTAAACACACTCTGCAATTGTTCAAACTGTCCAACAATACCTCCAAAGATGTTTTTTACGGTTTCAGCATTGATGGTGATGCCAAATTGTTTGATCCGGCTAAACCGTCTAAGCGTAAAATTGAATTTTACGGCAACTCGATTACCGCAGGCCACGGGGTAGATGTGCCGCCGGGTATGAAAGAGACAGGCGACCCTCAGTATTTTAATAATTACTACACTTATGCAGCCTTAACCGCACGCCACTACCAGGCGCAATACTCGTGCATTGCCCGCAGCGGTATTGGTATAATGGTGAGCTGGTTTCCGGAAATTATGCCCGAGATTTACGACCGCCTGGACCCGATGGATCCGGGCAGCCAATGGGATTTTGCAAAATACACCCCCGATGTAGTGGTGATCAATCTTTTCCAGAATGATTACTGGATAGTAAACAGCCCGAACAACGAGCAGTTTAAACGAAGGTTCGGCAATGACAAACCTACCGAAGAGTTTATCATCAATGCCTACCAAAATTTTGTAGCCGGCATCCGCGCCAAATACCCTAAGGCGCAGATTATATGTGCGTTGGGAAACATGAACGCTACCGAAACGGGTTCTAAATTTCCGGGATATATAGAGCAGGCCGTAGCCCGGTTAAAAGACAATAAAATACATACCTGTTTTTTTCCTTACAAAAACACAGGCGGCCATCCCAACAAAGCCGAGCAGCAACAAATGGCCGACCAGTTGATCAGCTTTATTGACAAAGCCGTAAAATGGTAAGAGTTTATACCTTTAAGTAACTCCATTTATTTAAAGGTATAAACAAAAAGTGTTTTATTGAATTGAATAGTGACTTTACAAAATTAAACTTGCAAAGCCGTATGCATTGCCATCAAACACTTAACTTAGCTTTGTTTTTATAAGTTACCCAAACACCTATCCCAATGCCACCTAAAATTAAAAAAATCAGGCCTTCATTAATGGGTGCACCGGTGGTGCATGATTGTCTTACCTGAGCGGTACAGCCAGTTGGATTGTAGTTGTTATTTGCACAACATTCGCACGTGTTAGTTGAATGACCGTAAAGCTGGCCATTGGATGTTTTAACTTGATCGTACGGAGGATTAGTACATTGAAAGGATGGATAACCTTGAGAAAAACTGTTAAAGCAGGCTAAACAGCATAAGATAGTAAGTGCGATTTTGGCAATCATTAGTTGAATTATAGGGGTTTGAATACAGTGTTACAAGCGCGAAATAAGGCAAACAGAAAGTTTATTTTATAAAAAAAGATTTAATATCATTTGAGGAAACTTTATAGGTTATAGCGCAATTATTTTAAGCTGATAGCTTAATTGCGGTTTACTTACGCGCAATAACAGCATAGCCTAATAATATCCAATTGTCTCGAAAACAGTGATATAGCTAAAAGTTTTAAGCCATCTTAGAGGTTTTAGGTTGTTAAATGTCACTGTATAAGGTTTCTTGAAGCATCGTCGATTCGTTGCTCAGGTTTGCTTTTTGGTCTCGATCATTCAAATTGACTTTATATAATAGATTTACCGTCCACAACTTTTAATTGATTGAATTTTGCAAATAACGGATTGATTGCTGCAAACAGCGCGAGTGCTTTAGGGATCATCTTTGTAAAAACAAATCAACAGATGGATAACAAAAAAAAGATAGCCCTGGTAACCGGCGGCAGCCGCGGCTTGGGTAAAGACATGGCACTGCGTTTGGCCCAAAAAGGGCTAGACGTCATTGTTACTTACCGCACTAAAGATCAGGAAGCAAAAGACGTAGTAGCACAAATTGAGCAAGGCGGGGGCAAAGCCACCGCTTTATCATTGGATACTGGTGTGGTTTCAAGCTTCGACGGCTTTACCGGACAGCTAACACAAGTGTTGCGCGATCACTTCAATACCGAAAAAATTGATTTCCTGGTCAATAATGCCGGTCATGGCGGCTATCTGCCGGTAACTGAGGTAACCGAAAGCTTTTTCGACGACCTGATGAACGTGCATTTTAAAGGCGTATACTTTCTCACTCAAAAACTACTGCCGTTGATGAACGATGGTGGTGGTATCGTCAACATCTCCAGTGGTTTAACCCGGGTGTCGATGCCGGGCTCGTCGGTGTATGCTTCATTAAAGACTGCGGTCGAAACCTTTACGCGTTACCTGGCCAAAGAATTAGGTACGAGGGGCATCCGCGCTAATACCGTGGCTCCGGGCGCTATCATGACCGATTTTGGCAATGCACGCCTGCGCAGCAGCGAAGAAATGCAGAAGCAGATTAGCAGCGTTACGGCACTGGGGCGCCCGGGCGTGGCTGAGGATATTGGCGGCGTAGTAGCCTTTTTGTGTACCGAGGATGCCCGTTGGGTTAACGCACAGCGCATCGAGGCTTCGGGCGGTATGATGGTGTAGCCGTCGATTATGTCCATATGCAAGGGCAGGGGTCAACACCTTTGCCCTTCTTTTTTATTGGTAAAGCTGATGTTTAAATGCTTTGCAGTTTACTTTGATATTTGCAAATTTGTATGTTATGCCGGTCACCTCAGTCAGCGATTTTTATGAAAGCCATGGTTCACGATTGCCCGAAGGTTTGGCCCGCGAGATTGGCCACTTTAATGTGTTTGAGGCTGAAAAACTGTTTGACCCGAAAACAGGCGACCGCACTATGCCTTACAGCCGGCGCGCTTACTATAAAATTAGCTGGCTGCGCGGCAAAAGCAGGGCCGAGTATGCCGACAAGGTGATTGATGTAGAAGCAGAAGCGCTGTTGTTTGCCACGCCCAAAATACCTTACCACTGGGTGCCTGCCGACGGCAACCAAACCGGGATGTTCTGCATTTTTACGCCCGATTTTTTATCGGCCGCCAAAAGTGGAGTGGTGCTGGACGAATTGCCGCTGTTTCAGCCAGGGCAGGTGCCGGTTTTTCAGTTAAATGGCGCTGCCGTTGCAGAGGTAGAATACATCTTTCGTAAAATGCAGCGTGAGCTGAATGCCGATTATAAATACAAATATGATTTGCTGCGCAACCTGGTGATGGAACTCATCCACTACGGGCAAAAACTGCAACCGCTGTCGGCCATGAGTAATGCCCAAAACGCGTCCGAACGTATGGCTTCGCTCTTTGTCGAACTGCTGGAGCGGCAGTTCCCGCTCGAAACCGAAGGCCAACGCTTACAATTGCGCACCCCGGCCCAGTATGCCGACCGGCTGGCCGTGCACGTAAACCACCTCAATAAAGTACTTAAAGAAATAACCGGCAGTACTACCACTCAACTCATCAGCAACCGTATTACGCAAGAAGCCAAGATCCTGCTCAAACAATCCCGCTGGAGCGTAGCCGACGTAGCCTATGTTTTAGGCTATGATGATGTGGCGCATTTTTCTAATTATTTTAAAAAGCAGACGGGGATGACGGCGCTGGGATTTAGGGGTTAGGATGTTTTTGAGACTCAATGGCGCGAATTTGACTGTGCGAGCATGTGCGCTTAGCATAAGTTAGCGCTTTCCGCTTAAGTGTTTCTGCAGGGACTTCATGTGTTTTTAATTGATAGCCTAGAAAATAACTTAACTCTAAGACTCAGTAAATTTATTAATTTTTAGGACTACTAACTATTTGCTAATACCGTCTATACACTCCAATAGAGCATTTTTTAAAAATCAATCCGCCCTAATACAGCTTTACATGTTTGCTTCGTATCTGCCTATGTAAGATTTACTTGTCAGTTGGCATAGGGTAGGCGGAATCTTCATATGGTAAAACCTCTTCACTGGCCGTGAAAATATGATAGCCATGGAATATCATTCGTGCTCCGCGACATGCAATTAAATATTCCGTATCACTGCCATTGGCTTTTCTTACATAAAGCTCTCCGCATTCGGTCACTTGCTTCTTAGCTAAAACCGGAATTATTTTACCCAATTCAGCAGATGTTGGTTCTCGCCAATTAGACTCGAAGGTTAAAGTTGAAGATGAGTTACACTTAAAACCATTTGCGAAGCCAATTAATAAGAATAGCGCTATTATACCGATTAATGAATATTTAACTTGATTGTTCATGTGATAAGTTTAAGAGTTTAAGCTCAACAAATTTAAAATACTTTTTGAAGTACTTTGTATTCACTAATTGCGAATGTTTAATACTCTTACCGAACAAAGTAATAATAGGTTTTAGAACTTTTAATGTTATAAAAGTAAATTATCTATCACTTTTGTTTTCATCATAGTAAGTAGATGTTTCATACTGTAAGTGTAATTCCATAATAGCCACAAGCGGGTAACACACAGCCAGCCCTTGTGACTCTCAAGTGGTAACGCCTTAGAAAGACATTACCCGGCTACAATGCATTACCCTGCCCGGCTAATATTATAATCATTTACTGCGTGCTCAACCCCGGTTGCACCTGCTTTTTGCTGAACCGGGTTTTTAAACGTTCAATAATCAGGTACATGGATGGTACCACAAACAGCGTCAAAATCATGGAGCTGGTTAGGCCACCGATGATGACCCAGGCCATGCCATTTTTAATTTCGGATCCGGCGCCGGTAGCTAGGGCTATGGGCAGCATACCCAAAATCATGGCCAGGGTGGTCATCAAAATAGGGCGCAAGCGTTCTTTGCCGGCTTCAATCAGGGCTTCTTCTACGGGGCGGCCTTCGTCTTTCAACTGGTTGGTAAAATCCACAATAAGGATGGCGTTTTTAGATACCAGACCCAACAGCATAATTACCCCGATGATGGAGAAGATGTTAAGCGTTTCCATCGCCAAAGCCAGGGCCAGCAAGGCACCAATAAGCGCCACCGGGATGGAGAACAGTACCACGAAAGGATAGATGGCACTTTCGTACAGGGCCACCATGATGAGGTATACCAGCAAAATGGCTACGATGAGCGCCAAACCTAAGCTGGCAAAGGCATCACCCTGGTTTTTCACATCGCCCAAATACTCAATCGACACACCTTCGGGTATTTTGACGTCAGCCAGTTTAGCTTTAATGTCACTGGCCACGGTACCTGTTGGGCGACCGGCCACGTTAGAGTTTACCGTGATGGAGTTTAAGCGGTCGGTGCGCTGCAGTACGCTCTCGCCCAAACCTTCTTTTACCTCTGCAAACTGGCTCAGCACAAAGGTTTGGCTGTTAGCATTGGTAAAGGGCAGGCTACGCACATCGTTAATGTTAGAACGGTCGTAACGGTCGAGGCCAATCAAAATATCATACTCGTTGCCCTGTTGTTTAAACTTGCTTTGGTCGTTACCACTGAAGGCATTTTGCAGGGCAGCGCCTACCTGTCCGGCGTTAAGGCCCAACAGGGTCATCTTTTCGCGGTTTAGTTTTACCTCAACCTGCGGCTTTTGGTCTTTAACCGATAGCTGCACAAACTGCGTACCCGGCACAGTGGCTACCAGCTTCTGGTATTGTTCGGCCACGCTGCGCACCGCTTTCAGGTCAACCCCTTTCACGGCAATCTGGATAGGGGCCTGGTTAGCACCGCCGGTGATGGAGGTGGGCGAGGCCGTAATTTTAACGCCCGATATGGCGGCACTTAGCTTTTGCTGCATCATCACGCCAAACTGCTCGGCAGTAATGCTGCGCTTTTTGGCATCTACCAAACTCACGGTAAGCTCGGCCCGGTTGCTGTTATTGCCGGCACCAACCACACCGCCGGTCACGAAGCCAATGCTTGAAAATACTTTCTCTACCTCGGGCTGCGCCATAATCATCTTTTCAACCTCCTGGGTCACCATATTGGTTTGATAGATAGAGGCCGCCGGTGTCAGCTCCAAATTAATGAGCAGCTCGCCCTGGTCGCTCGATGGTATGAACGCCGCACCAATAAAACCTTTGCCAATCAGCATGATCGAACCTACAATCAAAAGCAATACGCCTGATAATACATAGCGTTTTTTGTGCAGCGCCTTAGTGAGAAAATTGCCGTAACCCTCTTTAGTTACATCAATAATATGCTCAAAACCCAAGTTCAATCTGCCCCACAAAGTAGCTTTGGTTAAATGCTCCAACCGGCCAAAACGGCTGGCCAGCATGGGGGTAACGGTAAACGACACAAACAAACTCATCAGCGTAGAAAACACTACCACCAGCGAGAACTCGCGCAATATGGAGCCGATGATGCCGCCCGAAAAGGCCAGCGGTAAAAACACCACCACGTCTACCAGGGTAATGGCAATGGCGGTAAAGCCAATTTCAGCACGGCCATCCACAGCGGCCTTCATACGGTCGGCACCCATTTCCAGGTGGCGGTAAATGTTTTCGAGCACCACAATGGAGTCATCCACCAAAATACCTACCACCAGCGACATGGCCATCAGCGTCATTAAGTTGAGCGAAAAGCCCAGCATGTACATGGCAATAAACGTAGGGATAATAGACGATGGCAAGGCCACCATCACAAACATCGAGCTACGGAAGCTGTGCAAGAACGCCAGCATCACAATACCTACAATTACAATGGCCAGCACCAAATCTTCCATCACGGCATCGGCCGAGCGCAGGGTGTAGGTCGACTGATCGCTCGAAACGGTGAATTTCAGTCCGCGGCTTTTATACTGTTGCTCCATGCGGCTGAAGGCAGTTTTTACCTGCTCGCTCACGTCAACCGCGTTGGCATCGGTTTGCTTGATGATTTGCACACCGATAGATGGCAAGCCGTTAATGTGGTTAATGGCGGTTTCTTTGGCCGTAGCATCTACCACCTCGGCAATATCCCTAACATAAATACTGCCGCCGCCTAAGCGCTGCTGCACAATCAGGTTACGGATCTGCTCAATCGAGGTTACGTTGGCATCGTACTGGATAGATACCTGCTGATCCTTAGTTTCAATACTACCCGCCGGGAACGACTGGTTAGCATTGCGGATGGCATCGCTCACCTGGGTAATACTCAGGCCGTAAGCACGCAGCTTGCCCTGGTCAATATTTACCTGTATTTCGCGCTCGTCGCCGCCAATGATGTTTACCTGGCCCACACCGCCTACGTTTTGTAAAACGGGGCGCAGTTGCTTGTCAACCAAATCGTACAAAGCACGTGGCGCCAGGGTAGAGGTTACACCGGCACGTATTACGGGTGCTTCTTCGAGGTTGATTTTGTTGACTACCGGGCGGTCAATGTTATCGGGCAGGTCGTTTTGTGCCTGGTCGGCCTTGCGTTGTATGTCGCGCTCGGCCTGGTCTACGTTTGTGCCGCTTTTGAGCTGCACCGTAATTTGCGATACCCCTTCCTGCGAGGTAGAGTTGATTTTGTCCAAACCTTCTACCGAAGCAAAGGCATCTTCGAGTTTTTTCGTCACCGAGGTTTCTACCTCGGCGGCCGAGGCGCCGGGGTAAACGGTGCTTACCACTACGGTGGCTACCTCAATGTTGGGCAGCAGTTTGTAGTTAAGCTTAGAGTAGCTCAACGCACCAAACATAATAAGTACCGTAAATATAACGATGATGAGTAAGGGCCGCTTAACGGCTACTTCTGCAATTGACATAAATGTTTTTTGTTATTTAGAGATACTTACCTGAGTGCCGTCTTTTAAATTAATCTGGCCCGAGGTTACCACTTGCTCGCCCTCTTTCAGTCCGCCGGTTACCTGTATCTGGTTGCCCATCTCGGCACCGGTCTGGATGTTTCTGAGTTTGGCCACGCCGTTCTCGATCACGTAAACTGCAGCACTCTTAATACTTTCAGTTAAGGCCTCGCGCGGAATGGTGAGCACCTGTTGCCTGGTCTTTTTCGAAAAATCGGCATATACAAATGTGCCCGACCGCAGAATGGATTTTTGGGTATTATCTATCAGGATCTCTACCATGTAATTGTAAGTCTGGTCGGCCTGCGGACTAATAAAGCTCACCGTACCGTTAAATACCTTACCGGGGTAAACATCTGTGGTGATTTTTACTTTCTGGCCTTGTTCTACCTGGTAAACCTCGGCCTCGGTTAAGTTAACCTGCACTTTAGCTCTTGATAGGTTAACGATGGTAGCCACCTCGGCACCGGCGTTTACGAACACGCCCTGCTCAACCGGCTTGGCCGATATAATACCACTGGTAGGAGCTTTGATGGCCGCGTCCGACAGGGTTTTGCGCGACAGGCTAACCTGGTTTTGGGCATCGAGGTAGTTTTGGCGTATCTCGTTCACCTTCTCCTGCGTGGCGGCTTTGCCTTGCAGCAGCTCGGTGTAAGTGTTCAGATCGTTACGTAGTTTAGCGGCATTGCTTTGGGCTTTTTGTAGTTGCAGCTGTGAGTTACGGTCATCCGTAACGGCCAGTACCTGTCCCTGGGTTACGCGGTCGCCCAGGTTAAAACGTACTTGTTGCAAAGTGCCACCGGTTACAGCCAGTGCCTTGGCTTCTTTAAACGGGGCCAGGTTGCCGGTTTTCATGATGCTGATCTCGAGCATTTGCGAGGCTACGGTAGCAGCCTTTACCGGGATGCGCACATTGGTCACTTTTACCGGTTTATTTTTTTCGTCGAGTTTCTTTTTGTTGGATGCCAGCCGGTAAACGATCAGGCCAATCAGAATAACGATAACAATACTTACAATATACTTAGTTTTCATTTGCGTGGTTATAGGGCCGAGTAGAAGGTTTTAAGGGTGCCGCCTGCTTTTTCGAGGTCGACTTTGGCCAGGTAAAAGCTGTACAGCGAGTTGAGGTAATTGTTCTGCGCTTCTTTAAGCGAGTTTTGGGCATTGAGCCAGTCAATCAAATTGGTTACACCTTTTTGGTATTGCAAATCGGTGGTATTAAACACCGAGCGGGCCAGCTCAATGTTACGGCGGTTGTTCTCAACATTGGTTTGCTCTTTCAGCATCTTGGTGCGGGCGTTTTCATACTCCAACTGGTATCTGCCTTCGTCGAGCTTTAAGGTCTCCAGCGCGTTCAGGCGTTTATATTTGGCCTGGTTGTACTGGGCATTACGCTTAAAAAAGTCGAACAGCGGAAAGTTTAATTTTAAGCCCACGGCCGAGTAGGAGGTCATGCTCGAAAAAGCCGGACCAAGATTATCGCCAAAACCAATGGCACCGTAACGGGCATAAGCCGTTAGTTTCGGAAAAATGCCTGCCTTAATTCGGCTTTCGTCTATCTCCAGCAGTTTGGCATTCACTTGCGACAGGCGGAAATCTGTCCGGTTATTTACCGAAAAATCGCTTTTGTCAGCCATCACCGGTATATCAATAGTAGCTGCGTTGGCAGTGTTTTCTACCTGTAGTGGGTCGGCAATGGGGTAGCCCATTTCGTATTTCAATTGGTTCTCGGCCAGGGTTTGGTTGCTTTCGGCTACACGGATTTGTGAGGTGGCGTTGTTGTAATCTACCGTAATCTTGTCCAGGTCTTTTTGCAGCGTTACACCTTTTTTAACCTGCAAGGCCGATACCTCCATTTGCTTGCGGTAGGTATCTAAATTGGCTTTTAATAGATCGAGCTGCTCACGGTAAACTAAAATCTGGTAGTAGGCTGTGCTGATGTTGTAAATGATGGTTTCATCATTCTTTTGCTGATTCAAGTCGGCTTGCTGAGCGTTAAACTTGTTAGCCTTTAGCCCTGTAAGCAATGCTTTATCATATAAAGTCTGATCGAGCTGCGCCACACCGTTGGTGTTATACTTTTTAGTGAAGGCCACCCGGATATCAGTCGGACTAAATATCCCTGCCGGGATCACTGTTTCCTGCACCTTCAGGTTATCATCAACTGTTCCGTTTAGGCTAACGCTGGGCAGGTAGGCAGCCAGCGCTTCTTTGGCTCGGGCATCGGCCGCCCGTTTTTCGTTAGCGTAAACGGTATTGGTGCGGTTATTTTTTAGGCCATACTCAATACAACTTTTCAGCGTCCAGTTGGCTTGGGCCGAAAGCTTTATGGGCAGCAAGGCAAGTAATGCAATAATTATTTTTTTACTCATAGCACAAAGGCATATCGCCGATGATACAAAAGTAGACAGCCAATTGATGCCATGGAGTTAAATGTGCACGAAGCGAACAATTAGCAACCTGAAATGCACATATCACACCTTGAGATGTAACAGCTATTTTGCAGCAGTTGACGGGCGGGACATTTAAAGATTTAATGCTCCAGCCAACGCAAAAAATCCTGCGCCTTTAAGCGGCTTACCACTATTTTTTCGGGCACAGGGCAATGGGTTTTTACAATGAGCCTGCGGTTAAAATAATGCTCAATATTTTGTACCATATTACGGTTGATGATGAATTGCCGGTTAGCCCTGAAAAAGCCGTCAGGGTTTAACATGGTTTCCAGTTGATCGATAGTATACTGTACCAAATACTGTTGATTATCCACCGTGTGCAGCGATACGGCGCCACCCGCAGCATGTGCAAAGCAAATGTCGGTCACCTTAACCGGGATGATCTTTTCGCGGTAATGCACCAGGATGGATTGCCGGTGGGCATGCTCAATCTGCACCAGTGCCTTATTTAGATTAGTACTGTAATTGCCGCCCGCAAAGTGTTCTTTCACACGGTGATATTTTTGCAGACTGCGTTCAACCATATCTTCTTCAATGGGTTTAAGCAGGTAATCAATGCTGTTAGATTCAAAGGCATTAATGGCGTACTGGTCGTAAGCTGTGCAAAAAATGATAGGTGCGCCGGTTTGTATTTCCTTAAAAATCTCAAAGCTTAAGCCGTCACCTAACTGGATGTCCGAAAATATCAGATCGGGTGCCGGGTGCTGTCTAAACCACTTAACGGATGACGCCACCGACGACAATATAGCCAGCACGTTCAGGTCGCTGTCCAACCCCTCCAGCGTAGCTTTCAGGTCTTTAGCAGTGCGGGGTTCGTCTTCAATGATGATAACGTTCATAACTGATGAGTGGCAGCGTAACGGTGAAGCTTTGTTCTGTTTTACGGATGTCTATTTTTTGCTCAAAAAGTAAGCGGAAACGATCGGCAATATTGGTTAACCCTAACCGCGTGCTCTCTACCGGAACTTTTAATGGTTCGCGGTTATTAGAAACCACCAGTTGCTGGTTTTGGTTTGTAGTAATAGAAACTTGCAACGGCTTCTCTTCCGAAAAGGCATTATGCTTAATGGCATTTTCGATAAGCAGTTGTACAGACAGCGGCGGGATCTGGTAGTTATTAAATGCTTCCGGCACATCGATACTTACCTGCAAGGCATTCTCAAACCGCTGATGCAAGATGTACAGGTAGGAGCGGATGAAGGCCAGCTCGTCGGACAGGCGGGTTACCTGATGTTCATTAAAGTTAAGCAGGTACCGGTAAACGTGCGACAGCTGCACAATAAAATTCTTGGTGTCGCTTTCGTGGGTAATGGTTTTGAGCGTGCTGAGCGAGTTGAACAAGAAGTGAGGACTGATTTGCTGTTGAAGTGACAGTAATTGTGCACGCAAGTGGGCCTGTTTAAATTGTTCGTTCTCGAGGCGGGTTTGCTGTAGTTTGTCACTTGTATCAATGTTGCTGTACACGATGTAAGTTATCATTGCCACAAAAAAGGAACCCACCAACCGCCTAACCATATCTACATAACCCAATCCTAAGTGATTTTCGGGAAAGAAAAAACGGGCGGGTACCAATAGAGATATCAGGTAGTTAAAAGCCAATGCGGCCACCATGCTTATAGCGATACTCAGTAAAGCTTTTGCATAAGCGGTGTAGCCCGGCAAATTTAGCTGTTTTACATAACCCTGTATCATCCAGCAAATTAAGATAGAAACAGTGATACTAATGATATGCAATACATATTGCCACAGATTAGCCAGTGCGAACGACCCCGGCCGCATGAGCAGCGTTCCGATAGCCAGAATGCCGATCATAGTAAAGCACCACTTGAGTTGATAGGTACGGAACATTTACCAAAGGTAAAAACTAAAGCGTTGCGCTGATGCAAGCAACCGGGCAACTGTACAAATTTGCACGTTAAATGTACATAAGGAAGTTTGAGCTGTGTTGATGATAAAAGTAACGGCAGGCAGCATTAGTAATAAGCTAACGTATTCAGACGCTGTCAATAAATACATTTCTGATGTTGTAGGTGTACGCGGGTAAATACTACACGAAGCTTATTCAGTTATGTTGTAAAAGCTATTAAAATGATAAATTATGCTCTATGTAGCAAGGTCGATTTTTGACGCCGGTGAAAAGGCTGCCATATTTATTCTAATAATAAATACCTGCTTATTTATTCCAGCTTTTGTTAAACTATCTATGCTGTTTTGGGTATGTCAATGCTGCGCTGTTGGATATAGCACCCGGAACGCGTTAGAAACCGCTTGGTGCATAATGGTGGCATGATTCTCTTGCGGCAAGTAATCGAAAAATACTTTCACATTTTTTTCTTTAGTACCTTTAAGCTTATCAGCCAGCAAATTAGCATCCACTTCCATCACTCTTGCTGAGTCGGTGGGGGTTAAGCCTTCCTTGCCAACGGCTATATATATATCGGTGCTGCTAAACTTTGGTAAAGATTTATTTAGTAGCGATCCGTTGTTCCACCATAAGCTTGGGCTGATGATGATGTACCGATTAAACAGGGCAGGTTTGTTAAATAAAATTTCGGTAGCCAGCAATCCACCTAACGATTGGCCTATTAAAGTTTTATTTGCATTAGTATGGTAATGGCTATCAATATATGGCTGCAGGTCTTTCTCAATAAAAGCCATAAATTTATCTGAATGGCCTGCGGTTGGATATGCTTTTTTGTCTTTTTCAATTGTTGTAGGATAAGTGAAGTCCCTCCGGCGGTCAACGGTGGCAATGCCCACCAAGATAGATTTTGGCACCAGGTTGACCCATTCAAAATTGTAAAACTGCACCAGGCCGGCAATATGTATGAAATCTTCGTTGGCAGATCCATCCAGCAAATAAATCACCGGGTACCTAACGGTGTCCTTCGGGTTATAACCTTCGGGTAAGTAAATGTTAAGTATACGTTGCTCCTTTAATGATGCAGATTGAAGATGCCTGATTTCTCCCAAAACAAACGGCGACGCACCAGCCGATGATTTGGATAGTTTAGATTGTGCTGAGAGTAATGTGGTGGTCAACGTAAGTAACAGAGCAGCAATAGTTCGTGTCATGATCAATATTTTATTTAATTAACTGAGGCAAAGGTATCAACAATCATTATCCTGGAGTACGGCTTTCCGCACCCCATTGTACAGGACGGTTAAACCGCAGTTGTGCCGGGATAAAACTATATAAAAGTATATCTTCGGGTGTTATAATATTATAAACCGGCGTAGTCGCCATACGGACTGCCGCATAGCTTTTGGTTTCATGAAGAAAAATTTATTGCTGATAGCCGCCCTCTTTTTGGCAGCATTTAGTGCTCAATCGCAAGACTATGTTATCACTAAATATAAGGTTAGTACCGATAGTACTCAAATCAGTACCAAAGCCATCCAAAAAGTAATTGATATGGCTGCGGCCAAAGGTGGCGGCACTATCGTGGTCCCGAAAGGTACTTACCTTACCGGCGCGTTATTTTTCAAACCTAAAACTAAACTGCGTTTATTGGAAGGAGCGAAGCTGAAAGGTTCGGACAATATTGCCGATTACCCCCTCATCCCGTCGCGCATGGAAGGCCGACGGCTGGATTATTATGCCGCGGTAATTAATGCCACCAACGTTAACGGGTTTTCGATCACCGGGCCCGGTACTATTGACGGTAACGGCCTAAAATACTGGAAAACCTTTTGGGCGCACCGCGACTCCATGAAACGCGCGGGTAAATCATCTACCAACCTCGAGGTTCATCGTCCGCGCCTGGTATTTTTGTGGGGGTGCAATAACGTTAACATCAAAAATGTAAAACTGTATAACTCCGGTTTCTGGACCACCCACCTTTACCAGTGTACCAACGTGCTGATTGACGGCTGCGATATCCGCTCGCCTTACCAGCCCGTACCGGCACCCAGTACCGACGGTATCGATATTGATGTGTGCAGCAAAGTGACCGTGCGCAACTGCTTTATCTCGGTAAATGATGATGCCGTATGTATCAAAGGCGGCAAAGGCCCTACTGCCCACAAAATGCCCGAGAACGGGCCGGTGGAGGACATACTGGTGGAGAATTGCACCTTCGGCGAATCGCACGGAACATTGACTATTGGCAGCGAAAGTATACATGCACAACGCATTACCCTGCGCAATTGTAAGGTAGATAACCTATGCCCGCTACTGCGCATCAAAATGCGCCCCGACACTTACCAAACTTTCGAAAATATTACCGTTAGCAACATCACCGGCCGCTGTGGTACGCTGATCGACCTCAACCCGTGGAAGCAGTTTTTTGATTTAGGTGGAAGCACTGAAAAGCCTTACGGACAAGTGCATAACATCACCTTTTCTGACATTAATGTAGACTGTACCAAGTTCGGCACCATCGACGGTAACCCAAACGATAAGATAGGCAACATTACCTTTAAAAACATTAAGCTAACTGCCGATAATCCTGCACTGGCGTGCCGGTACCCGGACGTTAAGGTAGAAAATGTAGCGGCTAACGGTAAGCCTTTAATAATAAAAAAGTGATAGGCGGCTGTTTACAGCTAAACATTCAAGCTGTAAATAGTTGCTGCTCCAAAATTTCTACAAATTTACCGGATAGGTTTGCTGTCAGAACTTTGCCGACAGCTTTACTATCATGAAACGTCTTTTATGGCTGCTTGTATTTTGCAGCAACTTTGCCTTAGCCCAGCACCAAATTAAAATTGCGGTAACCGACAGCCTTACCCATAAACCTGTAGCCGATGCTACGGTTGCCTGGCAGGGCAAAGCCATCGCCCGTAACACTGATACCGCAGGGATGGTGCGTTTCGCTGCTATTACCGTAGGCAGTCAGACTTTTTCTGTTAGCCGAGTAGGCTACAACAAACAAAGTATTACGCTAACTTTTCCACTGGCAGATACCACTAAAGCATATACCATAAGCCTGATGCCGCAACTGCAGGAAATGGAGGCGGTTATTGTATCATCTACCCGTACCAATTCGCGCATTGAGGACTTGCCCATGAAGGTGGAAGTATTAGGGCAGGAGGAGATGGAGGAGGAGAACATGATTAAGCCGGGCAACGTGGCCAGCATCCTGGGCGATTTATCAGTCATCCACGTGCAGCAAACTTCCGCCACTACGGGCAATACTACCATCAGGATGCAGGGCCTCAACGGGCGCTATACCCAATTGCTGCGCGATGGTTTGCCGCTGTTCGATGGCTTTTCGGGCAACTTCGGCGTGCTGTCTATCCCCCCGCTGGATTTAAAGCAAATCGAGATCATCAAAGGTTCATCGTCTACCTTGTACGGGGGCGGCGCTATTGCGGGTCTCATCAATTTTATATCTAAAGCACCTACGCCCGAGCGCAACCTATCGTTCACGCTTAACCGGTCTACTTTAAAGGAGAGTAATGCCAATGGATATTTTAGTCAGCGTTTCGGCAAGTTCGGGCTCACATTTACCGCGCAGCAAACCTGGCAAACGGCGGTTGATGTGAATAAAGACGGCTTTTCGGATGTACCGCAAATTAACAGCACCATACTGCACCCCAGGTTATTTTATTACATTAACGACCGCTCGCAACTGGATGCGGGCTATGCCTTTACGCACGAAAAACGCCTCGGCGGCGATATGCAGGTGATTGATAACCGCCCGGATGCCGTGCATCAGTACAGCGAGCTCAATCAGTCTTACCGCAATACGTTCGACTTTCATTACCGCAATGATTTAGACAGCGTTAACCGCCTGACGGCCAAAGGCAGTGTAAGCAATTATAATTTAACCAACGTAGATGAAGGTTTTAATTTTAAAGGCAACCAGCTATCTAACTATCTGGAGCTGAATGATCTGATTAAACTCCCGAAACAAGAGCTTATTATTGGCGGTAATTACGCCGGCGAATATTTTAGAAAGAACAGCACTACCGTATCGCCGCTTACCGATTACACTTACCATACCCTCGGCGCTTTTGTGCAGGATGGATGGCACGTGAGCCCTAAGTTTTTGGTGGAGGCCGGTTTGCGGGCCGACCATCATAACCGTTTCGGCTGGTTTGTGCTGCCGCGGATTGCTTTATTGTATAAACCGGTATCGGCCCTGTCGGTACGCTTGAGCAGCGGTTTGGGTTACAAGGCACCGAACGTATTTATTCCCGAAACACTGGCGGGCAGCTTTGCTACGTTAAATCCGCTAAGTTCCAGCTTAACTGCCGAGCGCTCTTTCGGGGTGAATTTCGACGCCAATTATCATGTGCGATTGAGTGATGAAACTACGCTGGATATTGACCAGGCGCTTTACTATACCAACATCAATAATCCGCTCATCCCGGTGATGAACGCCGATAACACAACCTCGTTAAACAACGCCGGTTTCCGCATCAATACTTTGGGTACGGATACTTATGTGCGATTGAAGATTGACGAACTGGAGATCTACTTTGGTTACAACCATACCGTGGCTAAACAAGCGTTAACCAACCGCACGATATACCTGCCTTTTAGTCCGCAAAACAAAATTTCGACCACTTTGGCTTATGAGGTAGAGGGGCAGTGGCGTTTTGGGGTAGAGGGCAGCCTGGAAACCAACCAATATATCAACGAGAACCAGCGGGTGCGCAACTTCCCGTTTTTGGCCGCCATGGTAGAGCGCAAATGGGGCAGCCACGTAAGCTTTGTACTCAACTGCGAAAACATCAACGATTTCCGCCAGTCGCGCTACGAAAGCTTGTACACCGGCACCATCACCCATCCGGTATTTAAGCAATTATGGGCACCGATTGATGGGCGGGTGGTAAATTTGGCGATGCGGATTAAGATTTGAGGGGGGAGTTTAGGTGTAAAATTCGTGATTATCATAGTATTGAGTTAATTTGCTATGTTTAGTTGCAATTTATGAACGAATGACTAACGAAGAGAAATCGAAGCAGCTTGCGCTTAAAAAAGCGTTTAAGCAACAGGAAAAACAAGCGTTCATTGCAAGCTTACCGATGCAAGTAGATGATTTTCATGACCTATTTGAAAATTTGGACGTTAAGCTTTCAGACGAACCCTGTGATCATACATTAGCCCATACAGAGGCTTTTTTACATCAACAAGAGCTACCCGTGCAAAAAGTTATTTTTTGGTTGAACCAACACGGCGGCTGTTGCGACTGTGAAGTGCTCGGCAACGTTGAAGAAAAATTTGAGAACTTACAAGATGCTCTGACAGTCGTCTGCTATACAAAATAAACCATCATTCTTTCTTCAACGCTCCAAAGCCTTTTTCAAATTAGCTTTTTTCCGGTGTATATCTTTCCACGGGTCGTCCACCTTCGCTAACCGGTCTTTAAGTGTGTAAATAGTAAAGTCGGCCAGCGACAGATTATTATTAACCTCGTTCCAATGCAGGGGCGTGGCTATGGTGGCTCCAAGCTTGGGCCGTACCGAATAGGGGGCGGCAATGGTTTGACCACGGCGGTTTTGCAAAAAATCTATGTAAGTTTTGTTTTTGCGTTTGGCGGGATTGCGTTCCACGCTGGTGGTGTCGGGCAGTTCATCGTGTACCAGGTTGGCCACATATTCGGCAAAGGTTTTTACAAAATCGTAATCGTAGGCCGCACCTATGTAACAGTAAATGTGTAGGCCTTTGGAGCCGGAGGTTTTGATAAAAACCGGCAGGTTCATGCGGTCAAAAGCTTCTTTAGTTTTCAAGGCAACTTCCACCGCTTCGGTAAAGGGTACATCATGCGGGTCTATATCTATCACTAAATAATCGGGCTTATCGGGCGTGGTGTAATTGCTGAGCCAGGGGTTAATCTCGATACAACCTAAATTCACCATGTACAGTAAGGTGGCCTCATTGTTGCCGATGATATAATTGATGTCCTTGTCGTTACTCTCCGAATACAGTTCGTGCGTTTTAACCCAGGCAGGCAAGTGCGCAGGATCTACATCTTTCTGAAAAAAGCCCTGGTCTTCAATTCCGTTAGGCTGCCGGCGCATCGAGACGGCTTTATTTTTAAGATAGGGTAGCATCAGTTGCGCAACCTCGCGGTAATAAGCCAATAGTTCGCCTTTGGTAATGCCTTCCTGTTTCCAGTACAGTTTGTTTTGGTTGGTCAGTTTTACTTGATGCCTGCCCAATTTAATAGTTTGCTCGTCGGCCATTTGTTTGCCAGGTAATTCGGGCACCACTTGATTGGGTTCCTTATCAACTCGTAAACCTTTGTAAACAGGGTGGCGCATGCTGCCGTCGGCGGTCCACTCGGCATAATACACCTCGCAAACCAGCTCGGGCTTTACCCAGGTTACCTTGCCGTGGTAATTTACCTTATCGGTAAAAGGCTTGCTATCAGTTTCGAGCGGCTGCAGTTTTTCGTATAGGTCTTTCAAAGTTTCGGTAGTAAAGCCGGTGCCGCAGTTGCCCACATACTTAATCTGCTCACCCTGGTTAATGCCCAGCACCAGCGAGCCAATATGCTTACGGGCGCCCTTAGGCTGCGTATACCCGCAAATCACGGCCTCCTGCGAGGCCTGGTGTTTAAACTTCAGCCACCTGTCAGACCGCCGCCCGGCCTCATACATGCTCTGGCTGTCTTTACCAATAACACCTTCCCATCCCAGTTTTTGCGATTTAACCAGCATGTCGGCACCCTTACCCATCACGTGTTCCAGGTAAATGATGGAGGTATCAGCGGGCAAGTTAGTTAATAATGCTTTCAGCAGTTCTTTACGTTTAATCAGCGGCAATTCGCGCAGGTCATGGCCTTTCAGCAACAGTAAATCAAATACATAATATTTCAATACACGCTTATTTTTCTGGCTGCTGTAGTTTTGCAGATCCTGAAACGCGCTTTTGCCACGGTCGTCTTCAAGTACAATTTCACCGTCTAACACCGCTTCTTCAGCTATAGCTTTCAGGTCTTTAAATACTTTGTCATATTTATCGTTAAACTCGATGCCGTTACGCGATATCAGGGCCGTTTTGATACCGGTGTAGGCCAGGGCACGGTAACCGTCAATCTTGGGTTCGTACAGCCATTGCTTATCCTCAAACAGTTTTTCTTCCAGTTTGGCCAGCATGGGTTTGTAGGGGTAAACGGTATCTTTTTTATCCTGCTCCGTTTTGGGTTTTACATTAGCTTTGGATGGGTTGGGTGCTTCGGGTTTTTCAATTTCGTGTTTGGGTAGCTTTTTTAGTTTCCCGTCTTTGTTGTTTTTCAGTACCTTGATATTATCTGGCACTAAAACCTCGCTGTCAAATTTGGTCGTTACAGCAAATTCATCCTTGTGTTTAATCAGTAGCCAGGCATTATCTTCTTTACCGGTTTTTAATTTTACCAGTGCAAACTCGCCCCTTAATATCTCTCCATCTAATCTAAATTTAAGGTTACCGGCTTTAAGCCCGGCATGCAGGTTTTTAACATCGTCCTTACGGTTGTCGGCCAGTGAGGTGTAGGTGCCATGGTCCCAGGTAATGACTACCCCGGCACCATAACCGCCGTTAGGGATGATGCCTTCAAAATACTTGTAATCGTATGGGTGGTCCTCCACCATCATGGCCAGGCGCTTGTCGCCGGGGTTCATAGATGGGCCTTTAGGCACGGCCCAGCTTTTCAGCACGCCATCAAGCTCCAGCCTGAAATCATAATGCAGGCGCGAGGCGTGGTGCCGCTGAACCACAAAGCTTAACTCTTTGGTGTTGCGCTTGGCTGGCTTAGCTTTTGGCTCATTTGTTTTTTCAAAGTTGCGCTTTTGCTTGTATTCCTGCAGTGCCATAACTTATGCTCCCTTTTTGGTTTGCAGGCTTTGCATCAGTTGTTCGTATAAATCGGTGCTCGGGGTTTTGGCCACTTTCATCTTTTTAATGGTAGGGCGTTTGCCTTTCGCTTTCAACTTGATGATCTTCATCAGTTCACCGGCGTATTCATCCTTAAACTTCGATACGTCAAAGTCTTCGGTGTATTGTTTAATGAGCGCCAGGCCCATATCCAGTTCTTTTTTGGTGACATGAGTTTCAGTCGGCAACTTCAAACCTTCCTCCGAGCGCAGCTCTTGCGAAAACCGGATGCGGGTAATCACCAGGGCATGCTCTACAGGGTGAATGATGCACAGGCTTTCGGTGTTGCGCAACACAAAACGGCCCAGCCCGGCTTTGCCAGTTTTGTGCAGTGCTTCCAGCAGCAGGGCGTAAGCCTTTGCATTTTTGGCATCGGGTTCGGCATAATACGAGGTTTCGTAATACATAGGGTTGATGTCGTCTACCTCAACAAAGCTTTCAATCTCTATCAGCTTGCTTTTTTCGGGACTCGCATCTTCAAAATCCTGTTCTTCCAGCACCACATACTCGTCATCGAGCTTGTAGGCCCGAACAATTTTTTCGTAGGGCACCTCTTTGTGAGTATGTTCATTTACCCGCAAAAAGCGTATGCGCGAGTGGTCGCGGCCGTCGAGCATATCCAGATCAAGCGAGCTGCTCTGTACAGCTGAGTATAATTTGATTGGAATATTGACCAACCCAAAACCTATCGAACCATTCCAAATCGATCTCATAACCTAATGTATTGTAGCTAAGTTAACCTCGGATAGCACTTTTAGGTTTGCCTTGCCGATAATTACATTGTGCTTTTCACGTTAAAGTAGTTTATAATAGATAAATATTTAAGTATTTGATTTATATAGATATATGTATGCTTAAATAGTGTGTTGTTTTAACTTATCAACACCACTGTGGAAAAGTTTAGCCTTCGTGTCAGTAAGTTGTGGATAAAGTTTGGCACACAGGCTTCAAAATTGCTCTGACATACACATGCCGATACTTAAATTTTTATGCTATGACCCATACATTCTACCTACGCCTGTATGTTTTCGGGCAGTATGTGCGCAGTATTAGCCGCAAGCAAAAAATAGATTTAAAGAAGTACTTCACCGTGGTGCATCCGGGCGTTCCGGTTATCAAGCCGAAAACTGCCTGTAAGCCCGAGTTGGAATACACGGCCGATTGCCCGCCGCATGTTAAAACGGTGGTCGACAACCTTTACCAGCAAGCCTTTAACCCATGACCGCACGATTACAGCAAATTCAGGATGCCCTCAAAAATATAGTGCTGCAATACATCGACGCACAAAAAATCAACATTGAGCCATCTTACAGCACCAGGGTAAACAGCGCCGAAACGCACATCCGCATAATCGCCGAAAAGCGCCTGCCTTTTTTGATTTACGACCTGATGCAGCATTTGCATGTGCTCGACAAAATTGAGTTTGAGCAACCGCAGGCCTCGGTGGCCTATGTTATTCAGGTGATTGCCAGTATCACCAACTTTGGTACCATCTGGGAGCAATGCCTGGTACAACGACTACCTTATACCAACACTCAGCTTGCCTTAAATAATCTATCCGAACTGGAAGCGGAGATGGACACTTACTACCAAATCATAGTTGGTTACGGGGCTCATCAGTCAAAGTAAAAGGCAGCTTAAAATAAAAAATCGCAAGCCACCTCGGCTGTTAAGCATCGTGTTCTGATGTTATTATATTAAGAAAAAATGTTCATATAATGATCTAATTTTATTCTAATTATTTTCTAATTTATTTGTGTCAAAATCCGACAAATGTCTTGTTGCTAAGTACTTGGCTTATACACCCTTTAGGAATTATTTTGCCTTTATTTTAATTAAAAATTAGAAAGTGATAAGAAATTATCTTGTAATGATAATATTCTACAGAAATTAGAGAACTTTTCAGAATCTAAAAATATCGCAAAACCTACTTTTGAAGCCACAACAATAAACAGTTTTAGCCCCTCAAGTTAACCTAAGTTAAGCTTTGATTTTTAGTTGGCGCTGTCGGCTGTCGGCAGGCATGCTTATTTAATGCCTTTCGCTTAAACGGAGCGGCAACGCAAAATCTATTTAAACTTTTTAATGATCTGTATGATGAGAAAATTCTATTTATGGTGTTTATTATTCTTTACAACAGCTGTAGTGCATGCCCAAACGCGTGCATTGACCGGCCGTGTGCTGGATGCCAGTAACAGCGACCCGCTTATTGGTGCGGCCGTTACCGTTAGAGGCACAACTACGGGCAGCATTACCGATGTAAACGGTAAGTTTAACCTAAATGTGCCCGCCGGACCGGTTACGCTGGAAGTGAAATACGTTGGTTACGCCCCGCAAACCGTAACTTTTACCGCTGCCGAGCAGGATGTAACCATTAAACTGGCCCTGCAACAAAACTCGCTTGATGATGTGGTTGTGGTGGGTTTTGGCACAATAAAACGCCGCGACCTGACCGGTGCCGTATCGTCTGTTAAGGCAGCCGATATTGTTAAGGCGCCAACGCATAACCCGCTCGAGGCTATACAAGGCCGCGCTGCCGGTGTGGATATAACCCGTAGCTCGGGTAATGCCGGAGCGGGAGTGAACATACAGCTACGCGGTACGCGCTCTATACCTCTGGCTGCCAACGTGGCGGCAGGTGTAAATCCTAACGCGCCTTTGCTGGTAGTTGATGGGGTGCAAAACGGTGGCAGCATCAACAACATCAACCCTAATGATATTGAAAGCATTGAGGTGTTGCAGGATGCGTCATCAACGGCTATCTATGGTTCTCAGGGTGCCAACGGTGTAATTATCATCACCACCAAAAAAGGCATTAAGGGCAAAGCAAAGATATCGTATAACGGCTATTATGGTGTTAACGGCTGGACCAAGTTTCCGGAGCCGCGCCAGGGCGAGGACTTTATTAATTTGCGCCGGGAGTCGTACCGTGACGCCAATGGCGTGATACCGGCCGATAATGTCGTGTTCCCTAATGCCGGCGAATTGGCTGCCGTACAGGCCGGACAGTTTGTAAACTGGATGGATCTGGCCACTAAAAATGGCAGTCAGCAAAGTCATACCGTTAGCGTGCGCGGAGGTAGTGAAAATACCACGGCAGCGTTTTCGTTGGGTTACTTCAGAGAAGAAGGCCAGCTGGTAAATAATAATTACAGCCGTTATAATTTCCGTTATAATGTTGAACATAAACTTAACAGCTGGGTAAAAACCGGTATATTAGGCCAGTTGGCATTTACCCGTACCAATGCCCGCCGCGATCCTATCTCGCAGGCTTTAACAGCATTGCCTTTGGGTACACCATACAACGCTGACGGCTCTATTAATATTTTCCCTATTGCCGGTTCAACCAATGCCATCAGCCCGATTACCGATCAGCGTACCAATGCTTCGGTAGACCAAACCACCGGTAATGAAATCAACGCTACTGCATTTGTTGAATTGTCACCTATTAAAGGTTTAACGTTCCGCTCTAACCTGGGTACGGTACTGGGCAACAGTCGCCGCGGACAGTTTTATGATCCGTTTTCGCTTACACAAAACAACCAGCGTTACTCGTATGCGGGTATCAACAATTCCAGCTCAAGATATTACAACTGGGATAACGTATTAACGTATAACAAACAAATACAAAAGCACAGCTTTACCGCTACAGCGTTAACCAGCTACATACACAGTGATGTGGAGGATGCTACTGCTGCCGGTATCAGGGGCGTACTGTCGTCGCAGTTATTTTATAACCTGGCAGGTACCGAGGCCAGTACCCGTACCACTACATCATCATTTACCCGGTTTGACCTGATGGCCTATGCAGGCAGGTTAAACTATAGTTTTGATGGTAAATACCTGTTTCAGGGCACTATGCGCTGGGACGGTGCTTCAAGACTGGCACCGGGCAATAAGTGGGATGCTTTCCCGTCGGTATCGGCAGGCTGGGTCATCAACCGCGAAGATTTCATGAAGGATGTACGCCAGCTGGATAATTTAAAATTACGGGCAAGTTATGGTATTACCGGCAATTCAACCATCAGACCATATGATACCCAGAGCCAAATCGGCATTGTGCGTATGGGTTTTGGCAACGTTGCAGCCCCGGCTTATACCTTTAATGGCATTGTAGGAAATCCTGAGTTAGGTTGGGAAAAATCTCATACACTTGACATAGGTACCGACATAGCTGCATTCAAAAACCGTGTTACTTTAACCGTTGATTGGTACCGCACCAAAACTACCGGTTTGTTATACCCACGTACGCTGCCGCAGTCAAGCGGTCAAACTACTGTTTACCAAAATATTGCATCAACACAAAACCAAGGCATCAACATCACTTTATCAACGGTTAACGTTCAAACCAAAGACTTCAAATGGTCTACCACCGGTACGTTCTCACACAATGCCGAGAAAATTTTAAGCCTGGTTGATGGTCGTGACATCTTTGCATCCAACATTGAGCGTGAGTCGCTGTTTATCGGTTCGCAGGTGCAATCTTTTTACAACTACCGCAAAATCGGTATCTGGCAAAACGGCGAAACCGGCACCCGCTTTGGCAGTGCCACCGGGGCGCAGTACCAGCCAGGCAGCATTAAGGTAGAAGACTTAAACGGCGATGGCATCATCGACCCGAATAACGACCGCACCGTAATTGGCCATGCTCAACCACAGTGGTATGGCGGCTTACAAAATACGTTTACCTACAAAAACTTCGACCTGAACGTATTCATCATTGCCCGTTACGGCCAAATGGTATACGGCGAGTTTTTGGGACGTTTTGATCCGTCGGCAGCGCAAAACGGACCTGCCAACTTTAATTACTGGACGCCAACCAACCCAAGCAATGATTTCCCTCGTCCGGGCCGTGGTAACCTGTCCAACTTGTACAATACAAACTACACGTCATTGTTTTATATCGACGGATCGTTCTTTAAAGTGAAGAACATCTCATTAGGTTATACGCTGCCTAAAAATGTAACCGACCGCTTAAAAATCGGCAGCATGCGTTTTTATGCCACAGCATCAAACATGTTTACGTACGCTAAAAGCGATTTGCTGCGCAACTACGACCCAGAGCGTGGCGGTGCCGAATCTTCGCCACTTAGCCGCCAGTTAGTATTTGGTGTAAACCTTGATTTTTAATTTATTTTTTAAGATGACCATGAAAAGGAACTTATATAAAATTGCCGGTGTGAGCATAATTGCAGTTTCGCTGCTGTCGTGCAGCAAACGGCTCGACGAATATAACCCGGGCGGCGCCACTGCCGATGCCACCTGGACCACTCCCGAAGGTTTTGTAACCGCTGTGAACGGCGCCTACCAGGAGCAAAGAGCTTATTATGGTAAAGAGGACGGACCTTTGATTTCTGAAGGCGGTACCGACCTTTGGTTTACAGCCAATAAAATTAGTTATGCAAACCAGGTAACCAAGTACATTGGTTTAACCCCGGCATCTCCAAGTTCGGCCGGTACTATCTTCAGGCTGTTTTACCGCGCTATTAACCAGTGTAATGCCGGTATTAACCGCATAGACCAGGCCGGGTTTACCGACATGGCCGACAAGGCCCGACGTTTA
>CAJYJH010000028.1 GCA_913775265.1 uncultured Mucilaginibacter sp. | reverse complement strand
TGCCAGGTATCTCCGCCATTTTGCGTTTCTAATAATAAAAACTTACCGTTGATGGGGTCGCCCATAATTAAGCCGTGCTTAGCGTTGTAAAAGTCCATTCCATCTAAAAAGTAAGCCTTGTCTTCATCACGGTAGCAAACGTTCCAGTTTTTACCTGCATCAGTAGTTTTTAAAATAACGGCCGGTGTACCGGAACTCATAATAATGGCTTCTGTTGCCGAAAAAGCTTCTACATCCCTAAAATCACTTTGCTCAAAGCCAGGCACCTGTTGCCATACCCAGTTTTGCCCGCCATTTGTGCTTATACCCACATAGCCTTTGCTGCCACTTACCCAAGCAACATGATCGTTCACTACCGACAAGCCTCGGATGCTGGTAGACTTATCTTGTTCTACAACGGTAAGCGATTGGGCGCTGATTATATTAACAGCCAATAACAGCCCCAACAATACTGATAGACGCTTCATATTATTTAACACGCGTCCAAACTTCTGAACGGCCTAATAATGATATGCCTACAAAACCGCGAATCTTGAGCTTATTACCGGTTAAGGTCATTTTGCAACTGTATGTTTTACCGCTTTTAGGGTCATAAATGGTACCGTCTTCGTATATATCATCACCATCAAACTTAAAATTCTTTAATAATTCTAAACCTAATATCGGGCGCGACTGCAAAGTTTTGTCAGGGTTTTTAACATCCAGCTTTGGCTTTCCGGTGGTTTCATCGTTAGGTTCTTTAATCCAGGCCAGCTTGCCAAAATATAGGTTACTCTTTTTGTAGATTTGTATCTGCCCCTCCCCGCTCGGATTAATCCATTTGCCCAGTATGGCATCGGCATTTTGAGCCTTAGCGTTTAATACAAATAGCAAGGCCGCCATCAGCCATAAAAAACTCAGTTTTGTTCTCATAATTTAAAATTGATGCTCTAATGTATCAGGTAAACAGCAGTATAACAAAAGATGATTTTTTTATTATTTATTTTAATGAGGTTTAGTTTAAACTTCTATATTTGCAGCCTCAATACTGATTGCAGGATAATAGCCAAGGTTTAATATCATAAGCCATTAACCTGATAAAATCAGCCCAGGTGGCGAAATTGGTAAACGTTGCGGTCTCAGAAGCCGTTGAGAATTGTCTCTTGAGAGTTCGAGTCTCTCCCTGGGCACACCACTTAAAGTCGAAAGTTTTTAAGTTATAATTTTTAGATAGCACTTTTCACCAAGTGCTATTTTATTTTCGGGAGATAAATTTGCTCGTCAACTTTATTTACTGATACAAATGCCCAGGTGGCGAAATTGGTAGACGCACCATCTTGAGGGGGTGGCATCCGTAAGGTTGTACGAGTTCGAATCTCGTTCTGGGCACTCTTCATCTCTCATTCTCAATACCTTTTTCTTAATTATTCAATACCAAGTAAACGGTAAAAGTCGGAAATAAACTTGGTTTGTTACATCTGTGATACCTTCCGATTCACAATAAAACGGCTTTTTAAAGGTTTAAATGTAAAAATGTGTTAACTAACTTTTAAATAAAGGCTCAGGTTAGCATATTTACCGCAATATACCTGATTGATCAATGATTTATCGTTACGCTATTGTTTGTTTGTTATTGGCTGTTTTTGGCAAGTCTGCCCAGGCTCAGCGCGATAGTATCCCATTAAACTCCATCATCGAAAAAGCCGGTAAGCTTTCTACCAGCCGACCGGTAGAAAAGGTTTACGTACATTTCGACAAGCCTTATTATGCGGTTGGCGATACCATTTGGTTTAAAACTTATGTAACCGATAATTTCAGGCAACCCTCGCAATTGAGCAAAGTGGTTTATGTAGAGATAGCTAACAGCCGCGATTCTATTGTAGATAACTTTAAGATACCGGTACGCAATGGTGTAGCGTCCGGAAACATTGCTCTCAATCCGCTCAACTATAAACAGGATAACTACCACATCAGAGCATACACCAAGTGGATGGCCAACTTTGATGCAGCTTATTTTTTTAATAAAAGCATTCAGATAGGGAACGCTGTGGATAAATTGGTAAACACTCAGGTTACCTACAGCAAAACAGGCGCCGGTAAATCTATGCGGGTAAACATCAGGTTGGTGTACAAAGACCCTGACGGTGTGCCGCAAGCCAACAAACGGGTGAGTTGGGAAGTAATGAGCACGCTTGATGATATTGCTAAAGGTAAAGGTAATACCGATGCATCGGGTACTTATACCATTAACTTTGTAAACAGCAAGGGTACCGATTTGTCAAACGCATCGGTTGTGGCATTTATTGATTTAGGTAACAAAAAAACTGCCGGGCGCACCTTGCCGCTCAAGCCTTTGATGAATAACAACGATGTTCAGTTTTTCCCGGAAGGCGGCGAGTTACTTAACGCGGTTCGTACCAAAGTAGGCATTAAAGCTGTTGGCGGCGATGGTTTGGGTGCTAACTTTACCGGTACCATTACCGACAACAGCGGCCAGGTATTAGCTAATGTAACGTCGCAACATGCGGGTATGGGCATTTTTGTGCTCACACCCGAAGAAGGCAAAACTTACAAAGCCGATATTACTTTTGCCAATGGTGTAAAAGCTACCTACAACTTACCTAAAGTGCAATCTACAGGGTTCGCTATTAGCATCAACAATGGTGATGCTGATCAATTATCGCTTAAATTATCGACCAGTCCGGCTTTCTTCCAGGCCAATAAGGGCAAAGCTTTTTATATTATTGCGCAGAGTGTAAACACCGTTTGCTTTGCGGCACAGACTTTATTGAAAGAGCAGATTTATTCGGCAACAGTGCCTAAAAATAAATTTCCGACCGGCATTGTACAGTTTACACTAATGTCATCTGCCGGAGTACCGCTGAGCGAACGTTTGGTATTTATACAACAGAATGATCAACTAAATTTGAATATAGCCGGCGACAAGCCCAGCTATACTGCGCGGCAAAAGGTGAAATTAAACATTGCTGCTAAAAACAAAACCGCACCGGTAGAAGGCAACTTCTCCATCGCAGTGATTGATGAAAGCAAGGTGCCTGTTAACGAGAGCGACGAAACTACCATCCTATCGAGCTTGCTGCTTACCTCGGATCTGAAAGGTTATATTGAAAAACCAAATTACTATTTTACTAAAATTAGTGATAAAACAGCTGCTGATCTGGACTTACTAATGCTGACTCAAGGCTACCGCAGATTCACGTATACAGATGTAATTGCCAATAATTATCAACAAATATTCTTTTTACCCGAGCAGGGAATTGAACTAAGCGGTACTTTACGCACACTGAATGGGATGCCTGTTAAAGGTGGGAATGTTAAATTGCTGATACCTGACAAGTATTTTTCGACGACGGCAGTGAGTGACCCGGAGGGTAAATTTAAATTTAACAATCTTGTATTTGCCGATTCAGCTAAGGTAGTGGTATCTGCTAAAAACAATTACAATGGTAAAAATCTGATGGTAATGATGGACGGGCAAACTTATCCGGCTGTCCCTAAAAATCAGTTTTACCCAGACGATGATCAAAACATCGATAGTACGATTAATACCTATATGCAAAACAGCAAAAAGCTGATGGACCGTATGCGTGTGTTGAAAGAAGTTATCGTGCGGGCCCCTAAGGCTGCGCCACGAATTGACCATTCTGCTTATCCGGCTCTGACCGGCTTGAGCAATATACCCGACCATTTAGTAACCGCCGAGCAGCTAGGTGGCTGTGCCAATATGCTTTTATGCTTACAGGGACGGCTACCGGGAGTCACGTTTGATAATAATAACTTTTATGTATCACGCGACTATAACCAAGGTCGCCGTACGCCTATGCAGGTGTTTGTAACCGGTATGCCAGTGGATGTAAACTATCTAACCAGCATGCAAAGCACCGATGTAGAATCAATAGAAGTATTTTTAAAGGACGAGTTAGGTTTGGTAAGTAACTCATACCAAGCTAACGGTATCATTGTAATTAACAGTAAAAAGAAACCCACAGGCGGCACCAAAATAAGCTTAGCCGAATTTCAGGACTTGTTACCTCAGCCTAACGTGGTTAATTTTACTCCTAAAGGATACAATTTCGGCCGCGAGTTTTATTCTCCAAAATATGATGTAGCGAAGCCTGTCGGGGTTGATTTACGCAGTACCATTTACTGGAACCCCCATGTCGTTACCGACAAAGCTACCGGTAACACCAGCGTTGAGTTTTATAATGCCGATGGCAAGGGCACTTACCGTGCCGTGATTGAAGGGTTTGATAAAGACGGTAACATTGGCCGTTTTGTGTACCGTTACAAGGTGCAATAACCGGTTAAAGTTTTTCTGATGATGAACAATCTGCAACAACTCTTCGGCAATATTGACATTTACCTGTTTGACCAATTGTTAAAAGGGACTTACAGCCAATGCCATAAAATACTGGACGTAGGTTGCGGCGGTGGCCGCAACCTCATTTATTTTCTACAGCACGGTTACGAGGTGCATGGCATTGACCCAAATCCGGAAGCCATAGCGGCAGTTCAGGAATTGTCGGTCGCAATAACCGGCAAAAATATTGCTGACAACTTTAAAGTAGGCTTTGCCGAAACCATGCCATTTGCTGATAACACTTTTGACTTGGTAGTTTGCAGTGCACTTTTACACTTTGCCGAAAGCCCAAAGCACTTTGAAGCCATGTTGATCAAAATGTGGCAGGTGCTTAAACCGGGAGGATATTTGTTTACACGATTAGCTTCAACCATCGGTATTGAAAATTTGGTGCAGCCATTAGGTCATGGTCAATATTTACTGCCCGACGGATCTGAACGCTTTTTAGTTACTGAACAGGATTTGCTGCACTACACCCAAAAACTAAACGGCTACTTGCACGAGCCCATTAAAACAACCAACGTGCAAAACCTCCGTTGTATGACTACCTGGTGCCTTCAAAAACTATAGTCCATCTTGCGAATCTGCGCTTTGTACTCTGCCGGTAAAACGGCTTCTTTCAGTAACCAGCCTGCCTTAATAAAGCGGGTTATTTTATAAATCCATAATGCGGGCTTCAATACTTGTATAATATTCAGGCGTAGCATCTCCTTTACTTTAGCGGGCACTAAAATTACCTGCACTTGTCTGAGCAGCAGATAACGCACCCAACCTAAATGCTGACGGTATTTTTTATACATATCTTTAGTGTACGTACTTTTAACCATATTGTGTTGCAAATGGCTTTCGCGCATGTACGTCCAGTGTACATAATTTTGCGGTAAACCAGCAATTCCCATGTGTTCGCCGACTCTCCTGAAAACATCAAACACTTCCTGCTTGTCGGCATCCGTCATCTTTTTTTCAAGTAATTCAAAAGAACGGATAGAATAATCTATCAGCATAAACAACACATCGCGGTAGGCCCAGGCAGGAATCTGCTCTCCCCTGGCTGATTCTACTCCCTGATGGATCTGTGAAATCTTATCTATCGCAGCCAATGCCTGATTATTCGGTAAAAAAAGAATTTGCCGGGCATACTCTACTGTTGAAAACAAACGCCCTAACGGATCGGCAGGCAAACGGCCAGTAAAGTACAGCCAGTCAACCGCCTTATTCAGCGCAAACTCTGCTGCGGCTCCTGCAAAAATAAAAAGCACGGTATCAGCCTTACCCCATATACTTCTAACAATGCTGTCTTGGTGCACAAAATATTCCATCTTTTAAATATTATAGAACAAGTATATTAAAAGTACTTTTAAATGAAAAGTAAATTAAAAAATTATCTCATTTGCTTACGCTCGTTTGATATAGCATTTTAGTACGCCAAAAATTTCGCTTGTATAAATAGAATATCAATGGACTATCATAAACCTTCCTTCTACTTCAATAGCTGCAGTTAATTTCTCTTCATAGTCTCCATCAATCATTGGCCCGCCCATTCTCATGTTATCACCATAACTCTGTATTACTCTGCCAATCGCATCATCTGTTAACTTAGTCTTACCACGATTATAATATAGATAATGCTGAATTTTCATGACATAATAGAACTTTCTTACCAGCCCATTGATTTTGAGACTATAGACATGCGGTTCGTTAATGTTCTCATTGTAGATTAAACTTAACGGTATAGCTTCTTCATAAATCATATCACCATCCTCTGAGTAGCCAATAGCTACTTTTATCCCATATGGATTAGTTGTACTTAACTGTTCGGCCTTAATATTTTTTAAGTTCTGTATGCCTATGCGTTTGTAGCGGGCCAAAATTGTTTTCATTGCTACTTGCTCTTTGTCCAGCTCTTTCCATTCCGAAGGATCCTCTTTCCCTCTTAATGGGAACGTGATTTTCTGGAGCACTTTTGACTTTTCAGTACTTATAGCGAAAGTGACACCCGACCCTAAAATATTAGTTTGGCAAACCGTGTCTTTCGTTTTTACTACTAAATACAGGTTGCTATGGTCATTGCTTATTAAATAGTTGAATGTGCTTTTTTTATCTGCATAGGGCAGTTCATTTCCCCATTCACTTAATGTGCCATCGATAGTAACATTAGATGGTGCAGATTTAAGCCGAATAGCCTGGGCAGCAGCATCAGTGGCCCCTACTGATCTAACAAGGATTAACAAAAAGACGATTAGTATTCGCTTAATCATACTATTTAAATTAATTGCTCTTTGCAACAGTAAACCCGTAATCGCCAAAAACTACATCATTTACTGAAATCCCTTGTACAATTATTTTAAATTTTCCTTTGATGTCGCCGGTATAAAATGACAATTCTGCTTCTTTACCCGATAATAACATAGCTGTATGCTTCCAATAAAGTGTAGATAAAAAAGCTTGTTCGGATGGATTTTTAGAAAAATCTATCGGATAAAACTCTCTTTTTTGATAAATTCCAGTTAACTGTAATTTATAAGATGAATTGGGTTCGGTCGTTGCATATTGGTTTACAATTAATAAATTAGATACTCCATCGCTGGCATATCGATACATGCCGCTATACATTGTGATCAAACCATCCCTGTCCGCCCTCCGTTTGTTAAATACCCCGCCGTCGTCATTAATTCCCTTAACCTCAACTTCCTTTAAACGTATTGCGTGTTCGTTGTCGGGCAATTGCGTATACTGCGTGCTTTCCTGTCCTTTAAAAAAGTAGTCTTTAGGCTTTAGCTGCACTGCAAAACGCTCATTGATTAGGGAGTAAGGATTGTTTAAGCGTATGGTATATAAGCGAGATCTGCGCTCTGCAACAATAATGCCTGCCTTTTTTCCTGAGTCTGTTAACAGGTTGTCATTACTCAATTCAAACACTCCCTGCGTTGTTGTATGAATTGCGTTGAGAGGGTATCTTAAGTTTATTAACGATACAGGCTTATTCAGGGGCTTATTGTCAAAATGAAGTACCCTCCCCTTAATAATGGCATCAGTATATTGCACTACTGCATCGCTTTCGATGGTTTTAAGTACATCTGTCCAGGTATACCTGCGCCAGCCTTTTATTAATAAAACCGATTCTAAATATTGCAGATCGGCTTCCTCCATGCCTAAATAATGTTCCTTAACCGGGAGCTGTTCTAAATCATTTTTTAAATAAAGATAACTTTCAATATCGTTATACTTTTTAAGCTCAACCCGGCTGGCCTGCACACAGGCTATGGATACCAAAGCGGTATCTGCAACAGCACTATTGAGCTTTAGTTTCAGCGTTACCTTTTTTCTGTTGCCGTAGGTGGGCTGATCGGTACTTATTTCTACGGTAGGCCTTTTATTAAAATGCGCAAAAAATAACCGTTCGGCATATGGCCTGCCAAGGCTATCAGTAAGCGTTAGCTGGTTCAGCCCTTTAGGTACGCTGTCGAGTATTATTTTTAAATGCTTGCTTAAAGTGGTCGATAATGGCACCGAAAACAGCAACTTCTTATAATTATGCACTTGCAGAAAAAGCTTTTCGGACCTAGTATTTTGCAGTTCAACCTCAAGCGTATCATGAGCTAACGCCTGCTTTATGCTGATGACCGGACCGGCCATAACCGGCTGAGGTAAGCTGTACGCAGTATCTTGTTTAATGGTGCCGTGGAGTTTAACAGTATATTTTGCATTTACCTTAGGGGTAAGTGTAAACCGGCCCAAACCGTAACTACTGGTTTCAAACTCCCTGATTGGCTTATCATCTTCAAACAATGTTGCCACTGTTTTTAACGGATCATGATTTGCCGTTTTGATCTCAACCCCAATTTGATTTTGTAAGCCACTGACTATATTTCCGCCCTCCGGATAAAAGGCTATCAATGCGGGTTGAGGTAAGGCAGGCAAAGCCATACTGATTTCTTTCACATCGTTTTTATACCAAAGCTGTACATGCAATACATTACTGCCCTGTTTAATTATTTTAGTGGGGATAGCCAGATCATAAGTGCCGGCTTCTGTTTCGCCGTAACCGCTGATAACGGGTTTTACACTGCTGCCCAGGTAATAGCTTAATTGTACAGCGGGAGTAGCTTTACCTGCTGCAAGGTTACTAAAGCGGACCTGAATCTGTATTTTTTGCTGAGGTAAAGCAAGCGAAGTATCAATCACATGGAGTAAGCCGGTAAAGTCCTGCGTTTCTTCAGATTTTATAGTGATAGGTTGGGTAAACACGACTTCAGGCTTGCCATTTTTGAGCCGGTTTGTGGTGGCTACCAAGCTGTAATTACCCGGTATGGCAGCATTGGGTATTATCATATTGCCCAATGCGAGGCCTCCTTTCATCTTAAACCGGCTATCCATTATCACAGACCGGTCGTCATCTTTAATCAAAGCGACTGAAAGTGTATTGTATGCTGCAATGCTATTGGCGCTTAACAGATAAGCTGTAAACCACACATCCTCGTTGTTACTATATACCGTTTTATCATAATGAATAAACAGCACCGGTGAGCTGTTTTTTAAGCCATAACAGTGTAGCTTATCAGCTAAAACATCAGGCTGACTGCGCAGTTGTGCCTTGGCGCTTACCATAAAAAAGCACAACAGGATCACGGATAGGTTTGAGGATTTAAACATTAATTGGCCTTTATAAACCAGTTGTTATTTCATTTCACAAATTGAAAAATGCATTTTTTGTCGGTACAGTCAGTCCAGCCTTAGGCTGAAGGTAAGCAGGTTTGATATTAATTTGTGAGGTGCCATTAGCATCCAAGTCTTTATATAACACTCAGCTACAATAGCTTACCAGGTAATTTTTAATAGTTCTACATCCTGCCGCGCCAGTGCAGACGGAACAGATATCGCGTTATTTTTAACGATTAGCCGTTGTGGCTGCCCCATCTGTTGTAACTGCCCGGCTTTTTGCAACTGACTGATTTGTGATGCCGTAGGCTTTTGCGGTGATCCCATTTTTTTCCACACCGTGTAGGCGTTACTATGCTCCTGATCTATTTTAAACCGTGTTACTGTAACAGTTTTGCCGCTCAACCCGTTTATATTAACCTGCACCTTTTCCGGAGCGGCAAACTGGTCATCATCATGGTAACTCCATAACATTACTGTGGCATCCTGAGTACCACCTGCAGCTAACACGCCGACATCTGCTGTTTTACGAATACTCGAGTCCAGAATATTGTTTAAAGCATACATCCGGTTGCTGCTGGCGGCTACGCGGTTGCCTTTCATCTGTCCAAACATCCTGAACACGTTAAGTACGGGCTTATCCACCCCATTGGTAGCTAAATCGCGAAAGCCATAAAACCAGGGTTGGTCTTCAAACTCAAAAGCCCAGGTAACTGCACCAATCAGGTTTAAGCCATATTGGTCGGCCAGCTCATACTTGCGTGCAAAAGAGGCCGCTGTGTAGCTTGAGTACATCGTGCCGTTACGGTAAGCATTCTGCGGATCGGTAGCCATACCGCAGGCAGCACATCCCTCGGGGTCTGATTCGCCAATCACGATCGGTGTATTTTTCAGTTCCGGATGCGAGGCAATCATTTTAAACATATCATTGATATTGCGCAACTGTGCCCTTACATCCATACGCACCACACCATTTACTAATTTTGGAGAGCCTTTAGCATGAAAAAGCACCAAATCTAACGGTGTACCGGTTTTGCCGGTAACGGCGTTGGTGCCGGTTAAACAGTGATTAATAAAATCATTGAGCCAGTGCGAACCACCACCGGTTACGTCGGCGCCGCCAATACGAGCAGCGGGTAAGGCTTTCTTTACGGCCATTACCGTATAGTCATACAGTTTAAAAAACTCTTCTTTAGTACCTTTCCAATACGGTGAGTTAGGCTCGTTCCACACCTCCCAGTACCAGCTCAGCACTTCCTTTTCACCGTAGCGGGCAACACTATGCTTTACCCATTGGTAAACCAGCTCAGCCCATTTATCATAATCTTTAGGTGGGTAAGCCCAACCAGTAATAATATCATTATATGGGTCGCCAGGTTTCCAGTGGTGGCGGTAAGGTTGCGGATGTGTAGACAAAGCCTCAGGCATAAAACCAATCTGTGCCAAAGGCTTCATTCCCCGTTTAACGTAAGTATCAAATATGCTGTCGACTATGTTCCACTGGTAAACGGGTTTACCGTTGGCATCTTCGGTATATACATTGGTGGAGCCCCACTTTAGTGCCGCTTTACCATCGCCGGTAACTAATAAACTATGGGCTCTTACAAATACCGGTACAGGGCTCAACTGCGCAATTTCGGTAAGCAGTTTTTTACCGTCTTTCATGTAAGTGTAGTTAGGCTCATCGTAACCAAACCAGGCCCAGATGGGCTTCATAGGTCCAACAGGTTTTTGCAAATCCACCTGTATAGTAACAGGAGCAGTTTCTTGTGCCTGTGTTAAACTAAAACAAGCTAACAGACCAGCTAACAACAGTAACTTTAGATTTTTTACGGACATAAAAACAGTTATAATTGGCGGTGATAGCTTTAAGGAGTAAGCTAACTGCATAAATGTACTGCTTTTAACAATTACTTGTCGTTTTGACATTAATTAAATTGCAGTTGTTCCAACTTCCGGACATTGACGTAAGCTATCCCCAACGGTATAGAACCGACTACACCGAACGAGCAATCAATCAGCTGCCAGAAAAATGGAATCTGCCGGATGCTCCCGGCTATAAACGCCAGCGGAATGATAAATAAGCAAGCCAAAAGACCAAACTGTATTACCCATGTGTTTTTAATCGGGTTTATTAACGGACCTATGAATATTATAGCAAGCATCAGATGTGCAAAAGCCAGCCAATCGGTACCATAACTCAGGAAAGGATAATTCAAATTAGTTTGACTAATGCCATGGTAAACGGTGTGGAGCCAAGGCTGCAAAATGCGTGGGAACTGATCAAGATGCCTGTTAAAATAGGCCAGTTCACTCTCGATTGGAAAAGCAGTAATGCCACTAACGGCCAACCCGCCAATAATGAATATAATGCATAATTTAATACGGTGCAGTAATTGTGTATTAGTAAGTGCTTTCATGACGGTTGAGGTTTAATACAGTGATTGCTTGAGCTTCGGCCGTTTGTTTAATCAACTGGTTACGTTGTAGCAGCAGCTTTTGCAGATAATCTTTTAATACCCATCGATCAGCCAACTTACCCAGCCAGCCCAAAGGCGATTTAAAAACAAATTCGTCTACCATAACAGTGCCCTGCTGCTGCGGCCAAAAGGCATGGTAATGCCTGAGCCACTTGAACGGGCCGGACACCATCTCATCAACAAAAAATTCGTTGAGCTGCATTTCGGTAATTTTTACCCTGAGTTTAAAAGGTAAGCCAAAATGCCATGCTTTCCAGGTAACAGTTTGTTTTAAGCCAATTAAGCCTTGGGTTACACCCGCTATGGCGTGCTCCTGATGCTGTTGCATAGATTGCACATGCAGATCAATACTCCGGGCTGCATTGAAGCAAATGTTTACCGGGGCATTGATGTATGTTTTTAGATTGATGGCTGGCATAGCTATTCTACCCGTTGTTTGATTACTTGCAAAATGTTATTCTGAATATCCCTCATGATCCATTTAGCCCACCAGGCTGCATAGAAATTAAAAGTAGTGGTTAGCTTAAAGTGGCTATACAAATGCAGCCGGTAAGTATCAGCGTTCAATTTTTGCAGCACATATGTCCCGTCAAGTATATCAAAATAGTCGCCGCCTATAACCACATGCTCATCCATCGTGGTCGAGGGAATTTCGTAAGGATGCGCCTTGATCGTAAAACGCATGCGGCGTAAATCTTCATAATCTGTTACCTGTTCATGAAACACCAAACCTTTTTCAAAAATAGCCTTACGGTAACCTCCTACCCCGTTGTAATTCAGTTCTGCACGCACTGGTCTCGGAAAGCCCAGTGAGTTAGTAAGCCAACCCTTGTCATCCTTCTTTTAAATTGCCTTAACCCGGGTTACATTTTGCCATATTTTTGCTTTATCAGATTTTAGGTCGATGAAAGTGTAGGCCTCATATACATTAGCAATGCTACCAATCCAATTCTCTAAGGGGGACAGTAGAAAAGGAAGAAGCACAATAAACGAGAGATAAGTATTTTCTCGTTTGGCCTTCTTCAATTTATAACGCCCAGCTATTGCTCCTCCTAAAGACGCTGACGCAAGAAATAAGGGCAAAATCATCAGCCAGCAAGCCCATCCTTCCAAGCCAAAAACAACGTGGCTATTAAGAAAGCGAAAATTGGGACCCAAGGCATGAATACTCTGTAAAGTTTACTTTTTACCTTCTCGACATCTGATAAATAAATCGTCAAGGCACCAATTCCGAAAGGAACTAAGAATAAAAAACTTATGGACATAACGGTGAAGAGACTGCCCCACCCCTGTACACCAAAAATAAAGTGTACAATAAGTGCAAAAATTAGCGGAACGATGATAACAATGCCTATTTTCCTAAAATTGTACTTCATGATTTAAAGGTTGAATGTTTATTGTTGTGTTCTAAAATATCGCATACCGCAGGTTCAATATCAGTAAAGCGGAATGAATATCCTGCTTTCAGCAAACGTTGTGGCGCTACCCAGCGGCTTTTTAAAATCAATTCGGTTTCGGTGCCAATCAGGCGGGCACCTATTTCGAGTAACCACTCGGGAGAGGGCAATCCGAACAGCATGCCGTATTGCTTACGGATGGCGCGCATTAAATCAGTATTTTTTACTGCCTGAGGTGCAGTACAATTGATAACGCCATCTATCTCCGGGTGTTGCAGCAGCCAATCAGCTATGTGCGCTACATCTTGCTCATGTATCCAGGATACCATTTGTTGCCCGTTACCTTGTTTGCCGCCCAGCCCCAACTTAACCAGGTTGAGCAACCTCGGGAAAACACCATCGCTACGGCCCAGCACAATACCCATACGCAAAGCTACTTTGCGGGTACCGGGCGTTTGAGTACCGAAAAAAGTTTGCTCCCACTGTTTACAAACATCTACCGAAAAACCATGTCCAATCTCTCCTGTCAATTCATCCTGTGATCTGTCTTCGGCATGGCGATAGATGGTGGCGGAAGTAACATTGATCCATAACTTTGGCGGATGCTTAAGTTTGCCTATAACCTTGCCTAACAAAGCTGTTGCCACCACGCGCGACTGGATAATTGCCTTTTTATTTTCTTCGGTATAACGGCAGTTTACATTTTTGCCGCAAAGGTTAATTAACAGATCGGCGCCATCCAAGGCCCTTTCCCAACTACCCTCAGTTTGACCATCCCACAATATGGTAGATACATTACCTACCTGTGCAGCCGGTTTACGACTCAGTATAATTACCTGGTGGCATAGATTTTTATAATAATTTGCCAATACTTTACCCAGGTAGCCGTTGCCGCCGGCTAAAACAATTTTTTGATATAGTGACATAACTATGTTAGGATTAGATGATAACGAATAGTATAAGCAGTCTGTAAATCATCCAGCTTATGGTAAGCGCCCACCCTAAATTAAGCAACTTAGAACGGCGCACATGCTCTAAAAACATTACTCCGGCAACTGCCATAAATAGTACAGTGCAAACTATTGAGGAGAAGGCAAAAACTATCGCTAATCCCATGACAGGCAGTAAAAGTAACGCGCCTGCCAGCGAGATAGTCATCATGTTGCCTAAGTAGTCACATCGTTTAGTTGGCGCATAGAGCGTAACCGTTATACCTTGAAACAGGATTTGTCCGCCACAGATCAGGTATTCACGGTACGCGTTCCCTGCCGGTACTACGCCGGTTAAAAAATCAGCATAGTGGGTAAGTTCGGCACCAACGATCAGCCAGGTTATCAATAAATACAACAAGCGATAACTTAACCGGAATGCCGGTTGTACATCATTGCTATCCGTTTTACTACCTGGCACTATCACTCTGCGGTTGTAGGATATAAAGCTATACGCTTTTTGTAAAAGCCATAATACCGGCTTACTGTTACAAACAGGCTTTAGTACCGGCACACTGTGCGTAATCACTTTTAATAAGCTCTCTACTCCGTAAGTTACCTCACCAGTTTGGGTGTTAACCAAGGCAATCTCGTTCACAGCGCGTTGCATATCAACCAGCGGACAAACCTCATCGGGCATTTGCTGGTAAGCTGCTCTGCCCGCTGCATCGAGCATATGCGTATTTACAAAAGCCTTTGTGTACAGCTTGCACATGGGGCATTCAGCATCGTACAGAATGATATGGTTTTGTAAGGTTTTCATGATGGGTGAAGATTAATTTCAGGATAGTTAACGACGAGCTTGAGCCTGCCGGGAAAATAAAGTTTACTGTTTTACTTGTTGAGCGCGGTTACGTAGTTTAAAGAAGATGGTAAGATTAATAAAATGCATACCGCCAAGTATCAATATGATGCAACCCAGTTTATAGCTTAGCACTTCTACTACTACCCGGGCATCGGTGATTGATCCGCTTTCTTTAAGTGCCAAACTGATGTAACCGATATTGATTAAGTAAAAGCCTACCAATAATAACCGGTTAACAGAATCGGCCAATGGAGCATTGCCATGAAAAATGTCGACCAGAAAAATGCGGCCGTTATTAAACAGAACTTTGGCTACCCAAACAGTTAAAGAGATACTTACCAGTAAATAAATGGCGTAGGTCAAGATAAAGTAATTCATGATCATTGAGTTTTAATTTAATATAGTACGTATTGAATTTTCAGTAATTATTGAAATATATGATCAAAAAAATATTCTTATTTGAATATTTTAAAAATTGAGTTCCAAAACCAGTTCTCTTCTGCTTTTAGCATCGTATCTAAAGTCTTGTTTACGTTTTTAGCTAACTTATTGATGTTGGTGACAGACGTTTTAAAGGTTTTGTATTCCGGATCTTTCTCATCTCCTTTTACACTGGTAAGCTCGTTCAAAATTTTGATTACCGGGTCCAGCTCGCGCTTTTTACGCTCTTGTGCTACCTGCCGGGCTATTGCCCAAGTGTCTTTTTCGGCATAAAAATATTCTTTACGCTCACCGGCTTTATGCTGCTTTTCAATCAATCCCCAGCCTATCAAGTCACGCAGGGTCATGTTGGCGTTACCACGCGAAATGCTTAACTGTTCCATAATTTCCTCGGTGGTCATGGCTTCAGGCGAAATCAGTAACAAAGCGTGTACTTGTGCCATAGTGCGGTTAATACCCCACTCCGATCCCAACTTGCCCCAAGCTTCAATAAACTTTTGTTTACCTTCTGCTAATTCCATATCCAAATGTATAAACAACTTTTCAAACTTTCAAAAATTTTTGAAAGTTTATTTTATTGGTATTTTGATTTAAAATTTATTCTTTGTGCGGCCTTTTGTCAAGCACATAAAAAAACGGCAGCATAATCGTGATTATGCTGCCGTTTTTTGCATCATATAAAGTCAAGTCTTAAAACTCATCACCTTTGCGCTTATCCAGCTTTTCGAAAGGGATAACACCGATGCGGTTGGCCCATTGCTCGTACAAAGCAGTAAGTGCTTTCACCTTCTCCGGGTTTTGCGTTGCCAGATCGTTAGTTTCAGATCTGTCCTGAACAATATTGTATAAGTGCCATTGATTAGCCGGATATTCTGACACCAGTTTCCAGTCGCCTTGCCTTACCGCGCGGTTACCTTCGTGCTCAAAAAACAAAGCGTTGTGCCCTTTCCAGGTTTTACCCTGTATCAGTGGCAGTAAGCTGATGCCTTCGGTAGGTTTGATGGTATTGTTATGGTATGTTTTAGGATATTGCGCACCGGCTAAGTCTAAACAGGTAGCCATCAAATCAACAATGTGGCCGGGTTGCTCGCTCTTTTTATGGGCTTTAATTACAGCAGGATAATTTACAATAAACGGTGTAGCTATGCCCCCTTCGTATACCCAATGCTTAAACAACGTTAACGGCGTGTTGCTTACGTTGGCTCCGGTAAAGCCATAAGCCGTAAATGACGACGGATCGCTGGCCGGTTTCAGGTTGGCGGCAATCATCTCCGGCGTAAAACCGTTACCCTTAATACTTTCACTGCTGGCTCCATTGTCCGATAAAAACATAATCACCGTGTTTTGATCCTGACCAGTTTCTTTAAGTGCCTGACGGATACGACCAATATTTTGGTCCATGCGATCAATCATGGCCGAGTAAGTGGCCATCTTATCGTCCCAGGTTTGCTTTTCCTGCTCGGTGAGCGAGTTCCAGTCGGGCACATTTTTATCCCGTGGCGAAAGCTGCGTAGTACTGTTAATGATGCCCAGTTGCTTCATGCGGTTAAAGCGTTCTTCGCGCAATTTATCCCAACCCACCATGAATTTGCCTTTATACTTAGCAATATCTTCGGGCAGAGCATTAAGCGGCCAGTGCGGCGCGGTAAAGGCCATGTATAAAAAGAAGGGTTTGCCGGTAGCCTTGTTGTCTTTAATATATTTAACCGCGTAGCCTGCGTAAGCATTAGTAGCGTAAAAATTATCGCCGGGAGTATAAGGCTGGTCATCGAGCGCTACGGTTAAATGCTGGTTTGGGCGGTACGGATGGGTAGGCCTGAAATAGCTGCCAGCACCATCAATTAAGCCAAAATAATGATCGAACCCGCGCTTAACCGGCCAGTGTTCTTGTGCCGTACCCACATGCCATTTGCCGGCCATGTATGTATTATAGCCACTGCCTTTTAGTGCCTCGGCTATAGTTACGCAGTTATTGTTCAGGTAGCCTTGGTATGCAGGTTCTTTACGGGTGTTTACCATATCGCCTACCCCGGCCTGATGCTGGTACAAACCGGTTAACAGCGAGGCACGTGATGGACAGCAGCGCGAGGCATTGTAAAACTGTGTCATCACTAAACCTGTTTTGGCCATGCCATCCAGGTTAGGCGTTTTGGTGATAGAGCCGAAACAGCCAATATCGGAGTAGCCCATATCATCGGCCAGAATGATGACGATATTAGGCTTTTTTGCAGGTTTGACGGTTGCCTTTTGAGCCCATACAGTTGACGTACCCCAAAGCAAAAAAGCGCTGAGGAAAACAAATTCTTTGAATTTCATACTTAACCGGTTAGTTAATTGGCGTAGCGGTAAATATAAAAACTTAGGCCAATCATTTTAAAACTTAACCAGTTAAGTACAGGATGGTTAAACGGTGCCGGCCCGATTAACCATCCTTCAAAAATCAGGATTGCTAATAAGACGGATGCCTTACAATTTGTGCGGCAATGCCCAGTACTTCGTTTCCCGAAAAGGCGGCTACGCTATCAAAGTCAAAATCGCGTTCGCTGCGTACGGTGATGGTACCCAGCAGGCCATCTTCAGGCACATCAATTGAACGCGCCTGCCCGTGGTCAATCCAGTCTAAAGCAGGGTCAACAGCAAAAACTTTAAACACATTGCTGGTGCCCTGGGGTTCTATGCGTAACTGCCGTTGGCTCTGCCCTACGGCTACTTCAAAACTTTCCATATCTGTATGCTTGGTTGTACTGTACAGACACGCCGGCTTTTAAAAAGTTTGCTATTGCATGGCCGGCATACCCATGGCCGCCCATTCCTCTTGCGACGGGCCGTACAAGCCGGGTACTGGTAAACCTACCATACGCATAATGATGGTCATCTGGCTGCGGTGATGGGCTTCGTGACCAATTAAAACAGACAACACCGTGCCTTTGCTCCAGCTTTCGCCATACATGGGCACTTCTTTGGTCAGGCTGTCGTTGGTCCAGCGGCTTTGTACAGCTTCAGCCAGGCGTTGATTATAATCTTGATAGATAGCAGTTAACTCAGCCATCGTTGCCGGAGCGGGTTGTTGCTCTAAACGGTTTTCATCAAATAAACCAGCTTTGGTTCCCATCTCGGTAATAGTTTCGGTAATGTGCCAAGCCAGCCGCTCCAAGCTGCGGATGTTCGGATTGATTTTCACGGCCTTAGTTTCTTCGGTAATGCCCGAAAATATTTTTACAGTGTTAGCCGACTCGTGCTGCCAGTCGGTTAAAAAATCTTGAATGTTGCGATACATGGGTTGCTGTTATTGTTGCTACAAATTGAATAATTTATTCACAAACCGGCGCAAACAGCAACGATAAAAATTAGATTAGCATATAAGTATACTCAGAAATATATTTAATTATTCATTAAGTGATATTGAACAAAAACCGGTTATTTTGTAACCTTCTATGGCGCTTTATATCACCTCACTCAATTCGGGCAGCAACGGCAACTGTTATTATGTTGGTAATCAGCGAGAAGCTGTGCTGGTTGATGTGGGCTTGTCTTGCCGGGAAACTGAGAAACGAATGTTGCGCTTAGGCCTTTCGATGCAAAAGGTGAAAGCCATTTTTATTTCTCATGAACATTCTGACCATATTAAAGGCTTACCGTTAATTGCTAAAAAATACCAGTTACCGGTTTACATTACGCCCGGCACGCTTAAAAACGGCCGCTTATTGTTAGAGAACCATTTGGTTAAACCTTTGCGTGGTTATGAGCCGGTACAAATTGGCGAATTAACCATAACGGCTTTCCCTAAATTTCATGATGCTGCCGAACCTCATAGTTTCATCATCAGTTGCCAAAACGTAAAAGTAGGTGTGTTTACTGATATTGGCTGCCCATGCGAAAATCTGGTGAGACATTTTAAGCAATGCCATGCGGCTTTTCTGGAAGCTAATTACGACGAGAAAATGTTGTCGCAGGGTAATTATCCTTTTCACTTAAAGCGCCGCATCAGTGGTGGGTATGGGCACTTGTCTAACCGGCAGGCGCTCGAGCTTTTTAAAGCTCACAAACCTGCTTATATGAGCCACTTGCTACTGGCGCATTTATCTAAAGATAATAACTGTCCAGATTTAGCCCTCAATATGTTTACGCCTCATGCCGGCTCAACACAAGTGACTGTGGCTTCGCGTTATGAAGAAACGCCTGTTTATGCTATTAAACACACAGGGCCTAATGAAGTGATTGTACGCAATTACTTGCCCCAACCACAAGTGGTACAGGGCGTGCTTTTTTAATATAAATTCCAGTCAACTTATTTACTTGAAATAGGCAACGCATAAACCATTTTGAAAACACTTTACATTATCTTAACTTTTATTTCAGTTTAGTTAAGTTTTTTATAAGTTTGTTATCACCTACCTGATAACATGCCAAAAAGAATAATGATAGCCGACGACGATCCGGGGATTGTTGACGCGGTGGAAATGATTTTAGATTTTCATGGGTACGAGGTTTCATCTACCTACAATGCCACTGATTTACAGTCTATTCAGCCAGGTCAATATCCTGACGTTTTGCTTTTAGATATCTGGATGCCCGGTTGTGATGGCCGCGATATTTGCAGGCAACTTAAAGCTCAGAACGAAACCCGGCAGATACCAATCCTAATGATTTCGGCCAGTAAAGATATCAGTGCATCGGCACTTGAGGCCGGTGCCGACGACTTTTTGGCCAAGCCTTTTGATATGCAGGAACTCATCGATAAGATTGAGATACTGACGTGCAAAATGGCCGAAGCATAACCGGGCTACTTCTTAATTATTTAAACTCAAAAAAAAGCTTGGGCAAGTTTCATTAATGCCTTTCAAATCATTACGCAGTCATAAGCCTACGAGTGTTTGCTACACTCTATTGGATTTGTAGAGTATTTTATTAGATTTGTGTATGGCAGCGCAAAAAAGCTTTTATTTTCAGTTCAATTAGCTGTTAATATTGTGCTTTTGCAATTGCTGTACCCGGCTCAATTACCTTTTAATTAGTTTATGCTCAAAAAAATATTAGTACTTGATGACAACATGGACATACTTGAAGTAGTTCATGAAGTACTTACTTATGAGCATTTTGAAGTAAAGAGCACCTCCGACAGCAAAAATATTGTTACAGTAGCCGAAGATTATTACCCCGACCTCATCATCCTTGATTATAAATTACTGGATGATAACGGAGGTGAGATTTGTCGCAGAATTAAATCCCACAAAGATCTTCATAGAATCCCCGTTATTATTTTTTCTGCTTACACTAATAAAACCGACTTTTTTAGCTTTGGCTGTGATGCGGTTATTGCCAAACCATTCGATTTAAGTGAACTGATTGATACCGTTAATAGCTGTTTGCAGTTGAAGCCTTTAAATAATTAAGCCGATATAACTCTGACGCTATATCGGCTCGTGTATCAAATACATTAGGTATCGTTAGTTGTTCCCGCTTAAAAACGGTACCCTAAATTTACGTATACAAAATGGCCCTCGTTGGACCGGCCGTAAGTAGCCTGGATCAGGAATAATTCTGCAGGCAGTATAAAAATACCACCACCATATCCGTCGTGCCATTTAGAGGATGACTCGCCAGGCGTCCAAACACGACCAACATCGTTAAAGCCAATTACACCGAAAGTGCCCGGGAATAGGTAGGCGTTAAAATCAAACAGTTTTAACCTTGCTTCGATGTTGTTATACAACATACTCTTACCGGTAAAGCGCCAAGTACGGAAACCACGCAGGTTATCAGTGCCACCTAATTTTAATTGCTGAAAATAGTCTGCCTTACCAAAAGTAGTGCCGCCGCCAAAACGACCTGCTAATACAAAAACAGAATCTCTGTCCGGATTCAAATAAAAGCTAAACTCGCTTTGTAACTGACCATAGCGACGGTTTTTTCCGTTAATTTGCTGCAGGCCTGAAAGCGTAGTGTTCCAGTAAATACCTTTTGTGGTTATTATCGGGTTGTTACGAGTATCAACCTCTGCCCCGGTAACTAAACCGGCGTATACTTTGGTGTCAAATACTTTCTCGTCGGGGTTTTGAGCATCATAGATGGCTAAATAGCGGTTCGTATTTTCGGAGCCATTAGCATAGTAAAATTGCCCGGTAATACCGCCGCTCACTTTAACCTTACCATAAGTATGGGCTAAGCGGGCATCACCGTAAACAAAATCATACCGATTACGGAAAAACGAAATACGGCTTTTGTCACGATCATCATCGTCATCATTCTTAAAAAAAGTTTCGTTCCCTACACCAAAAAAGTTACTAATGTTATGGGGACCGCGGGAAGTGACTTTAATTAATAAATCGTTATTACCTATGAGTCCTTTAAAGTCGGCGTTATAATTAAACCTAAACGATTGCCGGCCAAATGCATAACTACCTAAAAACTCTTGGCGCCATTCATAAGGACTTTTACGGAAACCTTGCTTTGTATAAGCGTAACCCAATGTTAAAATCACTCCGTAATCATTATTATAACGGGCTGAAATAATAGGCTCAGACCTATTGTACTGGAAATTTTTACGGTCATAAGCCGTTACCGAGGTATCCGTTCCGGTAGTGATCTTTGCCTGACTACGCTTAGGAAACACGTTAGCCTCATCCTTACGGTCATAAATGTACAGGTTGCGTTTGTCGTTCACATCAGGGCTTACTGTATAAGTATCCCCCCCCGGTGCACCGATCATACGTATCTTGATTGGTGATTTACCTGAGCCGGTCACTTCGTATTTGTCGCCGCCGCCAAAACCATATATCCGTAAATCGTGCGTAACTTCAGGATCAAACACCCGCTGGTAAACCTCGCGGCCCAGGCTGTTATCTTTTTTAATGTTACGAACAGTCAGGCTCACTTTACCGCTATCCAGCAACTCAACATCAATCTGCTCATTTTTTTCGCTGGCAGGTACGTCAACCTGTCCTGATATAAAACGGTAATATTCCAGCCCCTGCTTGGTCATGTTGTCACGACGCGCAATGGTGGTTTTGATAATCTTATCACCTGATAACGCAAATATCTGTTTAGGCATTTTATGTACCGCCTTTGATATTACATCATCAGTTAAATGTGTTTGTACGTATTGTATTTGTTCTTTCCAATCTTCTTCGTTTAACTCGTTTAAAAAATATCGGTCAAAATATCGCCCGTTAAAATTCCATTCGCCTATGGTCCTGATCTCGTCTTTAAAGGGCTGAAACTTAGCTTTCAAATACTGGTGGGCCACTATCCAGGGCAACACGCCCGAGGTTTTATAAAACACTTGGTCGCGGTCGCGCGGTATGGGTGTATAGATAGTTTCTTTCTTGGTTTTGTCTTTATCCCAACGCCATTGGTCATCGTGCCGGTCCCAGTCACCGATAATCATGTCCAGCAAACGCGCACGCAAAACCAGTTTACTGTCAACCCGCACATCGTTGTCTTCGCGCTGTTTCTTTTGTACCTTTTTGGTGTTATCTGTTTTCTCAGATTCTAAAGGTTCGCGCTCCTCAAAAAGGTAAACGCTGTTTTTATAATCTTTCCTGAACTCTCCTAATGCCGGGTCATCGCCCACATAAACTATTTCGGGATTAGAGTGCGGTAGTTGCAAGGCATCTGCCATAATAGGTACCGCCAGCGAGGCGAAGGGATTTGCCGTACTGGTTTGATCCTGAATGATGGCCTTAGCTAAACCTTTACGTAAGTTGGGCGGCAACACCCGTTCCGGATATTTTTGCACCGAACGCAGTACCCATTCCTGACCAGTATTATCTACCAAACGCAAAGATTTGGTTTGCATACCGCCACCCTTTTGTTCTACCTTCAGGCCACCTTTTTCTTGTCCGAGTTTGATAATACGAACTCTCACTGGTGTGGCCCATTCCTTGCGGTAGTTGGCACCTAACATTAAGCGATGAAAACCGGTTACTTTGTTGTAATCAGGTTCGATGGCTACGGTAATGCTGTCGGCCGTTCGTTTGGCCTGGCTGTAGGCAGTCAGCGGCAGCAAACCCATTATGGCCGCAAAACTTATAAAAGTAATACAATGTTTTTTTAAGAGCATCGAGATTTATGAGGCTGGTTGTTTAGTGTAAAGATATGAACCGGCATTGAATGTAAGCTATAACACAAATTTTGTGTTTTTGTGCGAACCGTCAGGCATCTCATACTTAATTTTTTCTTCACAGCGTTAAGGGTAGTTTACGTTTTTTTACTCTTGGTAGTTTTACGTTGGTTACAAAAATCAATTAAGCCGCGTAGATGTTAAAAAAATAAGCAAGACGCTTACCCATGAAATACTCTATCAAACGGCCGGTTTAAACTCAACAACATTTCAAATTATTGATGTCACAAAAAAAACGCACCCTGTTTTACTTAGTTGATGGCGCACACAGCGAAATCATGCCCGAACTCATTAACCAAGGATTACTCCCCAATATTAAAAAAATTATAGATGAGGGCACTTATCGCAAAGCTACAACCTGCTTCCCGTCTACCACCGGGCCTGCCTATTTGCCATTTTTAACAGGGCACTTTCCGGGCACTATGGATATTACCGGCATCCGCTGGTTTGATAAAAAAGAGTTTAAACGTACGCGGTGGAATAAAAATGCCATGCGTTCTTATTGCGGCCCTGAAGCTGCCTGGTTTAATACCGATATGCCGACTGATAAAGCTACGCTGTTTGAGCTAATGGGCGAATCGTACAATTTGTACAACATGATTACCCGAAACGTGCCCGATGAGTACGACTTAGGCAAAAAAGGCAAAGGCTTATTGTATACCCGTGCCCACTTTTGGAAAAGGCATCACCCCATTGATTTGCAGGGGCACCAGCGCATTATGGAGATGCTGCACTCAGGTAAAGATTTCGATTTTTTGTTTGCCGTTTTTCCGAGTGTGGATTGGGACTCGCACTACCACCATGTGCGTGATCCACGTACTATTGAGGCTTATAAAATTGTGGATAACAGCTTGGGCGAAGTACGGGAGTTACTGGAGAAGAAGGGCTGGTGGGAAGATACACTATTCATCATGACTTCTGACCATGGCCTTACCCCTACTACAGAACATCTGGATCTGGGCGACTGGATGACCAACCAAGGGCTCAAATCAGTTTATTATCCTACTATCTGGAAAAGCAATCCTAAGTCGGCCGTCATGATATCCGGCAACTCGTTCGGCAGCATCCATCTGCTTAATCATGAAGGTGATAATGTTTTGCGCGAGCGAGAGATACATACGGCTATGGGTGAATCGCGCCTTGATAGCTTGACAAAAGAAAAGGCAGTAGACTTTGCCATATATCGTGGTGATGAAGAGCAAAGTTATGTTGTTCATAACGTCGACGGTAAAGCCGTCATTCGAGTTAAGGAAGACACTTTCAGCTATCATCCCGAAAGCGCCGATCCGCTCATGTTGGGTAATGATCTTAAAGCTGAAGGACATCGCGAGGCTTTGGAAATTACATTCAACAGCGAGTATCCGGATGCTCTATATCAAATTCATCAACTGTTCCGGAGCCGTCGGGCGGGCGATATTGTCGTTAGTGCCCGAGTAGGTTATGATCTTCGTGATTTTTGGGAATACCCTGAACATTTGGGATCGCATGGCTCATTGCACAGGTCTCATATGCATGTGCCGCTTATTTACAATCAAAAAGGATGGCATACCCATGCCGCCCGTACCGCCGATTTGTTTAACAGCATATTGAAGTGGAAGGGCATCATCCCAAAAAGCTCGGAGGGTGAAGCTTTGTATTAGTTTGCTCAGCTTGATTATCGAACTTAATTAAAGTTTAACCACACATTTAGTCATGTTTTACAGTTTAGCCATTAAATAATAATTAAAGGGTTATCATGATTGTTAATTATACACAGCAAGGATGGGAGATTATAACGCAACGTGCTCATGGTGTGCTGGCAGCACAGCTTGCCGCTCAGTGGGCAGTTAAAGAACGCCCCAAACGCTGGACAGAAACGTTGCTGGCCATTGCCGAGCATGATGATGCCCGTACGGAACTGGAATCTAACAATTTGCTTACACCGCAAGGTGGTCCACTAAACTTTGACATGCAATTGTTTGATCCCGAACACTGCCGGTGCTTAGGCAATTTTTCGCTGTCTAAAAGCCGATATATTGCGCTGCTCACCTCCATGCATATGGACTTTTTATACAAGAAAGAAGAAAGCAGCAATCCTTTAGTTAAATCTTTTTTACAGGAACAAGCCCAACTACAAAGGCAATGGCGCGAAGATTTAAATATCAGCCAAACCGAAGCCAGCCGCATTTATTATTTACTGGAATGGTGCGATGCCTGCTCACTGTTACTTTGCCGCAACGAGGTGCAACCCGAACAACGCGATATTGAGGTGAGCCAGGGTCCGGCTAAAAGAAAGTACAAGATGCAGCAGTTAGCTGATGGTAAACTAACCATTAAGCCGTGGCCCTTTGAAACTGAAAGTTTTGAGGTACGGGTTGAAAAACGCCTGTTACAGCAGTTGCAATATAAAAATAACGACGAATTTAAAGCTTCCTTTTTAGCGGCCCCGGTCGAAGAAATGGTTTGGGAGCTGGCTAAATTGTGAATTAAATCCCCAGTACCTGCTTCAGTTTTACGTACCCTGTTTTGCTCACCGGTATGCGGGCACCCGATTTAAGGATGGCCAGGTGAGTATCTTTTTCGTATGGGTCAATACGGGTAATTTCTGAAATGCGAATCATGTAAGAGCGGTGTACCCTCACAAATTGACGGGCATCCAAAGTTTGCTCAAAAAAACTCATGGTTTTATTTTTCAAAAACGAACCCTCTGCGGTGTGAATACTTACGTAATCATCATCGGCTGCTAAATATTCTACATCATGTACCGGAATGATTTTGACTTTAGTACCGGTTTTTACCACAATACGCTCATGCTGCGCCGGAGATTGCGAAGCACTATCTAACAAAGCTTCGGTAGTTTTAGCCGCAGGAGTGGTACCGCTTTGCGACAGGTACTTCTCTACCGCTTTATTAAAACGATCACGACTGAACGGCTTTAACAGGTAGTCTACTGCGTGAGCTTCAAATGCTTTAATGGCATACTCGTCAAAAGCGGTGGTAAAAATTACCTGAGGCGGCTGCTCTACCAGTTCCAGCATTTCAAAGCCATTAATTTTCGGCATTTGCACATCCAGAAAAATCAGATCGGGCTGGTGTTGCATTATAGCTTTAATCCCTTCAAAACCATCGCCACACTCCTGCATTACCTGCAACTGGTTATTAAAGGGCTGTAAATACTCCAGCACTACCATCCGGGCCAATGGTTCATCATCAATAATCAGTACGCGCTTCATGCCTGTGGAATTTTAATCATGATGGTAAATATATCATCATTTTGGAAAGTTTCCACCAGGTCGTTACGGGCAAACAACAAATAAAGCCGGCGTTGTATCCCCCGTATGCCAAAACCTGTACCATGCCGCGGACGGGCAGTTTGCGGATCGTAAGGGTTTTGTACCATAATAGACAGATAGTTATCCTCCATCTCGGCACGTATACTAATGGTTACCTCGCCGGTGGTATCATACAAACCGAATTTAATGGCGTTCTCTACAATAGGCTGTAACAATAATGGTGGCAACATACTTTTATTGCACCGGTCATCGCAACTAATTTCGGTTTGCAGCCGATGACCAAAACGCACCTTTTCGATATCCAGATAAAGGTTCAGGTGTTGCAGCTCCTCACTTAACGTTACCTGTTGCTGGTCGTCCTTTTTCAATGTGCCGCGTAAAAAGTCAGATAGTTGATGTATCATGCGGCGGGCCTCATCAGGCTTAAAACCAATCAGCGCGTTAATAGAGTTTAAGCTATTGAATAAAAAGTGAGGTTGCAGTTGTTGGCGCAGGTTATAAAGCTCGGCATCGCGGGCCAGCTTTTCGGCCTCGGCCTTACGTTTTTCGTTCTCTTTTTGGTCTTGCTGTACGTACCAGATCAGGCTGATCATGGCCATCCAGCCAATAGCCAAAAAGCTGGTTACAAATCTTAAGATGAGCGATTGCCGTAAAAAGACGCTAAAGGTATCGCCAACGTTTAAATAGGGCAAAATCCACCAAACGGCGGCTGTGCAGGCTGCAGCCAGTGTTAAACACCATATTAGTAAATTGATATAGCTGCCTTTGCCGGGTTGATAGTAACGCAGGTTATTGTCAATAAGCCAGCAAGCTGCGCCAAGCGGCACAATGCTTACTGTGCTATCAATAGCGGCTACGTACCAATCAAAACCAAAATCGTGTATCAAATATAAATGAGCGGCCATCCAGGTAACCCCGCCTATAATCAGAGCGAGGTTAAACCTTTTGAATACCGTTAGCGAAGCAGCCATTGAATAGAATTGTAATTTGAGGATGGGTTGAAATTTGCTTTATCGGCTATCCTACCGGAGCAGCAAAAAAGGCAATAACTAACTTTAAAATAGTGTAAATGCTGACGATGATGAGATACCAGTTCATGATTGTTATATTTTAAAGGTTAAAAACTACGTACATCTACTCCTCCAAAAATGGATGTACCTTTGAGTACCAGTATTTTATCGGGGCTTTGGGCACCTGCGTTGCTGAAGCGTTTATCATCAATACCCGCAAATATGGCGGCAATGTCCGAACGTACTTGCCAGTGCGGAGGCACCAGTAATTTTACACCACCAAATACCTGGGTAATGTCAATCATCACGATGCCGTTGATATCGGCACGGGTAAAATCGAGTTCAGCGCCACCAAAAATGTTCACGATCTCGCCACCTTTAAAGTCTTTAGACAGAATGGTTTTCTTGATGCCGCCGAATACCGAAACGGCATCCAGGTAACTATCGCCAAGCGGATCAGTATCACTGGCAAAGCTTTCCTGGTTTTTCTCAGTGCCTTCAGGTTTCACCACGTAGTCGGCTTCGGGAGCAAAGTCAAACTTCACTTCTTCTTTTTTCTGCGCCCATTTTTTCATGTTGGCAGGCGTTTGGTTACGCTTAATAATTAACCAGATGCCCAGTCCCATAATGGCTAAAGGCCAGAAGTAAGCACGTAAATTTAATCCGGGTATTAAACGGCCCAGCAAAAATGCACTGCCTATTACTACCATCACAAACCACGATGAATTTTTGAAATCGTGTTTAAAGCCACTGAACAGGCCAATCACGATAAGTAACATTGGCCAACTGAATACCCAGCTAGGGAAAAAGAAAAAGGTAAACTGGCGCACCAACAACAGGGTGCCCAAAACCAGTAAAATTAATCCGATGAAAACTTTACCGTTATTTTTCGGACGGTTGGCATATGATGATTCGATACTCATGATTAATTATTTTGATGATGTAAAACTATAGTATATGTTAATCTATACCTATAGTGATTAGGTTACCGGAGCAACATCCTCGGTAAAACGTACAATTTTGTCGGTGAAAATTTATGCCGGTTCATTTTTTCAGGTTAGATATGCCCGGCTCGTTGATGATCGCCCACTGTTCATCTTTATAATTGGGGCTTACCCTATAAACAAAGCGGCCCGATCAATGATCGGGCCGCTGCTATCTAAATAGAAATCTTTTTAAACTTCAGGCTCTTGCTGACTCAGGCAATGGAAGCTACCTAAACCCCAGATAATGTCAGTAGAATCAATGCCCACCACCTTACGGTCGGTAAAACATTGCTGCAATATATCTAATGCCTTATCATCGCTGGCACAACGATAAGTAGGCACCACTACGGCGGCGTTACTGATGTAAAAGTTAGCGTACGAAGCAGGTAGCAACTGATCTTCGTGAATAACCGGTGTAGGCATCGGTAACTCCACAATGTTTAACTGCTTGCCATTAAGTAAACGCATGCTTTTTAAAGACTGCAAATTCTCTTGCAAGATGTGATAGTTCTCGTCGTTTTTGTTTTCTTCAACCACGGTAACCACGGTATCTTCGTTTACAAAGCGGGTTATATCATCAATGTGCCCGTCGGTATCATCGCCAACAATACCATCACCTAGCCAAAGCACCTGCTCTACGCCGTAATAATTTTGCAAGTGTTCTTCGATTTGTTGCTGATTAAGGTGCGGGTTACGGTTTTCGTTTAGTAAACAAGCAGTAGTAGTTAATACTGTGCCTTTACCGTTAAAATCGACGGAACCACCTTCCATCACAATACCCGGATAATAAACCGGCAAATCAAAATGCTCGGCAATACGGGTAGGAATCACGTCGTCTAAATCAAACGGCGGATATTTGCCGCCCCAGGCGTTGTAACCCCAGTCTACCACTACTTTTTGTTTGGTATTAGGGTTAATCAAAAACGCCGGACCATGATCGCGGCACCAGGCATCATTAGTAGGAAATTCAAAGAACTGAATGCGGTTTAAATCTACCCCAACCTGCTGCAAATGCTGTTTGGCAAAATCGGCCATATGCTGGTTAGCCACGTTAATGCGCACCAACTCGCCTGCTGCAACTTCTTTGATGAATTCGCAGTACTTAGCATAAATAGTATCGATTTTGCCGGGCCACGAAGCTTCTTTATGCGGCCAGCTTAACCAGGTAGCCGTATGCTTAGCCCATTCGGCCGGAAAAGTAAAACCTTTTCCGGCGGGAGCATTTTCTAACTTATTCATCGTCCAACAGTCGTTTAGTAATAGGCTGATAAGTTTCCACTCGTCTGTCACGTAAGAACGGCCAGTGAGTACGGTAATAATCTGTTTTAGCCAAATCCAAATCAACCACAGTAACCTGTTCTTCCTGGTGATCACCCTGGAAAATAACTTTACCAAATGGGTTAGACACGAAAGATCCGCCCCAGAATTTCAAACCTACCTCTTCGCCTACACGGTTAACACTTACTACGTGTACGCCGTTGGCTACCGAATGCGAACGCTGTATGGTTTGCCATGCGTTGTATTGCTCGGTATTGGTGTCGACATCCTGTGTAGATGCCCAGCCGATTGCGGTTGGATAGAATAGTATTTCGGCTCCCATTAAAGCGGTGATACGGGCAGCTTCAGGATACCACTGGTCCCAACAGATTAATACGCCGATTTTTGCGAATTTGGTATTGAAAACTTTATAACCTAAATCGCCTGGGGTAAAATAAAACTTCTCGTAAAAGCCCGGATCGTCCGGAATATGCATTTTACGATATTTGCCCAGGTAAGCACCATCAGCATCCAATACCGCAGTGGTGTTGTGATACAAACCCTGTGTACGCTTCTCAAACAATGAGGCAATAATTACAACGCCCAGCTCGGCAGCTACCTTAGAAAGCTCATCGGTTGATGGGCCCGGAATAGCTTCGGCCAACTGAAAGTTGTCGTAATTTTCCTCGTCACAAAAATACAACGAGGTAAAAAGCTCCTGCAAGCACACAATCTGCGCGCCTTTAGCAGCAGCCTCGCGTACCTTTTCAATAGCTTTATGTAAATTCTGCTGTTTATCAGCCGTACAGCTCATCTGTACCAAACCTACTTTTACTTTGCTCATGGGCTTTTAAAATTTGCGCAAAAATACGGATTATACATTAATTACTGATGCTACCTCCGCAATACTTGGGCCACGGTTTAAGTTATTACATACAGATGTATATCTGTTAATCTAATTAAAAAAATATCACTAAAAATCAATCATTTAGCTACACCAGTCATTCATCAAATCGTAAGCTTTTTGGCCTGAATAAATTGGTTTAATTTGTTTTTCATAGTTTTGCAGGCATACATGATAGCTAAAGAAAAAGCTGCCAAGCCCAAAACCTGGAAAGATACGCTCTGGAGCATTACCAAACTGCTGCTCAAAATTGCAGTAACCTCTGCCTTACTTTATTACGTATTCAGCAAAATTGAAATAGGAAAAGTCAAAGGTTTAATTGCTCAGTCTAACCCATGGTGGATGGTTGCAGCACTGCTTTGTTTTTTTACGTCAACTATCGTATCGGCCTCCCGCCTGTTAAGCTATTTTAAATCTATTCACCTGCGTCTGGATATTAGGTTTAACTTAAGATTATACCTGCTGGGTATGTTTTACAACCTATGCCTGCCGGGTGGTATTGGCGGCGATGGCTATAAAATCTATCTGCTTAATCAACGCTATAATCTGCCTGCTAAAAAAGTGTTTTGGGCCATTTTGTTCGATAGGTTGAGCGGCTTTTGGGCGATTGGTTTTATAACGATGGCACTTATTTTATTTGTGCCGCAGATACATATTCACATTGCTATTCCGCTGAGTGTATTTTTAGGAGGAACTGCCATTTACTACCTGGTAATGCGCCGCTTTTTTAAAGAGTACACTCATTACTTTTTTGAGGCGCATTTGAAGGCCTTGGGTGTACAATCATTACAGGTACTTACCATATTATTAATCTTACTAGGGCTGCATTTTAACGGCAAGTTTGCGCCTTATCTGCTTAGCTTTTTAATGTCATCATTAGCGGCGGTGTTTCCTTTTACTTTGGGCGGATTGGGTGCACGCGAGTACATTTTTACCTGGTTGTCGGGCATATTTCACATGAACGCCAGTTTGGCGGTGTTTGTAAGTTTGTCGTTTTACGTAGTATCGGCTATTGTATCGCTGATTGGCGTGTATTACGTTTTCAATGAAAACAAACTGCAGGAAGGCCTTCCGCCTATTGTGATTGAGGAAGATACCGAAGAAGAGCAAGCTAAACCAAACCTGAGCTAACCATAAACGTTAGCTCAAAACCTTTATAATATTTAGTGTACCATGAATATAGTTATTACCGGAGCAAGCAGCGGCGTAGGTTTTGAAGCCGTATTGGAATTAATTTTACAGAACAATTATCAGGTGATTGCCCTGGCGCGCTCGCAGGATAAACTTACCCGTTTGCTGGAAATAGCGAAAGGCTTAAACCCCGACTGTACACTTTACCCGATAGCTTTTGACATTGTACACGATGAGTATGCAGGTTTGCAACAGTTTATCAACACCCGGTTTGAGGGTAAGGTTGATGTGTTGATTAACAATGCTGGCGCCCTGGTAAACAAACCTTTTGAAAAACTGCACGAAGGCGATTTTATAGAGATGCTGCAAAGCAACTATATTGGCCACGTGCGCATGATACAAAACCTGTTACCCCAGATTACCCAGGGCGGGCACATTGTAAACATTGGCAGCATGGGCGGCGTACAGGGCAGTGTAAAGTTTACCGGTTTAGCAGCATACTCGGCCAGCAAGGGCGCACTGCATACTTTAACCGAGTGTTTGGCTTTAGAATTAAAAGACAGGCAGATCAGCGTTAATTGCCTGGCCTTAGGTTCGGCCCAAACCGAAATGCTGGAACAAGCTTTCCCGGATTATCAGTCGCCGGTAATGGCGTTTGAAATGGGTAAATATATTGCCGACTTTGCCACCACCGGTCATAAGTTTTTTAACGGTAAAATTCTACCAGTTGCTGTAACAACACCATAGTAAGTCGTAACTATTTCATTCTATTCATCATTTGCTGAAACAGTTTCTCAGCGTCGGCCTTATTAAAAAGCTCCGGTCCGGGGTTCATTGTGGCGGCACTGCCGCAGGCAATGCCCATGCGTACCATCTGACGGATGTCCATTCCCTTTTCGCAGGCATAAACCATCCCAGCTACCATACTATCGCCGGCGCCAACGGTGCTGCGTTTTTCTACGGGTGGTGCTTCGACAAATTCGCTAAAGCCACGGGTAGCCACATAAGCACCCTGGGCACCTAAAGACACTACGATAATCTGGCACTTGCCTTTGTCAATAATTTGCTTTGCAGCTGCCTCAACCGCACTAACGTCTTTAATATCTATTCCGGTAAGCTTGCTTAATTCTGCCTGGTTAGGTTTCAATAAATAAACCCCTTCTTCCACGGCATACTTCAGTGCCTCCCCCGAGGTATCTACAATGAGTTTAGCTTCGTCCTGCTGTGCTATTCGGGCAACTTTGGCTAAAAAGTCAGGACTCAGGCCCGGCGGCATTCCTCCGCTTACCACTATAAACTTGGGTTTGGGCAAAAGCTTCCTGATCACGCTAAGTATCTCACGCTCTTCTTTAGGCAATAACTCTACGGCAGGCATCCCGAAACGATATTCCTCATGTATCTCGCGGTTAATGACGATAAAGTTTTCGCGGGTCATTTTCTCGGTAAGTACCGGCATCTGGTTGATATGCTCTGCTTTGAGTAAATCCTGTAAATGCTGCCCGGTTAAGCCACCCGACGGGAACACAGCCAATGATGTTATGTTCAACCGTTTCAATCCGCGCGACACATTGATACCTCCGCCCCCCGCTTCAAACCTTGGCTCAATACAAATCAGTTTCTGGTCGGCTACGATCTTTTCAACAGTAGTGCTTTTATCAACTACCGGGCTCAACGTAAGAGTGACAATATGTTTCATGCGGTATCAGGTTATATTCAAGTGTTGTAATATAGCCATCTTCCGGAGCAGATAAAATGGAAATTATGCCTTTAGTAAGAACCCAGTTTCTGACAGGGACAGGAGTCAGAGCTTTTAGTTTCTTGACGTTGTACAGACGCTTATCATCAAACAATTCGTTTGTAATTCAATTGTACAACTTTATTACTTGTGGCAATTCATTAATCTCACGGTTTTGAAGAAACGTTTTATTCATATTACTAAGGGGCTTGGGGCGGCTCAATTTGTGTTATTCGCTATATTAATCGGCGCCTACAATGATACTTTTGCTCAAGCTACCGCCCCTGTCGATTCGTTAAAAGCCGACTCACTGCGCCACTTGCAAAGCAAAAGTCCACGTGTGGTAGATACGTTGTATAAGCAGTACGATTTTGGTGACTTGGTAAATGATATTTTACATCCTCACAGAAAACCCGATCCATTAAAAAAGAAATCAGGCATCACCGTTATACCTAATATTGCAGCTAATCCCAGTATCGGTTTTCAGATTGGCATTAAGGCAGTGGCCGGCCGTAAGTTAGGTAATGATCCTAACACGCTGCTGTCAGTAGCAGCTACGTCTGCTTCCATAACCACTAAAAACATTATTTACTTTTACATTAACCACAATGTGTTTACATCCGGCAACAAATGGAACTTGCAGGGCAGCCTCATTGTAGCCAAGACTGTTACTCCCGATTTTGGCTTGGGTATAGGGCAAGCTAACAATGGCAGTGCAGCCGACCAGGCGTTGGTGAATGCAGACCGGAAACCTTTTGCCTATAACTCTATGTTCTACAATTTCAGGGAAAAAGTTTATAAAAATATAGCTAAAGACTTTTTTGTAGGTGCTGGTGTATCATTCGACATCCGAAGAAATATTGAAGACAAGCGCTCAACCACTGCGCTTACACCTTACAACATTTACAACGAACGTTACGGCTTTAACGGCAGCAACTACAGCGCCAATGGGTTAATTTTTAGCGCCGAATATACAACGCGCGACAACCAGAACAGGGCATACAAAGGTATTTATGCCGACGTAGGCTTGAGGGCAAATCAAAGCTGGATGGGCAGCAGTAAAAATGCTACCATATTTACCACTGATTTTAGAAAATACTTCAGCCTCTCACGCCGCAATCCCGAACACGTAATTGCTTTGTGGAATTGGGGCTCGTACGTAGTAACCGGTGCGGTGCCTTACCTAGAGTTGCCCGGCACAGCTAAAGATCCAAGCTTACGCAGTGGTCGTGGTTATACCATTGGTTATTTTAAGGGCACGCAATTTAACTACTCGGAGGCTGAGTATCGTTTCCCGATTACACGCAATAAATTCATTAGCGGCGTTGCATTTGCTAACGTGCAAACGGCTAAAGATGGTGTAGGTACCGAACTATTTGAAAAGTGGCAACCCGGCGGGGGCGGCGGTCTGCGGGTATTGTTTAATAAAGCCACCCGTACCAACTTATGCCTCGATTACGCTTTTGGTAAATACGGTTCTAAAGGATTCTTTTTAGGGCTGAACGAGGCTTTTTAAACGCGAAAAA
>CAJYJH010000027.1 GCA_913775265.1 uncultured Mucilaginibacter sp. | reverse complement strand
CGAGTAACTTAATATTTTAATTAATAAATTATTAAGCAAACCGAGGTACCTTTGTAATGCACACTTTATAATTTGATGAAAAAACTTATACCTGTCTTATCACTGATGCTCGTACTTTTTGCCTGTCGCAAAGCTGAGCAAACCGGCCAAACCGAATCCGGAGCCGCAAAACACGATGTTAAATTTACCGTGGCCGATTTTAACATCGGCAAAGAAACCCTGAGTGCCCCGGGCGGCAAGGCCACCATGGCCGTGGGCGATACCCTGAGCAATTACGCCGATTACCTGCACTGCAGCATTTACAACGAAGCGGGTTTTATGGTTTGGTATGTTAACCAAACCAAAACCGACAAAGATTTTGGCAGCATAAGCACCCGGCTGTCCAACGGCAACTATTCGGTAGTTATTGCTGCTGCCACTAATAATCCGCTCAGTTTCAGCACCAACTCACCGTCTCCTTATTCTGTTTTAGGTTTTGGTTCCGGAAGCCCCAGCAATAACTGGAACGACACCTTTCACAAATCATTTAAAATAACCGTGACCGACCAGCCGGTTACACAGGCGGTAAAGCTTAAAAGAATAGTAGGTGCGTTTAGTTTAGTATTTGAAGATGCCATACCTGCTGATGTCACCAAGGTTACATTATCATTAAAGTATGAAAGCCATGGGCTGGATTTAGACGCAACTCCAAAATCCCGTAGTTCGCCAAGTAGCTACGAGTATGCGCTTACCGAAGCCGATGCGGGTAAAAAAAACAAAACCTTTTCGGCCTATGTGATCAACAGCTCGGGCAATGTTGAGTTTGAGATTGCGGCTTACAACAGTAAAGGCGTGCTGGTGGCTAAAAAAGTAATGCAGAACGTAAAATTTGAAATTAACCAGCGCCTTACCATCACCGGTTCGTTTTTTACCCCGGCTAACATGAAGGCTACTACCAGCCTGACGGATGCTGGTGCCCAGCAAACCAACTGGACGTTTAAGAACACCGCTATGTAACGAGCCCTGCACTTGCAGCGCTCACGCCGGCTTTATTTTATTTTCAAATCGCTTAGCAATCAATGAAAAAAATCATACTCCTATTATTTGCCCCTGTATTGCTGTTTAGCTGCCGCAAAGCAGATGTAATAACAGGCTCATCAATGCCTGCAGATACTACCCGCCACGCCGTTAAGTTTACGGTTGACGACCTGACCACCACCACCAAAACCATGAGCACCGGCGGTAAAGCTACGGCAGCTGTTGGCGACACCATCAGAAACTATGCTAATTTTCTTTACTATAGCATTTTTAACAGCCAGGGTTTATGGGTTAAGGATATTAAACAATACTCGCGCGATGCGCAGTTTGGTACCATTTACGACCTGCAGCCTGCCGGAAAATATATGGTGTATATAGCAGCGTCTAAAGACGAGGTTTATACCACTATTGACACAAAAACTCCTGACAATTCGTACTACCGCAACACGGCCTCAACCGGCTGGCCAGATTTTTTTGCCAAAGCCTTCCAGTTAACGGTAGGCAGCGCTGACGTTAGCCAGGCCGTACGGCTCGACCGCGTGATGTCGGCCTTCAGGGTGGTGATAGAAGATGCCATCCCCGAGGGTGTTGCCAAAATATCGGTACAAATTACCAGGGATAATGCTAACTACTATTTTACCGGGAGACGTTCTGAATCTCTTTTTGGCGCCACTAAAAATTACTCGTTAACATCAGCCGATAAGGGATTAAAAAATAAAGCCTTTGAGGGCAATGTAGGTAACACCTCGGCCACAACTGATGTAGTGATTACCGCTTATAACGGCCCCGGCGAGGTGGTAGCCCAAAAAACAGTACGTAGCATACAGTTTGAAGCGGGCAAGCGCAGTATTATTACGGGTAACCTGTTTACGCCGGTTACTAACCCAACAGGTGCTTTTACCGTAACGGCCGACCCAACCTGGACAACCGGCACCCTTAAATTTTAACACGCCTAACACCATTACATGATGCAAAGATTTTTAACTATGATAAAGGGCTGCGCCGCCCTGATATTGTTACTTGCGGTGTTTAGCTGCAAAAAAACAAACCAGCCCGGCATAGATGACACCGCCGGGCAGGCACCGCTGCATGCGGTCAATTTTACCATGACGGGCGTTAAGGCCACTACCACTACTTTAAGCACCTCGCCAACCAAAGCCACTAACGCCCTTGGCGATACGCTTAAAAATTACGCCAGTTACCTGTATTACCGTATTTACAATGCTAACGGAATATGGATAAAAAGCATTGACCAGAAAAGCACCGACGCAAACTTTGGCAGCATTACAGACCGTTTAGCGGCCGGCAACTACAAAGTGTTTGTTGCAGCCAGTAAAACTGAGCTTAGAGTACCCGGTAAAGACTTAACCTACAACAACAGCTATTTTGGCCCGCTTGAGTATAACGCGCTTTGGCCCGATGCCTTTAGCAAGGCTTTTGATCTGTCTGTAGGTAATACCGACTTAAGCCAAACCATACGTTTGGAGCGCGCCGTGGCCGGCTGCCAGATTGTACTGCCTGATGGTTTGCCTAAAGCCATCAGCCAGCTTAAAATACAATACCAGGGTGAGTATACAAATCTGCCGTTGGTTTTACCGATTGCCACACCTTATGAAGGCTCAGGGCTTTATAAAACTATGGACCTTAAATTTGACGCTGCTAATTACCAGGCCGGGCCAAAAACCTTCACGCTTTTTATTGCCAATACGGCAACGCCCATTAAATTTATATTGAGCGCCTATAACAGTGCGGGCATCGAGTTGCTTTCAAAAAACATTAATAATGTGCTATTTGAGAGAAATAAGATGACTACCCTAACCGGAAACCTTTTTCCGGCTAACTCGGTATCTGCCGATTTTGTGATCGGCATTAACCCATACTGGACAGACGGCCGCACCGAAAAATTTTAAACAACATCCAATAAAACCGTATAACTACCCTATCAAACGCCTTACTGTACAACAATGAAAAATATATTAACTGCTTTGTTGCTGAGCCTCATCCTTTGGGGCTGCGGAAAAAGCGGGCAGCCCGACGAAGATAAAACAGACACCGGCAAAAAACAGAAAGTTACTTTAACCATAGCCGATCTGGTTGCCGGCACCGGCGATTTCAACGCTGCCTCTGCCGACACCGCAAAAAAGCTGGCCAACTTTGTAATTTACCGCCTTTACAAAGCTGATGGCACCTACGTCAAAACAACAAGTCAATTTTACTGGTCTAATAACTTTGGCCTCATTACCGATAGCTTAAGCGCAGGTACCTATAAGGTATTTATGTCGGCCAGTATGGGTAACTTAGTGTTAAGCGACAGTACTAAAAATTACTCGCAAGCTGAATTTGGCGTGTTCAGCGGTTTGGTTACCACCTGGAAAGATACGTTTAGTAAAGCGTTTACGCTAACCGTGGGCAAAAGCGATGTTAACCAAACCGTTAAGCTTGAGCGTGCCGTGGCAGCGTTTGAAGTTGTGATTGAAGATATTGTGCCGCCCGAGGTAACGTCACTGCAGGTGACCGTTACACCGGCCGTAAAATCATTAACGTTAGATGGAGCAGTAAAATATGTACCCGAAAACGGCAACCATTATTATAGTTACCGGATTGATGCCGCCGACAGGTACACCAGGGGTAAAAAGCTGACCGGCTTTTTCGCCCCCGGCAATGGCCCCGCACAAGTAACCATTACTGCCTCAAATGCTAACGGCAACCAGGTTGCGAGTAATGTTATCAAAAACATCACCTTCGAAAAAAACAAGAAAACCATCATTACCGGCGCCGCTTTGCCCGGCACCCCGGCCCAAGAGTTTAAAGTAGTAGTTGACCCAAGCTGGGGCGGCAATAACAATGTTAAATTTTAACCGGTTTTAAACTGAATCATATAAGTGCCGGCATCCTTAACGCAAAAAGCCTTTCAGCAAATACTGAAAGGCTTTTTGTTTGTTGTTGATATAGCAGCTGCCGGCTTACCGACTACACTGTTAGAACCTGGTAAGTTGTTGCCGTAAAGCAAGTGCCGGGCAAGAGTGTTTGTTATTTAACACGTTCTACGTAGTCGCCTGTGCGGGTGTCTACTTTAATTTTATCGCCCTGGTTTACAAACAGGGGCACTTTTATTTCTAAACCATTGTCGGCCGTAGCATTTTTTAATGCGCCCGATGAGGTATCGCCTTTAACGGCTGGCTCGGTGTAGGTAATTTCCAGTTCAACGTGGTTAGGCACCTGCGCCATAATAGGCTCTTCGCTCTCGAAAGAAACGATCACATTCATGCCCTCTTTCAGGAATTTAAGCGACGGACCAAACAGCGATTTAGGGATATTGTGCTGCTCATAAGTCTCGTT
>CAJYJH010000026.1 GCA_913775265.1 uncultured Mucilaginibacter sp. | reverse complement strand
TGCTGAAAAATATGTGGTCGCAGGGGTTGTTTGATGATGTGCAGTTAAACATCACCAAAATTAACCTGGATACCATTTACCTGGAGATTCAGGTTTCAGAGCGCCCACGTTTATCGCGTTTGCGTTTAAATGGTATACGCAAAGGCGAAGTTGAAGATGTGCAGAAAAAACTGAATGATAAAACCGGTAAAATTGTTAACGAAAACTTACTGAGCACCACTACGGCCATCATCAAAAAACACTTTAACGAGAAAGGTTTTCTAAACACTACTGTTGATATTAAACAACAACGTGATCCGGCCGACTCTAACAGTGTGATCCTGAACGTTAATATTGATAAAAAGAAAAAGGTAAAAATCAATGAAGTAATTTTTGAAGGTAACAAAGCTTTTAAGGCTGCTACCTTACGTAAGTTTTTACCTAAAACCCGCGAACGTAAGTTTTACAATATCTTTGGTTCTAAGAAATTTAAGCAAGACCAGTACGAAGAAGATAAAGTAGCACTGGTTGAAAAAATGCAATCAAAAGGTTATCGTGATGCAGAAATACTGAGTGACTCGGTGTGGCGCCATGATGACGAATCGGTGAATGTAAAAATTAAAGTTTACGAAGGTCCTAAATATTACTTTGGTAACATTACCTGGTCGGGTAATGCACGTTATCCAACAGAATTTTTGAACCGTGTGCTCCGCATTAAAAAAGGGGATGTGTTTAGCGAAGAAGATTTGGGCAAACGTTTAAACGGCGGTGGCCCCGACGGACAGGATGTAAACTCACTTTACCTTGACGATGGATACCTGACTTTTAATTCAGAAGCTGTACAAACCCGTATCTATAACGACACTATCGACCTGAACATTCGTATTTACGAGGGTGCCCAGTATACAATTAACCGCGTATCGGTAAAAGGTAACGATGTAACCAACGACAGGGTAGTACTACGCGAACTGGCTACTAAGCCTGGTCAGAAATTTTCGAAAGCGGCTATTGTACGCAGTACCCGTCAGCTTTCGCAGTTGGGCAACTTTGATGAGCAAAAGATGGATCCAAAACCAACTAACATTAATCCTAATGATGGTACGGTAGATATTATTTACAACGTGGTTGAGAAGCCTTCGGACCAGATTGAGCTTTCGGGTGGTTTTGGTGGCGGCCAGCTGGTAGGTACATTGGGCTTAACGTTCAACAACTTCTCGGTACGTAACCTGTTTAACGGTAAAGCTTACAAACCACTGCCTAAAGGTGACGGACAAAAGTTAAGTTTGCGTGGCCAGGCCAACGGTAAAAACTACCAGAATTTCTCGTTCACTTTCTCTGAGCCATGGCTGGGTGGTAAAAAGCCAATCTTCTTCAGCTTATCAGCCTATACACAGTTAAGTTCAACAGGAAGGTTTTTCGCAAAGGATGATCCTCGCTACAATTATTTACGTATTAATGGTTTAGGTGTAACATTGGGTAAACGTTTAAACTGGCCTGATAATTACTTCCAGTTGAACTACTCATTAAACTTTGACCATTACAAGCTGGACAACTTTACAGGCTATTTATTTAACAACGGTACTTCTTACAATATCAAATTAACTCAGGAGTTAAGCCGTAATTCATTGGATGTGCCAATTTATCCAACCAGTGGTTCAAACATCCGTTTTACATTACAGGTTACTCCACCTTATTCTTTACTTAATAACACTAATTACCGTATCGCAACGCCAGAGGAGCGTTATAAATTTGTTGAGTATCACAAATGGAAATTTGATGCACAATGGTTTACCCGGTTGGCAGGTAAATTGGTGTTAATGTCGCAAACCCGTTTCGGTTTCCTGGGTAGCTATAACAGGCTGGTTGGTCAATCGCCGTTTGAACGTTTTAAACTGGGTGGTGACGGTATGGCTACTTATCAGTTTTTACAGGGAAGCGAAATCATCGGTTTACGTGGTTACCGGAACTTTACCATTGTTCCGGTAGGTTCAGGGTACAATCCTGACACCAGAGCGGACAATCCGGGAAGCCCTATTTATAATAAGTTTACACTCGAATTGCGTTACCCGGTAATACAAAGCCAGTCGGCCACCATTTTCTTGCTCACTTTTGCTGAGGGCGGTAACACCTGGAACAATTTTAGGGATTATAATCCGTTTAATATCCGTCGTTCAGCAGGTGTGGGAGCTCGGATATTCTTGCCTATATTTGGATTGCTTGGTTTGGATTACGGTTATGGTTTTGATGCCATTCCTGGTATACCTAACGCTAACAAAGGGCAGTTTCACTTCTCTATTGCACAAAGCTTAAACGGAGGATTTAATTAATTACCGATGAAAAAAATAATAATCACGTTATCGCTTACCTTATTGGGCTTAACCGGTGCCTTTGCACAGCGTTTTGCCTACGTAGACTCTGAGTACATCCTGAAACATGTACCAGAGTATGCCTCGTCTCAAAAACAGTTAGGAGCATTATCAGAACAATGGCAGCGCGAGGTTGACAGCCGCTTTCAGGAGATTGACCGTTTATACAAAGCTTACCAGGCAGATCAGGTACTGATGACTGCGGATATGAGAAAGCGCCGCGAAGCGGAAATTGTTGATAAAGAAAAGGCTGCTAAGGATTTTCAGCGTTCAAAATTTGGACCGGACGGAGAATTGGCACAACGCAGTGGTTTGCTGGTTAAACCAATTCAGGAAAGAGTGTCTAAAGCTATACAAGCAATGGCCGAAGGCGAAAACCTGGATATGGTGTTTGATAAAAATAGCGAAGTAATAATGCTGTACACTAACCCGCGTTATAACAAAAGCGACGCGGTAATTACCAGACTTGGTTTAAAGCCAGGTACTTTTGCAAAGTAAATTTATTTTGATTAAAATAGCACACGATTAAACACAGACGAAAGAAGAATGAAAAAATTATTTAAAGTTGCTTTAGTTGCAGGTTTCATGATGTTGACGGCGGGTTTTGCTAACGCACAAAGCAAAATTGGGTATGTTGATTTTAATGCAGTAATTGATGCAATGCCTGAAACTAAAACAGTAAGTACGCAATTACAGGCATACTCTAAAACGTTCATGGATCAAATTCAGACTATGCAAAACGAATTGCAGACAAAAGGCGCAGCTTACGAGAAAAGTCAGGCTTCGATGACTGATGCTGCACGTACTGCCGCTCAAACCGAACTGAATGACATCAACAAAAGACTGCAAGACTATAATCAAACTGCACAACAGAAAGTTGAAGAGAAAAGAAATGAGTTAGGCAAACCACTTTTTGACAAAGCTAAAACAGCGGTGAATGCTGTAGCTAAAGAAAAAGGTTATACTTACGTTTTCGACTCAGGTTCTACTAACTTATTAGTGTCGCCAGTTGGTGACAACCTGTTAGCTGCTGTAAAACTGAAATTAGGCGTTAAATAAATATAACCTAACCAAGTACAAATTAAAGCGGGACAAATAGTTCCGCTTTTTTTATTTTCGAGCCATGCAAGGTACCAAACCCATCGGCATATTTGATTCAGGCATCGGCGGCCTCACTGTGTTCCGGTCTATTGCGGAACGGTTGCCGCAGTACGACTATATTTATTTGGGAGATAATAGCCGTGCACCTTACGGTAACCGGTCGTTCAGCACAATACATCAGTACACTTGGGAATGCGTACAATGGCTGTTTGCACAAGGCTGCCCGCTTATTATTTTGGCGTGTAATACCGCATCAGCCAAAGCCCTGCGAACTATACAGCAGCGGGATATGCCGGGCTTATATGATGATAAGCGGGTGTTAGGCGTAATCAGGCCTACTGCCGAAGTAATTGGTAACTATACCCGAACGGGCAATATCGGTGTGTTAGGTACCAAGGGCACGGTACAATCAGAATCGTACGCTATTGAGATTGGTAAGTTTTTTCCTGATGTGCAGGTGTATCAGCAAGCCTGTCCATTATGGGTGCCATTAATTGAAAGCGGCGAGTACGATAAGCCGGGAGCAGACTATTATGTGCAGCAGTACTTGGATGAGTTATTAAACCGTTCGGCTGACATAGATACCATCCTGCTCGCTTGTACACATTATCCGTTACTGCAGGAAAAAATTAAAACGCATTTACCCGAAAATATACAAGTAGTTGCTCAGGGTGATATCATTGCCGCCGGTCTTGAAGCTTACTTGCATCGCCACCCTGAAATTGATTCTCAAATCACCAAAAATGGTAATCGGCATTTTTTTACTAGCTCCGACGATACCTCAGATTTCGACCAGCATGCTTCACTGTTTTTCTCTTCTCCGGTAAAGTCGGAGTTTGTGTCGTTGAAGTGATTGGTTGAGTAGCTGACTGCTAATTAAAAGGAAAGTTGAAAACAAAAAAAATTACCTAACATTAATATAACTTAGTTTAATCAACCAATCAACCTATCACTACTCACACTTTCCTAACTCCGCATTCACCTGGTCAATATTATGCACATTGGCCTTATTACCGAATGAATTTTGAACGTAGGTAAGCACCTGTGCAATTTCGACAGGAGCCAAATTTGCCGGCGGCATCTCGCCGTTATAGGCTTTGCCATTCACTAAAATGGGTAGCTTTAAACCGTTTTTTAAATAGCAGGCTAATTGCTTACGGTGTTGTTTCAAATATTCGGTATCCGTTAGTGGTGGGATAAGGGCAGCTAAACCTTCACCGTTTTGGCCATGGCAATTTTGACAGTGAGTTTTGTAAAGCGCTTGCCCCGCACTGTAATAGCGCATAAACTCAATTTTGTCTTCGCTCTGGCAAGAGTAAACTATTGATCCGATAATCGCCAGCAAAAAAGCTATGATTCCGAACTTCATGAGGTTTTATTGTTTTTATATTCGGTCTGCAACGTTTTGATGTCGGTAATCAGTTTTTGGGTGTCTTCGGGTTTAGTGCCGTCGTAAGTGCCGCGTATGTGCTTTTGCTTATCCACCAAAATAAAGTAACCGGCATGTACTAAGCCGCCAGCTGCGTTTTTATCCTCAGCTACACTCGTCAGGTAGCTTTCGGCCAGTTTGTAGGTAGCCTCTTTCGGGCCTTGTAAAAACCACCAGCTATTACCCGATACACCCAGATTATCAGCATATTTTTTTAATACTGCGGCGCTATCATGACCGGGATCAATTGTATGCGAAATTATCTTTACATCCGGCGTATTCTTAAATTCCTGATACACATTAAGCATGTTGCGATGCATAATAGGGCAGATAGAGGGGCAAGACGTAAAAAAGAAATCGGCCACATAGATATCATTATCTAACGATTTTGCGGTTACTTCGGTGCCATACTGGTTTGTAAATTTAAAGTCGGGTATGGTATGGTAAACGGTATCGGTAACCTCTTTTCCATTTACCGTTTTTGTTACCGGCTCACGCTCGCCGTATATGGGCAGTTTTTTTTCTGTAGATTGTTTGTTACTACAGGCTGCTAAAAACAGCAGCCCCATAACACTTATATTCAATAACTTCATTTTTTGTAGGTAGCGAGTATTTGATTAGATTGGTTAACAGCCTCGGTTAACCGTTGGTTCATTTGATTTACCTGCTTTTTTTGATCGTCGAGATACTTCATAATTTCCTCGTGCGATTTGCCGGTATAATCAGCATTAAACTGGTGCATCCAGCTTTCCATGCCTTGGTCGGCCTCGGTCAAAGCTTTAACGGTAGCGCGGCCTTGTACAGTGTCGGTAATAACTTTATCTTTTAGTAAACTGTCTAAAAGCATTTTGTTTTTAACGGCCTCCTCATCTTTAGCCATAGCTTCATCATGTATTTTGATGACTTCATTCAAGGCGTCTTTTTCCTTTTTTTTGGTGTCGGTGCAGGCATTGAATATAATGACGGAGGTTGCTAATAAAGCCAGTATTTTTATTTTCATAGAGAGTTCTTATTATTTTTTAACTAAATCCATACCGCATTTAGGGCATACACCCGGTTTGTCCAGCTTTACTTCGGGGTGCATACTGCACGTATACACAGCTTTGTTTTGATGGGTATGATCAGGTGTTTGCGTATTAGAATTTGAACCTGGTTTGCAGGCTGCAAAGCCAATGGTTAAACAAAAAATAATGAGTTTTTTCATGTTACTTATTTTGAATGAACGCGGCAAAACCAGACAAAGATACAACTAAAATATCCACTGCATTTAGCAGATACGTGATATCGCTGTGAGGCTATTGCCAAATGAAATTGTATTGAATTAGCTGTTGGAGACTAAGAATCATTCTGTTTCAAGAATGATAGCTTCTTCTTAGATCCTTTAGTTAGCTACTTGTGTTTTTACGGTTTTTGTAAATAACATACATTAAGCACCCCTGACTTAAGGGACGAAATATATTATAACAAAAAGGAAAAACGCTTAAGCTAGCTGAGGAGGGTGGAATGGGTAATTGATTATTTGTTGCGGCTGCAATGGATGTTGAACACTATTAATTTGCTGCAACAACTCAGCATGGTAACTCAAGGTAAATCCGGCGGTCATAAAAGCATCCTGAAAAAGGTTTTTCTGGATTTGGCGCTCAGTGCTGCGTTCTTTATCTTCCGCTTGTTTAATTTTTTTCATCAGGTAACACCGGCCATGGCAATTAAGCCAGGGCTTATTGCGGTTTTCGCAAAGCTTTTCGGCGATGTATTTCTGATTTACCTGATAGCCTGCATAGATGAACAGCCGCGTAAAATTCGCGGAGACAATCAATACTATGAGCAGTAGGGCCAAAAAGCGTTTAAACATTCGGTGCAAAGCTAATACTTAACCTTAATAATGCCCATAATAATTATTATACTTTTTGTTCGCGCAGATAAAAGATGTAATCAGTAACAGGTAATTTATCTAAGCCACCAAATTTAAGCTGCTGACCAATTTGTGCACGGTGGTGTGTACCATGGTTAATTAGGTGTGCTATTATATCAGCCAAACTATTCTCAAAATCATCACCTTTCAAATTTTTATAAATAACTGTCTTGCCAAAGTCATCCTCACTAATTTGTTCTAAAAAACTAATCCATTCGGAATGGTTGCTTTCAATCATAGCTTCAAACTCGGTGGCCGGCCAATCCGGCCAAAGCGGTCCGCCCGGTGCCGGTAGTCGTTTACATCGTTTCAACCAAATTTGTTGAGCTGCCAAAAGATGAGCCATCAATTGCACGGCCTTAAGCGGCTGGTTGGTAGCCATCATACTATCCAGTATTTGCAGATTTGCAAAGCGATCGTAATTTAACAGCTTAATAAAGTAGTCTTTCATGGTCGGAGGATGATATTGTAGAGGCAAATATATCTGCCGCAATATGTGTTGTAAAGCATTCTGCTCTATTAAATTTTTGCTACTTTTACCACTGTCAAGTTTACATTGTTTGGTAAGTCACGCGGTTTGCCTTTACACATATTATACAGCATGTTTTCTACAGCCAGCATAGCCCGGTTTAATCAACTCGAAACACCGTTTTACTACTATAATCTGCAGTTATTACAGCAAACGCTCGATGCTTGCCAGCAAGCGGCACGTGAACACAAGTTTCATGTGCATTATGCATTAAAGGCAAACTTCAACCCCAGGGTACTGCAAACTATACAGGCAGCTGGTATGGGTGCCGATTGTGTGAGTGGCAACGAGGTAAAAGCGGCTATTGAGCATGGCTTTGATAAAGGCAAGGTGGTGTTTGCAGGTGTAGGTAAATCTGACCGTGAAATTAACGCTGCGCTGGATGCCGACATATTTTGTTTTAATGTGGAGTCGGTTCAGGAGTTGGAAGTGATTAACGAACTGGCCGCTGCTAAAGGTAAAACCGCGCAGGTGGCTATCCGCATTAATCCTAATGTGGATGCACATACGCATCATCACATCACTACCGGTTTAGAAGAAAATAAATTTGGTATCAATACCTGGCAGTTAGATGAGGTAGTGGCTATGTTGAGGGCAAGCGCTAATTTAAAATTTGCCGGGTTGCATTTTCACGTAGGGTCGCAAATTACTAACCTGGATGTATTTAAAAATCTCTGTTTGCGGGTAAACGAACTGGGCGAATGGTTTGAGCAGCAGCAAATGCCTGTACGGGTGCTAAACGTGGGTGGTGGTTTAGGGGTAGATTATTACCAGCCGGATACTAACAACATTTGCGACTTTGCAGGTTACTTCGGTGTGTTTAAACAATACCTTAAGGTAAAAGCCGGTCAGGAGGTGCATTTCGAATTGGGCCGTGCGTTGGTTGCGCAAAGCGCCTCCTTAATATCCCGTGTGCTTTATGTTAAAAACGGGCAAAAAAAAAATTTTTTGGTGCTGGATGCAGGCATGACAGAACTCATACGCCCGATGTTATACCAAGCCTATCATGAAATTGAAAACATCAGCCAGGAGCAGGGCGAAGGAACCGATGTTGTAAATTATGATGTAGTAGGGCCGATTTGCGAAAGTACCGACTGTTTTCGTACCGATGTAGCGCTGCCGCAATCCAAGCGCGGCGACCTGATTGCTATCCGCACGGCGGGTGCATACGGCGAGGTAATGGCTTCGGGCTATAACCTGCGCGATCATGTGCAAAGCGTTTACTCGGTTGAGCAGGAGCAGGAGGTGATGTAATTATCATTTCTGCTTAACCTTAAGTTTATACATGACCTGTAGATTGCAAGAATAAAATGTACAGGTTATGAAAGCTTTATTGTTCATCAAAACAGCGCTGGTCAATTCAAAAGAGTGGTTAATCTTACGCAGTCTTAAATCGTCGTTCATACACTAAGTGTTTTTTGACCATCTGCTTTTATCCATTTTTTCAGAACAATTTTGCCCAGGCTTAGTTGGCCTTACGTAAATGGATATTAAGCAAACTACGGATATATTCAATCACCAGCTTTTTGGCTCAGACTTTAGCTGGGGTGTTTCTACTGCGGCTTTTCAAACCGAGGGAGCCTGGAATACTGATGGCAAGGGGGCATCAATTTGGGATACTTTTACCCACGCCAAAGGTAAGGTACACCAGGGTCAGCACGCCGAAGTTGCTTGTGATTTTTATCATCGCTACCAGCAGGATATCGACCTGATCAAGGCACTTAATATCCCCAACTTTCGCTTCTCTATTGCCTGGTCGCGTATACTGCCGCATGGCACCGGGCCCATCAACCAGGCAGGTATCGATTTTTATAACCGTGTTATTGATTACTGTTTACAGCAAGGAGTAGAGCCCTGGCTTACGGTTTACCATTGGGATTTACCACAAGCGCTGGAGGCGCAGGGTGGATGGACTAACCGTGACAGTATATCATGGTTCAGTGCATTTACTGCTATCTGCGCCGAGCATTTTGGCGACCGGGTAAAGCACTGGATGGTGATGAACGAACCGGCCGTATTTACCGGTGCAGGTTACTTTTTAGGTCTGCATGCCCCGGGACGTACCGGCTTGAAGAGCTTTTTACCAGCCGTACATCATGTTACTTTAAGTATTTCAGCTGGTGCAAAAGTGCTGCGCAATTTACTGCCTGACGCTGTCATTGGCACCACATTTTCATGTTCTCATATTGATGCTTTCAGTACGCAAGCCAATGACGTGGCTGCTGCCAAGCGTGCCGATGTATTAATTAACCGTTTATTCATTGAGCCCTTGTTGGGTATGGGATACCCGACTACTGATTTACCGGTGCTCAAAAAAATAGAAAAATATATTCAGCCCGGCGATTTAGAAAGCCTGTCTACTGATTTTGATTTTATAGGCTTGCAAAATTATACCCGCGAGGTAGTTAAGTATTCTTTTTTTACGCCCTATATCAGCGCTAAACTGGTAGAGGCTAAAGATCGTAAAGTGCCCACTACGGATATGGGTTGGGAGGTGTACCCGGAGGCTATCTACAAAGTCATCAGAAAGTTCAGCGAGTATCCGCAGATTAAAAGTATTTTGATTACCGAAAACGGTTCCGCTTTTCCGGATGAGCTTACTGCCGACGGGGAGATCAGGGATGATCAGCGTATGCAATATTTGCAGGATAATTTACAGCAAGTTCTGAAAGCCAAAAACGAAGGCTGCCCCGTAAGTGGTTACTTTGTGTGGACGCTTACCGACAACTTTGAATGGGCCGAAGGTTACCGTCCCCGGTTTGGTTTAATTTATATTGATTTTGCTACTCAGCAGCGCTTTATTAAACAGTCCGGACATTGGTACAAAACCTTTTTGCAAAAATAAAGGAAGTGTAAAACTGTAATTTGTGATTAACCATTAGGTAAATTCAAATTACCTGATATATTTGTGTACCATTCAAACCTGAAATATTATTACTACCACTATGATTAAAGTAGGACTGCACGGTGCTGAGTTTTTTGCACGTCACGGTTATTACGCCGAAGAGCAAATATTAGGTAACTACTTTGTGGTAGATATTGAAGTATCTTTTCAGCCGCATGGGCCATTGAGTGCCGATAATTTGCAGCACACGCTTAATTATGAACAGCTTTATGCCATAGCCGCTCACGAAATGAAGCAAACCCGTCAATTGCTCGAAACCGTAGCCCAAAGCATAGCCGACACCATCAAACGCGATTTTGATTACATTGCCAGCACTGTAGTAACGGTAAAAAAGCGCAACCCGCCGCTTAAAGGCATTGTGGCTGCCTCAAGCGTAACGGTGTCACTATAGATTCTTTAGTTTGTATTGGTAATCAAACCTGGTTGGTCGTACTCAATCATGCGTTCGCGTTCGCGCTGCGGGATAGGGATCGATTTATTGTTAGCATAATCATAACTGATACAAACCGATTTGCCGGTAGTGCAAATTTCTTCGCCGTTAGGCGTGTGTTTAACCAATACGTAAGTCACATCGAAGCTACTGTTACCAATACGCGATGTGCGCAAGTAGCACGAAATCTGATCGTCAACCGTAATAGGTTTTAAGTAGTTAATTTCCGAACGGCCGAGGATAACACCGCTGGCTTTTAAATCCCATTCCACTATCTCGCGCCAGTAGCTCAATCGAGCAATCTCAAAAAAAGTAAGGTATATCGTGTTACTTACGTTCCCATAAGCATCAATATCAGAAAAACGGATGGATATGGGCGTACTGTAGCGGTAATTTGCTAAATTTTCAGTCATTATATGTCAAAATGTCTATAAGAAAAATTTATTTAAGACAAAATGTCGTTAAAAAGCGTGTTTTGGAGCTTGGTACAACACTTGTACATGATGTTACAACGAAAATAATTAAAAGAAACTTTTTGGAGGATATAAAAATGACTTTAGTAAAATTTAACAACGGACAAAGAAGAAATGTAGTTGTCCCACGCTTTGTGGATGCTTTTGATTCAATTTTTAACGATCAGTTTTTTGCCCCTGCCGCAGTAAGTAAAGTACCTGCCGTTAATATTGCAGAATCTGAAGCCGGCTTTGCTATCGAATTGGCCGTTCCGGGTTTGAAAAAAGAAGATTTTAAAATTAATGTAGACAAAAACCTTTTAACTGTAGCTGCTGAAGTGAAAAAAGAGGAAGCTGCTGAAGGTAAAAACTACACTAAAAAAGAATTTAACTATTCATCATTCAGCCGTTCATTCACTTTACCCGAAAGTGTTGACCAAACCAAAATTGAAGCTGAGTATACTGATGGTATTTTAAAATTAGCAGTAGCTAAAAAAGAAGAAGCCAAATTACAAGCCCGCGAAATCTCGGTTAAGTAATCGCTTCGAACAAGAATTTGTTTTCATATAGTAAGTGTTGGTTTAGATTGATTGGCCGCTCTGTGATATTCGCAGAGCGGCTTCTTTATTATTAGTTGTGGAGAATGATTTCACTGATATTTTGGGAAGTGATTTCACTGATTTTATGTCTGATGCATTTCACCTGTTGGGGATTGATTTTTTGAATTAGAGAGTATAGCTTTGGCTTATCACGACAGCCATAAATCCTTTACCAAAATCATTCACTGTCATTGTAATCCATCCTTCATCATTGCAATCACAAAACTAAAATCAGTGAAATCAAAATGATAACATCCCTATGCTCTCATATTAATATACTGCAGAGGTTGGCCAAAATCTTCGCCGCGGCATAGGCTGATCACGGCTTGCAGATCGTCAATTTTTTTGCCTTGTACTCGTACTTGGTCATCCATAATTGAGGCCTGCACTTTCATGCCGCTGTCTTTTATCTTTTTGACAATCTTTTTGGCTACTTCCTTATCAATTCCTTCCTTAATGTTAATCTCTTTGCGCACCATGTTGCCTGATGCGTACTGCTCCTTACCAAAGTCGAGCGCTTTAGGGTCCAGTTGCTGCTTCACCATCCGGCTGATGATCGAATCCTGAATGGCTTTCAGGCGCATATCATTTTCGGTAACAATAGTTAGCTGGTTGGTTTTTTTATCCAGGTCTACGGTGCTTTTTGAGTCGTTAAAATCAAAACGGTTCAAAATTTCCTTTTTTGCGTTGTTTATGGCATTATCCAAGGTTTGCGCATCAATCTTACTTACAATATCAAAAGAGGGCATAGGTATATGTGTAAATGTTTAAGGTGTAAAGTTAGGGTTTGTATAAAGCAATTAGCAAAAACACATTGAAAATATTACAGTTAATATTAACTTAACATCTAAAATAGCAGCTTTGCAAAGCACTGCATGGCTATGCGGTGTTTTATTATGACGCAGAAAGACATCCCATTAATTAATCGCGAAATCAGCTGGCTTTATTTTAACGACCGTGTGTTGCAGGAAGCCGCAGATATTACCGTGCCACTGATTGAGCGGATTAAATTTCTGGCGATATTTTCGTCTAACCTCGATGAGTTTTACCGGGTACGGGTTGCCACTCTAAGCCGTTTGGCTAACTTGAATGATAAGGCCAAAGCGCTATTGGGCTATAATCCTAAAAAAGTGCTTAGTCAGATTAAAACCATCGTAGTAAAGCAAGAGAAAAAGTTTAACAACCTGTACGAAAACATTATTGTTAAGCAACTGGCCGAAGAGAAGATATTCATCCTGAACGAGAAGCAATTGAACGTAGCCAGGGGAACTTTCGTAAAGAAGTATTTCCGCGAAAAGCTATTGTCGACACTGGTGCCGATCATGCTGGACGACGACCGGCCCCTGCCCGAACTGCACGACCGTGCCATTTACTTTTTTGTAAAACTGACCAAGGGCCGGAAATCGCGCATGGCGTTGATCGAGCTGCCAGGCAACCTGTCCCGTTTTGTGGTGCTACCCGAAACTAATCAGCTTAAGTTCCTTATTTTGGTTGACGACATTATCCGCTATAGTCTAGAAGATATTTTCTTTGTGTTTGAATACGATAGCATCGAGGCCTATTCCATACAGCTAACCCGCGATGCCGAGCTGGACCTGGATAAAGAGGTAAGCGGTAAATTTATTGATGCTTTATCGCGAAGCTTACAAAAGCGCCGCAAAGGTAAGCCTATGCGTTTGTTGTATGATGCCGATATGCCTCACGACCAGGTGCATTACCTGTCTAAAAGATTAAGCCTCGAATCTGCCAACCTTATACCCGGTAACCGCTACCAGAATTTTAAAGATTTTATTGCCTTTCCGAACGTTGGTGGCCCCGAGTTGGAATATAAACGGCAGCGTGCCTTACCGGTTGACGGTTTATCGTTTGGTAAAAGCTTGATGGGGTTGATTGCTACGAGAGATTACCTGGTGAGTACCCCGTATCAGTCATTCGATTATATAATACACTTGTTGCGCGAGGCGGCTATCGATCCAAAGGTTATCGAAATTAACATCTCCGTTTATCGATTGGCCGAAAACTCGCGCGTAATGCACGCCCTGATTAATGCGGCGCAAAATGGCAAAAAAGTAAACTGTCTGGTAGAGCTGCGTGCCCGGTTCGATGAACAGAACAACATTCAGTGGACGCGCCGTTTGGAGGAAGAAGGTATTAAAGTGTTACACGGCATTCCGGGCTACAAGGTGCACTCTAAAATATGTATGATTACCCGGATGGAAAAAGGTCGTCCGGCTTACTACGCCTGCCTATCTACCGGTAATTACAACGAAAAAACCGCCCAGATTTACGCCGACCATACTTTGTTGACCGCCGACAAGAGAATAACAACCGATTTAATAAACGTATTTAGAGCATTAAACCGCGGGCAGTTACCTAAAGACTTAAAGCATTTAATTGTTTCGCCTATCGACTCGCGCCCTGCACTGAACAAGTTGATTGATGCCGAAATAAAAAATGCTAAGGCCGGTAAGCAGGCCTACATGATTTTGAAAATGAACAGCCTGGCCGATGAGGGAATTATTGCCAAGTTATATGATGCCAGCAACGCCGGGGTAAAAATACAATTGATTGTACGCGGCATGTGTTGCCTGTTGCCTGGTGTAGAGGGCTTTAGCAAAAATATTAAAGCTGTAAGTATTGTAGACAAATACCTTGAACATGCTCGCGTTTATATATTTGCCAACGGCGGTAAAGAATTAACCTACCTAACCTCTGCCGACTTGATGACCCGTAACATCGATAATAGGGTTGAAGTAGGCTTTGCCATTTACGATGAGGGATTGCAGCAGGAAATCAGAGATATTATTGATATACAGCTACGCGATAACACTAAGTCGCGCGATATAAATAAAAACAACACAAACAAATATCACCGCACCCATGCCGATATGCAGCATCGGGCGCAGGTAGAGATTTACGATTATTTAAAACAACTTAATCCCACAACAACTTGAGATACGCCGCAATAGACACCGGCTCTAACGCAGTACGCCTGCTGATTGCCGACATAATACAGAATGATGGCAAGATTACCTATAAAAAGAATACACTGGTACGTGTGCCCTTGCGCCTTGGCGATGACGCCTTTTTACAGCAGCATATATCAGACCGTAAAGCCGACGACTTGGTCAAAACCATGGCAGCATTTAAAAACCTGATGGACGTTTATAAGGTCGAGGATTACATGGCCTGCGCAACATCGGCCATGCGCGAAGCTAAAAACGGCGCTGATATCATCAAGCGTATCAAAGAGGAAGCCAACCTGAATCTCGAGATCATCCATGGCGAGCGCGAAGCGGGTATTATTTATGCCAGCCATACAGGTATAGATTTAGATGAGAGCAAAACTTACCTATATATTGATGTTGGCGGTGGCAGTACTGAATTATCATTATTTGCTGATGGCGAGTTAGTGGCATCACAGTCGTTTAATATCGGTACGATCCGTATACTGGATAACCAGGATAAGGATGAAACATGGAAAGAAATGCAGGACTTTGTGCGTTTGCATACCAAGCCATACAAAACGGTTTATGGCGTTGGTACCGGAGGCAACATAAATAAACTGTTTAAGCTGAGCGAAGAGAAAGACGGCGAGCCTTTAAGCTATGCTAAACTTAAATCATTGTACAGCTTTTTGTCGTCATACTCGTTAAAAGATCGTATCAATGTTTTAAAGCTAAACCAGGATAGGGCAGACGTAATAATTCCGGCTTGCGAGATTTATACCACGGTGATGAAGTGGGCCAACATCAAGCAAATTTATGTTCCCACAGTTGGTATGGCTGACGGAATTATTCAAACTTTGATCGATAAAAATTTATTAAAATAAATTTCATTTAATTTTTAATAAATAATAATTAATTTCTACATTTGTAATGCCCTCTCAAGGGCATGTTTTTCATAGGTAGATGTAGGGTCGAGTACGAGTTATTCGACCCTTTTTTATGCGCTCAACTTTTTTACTTTTGCATTGTTATATGGGCTTATGCGTAAAAAGATTGTAGTTGCCGTTACCGGTGCCAGCGGTGCCATCTATGCCAAATTGTTATTTGAACAACTACAGCAATTGCATGAGCAAATAAGTGAAGTAGGTGTAGTCATGTCGGCCAATGCCAAGCAGGTTTGGGAGTACGAGTTAGGCAATACCGAATACAATAACTTTCCTTTCAAATTTTACGATAAGCACGATTTTATGGCGCCGTTTGCCTCCGGCTCTGCCCGTTACGATACCATGGTTATTGTACCCTGCTCCATGGGTACGCTGGGGCGCATTGCCGCCGGTACGTCTGATGACCTGATTACCCGTGCCGCTGACGTGGTTTTAAAAGAACGCCGTAAACTGATCCTGGTGGCCCGCGATACACCGTTGAATCTCATCCATTTGCGCAACATGGTTACCGTTACCGAGGCGGGGGGCATCATTTGTCCGGCAATACCCTCGTATTACAGTAAGCCGCAAAGCATCAGCGAGGTGGCCATGACGGTGGTGAGCCGAGTGATTGATTTGATAGGGTTGGAGCATCAAAGCTATCGCTGGAGCGAACCGGAGTAATAGCCGGATGTTTGGCTTGACAGTGTAAATTATTGTCTGTTATTGGTCATGTAAAGAAGCCGGTTTTTCAGCGCGAGCTAAAATTCCTATCTTTGCGCCTGATAATGAACAAGAAAGTTGCTTTTTATACTTTAGGTTGCAAGCTCAACTACTCCGAAACTTCAACATTAGGCCGGTTGCTTAATAACGCTGGTTTTGAAACCGTTGAGTTTACCGAAACGCCTGACGTTTATGTAATTAATACCTGTTCGGTAACCGAAAACGCCGACAAAAAGTGTAAGAAAATAGTTAAGGAAGCGCTCAAGATTTCGCCTAATGCTTATGTAACTATCGTAGGTTGCTATGCGCAGTTAAAGCCGCAGGAAATTGCCGAAATACCTGGAGTGGATATGGTTTTGGGTGCTGCCGAAAAATTTATGCTGGTAGATTACCTTACCGATTTAACCAAGCAAGAAAAAGCAACCGTTTATAATCAGCCGGTATCTGAGGCTAATCAATTTGTCTCATCTTACTCGTTTGGTGATCGTACCCGTACTTTCTTGAAAGTACAGGATGGCTGTGATTATTCCTGTTCATTTTGTACTATACCTTTGGCCCGTGGTGCCAGCCGCAGCGATACCATAGAGAGTGCAGTTACTCAGGCGCATGAAATTGCCGCCTCGGGTGTTAAAGAAATTGTACTGACCGGTGTTAACCTGGGCGATTTCGGCATCCGCAACGGGCAGCGCGAAGACAAATTTTTTGACCTGGTAAAAGCGCTGGATGAGGTAGAAGGTATTGACCGCATCCGTATCTCGTCAATCGAGCCCAACTTATTAACCGACGAGATCATCGAGTTTGTGGCAACTTCTAAACGTTTTGTACCGCATTTTCACATTCCGCTGCAATCGGGTTGTAACAAGATACTGGCACTAATGCGCCGCCGTTACCGCCGCGAGCTTTATGCCGACCGTGTTGCCAAGATCAAAGAGTTGATGCCACATTGCTGTATTGGCGTGGATGTGATCGTTGGATTTCCGGGCGAAACCCGCGAGGACTTTATCGATACCTATAACTTTTTAAACGATTTAGATATTTCGTACCTGCACGTGTTTACCTACTCGGAACGCGAAAACACGCTGGCCGCCGAAATGACCGGTGTTGTACCGGGTTCAACCCGTGCCGACCGCAGCAAAATGTTGCATATCTTGTCGGATAAAAAGCGCCGTGCTTTTTACGAATCGCAATTGGGTAAAACTGACGAGGTATTGTTTGAGGGTGACAACAAAGAGGGGATGATGCATGGCTTTACCCGCAATTATGTAAAAGTGAAAGCCAAGTTTGACCCGGTGCTGGTGAACGAGTTAAAACAAGTAAAATTAACTTCCATTGCCGCTGATGGTGATGTTGAAATAACTGAAGGCGAAGAAATATTAGTGCATTAAACTTATATTCGCCGCAAATAACTACCTGATGTTTCCAACCATTACCGATCTTCTTCATTATTTAACCGGCCTAAACATACCGCCTCTGCCTATACAAACCTTTGGTTTTTTTGTAGCCCTGGCTTTTATGGCAGCTTACTGGGCCTTTGTGCAGGAGTTTAAGCGGAAGGAGGAGTTAGGTTATGTACACCCTTTTCAGCAAACCGTAACCATCGGTCAGCCGGCATCGGCAGGTGAGTTGATTGGTAATGCCGTATTCGGGTTTATACTGGGTTATAAAATATTAGATATCGTTCTTAATTACAGCACCGCCATTCAGGATTTACAGGACTTTTTGTTATCAACAAGAGGTAATCTGTTGGGCGGCATCATTGGTGCTGCAGGTATTGCCTATTGGGCCTATTACGAAAAGAAGAAAGAGCAACTGGCCGAACCGGTTACTAAGCAAGTTACCGTGCACCCGCACGAGTTGATGAGTACCATACTGGTATGGGCAGCTATCTTTGGCTTTGCCGGTGCCAAGCTGTTTAATGCGCTCGAGAATTGGGATGATTTTATGGCCGACCCGGTAGGTATGCTTGTTGGTTTTAGTGGTTTAACTTTTTACGGTGGTTTAATTTGCGGTGGTGCAGCAGTATTATACATTGCCAATAAGCATGGCGTTAAACCGCTGACTATGCTTGATATTGGCGGACCGGGTATGATGCTTTCTTACGCTGTTGGCCGTATTGGTTGCCAGATGGCGGGTGATGGTGACTGGGGGATCCCTAACCTGGCACCTAAACCAGGCTGGTTTAGCTGGGCCCCTGATTGGATGTGGGCTTTTAAATACCCACACAACGTGAGCATGGCTGATCATGATAATCCTATTACGGGTTGCGTAGGCAAGTATTGCTTTGAATTAAAGCTGCCTGTTTACCCTACGCCGTTTTATGAGTGTGTAGTGTGTTTATTGCTGTTTGCCTTTTTGTGGAGCATGCGCGACCGTATTAAAACCCCGGGTGTTATGTTCGGCATTTACCTGATCTTAAACGGTATTGAGCGTTTCTTTGTGGAATTGATCAGGGTGAACACCAAGTACCACGTGGCTGGTATCTCGTTTACCCAAGCCGAAATGATTTCGTTGTTTTTGGTACTTACCGGTATTGCTATCATCCTGATGGTGCAAAAAAATGCCTCTAAATACCGTACTCAAAATGGCTGAAGATACCCTGTGGTATCGTCTGATGCAGAATAAGTTTTTACGCTTTTTACTCTCGGCCGGTACAGGATTTTTGGTAGATATTTTGGCATTTTATTTACTGGACACTTACGTTTTTACTAAACCAAGCTATAACATTTTGGGCCATAGCACAGGTAACCACGCGCTATCGCTTGTGATTTCTTTTTCGATGGGGGTATTGGTCAATTTTATTTGTACCCGTTACTTGGTGTTCACGGAGTCGAGGCTGCCTTTTACCAAGCAATTGATGCGTTTTGCCTTGGTGGCTTTTGTAGGATACTTTGCCAATTTGGAAGTCCTGAAACTCTTTATCAAATACCTGCATTTTGAGCCTGCGGTTGCCCGTATCACAGCGGCGCTCAGCTTGTTTTTTGCAAGCTTTTTTATTCATAAAATCTTTTCCTTCAACTTATCGTTACGTAATAATGCTACAACAAATCACTAACCAGGTAACAGAAGTTGCCCGCGAAGCAGGCGATTTTATCCGCCAGGAACGTAAAAATTTTGATCCCGATAAAATCGAGTTTAAGGGATTGAACGATTTAGTATCATACGTTGATAAAACTGCCGAGCAAAAGATTGTAACCGCGCTACAAAAGATATTACCCGAGGCCGGTTTCATCACCGAAGAAAAAACGACTACCAAAATTGGCGAGCGCTACAACTGGATCATAGATCCTTTAGATGGTACCACAAATTTTATACACGGCTTACCGGTATTTTCGGTAAGTATTGGTTTGCAGGAATATGATAAATTGGTTGGCGGCGTAGTATACGAAATCAATCAGGACGAGTGCTTTTTTGCCAGCGCTGATACCCCGGCTTATTTAAATGGGTCCGAAATTAAAGTTAGTAAGGCGCCCAAAGTTGCCGATAGTTTGCTGGCTACCGGTTTTCCGTACTACGATTTTGGCAAGCAGGAAGAGTATTTAACTTTATTAACAGAGCTGATGAAAGGCTGCCATGGCCTGCGCCGCATGGGCTCTGCCGCAGTCGACTTGGTATACACCGCCTGCGGACGCTTTGAAGCTTTTTACGAGTATAACCTGCACCCATGGGATGTAGCAGCAGGCGTGGTAATAGTAAGGCAAGCCGGAGGCGACGTAGTAAACTTTAACGGCGGTGACGAAGTGATGAACGCCCGCGAACTATTAGCCACCAACGGACTTATCACCACCGAAATGTTGCAAATCATCCAAAAGCATTTCAAAATTAGCTAAGCATAAACATACAACTGAGATATTCAGTAACGCAAAAGCGCCGACTAAACAGCCGGCGCTTTTGCGTTATTATATGTTTTGTATTTGAAGTAGAAGGAAGATCAAAATCTTCATCAAATCGGTCAAATCACTAAATGATCAGTGAAATCATCAACCTTACATAGCTTCAGAAACTACTTCCTGTACTTCCGGTACCATGCGTTTCAGCAGGTTTTCGATACCCGATTTTAGCGTAAGGGTTGATGATGGACAGCCGCTGCATGAGCCGCGCAGCTCAACAGTAACAATACCGTCGTTAAATGACTTATAACTGATGGCGCCACCATCCTGCTCTACAGCCGGGCGAACATAATCGTGTAAAATCTGCTGTATTTTAATTTCAGATTCAGTACCCTCAAAGTTTACTTCTTCCTGTTCCGCTTCCTGAACTTTCAGTTCTGATTCTACGGCACCTTTTACAAACTCTTTGATGATCGGTTCAATATCGTCCCACTCAGTTCCTTCTGCTTTAGTTACCGTAACAAAATTACTGGCGAAAAATACACCGTTAACAAACGAAAATTTATAAAGCTCCTTAGCAAAAGGCGAATGCTCGGCACTCTCGCGGGTAGCATAGTCTACACTGCCGTTAATTAACAGCTTGTTTACTATGAATTTCATAGTAGCTGGATTCGGGGTAGATTCGGTATATACGTTGATATTCATGAGTATGCTGTTTTGAATAGAAACAAATTTAATGAGCTTTTTGATTTAACGGCAGCCTGCCTTTTGTTTTGACCTCAACATGACTTATACGCCCGTATAATTGTGCGGCGTAATCTGCTTCAATTCGGCCTTCACACTGTCACTCACCTCCAGGTTGTTTACAAAAGCGGCCATACTTTCGGCGTTTATTTGCTGGTTAGTGCGGGTCAAATCTTTTAACGCTTCGTATGGATTAGGGTAGTTTTCGCGGCGGAGTATGGTTTGTATCGCCTCGGCCACTACAGCCCAGTTATCTTCCAGGTCTTGTTTAATCGCTGTCTCGTTCAGCAATAATTTGTTTAATCCTCTTATGGTTGATTTAATGGCAATCAACGAGTGAGCTACCGGAACGCCAATGTTACGCAATACGGTAGAATCAGTTAAATCGCGCTGCAGTCGCGATACCGGTAATTTAGCAGCCAGGTGTTCAAACAAAGCATTAGCAATACCTACGTTACCTTCCGAGTTTTCAAAATCAATAGGGTTTACCTTATGCGGCATGGCAGATGAACCCACTTCGCCTGCTTTAATTTTTTGCTTAAAGTAGTTCATCGAAATATAAGTCCACATATCGCGGTCTAAATCCATGATGATGTTATTGATGCGTTTCAGCGCATCGCAGTGGGCGGCAAAGTTATCATAATGCTCAATCTGCGTGGTGCGCTGTGAGCGTTGCAGGCCTAAAACATTGTTCACCAATTGGTTGCCAAAAGCAGTCCAGTCAATAGCAGGGTAAGCTACATGATGAGCGTTAAAATTACCCGTCGCACCGCCAAATTTGGCCGAATAGGGCACCGACTTAGCCGCAGCTAACTGTCCTTCCAAACGTTCAATAAATACTTCGATCTCCTTGCCCAAACGCGTAGGTGAGGCCGGTTGGCCGTGCGTATGCGCTAACATAGATACGTGCTGCCACTCGCCGGCAAAATTTTTAAGCAAGGTCACCAACTCTTCCAAGGCCGGAAAATAAACATCTTGCAACGCAACTTTAAAAGAGTAGGGGATAGCCGTGTTGTTGATATCCTGCGAGGTAAGGCCGAAGTGAATGAACTCTTTATAAGGCTGCAGGTTCAGCGCGTCAAATTTTTGCTTAATAAAATATTCAACAGCTTTAACATCATGGTTGGTTGTTTTTTCGATGTTTTTAATGGTTTGCGCGTCGCTCTCCGAAAACTGCTTATAGATACCTCTCAGGTCGCCAAATAAACCGTGATCGAATTGTTGCAGTTGCGGCAACGGGTGCTGGCAAAGCGCAATAAAATATTCAACCTCTACATATACCCGGTATTTGATCAAAGCATATTCTGAAAAATAAGGAGCCAGCGTTGCAGTAGCATTATGGTAACGGCCATCTACAGGCGAGATAGCCATGAGCGGAGTAAGCGACATAGCGTTAAAGTTTTGGCAAAGTTAACAAAGTAGCCCGAATGTGCACACCATTGTTAGGCATAACAGGCACTTCAAAATAAAGACTGCTCCTGTTTTCACAAAAGCAGCCTTCACAAAACTTATAACAAATATGAAGATTTAGGTATTAGCTTAGCAATTTCTTCAGGTGTAGGCGTTAAATAAGGCCATCAAGCTTGCGTTGATTGGCACTGCCAGCGTCCAGGGCATCGTAAGCCAAGCCGGCTGCAACTGCATAAACGGCATGGTGCAAGGCATCAATGGCTACGCTTTTTGGCTCCTGCTCATCAACCGGAGGCGCAGCATCATATTTAGGCAGCATAATTAATTCGGTAGCCCATATCGCACCAAAATGTACCAATGTTGCTGGCAACCCTTTTAACCCGGCCAAACCTAACAGGCCACGTACTACACCCCATGAGGTGCCATAGGCATAATGTATTTCGTTGCTGAGCTTTTCTTTCTGACTTTCATCAGCCGGTGCTGCTCCGGTTATTTGCGATGCTACCTTTACAGGGGCCTCACTCGGTTCGCGTTTGGTGATCTTCATTTCTATCATTTGCGATAGCGTAATGGCGGCAGTACCGGCCAATCCGGCTAATAAACCTTTACCAATGGCTCCAGCCAGTTCACCTAATGCATTTTCTTCGCGTAGCTTCATGTTATTATTGGTTAGTTAGTTTATTAACAAGCTTTTAAGTGGATTGATTTAATTATTTACACAACAACAAATGCAACCTAATTTGTTATAACACCATTAAAAGTTAATTAAGTTAATATACCGAATATGAAAATCTCAAAACCCTTATGGCAGGCTATTGGCTTAGGTACCATTGCCGGCTTTCGCACTATGTCGGCGCCAGCCATCACCAGTCATATTTTAAGTCAGCATCATTCGAAAGCACTTGAAAGCTCGCCGCTTAATTTTATACAGTCACAAAAAGTAGCTACCGCCTTCAAACTTTTAGCGGTTACCGAATTTATCGGTGATAAGTTACCAACCGCGCCAGATCGCATTCAGGCAGCGGGTGTTGTCGGCCGAACTTTAGCCGGCGGATTAGCGGGAGCAAGTGTGTATAAGGCGAGCGGCAATCACGCTTATATTGGTGCCATTTTAGGAGGCAGTGCTGCAATATTGGCTACGTTTGGTTCATTTTATTTGCGTAAATCGACAGTAAAAGTAACCAAGCTGATGGATCCTATTATTGGCAGTATTGAGGATGCCTTGGTAGTTGGTGCAAGCGCTGGTTTAGCTAACGCTGCATAAGGCAAAATGATGATGAGGATGGGACAATAAAAGCTTAGTAATTCAGTTAATTACATAAACTATTCCCAATTTTTTTAGTGGACGAAATATTTTGTCACAATGGAGTAAACAGAATAAGCTTCTGTTGTGTATTTAACAAATAGTTAATAATTTTATGATATAAAACATATGCAGGTTTATTGCCTGTGTTTATAAAGATACTTCTTTAAAGTAGAGGTGATTGTTTTAGAGTGATTGAAGCAGGCCGGAGAAAATATTTCTCCGGCCTGTTTTTTTATCAGGCTACAATAGTGTTCATCATGATGTTGCCTGCCAGGAGCCGGTGTATAGGGCAGGCGTTAGCTATGTCAATTAAACGGCTAACCTGATGATGTTCCAGTTCGCCTTTTACACTAATTCTGCTTTCTATCAAATGTCCCTTAGGCACGGCAAAAACTTCCAGCTCTATATTAATTTCATCTACCGGCCACATCTTGCGGTCTATGTACATGCGGAGTGTTATTACTGTACAGCTGCCCAAACTCGAAAGCAGCAAACCGAAAGGATTCATGCCCGTGTCGGTGCCATTCATTTCTTTCGGTTCATCAACCACAATAGAATGGTTGGCGCTGGTGGCTGTTGTTTGATATTGCTGCCGGCCAATGTGAGCAACAGCTCTGGCAACTGATCTTTTATCGGTATCCATAAAAACAAAAAAAGGTATAGCTGTAACGCTATACCTGACTATCTGTTTGAATTAAACTGGTAACTGTCTGTTAATAAAAGTCATAACAACGACGGGCTCCCTGAAATTTAGACGTACCATAGCGTGAGGGTAACGAAGTTTCATAGCTAAGGCTGCCCTCTGTTGTGCCGCTGGTTGCACTGTAGTTCAGCCCTTTTTGGGTTGGTGCATCATGGCTTATACCAAAGCGCATTTTCTCATTGCCTTCATGACTGATGTATAAATCAAAAATAAACGACATTACAAAAGAGCTTGGGCCCGATACACCTCCACTGCGGTACCACAAACCTGCGTTTACAGCCCTGCGTTTATATTGTACTCCTGCGCTTACTGATGTAAACGAAGCCTGCTTATACATTACTACTGATGGAATAACGTATGATTTTTGGTCGTTATCCAGATCATTATACGGGTCTAAATCAAAACGGTAGCTTAGGTGCCCGGTAGCACGCATGGGCAGTTTAGCGGTGGCACCGGTAAAAGATTGGTCCGGACGATTAAGATGCTGCACTGCACCACCTGCCATAAAATTACCTGCAACCAGATTAACACCTGCGCCTGAGTCGAAGTAGAATCTGTTATTTAACTGACCCAAATCTGCTGCGGAACTTGAACCGGGCATGTAACCCAGACGAGGGTCAATCTGATCGCCGAAGACCAGTTTACCGGCATCAATAGCGCGGTTACCTATGCCTGCCTGTAAGCCGAAGGAAAGTACAAAGTTATCAGACCCTACACTGTAAGAGTAAATACCTGACAAGTTATTACGTACGTAGTAAGCTGTGCCTTCGTTACCGCGAGTGAACATCAGGCCTAAACCACCACCGAACTTCGGAATCTTTAATTCGGCCGTAGCCGTCATGTAGGTAAGTGCACCCGGTAAACTCGACCATTGGTTGCGATAAATCATATTAAGCCTTAAGTCGCCCTCAAATTGTCCGTTAAGTGCCGGGTTTAAATAAACCGGCGCATTAAAAAACTGCGAATACTGGTGATCCTGAGCATTTGCTTTTAATACGAGCATGCTGACGATCACACTTAAAATATAGCTTATCCTTCTCATTCTTAATTATCTTATGACGTGTATAGCTCCGGTACGTTTTGGATTTGAGCTGTTATACGACATTCCTTTCCATTCGTTACCATTAATAAAAATGGCTTCAATTTGCCAGATGTAAACTCCTTGCGGAACCGGCGAGCCCTGGAAGGTGCCATCCCAGCCGTCCGTCGGGCTTCCGCGTTCGTCAAGCTTGGTGGTCTCCCAAATCAGTTGGCCGTAGTTGTTAAATATGCGCATGTGCCACTGTTTTAAGCCCGAACCTTTGGCAGCAAATGTGTTGAGCTGCTGGTTAGTGCTGGCCGGCGTAAATGCGTTAGGTACAAACAGTTGTCCCGGTGTGCCTTTTATACGGACGTAGTGAACTTTAGTTGAGCCGCAGTACTGATTTTCGGCTACCAAAGTAACTTTATATAAGCCGGTATCGGCATAAGTATGTGATGGGTTTTGAGATAGTGACATGCTGCCATCTCCAAAGTTCCATTTCCAGCGTATCGGTTTATTGGTACTTAGATCTTCGAATGCAAACTGGTAGTTCGGATAGCTTTGTACACTGTCTGGTCGAGCTCTAAACTCAGCAATAGCCGGTGAATTTACTGTGATTGTACGGGTGGTAGTTGCGCTACAACCTGTTGTGCGATTGGTAACTGTAAGCGTTACCGTATAAGGCGAGCCTGCATAACTGAATGTATGCGCTGCCGGCGTACGCAGTGTTGAGGTGTTAGGGTTTGCAGCAGTAGCTTTACTGTCTCCAAAATCCCAGCTGTAAAGTAAGTCGCCTTCCTGGCCGTTTACGGGTGCAGGGGTATTATTGGTAAAGTTCACCTTTAACTCACCGCAGCCACTGCCATTATCTACATTGAAAGCCGGTACCGGTTTGCCTGTTACTGTAATGGTTATAATTTCTGACGCCAGGTTTTGAGCGCAATCATTACTTGCGTATAATACTACATTGTAAACGCCCGGCTGCGCAAAGGTATGCACCAGCGGCCCGTTGTTATAAGTTGTAGTTACCGGCGTTCCGTCGTTCCACTCAATACGGTAATTTAAGCCGCCTTGACTGGAGTTTGTAAAATTAACCGTATGTGGTGCACAGCCAACACGTGCCGTAGTAGATGCAGCTAAACCGGCAAATAAAGTTCTGGAAGTTACTGTTATAGGAACAAGTGAGCTCTTGCCTATGTTGCAACTATTACGTGCTTCCAAATAAAGGTAATAATTACCCTCGTTTGGTATACGGATGGTTTGTGCATCGCGTGTAACTGATGCTACAGGTGTCACTACGTCCTGACCGTTAGCATCAATAATATGGTAAGTATAAATATCGTTGGTGCCTGGCGAAATATTGTCAACTACCAAGTCGAATGGCGCACAACCACTGGTTTTTCTTGGTGCAACGCGAGCAATAGGCACGGCAGGTTTAATAGTTACTGTACTAGCCGCCGATAACTCGCTACAAGGTGTGCTCGCTGTTAAAGTAATGTTATAAACAGCGTCTTTACCATCAGCGCTTGCCCTGAATGTAACCGGGTCTGGCTGAACTTTAGTAGAAGTTTCGCCATTACCAAAATTCCATAAGTAAGTACCGTTGGCTATATTAGTTGAGGTGTTGGTAAACGTAACGGTTACCATGCCGCAATTTTGTGTAGTTGTTTGTGTAAAGCTTGGTGTTACATTTTTAAGCGTAGTAAACGTGTGGCTGAAAGTTGATGACTCACATCCAAATTTGCTGGTAACAACCAATTTTATTTCAACCACATCCCCATCATTATTAATGGTATAGGCCGGAAAATCTATGCCTGTACTAAATTGCTGGCCATTTACATACCAGGTGTAGGTTGCATTGCGATCAGGATAGGCAACAGCTTTAATGTTCTGATCGTTAATTACGAACGGAATACAGTTGGCATCTTTGGTCCAGGTAAACTCGGCTTTAGCAACAGGGTTTACTGTAATTGAAACAAAGTTGCTGGTGTTACTTTGCAAACCTGTGCATAGCACCGAACTTACTAAACGGCGATACTGTGTATTTACTGAAAGAACAGGTGTAACATAGCTAACCGAAGTTGCGCCGGCAATATCTGTCCAGGTAGCGCCGCCATCTGTACTGCTTTGCCATTGGTACAAAAAGTTGCCATCAGCACCTTGCGGAGTACTACCGTTAATTGTACCGGCGCTTGTGTTTATGCAAGTGCTTAATTGAGCTGAATTAATGGTGTTGTTACTGATAGGTGGCTGTACTAATGCTTGTATAGCATTACTTTTCGAATCACCGCAGGTAGCCGAACTTATAGAACGGCGGAAATATGTTGATTCAGTAACTGCAATAGTTAAATCCTGACCGGTTTGGTTGTTAATCGAGATCCAGTTATTGCCATCAGTGCTGCGTTCCCAAACAAATGCATAGTTGCCGTTGCCGCCTGTAGGTGCAGAACCTTTTATTAAAATGGTTTGACCTGCACACGTCATGGGGCTAATTAGTTGTATTTGATTATTGGCTACCGGCGGGTTGTTGGTAACGGTCACTTCATCGTATTGCGAGGCACAGCCCGATGTGTTACTTATGGTCCACCTAAACGTATATACTTGCCCTGTTTGCAAGCCGCTTACCTGAGTTTGAGCCTGATGAATGTCTGCAAATGTAACTCCGGTTTGTCCTGTCATCAATGTCCATGTTCCGGTAAAACTACCGGCATCATTACCCTTGAGTGTATAACCAGATTGATCGCACAGGGTGATATCATCGCCCGCATTAGCAAGCGGAATTTGTGGTTGTACGGTGATGGTTACACTTTTGCTGTCGCCGTCACAATTATCAGCTGAGGTACTGTTAAGTGGCGTTATGGTGTAAGTTACGGTGGCAGGTGAGTAAGTGTTATTAATTAATACCTGATTGATGCTGGTTGCAGATACGGGTGTGGTTTGAGCTACGGCACCTGTAATGCCACCGGTTACATTTACGGTCCAGATGTATTTAGTGCCGCTTAAATTTGCGTTAAGCGTGATGCCTGACGCTGAGCCACTACAGATGCTGTTACCTGCAGGGCCAGTTACTGTGAGCTCTGGTTTGGGTGATACTGTAACCGTAAAATTGAATGGTGTGCCATCGCAATTGTTAGCATGAGGCACAATAGTATAAGTTACAGTGCCGGTTGCGTTAGCAGATGTATTGGTTAATACATCCTGAATGTTGCCAGTACCGCTTTGCGTAAAACCTGTAATGTTATTAGAGTGCTGTGTAACCGTCCAGGTAAAAGTACTGCCTGCAACAGTGGATGCCGGGTTATAGTTAACACTGTTGGTAGTGCATATAGCTTTTGTTGCAGCTGTGGTAACGGTGTTAGACGGGTTGATGTTAATCAAAATATCATCACTGATGCTTGCGCAATCACCAGGAAGTGAGGTGATAATTTGCAGCGTTAATTTCACCTGTCCCGCAGCGCGGTCGGCAGCGCTGGGGGTATATATAGGTTTCTGCGCATGGTCGTCAGAAAATGTACCGGTACCGTTTGTGATCCAAGTTAAGGTATTATATGTGCCGGTTACGTTACCCTGAAGAGCTACATTATCATTAAAACAAATGGTTTGATCTATACCGGCTGTCAATGTAGGCGCTTGTTTAAATGTAATATGCTGTGTTTGTGAAATGGCCACGTCGCCACAACTGTTAATTTGTTTTACAGTTATGTCGTAAGTCCCAAAATCTGGAAAATTGATTTGCGGGTATTTACTGTTAGCGTTTGTATTGTTTACAAACGTTGCCGGTGCAATACCATTTTCTCCTACCACCGTCCACTGGTAAGTATCGGGTTTAAGATCAAACGTGCCTGTTAACGTCGTTTTGGTAGCACTTCCGTCAGTGTCGTCAAACGTGAGGGTATGATCCTTTCCGCATAACGAAAAATCCTGTGATAGTACTGCAGTTGGTGCAGTGCTTACATTGATATTTGATACAGTGCTTTGTACTATATCGCAAACACCATTATCAATGCTTAGCTGGACAGTGTAATTACCTGCCGTTGAAAATAATATTTTAGGATTTAAACTATTTTCGTTGGTGCCATCAACATACGTATAACCAGTTGAAGGTGTAATCTTCCAGAGGTAAGTTATGGTGTTATTACAAGGATTGCTTACTACCGATGTATTGTTGAGCGTAATTGCTCCGTTACTAACACACACAGCCGAAGGCACGTTAATACTTGCCTTAGGTGCATCCTGTACGCAAATAACATGAGTTGCCTCAGGTGCGATACAAGGCGTGGCACTTGATAGCTTTAATGTTATGGTATAGGTGCCGGCTGTAGGGAATGTGTACTTAAAAGGGGTGTTTTTTGGTGCGTTAAAAGGTGCTACGGGTATACCGTTTACATACCACTGATATAGCGCATTCGGATTTTCGCAAGAGCCACCGCCAACAGTGCTGCTTACTACCTGCCCAGCGAAAGATACGTTGTTAAAAGTCACTTCTTTGCCTGTACAAGCTTTTTGAGGAGCACTGATAATGTTTTTTGGCGGAGCGAGTACGGCTTGGTTACCGCTTAATATTTTTGTTTGATCGGGGCAATAGGGGTTAGTTACTTTAAACGACACTTCAAAATTGTTGGTAACCACGCCTTGTGCGTTGGTTGCTCCGCACGACGATACCAAATAGTCGTGTGTAAGTACGCCATTATTAGCAACAATTTGATAGTAAGTAAGATCTGTGCTGGTGCCGTCTCCCCACTTTATGTTATAAATAGTACCAGGGTAATTTAATTGGATACCACCATCGCCGGTAATATTTACACTGTAATTAACACGTGCATAACCTTGGTCGGGCAAACAAACGCTTGATGAGTTTTTAGTTTGAAAGCTGTTGCTGATGTAATTATTGGTAAGCAAATATGCCTTGGTTCCGATTATACCGTTTTGTGTTGCCTTTACCAAAACAGTGTAGTTGCTGTTTTGAGCTGTAAAATTGGTTGGTGTGGCCAATGAGATCGTCTGCTCATTATTTTGTGTTAAATCATTATAAAAGCTTGCTGTTACGTCGGCATTTGGTGTCGACTGATTGATAAACAGAAAAGTGTATGGTCCGTCTGCAAAGCAAGTTCCGAATACCTCTGCGTTATTGGCGCTCGCTGTAGTAGAGCTCGTGCCGGCTTTAACAACATTGCCTGCCTTAACTTCAAATGCGGATGACTGACCGCTTACGACGGCCGGAAGGGTTGATTTTACACGTAATTTGTAACTACTGCCTGGGGCTAAATCGGTTGGAAGCGTGCCATTTACAAAGGCTGTATAGAAGCCACTGAATTCACCGATTTGCCTTTCGGCAGTGAAGCTTCCGTTAGCATCAGATATAAATAACTGGTACTTATTATTGTAAACATCCAGCTTGCCGTTGTCATCCGTAATTTTGATGGCAGCGGCAATAGTTGAGCCGGGAGAGTATGGGCCTGCATCAACGCTTCTGATGGTTATTGTTTGGGCACTTAGTATCTGGGAGCAGATGAGCACCCAAAAAACAACCATTCCTAAGAAAACAACAAATCTGGTAAAAAATCTAATCATGAAACGCTTCTCGATAAGTGAACAGCCTTTTGACAGGCGGCAATTTTGTCGTTTTACGAGAAGTGTTCAGAAAGGTTTAAAACGTTATAATTTTTTTAATCTTTAAATAATATGATTTTCAGGATCGGATATATTTTCAATAATGGCGCTTTTATGCAGTGTATTAAAAAGATATTTTCAATTGTAAATGAAGTATAAGTAGGTTAAAGTTTCGTTACCCGAAAAACAGGTAGCCCACCAAAATTGCGGCAACTACGCCGGCCAAATCAGCAATCAGACCGGCTGGTATAGCGTAACGAGTCTTTTTAATCCCGACAGAGCCAAAGTACAAAGCAACAATATAAAAGGTAGTGTCTGCCGAGCCTTGGAAAATGCAAGCTAAGCGACCTACAAAACTGTCGGGCCCGAAAGTTTTCATGGAATCAAGCATCATTGCCTTGGCACCCGAACCGCTCAGTGGTTTCATGAGGGCAACGGGTAAAGCGTCTGTAAAGCGAGTATCCACATTAAAATGTCCGAATAGCCATTTAAAGCCGTCTACGAAATAATTTAAAGCACCCGAACTCCTGAAAACGCTAATAGCAGCCAGCATGGCTACCAGGTAAGGGATTATTTTCACGGATGTTTCAAAACCACCTTTAGCGCCTTCAATAAACGACTCGAACACGTTTACTTTTTTGTATAAGCCACCCAGGATAAAAATAATGGGTATGCTAAATAACAGAAGGTTACTACTTACTTTAGATACTTCGCTAATTTGATCCTTGTTTAATACTGCCGAAAAATACCAGACCAACAAACCGATAAAAGTAGATAAGCCGCCCAACCATGCGATTACAATACCATTTAACAAATTAATGCGCTGCTTTATGGCTACAACAATGAGGCCTACAACAGTAGCTACATAAGTAGCGATGATGCACGGAATAAATACGTCAGTAGGATCTTTTGCATGTAAAATAGCTCTCTGAGCAATAATGCTGATAGGCAGTAAGGTTAACCCGGACGTGTGCAGCACCAAAAACATAATCTGCGCGTTGGACGCGGTATCTTTATCATGATTAAGCTCCTGCAAACTGCCCATTGCCTTTAAACCCAGGGGGGTAGCGGCGTTGTCTAAGCCCAACAAGTTGGCCGAAAAATTCATCATCATCTGCCCGGTAGCCGGATGGTTTTTTGGTACTTCAGGAAACAGTCTGTTAAAAAATGGCCCGACAATGCGCGATAAGAGATTGATGGCTCCGGCTTTTTCGCCAATGTTCATGATGCCTAACCAAAAAGCCATAGTACCAATCAGTGGTAGCGCAATGCTCATTACTGATGTTTGGGTAGAATCAAACAGTCCCTCTACCAATAACTGAAATGCTTCGGTATCGCCCAAAAAAACAAGCTTAGCTAAAGTGATGAAGAAGGCAATAACAAATAAGCCGATCCAGATATAATTAAGGGCCATAGTAAATTTTTAAAAGAGGCTGAATTAATTGTAAGTAGTGATGTTTTTGTCGGACACGATGCGGATGTCGTAATCTTTTTTGATAGGATTGAATGGTACCTTGTCAATGATCTGTTCATAAACGTTACCCAAATCTTTCACCCGGTAATTAGTGATGCCCGATATGTCTTCTTTGCTGATCAAGAATGGGGCGATGGAATTATTTACTAAGTTCAGTTGCTGCAACTCATCCGTGGCTATGTAAATGTAAATGCGGCGGCCGTCCATACGTATCTCAACATCCAAAGTACTGCTGCCTGGTAAATCCAGGTGATATTTTTGATTGCCTTGCTTTTTGGTTTTAACTTTAGTGTAACCTTTGGAAATCATAAAGTCGTCAGACTTTTGCAGGTTATTATTGATGATGAACACAAAATCGTCATAAGCCAGCAATTTTTGCTGCGCCTGGCTGGTAAGCGCAGCTAAGCATAACGCCCAAAACAGTAAAGCTTTCTTCATTTAAATGTTTAGTGAGAGTCTAAAACTATCATTTTTATACGGGGCAAACAAAACTTTCGGTTCAAAATAATAATTTAGCTTTTCATAATTGTTAAAACTATGCCTACCATAAATTTAGCGCGTGTTAGCGGCGACTACGGTTTTGAAGCCAACGACGAATACGGCCACACCGTAAAGATGGATACCAGTGCCGAGAGCGGCGGCCAGAATTTTGGCGTGCGCCCCATGCAAATGTTATTGATGGGGTTGGGCGGCTGTTCGGCTATCGACGTGATCAGCATCCTGAAAAAACAACGCCAGGAAGTGCTGGATTACCACATGAAAATTAGCGGCGACCGCGAGCCGGGTGTAGAGCCATCATTGTGGCAAAACATCACCATTGAATTTCATTTAAAAGGCAATATCGACGAGGACAAAGCGAAACGCGCAGTGGAATTGTCGATAGGTAAATATTGTTCGGTAGCGGCCACACTCGAAAAGGCAGGTGCCGAATTAAACTGGCAGGTGTTTATACATCCTGCTGATGCTACACTTTCTTAAAAAACATTACACTATGTCAGATCAGGAATTGCACCCTTTAACCAAAGCGGTGCGCACACGTTCGCCTAAAACACTGCAGAACGAACATTCTACCCCGTTATATTTAACCAGCAGCTTCACCTTTGATGAAGCTGAGGCCATGCGCGCTGCATTTGCCGACGAAACTAACGATAATATTTACAGTCGTTTCAGTAACCCTAACGTCGATGAGTTCATTACCAAGATGTGTGAACTCGAAAATGCCGAGGCGGGTTTTGCCACCTCCACCGGGATGAGCGCTATTTTTTCGTCGATATTTGCACTGTTGCAGCAGGGCGATCATTTGCTTTGTTGCAGCTCGGTGTTTGGCAGCACGTTTACTATTGTAACCAAATACCTGCCTAAGTATGGTATTACCTGCACACTGGTACCGGCTAATGATAAAGCCGCCTGGGAGGCTGCAGTGCAGCCAAACACTAAAATGGTGTATTTGGAAACGCCTACCAATCCGCAATTGGAAGTAATTGATTTGGAGTGGGCCGGACAATTTTCTAAAAAGCACAAACTGATTTTAAACGTAGATAATTGCTTTGCCACACCGTTGCTGCAACGCCCTACCGATTTTGGTGCCGACCTGGTAGTACACTCGGCCACTAAATGGATTGATGGACAAGGCCGTGTAATGGGAGGGGTGATTGTTGGCCGCGAAGATTTGGTGAAAGAAATTTACCTGTTTTGCCGTAATACCGGACCGGCTCTGTCACCTTTTAATGCGTGGGTATTAAGCAAAAGCCTGGAAACGCTGGATGTGCGTATGCAGCGCCATTGCAGCAATGCTTTAACACTGGCTGAAACACTGCAGTCTGATCCTAACGTGAGCTGGGTAAAGTATCCGTTTTTGCCTAACCATCCGCAATACGAGATCGCTAAAAAGCAAATGAGCTTAGGCGGTGGTGTGCTTTGTTTTGAAATTAAAGGCGGACTGGAAGCCGGTCGCAAATTTTTAGATAACCTGAATTTGTTATCGGTAACCGCTAATCTTGGCGACTCGCGCAGCATCGCTTCGCATCCTGCCAGCACTACACACTCAAAATTAACCGATGAGCAGCGTGCAGCCGTGGGCATCACCCCAGGATTAATTCGTATATCGGCAGGTTTAGAAAAAGTGGAAGATATAATTGCTGATATTACTCAGGCACTCGCCAAGAGTATGTAGCTGACAAAGTTTTTTATTATAAAAGGCTTGCAAGATTAAATCTGCAGGCCTTTTTTATGATATAAGTTGCTTTTTTTGATGACTACATGCTTTATAAAACACTGTATAGAATACTGGAATAAATATAAGCGACATTGCAGAATTGATGAGCTGAAACTTGGATTTTAAAAATCATCGTAATTTCTAATCGTAATCTAATGCGTCGGGCACGACAAAAAGTAGTCCACTTTAGCGTGCCATTTGCCATGTTTTAGTACAATTACGTTTTATCTTGTATAACTTTTCAGACACGGTTTAGATTATTCATTGTTCTCATTACTGAGGTCGTTAGGTCATTGAAAGCGTTGTTTAGATGGTAATTTTTGTGTTACAATAAGTTACATGCTTTTTAAAAGTCAAGTTATCCACATTAAAAGGTTCTGGAAATTAATTGGCATTGATGTTGCCTAAGGTGTGCATCATTACTCCGAGTAAGTTAGGAGTATAGCATTTACCTTAACATTATTTAATATGAAGCTACATCTAAAAAAAACAGGCTTACTTATAGCAGGCCTCACCATGGGCTCACAGCTTATGGCACAAACTACAGACAGTACCAAAAACTACGTTCAACCTTTCTCAGGCGGTAGCCCGTTCCGCACATGGTCGGTGGGTGTACAAGCCGGTATGAGCTCAATCAATACCCTTTTCCAGGATAAAGGTGATTACGTTACTGCCAACGAAAGATTAATGTATGGTGGTTACATCAAAAAGCAGTTGTTACATGGCTTAGGGTTACAGGCTACTTTTATGAGAGGCCACATCCAAGGTTCGGGTCCGCGCGATGCGAATTATGCTTTCCAGCGCTTTGAGACTAAAGTAAAATATGCTGTTGACTTACAGGCAGTTGTTACTTTGGCCAACATTAACTGGCGCAGCCAACAAAGCTTTATTCAACCGTATTTAAGCTTTGGTGCCGGTAACATGGGTTTCACCTCAACATTAACTGCTGCTAATGGTACTACAACCGGTGTGGGTAACACTCGCCAGTGGTATATCCCAGTAGGTACAGGTTTCAAATTTAACTTAGGCCCTGTAGTTAACCTTGATTTAGGTTACCAGGTAAACTTTGTTAACGGCGACAACTTGGACCAATACTACCGTGGTGACAAACGCGATAAATACGGTATGGCACATGCAGGTTTAGAGTTTGCCTTAGGTAAAAGCTCAAAACCACAATTGGCTGCTCATAACCCGGTTGCCTCAATGCGTTATGAGTACCTGATGGAGCAACGCCGCTTACAAGGCGAGATTGACGCCCAAAAAGCAGAAAACCGCCGTTTACGTACCGATTTAGATGCTACTAACGCTAACATCGCCAAAATGACTACTGACAGCGATGGTGACGGCGTTGTAGACATCAATGATAAATGTCCTAACACACCAGCAGGTACTAAAGTTGACGGTTCTGGTTGTCCGCTTCCTGCTCCGGTTACTCCAGTACGTGTAGTAGTAACAGAAGAAGATCGTCGTGTGGTACGTGAGGCTATTAAAAACTTAGAATTCGAGTTTGGTAAAGCAACTATCCGAGAAAAATCATTCCCAAGCTTACAACGTGTTGCTAAAATTTTGGTTGACAAAAACTTCAGCCTGAAATTAGCTGGTCACACAGATAACGTAGGTTCGGCAGAAGCTAACTTAAAATTATCAAAAGATCGTGCAGAATCTGTAAAAGCTTATTTAGTTGAGCAAGGTGCTAATCCATCTCGCATCGAGGCTGTAGGTTATGGTAAAACACAACCTATTGCAACTAATAAAACAGAAGCCGGTCGTCAGAAAAACCGTCGTGTTGAATTTACCTTATATTAATAGCCGGTAAAATCAACCTTAACAAAAAATGCTGCCTGTTATACCCGGGCAGCATTTTTTGTTGGTAAGATTTTTGATAATTAAATGCCTTCGTAAAAATCGGCAATGCTGCCGAAATATACATCGTTCCAGCCTTCTACAATATCGTTGTAAGCTTCGTCGGGTATATTGTTATGGCGTAACTCAACCGAGGTACTGTGCTTATCGGCGTGAAGTTTTATGGTAACGATAGATGGCTCATCCTGTCCGTCAAAATACCATTGCTGTACTATTTTTTTGCCTTCTTCAAATTCCAGGTTTTTACCTACAATGCTGCCATCCCAAAGGCTAAACTCGCTGCCCGGTTCGGTCGACATTTCGGCCGGTTCGCCTGTCCAGAGCTGTATGGTAAGCGGGTTGGTGATGGCGGCGTAAATTTCCTGCGGCGTCGCGTTAATGCTATAGTATTTTTTATAATCTTTCACGCAGCAAAATTAGTAATTATGCGGTTTAATTAGCATTAACGGGTCCGATAGGTAAAATAGTTTTGCCATATACTTCGTTTAGCACACCAGCCATACCGGTGTATACCGCCGACGCGCCGCAAACTATACCCTCATAACCGGCCAGGTGTTTAATACCTGCGTCGCCCGAAGCATCACCCCATACCAGTAAAGCAAATAAAATGGTAAGCGAAGCAAAAACAAATTGCAGGGCGCGGTTTAAACGTAACGTACCAAAAAAAAGGCAAAAAGTAAATATACCCCAAATACTCAGGTAAGCTACCATACTGCTATTACTGGCCGGTTCGGCCCAACCCAATTTAGGCATTACCAGCAATCCTACTAACGATAGCCAAAAAAAACCATAAGAGGTGAAAGCAGTAAGGCCAAAAGTGTTATTCTTTTTTGCTTCTATGATACCGGCTATCACTTGCGCTAAGCCGCCATAGAAAATACCCATGGCGAGTATCATGGAACTGAGTTCGGTAAAGCCGGCGTTGTGAATGTTCAGTAAAATGGTGGTAAGGCCAAAGGCACATAGGCCAAGCGGTGCAGGGTTGGCAGAGCCATCCTTTACCACTACGGTTGTAGTTGGGATCATGGTTTAAAAAAGGTTATTATTGGTTTGTATTGCAATATATATTATTGACTGCCATTTTACAAACGCTTATGGCATAATTACGTTAACGCATTATGGCTTTGCAATTAGTATTATTAAGACACGGCGAAAGTGTTTGGAACAAAGAGAACCGTTTTACCGGCTGGACTGACGTTGATTTATCTGAAGAAGGCGTAAAACAGGCCATTCATGCCGGGCAGTTGCTGCGCAAACATAAATTTACGTTTGATGTTGGATTCACTTCGGTGTTAAAAAGATCTATTAAAACATTACATTATGTTTTAGAAGAACTGGATATGCTTTGGATACCGGTACATAAATCGTGGCGATTAAATGAGCGTTTTTATGGTGCGCTGCAAGGCCTCAATAAAGATGAAACCGTTGCACAATACGGTGAGGAGCAGGTGCATAAATGGCGCCGAGACCCTGCCGAACATCCCCCAGCGATTACGGAGGCAGACGATCGCTTTCCGGGACATTACCTGCGTTACAACGATTTGACGTACCGCGAGCTGCCCCTAACCGAAAACTTGAGCGAAACCATGACCCGTGCCTTACCTTTTTGGCATGAGAGTATTGTACCGCAATTGCGGCAAAATCAAAAAGTAATTATCTGTGCACATGGCAACAGCCTGCGCGCGTTGGTGCAGTACATAGACAATTTAAGCGACGAGGAAGTAACCAAACTCGACATACCCACCGCAACTCCGTGGGTATACGAACTGGACGACCGGCTTAACCAAATCAGGCATTATTATCTGGAATGAAGCTAATGAGTGAATTTGAGTCGGTAGGTCCGTAAGTCGGAAAGTCCGTGAAAACAAAGGTGGATTAAACTCGCTGACGTAAAGGAGAAGTAAATCCATCGTTGTCATCTTGAGCGACAGCGAAAGATCTTGTTACTTGCGCAGACTGTTAACAGTTGTTGACTTCCAATAAATCACCCAAAAAGAAAATGAGTGATCGGCTCTTACCCCGATCACTCATTCACCAATTGGTAATTATTCACTCATTTTATCATTCACTCAATTACTTATTGGCTCAACGCCAGTCCCCAGTCGCGGCCTTTGTCAACGGCTGGTACGCCTTTCGACATCCAGACAGGCATCGGAGCACCTTTTAGATAATGATCAAAAAACTGTGCTTCGCGGATGGTAATATCCTTGCGGTTGCGGCGCTCAACCAGGTTATGGGCTTCGTTGTTGTATTGTAGCAGCCAAACCGGTTTATTTAAACGGCGTAAAGCAGTAAACATCTCAATACCCTGGTACCATGGCACGGCACCATCAGCATCGTTAGACATGACTACCACCGGGGTATGCACTTTAGGGAACTGAAAGATAGGGGAGTTCTCAATGTAAAGTTCAGGTTTATCCCACAAAGTAGCACCAATACGGCTTTGCGTTTTTTCGTACTGGAACTGGCGGTTTACACCACTTTCCCAACGGATACCTCCGTAAGCTGAAGTCATGTTGGCTACGGGGGCACCAGCCCAGGCAGCGGCATACATGTCGGTTTGGGTTATCAGGTACGCTACCTGGTAACCGCCCCAGCTCTGGCCCTGTATACCAATGTGTTTGCCATCAACCCAAGGGTTTTTCTTCAGGGCTTCTACGCCGGAATTGATAAACTCAACAGCCGATTGACCCGGATGGCCAACCTCGTAGCTGATATCAGGTGTAAATACTAAATAGCCGTTGCTTGCAAAATAGGAGATAGGCAGGCGCGATGGTGTAGGTGCAGGCGACTGGTAGTTATAGATAGTTTCAGATACCTTTTCGTAAAAATACACCAACATCGGGTACTTTTTAGTTGGGTCAAAGTTTTCGGGCTTATATAAGATGCCTTTTGACCTATAACCTTTAGGCGTAGTCCATTGTACCAATTCAGCAGTAAACCAGTTGTATTGCGATTGCTGCGGATTAATAGCACTCAGCTTGGTTTCCTTTTTCAAGTCAGTAGAAACGTACAAATCAGGCGATTTATCAAAGCTACCTTTAGTGTAGATAAAAACATCAGCATTTTTAGCTTTAGTAAGCGTACCGTAGCTGTATGGCGCCATCACCATTTTTTCGGGCGCTTTGGCCGACCCGAATGACTGCTTGTAATAACCCCACTGCTTGTTATCCTCATTTTGAGTAAGCAACCATAAAGGTTTTTTGGTGGAGATAAAACGGTCGTCATCATCTCCGCCGCCAAACATTGCCGCAAAACGGCCGCCCGGCATAGGGTACCTGAAAATTAAATGGTTTTTACGCCCTGCACCTTTGGTAAAGTTAGTTGCTTTGCCGGTTTCCGGGTCAATACTCCAGATGTCGTAACGATCATAAATCAGCACGTTTTTGTCTCCGGATGTCCAACCTGCCAGGCCATAAGCATTAGGGTCGTCCGGTACGTCGTTATCTTCTTCGCCCATTTTAACGCCGGTGGCTTTGGTAAGATTTACCTTTTTACCCGTGGCCAGGCTGTAGCTGTAGTAATTCTGGTCTTTACTGTCGAACCAAACAATATAGTTACCGCCGGTGCTGAACATAAAGCGGGCTTTGGTGCGGCCCATAATTTTTTTGCGGGCACCGGTCTTTGTATCAATCAAGTATGCTTCCTGATTGCCGCCGCCTTCCCATTGGGCTTGCACACGGGCACCGGTATCAGTAACTCCTAAAACATAGCGCGAGTCGCCGCCCATAGGTTGAGATACATTCTCGATATTTTGGTCGGCTAACTGAATGGCCTTTGCATTGGCATCTTCCGGACGGATAACAGCTACGTAGCTGCGGCGCAAATCGCGCTGCAAAGTTTTTAGCTGTTGCGGCTGCAGGTAGTCGTCTTTATAATTCCAGATATCCAGTTTAGCCGTCTCGAAATCTACTAGGGTAGTATCAACAGGTTTTGGAATAGGAGCTGTGCCAAAGTATAGATTAGCACCGCTCTTGCTAAAGTAAACCCGGCCATCGCCGCTTACTGACCACTTAGGCATAATGCCTGCCATATTTGGTCCGGCAATGGCCATAGCGGTGTCTTTACCAGTATTGTAATAGTACAGTTTAAATGGTTTTACCGGTGCTTTCTCCGGATTTTTCTCAGCGGTAAAAGCCAGTTGTTTGCCGGCTTCATCAAAAACAAGATTGCGGTAAGTGCCTCGTCCGCTGCTTAAACCTTTTACGGTATTTTTTTCGATGTCGTACAGATAAACGCCCGACTGCACCTGTTTAGAGCGGCGCGGAGCAGTAACGGCGTAGGCCAGCATCTTGCCGTCTTTACTGATCTGATATTCGGTAACAAATTTAAACGTGCGTTGCTTACCATTAGCTAATTGCCTGATGGTTAAATCGGCTCCCTCTCGGGTGGGTGGTGCAATGGTGGTAGCAATAGCACGTTTGCTGGTATCGCCGGCTGCCGGTTTACGTACGGTATCCGACGGGGCAAGGTAGGCCATCACCGGAGCTTTTTCTGCAATTTTAAATGAGCGTACGCCAGGTACTTTAGTTATAGCCGCATTACCCAATACCATAAATCCTAGAGTATCTTTTGGCATTTCGTCAGGCTTTTTCTTTTTGATGCGCGCCATGCGGGTGGCCGCATAAAACGGCCTGATCAAAAATACAGCGTATTTAGAATCGTTGGTAAAGCGGGTGGTATCTGCCCGGGGTACGGTTATTTTGTTGGTGTTTTTAGCAGAAGAAATAACCATGCTGGCATCGCCCTGCTGAGGTTTAACTACATAAATAACCCATTTGCCATCATTGGTGATGTTTTGGTTGGTAACGCTTTGCCAGCCGTCGTAAACCGAATGGTCGAGCGGTTTTTTGGAAGCCGTTTGAGCAAAAGCGCCCAAAGTGCTCGCCGAAAAAAGGCTTAACAGTAAAATTTTACGCATTTGTTAGTTGAATTAAAGTCAATAGCAACTAAAAGTGCGCAAAAAAGGGTGATTATTAAAGGTGGTGATGAAAAAGTTACAGGGAATGGGCTGCTAAGTGAATTTTTTAATATGTTAATACAACAAGAGCAGGAAGATTGTGCTTATACTTTTTAAAAGGACGTCTTTTAATGAATGTACATTTATCAAGCTGACTCATTTAGCCACTTATTCAAACAATGGAATACTCTTTGTACAAGCCTATATATGGATTTGTTGAATGTGTTGGAACAAATTGATGAAGAAGCTAAAGTAATAGAAACCGTTAACCGGGCAGGTTACAAAGCCTGGATGCCTAAGCGGGTAGTTTTTACACCGGATGCTTTGGAAGAGCCGTACGGGCAGGAGATACTCAAACGTGCCGAGAGCCTGAACCTGAATATAGATTTAGCTAAAAATAACCGTATCACTGGTTTGCGCGGAGCTACAGACCGCGAAACCTACAAGATAGCCAAGAATACGCTGGCTGTTGTCAATGCCCCTAAAAGTGCCTTTAATTTAAGGCCCATTCCACCATCTGCCGACTGGCAGTTCCATTTAGCCGAAGGCTGCCCGGCACATTGCCAGTACTGTTATCTGGCCGGCAGTTTACAAGGGCCGCCTACGATAAGGATGTTTGCTAACTTACCTGCCATTTTAGAAAACACTATTAAATACGAACGGCTTAATCAGCTCACTACATTTGAGGCTAGTTGCTACACAGACCCTTTAAGCCTTGAGCATATCACCGGCGGGTTAGCCAAAACCATAGAGTTTTTTGGTCAGCGGCCCATGACTCATCTAAGGTTCGTTACTAAGTTTGATGCGGTTGATTCTTTAATTAACCTCAATCACAACGGTCGCACACGGTTTAGGTGCAGTTTAAACGCTGATGCCGTAGCCAAAAGGTTGGAAGGCGGTACGCCCGGCATAAGTGCCCGTATACAGGCGTTACGCCGAATGGCTTTACCCAAAGAGCAGGGCGGAGGCGGTTACCCGATAGGTGTAGTACTGGCACCTATCATGCCTATACCTGATTGGGAAGAAGCTTATATCAGCTTGTTCGAACAATTAGAGCAAGCCCTCAACTTTGACGTTGACTTGACTTTTGAGCTGATTACACACCGCTTTACACCTGGCTCCAAAGATATATTGATGAGCTGGTATCCCAACACCAGTTTGGACATGGAAGAAAGCACACGTTCAACCAAGCGAAATAAATTTGGCGGTATAAAATACGTATATACCCGCGAGCAAATGACGCATATGAAAAGCTTTTTTGAACACGAGATTAGCAACCGTTTTCCGCAAAGTAAAATACTTTATTGGACTTAACTAAAAGGTTTGCTTAAGCATAAAAAGCAGAACGCCTTACTCAATTAAACTGAGCAAGGCGTTTTACTTTTTATGATTTTTTTGATTGCCTTTATACCAAATCTAAAACCTTGCTGGTGCGCTCACGTGTTTGGGTGGCTAATTCTGCGTTTTTAGATAATGACTGTCCGTAAGACGGAATCATGTGTTTTAATTTCTCGTTCCATTCAGGAGTTTGAGCCTTATTTTTAAAGCAACGCTCAATTAGCTGAATCATAATAGATACTGATGTAGAAGCACCTGGAGAAGCGCCTAAAAGTGCTGCAATACTGCCGTCGGCCGCGGTTACTACTTCGGTACCAAACTCCAACACGCCTCCGCGTTTAGGGTCTTTTTTGATAACCTGTACGCGTTGACCGGCAATATCTAAATCCCAGTCTTCTTTTTTAACGTTAGGAAAGTAATCACGAAGCGCAGCCACACGGTCGTCTTGCGATTGGGTTACCTGGCTGATTAAATATTTAGTAAGCGGGATATTGTCAATTCCAGCCTTCATCATCGGGAAGATGTTACTTGGCTTAATTGATGTAAATAAATCCAGCAAAGATCCTTTTTTCAAGAAACGGGTAGAAAAGCCTGCATACGGGCCGAATAACAGCGCTCTTTTACCATTAATCATCCGGGTGTCCAGGTGAGGTACCGACATAGGCGGCGAACCTACTGAAGCCTTACCGTACACTTTAGCCTGATGGCGCTCAATTACCTGTGGGTTATGGCAAACCAGCCACTGCCCGCTTACCGGGAAACCACCGAAACCTTTGCTTTCGGGGATGTCTGATTTTTGTAGTAAATGTAAGGCACCACCGCCTGCGCCTACAAACACAAATTTGGCATTTAGCTTGCGTTTGGCGCCTGTTGCCAAATCTTTGACACGCACTTTCCAGCTTTGGTCTTTAGCGCGGGTTAAGTCGCGTACTTCATGCTGCAGGTGCAAGCTTACACCAGGTTGCTGTTTTAAGTAGTTAAACAGGCTGTTTGTTAAAGCACCAAAGTTTACATCAGTGCCTAAATCCATACGGTTGGCCGATACTTTTTCGTTCGGGTCGCGGCCTTCCATTACCAGTGGTATCCAGCTTTTTAGTTTTGCAGCATCGTCCGAATACTCCATGTCCTTAAAAAAGTGGTGTTTAACCAAAGCCTCGTAACGTTTTTGTAAGTACGATACGTTGCTTTCGCCCCATACAAAACTCATGTGGGGCACCGGATAAATAAACGACTTGGGCGACTGGATAATTTGTGACTCAATTAAAAACGACCAAAACTCTTTAGAAACCTCAAACTGCTCAGCAATCTTAATTGCTTTAGAAATATCAACCGAGCCATCAGGTAACTGCGGTGTGTAATTTAACTCGCAAAATGCAGAGTGACCCGTACCGGCGTTATTCATCGCGTCCGAACTTTCGGCCGCCATGACATCCAGTCTTTCAAATATTTCAATCGTAAGATCGGGCTGCAATTCTTTCAGCATAATGCCCAATGTGGCGCTCATAATGCCGGCGCCAATCAGTACTACATCAGTTGCAGGTTGTTGAGTATTTTCGGTGTTAGTCATTTTTAATTTGAACGATGCAAATGTAAGCGCAATTTACATTGTACTTGATTAAATTGGTTAGTTAATTTGATTTAAATCATAAAATTTACAAAAAATATAACTGAACATTATAAAATTTCATAAATCGGCGCAAAACAACTTGCTGTATTTCTGTTAGTAATGAATTTTGTAATTATTTGTTTGCGCTCCCGTTGTCAATTATTGTGACGAGCGTCGGTTTAGTTGATCATTTTACCTACACGGAATAGTACCGGGAAAGTAATCTGCCTTTCTGTTACGTTACCCCAGGCCGTAATAAGCTCGCTTTTAATTAAATCAACCGGATTATGTCCATTTTGCTTTTGGTAATGTTTTACAGCCGACCAGGTTTCGAGGTAACCGACTAAATGCTCTACTGCCCATTGTTGTGTAATAACAAATTGCGGACATTCTACTTCTTCAAATGGGAAAGGTATAGTCTGATAATTTTCGTCAATATATCCGCGCTCCTTATCCCAATAAGGGCCAATAATATCAGTATACAATTTATTTACTACGATGTCAACTTCCGGAGTTATGCTGATTAAGCCGTAACCCAGCACGGCTAATATGCCATCGGGCTTTAGCGTGCGTTTAACTTCAGCATAAAACTCATTAAATTTAAACCAATGGATGGCTTGAGCTACCACGATCAAGTCGAAGCTACGGTCGGCAATGTCAGTATGCTCAGCCGGTTGTTTAGAGTAAGTGATGTTAGGCAACTTAACAGCATTATCCAATTGCGATTGGCTGATATCAGTGCCGTAAACATGTTTAAAATAACTGGCTAATTGCACGGCTACCTGCCCGTTGCCGGTGCCGCAATCCCATGCACTTTCACTGTTGCGAACCTGTGCCATTAAAAATAAGAACAATTCGTCAGGGTACGTAGGCCTGTACTTTGCGTACATATCAGACCGGGTCGAAAAATTATCTTTCATACCAAATATAACTTGAGTAATGCCTTCTTTACAATGCCGGCTTTTTGGCCGTTTATATAAATTAGTTAAGGTGTTAACAAATATATTTCGCAGGTTGATTTAAATTGTTTTAACTTAGTATACAACCAATTAAACCTAATGAACACCAAAATTATTAATGCTATTGTGCTCTGCATTTGTGGGGTACTGTTTTGCCTTATTGGGGCAGATGTTAATGGTAAGTGGAGAGGGATTATAGATTATAACGGCCGGGATGTAGCTTTGAGTTATGAGTTTAAAACAGAAGGTAATAAGGTAACCGGCACTGCCGAAACCCCAGTAGGTATCGTGCCGATTGAAGATGGTAAACTGGACAAAGACATAATAACCTTTAAAGCAAATCTCCACGGCGAAACCGCTGCTCATACGGGCAAAGTATCAGTTGATTCCATCAATCTTAAAATCAAGTATCAAGGTTTGGATTATAACGTGGTGCTCAAGCGGGATAAAGGCTTGTAGAAAGTTTGAATAAAGTAAAAACGGCTTTTAGTATTCTTAAAGCCGTTTTTGCTTTATTTAGAAAAATCTAAATTTTTATTAACGAAAAGCGTTGATTTAACCACTTGGTTCAGCAGGTAAACAAAAACAGGTGCTGCCAATACGTCAATGGTGTAATGGATGTGCTGTACCAACAATAAGCATGCTACAACGATAGTTGCCAACACTACCAGTATCCGGTCTGATTTTTTTGGTAAGCAGAAGTACATAGCCACCAGGGTTGCCGTGTGCCCAGAATAAAATAAATCTTTAGTGATAATAGAGTGCCCATAAAATACTCCTGTTAGTGGGTCAACCAGTTCAACCCATCCGGCGGGCGGCGCGAGCGGCACAAGGGTAATAGTTAATAAACGGGTAAGGCATATTAATATATACAGCCAAACGTACCGTACATATATAATTGGCGATTGTATGGCTCTAACCAGCGTTAGTAAACCCATACTCCAAATAATCAAAAATATATACAGCGAAACATTGTGGGCGGGGATACGCGATAAAACAAAATCGTGTAGTTGTATACCCGGGCGCAGCTCAATATGGTTAAAGAAAAACGGCATGGCCGACAAGATCACCGACACTACGGCCGACCCGGTAAGCATCAGTGTACGTTGCGATGCAGAAGCCCAGGTGGCTTTCCAGTTTTTCATTAAAGATAAAGATTCGCTTTGGTTCACTGTATAAAATAAAAATAGGATTGCAAAAGTAGTGGTTTAGTTTAATATGTTAAATCATTTTAATGTGATTATTAATAAAGTGTTATACGCTGATAACGATAGCATATATTACACTACTTTTGCACCCGAAATATTGATACCATGAAATACAAACTTGGAGATTTTGTGCGCTTTGTTGAAGAAAGGCGGGAAGGATACGTTACCCGCATATTCGACGAGGATATGATAGGGGTAACCGGCGATGATGATTTTGAGATACCCGTACTGGCCAGTAAAGTAACTACGGTGCATGGTCATCAATCTACGGCGCAAACCGGTGCCGGGCAGGCTGCAGCAACACCCATTGTTGAGGCGGCTGATTTTAAAACCAAGGGTGTCTATTTAGGTGTGGTAAGCGACGCCAGGGCAGCATCAGTAGTGCATTTTAATTTAATTAACGACACGTCGTACCAATTGCTCATTACCCTGACTACCGAAAAGCAACAGTTTAAAGGTGAGTATGCGGGTATCATTAACCCAGGTGCGGCAGCGGCCATTTACTCAGCTCAACTGGCCGATTTGCAGCTATGGCCTAAATTTAACATACAGGTGTTGTTTTATACGCCACAAGATATTAAGCCGCAGTCTCCTTTAACATTCAGCGATAAATTTAAGGCTAAAGATTTTGCTGATGCCAAAAAGCCCTTACCAGTTATTAAACAACAGGGCTGGTTGATCCGCATCGACGAACCTGAGGTGGTTATTAACGCCGAAAAACTGAAGGAGAGCTTTTTCAAACCCGCTGCCGAAAAGCAACAGGTAGATAAGCCTCAAAAGGAAGTAGATCTACACATTGAAAAACTGCGCGAAGACTACCAGTTTATCACAAGTGCCGAGATTTTGCGCATACAACTCGATTACTTTAAAAAGGCTTTAGACGCTGCCATTGTACACCAACTGCCCGAAATTACTTTCATACACGGTGCAGGCAACGGCATTTTAAAGCACGAACTGCATAAGCAATTAGGCAAGCATCACAAAGTACAAACCTTTATGGATGCCCGTAAAGAAAAATTTGGTTACGGTGCTACTAAAGTAATTTTAAAGTAGTTCTATATTTGCACCTTTTAAGATCGGGGAGAAGCGGTTCAACAATCAGTTATCTCTCCGGCAAAACAAGATAATTCCCGGCCGTTACGCCAAGAGCATATGCGGCCATTAATAGTTTATGAAGAGAGTTGTTATTACCGGCATGGGTGTGGTTTCATCGCTGGGAAATGATTTAAATACCTTTTGGGACAATATCAAGAACGGCAGGAGTGGAGCAAGAGCCATCAGCCGTTTTAATGCAGAAAAGTTTAAAACGCAGTTTGCAGCGCAACTGCCTGACGATTTTACCGCCTCGCATTACCTCGATCGTAACGAAATAAAGCGAAACGACCTGTACACCCAGTATGCGCTAATTGCTGCAGACCAGGCTATTAAAGATTCGGGTTTCGATATGACTACCATGTCGCCTTATGATGTAGGCGTCATCTTTGGTTCGGCGCAGGGTGGCATGCAAACTTTTGAGGAGCAGGTAGAAGAATATGCTGCCAAAGGCGAGCCTCATTTTAACCCGTTTTTTATCCCTAAAACGCTGGTGAACATGGCGGCCGGTTTAATCTCCATTAAATACGGTTTGATGGGGGTAAACTTTACCACGGTATCTGCCTGTGCCAGCGCCAACAGTGCCGTGATGGATGCACTAAACTACATCCGTTGGGGTAAGGCTAAAATTATTGTTACCGGCGGTGCCGATGCGCCTATCACCCAGGCATCCATGGGCGGCTACAATGCGCTTAAGGCATTATCAACCCGTAACAGCGACCCACAAGCAGCTTCGCGCCCGTGTGATGTAGAGCGCGAAGGGTTTATGATGGGAGAGGGAGCAGGTGTATTGGTATTGGAAGAATACGAGCATGCGGTACAACGCGGTGCTACTATTTACGCCGAAGTTGCCGGTGCAGCCATGACAGGGGACGCCTACCACATCACCGCTACCCACCCCGAAGGTAAAGGCGCAATAAAGGCTATGGAGCTGGCTTTGCAGGATGCCGGTTTAAATCATCATGAAGTGGATTACCTGAATGCGCACGCCACCTCAACACCGGTAGGTGATTTGAGTGAAGCTAAAGCCATTTATTCGGCCTTTGGCGATAGCGAGCGTTTATCGGTAAGTGCGACCAAATCTATGACCGGTCACTTGCTGGGTGCGGCAGGAGCTATAGAGGCCATCATCTCGGCCAAAGCCGTAATGAAAGGTATAGTGCCGCCTACCATCAACACGCACCAACTCGATCCGCAGATACCGCAGGGATTAAACATCGTAAGCGGCGAAGCTCGGGAAAAGCAGGTAAACGTAGCCTTGAGCAATACATTTGGCTTTGGTGGTCATAATGCCGTTGTGGTGTTCAAAAAAGTATAAGATTAGCTTGATATCAAAGAAGCCCCGAGATTGCATAGATCTTGGGGCTTTTTGTTTTTAGCGAAGATCTTTTTTCAGCAGCAGATCCGTTTGCCGGTCTGTCCCCAGCATAAAATCGTGACTGCCGCAATGGGCAAAGCCTAAACTTTCATAAAGTTTGATGGCCCGCAGGTTGTGTTCCCAAACGCCCAGCCAAATAAAGTCTACATTTCTACGCGTCGCTTCGTTAAATGCAAAGTTGAGCATTTGCCTGCCAAGTTTTTGGTTCTGGTATTTTGCCAGTATGTATAGCCGCTCAATTTCCAGGCTGTTATGTTGCTTATATTCGTTTTGCGCCTCAACGGTATTCAGCTTTATAAAACCGGCCATATCACTGTCCAGCATCGCAAAGTAGAACTCGGCGCCTGGTGTCCGCAGTTCTGTAAGCAGCTTTTCATGGTTAAAGGATGCTGCCGCATAGGCTTCCATATCATCAGCATTATTCAAATGATAAAAGGCAGCAAAAAATGTTTCGCGGCTAATGTTGCTTAGCGTTTCTATATCCGCTTCGGTTACCTTTACCAATTCAATAGTCGGTGTCATAGCTGCAAAAGTACCACACTACTTATTCAAATTGTGCCTGCAGTCGTTCGAGCCGCTCAATCAGGTAGCTTACCTTTTTTTCTTCGCGCTCAATAAACCGGCTTCTTAAATAAAAGGTGGTAAACAACACGGTAAGAATGCAAAAACTGTAATAAATAATTCGGAACACGATAGGCTTGTTCTCAAAAACCTCAATGGTATATAATGATATACCCAATGAAATCATCACGGCAAATACATAATAAAACCGCCCGTTCAGGTAAGCCCTGCGTTTCTGGTATTCTTTTAAGTCGTTTAAATAGGCAGCAGGGTTAAGTGTAACATCATGTTTATGAATGGTCCGGTAATCGCCTATCTGTAAAATCAGATAAGCTACCATGCCAAACAACAGCACAAACAAACCAATATAGCTCATGCGTTGCTCAAATACGGCAAAGAGGGTTAAGCCCGCCGTAAAAGCAATAGCTACGATGGTAGCAATAATGCTGTAATATACCTGTATCCCCAGTTTATTAATTCCCTTTTTTACCTGTTTCAGCACATCATCTACCGAAAGCCGGGGTTGCTTTGGTTGTTCTTGCCAAACCGATAGCAGGTGTTCAAAGTCTTTCATAATGATTATATAAATCGGTTAGCTTCTGTTTTATACGATAAATCTTCACCCGAAGATTTCCTTCGGAAATACCTGATATCTCAGCAATCTCCGGATATGGCACTTCATCAAGCACCATAGTAATGATAATTCTTTCTGATTCTTCGAGCTTGGCTATACACTTGTACAACAAAGCCACTTGTTCGTTTTTTTCTGATAATTCTTCTTTACGGGTTTCGGCCAGGTAGGGCGTCAGTTCTTCTTTAGCCTGCCGCTTTTCCGACCGCAAATAGGTTAAACAGGTGTTTACCGCAATCCGGTATATCCAGGTCGAGATCATGGCCGTATTACGAAACTTATCCAGGTTTTGCCAAACCTTTACAAAGGTTTCCTGAAGCAAGTCGTGGGCCGCGTCTTCGTCTCCGGTATAACCGTAACAAAGGCGGTAAATTTTTTTTGAGTTCGATTCAAATATCTGCCTGAAGGCAGCATCTTTATCAGCCACTGATGTAGTATTAAGTTGTATGGTTTAGATGGTTTAATGTTAACGTTTGTTACAAGTAATCGTGTTTATTTATCCAAGTCATGGTTTCTGCAGCACGCGTAACCAGTTTTTCGTAGTCGGCCCGGTAATCAAACTGCAGGTCTTCGTGCAGATTGCCAATCAGTTTACCCATTTTTTCCAGCTGTTTACTTAACAACTGGCGCAATGGTTTGTAAGTGATTTTTCTTTCTATGCGTTTCAAATACTGTTCGCAATAATGCATCAGCAAATCAATCTCGGCCGGTTTAGATGCCATAAACTTGCCATGCTTGGCAATCAGCATTAAAATTTTACGTAACAGCTTTGCCTGGTAGTAACTGTGGCTGGGTAGGGTTTTATACAAATCTTCTACCTCTTCCTTTATACCCAGAACGTAGCCGCTTTCGTTTTCTGCCTCAAAAAGCAGGTACGACAGCAACTCTTTATTTTCCTTTTTATATTTAGCCAGCCGTAGGCATAAATCAGTTAACTGACTGCTGCTCAAATGCTGTAACTCTTTTTTTACCGACTGTAAATTATAGGTATTTATCCCCATCCCTCTACTTAAATTTTAGCAAAATAGTAATAAGTTGTAGTTTAGCTGTTTAATTCGTTTCATGAAACAAAGTAAACTTACCCTTTTTATTTTTATTGCACTGGTAGCCGGCGTTATAACCGGATACCTGTATAACGTTTACGTCATTGATCAATATAACACTGCTATCACCAATGCGGATGCCAAAGTTAAAATTATTGATACCCGCCTGGTGCAATTAACCGATACTACGGTTACCGAATACGCCAACCTGAAAAAAGAACGTGTTGCCGTAGTAAAAGCACGTAAAGAAAATGATACCACCCGCGAAGATAAACTGGTAGGTTTTAGCATACTAAGCGATATATTTTTACGACTCATTAAAATGATTGTGGCGCCTTTGGTATTTACCACGCTGGTGGTAGGCGTGGCCAAAGTGGGCGATATTAAAGCCGTTGGGCGCATTGGTGGTAAAACAATGATTTGGTTTTTGAGCGCGACGCTGGTGTCTCTGCTATTAGGTATGGTGCTGGTTAACTTTTTTAAACCCGGCGAGCACATGAACCTGCCTTTGCCCGATAGTCATTTAAGCAGCGGTATACAAAAAGCAGCTTTATCCCTGCGCGACTTCATAACCCACGTTTTTCCGAAAAGTATTTTTGAGGCTTTGGCCAACAACGAGATTTTACAAATCGTCGTGTTTGCTTTGTTTTTCGGGGTAGCAACAGGTGCCATTGGCGAAAAAGGGGAGATTGTAGTAAAAGCCATGGATGCCTTTGCGCACGTTATTTTAAAAATTACCGGTTATGTAATGCTGGCCGCACCTTTAGCGGTGTTTGGTGCTATTACTGCCGTGGTGGCCCGTCAGGGCTTAGGTATATTATCTACCTACGCCATCTTCATTGGCGAGTTTTATTTCTCGCTGATTGTGCTTTGGCTGGTAATTATACTGGCTGGCTTCTTCGTATTGCGTACGCGGGTGTTTAACTTGGTTAACCGTATTAAAGATGCCATGCTGATTGCCTTTAGTACCTCAACCAGCGAGGCGGCTTATCCGCGTATATTAATGGAGCTGGAGCGCTTTGGCTGTAATAATAAAATTGTAAGCTTCGTATTGCCTTTAGGCTACTCTTTTAACCTGGACGGCTCCATGATGTATATGACCTTTGCATCGTTGTTTTTAGCACAGTCATATGGTATCCATTTAGCCTTCGGCCAGCAATTATCAATGTTGTTAGTGTTGATGCTTACCAGTAAAGGCATAGCCGGTGTGCCGCGTGCATCCTTAGTGGTCATTGCCGGAACTATCGCTATGTTTAATATCCCTGAAGCCGGCTTAGCCCTATTAATCGGTATTGACCCCTTGTTAGATATGGGCCGCTCTGCTACCAACGTTTTAGGCAATGCTATGGCTACTGCAGTGGTAAGCAAGTGGGAAGGTGATTTGGGAAGTGATAATGGATTGCAGTAATTGACTTAGTTATCCAATCCAAACATCAGTTATAAATATGGCACAAGCGCAACATTAAGTTTTTTTGAAACCTGTATTTTCGCGCAAATTCAATTCACTCATTCTATCATTCATTCATTCACTCATTAGCTCCCCATGTCTGATAAAACCAAAAAGATATTTTTTGCACTTACCATCGTAGTGCCCATTTTGCTGTACTGCGCTTACTACTATGGCATGATGATCAAAAATGCGCCTTACCGCTTTTCTGATTTTAAATACATGCGTTTTGAGTACGGCACAGGCGATACGCTTAAAAATAAATACGATTCCAGAACGGGCGCTTACCAATATGTAACCCGTAATGGCGCCATCAAAAATATGGAGTTGCACCTTACTAAAGATGACCTGTTGTACTTGCACCGCAAAGCGGCCGACTTAGGTTTTTGGAATTTTCCGGAGAAAGAAGAAGGGGACGGGTTTACCGGAAGTAAAGACAAAGCGCCTAAGTATTTGATGGAGTTTGTGTATAAAGGAAAAACCAAAAAGGTGCTCTTTGATGCCTCTTTTGCCGGCGATCCGAATTTAAAAGATGCTAACCAACGTTTGATCAAAGAAATACAAATGAAGCTTGACGAGCGCGAGGAGCAAATGAAGAAGTAATTAGTGCATTAAAAGCAGTCAAATTATAAAGTAAAGCGGTATTGCTAATTTGTAAGATGATGCTTATATTTGCACCTCAAATTTTTAAACAATTTAATTAACAAACAATGTACGCAATAGTAGATATAGCCGGACAGCAATTCAAAGTTGCAAAAGACCAGCAAATCTTTGTACACCGCTTACAGGGAGATGAAGGCGCTAGTATTGAATTTGACAAAGTATTGTTAGCTGAAAACGAAGGTAAATTCTCGTTAGGTAGCGCTTTGCAAGGTGCTAAAGTATCAGCAACAATAGTGTCTCATGTAAAAGGTGAAAAAGTTCTTGTTTTCAAAAAGAAAAGAAGAAAAGGTTACAAAAAGAAAAACGGTCACCGTCAGCAATTCACTAAAATAGCCATCACAGGCATTACATTATAATTGAAGGTTTAACGCAAAGCCAAAAGCTTTGATAAAATATTAAAACATGGCTCACAAAAAAGGTGCGGGTAGTTCCAAAAACGGCCGCGAATCGCATAGCAAACGTTTAGGTATCAAGATTTTCGGTGGTCAGCCAGCTATTGCAGGTAACATCATCGTTCGTCAGCGTGGTACCCCACACAACCCAGGTCTTAACGTAGGTATTGGCCGCGACCATACCTTATTCGCTTTAATCGACGGTCAGGTTGTATTCAGAAAAAAAGCTGACAACCGTTCATACGTATCAGTGTTACCTTACGAAACTGCTGAAGTAGCTGTTGAAGCTAAACCGGTAGTAAACGTACAAACAGAAGCTGCTGCTAAACCTGCTAACGGTAAAGCTAAAGCTGCTGCCCCTGCAGAAGAGGCCCCTAAAGCTGAAACTGCTACTGAAGGCGAAGAAGTTGTAGCTGAGTAATTTCTCAGTTAGCTATTATAATAGAAAAGCCGTCTCATAAGTAAATTATGAGACGGCTTTTCTGTTTATTGTTAATTCTTGAACTTTAAATAAAAAATGTTTTATCAGTTTTAAGCAATTTCGTATATTTTAACAGATTTGGCGAACAAGTTGCTGCCTATAATTGACAATAAGTTCTTACCTTGGGTCGTGGACATGAAATTTATGCATTAATTGTCAAAAGTTCTAATAAACAGAGATGAGGCTAATCGAATAGTCTGACGGTTATTATTATAATTAAGCAGCTAGCAAACCCATTTAGTTTCAAGATAGACAGTGGCCGTTTTTATTATAATGTATATCGCACTCAAGATTGAAGCTTAAATAATCACTAAAGCCTTCACTAAAACAGTCAGAAAAATTAATGTCTCCTTTCTCACAAGGTTTGCTTAAATTATTATATGTTAGTATATCAGGCAAGGCCACGTAATATATCCAATTTGTTCGGAGGAGCATCTGGTGATAAAAAGTTTGGAATGGTATTTACAGCCCTTTTAGGACGACTTAAGAATTCTACGGGCCATTCTGTCATCCGTTGTTCCTTCACATGCCTATATTCTCCAGGAGAAGGTTCAGCAATATACTCCTCTTGTAGGATAAGAGCTATTGGTTCTTCTGCACCATCAGTGTCTTTTGAAAACTCGAGTGCTTCGTTATAATTTTCGAAAACATAATAGTAATCATCTCCGTCTTCAGTGTCAGGTGCTCCATTACGAGGAGAGCACCAAACTCTATATTCTAATACCTCATCCCACACATATCCTCCACCAGACTTAACGAGTGCTGGATAGGTACCTACCAAATTATTGTCTTTTACTTGAGGGTAATTTGACATATAGATTTATATTAATTCTTTGTAAATGAGTTTTCCCAGCGCGCTTAATGGCGCACATCTTACTTTTAAGCCTTTACATCGATACCAATCCATCATAGATATCCCTAGAAAATGTTGCTGTTTTTTAGCTTTTTATCCACTTTTTTTTGATATATTATTACATAAAGTCGGTAGATGTCTGCTTACTTCTCTCTGATCAACAAGCTATCGGCAAAGTTCCGCAAGTATTGTTTTCTCTCCTCAGGTAAACTCAACAGATTCAGAGCCTCGAAAGCCTTCTCGGCAAAGGTTTGCATAGCCTTTTCTGCGTACTTTCTCACTTCTAACTGATTATATAGATTGGTAATGGCATTAACCTTTTCAGCGTTGTCAAAATCAATAGCCTGCAGCCAGTGGTTTAGCTCTTGTTTATCCTCGCCTTCGGCCAGTTCTAAAGCTTTGATGAGCAAAAAAGTTTTCTTGTTAGAAATGATATCGCCACCTACCTGCTTGCCAAATTTATCAGGGTCGCCGTAAACGTCCAGGATATCATCCTGCAATTGGAAAGCCGTGCCTAACTGTTCACCAAAAGTGCAGAGCAAGTCGGCGTCAGTATCACCAGCGCCGCCAATCAGTGCACCAATCTTTAACGCTCCGCCCAGTAACACTGCTGTTTTAAGTGTGATCATGGTCAGATAGTCATCAATAGCCACTTCGTTTTGCAACTCAAAGTTCATATCCATCTGCTGACCTTCGCAAACGCCGACGGCTGTATTGCTGAATATAGTAAGCACGTTACGCAGTATCGGTGTTTCTACCTGCATCATTAGCTTGTAAGCTTCTACCAGCATTACATCGCCCGACAGGATGCCTATATTGGTGTTCCATTTTTCGTGTACGGTAGCTTTGCCACGGCGCAAGGGAGCATTGTCCATAATGTCATCATGCACCAAAGTAAAGTTATGAAACACCTCAATGGCCAATGCTGGGTTTAGTGCAGCTTCTACGTTGCCGCCAAACAAGTCGCAGGCCATCAGTAGCAGTGCAGGGCGCATACGTTTGCCGCCAACAGACAAGATGTAAGTGATGGGCTCGTATAATTCGGCAGGAGAGGCAGGGTATTCTAAGTTGCTGACTGCTTGTTCAATCAGCAACTGTAAATCTTGTAGTTTATTCATATAAGTAGGCCGGCAGTCTGGTTAATCCAGCACCAGCGAAAAGTCAATTTGCTTTTTAGTTAGATCTACGTTTTTAACCTTAATCCGGACTTCGTCACCTAACTGGTACACTTTCTTTTTCCGCTGACCGATAATGGCGTAGTTTTTCTCGTCTAAGGTATAAAAGTCGTCCGATATATCACGTAATCGTACCATTCCCTCGCAATTATTCTCAATAATTTGCACGTACATACCCCATTCGGTTACACCCGATATCACGCCATTGTATTCGGTGCCAATATTATCCTGTAAAAATTCCGCTTGTTTATACTTAACCGATGAGCGTTCGGCATCGGCAGCTTTCTTTTCCATGTCCGAGCTGTGCTTACACAAAACCTCATAATGCTCGGCATTGGCCGACTCGCCACCATTGAGGTAGTGGAATAGTAAGCGATGCACCATTACATCCGGGTAACGGCGTATAGGCGAGGTAAAATGCGTATAATGGTCAAATGCCAAACCGTAGTGGCTGCTGCTTTTGGTAGTGTAAACTGCCTTAGCCATTGAACGGATGGCGAGTTGAGTTAATACGTTTTGCTCTTTTTTACCTTCTACATCATGCATCAAATGGTTTAGAGAACGGGCAATGTCCCGGTCAGATTTCATGCTGATTTTATAACCAAACCGGGCTGCAAACTGCGCAAAGTTGCCTAAGGTTTCGGGGTTAGGCGCATCATGTGCACGGTAAACAAAGGTAAATTTCTTTTTACCCTTGCCTTTTTTGCTCACAAATTCGGCCACTTTACGGTTGGCCAGCAACATAAAGTCTTCAATAAGCTTGTGCGCATCTTTACGCTCTTTTACATATACGCCTACCGGTTTGCCCTGCTCATCAAGCTTAAATTTAACCTCGGTGCTTTCAAAACTGATGGCACCGTTTTTAAATTTGGCTTCGCGCAATTTATAGGCAATGGCATTAAGTTGCTGTATTTCTTCTACATATTCACCTTGGCTGGTTTCAATCACTTCCTGCACTTCCTCGTAAGTAAAGCGGCGGTTGGAGTGGATGATGGTTTTGCCAAACCACTGGTCGAGCACTTTGCCTGATTCATCCATTTCAAACACGGCAGCAAAACACAGCTTGTCCTCGTGCGGGCGAAGCGAGCATAACCCGTTCGACAAACGCTCGGGCAGCATCGGGATTACGCGGTCTACCAGGTAAACCGAGGTGCCACGCTCAAAAGCTTCTTTATCTAAGGCTGAGTCGGGTATGATGTAATGCGCCACGTCGGCAATGTGCACACCAATCTCAAAATTGCCGTTGTCCAGCTTTTTGTAAGATATGGCATCATCAAAGTCCTTAGCGTCAAAAGGGTCAATGGTAATGGTCAGCGTATCCCTAAAATCGCGACGTTTGCTGATTTCTTCTTCCGAAATTGTGTCCGGAATAGCTTCTGCCTCGCGTTCTACCTCAGGAGGGAACGACAATGGGAAACCGTATTCGGCCAGGATAGCGTTCATTTCGGTATCATTCTCGCCTTGGGTACCCAAAATGGTTTTTACCCGGCCTATCGGGTTTTTGGCCTGTGGTGGCCAGTCGGTAATTTCGGCAATAGCTTTTACCCCGTTTTTGGCGCCGTTTAAGTCGCCTAACGGAATAAAGATGTCGTGCAGCATCTTGCGGTCGTCGGGAATAAAAAAGGCAAACCTTTCGGACAGCTTCACGATGCCGGTAAATTCCATTTTGGCGCGTTGCAGTATTTCTACCACTTCGCCCTCTTTACGTTTACCCTTATTTTTAGCGTATACATACACCTTTACGCGGTCGCCGTTAAGGGCAGTGCGCACTTTACGAGGGGCAACATAAATGTCGTTTTCAAATTCGTCGTCGGTCACAATAAAGGCTGAGCCGTCGTTGGTCATGTCTACCCGTCCTTCGACAAAAGTTTTTAACTCGAGCACTTTGAACTTGCCGGGCGATATCTCCTGCAAAACATTGTTGCGTGCTTCGTCTTTTAAAATTTCCAGTATAGTTTCGCGCGATTCGGGCTCGCGTATGTTCAGTTTGGAGGATACCTGTTTGTAATTCAGTGCTTCGCGTGCGTTCTGTTCAAATACATCCAGCACCAACTGGGTGAGTACTTGTTTAACAGAATTATTAATATTTTTCTTTTTAGCCATTTAGCAATAGGTAATGCCGCTAATATACACAACGCTTGTAAAGTTATGTGTGCGGCTGATGAGTATCTACTTAACAAACAGAGTGGTATAAAGTTGAGTAAATTAATGAGTGATGCTGATTTGCGGAATAGAAGCAATCAGTTTTTGGGTATAAGCGGTTTTAGGGTGATTAAATAAGGCATCAGGTTCGGCGATCTCTTCCATACGGCCTTTATTGATGACCATGATGCGGTCTGATATATGCCTGATGACCGACAAATCGTGCGAAATGAAAATATAAGTCAGCCCTAGATCCTGCTGCAAATCGCGCAACAGGTTAAGTATTTGTGCCTGTACCGATACATCCAGCGCCGAAACCGATTCGTCGCAGATGATAAACTCGGGCTCTAAAGCCAATGCCCGCGCAATAACTACCCGCTGCCGCTGCCCGCCCGAAAACTCATGGGGGTAGCGGTTAAAATGCTCGGGCAGTAAGTTTACCCGTTGCAAAAGTTCCAATACTTTTTGCTTGCGTTGCGCATCATTATTATAAAGCTTATGCACTTGCATCGGTTCCATCAGTAACTGACCGATGGTAAACCTTGGATTTAACGACGAGTAAGGATCCTGAAAAATGATCTGCACTTGCTTGCGCATCTGCCTCAGTTCGGCCTTATTAGGCTTAAGTAGGTCATTACCCTTAAACGAAATGTTGCCCGAAGTGGGCTCAATAAGCCTCAAAATGCTACGGCCCAGCGTTGTTTTGCCACTGCCAGATTCGCCAACTAATCCTAACGTTTCGCCGGGGTAAACCTCAAAGCTGATGTCATCTACCGCTTTAACATATTGCTTTGACCCACCGAACCAGCCGGATTTGACAGGGTACCAAGTGCATAAGTTTTTAACGGTGAGTAGGGGAGGCTGCCGGTAAAGTTCTTGTTGGCGTTGGTCTACTTCGTTAGTCGGATAGGCATATTGCTCCTTGATGCTGTCGACGGCTAAACCGGTAGCATTAAGCTCGCCTTGCTTACCAACGCTCATAAAATCGCTGATGACGGGCAGTTTTTTGAGTGGATGCGTTGCCGACGGGCGGCAGGCCAGCAAGCCCAGCGTATAGGGATGCTTAGGATGCAAAAATATATCTTTAACCGGGGCTTGTTCTACCATGTTGCCTTTATACATTACCAGTACATCGTCAGCTATCTGGCTGATGACGCCCAAATCGTGCGAAATGAACAGCAGGCTCATCTGCCGCTCGGCTTTAAGCTTGAGCAGTAAATCGATGATTGTTTTTTGTACGGTGACGTCTAAAGCGGTGGTAGGCTCATCGGCAATCAGCAGTTCGGGGTTGCAGGATAACGCCATGGCAATGATTACCCGTTGGCGCTGCCCGCCCGATAACTGATGTGGATAGCTATCAAACATCGCCTCGGGGCGTGGCAATTGCACTTCGTTAAATAAAGCAATAGCCCCCTGCTTAGCTCGAGTTCTGCTTAGCTTCCGATGCAGCCTGATGGCTTCGGTTATTTGCTTACCGCAGGTAATGACCGGATTAAGCGAGGTCATGGGCTCCTGAAAAATCATGGCTATGCGGTTGCCACGCAGTGCCTGCATTTCTTTTTCGGATGCCTGCCTTAAATCAATGTTATCGAATAGTATTTCGCCTGATATTTGGGTGTGCTGCTCGTCGAGCAAGCGCATCAAGGTTAAAGCAGTAACCGATTTGCCGGAGCCGGACTCGCCCACGATACCCAAAGTCTGCCCTTTAGCCAGACTAAATGAGATGCCCTTTACCGCCTCAAACCATCCGTTGGACGAGCGAAACTGAACTTTGAGATTATAGATTCGAAGCATACGGCGCCGGGCAAACTTAGTGGCTCAATATACTTAATTGGCGTTAAACGGACCGAAGTTTATTGGGGTGTTTAGTTCCTGATCAACAATAGTTATTTGGTTTTCGGTGAGTAATGGCTCACCTTTAAAGCGTTTGAGTACCTGAGCGGTAGTGATTACGTCTTTTTGGCAATAGGTGCAAATGCGCTCCAACTGATTATCAACCCAATACACATGGGCCACTTGGCTGCCATCAATATCGTCTTTTGGCGTAGGGATGCCGAATATGGCAGCTAATAAATTAAGAGAAGTGTAATTCTTAAAATCGCCGAATTTCCACAGCTCCATAGTGTCCAGGTGGCAAATTTCCCATGGTTTTTTGCCGGAGATGTGCAGTTGTACCGGCAGCGGAATGCCATTGATTAGCAGGCGGCGACAGATGTAAGGGATATCAAACTCCTTGGCATTATGCCCGCAAAGTATCAGTTTTGGCGAACGCCTGCCTAACATGTCAGAAAACTTGCGGAGGAGAGATGCTTCATCGTGAGAGGCAAAAGATTTTACCCTGAAATCACCGTCTTTAGTGAATGCACCTGCCGACAGGCAAATGATTTTGCCAAATTCGGCTTGTATACCGGCGCATTTGTAAAACTCAGCCGGCGTTTCATCGGGTGGGCGTTGTTTTTGCGTTTTCTTATCCCACAACTCCTGTATATGATGCGGAACCTGGTCGAAACTGGGGTACTGCGGTACCGTTTCGATATCTATCACCATCACATTATTCCATTCCAGATGTTCCAGCATAATTGCCCTGACTATTAATATTACTGCAAAATAATGTAAAATTTTTAAATATCAAGTGACAAGCTTTTGCCACCACTTGTATATCAAAGGTATATTATTAAAAAAGAAAACCATTGAGCGAGATACTCAATGGTTTCAAAATAAATATTTTATCAGCTCGAAGCTTAACTTTTACCTGATCATTACACCCGGTTTGTTCACAACCGGCAGCTTAATAAAATTAGACTCAACAATGCTTTCGGGTAAGAAGATAAATTTCTTATCAAATATCTCTTTACCGATGTAGTAGCTCACCCAATATTCGTTGTTCAGTCCAAAGGTTTGCTCGTCAATCGGTTCAATTAGGGCCGACTTGTTACTGTCCAACTGCGGTATCATATGGCGTAACACCGAAGTTTTTACCTGCTCGCCGTCCTTTTCGCCATAACCTTTGGAGGTAACCATCACGTTTTCAATAGGCTGGTTTTTTAAGTTTAGATCGGAAGAGCGTCGTGTAGGGA
>CAJYJH010000025.1 GCA_913775265.1 uncultured Mucilaginibacter sp. | reverse complement strand
GAATTGAAGAAATAGCGTAAGTTGAGGTAAAAGCCACGGCCGGGCTTTTGCAGACTAAAGTTGTCGTACAGGCGGTTATCGGTTATATTTCTTACTTCTAAACCAATGTTGTACCTGCCATTTTTTAAGCTGTAAACCGCGTTGATGTCATGACTTATTTGCTGCGGCACACTTAATTTGTCGCCACCGCGGCTTGGCCAGTACAGCCAGAATGCATGCACATACAACAAATTATAACCCAGGTTAAGCACGTTACCTTTGCGGCCCAGATCGCGCAACGTTACCGAAGCATCTGCATTGCCAAACAAATATGGGATGTTGGGCATCTGGTCTTTGTAAACCGGACTTAGCACGTAATTACCGTTGGCATCAAACACATACTGCTGCCGGTTTTGCAAGTGCTGATAAGTAACCGTTGTACCGGCCGAAAGCCATTTTTTATAAGAATATCTAATTTCGCCCTCGCCGCCAAGCGTGAACACGCCATCTAAGTTGTCCAGCACCAGGGCGGATTGGTTTTGGTTAAACCTCGAATAGATGTAATTGTCAGAATATCGGTAAATGGCACTAGCATTAATTAAAAAATGGTGATCGTCTTTTACCGCAAAACCATAACTTAAACCAGCATTAACATTATCGCTTTGCTCGGGTTTTAGTGCCAGGTTACCTTGCACCAACTCTACGTCGCCAAACAACTCGTTAGCTTCGGGTAAGCGGTTAGCCCGTTCGTAAGATGCTTTTAATTGCAAACCCGATGCTAAGAAATAGCTTGTGGCTACCCCGAACCCCAGTTTGTTATATGACGTTTGACCGGGCGTGTTCTGGTATAAATATTTACTGAATAATGAGGCGCTCCATTTATCTTTAATATCATAGGTGTAACCAAAGCCCAACACGTTTTTATTTAAGCGCGGCCGTACAGCGCCTTGCGTAAAACTGGCATTGTACACATCAGAACCCTTACGGTTAAAGGTGCTGAAAACGTTATTTAATGCCAGGGTTTGCCTGTCGGATATACGGTAAGTGGTGTTGGCCGTTAACAAACCGTTGTTGTTTCCGTATTTTGATAGGCTCCGGCCCCTGCCCTCGCCATTCGGATTAGGTTTGGAGTTGCCATACCAATCGAACCGGGCCGACAGCGTATCGATGTTCTGCTCTTTGCCAAAGTTGTAGTTACCATTAAGCGTAACATCCAGCCCTTTGATCAAATCGGTTTTGCGATACTTAAAAGTTGGCATTACGATGTTACCACGCCTGTGCCATCCGCCAAATACAGCCACCATCCGGGCCCCGGTCTGAAACTCCTTGTAATTTTTGCCGAGCGTAATACCGAATAGTAACTGGTCTGCAAATTTCTTTCCTACCACACCGGCATTGGCTACCAGGGTTTCGTTATGATAAGTGTCATGAAAGCGCCTAACCACCGCATCGCGGGTGTAGGCACCGGTATAAATATCGGCGGCATCTACCGTTACCTTATAATCGTTGTCTGAGTAGTTTTGAAAAGCACTCAACCTAAATGTCAGGCCACTTTTGCTAGTCACGGCTGCATTAACCACGCTGCGGTGCGTGTTAAAAGAGCCGTACGAGTATGAGGCATCTATGTAGTTACGAAAACGGTCGCCGGTAACAATATTAACGGCGCCACCCAAGGCATCAGATCCCAACCAAATGGGCACTACGCCTTTGTATACCTCCAAACGCTCGGCAACATTGATAGGGATGTTATTTATCTGGAAAGACGAACCAAAATTGTCAATGGGTACCCCATCTAAAAAATACCTTACCCGATTACCTGAAAAGCCGTTGATAGACAAATTGAAGTTAGAACCTACGCCACCCGATTCGCGGACACGAACTCCCGATACCCGGTCGAGCGCGCTGCTCAAATCGAGCGTGGTGTTGTAAAGCTGCTTGGCATCAACAGCCGTTACGTTAAAGGCCTGCCGGTTGATGTCCTGCACCTGGGTTCGGCCGGTAACCGTAACCATTTGCAAATCCATGGTGTTGTCGTCCAGCTTAACGTTAACAACACTTTCGTGAGCAGCATTAACTTCTATTTTCTTTTCAACGGTTTTAAAGCCAACTCCGCTAAAAAGTAAAATGTGGTGACCTACCGAAATATTAGCTAACCAGTAATTTCCCTGGTTGTCAGATGTGGTCATCTTGCTGCCACCGTCAAGTTTTATGGTGATGGCTGCAAGCGCATTGCCGGCATGATCTTTAATTACACCGCGAATAGAACCTGCCCGTTGGGCATAACAAGGTAAAGTAATGGCACACAGCAGTGCCAAGAGCAAATTTTTTATAAATTGCATCGTTTTTTGAAAGTCACGTTTTAAAAAGCATCCCAGTTTCCCGCTGGGAGGAGTCGCACAGTTCCCGCTGTGCGGCTCCAATTGTTTTGCAAAACTATCTTTATTTAGATTAATTCCAAACAAAGGTTCATAAATGATTGTAACTTATTAAATACTTTTAGCCAGTCATTTACTTAACTATTTATTTTACAGAGCATTATATTGATACAATAAAAGGTAATTATTGTACGGCTTGTAAGGAAATTGAACACTTTAAAATTCACTTTATCGATAATGGCTTGCTCAAAGTCAGGTTTTGAAGATTTGCTGTTATCTAAATCCTCATAAAATAAAAACAACGCCCCTGCTAATTGAGGCGTTGTTAATTTTAAGTTTTACGTTTTTAAACCATATGGCAATAACGCGCCATGTTGCTTTACAACAATACGCGCTGCCGAGCGGTAATTACATTACCTTTTTAAACGAAGCAATCAGCCCGGTTTTGTCGTAAATCAGCAGGTTGCCTTTTTTGTCTACTTTATAAATTTCGTTAGGCTCATTGGCGTTGATGTAAACGCCTTTACTCTTCTTCAGTTCAACGGCCGATTCGGGGTTAATTTCGGGCATATCGCTCACCTGCAACTTTTTGCCGCTAAAGGCTATGGGCTGTATAAAAACTTTGCCATTATAACTGATAATCTCGTAAGCTATTTGATGCCCTTGCTCGGTTTTCAATGTCTCGTCATACCAAACACCCAGCAAATGCCCGGTAACGCCGGCCGGAGCGGTTGGGTGGGTTACCGGCTTAATAGTATCAGTAGGCTTGGTGGCTACAGCACTTTCGGCTTTTGGCTTTTCTTTTGATTGGCAGGCTGTGAATGCCAAACCAGTGGCTATAGCGAGGTATGCAAGTTGCTTTTTCATATCCGCGCAAAGATAGTGCATGTAAATTTAAGCACAGCATCTGTAAAATTTAATACTCCTGCAAGTGCTATACCGCCTATTTTTCCAAACCAATTAAGTGGCTGTTTGTAATAGAAAAAACCAATCACTCGCTAACAACATTACTTTGAATACCGATACTTTAAGCAAAGAACCTGCTAAAAAGCGGAATCTTTTAAATAACGTGCTGCTTGTAGCTTTTCTTGCACTTTTTTTATGCGCCGAAGGCTGGTTTGCTTACCGGTTGTATACACTCTCCGGTCAGCAAGAACAGTTAAAAAAGGACTATTCTGATGCCAATAACATTACCCTCGGTTTATTTTCGGTAGAAGAATGGCACGACGAAATTGCCGGTATTCTGAATCACCAGGTGCGGCACTTCAAACTAACCGCCAAACAAAAAAGGACGCTGCAAAAAGAGGTTGAAGATATCATTATCACCCTCATCAATAAAGCGGAGGCTATGATTACCAAGCCCAAAAAGAAGTCCATCGGCGGTAAGCTCACCAAATTTGCAGTAAAAAACTTTGTCAAAACCGACAAGATTAAGGCGCAGGTACCGGCCTTTGCCCGCCAGATTATTGCCCAGGTTGATAATCAGGGTAACAAAAATCAGCTGAGCAAAATGGCCATGAAAAAGGTGACTGCCTTGGAACATACACCTACGTTAGACAGCACTATTAAAGCCAATCATAAAATTACTGACCCTATTTATAAAAGGTATGGCGTAACAGAACGCGATGCCCTGAACCAAAAGCTCAACCGGTCATTAGAGCAAATACGGGTAACTATGTACAAATACTCGACTTACATGCTGGGTTGCGTAGTGGTGGTACTTTTGCTATGGTGGCTATTACGCAAGCGCACCGAATTGCATGTTACGCTGTTCATTATGTCATTGCTGTTTGCCTTCATCCTGTTGGCAGTAGGCCTCACGGCATCCATGATTGAGGTAGACGCCCGTATCGCATCGTTAGACTTTGTGTTGTTGGGTGAGCATGTGGTATTTAAGGACCAGGTACTGTTTTTTCAGAGCAAAAGTATTATGGATGTGGTGCACGTGCTCATCAGTCAGCCTAAAATCGACTCCATACTGGTAGGTATACTCATCATGGTTTTCAGTATCCTCTTCCCTATTATGAAGTTATCGTCAACCGGTATCCATTTGCTCAGCCGGAAAAGTATTGCCGAAAACAAGTTTATTAAATTTTTTGCCTTCCAGTCGGGCAAGTGGAGTATGGCCGACGTGATTGTGATTGCTATTTTGATGACTTACATCGGCCTTAACGGATTGCTCGAAAGCCAGTTGGCGCTGTTTAATATTAAAAGCGATGCTTTAACCATCATTACTACCAACAACACGGCATTGCAACCCGGTTATATCATTTTCATATGTTTTGTGCTGTACGGACTAATCCTCTCTACTATTTTAAAATGGATTACCCCGCATGATGCTCATTAAGCTTTGTGTACAATTTAAGCATTTCCAAACCATCAACTAAGCAATCGTGACCAACCCTACATCATATAACACCCCATCCGGAGCCAGCAAAGGCAACATCATTTTGATGATTGTGCTAAGCGCGCTGCTTTGCATTGAGGGCTACTGCGGCTACCATGTCAGCAAGCTGTCTATGCAGCAAGAACGTTTAAAACAAGATTACAGCACCATTAACAATATCACATTCGGTATATTTTCGATAGACCAATGGCGCGAAAAAATTATGGACGTGGTAAACGGCCGGGTGCAAGATTTTAAGCTAAGCCGCCAGCAACGTAAGGCTATGCAGGTCCAGGTAGAAAAACAACTGCATGCCCTGGTAGCCAAAACCGCTGCGCAGATGAACAAGCCGCAAAAAAGCCTGATGGGCAAACTTAAAAAGTTGGCCTTTAATACCGTTGTTGATGTGGATGATATACAGGCTCAGATTCCCTCGTTTGCCCGCACTATTGTAACCAAGGTAAATAGTCCGGCCAGTACCCGTCGACTTAAAAATATTGCTACCAGTAAGTTAGACCAGTTAGAGCGCCAAACCTACGATAGTACCGGCGAAGCACAAGCCAAACTGGCTACTAAAATGTACCAGAAATACCAGGTAAAAAGCACCACTGAACTTAATAAGAAACTTACCCTGCAGCTGGAAGATATCCGCAAGGTAACTTACAACTATGCTTACATCATGTTTGGTTGTGTGGTGGTGGCCATTTTGCTGTGGTGGTTTTTGCGTAAGCAGGTACATGTACAAACAGTATTGTTTATCCTTTCGTTGCTGATTGCCTTTGTACTATTAGCCGTCGGCGTAACGGCATCGTTGATTGAGGTAGATGCCCGCATTGGCTCGATGAGTTTTATGCTGCTGGGCGAAAAACTGGGCTTTGAAAACCAGGTGCTGTTTTACCAAAACAAAAGTCTGCTCGAAATTATAAAGGTGCTGGTTGCCCAGCCCAAGCCGGATGCTGTACTGGTAGGCATATTATTGTTTGTGTTTGTGATTGTACTGCCCATCCTGATTTTGATTGCCACCGGCATACATGTAATGGCTGGTGAACAGCTGGCCGAAAACAAAGTAGTAAAATACCTGGCTTTTGAATCGGGCAAGTGGAATATGGCCGACGTAATGGTGGTAGGTATCGGTATGACTTACATTGGCCTCAATGGTATTTTAAAAAGTCAACTCAGCAACCTCAATATTCACAACGATGTGTTGACTACGGTAACTACTAACAATTCCTCATTACAGCCGGGCTTTTTAATTTTTGTGGCTTATGTGGTTTACGAGATTGTAATTATCAGGATGTTTAAGCACATTACATCAATAAAAAAGTCGCAAATGGCTGTCGCGCACCAATCATAACCAACAGAATGAACCATCAGGCCACTGCGCTGATGGTTTATTATCTATCAATACAAGAACCTCTCCTGCAATTAAACAGCGTCAGGTAGTAATTTAATCGGGTCAATATTGTATTCCAACCTCCAACGGCTAACTACCGGTTGCTCTAATGGCAGCTGGCGGTATTCATCAGGCGCCATAATGGGCACGCCGTAAATGATCGGGTATTGCCGGCGACAGGTGGTGCAGCTTAATAAACCTTCAATAACGTTTTGGTCGAGGTCTTGCGCCAGTATTTTTAATTGCAGGTCCTGCTTATCAAACGGACAGCAAAGTTTAGCAATGGTACTTAGTTTCATGGATTTTAATATTTTTCTGTTAAAGCGTTTTGATATAATTTAACTTTTGAAAGCGGATCCTCCGCACTCATAATACCCGAGATGACAGCCACGCCATCAAACGGCGTTTGCTTGCGGAGCATTACTACGTTAACCGGCGTAATCCCTCCCGACACAAACAGGGGCAGCTTGGTCATGCTCTTAGCTTGCCTTACTGTTGCCGGCATTACAATATCACAGCTACCGGCAGATGGCGAGGGGAACATGGCGCAAAACGATACGTAATCTAATTGTTGTGCATCCGCCCATCTTACCACATCCAGGTTGCCCGAACAGGTAATACCCGCTATAAAAGGCCTCCCAACCGTTTCTTTGATTGATGTATAATCGGCCGGGATGGTATCAAAATGGACACCATCCAGGTAAGGTGATTGCAACAGCATTTGCCAATCGTTATCAATTAGCAACGGCACGTTATGCTTACGGCAGAGTTTGCCAACGGTATTGATACATTCCAGTTTATCATCGCCGGACGACCAATGGTTCCATAATTGTACGGCTTCGAGCTTGCCTTCCAAGGCAAAGGCCAATCTGGAAAGCAATAATGGTCTGTCCATCGCCGGGTCAATCACCAGGTACACGCCGCCTGTAATTTTTTTGTGATTAATTACTTCCATCCCTGTTGGTAAGCTTTAAAAAATGCAGCCCAGTATGGGTCCTTTTCGTAGTAAGGCAGCGGATGCGCTACATTATCTTTGTCGATCAATTGATAGCCTTGCTCCGGCCCGGTAAACTCACCGATAACCGTAGCTTTAATTTGCCGGGCACTCAGCGTAGCCAAAACAATATGTTCGGCACCGGGCTTCACGGCCATCACCATTGATCCGGCCCCAACGCAAAAACGGGCATCAATATCAAAAAGCCGGGTTACCTGTTGCTGGGCGTACCCAACGGGTAGTAGTTCATTGTAAACGTTTACACCCACGCCGGATGCCTTTGCCATTTCATATACTGCTCCCAATACGCCGCCTTCGGTAACATCATGCATAGCCTTCAGGTGGCCGGTTGCCGTAGCGGCCAGGGCATCAGGCAGTGAGGAGGTTTGCTCAAAAAGCGCACAGCAATCATCGTACACTTGTTTACCTAACTTTTGCTTTACTGTTTCGGGAAAACTCATGGCGAGTATGGCTGCCGAAGATAAAGCGCATTCTTTAGTCACGATGATCAGATCTCCCGCGCAGGCCTTACTGCTCAACAAAATATGGTTTAAGGGTGCGGTAAGCAGCATGGTGCCACCACCGGCAATGGTAGAATTTTGCCCTTCGATGTTACCGGTATGGCCGCCGGTAATAGCCGCGCCGATGGCAGCACAATAACGATGTACATGCTCCCAATAAACCACAAAATCCTGCTCGCTAAGCGTGGGTGGCAAATTTAACACCATCTGTGCGTACATGGGCGAAAATCCAGTCGTAGCCATATCATTAGCCATCAAATGCACCGATAACCAAGCCGACTCGGCCAGTCCAAGCGACGGTATAAGCGACAGAGGATCGCTGGTCATGGCCAGGCCTAAACTATTTCCAATATCCACCACCGATACATCCACCCCAAAACCTGGTCCCTGGCTAACTTCCGGCCGTGTACAACCCAATCGTGGCAGTATGAGTTCATCAAAGCCACCACCCGATATTTTTCCGGTAAATTGAGACATAATACTGGGCGATAACTAATCTTGAAACTTAACGTACAGACCAAAAAAGTCGCCTACCGGTACGCTCCATTGCTGCACCGGGAACCACTCGGGCAAGCCCGTACAGGTCCACTCCAGGCTGTAGTTACGCCCTTTCAATGCTTCATCAATTTTTTGGATGAGCATAGCAGGCGTATAAAAAGTAGCGGTTACATAAAACGGATTTTTACCAAACATTTGCTGCACCCGGCGGCGCAGCACTTTGGGCGAGTTGCGGTTCATCATACCAAAGGCAATACCATGTTTAGCTACCCGTGCCGCTTCGCGAATTACCTGAACCGGATCGCGGTAATATTCAAAAGTGGTAATAAAAGCTACGGCATCAAACGTGTTATTTTTAAACGGCATATAGTGCGAATCGGCATTCACCAGATCGCCTTTAAACAAATGCACAGCCTGGCCCAGCATAAACGGCGACAAGTCGCCGCCGGTAGCCTCAATACCTATTTCGTGCCACCAACGGGTAAAGCGGGTGGTTCCGCAGCCAAACTCCAGCAGTTCTTTTACCCTTGGGTCTTTTTTGAGCAGCTGCCCCATTACCTTTTTTTGCCATACCTCGGCGCGCTTATAGCGGCCCTCGTACCATTGCTCGTAAGTATCGGTGTGTTCGCGGTTAAAAAACCACTCTTTGCGCCCCTGCCAGTTGGTAAGGCTCTGGGTCATGACGCCGAAATCTCCTTGTTGCTTCAGTTCCATTTTTAAAATAGCTGTAAAAAGTAAAAGCCTTGCTACCATAACCGCATCAACACGGCAACGGAAACAAGGCTTTACCTATAGGAACGAATAGCCGCAAGGCCACCGCAAAGCTTAGATATCACGCCCATGCATCCCTACGCCGGTATTATCCGTATCAGGTTATCGGGTGTTATCTCAGCCTTTGCTACTCTGCAAAAGCACCCCGTGCAAGTACAACGGCAAGGTATGCATTGCTGTTAAACAATGCAAATACTTTTACTAAATGGATAAAGGTAATTTATTTAAGATGACAACTTTCTCTCCCAACGAAGGTACAGCACATAACCCACCACCGGCAATAATACTACTGCCCCTAACCAGGCCGTGTATACGGCCGTGGATATTTTAGCATTCCTCACCATGCCGCCCACGCAGTAGCGTATAATGATAAATACATGAATTAAAAAAAGAAATGCAAGAATTTTTGATAGTTCCATGTTTTAAAGGTTTGGTGGACACTAGGGTACTAAAGGGCGTTGAATATAATTATTTTATCATTTTTATTTTCTGCAGCCAGTTGCCCATAGTAGTTAACGCCTCCGGCGAAAACGGAGCTTTGATGGAGGGCATCTCCTGCGGAGTACACTTTTCGCAGGGTAGAAACAGGTGGTTTAAACCGGAAAGCATTACGATAGTAACCTTTTTATTCTTTCCGCGATTTGGTAAAGCTTTCCAGTTGGCCAAATTCTCTTTATAAGATACCATCACATCTTTGTCGCCGTTAAGCGCCAGGATTGGGATATTTACCTTAGCCAGTACCGGTGCTGGATCGTATTTAACAAAATACCGGTACCACGGGCCGGTAGCTTGGTTAACGTAACTGTAAATCGGGAAACGGAAATGATCATATTGAATTTGCTGCGCTTTTACATATTCATCGTCTTTCTTTTTCCAGGCCGCGTAAGTTTCATTAAGCTTTTCGGCCATGTTTGCTGAGTCGGCATAAGTAAGCGCAGTTTTAAACATCAAGCCGTTAATCGTATTATAACGTTGCTTATCGACATCACTGATGGATGCAGCTGCAATCAAATCACGATTTTGGATAATCAAAGATTCATAGCCGGTAGTACAAAGCCCCGCTAAACTAATTAAAAAAGCAATTTTGGGTTCGCGCGATGCCGCAATGGAGCAACTGGCCCCGCCCTCGCTGTGCCCCATGACGCCAATTTTATTCGTTTCTACCTCGGGGCGGCGTTGCAGATAATTAAAAGCCTCCAGTACGTCATCGGCAAAATCGCCGGTGGTGGCTTTGGCATATTCGCCGGTTGATTTGCCTACACCCCTATCGTCAACCCGTAATACGATCATACCGCGGCTCGAAAGGTAATCGGCAATCCGGGCAAAAATTTTGTGCCCGGCCATGGTGCCGTCCCGGTCTTGAGCACCAGTGCCCGACACTAGTATAACTGCCGGATACTTCTTACCTTTCAAACCAGGCACGGTGATGGTAGCTCCATAACTAAGGCGGGTTTGCCTGCCATTAAAAATTACACTATCTGCATGGTAAGCACGGCTAACCTGTTGCGCCACCGGTTGCGCAAAGGCAACCGGTGCAAAAGCGAACAGGCTAACTATAACTAACGTGAAGAAAAATTTTTGAAGTTTATTATGCATACAACTATTCGGATTTTCGGGCTAACTCAACCATCTCAACTATTTCATCAGATAAAGCCGTTGGGCTACCCATATAACCGTCAGTTAAAAACCGAAGCTTGCCCTTAGGGTCGATAATTAACTTCATGGGGATGCCCGATATAGTAAAGGCCTTGCATATACGGGCAAAAACCTCATCGTTTACCTTAGCTCCATCTGTTTTATTATCAAAAAGGATGTTGAATGGGAAATGGCCGTCTTTGATAAACCTGGCAACTTCCTGCTTATACTTATCGCCGCGTTCTTCAGTGTCTACAAAGTAAAATACCACATTCGGGTCGGCCTTGTAATGATCAACGGCCAGCTTCATCCCCGGGAAAGAGGCTTTGCAAGGCACGCACCAGGTAGCCCAAAAATCCAATACAACGGTCTTACCGCGCAGGTCTGCAAATTTTACTACTTTACCATTCAGGTCGATCATGCTCCAATCGGGCATTTCCTTGTTAATCATTGCTTTTTTTATCTGTTCGGCATTACGAACAGCCAATGCCGGATTTTTTAAAGAAACAAAATAAGCATCATATTGCGCTTCGGGCTTGCCCCTGCGCTGATAATCAGCTTTAAGCAGAGCCAGCATCTCGGGTGAGGCTTGGTTTTCGTATACCGACTTTTCTAAAAGTGTACGCAGTTTGGCATATTGCCTGGTTTTGTTTAGCAAATAGGCCTCATCGTCGTTTAGCGAAGCCCTTTTGTACTTATAAAATTTTTGCGAACGTTCAGCATATACCAGCGCCTGTGCAGTGTTGCCCGTATTACGCAGAATGCTTACCTGAACCGGCAGTATCTGCTTAGCAATATATTTTTCGGCCTCTTCTTTCCACTGCATTGGCGACAGGTACCAGTACTCAGGTGGAACTGTACTTTTAGCTAACTCTAGACAAGCGAGAAATTTATCGGCATACGGTAACAGTGAGGCATCCGTTTGGTCTTTACGGTTATGCGGTATCTCAATCAGTTTATAATATAGCGTGATAAGAGAGGAGAAATCAAGTTTGCTAATGTACCTATTAAGCGGACTCCAATCCTTTTTCATCGCACCAAAAATGACCAAGGTTTGGTAAACATTAGAATAACTAAAACGATTGTCCTGATCAAACTCATCATAAGCCACGTTGCGCGGAAACTTAATTAATAGGTCCTCACCCAATAGTCGCTTTTTTTCGATATCGCGCTCCATATTAAACAACCTGAAAGCATTAAATTTAGCTATTTCGCCTTTAGGAAAACGCCGGATCATAGCAGTATCCAACGAGTCGGCACGAGTTTTATCGAATGTTACAGACTTTAAAATAGTTCTGGCCCTTAGTAAATTCAATTCATCATCTTTTCGAATAAGATACTTAATGATATTGTTGATACGGGGCTCGCCGGCTTTGCCCTGGTAAGCTGATACCGCACGGGCAAACGGAACAGCCAAAACTTCACCTGCTTGATTAGAGTGCCGTAATATTTCGTTATTAAGCCAATAATAGAAGGCCGTGTCACTGAGTATAGGCGTTTTACTAAAATACCCCGGCACACCGTAGCCAAATTTATTGGCGCGCAGCAAGCCCCAACCTGCATAAGCAGACGGTGAATTTATATTGCCGCGCTCCGGATCGGTCGACATAATGACGTAGCCCTTGTCGTGATTATTGTCAGATGTATCACCGCCTGTAAACTTTAAAGCAGCTAATCCCATATCAGAGTCGAGCGACAACGCTGCTTTAAATTTTCCGTTACCGGCCGGAGTCATAGCCAAATCGGTAGTGTGCCATCGGTAATTGCTGTAAGCATGTACAACGGCCTTGATGATTTTTTGTCCTGCCAATGGTGTGCCTTTACTGTCATAATTGATTTGCACTGTGGTACCTGGCAACGGCTTAGCCGGACTGTATTCAAAGTTGCTGGTTTGTGCAAAACTATTGCTTACCATAATGCTGATTACGGACAGCAAACCCAATTTAATTTTCAGCATCAGTATCTATCTGGTTTAAGATATTCATGGATTTTGTTCAATTTCGGGATTCAGCTGTATTTGGTAAGCCGGTATCGAAAACACATAACGGTCGCTTGTTGGTGTAAGCGTATAAGCCACACCACCGAAACTGCGGGTATAGGTACGCTGAAATGGCGCTTCATTTTTTAAGCGACGCATGTCCCACCAACGCAACATGCGGCAAAAAAACTCTCTGCGGCGTTCATCAATTACTATTTTCAGCGCATCAGTGCCGTTTGCAGCAGTAAGGGCAATATAATCAGCAGTTTTAAAGCGTTTGCGGCGTAAATTGTTTACCCAAAGCATTGCGCTGGCAACATCGTTATTTCGGGCATAGTACTCGGCCTTTATCAGCATCATTTCGGGTACACTCGGACCTATATTTCTAGTCTCACCAATAGCGCGGTCTTTAAAAAAGAAACGACCGCCGGCTGCTACATAATTCGCTGATATTGGTGACGGATCTGAGGTAAAAAGCAAATAACGCTGGTCGCGTGTACCTAAGAGACTCAGCAACTCACTACTCAGGCGTAGGGCATTAGGCACAGATGCGCTGATGCCGCCTGCAGCAATTTTTGATAGCAAAATTTCTGGATCACTTCTTCGGATTGGATAAGTATTGGAATTAAGGGTAGCGATGGCACTTAAATCATTAAGCGTGTTTCGTAAAGCCAGCGCACTATCGGCGTAAGTATTAGCAGATCCATAGTTATTCATGTAAAGATAACAACGGGCCAGTTCTGCGTAGGCCGATGCCTTGGATGGCAACGTGCTGAATAATTGCGTTGCAGGAAGTGCAGGAAGTGCCTGCTTTAAATCGGTAACAATTTGATCGTAAACGGCCTGAACCGAGGGGCGGTTTAGCGGTTGCGTAGTTGTTTGTACCAGCACCATCGGCACACCTAAATCGGTCGCTGCCGTAGCAGAGTTGTAAGGCTTGGCATAGGTGTTCATCAACATCAGGTAAGCGTCGGCGCGGTGCACCTTAGCTTCAGCTATCAACGCTGCTTTGTCTGTTTCCGATCCGCCTGTGCTTGTGGGTACTTCGCCAATGACAATGTTGCTGTATGTAACTGTATTGTACATTGCGTTCCAGCTGTTATCGGTTTGATTTGTACCCAGCGGGAACGGATCTGGCTGCCAGGTATAGCTGTTACGCCAGTACCGGTAACCATCTGGCACCAGAGCCAATTGCTGCGTGCTGCCATCCACGAGTTGCACATCGTCTGATGCCATGTCGCCAAGTTGCGGGCCGATTTCATAAGCAGTGGTATTATTGAGCAGTAGCCTGTAGTTACCAAACTCGCCTGGGACCAACTGTCCCTGCGTTTTGATATCAACATACTTTTGGCATGAACCTAAAGCGACGGCTGCCAAAAACAAAAAACTGTATCTAAATTTCATAATGCGATTCGCTTAAAAGTTGAGGTTTAAATTAACAGTATAAGAGCGCGTAGCCGGTAAGCCACGCAAGCTGCCTATGTATGAAGTAAAGTCGGGATCATATCCTTCTTTATTGGCACGCCATAGCAAGCCCAAATTGTTAACCGTCGCGCCAATTTGAGCGCTTTTTATTTTGCAACGGCTCAACACGGCCGATGGCACCTGGTAACTTAGCGTTAACTGACGCAAGCGTATATAGTCGCCTTTCAGCACATTAATATCAGAGTTTTGATATCTGACTAAACTGATCCCTACTGCATTTGCATTGCCGTTTACACCGGGCACTGCAGTATTAGCTTCGTCGCCGGGTTTCATCCAACGCTTGGCAATATCAGCGCTCAAGTCAAAGTTGGCCTGCGTAGTTGCCGACGTTACATAGCTTTGGATACTTGGTTTTAAAAACACGCTACCAAACTGGTAAGTAGCCTGGCCAAATAAAGAAAACTGCTTGTAGCGTAATGTAGTATTAAAGCCACCAAAATATGGTGCAATGGTCCTGCCTGCATATTTAAGATCGGCTAATGAACTTAGTGTGGTAGTAGCAGCATTTACAATGTTGCCGTTACGGTCATAAACCTGTGTCAATCCGCCAGCATCCAAGCCTGCATTACGGTAAACAAATAATTTATCTGAAGGATAACCATCTATCGGCCCGATAGATGATGGTGAAGTACCAAAGTTGGACGTGTATAGCTTTTCATTGAACTGGCCGGTTGTTACTTTATTAGTATTGTAGCTAAATGTTGCTCCTGCTGCCCAGTTCCAGTCTGTTGTTTGAATCAATACTCCATTTAAGCCAAATTCAACACCTTTACCGTTCATAGATGCAAGATTACGTGTGAGTAGCGGATTTATATTTCCGTTATATACAGCACTGATGGGGAACGAATACAATAAATCCTTAGAGTTTCTCTTAAACACATCCAACACACCGTTCACGCGGTTATCAAACACGCTGAAATCAACGCCCAGGTTGGTTACAAAAGTTTTCTCCCAGCGCAACTGCGGATTAGCCAGTGAGGTGATGCTAGCGATACTTTGCCCGGTTACGCCATCATTTGAACCCAGGGAAATATTTGTAAACGGATATGTTGATAGCGAGAGGTTACCATTAACACCATAAGTAGCCCTTAACGCCAGGTTATTTAACCAGCTTATTCCTTTAAGAAACTCTTCCCGGCTCGCATTCCACTTAAAACCCGTAGACCACAATGGGGTGGCACGGTACTTCCGGTCTAAACCAAAATTATTATAATCATCATAACGCACACTACCCGACAATACATATTTATTTTTATAAGAGTAGGCTGCGTTTGAATAGTAAGATAAAAATCTCCTCTGCTTATCAGCTTGTGTAGGATATCCGCCTTTATTAAAAGCGACGTAGCTGGTTGGTGTTGCTCCGGCGATATAAGCATAGGTGGGGTTAGTTGTTAGATTGATAGTGCTATTGGAAATACCTGTGGCCATATTGTAACCCCACAGCGAGCCTGTGCCCTGACCGATATTGGTTTCGCGGATCTCGCTTCCGGCGATAGCCGTAATGTGATGATCTGTTGCAAAAATACGGTCAAAATCAAGCTGTCCTCTCAGGCTGTAATTTCGCTGGTTGGTGTTTGTCTGAGCCAGCCCCCCACCAGTGGTAATGCCTAAACTATTGGCAGTAGCGGTTGGATAGGTGTAATAATTAAGCAAATCCCTCATGTAATATGTACCAGGATCGTAATACTTGCGCTGCAGATCGAAGGTACGCTCGGAGGTGTAAATAGCACTTGCTGATAAACCGGCGAATAAGGGAGCTTTCAAGCTTATGTTAAAGACGTAATTATTATCGCGTTGTGAGTTATCTCCGTAATTGATTTCATCGAGATAGTTATAACGCCAATCTTTGTATACAGGCGACAACGTACGGGTAAAATCAGGACTGATGCGGTCATAAGAAATCCCATTACCATTAGCATCAGCCAGTAACTGGTAAGGCATTAAGGTGAAACGGCTTGGCTGATACAGGGTCTGTAAAGTTAAACCATTATTGACCAGATTGAAAAATGAACCTTTAAAACTGGTTGACAAGGTAACGCGGTTAAAAAACTTCCAGCTGTTGTTTAGCGTTGTAGTGAGGCGGGTACCATAATTATTGACTTCATTAGGCCGCTCACGGCTGTAAGACGCCGAATAATAATAAGTGGAATTTTCGGAACCGCCGCCTACTGATATATTATACTGCTGACTCTGAACACCCTGCAAAAAATATTTACTGATTTGCGAACGATTGTCAATGCCACTCAGTGAACTTACACTTGCATCATACTGTGCCTGCGTTATAGTGCCCGTTTTAAGTTGTTGGGCAAATGCGGTTCCGGGAGGCACTACATAAAGGGCATTAAAATAGTTTGACGGAGCGATAGGTGTCATGATATTCCGGTCAACCAGTTCCTTCTCGTACCCAAGCATTTGCGCAGAGCTCATGGTGTTAAAATAGTCCAAGTCCGGCTTTTCACCAAAGGTAAACAGGGTTGAAAAATTAACGGCCGGTGTTTGACTACGTTTGCCTTTTTTAGTCGTTATTACAATAACGCCATTGGCAGCACGCACACCCCAAATAGAAGCAGCAGCTGCATCCTTTAAAAAAGTAACACTTTCAATATCATTTGGATTCAGGGTTGATAGATCCAACTCCGTGATGGCACCGTCAAGCACCACTAAAGGCACTTGCTCACCACTTAGACTGTTACGGCCGCGAACATTGATGGTGTAGTCATTGGTCCCGACCGTTCTTGTTCCGCCACTGGCACTTGGAACCGTTGCAATGGTTGTTCCGCTTTGATAAAAAAATCCGCGATCGCCGGAAGAAAGATTGATCTGTACACCGGGCGTTAATCCCTCAATACGCGATATCAGGTTGGTCTGCGGGTGCTCTTCTATTTCCTTGGCTGTGACCGTAGTGGCCGAACCGGTTGCACGTTCTTTAGGTAAAGTCTGGTAGCCGTTACTTACCACTTTAACTTCATCGAGTGTAGTACCATTACTTACCAGCGTTACGTCCATTTTTGACCGCTGTAATGATGCATTTAACTCTGCTTTGTTGTAACCAACGGCATCGAACACAATCACATTGCCTGAGCCAACTGCAGGCAGTAAATAACCTCCAAGATCATTAGTTTGCGCGGCCTGGTTGGTGCCTTTTACCCATACGTTAGCATAGGCAATGGGCTCATTAAGCTCATTATAAACTGTACCGCGTAATGTTATCTGACCGCTTTGAGCAGTACCTACCGGAGCAATGCTTGTTGCATTATCCTCGGCGCCGATAAAAAACTTTGCATTACGCGCTACAATAGAGTATGTGTTTTCGCTTACATATAAAAAGATGAGATTGTTGGGATACAACACATTCTTTAATACATCCTCAACCGAACTGCCTTTGAGCTTTTGTTTGGTGGTAAACTTATCGTTTAACAAACCATGCTCATAAGCGAAGCGGGTTTTGTATTGTTTTTCAATAGTTTGCAGCGCCTCGATGAGCGAAATGCGCGATGCGTTTTGATTTTGCTGTGCGAAAACTAAAGGCCTGAAACCTAAAGTTAGGGCAAAGCAAAGGCATAACGCCAAAAACGTAAATGTTTTTTGCATAGTACTTTAAATTAAATAAGTTATTGTTTAGGGGTTACTTTGATTTTAAGTAGTACACACCATCGCGCTCCTGTACAGTGGCATTAAGCAGGTTTGCCAGCATGTAAATGGTGCTTTCGCGCGTACGTACCGATATTGTTCCGTCTATTTGTTTGTTTAAAAGTGCCCGGTCGTCAACTACAATCCGGTTGCCGTATGTATCTTCAAAATTTTCGATAATGGAGCCTACTGTCATACCATTAGCCATCATTTTGTGCTCTGTCCAGGCAAGCGGCCTGTCATGCAAGCTACTGATTAGTTGTTGTTTAACCTGCCCATCCTTATACTCTACTGCTGAGCCAGGCTCTAAAATGTACAGCATTGTTTGATCACCAGCCTTACTCACACTAACCTTACCTTTGATTAATGCTACCAGCACATTGTCATGACGGTATTTAATGTTAAACTTTGTTCCTAATACTTTCACATTCAGGTTTCCGGCATGTGCAATAAATCGCTCGGTATCTTTTACCCTATCAGGCTGCCGGTTCAGGTGTTGCACATCAAACAGCGCCTCCCCTTTTAGCCAAACCTCACGCATAACGTGCCAATTCCAGGCCCGATAATAACTTAGCTGCGAGTTGGCATTTAAGTTAACCACGCTATTATCGGGCAAGGTAACGGCTCGGTGTTCGCCGTAGCCGGTTGTTACTTCAACCTTGCTATAATAATACCACCAGCTACCTATCAGTAAACCTATGGTTGTGGCAGCCACGCTACTCCATATGCGTAACCGGCGAACCATCCCATAACGACTGTCATGGCGTGCAATGCCCTGCTCAATGTTTTGCCAAATCAGTTGCTGGTGCTGTATATCGTCTTTAATAATGTCTACACTTAACACAGTAAGTACGTAAGCGCGTGCCTCAATATATTCAGCTATATTAAGCGGGTTGGAAGCCAGCCATTCCTGCCAACGGCCATTTACATCAACGTCGCGCTTTACCCAATCAATAAATAAATCATCATTAATAAAGTCTGAGAATGCGTACAAACTATATTTTTCCATTAAAAACCGGCGCTTTCATGCGCTTTTATAAATACAAAGCAAAAACCCTTTGATTTTACCCCACGAGAAATCGAAAAATTTTAAAATAATTTACATTGAATTTAGATGAATGATCATTTATTTAAACAATTCAAACTTGCAGGCTATAAAAAGCAACAAAAGCTCACTTTTATTAATGTTTAAAATCAACTTCATGGCATCAATAGCCCGGTAATTTAATTTATACACCCCTTTAACCGTTAAATTCAATAAATCGGCAATCTGTTCATAGTTCAACTCTTCAAAATATCTTAAATAAAGCACTTCTTTTTGCCTTGCGGTAAGTTTATCTAAGGCCTCGATTAATATTTTAGCCTTTTGAGTCAGATTTTCCTTCCGGATATACTCTAATTCGGGATTAAATTGAATACGAAAGTCGTCGGTGGATGAAATTTCAACTTTTTGCCATTTACCATCTGCGGCAGCAACCTTAATAAGCTGATTGCGCAACGAGGCCAGTAAATAAAATTTGATGTTGGTAGTACGCGAAAGATTGTTGCGGTTGGTCCAGAGCGTTATAAAAAGATCCTGGATACAGTCGCGTACCAACTCGGCATGATTGAGTTTACGCATGCCATAACTATACAGATTCTGATAGAATTTAGAATATATTTCCTGAAATGCTGATCGGCTTCCATCCAAAAATGAACCCCATAACAAGTCATCATCCATAGCCTTACACCTGAATACCGTATAGTTTAAATTAATGTAAGGTAAATATAATATTTTTTACAACAATAGTATTTGATAAGGCATTATACTGAAGCAATTGCACTATACAACACCAGCAACTAATTAAAGTAACATCACTCCACTTAAAATTAAAGTCATCTTACAGTGTTAATGCTTATAGACTGCTTTAAAATTATTGGGCTGATATCATCTCCTTACCACCAATATTCTTTTATCGGCAAACTCAAAGAAGCTTACCATCTTATTCAGAAATTCAATGCCGTTATTATCAAAGCCTTCAGTGAATATTACGATGTAAGTATAAAATTAATCGTCTCAATAATCTTATAAATAACAGCCTGCTCATAACTTACCCGAAATTTTACTTTAATACTAAATAGGTCGTCAGGAGTAATCGTATCAAAATCTTTGCCTTTGATATTGCAGTTTATAATCAGCAAATCAGGTTACTTTAACTGAATTGCCGCCTCATACGCCACGTTAGTAAAAGCCTCATTGGCAATTTCAATAGATGAGCCAGCGAGGCTTTTAAGATGGATAGTTACTTCGTTGATATGAATGGTTGACATCGATCATCAAAATAGAAAGCAGTTTCAGAAGACTTCTGCTTTGTCGGTTCGCCAATAGATTTAGGAAAACTTTTACATAATGGTACAATGTAAACAGTACACTTTTCACTTTTGTAAGCTCGAAAGACAAAGATGAAAAACAATTGAAGATACTCAAGAGCAAAAAATGCAATGTCACTAAAAACATCATCTCAAAAAACAAAGCCCTCCCGGCTCTTGCAGCTGGGAAGGCTTCAACCTAAACCTTATCACAATTTGCCAACCAGGTTGGTCGGCAATACAAACGTGCAACTATCATGCCTATGATGCAAATTGCTTTTGGTGATGGGCTATGACTAAAATTTATAACGTTGGAGTAACATTTACTTAACACACAGCACTTTAATTATAAAAGTTGTTGATTTACAATACATTACACAAAGATTTAATTTTAATAAACACTAGTTTTATATGATTAAAATCATACATTAAAGTTTTCTAATATAGATTTTACCGTAGGTTGACTTAAAGGCATAGGCTGGTCCATTGCCAGGTTCGGCCGTAATAGAGTTAAAAAAGTCCTGCTGTTTATGGTCAGTCAGCTCCAGATTTAAATTAGAGTATATTTTTCCATACATTGTTGTCGCCTTAATTTGACCGGCCCGCGATTTATCCAGTGCGGCATCTATACCGCCGTAGGTAGCGTCAATGTTTACCGGGGCGTTAAAGTTGGCCAGCTCAACCAAACCATACACCGATTTAATTTCAGTAGGTGTTCCGGCAGGAACTTTAATTTCCAGTTTAATATCGATGTCCGTACCGCTCGAGTAAGAACTGACATTGCCGGCTTTACTTCTATATTCTTTAAACGCTTCTTCTGTTTTAAATACTATTTTTTTACCGTCTTGCACAACTGTATAACGGCGAGGCAGCTTGTCCATATCTTTAATCTGACTGCTTATTTCCAGCACTCCGTTATTGTTATCTTGCTGTAACAAAAAAGCATTATCGTTTTCGCCGTTGTTGATGTTTACCTTGGCCGTTATTGATACTTCTTTTCGGTCCCAGGTACTCAAGCGCACTACCGGATAGTCAAATTTTAATAATAACCTCTCTCCTGCTTTTACCGGGTAACTGCGGTTTACTACAGTTTGGGCAATGGTTGCCCCGTGCGCCAGCAGCAGTGCCAGCACGGTTAATACGGTTTTCATGATGAATTGAGTTTAGTGGTAGATGAGATTATATAGTTTTGCGCAGGTAAACTTTGCCATAGGTAGATCGCAAGTTTATTTCGGTGCCACCGCCATTTAGGCTCCCCTCAATATGGCCGTTATATTCTACCAGTTCACCTTCCTCATGTTTCTTCAGATCAATTTTCATGTCCGAAGCGGCAAACACATTACCATAAGTAGTATTTAATGTCAAACTAGCCTTCGTGGCCAATGGCACAGATACATCAACGGCAGAATATATGGCAGCAATTGTAATTGGCCCAGTAATTTTATCGGTAAAACGAGCTTTTACCCCACCGTATAATGTATTGATGCTAACAGGGCCTGTAACTTCATCCAACTCAATTGCGTTGCTTTTCGAAGATATATCAATCTCTTTTTGAATGTTCTTGAATGTAACCTTGCCAGCATGATGCATATCCTGCCATGTGTAAGTAATAGCCAGGCTTTTTGGCACCTTAATATTCACTTTGCCCATGCTTGGGTCAACGGCAGTAACTTCAAGATCGCTGCCTTTCTCGCTGGTATTAAGGCCTATACCAGTGTTATCTTTTAAGCCCGAACCACTCAGCAACGTTAATCCGGCGGCCCGTTCATCAATGTGTTGTTTGTTTTGGCTGGAAAATACAACTTCTTTGCCATCGTAACCTTCTACATTTACGGAAGGTATTCTAATGACCAAACGGCCGGTAGTTTTAGCAATTTTACACTCCTGTGCAAAGGCCTGGCAGGTTAAGAAAGTTCCGATAATAAGCGTGAATATTTGCTTTTTCATGTTGAATAAGTATGAGCTTTATAAATTATGAATTTGTGTTTGTTAATTTTTTGTAGAATAATCATCACGAACCGCGAAGCTCGAAAATGCCGTTGTAGGCCGATTCTTTAACGGCGTCCATCGTGCTGTCGTCTTTAACTAAAGTTTCCAGCTCGGTCAAAATAGCCGACTCGCGCATCTTAGTTAAAAGGCTGATGAGTGCAATTTGCACCACCGGGTCCTGCTGTTTTTTTAGCGAATTAACCAGTTGTTTTCTCACGTAACTTTCGCGGTAAAATTTAGACAAGCCATCCATCGCTGCCAGCCTTACGTTCGAATTTGGATCGCTATTCAATGTATTCACCAGTACATCTACCACCTCTTGGCTGATGGCATTGCCCTTGTCCATGCGCGACAGGGCGGCGATACGTGTAGCGGGCGATTTCCGGTTTTCTAACTTAGCCAGCAATACCTGCCTTACCGGCATCCCTCTCATCTTTTGCACCTGCGAACCAACCCGGTTTTTCCTTGCCGCCATGTCCTCATCAACGTCATCAAACCGATGCGGATTGACCTGCGGCTGGCTTTGAGCAAACTGCCCGGCAGAAACCGGCTCCACTTGGCGAACTGTCGTATCAGGCTTCTGTTTCCTGATTACTTTAGCTATTTGCCCCTGTTGCGCTTCCGGCTTTTGCTGCACTTTCCATACAATAGCTCCGGCAATCAATACCAAGCAGGCCGCCGCCAACCAACGCATGGTGCGGAACGATACTACGATGCCTGTTTTCTTCCCGGCCGGTTTATTTTCAGTTACCTGCGGCTGGTTAATTTGCTGCATGATACGGCTTAATACTGCCGGATTGGGTGTGCGGTTATCCAGTTCTTCGCTACGTTCGTCTATAAATTTTTCTAACTTACCTTTCATACGTTCCCTCCTTTAACATTTCCAGTACTTTGGTTCTGGCCCTTAAGTATTGTACCCGCGCCGTGCTGCCCGCCATGCCCAGCAACCCGGCAATTTCCACCAACGGGATATGCTCGACTGCATGCAATTGAAACACCGTGCGATAACCCAATGGCAGTTCGGCTATGGCCTGGTTAACCCGGCCCATGGTGTACTCAAAGTCTTCTTCATCAATAGCCGCCTCTTCTGCCAGCACCGTAGTTTCGGTGTCGAGCTCGGTAAGCTGAAGCCGCCGCCTACGTAACGACGTGATGGCTTTGTTGATGCCGATCCGCTTTATCCAGGGCCCAAAGCGCTCAGCATCATTAAGGCTGCCGATGGCATGATAAGCATCCACAAAGGTTTCCTGCAACAGATCTTCTGCTTCGCCTGTGTGATCTACATACCGGCAAATGGCGTTGTATACATATTTAGCATGCAGCTCGTATAGCCGGGTATAGGCATGGGTATCCCCTTTCTGGCACCTAACTATTAAGTCTTGCGGCGTACTCATGTATTTTATAAAACCATTTTTCCTGGTCAGCTAATATACTGTCGCAGCAAATGCCCGAACGTTTCAGGATTGGATATAAAAATTTTTATTTTTTTTGAGGAGTGGATAATTGAGAGGCTTAAGAAAGGATTCAATAGAGCTTTCCGACTCTATTGAATCTTTGTATTGGCATTGGCCGCTATAGGTATTTGACAAGTTGAGCAAAACAATCCTGCTTCTCACAACGGTTGCCTTATAGTCTTCACCGCATTACCACGCTCCAACTGGTGATGATTAAGCCATTGTTGTTGCTGCTGCACAATTAACTTTTCGGTTTGCCAGGCCATTACTTTAGCTTGCAGGCGCTGCAGGCAAAGTTTTTTATTTTCGAGTTGCGAGCGGCTATCCATAGCCAGCACCTGTATGCCCGATGGCAAATGGGTGCCGCGTACGGCAGTTTCTACCTTGTTTACATTTTGCCCACCCGGACCGGATGCCCGGCAGGTTTCATATTTCACTTCAGCTTCCTTCCACTCAGGCAATTCGTTCAAGGGCAGTACACTTACACCAATAAACCAGTTTTTGCGCTTATGCTGTTTGCGGAAAGGGCTCGGCGATATCCATTGCACTGTTCCCTGCCACTCTTCAACAAAGCTATCCAGGTTTTTGCCTTCGGCAGTAACCGTAACCGATTTAAAGGTATCTGTTCCTTCAGCCTCCACTCTATCCAAAATTTCTAAGTTGATTTTTTGCTGCTGGGCCTGTGCCAGCATGAGCTGTTGTGTCCGGGCTACGGCCCGGCAACACTCTGCCGGGCCTTTGCCTGAGGTGATTTGTATAATTAATTTTTGCATCATTTTACTCTTTACTCATTCTTACTATTTTGGGCATAAACCGGCCATGTATATCTACCAGCGCATGTTGTGCCTTCATTACCTGATCGATGTTTTTATAAGCCATCGGATTTTCCTCAACACTGCCACCAATCAGCGTAACATCAGCCTTGTCCAGCAATTTTTTCATAGCCGATACCGTCATGCTACCTTTAGCTTTTTGCCGGCTCATGGCCCTGCCTGAACCATGCGAGGCAGAATAAAGCGAATCTTCGGTACCTTTTCCGCTTACCAAGTAAGCCGGCGTGGTCATGCTGCCCGGAATAATACCTAACTCACCCTGGTGGGCGGGCGTGGCACCTTTACGGTGTACAATTATCTCCCGCCCGTCGGATAGTGTGTCTTTCCAGGCAAAGTTGTGGTGGTTTTCTACGGTGCGCAAATCCTTCAATCCTAAAACTTTCAGCAGGTTAACGTGAATACGCTCGTGGCAGGCACGGGCATAATCACCGGCCAGTGTCATGGCCAGCCAGTACTCTTGTCCTGCTTCCGTTTCCATATCCAACCAAGCCAGTGACTGTGCATGGCGCGGTAGCTTACAGGTATTCATGGCCAGTTGAGTGTAGTGCTTGGCAATGGCAGCGCCCAACCCGCGGCTGCCCGAGTGCGACAACAACGCCACATATTTTTTGGCAGGCAGGTTGAGCGCGTTGTTTTCGGCTAGGTCGATCACACCAAATTCCACAAAATGGTTGCCGTTACCCGAAGTGCCCAACTGCCTGACGGCTTTACCATGCAGGGGACGTAAAAAGGATAACTCCCGAAACAGCGGGCTATCTAAAACTTCGTGTTCCTGCCTGGTATCCAAACCGCCTTCCATACCAAAATGAGTACAGTTTTTAAGTGCCTGCTTGGCCTGGTAGCCATACCGGTTAAAATAGCTGTCGCTTTCGTCAATAATCGTCAAAGCCATACGGCAGCCAATATCCATCCCTACCGCGTAAGGGATAACGGCCTGACGGGTGGCCAGCACGCCACCTATCGGCAAACCGAAACCCATGTGTGCATCAGGCATCAGCGCGCCTTTTACACTCACCGGCAGCTGCATGGCCAGTTCCATCTGCGTGTGAGCGGCTGCCTCAATATGCTTGCCGCCGTAGGTTTTGTAATGCAGCGGCTCCTTTAATAATTCGTGTACCGTAAATGGTACTTCGGCAGGTTTGCCGATAATCTTTTCGGCTATTTTACCGATAACCGGATCGTTCAGGTATTGCTCCGGTTGTTGTTTGATATCAGTCAACAAGACAAGCAACTGCTCGTTAGTGTGATGCTTGAAGTGCTTAGCAGCTATACCTACAACCAAACTGCGAAGCTGATTATCTGCGTAGCCAATTTTACTTAACTCTTTTGTTTTTAAATTGCCCATGTGAGGGATGTATGTTTTAGTCCGGTGGTGTGCAGATCATTCGATAATGCCTATCACCGGAAAATTTCAACACCATAGCCACAGCGATCGGCACAACTGTAATATTCCTAAAAAGGAAAACAGCATAGCCATGCCCATGCGCGCTAAATAGTGCGTTTCTAAATTGAATTTGATTGAATGGGGCTTTAATTCGTCCCGGAGATGGGATATACCCTTTTGTGGTATGATTAAATTACCACACTAACAGGCAGACCAAGGCAATGCATAGGTGTTGCGTTAGGCAACAAACCATTACGCGTTTTCAGTAAAATAAAAACAGGATGCCGGCAACCGGTTAGGCCAAAAGCGAAAGGGGCGATATGTGAATACGTGCAGTCATGATTCCTTGGTATTTAATGGGTTAACAACTCAGGAATTGCAGCAAAGATAGCGAGAAGTTTTTAAATAGCAAGCAGGTTAGTTTGTAGCTGTTAAAAATGCTCCTAATTGGTCTAATGCGTTTAAATAGTTAAGCCTTGTAAAATCATCGGCCAAAGTATTTTAAACTTTATTGATGATTGCACAAGGCTTAATTATTATAAAACTGCTTATCAGCGTAGCTTAAGCAAAAGCATCAGTTTGCTATTGCCCGCTTACAGGAGCATCAGCTAAACGCATGGTATAGGTATACGTATACTTTTTGTCGAGTAAACGATACTGCTGATGTGGCAGGGCTCCCCAGCTGTCATCGCCGCCTACGCCGCGTTGGGCCAGGTCGATGTGCAGATCTACCTGGTTAGAGAAACGCAGATCGCTTGGGTGCTGTTGTTTTTTGCTGAGGCCCGGATCCAGGTCTTCAGTATCAATATTCATAGCGCTGAAACATAGTGGCTGAGCACCTTCAATCCGCAGACCTTTACCCTCACCGTTGGTTAACTGCAGCCATCTAACATCTGTTTTATACCCACTCTCCTGCGGACGAATATACCCGCGGTAAAACTGATTTTTAACCGAATCATCATACCGGCTTACAAAGGCAGCACTGTGGCGGTCGCTGTAGTTTTCCCAAGGGCCACGGCCGTAGTATGATAAACGGTCGTAACCACCGCGCAAACGCATACGCATACCAAAGCGCGGAAGCTCGGGCAGGTTCCGCCCGGTCATGTCCATAGCGGCAGTCACTTTAACGGCGCCATCATTTTGGATGTGATAAGTTACCGTGTAAGGTACGTTGATGCCTTCTAACAGATAATCTACCTTAACCTCTACGCCCGACGCATCCTGCTTGCCTACCGAAACTTGTTTTACCGAACGGTTTGCATGAGCGTTGCGCCAGATGCCTAACCTTTCGGGCATATTATTACCAAAATCGTTATCGGTAGGTGCACGCCAGAAGTAAGGTTGCGGAAACTGACGTAATGTTTGGCCCGATGCACTTTTAAGCATAGCCAACTGACCATTTTGCAAATCAAACTCGCCGCTTACGGTACCAGAGGTAAAAGTTAACGCCTTATCGGTTTGTTTGATCACCAGTTGTCCTGCAGCCGATGGCTGATTTTTAAAATAATCGCCGCCGAGTTTAAATTGCTCTTCAGCAATGATGTGTCCGGCAGGTACCATTTCGTTGGCCTTGCGGGTGGTAACTTGTAAGGTAACAAAATATTCATCTCCTGCATCGAGCTTGCTTACCGATGGAATAGGCAGGCTGATTTGCTTTTGCTGGTGCGGAGCCAGTTTAACGTTAAAATCGCCTTGTTTAAACAACTGCCCGTTTTTGTAAAGCAACCAGGTAAATTTATATTGATCCAGATTGGTAAAATCGAATTGGTTTTTCACCGTAAACTTTCCGCTGAGCGGATCAGTTGAGCTAAACAACACGTTTTGATAAACTTTCTTCACTTCGTACAAGCCCGGGTCGGGTGTACGGTCCGAACTTAATAAACCATCAGCTACGCCGTTCTCATCATTTTGCCAGTGGAAAGCACCCAAATCACCGCCATAAGCCCAGTAAGTATCCTGGTTGGCATTTTTAGCCTTTAAGCCTTGGTCTACCCAGTCCCAGATAAAGCCACCCTGCATATGTTTGCTCGACGAAATTATATCCCAATATTCCTGGAAGTTACCGTTGCTGTTACCCATAGCATGGGCATACTCGCACATAATATATGGGCGGGCTTTATCGGCTGCGGCATACCGCTTCATGTTACCAATGCTTGGGTACATTGGGCAAACAATATCGGTATTGGTGTCCTCGCCGGCCTGTTCAAACTGCACCGGGCGGCTTTGGTCGCGTTTTTTAATCCAGGCATAAGTTTCGTGAAACACAGGTCCGTTACCACACTCGTTACCTAAAGACCAGATAATAACCGACGGATGATTCTTGTCGCGCTCAATTAAACGTACGGTACGGTCCATGTGTGCCGGTTTCCACTCAGGTAGGTAAGCCGGGTGTTGGGCTTTGTCAAACCAAGCCTGAAATTCAGCACCCATACCATGTGTTTCAATGTTGGCTTCGTCTACCAAGTATAATCCGTACTGGTCGCATAGCTTATACCATTCCGGGTCGTTAGGGTAATGGCTGGTACGCACGGCGTTGATGTTAAACTGTTTCATCAGTTTAATGTCTTTCAGCATCGTTTCTCGTAACGGCACGTGGCCTTCTACATCATCATGCTCGTGGCGATTAACACCTTTAACCAGAACCGGCATGCCGTTTACCATCAGCTGCGCATTCTTGATCTCCACCCTGCGGAAACCAATTTTGCTGCTCGTGGTATAGGTTTGCGGTCCGGCCTTCCAGGTAATCAAACAATCGTACAAATTCGGCGACTCGGCGCTCCATTTAGCTGGATTATTAACTAAACCGCTAAAGTTTACCGTGCGTAAGCTATCTGTTCCTGCAGCCACTTCTCGGGTTTGATGAAACACCTTTTTGCCCGACTTATCCATAATATCAACCGAAACCGATGCCGGAGCTGATGATTGTTTCTTAAACGACCGCAGGGTTACCTCGGCCAAAAATTTGCCGTTTTTATATTGATCGTCTAACCCCGGGTGCAGAAAGAAATCCCATACAGTGTTTTCGGGCAACGCGTATACAAATACGTCCCGCTCAATACCGCTTAGGCGCCAAAAATCCTGATCTTCCAGATAACTGCCATCGTGCCAGCGAAACACCTGTACCGCAAGCTGGTTATCACCCGCTTTTAGGTATGGTGTGATATTGAACTCGGCAGGCGATTTAGCTACTTTAGATAATCCTACTTTTTGTCCGTTTACGTAGACGAAAGCACAACCGGCTATAGAGCCAAAATGCAGCAGCACTTGTTTGCCCTTCCAATCGGCAGGCACCGTAAACTTGCGGCGGTAGGTACCTACCGGGTTGTTGTCACCTATCAACGGTGGTTTACGCAGGTGCGGATACGCAATGTTGGTATAAATAGGAATGCCAAAGCCCTTGAGCTCCCAGTTAGATGGCACTGGGATATTTTTCCACTCCGAATCATTTAAATCGGTGCGGTAAAAATCTTTCATCCGGTCGGCATATTTATCTACATACTGAAACTTCCAGTTACCGTTGAGCGACTGGTAGAAAGGCGATTTGGCAAATTGATCATTCACAGCATCTGCGGTATTGGTATACAGCATAAAATCTGCGTGCGCTTTTTCTTTGTTCCAATCAACCAGGCTCGGGTTTTCCCAATCGTTGCGGGCGGGCTGCGCCATGGCCAACGTGCCGGTGAGGCAAAGTAAAGTGGTTAACTTTTTAATCATACTTAAACTAAGTGGTTTGGATTTAATTTATTGACAATGGCGGGTACAGAATCCTACGGCACTAATCCTTTTTCTGATACACCCGGATGTAGTCGATCTCATACCTGCGTGGGAAAGACGTCTTTGAAGGATCGCCCCCATTGTCGCCGCCCAGTGCCAGGTTCACTAACATATAATGCGGTTGCTTAAATGGGTTAACGCCGGAGCCATCGCGGTTTACTAAGTCGTCCAGTTTTACGCGGTTAAGCAAACGGTCGTCTACAAACAGGCTGATAGCAGTCGAGTCCCAATCCATGCGCCAAACGTGATATTTGCTGGCCCATTTTGGGTCTTTAAAATCTGCGATGGGTACTGTTTCGCTATACCATTTGGCAGTGTATGGCTTGGCAGTTCCGCAGGCAATGTTGGCCAGCAGTTTACCACGATAATACTCCATAATATCAATTTCGCCATTAGATGACCAAGGGCCGTCCATACCTAAAGTCCAGAAGGCAGGCCACAAACCTGCAGCGGTATCAATACGGGCACGCATCACAAAACGCCCGTGCTTCCAGCTGGCACTGCGCCGGGTATTTAAACTGGCCGCAGTATACTCTATAAATTTACGCTTAGTACGCCAGTCGGTGCTTTGCGGTTGATAATTTGGATTAGGCTTTTTAACGCGTTCGGCTTTGATGACTAAGTTACCCCCGGTGCAATAAGCATTTTCGTCTTGGTACCACTGCAACTCGTGGTTGCGTACAAAACCATGTTCGTATTGCCAACTGGTGGTGTCAGGTCTGCCTTTTTGGTTAAACTCATCCTGCCATACTATCCGGTAGCCACCAACAGTATCGGGTTGCAGGCGTTGTGCTGAAGCGTTGAAACTCATCACTACAGCGGCAACTAAGCCAAGAGTAAATTTTATGCTCATATTTTGATTTAATAGCAGTTCAGATTG
>CAJYJH010000024.1 GCA_913775265.1 uncultured Mucilaginibacter sp. | reverse complement strand
TTCCGGGTTTGATACCATATCTCCCCCTTCAAGCTACCCTTTCTCCTTTCAACCCTAAATCCCCTCCTTGCGATTGGGAGTGCAAAAGTAGAGTTTCTTTTTGTTCCTGCAAAAACATTTTTAGTGTCATGTTGTTTTTAGGCGCCTTTGCGCTGATAGGCAGGGAGATAAAATATGGAGGGGAGGTTGGCAGTGCTTATTCTCGTTTGATATTTCTCGAACCAATCCATTTCGTTTATCCCTCTAAAGAAGACTACCTTTGCATACTATGGCTAATGACACTTTGTTTCCCCAAGGTTTTATTCAATCGCTGAAGGTTGCCCCTGGGTTTGATGAGCAGACTTTTACCGCCGTTCATCAAAATGTGCTTACTACATGATAATTTATTGGTTTGCATTTAAATATATAGTTTAACCGACTTCAATATCTACTTTTTCTCATTTAAGAGAAATGCGCTTCGAAAAGGATAAATTTGCCAGGTCTTTAAGATTCATAAAAATATAAGATATGGCGTGGTCAGAAAAATTGAAGCTCAAAAAAGGATTAATACAGTCCTTAAATGCAGCAGGATTTACAGCTCCTAAAGAGATACAGCAAAAAACGTTAGCACGAATTGGCGGTGGTCAGGACGTAATAGCAGTTGGTCCCGAGGGCTGTGGTAAAACTACAACTTATATTTTAGCTGCGCTCAATAAGTTCAACTACACGCTCGATGGTGTACCCAAGGTTTTGATACTGGTGCCCGACAAAGAAAAAGTGGAAGAGGTGATTGCCAAAATTGATCAGCTTAATAAAAATAAAACGCTTGCCATCGTTCCGTTATTTGCTGCCCCGGGCATAGAGGCGCAGATGGATGCTATGGCAGACGGTGCCGACATTGTAGTGGCCACGCCAGATCGGGCACGAGCCATTTACCTTAAACTCGGACTTGATGTAAACAAGATTGAACTATTGGTAATTGATGATGCCGAACTAATAGTTAAACAAGGCTTACAGCTACCTGTTGCCGAATTAGCTTCCAGCATATCCAAATGCCAGCATCTGGTTTTTACCGAGGTACTGCACGACCGTTTAAACCGAATGATTACGCCTTTTATGAGGCAACCGGCCACCATTGAGGTAGAAGAAATTACAGAACCGCAAGTCGATCTGCATCAGCAAATACTATACTTGTTGCCTAATTTTGGCACAAAAGTAAACTTACTGAACCTGTTTATGCAGGATGAGGATCTGTTTACTAAAGTGGTGCTGTTTGTTAATACCCGCCCAACGGCCGAAAAACTTTATAAGAGTCTGCGTGACCGTAAAAATACCGTAGCCTTACTAAACTCATGGTTTTTTGAGATGGATGGATTTGCATCGGTAGATGAGTTTAAAAATTCGGCAACCCGCATATTAATTGTAGTTAACGAGGCAGAACAGCAACTGGACCTGGATCACGTCCCTTTCCTGATACACTTTGAGCTACCGGTTGAAAAAGAAACATATATCAGCCGGATAGCTAACCATTGGCCGGATTTAGAAAGTGAAACCATGGCTCTTACTTTTGCTACCGATCTTGAATTAAGCGCAGTTAAAAAAATTGAGCAGGTTACCGGTCAAAAAATCCCGCTAAGCGAATTGCCCGAAGATTTGATTATTGAAAAGGAACGTACGCCAGCCGATATTGCCGAAAAGAAAGCGGCGAAGATAAAAATAGACGAAAATGCGCCCGGTCCCGCCTTTCACGAAAAGAAGGCCAGTAATGCCAAAACTTATAATTACAGAGCTGGGTTAAAGGCAAAAATGAACAACAAAAAGAAACACTGATGAACGTGTGGCGGCAGCACTTGCAATACAACTACCTGCACAATTTCTTTAACTGTTAAACGAGGTGGAAACGTAAAGGTCTTCCACCTTTTTTCTGGCCCAATCTGTCTTGCGCAGAAACTTAAGGCTCGATTTAATGCTCGGATTATCGTTAAAGCAATTGACCCGGATACGGTCTCCCAACTCAGCCCAACCATAAAAAGCAACCAGTTCGTTCAGTATAGTTTCTAAAGTCTTACCATGAAGCGGGTTGTTGGGTTGCTGTTGCATCGTCTGCAAAAATAATATAAATATAAAAGAACCGTTTGTGCAAGACGATTTACATTGTAAAACACCTTTTTAGTGAGAACTATATCAGGCTATTGTATTGTCTGGAATGCATTGTTTTCTTAAAGATAAGATACTGTAATCACAGTGGCATTGTTATAAAATCTCCGGTGTTTAAGTATTAGGAATGAATTTAATACGACTCTCGATCCAAAATTTCTGCTAAAACAATTAACTGCTGCCTAATCGATAGAATTTTTAAGATTAACATTAAGAAATTTTAAACGCGGGCTGCTAAAGCATGATTAATTATAAAAACTATCATTTTCTAGATTATAATCTTTCTCTTATTTAGCTTTAATACGTTAATATAGAGTTAATATGAGATAATTTCGGCTTAACAATAAACATCAAAGAATCATAAACTTGTTACAAACAAAATGTAATAATTTATGAAGCTAAACTTTACTAACTATTACTATCCCCTATTTATTTTAATTCTGCTCGCAAGTATTCCGAAGATTTCGCTGGCACAATCTAAAATTTCAGGTACGGTAGTAGACAAGACCAACTTGCCGTTGCCCGGCGTTTCTGTCGTGGAAAAAGGCACTAAAAACGGAACGGTTACCAATGCACAAGGTAAGTTCTCGCTCACTGTATCGTCAGACAAAGCGGTTGTTACGGCTACAATGATCGGTTTTGGAAGCCAATCGTTATCCGTTACAGGCCGGCCGGTATTAAACTTCACTTTGCAGGATGATGTAACCGGCTTAAAGGACGTAGTTCTCATCGGTTATCAGAAAATTACCCGGAAGAAAACAACAGCAGCTATCTCCAGTGTATCAGCCAAGGAACTTGCAGATTTACCGGCGGCCAGTTTTGACCAACTTTTACAAGGACGGGTATCTGGTGTTAACGTACAGAACTTCAGCGGCCAACCTGGTGTAGCACCAACCGTATCTGTACGCGGTAATTCTTTAGTTAGCCGTGGCTATGACGTTTTTAACGTAGTCAATTCGCCGCTTTATGTGGTTGACGGTGTACCGCAGCCTAATGAAGAGTATGTTGGCCCGGGGGCTGGCACCGGCACAAACTACCTGGCGGGTATAAACCCGGTTGATATAGAGTCCATTGATGTTTTAAAAGATGCGTCTGCCGCAGCTATATATGGTTCGCGCGCTGCAAACGGTGTAATTTTGATCACTACCAAAAAAGGGTTAAGTGGCGAGCCACGCATTTTCTTTAATGCTTACACAGGTATTACTCAAAGGCCACAATTGCGTGATGTTACTTTGGGAGCTACAGAACGCAGGCAAAAAATGGAAGTGCTGAACAGACAGTTAGATTATGCTGCTAAGACACAACTGCCTTACATCTTAACTGATAGCTTAAACTCGGCTTATAACGGCAATACCGACTGGCAAGACTTATTTTACAGAACCGGCAGAATCTCTAACGGCGATTTGAGTATAAGTGGCGGTAGTTCTGAGGGTACCATGTATCGCTTTAGCGGCGGCTATTATAACGAGGATGGTATAATCAAAGCCACAGGGTTTAAACGCCTTTCAACACGTTTAAATTTAACCAGTTGGGCTTTGAACAAAAAGCTGATGATCAATCCGCTGTTTGCATTTTCACGCTCAGATCGCGCTCGCGGTAACGGTGATAACAGCAGCCCCATCAGCTTAGGCGCCGGCGATATGCCATCGTCTCTCTTAAATTTGGACGAAGACAAAAAGGCGTATTACCTTGGCAGTTACGATAACAATTTAGACCGCAACGTAAGCAACCAGCTCACGATGAACCTTAATCTATCTTACAATTTTAGCAAACACCTAACCCTGAACTCACAAAGTTCATATCTCCTAAACACCTCACGCCGAGATTTAAGCAGGGCTACTTTGCTCAATAACGGACAAGGTAACTCGTCTTACAGCTTTGCAGATAACGGCGTCAATATATCAGTATCAAACTTCTTGAACTATAACAATCAGTTTGGCAAGCATAATGTAAGCGCAATTGCAGGTCAGGATATATTGTATAACCAGTATCAGTACACATCGGCTTCTGGTTACAACGGTGCTTCTGATAATATACAGGTAGTGCAAGGTTTTCAGCAAACAAAAAATACTGGAGCATCCGACTATCAAGCTTATGGCTTGCTTTCCTACTACGGTCGTTTAAGCTACGACTATGCCGGTAAGTATCTTGTTTCTGCCAGCGCACGTACTGATGGTTCATCACGCTTCGGAGAAAACAGCAAGTGGGGATTCTTCCCATCGGCATCAGTAGGCTGGTTGATCTCTGAAGAAAACTTCATGAAGGATAAAACTAACAACCCTTTTACATTACTAAAACTTAGAGCCAGCTTAGGTACCTCCGGAAGCTTACCTCAATCTAACTATCTGCAGTATAACCTTTACAACGTTAACTCCGTACCATTTACAGGAAATACCCCTATTAGAGATAGTAACGGCAACCTTACAAGTCCGGGCGCAAATACCTACAATGGCATAAGTGCTATAACGCCAAATTTTGTAAACGGCGCAGCACAAAAAGGCCTGAGCTGGGAGCGCTCAATGCAATGGAACATTGGTACCGATATTGAAATTAGAAACGGCAAGTATGCTTTTCAATTTGATGTATATAACAAGGAATCTTCCCTACAGCTTTTCAGCGTAAGTTTGCCGGTTACTACTGGTTATGACTTTGCTCTTACCAACTCCATTGGTGTGCGTAATGCGGGTGCGGAGTTGTCGGTATCTGCTAACCCGTTCGAAGGCAAGTTCCGCTGGTTTACCAGGCTGAACGTTTCTTACAATAAGAACCAGATCATGAGCCTTCCTAACGGTGGCCGGGATTTAGTGATGAGCGGCGACCGATTCGACAAATCACACATATTGTCTATTGGCAGCCCTATTAATGCGTTCTATCTGTACCAAACCCGAGGCGTTTTTTCGAACACGAGCGATATCCCGGTAAACCCTTATACAGGCGAGTTATACAAAAATAGCAACGGAACTTATCAACCAGGTTCATTTTACCTGGCCGACTTAGATGGCGATGGCTTCATCGACATCTTTAACGATGGTATCAACCCAGACAAAAAACCCATCGGAGACCCTAATCCTAAATATACCGGCGGCTGGACCAATAACTTTACCTACAAAAACTGGTCTTTAGGCGTTTTTTGTACGTTTACTTTCGACAGGGATGTGTTGAACCTGTTTGAGTCGGATCGTTTTTCTAACTCAACCGATGGTGATGCAATAGGCAGATTTGCCAGTTTTTCGACCCCCGACCTAAGCAAAATAAACATCTGGAGAAATCCAGGCGATAACGCGCAATATGCCAAATACGATTTAGGATCTTACCGTTACTATTACACCGGTGCTCAAACTTTCTTTCTGGAAAAGGGTGGATACTTCCGTGTAAAAAGCATTAACCTGGGTTATACGTTTGCACCTAATGTGTTACGTAAACTCAAAATTAACAAACTAAGAGTATTTGCCATTGCCGATAATGTGTATTTATTACAGCAATCAAAAAGATTACCTGATGCGGAAGCCGTAAACCCTTACGGTGAATATAACGGCGCCGGCTATCCAATTCCAAGAAAATTCACTGTGGGTCTCGAGTTGCAGTTGTAAATCCTAATTAGCCGATTTAGAGAGAATTAATTTCTCCTGACAATAAAAAAACTATATGAAAAAAATTAATCAATATATTTTATCGGGCTTTATGCTTTTAACAGCATCAGGCTTGTTCTCCTGCAAAAAACTGATTGAGCAGGAACCCAAAAACTCTACTTACCAGGAAGCGTTTTGGCAAACCGCGGCCAACGCACGCAATGCCATTGCTGGCAACTACGGTTTGTTAAGAACCGCTATAACAGACAAAAACATTCGTTATTACATGTATGGTGATGCCGTTGCCAAAAACTATTTTACTATTCAATATAGCGGTGATGTAATAGTGCCCGGTATAGGAAATGGTGGCGATGGCTTGGATGGTATCCAAAATGGCGATTTTACATTTCAATATAATCTTAACTCGCTGGCCAATTATACTTTATATTACAAAGCAATTGCCATGTCGAACGTGGTCATTGCAAACGTGTCGAAAATGACGGATACACAATTAAAAGACGTGGACGATCCGGCTGCGTTTCGTAATAACATTATTGGGCAGGCGCTATTTATACGTGCCTTAAGCTACTTTATGATGACTCGTGTTTGGGGCGATGTCCCACTGGTAACTGTTGCTTATGAGGATCCGATTAACGCTCCTCAATTAGCCAGAAGCCCGAAGGCAGATGTAATGAAACAAATCGAAACTGATTGCCGCACGGCTATAAACATGTTGAAGTGGGGTTATACCGATGCCGGAGATGCACATGTAATGGCTAATAAAGGTTCGGTATATGCTTTATTGGCACATTTATACCTATGGAGGGCAACCATGGCTAATGCAGCTAATGATACGCCAAATATGACAGACGTAAACAGTGCAGACACCACTATCACTACATTGATAGCTAAAGGTGGATATACTTTAACCGATACTGTTAACTATAAAAGTATTTTTATAGGCCGTTCGTCCGAAAGCATTTTCGAAGTAAACATGAGCGAAAACACGCTCGAAGGTTCAAATCTTGGTATAGGCTTATACTTTTTGAATAGAAACTATGTAAACAACTTCGGTAGCAATCCCAGATATTATACTGCGCCGAGTTACCTGTCACAACATTTTCGCAATAATGACTCTTTAGATGTACGGTACAGCAAAAATTTTGATAACAGTAACCCGGAACGACCGATCTGTTTAAAATATGCAAACATCAATTACCGTAACCCCGCTCAAAAACTAAATCCTTACCTCAGTAATAACATGACCATATTCCGCCTGAGCGATATGATATTGCTTAAAGCTGAAATAGCGTTGTACAAGGGAGATGTGGCAACTGCTCGCGATATTATAAACGCTTCGAGAAGGCGGCATAACCGTAACCCAACATTGGTAAGCTCAAGTGCTACGGCAAGTGATGTAATGAGCCAATACATTATAGAACGTGGCCGCGAAATGTACCTGGAGGGACATCTGTTTTATGACTTGCTGCGTACCCGTCGTTATATTGATATCATTGATTGGCTATCACCAGGCCGGTTTAGACAAGAAGGCTTTTACTGGCCTGTTGATCCATCCCTCTTCAGACAAAACCCTTTACTTAAGCAAACTTCTTACTGGTTAGGTAAAGTTTAAACAAGCATCCTTTTTTATAATTCATCAGAATTAATTTATAAAGAGAAAAATGAATAACAAAACAATTATCCTGCTGACAGCTGTGCTGGTATTAATCATAGCTTTTAGCGGATGTAAAAAAGATACTTATAAAAACGACGGCGGCAAAAGCAACCCTTACGTGGATATGACCACTTACGATTATCTGAAATCAAACCGGCAGTTTGACTCGCTGGTAAAAGTAATTGATCGGGCTGGTTTAAAAGATGTGGTTAATGGCAATGTTACTTTTTTTGTAACCACCAATTATGGCATAGTGCCCTATGTATCGGCTAAAAAGAATCAAATAGCTATAAAGACAAAAAACGAAAACTTTAATTTTGGCATTAAGGATATTCCTGCTCAGGAGTTAAGTGACTCACTAAAAACTTACCTTTTTCAGGGTAAGATTAACCGTGACCAAATCACACTGAGCGGGCAGTTGTACAACAGCTTGCTCGGCCCCATTACAAACGTACAGTACCTTATTAAGTTCAGGCGTAGCTTTGATTACAGTAATTACCTGGACCATGTTGATTACGTTACTTACACCAAAGTACGTGGCACACGTGACGACCAGGAGGCAAATCCAGGTGCGATACCCAACGACCAAAAAGATTTATCGTCTGATGTGCAAACCTCTGGCATTATTACCAAAACGGGTATAGTGCACGTATTAAACGGTAATCACCGGCTATTCTTTAATGCTCAGCCGCTTGGTAATTAATGCTTATATTAATTTAATAATAGAAGAATGAAAAAATATATCATACTGTTAGCTGCCGTAGCCGGCCTTGCAGCTTGTAAAAAAATACAAAACGGTTTTCAGAGCGATAACATTCGTTATAAAGACAACACTCTTTTTGCTAAGCGAGGATTAATACTCTACCAATCTGACCGTATCAACGCGGATGGCTCTACACCGCCGTACACGTTTAAGCTGCTCAACTTGCGTAAAACGGACGGCTCGCCTGCACCTGCCGAGTTTACCAAAACGTACAAGATAACGGTGTTTAAAACGGGGCAGTCTTTTGATGCCGCAACTGATACTACCGTAGCCTTACTTAACAAAAAACGTGAAACCGTTGAAGTTCTACCGATGAATTTTAACGAAGCCAACGGGCAACTCTCCTTCAATAAAGCATCGGCTAACTTACCCTTAGGTCAGTACAACTTTGATGTGGAAATGACTAATCCGACGGGAACAAAGCTTTTTAAAAACCTGGCTACTATAAACGTGGTAGACCCATCAACTGATGACCTTTTTGTAGTTACCGATAATGTGGCAAACGCGTTTAATGATGTCACCGGTGCCGTTACAGCAATGAAAAACCCTTTAATTAGTTGCACAAAGGTGAGCAATAATGGCGCGCGCGTCATTTTGAAAATGTCTGATAAAAATGGCCGAGCATTTAATCCTAAAAGTGGCGAGATCATCAAACGTGGCGACCGCCCAGTGTTTGAAAATTATGCCAAATTTAACCCGGTTATTTTTACAGATACCGCAATGATCTGTGATTTTGAGATTGCGCCGTTTCCGTTAACCAAATATGTTACACCTACCACAGATTGGGGCTTTCTGATGTATTATCGCATTCCAAGTACTTTTGTGAAGGTTGATAATTTTCCAACTAACGTGGGCTTTTCTGTTAACCCAAGGTGGTCTTGGCAATTAAAGCTTGAGGGCACATACGTGGTTGAAATTAAGTTTACAGATGTTACAAAAAAATAACGTTTAAAACTAATACAGATGAAGTAACTAAGAATTACGTGTTAGGCGGATAGATGAGCTGCCTAAATAACGACTAAAATAACTCATTGTTACAAAAAAAGCTCGAACGTCTACAAAAGATGTTTGAGCTTTTTTATTTCAAGTGGTTGATATTTATTTATATGAACACGGAAAGGCGTAACAGGAAAATCAAAAGACAGCCAATTCTAAAGTTTACAAGATTTCGACCTAAAAGCAAGTAACCAGCTAAAAAGTAAAAAGCTCCTTAAACCTACCTACTTGCCTGCGCGAAACTTCCAACAAAGTGCCATTATTCAGCGTTAGCTGCAGGCGCTTACCGGGCACTTCAATAGCTTGCTGAATATGGCTTACATTTACAATCTGCTGCCTGTTTATACGAATAAACTTGCCGGGGTTCAACGTATCTTCCAACTGTTGTAACGACCGCAGCATTAGCGGGCTACTATTGGCAAAATGAACCTGGGTATAATTTCCTTTCGACTCAAAATAGCGGATGTCATCCACGGCTACCAGCCAGGTTCGGTGCTGGTCTTTAATGAATATGCGATCCGGTTTACCCGGAACTTCATTTTGATGCGGCGGTGATTTTAAAGAGGCTAAAGTTTTTTGGATAGCCTTTTGTAACCTTTCCGGAACAATGGGTTTAAGCAAATAATCAATCGTGTTATAGTCGTAAGACTGCAAAGCATATTGCTCAAACGCGGTAGTGAAGATGATACCGGGCAGGTGCTCAAGTTGCTCCAATAATTCAAAGCCATTTCCACCGGGCAAGTGTATATCCAAAAATATCAAATCAGGTGCTGTGAGCCGGATCAACTCCAGTGCCTGACTAATAGTTGCAGCCTCTCCAGAAATTTCTATCTCAGGATGAGCACACAGCAATTCTTTTAGCTCAAGCCTGGCCAGCCGCGAGTCTTCTACAATAACAGCTTTGATCATTGCTTATTAATATCAATAGTGACTACCACAAATTCTTTTTGTTGCCCCATGTTAAGTTTAGCCTTGTCCCCATACAATAGCCGGAGCCTTTCTTTAACATTAACCAGACCTATACCCAAGCTATCTTCTAAACTACTTTTGTTTTGCAAACTACCCGTATTTTTTACGGACAGGCTAATCCTGCCATCCCTATCTCGAATATCAACAGCTATTAAACCTCCGTTGGCCTGTAAAGCAATGCCATGTTTTACAGCATTTTCCACCAGCAACTGCAATATCATTGGCGGTATTACCACCTGCAGAATACTTTCATCTACATGAATGTTGCACTGCAGCCTTTCTTCGTACTGTATTTTCAGCAGATCGAGGTATTGCTTGAGTAGATGAACTTCGTCAATTATTTTAATCTCTTTCCCATTAGCATGTTGTAATGCGTGCCTGAATATCTCCGAAAACTTGGTCAGCATCTGACGGGCCAATTGTGGGTCTTCTAAAATCAAAGCCCTTATATTGTTTAAGGCATTGAACATGAAATGCGGGTTAATCTGCGCCCTCAATGTCCCTAATTGCGCTTGCCTTACTTCAACTTCCAGTTTCCATTTTTCTACTTCTGTGATGTGATATTGCCTGATTAAATGATATCCCAGGTAAACAGCATCCCAAGCCAACATAATACCGGTGAGCGGAACAATCTGGAATAAGATAGGCACTATTGATATTGTTTTGTAGCCCGTAAATGGCAACATCAACAAAATAAGTATCAACAACCAGACGGCAGCCAGCACAAAGGCAGATGCAAACAAAAAGGCAATCAGCCTACCCGCGTTGATCTCAAGCTTGCTTTTTCGCTTATGAAAATATGCGCGGTACAAGCTGGTCACTATCAATCCGCCGGCACACATACCCGTGATGTTAAGCGTTAAATTTAACGTACTGAAAGATCCGCTGGAGAATTGCACCAGCCAGTTTAAAAAACCGATAAGTAGCCAACTAATAATTTGCACGGGCCAAAACCACGAGCGTTTTTTGGTATTCATTAAAGTCTGTTTATCCAGGCAGTTACTCTATTAAGCGCCACAGGATTTACTGTTTCGCTGATTTTTGCATACTCGGCAACCGATCCGGTATTTGCTTTTTGAAAAAGGTGATTAAGCCCGTTTAAAGGTAGCACTTCAAACCGATTATTACCGGCTTTAGCTAATGCGGCTTTAATACCGGCTAAGTTAGCAGAACTTTGTACCTGCATATCTAATGTACCGTTTAACGCCAAAACAGGGCATTTAAGCTTACTAATGGCGATTGCCGGGTCATAAGCTATAAAATACCTAAACCACGGAGAGTATAATTGCTGACTGTTTCTTTTTGCCACTTCCTCAACTGTTTTTCCACCTAAAGCTTCTTTAGGCATACTCCGTACCTGAGCATAAACAACACTATCTATTTGTTTTTTATAAGCATCAGAAGATAGATTTTTATATCGATTCATTGCTGCAAAGATTTTGGCATTAGCTGCCGCAGAACCTGCAATATCAGCCGAATCGGCACCGGCAAGGCGCATTTGATCTGTAGTTTGCTGAGCCATTAATTCAGTAATAGGCACACCAGGTGCAGCTAACAATACCACAAATTTAACAGCCTTGTTGCGGGCTGCAACCATTGGAGCAATCATACCGCCTTCGCTGTGCCCCATTAAACCAATAGATGATTTACTTAAGTCTGATCGGGACTGTAAATATGCAATCGCGGCTTCGGCATCATCAGCAAAATCAGCACTGGTGGCTGTGCTAAAGTTACCCGTAGACTGACCTACCCCTCTGTCGTCATATCTTAAAACAGCAATGCCGTTTTTGGTAAGCTGATCACTCCAAACTAAAAACGGCCGATGATTGATTTGAGCCACTTCTTCATTTCGATTTTGTGGACCTGACCCGCTAATCAGGACAACTACTTTGTTTGCTTTACCGTTAGCCGGTAAGGTCAGTGTTCCGGCCAGCGTATTGCCTGCCTTGTTGTTTTTAAACGTTACTTCCTCTTGCCGGTATGTAAAGCTTGTTGGGTCTTGCGGGCGTTTAGCCGGAGTAATGTTTACATCACCGGATTTGCCGGGTGTTAATGTTAACGGAAAGCTGCTACCGCCCTGAACGAAAGTACCGGTGATTTTACCACTATCGGAACGAAGGACGCCGGTGTATTTAAGCGCAAACTTTGATGCCTCTATAGTAAGCTGATTGTTAGCAAACTCGGTTCGGTCGGTGGCCAAACCAGCGGCTCCTTGATCGGGGCTGTCCATAGTTGCAGAATAGGCTTCTCCGTTACGGCTGATGTGAAAAACTACATGCAGTGGAGTACCAGCAATATTTAGTGTTCCATACCAGGCGCCAACGATACTCTGCGCGAAACCTGCTATAACACTTAATAAGAAAAGTAAGGTGGTAATAATTTTTTTCATGTGATTGGGTGTTGTTAAGCGAAGATGCAATTGTAATAGCCATCCATAAAATGAATTGTGATGAACGGCTCTATAAAATGATAAGCGGTTACGCTTTAAATCCTTGGATCTTACAGGTCGTGTAGTCAGTTAGATTACGGACCTGTACATGTTTTGATCTTTTGGGTAATGTAAGTCAATATCTCATCAAAACATTGATGCACTCTCGTTTGCTTAACAACTACAAGCCTTAGCCGTCATCTTAATGAAAATAACGACACCGCTTAACAGAGTTTTCCTGGTATCAATCTTTTGTATTATCGGCATTCAAAATACTATGGCTCAAAATCCAAAAAAGTCATGGTTGGGCAAACAGGTCTATCGTATATTACATGACACGGCATCGGCCGGGCAACCAAGCACTACTGCTTACCCTACCCTGGGTAATACTCCCGAAACCGGGCTAGAGATTGGTGTACTTGGTCTTAAATTATTTCGTGTAAATAAAGACACGCTGAACAGGTTAAGCGAATTACAGGCACTTGCATTTGTCACCTTTAAGGCCCAATATGGTTTGTGGCTGGATAATACTATATACACTGATCAAAACAAATGGTTCTTTTTAGGCCGAACCCGCATCCAGCGTTTCCCACTGTTTTACTACGGTATTGGTCCGGATACCGATGGCGACAACCATGCGGTTGTGGATGGTTTTAATGTAGTACTTCGGCAGCGGGCCCTGCGCAAACTTGTCAACAACCTTTACCTCGGGCCCGAACTGGATTTTCAAAGTCTTTCGGGAGTTGACTTCCGGCAACCTGACCAGGGCCGGTTTGAACTTCCTCCTGGTAGTAATGGTTCTACTAACCTTGGTGCGGGGCTTGCCTTGGTATATGATAACCGGCCCAACGTGCTTAATGTAAGAAAAGGCTTCTTCAGCGAGATTTCTTATCTGCACTATTGGTCTTCGCTTGGGAGCAATAATAGCTTCAATAGCGTAAATGTTGACGTGCGTTCATTTCATCCGTTAAGTAAAAGAAATGTTTTTGCATGGCAATTGGTAGGCAATTTTCAGACTGGTAATGTGCCATTTAATCAGTTGGCGCTTATGGGTGGTGATATGATTATGCGTGGTTATTACCAAGGCCGTTACCGTGATCAAAACCTAATTGCAGCACAAGCCGAATTCAGAATGCTGCCCTTTGCATTTAACAAGCGTTTGGGGGCCTCGTTATTTGCAGGTTCGGCAATGGTGGCACCCAGCATCAATCGCTTTTCGCTGCGTCAGATTCGGCCGGCGACAGGGTTTGGCCTGCGTTACTTACTGTTTCCTAAAAAAGATATTTTTATCAGGTTTGATATCGGTTTTACGCCCGAAGGTTCAAGCTTATACATCTTTAACGGCGAAGCTTTCTAAATTGTAATTAGCAAGCTTCGCACCATCAACGAGTCTGCAATTTGATTTTATCTGATATTTAGATCGAAGCTTTGGTTGATATATATCGTTTTCACACAAATGTTATAAATGCAAATCTTCGATAATAATTACGCTTCTTTATATACATAAGTACATAATTAAATATTTGTTCAGTTATGTATCTATATATTTATATAAATATGTAATCTAAACTCAGTTAAAACCAAACTAATCTAGCATCAATGAAATACGTAGTAAAAATGTCATGTCAGTTTAACAAATTTAATCAGTGAACGGTGATATGGTCACCTGAATTCTGTTGCTCGCTGACATTTAAACCTTTTGCCTTCCAATAATTTTCGATATGCTCGAGCGACTGGCCTTTAGTTTCAGGCAATAATTTATAAACCACCACAAATGCCACTATACAGAAAAAGGCAAAAAACCAGAACGTTCCGGCGCTGCCAAAATCTTTAAGTAATATAGGTGTTAATTGGCCTACAATAGTATCAGCAATCCACATGGTCATGATACTGATGGCTAAAGCCCGGCCACGAATAGCATTTGGAAATATCTCAGAAGCGATCACAAATTTGAGTGGACCTATAGAAAAGGCAAAAAAAGCCAAAAATGCCAGCACGCAAACCAGTAGCCATACACTGGTGGTTTGGCCAGTGTAAAAGCAATAGCCGGTTGCTGCAAGCGTAATGGCTGCGCCTGCTGTCCCGTACAGGTATAGAGGCCTGCGTCCCCAGCTGTCTACTTTCCAAATAGCAAATAAGGTAAACAACATATTAGCAGCACCAAAAATGATCTGGCTTATCAATGAATTACTTAAAGAAACACCAGCGCTGCTTAATATACTTGGCCCGTAGTAAACAATGGCATTAATACCACTAAACTGAGAAAACAGGGGCAATAATATGCCAATCAATAATGCTTTCCTCATACCGGGTGCAAACAATTCTTTGTACGACCCTTGTGAGGTTGTTTCACTTGTAGCAACTTCCACATGTCTTTCTTCTTGTCCGTTAATGGCGTTCAGTATTTGTTGTGCATCCTGGTTACGACCTTTCAGCATCAGCCAGCGCGGGCTTTCGGGCACGGTAAACAAACCGCTCAAAAACGCAACAGCCGGTATAGCCCCCAAGCCAAGCATCGAACGCCATATTTCTTTAATAAGCATACTTTGAGAAAGTGATGATGCTACAAAACTTACCAATAAGGCATTGGTTAAATAAGCTACCAAAATACCCAGCGTGATAGCCAACTGGTAATATGTAACCAAACGGCCACGGATATTGGCAGGGGCAATTTCGGATATATATAGTGGCACCACATTACTCGCAATACCAATACCGATACCCCCCAGTAATCTTGACGCCACAATTACAGACAGCGTTGGCATCAACGCACACCCAATAGCGGAGAGCAAAAATAACGTTGCGGAGAGTAGCATAGGTTTACGACGGCCCAAACGGTCACTCAATTCTCCGGATAGTGCAACACCTAAAATACAGCCTATCAATGCCGAGGATACAAACCAACCTTCCTGCACTGCCGTTAAGCTGAATTGACTTTTAACCAAAGGCAATACTCCGGAGATAACGGCCATGTCAAACCCAAATAGAAACCCGCCAAGTGAAGCAACTATGGTTATAGCGGTTAAACTGATACGTTTATTTTTCATTATCATTTCATCTAATAATTTGTGACAGATTATCGATCACTTTTCATTTTCAGCAAACCCAACCTGGTATATAGTTCAGCAATACAAGCCTCGTCGAGTAGCCACTTTGGTTTCTTTTTTCCTTCTGCATCAGGTAGCCAGGTGTGCGTAATAAAGCCGTATTGGTCGCGCGAATGCTCCCATGCGTAGTTCAAAGCCTTTTCGATGGCGCTCAGATAGGTATAGTTTTTATCAACCTCATAAAGGGCAGCATACCCCCTAAACAGCACTGTCACAAACCAAGGCAGATCAATAGCAATAGGTAAGTTAGGATTACGTGATGCGTCTGTAAAGTGCATATAGCTGTCCGCCGCTAATTGCTTACCCTGCGTAAGATATTTTTTATCGCCGGTGAACTGATAAAGTAAGACTGCAGCCTCAATTAATGAGCCGGTATTGTAGGTCCAGTAAACATGATTAAGTTGATTGTTTTTGGTCTTGATGTCGTTGGCAATAACGCCGTTACTATCTCTAAGCGTTTTGTACATCCAGTTATAATAACGCGTCCCTGCCTCCAAATACGCCTTTTCTTTACAGCCCTGGTAAATTTTTAAAGCTGTTAAAGTGGCCATACCATTGGTGCATGCAGGCTTTTGGTCTTTATGGCCTTCTAGCCATACCACTCCACCACCCGCATCGTTATTCCAGCCGCTTTCAATAAATTTAAAAACCAGCTTGGCGCGTGTTAGATATTCAGGGTTACGGGTATTAAAATAAGACTCCATATAGTCAATCCCTACCAGCCCATTATCGTCATAATAGCGGTCGGCCTTCTCAAATTGTACAGGGTAAGCTTGGTAACCAAAAGGCTGCCGTTTAGCATCAGCGTATAATTCAACGCCCCGAACCAGCGTATCCAGGTAAATCCTGTATTTACGACGAAAGCCGTCTGACACATGCATCAGCGCATTAGTAGCCGAAAACATGCCCGAAAAAGGCCATAAGAAACTTACCTGCTTTTCGGCAACGCCGCCGCCTTGCATATAGCTTAATGAGTCTTTTTTGTTGTCGGGATAGTTTTCTTTAAACAACCCCACATAGGCAGGCACCCGGTAACGCTGCCATACTAAATTATACATGGTTTCTGCACGCTGCAGGTAAGTTTTTAAATCCAGAGTTTGTGCCTGGACATTATTAGGCAGTGCAATAGCACCGCCTAATAATATTACCAGGAATAGTTTTTTATAAAGCATAGTTTGGCAGCTAACGATAATCTGATAATGCTTGAAATTTACTTTTGAAGCTATTGTACTGATGGCGGAGGGTTAGTTACTCCCCAGCTTTTGTTAGGCTGACTGCCCATTACGAAAACCAGTTTACCACCCTGCCGTAGTTGATCCAGGTACATCCAGCAGTTTTTGATAGGCTGCCCGTTAAACGTGAGGCTTTGCACGTAAACATTTTGCGCTGTATTATTCTTAGCTTCAATCTGTAGTGTTTTACTGTTGCCCAAACGCAGCGTAGCACGGCTGAACAGCGGACTGCCAAACTGTACAACCGGGCGCAAATCGGTGAACCCTTTTACATCAAATAAACCCAATGAAGCCAAAACATACCATGAACCTAACTGGCCCTGATCTTCGTCCTGCCCATAGCCATACCCATGTATAGGCTCAGTACCATAAAAGTTATTACAAATCTGGCGTATCCATTTTTGTGTTAACCAAGGCTTACCCGAATAATTAAACAGCCAGCCAATATGTAAATTAGGTTGATTACCCTGGTTGTATAAGGCATTAATCCCGGCAAAAGCGTCAATCGTTTTGCCGCCGCCAAAATCATTTTTTGCTGATGCTTCAAATATTCCATCCAGTCGGGCATTAAAGCTGGAGTCGCCAACAGCGCTAATTAATGCTTTTGGGTTTTGTGGCACATAAAAAGTGTACTGCGTAGCATTACCTTCCTGAAAGCCGCGCCATGGCTGCAACGGATCGAACTTGTCCACAAACTTCCCTTCCGCAGTTTTAGGCTGAATTAATTTATTGGCCGGATTAAACAAGTGCTGCCAGCCGTTGGCATACTTAATAAGCTGCTGATAATCGCTGGTTTTACCCAATGCTTTGGCCATTTGCGCCGCAGCAAAGGCGCTAAAGCTATACTCAAGTGTATGCGAGGCCGAAAAATTTGAACCGGTAGAATCTGTAACAAAGTTACGCCCATCACCATCCAGATGCGGAACATAGCCATACTGCAAAAATGCTTTGGTGTCCATTTTGCCCGATCCTGTCAACCTGTTTTTCCAACCCATCTCGTTGTTTTTAACAGCTTGGTAAGCTGCGGGTATATCATAATCGCGTATACCTGCCTGGTAGGCACCGGCAATAGCCAAACCAACAAAATTAGTTCCCACACCCGATACATATTCGCTATTAGCTATACCGTCGCCAAACCATCCTCTGTCTTTACACAACCTCAGCTGCGTGGTCACAAAACGGGCATACCATTCGGGGTAAGATAGCGACCATAACTGCGTCAAATTCCAATAGCCACCCCATATAGCATCAGTGTTGATAAAGCCGTACTTTTTCTCTCGAGCATCAAGCTGACCCGCCGTTCCTTGATGTTTGGGGTAAGCTCCGTTTACATCGCTGGCCAGGCCACGGCCTAACAAGGCATGATATAAGCCAGTATAAAATTTCATTTTATCGGCCTTCACCGGCGTTTCCACCTGTAGCTTGCCAAGTTCCTGCCGCCAGGTGTTTTGTGCCTGCCTGAGTGCACCTTCAAAGTTCAGATTACTGGCTTCAGCAGTCAGGTTAGCTTTTGCGTTAGCTACAGAGGTATAACTTAAGCCTACTTTAATTTCGAGTTTTTCGCCCGATTGCGTATTGTAGTTTAGCGCTAAACCGGCACCCACTCCCTTAGCTGCTTTTTTTCCGGGTGTAGTACCTGCCTGGGTAAAAGCAGTTATTGACAATGGCGCCTTTGCCAACTGACCATAAAAGTACATGGCTACCTTGCCTTGCGGATCATAGCTGGCCACATACTTAGGATAGGTAATTACGTAGCCTGCAAAGTGGGTAGCATCAATCATATGAACGTCTGCATCCGTCACTTCGCCGCTCTCACCCTGCTTGTGGCCGATATCTAAAATAATGTGTGCTTGCGCCGATTTGGGGAAGGTGTATCGATGAAAACCTACCCGCTTAGTGGCTGTCAATTCTGCTGTAATCTGATAATCTTCCAGCTTCACTTTATAATAACCTGCTTGTGCTGTTTCGTTTTTATGATCAAAAGCCGAACGGTAGCCGCTGCCCGGTTTTTCCAGTTCGCCGGGTACGGTTTTTAAAGCACCGGTAGTAGGCATAAAGCTAACGCCTCCTACCTGCCACTCATGAAAGTGAACAAAGCCTTCGATAGATTTATGGCGCACATCATAACCCACAGCTTCCCAACCCTGAGGGTTTCCGTAGTGGCCATTGGTAGATGGCGCCAATTTGGCCATGCCACCCGGTACGGCTGCCGGCGTATAGAAAAACCAGCGGCTATGGGCGGTGCCTATTCCGGGGTCTACATATTGCAAAACATCCTGTGCTTTAGCACGGCCGGCGGCAAATAGCGCCAAGATAAGTGCGGCTTTTTTAAACAAAATCTTGTTCATGTAATAGGTATAATAGTTTTAGTATAAGCTGCCAGGTTTCAATTATCTGTATTTAGACAGCATTACCTGCACACGTTGCATCCAGGCCTGGTCTACCCCTTCGAGATTAGTGTAGCGACCGGCCCCATTGAGCCCGGCATACTGGTAGTAACCGTTGAGTGCAGTATTTTTTAAGATAACGTTAATCGCATCCACATTTGCTTTGGCGTAAACGAGCCAGTTATCATTATTATCTAACTCGTAAAGCTTAATCATAGCTTGAGTAGCCCAGCCGCTGTAACACCCGTTTACCCGCAGGTCGTTCGTATTAAAAATAAATACGTTATAGCTTTTATCCCATAACCCACGGATCATGGCGTTGCCCAGTGCCTGTGCTTTTGTTTTATAAGTATTATCGTTCATGGCGTCGGCAAATAGCAATTGTGCCTCTACCATAATGGCATTATCGTAAGTAAATTTCACTCCGTTTTTTACCCCATTTTTTTCTACCTGCCAAATGTATAAGCCTGACGTGCTATCGTACATCTGGGTATTCAACCAATTATCTACCAGCACAGCCCAATCTTTATACTGCGTGTTACCGGTTAGTTTAAACAAACGTGCAAATAACTGCATGGCCAAGCCATTGGACTGGGTAGGTTTTACCGTTTTTTCCGTGGTCCACCAAAAACCGCCGCCGTAAGTGTTATCCCACTGGCCGCTTTTCATCAGCCACTTAGCGCATGATTCTGCAGCGCTCAGGTAATTTGCTTTAACGGTTCCGCTGGTCACATTATAAGCATCTAAATAGGCCATGCCGGTCAGGGCGTTATCATCAACGTATTTTACGCCTCCAGCTCCCGACCCATCCAGATTGGCGTAGGCAAAGTATCCGCCATTCGGGTCGGCTTTGTCTTCTAACTTTGTCAGCCAGGCGAAGGTGTTATTCATGGGTTCTTGGTAACTGGCATCTCCGTTGGCTATCATGGCGGCATCTGCGTACAGGTGGCTGGCAATATACCACTCGAAAGCACTGGTAGTATTATTAGTAGTGTTTACCCTGTAACTGCCAAAGGGGGTAGCATACCCGGCTTGTATAAAAGCCCGTGTAGCTTTAGCATTGGTAAGGTACACAGACTCTGTAACCGGGTTACCGCCCGTTCCGCCGGTGTTGCCGCCGTTATTACCGTTTTCTCCTGTAGCCGGACCATTGTCCGATTTTTTACAGGATGCGAATAATACACCAAGCACAATAATCCAGTGGTAATGCCTTGTTTTCATTGTAAGTATTTAAAGTAGGTGCTAACCGATGCACATAAATGCACCGGTTAGTATTTATAATTGGTAAATAGAATAACTCAGATTAGTTTACCGCTGTTGCCGTGTGCGTATAAGCGGCCGATGGTTTGAAATAGACATCAACCTTAGCGTTACGCTTATCGATAGAAGGATCAAACTTGTATGTATTATCCCACTGAGAATTGCTAACCGGCAACAAATTAAAGTAACTGGTTGGCTGCCCTGATGGTGCAACGTTGTTTACGTTAGAGCTTCCGAAATACTCTACTCCTGCTGAGGTGTGCAACGCAAACTTATAACGCTCATCGCGCCCCCACGAAAACTGGTAAAACTCAACCGGTATGCGGGCATTGCTCCAGGTACTGTTACCTGCATAGCTCAACTGGCCTATCTCTGTATTATAAGCCGACATAAATAAACCTAATGACTGAATGCTCACGATATTACTGGTAGCCACATTAAAGTTTAACCTGATGCGGTACGGGCCGACGGTGCTGCCTACGGTAGTGGTTTGGCTCCCCTGCTGAATGGTTCCGCTGCCATCAACATAATAACGTGTACCAGCCGACGTCGCCTTGTCTGAAAACTGATAGTTACCTGCTTGTAGTGATGTGTATAGCTCAAATACACCCGGAGCTGTTTGTTTAAAAGCAATAGCTTTAGACAAGTCTGTTCCACCAGCCTCGGTTCCGGTACCTGTTAAAAACAAAGTTGTTGGCGGTACGGCAAAACCTGCCGGACGAGTAATTTGCAGACTGTTAGTACTTGCAGTGGTTTGTAAGTTTGTGGCTTTTGATGCCATTACGGTCCACTTAAGTGTGCCTGTGCTTGATGATGCAATGCCGGCTAAGGATGCAATTTTATTCAACGTATCCTGCGGAATGGTAGCCTGGGCCTGTACGCCCGAACCGTCAGACAAAACCCGGTATACAGGTGTGCTGAAATTGCCGTCAGCTTTGTCAAATGCTACTTCGTAAAGCACCACACCGCCGTCGGCAGCGTTGGCTGCACTCCATTTAAAAGGAACACTGCTACCGCCAGGCTGTAACCTGAGCGCAGTTGCGTTGGCCGGTGCCGACAGTGTGCCGGCAGCCGTAAGCTGATCATCCAGCGAGCGGGTATCTTTTTTACAGGATATAATAGTCATCATGGCTAACAGAGCCATCATGGTGATATAGTTTAATCTTTTCATTTTGGTTTTGGTAATTGGTTATTGGAAGCTTAATAGCCGGGATTTTGAGTAAGCTGAGCATTCAAACTCTGATCACCGCTTGGGATGGCCCACAAGTAATCGCGGTTAGGATTGAAGCGTCTGAGCTGCACCCGGATGTAACCGTTATCGGTAGTAGGATCGCCCGAAAATCTGGCTCCATGTACATATCTGTTTAACACGGTTTCAGCAATTCGCCAGCGGCGGATGTCGTCTATCCGAATACCTTCTAAAGCCAATTCAGCACGGCGTTCGCGCCTGATAATATTAGTTACATCACCTCCAGGATAACTTAGAGCCCCCTGATCTGTAAATCCGGCCCTGGTACGTAGTGCACCTATGGTCTGGTTCCAAACTGTAGCAGTCATTTGTCCCAAACTGTTTTTAGCTTCGGCATAATCCAGTAAAATTTCAGCATAGCGGAACAAATGCAGGTTATTACCCGAGGTGAAGTTGGCTAAGGCTGATGGGTCAAAATACTTGCGCCAATAGTACCCTGTTGGCGAAGAGCTTTGCCGGCCTGATGAATATTCGTCCGGACCTGGTCGTGTAGGATCACTTCCGGGCTTGATGTAAATAATTTTGCTGGTGCCGTTTACACCTCCACCATTATTCCAGTTATACCGATCATACACTACGGTTGCCGTTAAACGCGGGTCGCGGTTTATGTATGGGTTATTCTCATCATAGCCCGAACCAGCTTCGCTAATGCCGCGTCCGTTAAGCATAATGTAGTCATCAACCAGTTCTTGCGTAGGTGCCAGCGAATTTACCCGCCCGCCTACACTGTTGGGTGCAAAATCCCAAAAGTCGGTCCAGGTGCGAGTTGTTGCAGGTACATATTGGAGTGAAAGTATACTTTCGGTATTGGTGCGGTTGATGGTGGGATTGCTGAATAAGTTACTGTAATTTGATACCAATGAGTAGGTGCCGTTAGTACCACCATTATTCATTAAATCCTCGCATACAGTAGCCACTTCGGCCATTCGGTTACCTTGATATAGTAACACTCTGGCCTGCAGAGCTAAAGCAGCGCCTTTGGTAATACGACCATTTTCGCCCGCAGGCAACTGGTCCTTGGACGGCAGCGCTGATACAATAGCCTTAAGTTCGCTGATTACAAAATCCACTACTTGTGCTTTTGGCGTTTTGCTGATTGTTTTAGCTTCTTCCTGAGAAATGTCGTTAGTTACCAGCGGCACATCGCCGTACCATTTGGTCAGGTTGAAATGTTCGAAAGCCCGTATAAATCTTACTTCTGCTTTCAGCCGGTTAAGCGTGGTTGCACCCAGCGTAGTATTTTGATCTACGTTAGTCAGAAACTGATTACACGATTTGATGGTGCTGTAATAATAGGCCCAATCACCGGCAAATTTGGGGGTTAGCGAGTTGGCATTACCACTGGCAATCTGGATCAGATCATTATTATTTTGTGAGTAAGCGTTGTCCGACAAGCCTTCGGCGCCAAAGTACAGGCCACTATTATACATCAGGCTGTAATTGTTATTTAAAGCGTTGTAAACGTTGGCGTCGGCTGTCCAGAAATTTAACGCTGAATAGGCATCAGTTGGACCAATATCCAGTTTGCGACAACTGCTGACCAGTATCAATGATGTTATCGCAAAATATTTTGTAAGGTTTTTCATAATCCTTTTGCTGAGTAATTAAAAGGTGATATCTAAACCTGCACCAATAAAAATGGGCAGCAGGTAATTTCTTGCACTGTTTGAGCCTGTATTTGGGCTTACACTATTGCCAAATTCGGTGGTTTCCGGATCTATAAATTTCAGCTTAGACAGTGTAAATAAGTTTTGCCCTATGGCAGATACACGAACACGCTGCATACCGGCTTTGCGGGTTAATGCGCTTGGCAGCGTATAACCGATATTGACGTTTTTTAGCCTTGCATAAGCGGCGTTATAATGGTATACATCAGACCCATTACGCCAGTTGTTGGTGTTGGAAGGCGACCCGTTGCTGGCCAACCGTGGATAACGTGCATCAGGGTTATTAGGCGTCCAATAATTGGTCATGTGTTCGTAAAGCGTTTGACCATAATTGTAATGGAACGGTTCCACCAGTTCGCCGCGTAAAAAAGCATCGCGTTGGCCAACGCCTTGTATAAACAGTGTCAGGTCAAAGCCGGCTACAGCCACGCGGTAGGTAAAGCCGAAAGTATAGTGTGGGAATGGGTTGCCAATAACTTTCTTATCGTTGTCATCAATTTTACCATCGCCGTTTAAGTCTTTAAATTTGATATCGCCCGGCCCAACAATAGCTCCGGCTGGTTTTGGCAAGCTGTTTACATCGCTTTGGTTCTGAAAATAGCCATCGGTTACATATCCGTAATACTGCGTAAGCGGCTCGCCCACACGGCGTATTAATTGATACACATCCTGATTATAAATAATTTGCTGCGTATTACCGGTGAGCTGCAACAGCTTGTTTTGAGTATTACCAATGTTTGCGCTAAAGCTTTGCGTAACCTTGGCCGATTTTAAGGTATAAGTTAACTGCGCCTCCCATCCCCGGTTTTGCACTTTAGCTACGTTAGCCGTTGGAGGTGCAGCACCAAAAATGCTGGGTACATCCAGCGGTGTTTGCTGAATATTGCTTGTTGTTTTATCAAAATAATCAAAAGAGCCGGTAAGCTTGTTTTGAAACAAACCGAAATCGAAACCGGCGTTAAAAGTAGCGGCTCTCTCCCAGGTTAGTAAAGGGTTTGATAAGTTAGTACCTGCACCTCCCTGTATTATGCCATTGTAACCGTAAGCGCCGGGATAATTAAAGTAGGTTGTTAAATATGTGTAATTACCGGCTGTTTGATTATTACCCACCACACCATAGGATGCCCTTAATTTAAGGCGGCTTAAAGTATTGCGCAACGGCTCCATAAAGCTTTCGTCCGAAATCAGGTAGCCGGCGTTAACTGATGGGAAGAATCCACTACGCTGCCCTTGAGCGAATTTTGATGATGCATCATCGCGAAAAACGAAGTCCAGAGAGTAGCGGCTTTTATAATCATAACTTATTCGACCAAATACTGATTGCAAGCTATTAGCTTGGATAGTAATGCTATTATAAGAATTGGTTGCGTCGATCAGCGTTCCGGTTGTAGCGTTGCCAAACACAGGGTCAGTTAATGTTTTCTGCAATTGGAAGCCGCGCTGGCTGTTAATTTCGCTTGACACACCCAGCGTAGCATTTACGTTATGCTGATTAAAAGACTTGGTATAGTTGAGGTAAACCTGTGTATTGAAAGAATGTGATTTAGAGTTATTGTCAAACGTGGTTAAATCGTTACCGTAAACACCTGCCGGCAAATAGTTCACTTGCGTCCGCCGGAAGAAGTTGCCATTATTTTGAATAGTACCGCCAAAAACACCGGTTAAGGTTAATGATTTAGCTATGTTAAGTGTACCATTTAAATTGCCAAATATGCGGTCGTTATCAGCTTGATTAAAACCACCTTTCTCAAGTACACCTAATTCATTATATTGTGATGCGATGGGGTTGGTTAAATAATTGCCGTTCTCGTCCTGCCAGTTATAGTTGTAAGGCACCCGGTTAGCATCAGCAAAAATATTATTGTTGCCTACACTGTTGGTTTTGTTACGTGATTTGGTGTATTCCAGTATACCGGTTAGTTTAAACTTTCCGATGATGGTGGATTGGTTTAACCTCAGGTTATACTTTTGGAAACCAAACTTGTTACCACTGCCACCATTACCTATAAAGTTACTTAACTGGTTTAAGTAACCGGCCGAAACAAAATAAGTATTGGTTTCGCCACCACCGCTTACACTTACGTTTTGCGACAGTTGCGGTGCGTCATACAGCAAATGATTTACATCCCAGGTACCATTGCCCTGTGCAGCCAGTTGTTGTATTTGTTCTGGAGTAAATGCAGGTGAAAGTCCAGCATTAACCAACGACTCGTTTTTGTAATAAGCATTGTCAGCAGCATCAACTTTTTTAACGAGTATATTGGGCTTTTGCCATCCGTAATTACCGTTATAGGTAACAGTAGGCTTTTGGTTTAATTTACCACTTTTGGTAGTTACCAGTAAAACACCGTTAGCGCCGCGAGAACCGTATATAGCTGCCGCACCGGCATCTTTAAGCACCGTAACACTGGCAATATCATTAGGATTAAGCAGGCTTAAATCGGCGGTTGATTGCGAGACGATGCCATCAATAACCAGCAAAGGGTCATTGTTACCTGTAGTAGATACCCCCCTGATGTTAATAAGTGGTGTAGCTCCAGGATCCAGCGTACTTTGCTGTATAACTAAGTTCGGCGATTCGCCTTGCAATGCCTGTACGGCGTTGAGTACCGGTTTTTCGTTAATATCCCGGGCGGCAACAGTACCAATAGCACTATTGATAGTTGCGCGGCGTTGCGTGCCGTAACCTACCACTACTACTTCATTAAGCGCTTTGGTGGTATCAGCCTTCAGAGTAACATTGACTTGCGCTTGTTGCCCAACATTCAAAGTCTGCGTAACAAAACCAATATAGGTAAAAGTTAAGCTCCGGTTGCTATCACCATCGGGTACCGTTATTTTAAAGTTACCATTCACGTCGGTCATCGTTGCGACCTGAGAGTTTTGAAGCTTTACGGTTACGCCGGGCAATGGCTGCCCTTGCTCATCCTTAACTTGCCCTGTAATTACGGCATCAAATTTACTCGTCACCGAAATTGTACGATTAACAAGTGAACTTTCGGCATAAGAGTTTGCAGCGCCGCAACACGACAGCAAAAGGAACAGCCCGACGCCGGACGGGCGTCCCCGCAATTTAAGCGGCGACAACTTTTGTAATAGTCTTGATCTCATTGGTTATTATAATTGGTAGTTATTTTGCTTTTCTTCTTCGTTTAGGATTGAGCAGATCAATGCTCCCGTTCAAAAGATATTATAATGGAGCAAGCATCTAGGTTACTGTATGACTGCTCCAGTATTTTTTACTTTAAAAATGCTTTGATGACTTTGATCGGCTTCTGGTTAGTGCTGGTTAAGGTATAAGAGCCACAGGCTGCCGGTATCACGAAAGTTTCTGCATAGGCATAGGTTTGTTGTGCTCCTGCAGCAGTGGTAACTGTAACCGCATCCCCCTCTACAACCATGAGTACATGACAGCTATTCTCAGCACAAACCTCTATCTGCTTGTCAAACTCCAGGCGGTGCACATCGTAAAAATGCTGTTCATGTGTTGGTACATGCACTACAGTTGCACTGTCTTGTTGGCTGATGATGGTCTGCCTGGAAATAAATTCCTGCTTAACCTTCTCCCCCTTACGTTCAAAGTCCAGGTTTTTAAAGGCATGGTCTATATTGATCGGTCGCGGGTTGCCTTCTAAATCCAGGCGCACCCAATCGTACATTTTAAAAGTAAAAATGTAAGGCGTTGCACTTATTTCGAGCACCAAGTTACCTGCACCGGCACTGTGGATGGTTTGGTTAGGAATCAGAAATAAATCATGTTTTTTAGCAGTATGTGCCTGCACATACTTTTCGATGTCGATAGGTTGATTTTCATCCTGACTATTCTCCAATACGTCTTTAAACTGCTGCGGGTCGATATCATCCTGAAATCCTAAATAAACTTGCGCATCAGGCTCACAATCTAAAATGTAGTAGGTTTCATCCTGAGTAATCTGTTCGCCAAATTGTTCTTGACTATATGGTAGTGAGGGATGACACTGGATAGAGAGATTACCACCTTTAATGGTATCTAAAAAGTCAAACCGGATAGGAAATTCATCACCATAAACATCAGCGTGCTTTCCGAGCAGCTCACCTGCATGGGTAAACATTAAGGTATCAAACGAGACTTCCAGCAACCAGCCGTCGCTTTCAAACACCAGCCCGTTTTCGGGAACGATCAACTCAAAAGACCATGCATAATTAACTGCATCCGGGTTAACGCCGTTGATGTGTGACTTAATCCATTGCCCGCCCCATGCGCCTGGCTCAAACCATGGGCGAACGCGCAAAGGGTTAGTACTTAACTGGTGCAATCCCGCCCGCAATGTGTCGCCGGTCATCCAATTTATGTTATTAGGCCATTGGCCATCAATCATTACAGAAACATCTTGTAAAACCGCTTTTTTATGCTGATTAAGCAACACCCAGTCCACAAAGTAAAAGCGCTTATACATGTAAAAAGGCTCGTATACCTTGTCTGATCCTAAATTGGTGATAGAACCGGCCCGCATTCTGAACTGCAGTTCATTTTTAGGCAGATCGATGTAAAGCAAAGGCGCATTCCAACCTGCCAATGCAGCACCCGAACCTAGTAATATGGTAACGTCAGCCTGTTGATCCGGCACCTGTTGTTTCAGGTTTTCTATGTTGTAAAAATCTGCTAATGTTAAAGTACAACGGGTTCCCCAAACAGATTCATAAGTACCTAAAAAAGGTTCAACCAACTCATCTACCTGCTCAGGTTTTTTTAAGTAATCGGCAGTTTCAATCCAGTTGACTTTCAAGCCTTGTTGCTCAAAATGCTGCTGCAATTCTCCTCTCACATTATCCCAAAATACGCCTACATAACCATCAATAACCACAGCTCTGTGTTGAGCAATCCAGGCAGCAAGTGTATTATAGCCGTGATTAATTACACCCGACTTTAATGAACAGGTTGGATAGATATTATAAGCTCCGAAATTTTCTTTCTCCGAGCTCAACCTTTGAGGCATCAGGTATTGAGTAGTTTTCCTGGTATCGGTAACAATTTGATTTTCATTATCTGTAGCAATAGTAGATATACTCATATTATTGTTATAATGTATGTACATATAAAACAGTAAAAATTATTACTGCGAGTTGATTGAAAAATTTGACAGACGTCAATAATTGGTTTAATGTTTATATGTACAAACATAATGATAAATAGTATAAAACAAATTTATTTTTAAATTTTACTCAAAGCCTTCCCTTGAATTGGATCCGGCATTAACACCACTGATATGTACATACATTAACACTTGGAATAAATTTGTTATTATTGTATTTTTAAATGATGAATAAGTACAGCATTGACCATAAAAGCCCGATGCCTCTGCATGCACAGGCAGAAATGCTGTTGAGGCAACTTATACAGGAAGAAGACTATCAAAACGGCAAAGTTTTACCTAGCGAAGTGGAGTTGGCCAAAAAGTTAGCTATTTCGCGCACTACGTTAAGGCAGTCTATCAACAAACTGGTTTTTGAAGGTTTGCTTGTTCGTAAAAAACGTTCGGGCACCCGGGTAGCTCAAAATGCGGTAAGTTCTAAATCCAACAACTGGTTGTCGTTTTCGCAAGAGATGAAATTGCGCGGTATTCCGATCCGCAACTTTGAACTCCACGTAACCTGGGTAACCCCAGATGAACAGTTGATTAACTTTTTCGACATTAAACCAGACCGTAAAGTGTTGAAGATGGAACGGGTTCGTGGCAGACCTGACGAGCCGTTTGTATACTTTGTTTCCTACTTTCACCCACGTGTAGGGCTAACTGGCGATGAGGATTTCAAACGTCCGCTTTATGAGATGCTGGAGCAGGAGCATCATATAGTTGCAACCCTATCTAAAGAAGAGATAAGCGCCGTAGCTGCTGAAGCGTCGATTGCCGAAAAGCTTAGAGTAACATCCGGTAGCCCTTTGTTATTCCGCAAGCGCTTTGTATTTGACCAGGGCGAACGCCCCATTGAATATAACTTGGGTTATTATAAAGCTAACAGCTTTGTGTATACGGTAGAAAGCACGCGATAGTCAAGTCAGCAAGCTTTCAGGCGAACACAGCAATTTATAAGGTCAATTTCCGGCAAGTTTAGAAATACCTGTAAAGCTCTGTTCGAAACCTGATAATCAACTGTATAAGTCAAGACTATTTTAGACATAGCTTTACCGATATCTTGAACAGTAAGTTTTACAACCATAGCGAACTTGTAATTTTTAATAAAATTAATTTATAAAACCAATATAACAGATAACTGCAGACGCTGATAAAATTGAGCAATAGATTATTGCGTCTAAAAGCGCCTGTAGATTAAGACCAGAGAATCAGGTTTTTTAGTCAACCTTATGAAACCTTTTTTCAGCATTATAATATACTTTTTTGATGCACATAGGCATGTTTATATTTCTTATACTCGCGCTTGTTGAGGAGAACACTCAGTATAGGACGATGGCATTTTCTGGTGCGGTTAACTGTATTTATGCTACTTGGCCATAGGTAACTTCTTTGACAGCAGAAGAAAGATCGGGCGTTATTATTTGATGGCAGACGGCGCTTATCTGTTAAGCATGCTCACTTTCAACCTAATGATCTTTAAACTGAACACTACAATCAGTTTAGTAAATAAAAACTTATCTATATTATACTTCAATTCGCAGCAGCCTCATCATTTGTTGAGGCTGCTTACATGTAATCCCATTTAATAAGTACAGACATCAGACAGTAAGCAACAATAATGAAATAAATACCTGAGGATTGAAAGTGATAGGGTTGCAAGAGTCAAAACCTTACCTTGATAAATATGATATATGTGGCTCTAAATTAAATCGTTTTGTCATCCCAAGATAGCCTTAAAATTTCATTGGAGATGCCCGTATCACCGTCTACTAAAAAAGGTCCGATTATTAGATTTATTATAATTACTTTCTGCTTATTTAATGAAAACCTGGGTTGAATTATTCTGGTATACCTCCTGCTTTTTCGCAGCAGACATATTGATCTTCAGGCCGACGAAGCTTGTTTGATGCACGTCATCGAGCACCACGGGCATCCTGAAATCTTTTTTTTCATTGCTAATCTTTACATTGTTAAACTCCAAGCCAGTGGCGTGCTTTATAAATATACCCCAGGCTGGTAGCTCTTTAAACATTGAAAAATCAGGGTATTTGTTCGATAACTCCGGAATTGTGTTGAGTTTATTTAGAGGCACGTTAGCAAAAAATGCATTGCCGCCACCAGGGTGTTTCACTTCAATGTTACTCAATTTTACATCTTTAATGATGCAGTTGGGCACCCCGCTGATGATAATTCCTGGCGATACGTTGCGCGGCATGTCCTCAATCGGGCCTTCGTACTCGTAACCGGCATCAGGCTTACCTGCTGGTATTTCTGCATACACGTTACTGATGGTTACATTACTAAAACGGCTGCCTTTGGCAAAACGCTCCCCCGTGCGTAAAAATATGGCATTGCCGGTGTTGTAACTCTGCAAACCATCCACTACGATGTTTTCGATGTAGCCCCCATCAACCGCCTCTAAAGCTAAGGCCGAACGGTAGGTATCATAAACTTTGTTGTTAATGATACGGATGTTGCTGAACCCACCACGCGAAACCGTGCCGAACTTAATACCGTTGGCGCTACTACGAACAGTATTATTACTGATTAAGATATTTTTGCAGGCATACTTGGCACTGTGCGACTTCAAACAAATGCAATCGTCAGCAGCATCAAAAAAAGAATTGGTGATAGAAACATCTTCACAATCCACTAAATCTACTCCGTCTTCATTCCAGTAATCTTTATTATCTACGTAAACGCTGTCCATTTTCATGTTCTTACACTGATCATAAGTCTGGTTCCAACTGGCTGAGTTTTTCAGCATTATACCTTTAATCAGAATATTATTACAACGCAGAAAGCTGATATTCATAGCACGTGTTTCGACCTCTGGCCTGCCGCTCCTGAATTTATCTTTAATCAGCCCTTTGTTGATGATCTCGATCACGTTTCGGGCAACCGCCTTGCCTTGTCCGTCAATCATCCCTCTACCGGTGATACCTATATTTTCTTGGTCAATGGCAAAGATAAGCGCAGTAAGTTCGTGCTGGTCATAATCAAAAGGATTCAACGAGCCCATTAGCACGGCGCCTTCTTCCAGGTGGATAGTTACGTTTGATTTGAGGTAGATGCTACCTGTTAGATAACGGCCCACATGAAAAACCAGCCTGCCACCACCATTCTTATTAATGTAATCAATCGCAAACTGGATGGAACGCGTGTTCATGCCTATGCCGTCTGAGTGAATACCGAACATAGTAGCCAGGTAATCTTTAGCAAATAATTGTGGCGACTGCAGACAAATAAATGTAATGAGTAAGTATTTTATAAATTGCATATTGATGTATTTAAAACATTTAATAAAGAGTTACCGGCCCTACTAAGCCCATGGACTGTATAGGTTGAGGCCGCTTTACACTGTTAGTCCATTTTTGTGCATTGGGATTATCAACCAATGTTTTCATATAGTTGCCCATAGAGGTAGCTACTTTTACCTCTATAGTATTGGTACCGTTTATCAACATGCCTTGTACCGGAAATATGCGGCGCCCGTACCATTGCATACCTGCAGGTTTGCCATTAATCAGCAATTCGGAAGTGCCATATACAGTTCCGAGGTTGAGGTATTGAAGTTTTGATGCGTCATTAACATTTATCTGACTCCGGTATATTACATTACCTGCAAAGTTTATATATGCAGGCATACTCTTTAAATCTTGCAGTTGATTAAGCGTTACCGATTTTGTATTGCCATTAATATGATTAAACTGCGCAGTCCATTTGTTTAAAGTAAGCTGTGTTGCTTTGCTGAGCGGTTTCAGGTTCAACATCTTTCCTTCCTGATGATTATCGAAAATAATAAGACGAGAATCTGCCGGACCGAGATTAAGCGTAATCATACCATCGTTGCTATTTATACGATTTCGTTGGCCGGTTTCAGCATCCCAAAGCCATGCCTGCTTGCCGGAGAGAATAGCGTCGCTGGCTTTGATTTGAATAGGATGGCTTTCCTGCGTATCAGAATTGACAAACAATAATATCTCGGTGCCTTCAGCCTGATAGCGCGCCTGGTTAACAAAACGGTTAGGGTGGTCGATTTTCACATAGGGTGTAATGCCGTATTTAATTTGCACATCTTTATACCACTGAATTACGTTTGTTTCGGGTTTGGAAAGCAGGATAAATCGTTGCGGTTGAGCTTTCAATTTTGCTACCCAACTTTGTACCTCCCGGTCGAGCGGCTGACGATCACCAAGTCCTAATGATTTTTCTGGATAGTTTTCAATGCAGAATATACGCCCGCCTGCCGAGGTAAACTCATAAAGTTTTTTAAGTGTTGCGGGCTGCAGTCGCTGTACATCTACCATAAACAAGGTGTGATAGCTACGCGGCCCGTAAGTGATTTTTCCGTTTTTAATGGCCGCCTGCTGTATCATGCCGTCGGAGAGGTAATCGCAGGCGTTGCCATTCTGGTGTATGGCCTCCCAAATTAAGGTAAGATATGTTGGATACATAAACGACGGGAATGGCTCATTTTGCGCTCCAAATATGCTCCACATATCAAATACGGGTGGCAGTATGGCTATATCGGCAAACATATCTGCCTGTTGCAGCAAAGCCGAGTGGCGTGCTTTGTAGTCGGTAAACTTTTTAAAATATGGCCAGTAGGTATTCTTCTCGTTTAAATAAGTACCATACCGTACCCATCCCGGAAACGGTGCGTTAGGCGGCGAGTAATTAAAACCGTGAAATACTGGATGCGTAACGCCCGAGATCATGCTTTGGTCTCCGGCTACCTTCAACGTTTCCAGCGTGTCGTTAAATACCATGTCGGTATTGGTCAGCTCTTCGCAGCTAATCAACCGCTTGGATTTTAAATGCGCAGCCGATGACACGTATTTGTTCACCATTGTGTACGCCCGCCCAATACGGTAATCGCTCTCGCTCATTTCTTTACCCAGTCCGTATTTAATCCAGGTTTCGCATTCCGGAATATCCATATCAAAAGTACCTTCGAGCGGAAAGTAACCACGACCATAGGCCTGGGCGCGTGATTTAACTTTGTTATCCTTACACCAGTCTACAAAAGTTTTAATAAAGCGCTCTTTAATCAACTCAGATTTGGTCAGGTCCCAATCAAATCTTACACGCTCTATGGTTTCATTCAGGTCGGCACCCAGCACTGCTCCATATTTATAATCCCAGGTGTTACCCATCGATCCCATTTTGAACATGGTAAATGGCAGGTAAGGCATCAAATCATAACCACGCCGCTTTTTAAACTCAGAGGCCATATCGGCACACCAGTTGGCGCCCTCAATCTCTAAACTATCTATAAAAAATGCACGGATATGCTGATGTAATGGGCCGGTTTTTTTCTGTATCGTGTCCGACATATGGTACAGGTACTTTTTTACCGCCGCTTTATTATAATGGTTTAACACCGGCCCGTTGGCTCCGGGTGCACCATTAATAACTTCCATAGAGCCGTTTATTTTGACGGTGCCGTATAAAATATATTTACCCGCAGGTACTTTGAGTTTGATAGCCTGCGATTTAATCTGGTCCGACAGTTCTACCACCTCACTCATGGTATTGAGCTGTGCGGGCACCAGCTTAACCGATAGCATTTCCATCTGCCTGCCCGGATATACAGAACTAAAATTGGGGTCGGCTTCCTTAAACAGATCGTACAAAGAGGTTTCATAATCCAGCGGACCTTCCAGACGTTTGGTGCCAATTACTACCACCTGCGAGCGCTCCTCCCCTTCCAGGTATTCGGCACCAAAGGGCCAACCCGAGCCTACTATCAAATCGCACGTTAGACCTAATTTTTTAGCTTCGCTAAAAGTAAACTGCAGCGCATCAATCCACTCATCGCTCAGCCATTGCAATGAAGGTATCCCCATGTCATCGGTGGTAGATGGGAATTTGATCGGATTAATTTCGACACCGCCGATGCCTGCATCTTTAAGTATCTGCAACTCGCGGGCAAGCTCAGCCTTTTGAACTTTATCACCATTCCACCACCAACGCACAAACGGACGGTAACCCATGGCAGGGTTTTTAAAAATTTCATATAGGTTATTATCGTCGGCCAACGCACCCGATAGTGCCGATTTAGCCAGCGATGGCATGGCGTTAAGCAACAAGCCTCCCGATGCTGCTAATGAGCCCTGTATCAAAAAACTTCTTCTTTTCATCGGTTGGTATGTTCTATATTGTAACGCTGATGAAGCAAATCTTTCATCCAGCAGTTTATGCGCCATTGCTCCTGCCAAGTCGTACCATCGTCTGTCTGCGTAAAATAGGGCGGCGGACCAAATTCGGGGGTTATGGTACAATAGCCTGCTCCCTCGTTACGCTTGTGCTCAATCCATTTGTCCCAAATGGCTAAATGCTCTGCTAAGGCCTTTGCGTACTGGGGTTTTGCCGGATCGGTAACCTGCGAACCTTGCGTGTGTCCGACACGCGCATGAATATGCTCTGCCCGTTCTATAGCCAGTTTTACAGCCGCTTGCTGATCTTCAAGATAACTTTCGGACACGCAAAACCAGTGTGAAACGTCAAAAGTGATACGCAACTTCTCATTCTTTTGCAATACCGGCGGCACCACATGCGCTGCATAGGCCCATTTATTACGATGCGTTTCCTGGTAAACAGGCACACCGGTTTGCTTACTGATATGCTCACAGCTATCTACACATTGCTGTATTTGTTCCTGATCAAAATATTCACGGCCGGTTTGTGCGGTTATAAAAACAGGCTGACATTGCTCAATATGTGCTGTGAGCTGCGTTTGAAGAATCTCGATATACTCATTCGTTGTTGTATACTCCCCCAACACAGTCATCACTATAGCCAGTTGCAGACCATTGCTTTTCAATGAAGTTGCGACCTGTTGCGGATCAACATCCTCGCTGTATGGAAACCACTCTACTCCACAGTAACCGGCTTGCTTAACACGGTAAATAAATTCCGGCCACGGCATGCCTTCAAAACCCCAACGCGGACAAAAAAAGTTTACCTGCATTATTTAACTATTTTTTAGCACGTGAATATATCAGCGGATTTTGCTCATCGCTGTTCAACGTGTCGCCTATTTTTAGTGTGTGCAGGTACTCGTCGGGCAGGATATTCGCTTGCCCATTAAATACATTGCCGTCGGGCATGTAAGCACAAGTCATGGCACGGCGAAAGCCGCTGGTCATGTTGGCTCCTGCACCGTGTATGGTTAGCCCATTATGGAACGAACAGCTTCCGGCTTTCATAGGGGCGGCTACCGAATTCACTTTTAAAAATTGGGGATACACTTCAAAAATGCTATCCATATTTTTACCTATGCCTTTGTTTTCAAACTCGGTTTGATGAAAAGAGCCGGGTATAAAATAAAGGCAGCCGTTCTCGTAAGTAGCATCGTCTAAAGCTATCCAGATGGATAGTGCCTTGCGATCTGAAAAAGACCAAAAAGGCGTATCTAAATGCCACGATGTCGGATTTGCCCATGGCCGTTTAAATAAAGCCTGATCGTGCCAGATGCGGATATTATCGGTGCCGGCAAGCGTAGCCGCCATCTCGCCGATGCGCTCATCAAACATCAATTCTTTAACGCCGGCATCAGTTTGCCACAGGTTGAGCAACTGGTCAAATACCTTACCGTAATAAGCTGCGTCCTCATTGATGCCGTCAGACTCGCCCACCTTAATTTCTTTGCCCGGCATTTTTTGCCCTTTACGATTGGCCACGGCGCACATTACCGTTTTGCGCCAGTGCTCCAGCTCTTCGGCAGATAGAAAGTCTTCGATCACCACGAATCCGTTTTGCTGATAACTCTCTATCTGTTCGGCAGTTAATTGATGTTTCATAATTTATTTTGGTTAGCTGTAATTGGTAATGTTTTTGGACCTAATGCCAACATATTGCCTATGGCCGTGCCGGTGCGTAACAGGTTTTGGTAAGTTTGTGGTATAGCCTGGGCAAGCATCAGCGGTTCGTTTGAGATTGGCATGAGCACATTAAAATACTCGCCTAACAATACACTGTTTTGCAAAGGCACTTTGCCTGCAACACCAATAACCGCAATACCCTTTTGCTTTGCGGCCTTTGCTACTGCAAATGGCCCCTTGCCTTGCAGCGTTTGTTCGTCAATGCTGCCTTCGCCGGTGATGACTAACTGGCATTCCTGCAGTCGCTGTGTAAAACCGGCCAGCTCCAAAAATTGTGATGCGCCGTCAACTAGCTTAGCGTTTAAAAAAGCAAATAAACCGGCCGCTGCGCCTCCGGCAGTACCGCTATGCGGTGCCTCGGCCATATTGCGCCCGGTAACGGCCAAAGCCACGTCAGATAGTTTTTTTAAAAATTCTTCGAGCTTGATTACTTGTTGAGGCGTGGCTCCTTTTTGCGGACCGAATACGGCTGCTGCCCCGTCAGGCCCTAATAAACTATTCCTGACATCGCACAAAACGATAATTTCTGTATCCAAAAGCCGGTGATCCAGTTGACTGTTATCTACATTTTGAAGCTGCAATAAACTTTCGGGATTGACTTTAATGGCGATACCATCAGCATTTAAAAACTGGATGCCCAAAGCCTGCAACATCCCCGCGCCTCCGTCCACCGTTGCCGAGCCGCCCATACCGATAATAATTTTCTTGACACCCTCATTCAACGCAGCCTTAATTACCTGCCCAACACCAAATGTAGATGCCTGCATGGGGTTCAGTTCTTCTGGCTGCAGCAACCGTATACCGGCAGCATTAGCCATTTCAATTATTGCGGTACTTCCGTCGTCAACTATTCCGTAAGTCGTTTCAATATTTCTGCCAAAAGCATCCTGAACCGTTATATTTTTAATGCTGCCGCCGAGGTGGTTGATTAATAAGTCTGCTGTACCATCGCCGCCATCGCCTATAGGTAAGCAATGTGTTGTACAATTAAGACTGCTGGCATATAAGCCTGCATTAATCGCTTCGGCAACTTCGGTTGCTATAAGGCTGCCTTTAAATGCGTTGGGGGCTATGAGGATGTGCATAGTTAACTGATTAATTTTGATAACAAATAAACCATGCCGATGGCAGTAAAACCCATAAGCGCCGTAGCTACCGAATAAACCCGTAGCATTGACTGCATTTCCATCCCCGAAAATTTAGCAATCACCCAAAAGTAGGCATCGTTGGCATGCGATATCATGAGCGAACCGGCGCCCATAGATAGCACAGCGAGTAAATGCCCGCGCTCTGTATTTAAACCTAATGCCGGTAGCAATGGCAACACAATACTAGCTGCCGTAATGATAGCCACTGTTGACGAACCCTGTGCTGTTTTCAACAGCGAGGTTATAATAAAAGGAAAAAACAAACCTAATTGTGCCAGTGGCAGGGCCGTGCTTAAGTGATCACCAATTTTACTGATAGTCAGCACCGCTCCAAATGCTCCGCCTGCGCCAATGATTACCAGAATACTACCGGCCTTTTCGGCACCATCTTGCAGTAGTTTACTTACATCAGCTTGTTTCCAGCTACGTCTGCCTGCAAAGGTCAGTAAAACCCCTATGGTCAAGGCAAGTGTTGGATCGCCTAAAACTAAAATATTGTTTGATGCACTATTAGTATTCGCAAAAAATGCTCTTAAAGCAATGAACAATACCGGAACAATAACCGGTATAAATGCTGTAATAACACCCGGCACGTCATCTGTAAAAATGCTTTCTTGTTGCTCTGTTTGTTCGACTTTCTTGTATCTCCTTCCCATTTTTACAGCCCAAATGTAACCTACTACCATTGCGGGTACAGCTACCACCAGCCCCAGCAGCATTACCCGGCCAAACGCGATACCAATAATACCGGAAGCAGCTGATGCTCCGGGGTGCGGTGGCATGAGGCAGTGTACCGAATACAGCCCCGTTGCCAGGCATACAGACATACTCATTATGGAGATGCCGGTTCGACGCGCAATGGAGTTATTTAAACCGCTTAACACAATATAACCCGAATCACAAAATACGGGCAGGCCAATAATAAATCCGGTAAGGCTCATGGCCAGGGCAGCGTGTTTGGGGCCTGTTAATTTTAACAGATAATCCGCCATTATCCGCGTGCTGCCCGTATGCTCTAGTATTACACCTAAAGTAGTGCCCAGCACAATGAGCAACCCTAATGATTTCATGATGTTACCAAAACCATCTTTTACAGCCATCAGCACCTCCGTTACCGGTAAGCCCACACCTAAGCCCACTACAAAACAGGAAAGTATTAAAGCGAAAAACGCATGCACCCGGTATTTGGCGGTAAGCAATACAATAAGGCCAATACCGGCAATCAGGCAAATTAAAGTATGTATAAATGAAACCTGCATGACTACAATTCTTGTTTTGTCTCCATTAAACAGAGTTACCGATCTTCTTCCATCTGGACGGCCGAAACCACCGGACCGGCCCCTGTATTAGAGCTATTGAGTTTCAATTGATATCTGAATATCTGCCCTTTCTCCACATTTACTTCGTAAACTGCCTGTGTGTCCGATTGAGAAATTAATCGTGGTTGAACTGCTGTAGATATCTCATTTGTTTTTCCTGTTAAAATTTTTGGCTCGGGATATTGCTTGTTGTTAAAACGGCCCTCGATGATTAGTTTAAATTTTGAAGCCTTAGTGTTGTTCACCACATCGGCAGAGGTATAAGTTTCATAACTATTGCGCCTGCCTATACTGCCGGCATCTGCTGCGATGCGCGAATGTGGGCCAAAACTTGGTACCTGTGAGGTATTTTCTAAACTGAATGTACCGCTTTGATTGCCCCAAAATATAACCGACCCTATACCATGAATGCCGCCTGTTGGGTTCAGGCTACCATCGTACACATAGGCACCGGTGTGGTTATATACCAGAATGTCCTGGTAGCCGTCGGCGTTAAAATCCATTACCAGATCCGCACCAGCCGAATATGAGGGTAAACGAACCTTGCCAGCATCGGTTGGGAAGCCGTCGGCATCAACACCCAATATAAATGTGGCTACCCTGCGCGACTCATCGGCATGGTAATTACTATTTACAAATTGCATTTTACCATCACCATACAGTTGCGCTACCGATCCGCCATTGGCGCCATAGGTGTGAAAGCTGCGCTTATTGTTAAATGAGAACGTGCCTTTGTTGTTGATGAGCACGCATGCCTGGATATCATACACTTTACTCTCGAAATTCTGAAAGTTTTGAGATAAAATATCCAGCCAGCCGTCATTGTTAAAATCGGCCAGGCAAACCCGCGGGATAAAATCGGGCGATTGCAGTACAATTGGTTTTTGAAAATGAAATCCGCCCTGGTTATTGCCCAGCAAAATGGAAATCTGGCTGTACCCACAGCTCACAACATCGAGCAAACCATCATTATTGACGTCGCCGGTTACAGCCGAATAGGCCATATTATTGAAATCAAACAATTCAACTTTATATGTATGATTGCCCTGACCAAACAGCAAAGCGCCTTTACCGCCGCTGATGGGTGTAACGGCCATATCTAATATCCCGTCCTTATTATAATCTGCCACGTTAACAGTATTGCCCCGAAATGGGATTTCTACCTCGGTGATTTCCTTTTCTTGCGGGTAATTGTAAATATTGTAGCGGATGGCAACCCGGTAACCATTGGTGCGCATGTATACCAGATCGGCATTGCCGTTGTCGTCCATATCTGCAAACGAGATATTAGTTTCTTGTGATGCTTCGGGTATACGAATAAGATTTTCGTGCCCGTACTTGCCTGCCGGGTTGCCTTTATAAATGTACATAGGTACACCATCGGCCGTTACCCCTTCGTTGCCCGGTCCGTCATTAAGGCCTGCATGCCGGGCGGTACCACTGATACCATTAATCACGATAATATCTTTGCGGCCGCTGCCGGTAAAATCTTCGGCCAGCACGTAAGCAGCTCCAAAGCTTTGCAAATCGGTACGGTTTTCTTTAAAAAAACCAATGGCCGAATTATGATAAATAGTACTACTGATATCTTCTGATTTGTTATCGCGGTGCTGCGCAAAAATGATGTCGGAAAAACCGGTGTTGTTTACGTCGGCAATTTTAACATTAATGGCCCCCTTTGTGGGTAAGGCGGTCTTCTTGCTACTGCTAAAGCCTTCTTTGCTGCCCCACCATATGTAAGAATTAGTTTCGAAGTTGAAGTTATCTTTAC
>CAJYJH010000023.1 GCA_913775265.1 uncultured Mucilaginibacter sp. | reverse complement strand
GGATCCTCGGCTTTGGGATTGCTGCCGCAGGATGCAATGCTGCATCCGGCGCAAATAGCTGCCAGGCTGATGCCCAGTTTCGAAATAAATTCTTTACGTTCCATGATTTTGAAAAGGGTTAAAAGTTTATTTATAGGTGCCTTTATGTTTACGGTTTACGTCAAATACGCGGGTAATGGTAAAACCGATGCGGTATTGCCCTTTAGTCCATTTAGATTGGGTATCAGCCAGGTAATTGATGGGCGAAATAGCCTGCGCGTTGGTCAGGTTCAAAGTAAATACGTGGCCGCCGGTTTCTACCTCGATGCCTACGCCCGAAGGGTCATAAAACTTGGGACTATTGCTTTTATCTCGAAATGACGAAAAGGGATGTGCATAATCAACCACAATGCCCATTCGCTTAGTTATCTTTAGGCGGCCCGCTGCACTGAGTGAGAAAATGTTCTTCTCGTTTCCAGCGATGTAAGGGAACGGCAGGTTGTTGCGCAGAAAAGATGGTGCTACCTGCAGCGATAGGCGAGATGAGAACTTACGTGCAAATATAGCTTGCATAAAGTAATTAAGCCGGTTTGTATAATCATCATAAACATTAGTACTTACCGAATATGGTTTTAATCCGGTTTTGCCTACTATCGTCAAAGCAAACGGAATTTTATCATCAGAGGTTTGCCGCAGCAAGGCGTACTTTAAACCAAGTTCCAGCAATTGCTCGTACTTGCTCCGGCCGAAATCAATATCCAGATTATTAGTAAGGCCGTATTCAAACCCAATGTATATATCGGATGAATTATCTAAACCCCAAAGCGTTTTACCACCGCCATCAGTACCAGCAATGTCGCCAAAACGATGAATTACCAAAAAGTTCAAGTTGTTTTTTCTGATGGTTTCTGTAGTCTCAGTCAAAATCAATCGTGTCGATTTGAATGTAGCCAATACCGGATCACCTTTATCATCTGCCGACAGACTGTTTAACAAAGAATCGGTTGTTGTTGTATCCCGGGCCACCTTCGTTTGGGCATATCCCATGAGCCCCGGCAGAACTAACGCCGCCAGGAACACTGCCTTTTTATATATTTTCATGATTATGAGTTGGGTTTTTTGTAAGAAGCGTAAGTAGCAGCTACTTTAACCTGGATGGTTTCGGCAATTTTTTTGAACACAATTTGTGGTATATCAATCTGGTGGTCTTTACACTGTACGTTGAAATCGGCCATCAAACTTACTACGCCGTTGTTCACCGTTATTTTACCCGGAATGGTTCTATTTTGCTTTACGCCGTGTACGTCGAGCACGCCGGTAGCGGTAACCGGATACACACCGTTTTTACCTGCGTCGATCTTGTCCTGTATCTTACCTTTAAAAGTGGCATTAGGATATTTATCGCTCTCCATATAGTTTTCATTAAAATGCTCTTGCATCAGCGATTTTTCGAACGTCAGCGATTTGATGGGAATGCTAAAAGCGATGTCGCCTGTACCGGCGTTGAAAACCGAAGTTCCTTTGGTCGATGCGGCATCAATATCCTCTAAAGGCGCCTTTGAAAAAATGCTGATTTTTGCATTTTTACAGACATAGGTTTCCTGGCTGGTCTGATTCGTCTTGAACCACACCAGTAAAATTAAGGCAAGGTATTTCATAGTTTTACTTGGGTTTCCTGAAAAGATGGTTCATGTTTACACCAACACCAAATGCCACGCCTGCCGATCGCAAATTAACGCGACCGTTACCGATACCTGTTAAGGGTATCTTGTAGTACGGCTGAACAATGGCGTTAACGCCGTTACCTAAACGGCGCTGATAAGTAGCATTTAAATTTAGAATGCTGAGCAAATGCTTGTTTTGATTGGCAATGTTGATATAAAAACTCGGTACGTTGTTGGCGTATTCTATTTCGTAATTTTCGCGCAGCATCCAATAAGAGGATAGCCCGGTTCCTATTTGCAGCGTGTTATTTCCTTTTCTATACAGCTGATAATTAACATTAAGCGGAACGTCCAATACCTTGCAGTTGGCATCAATATAGGTAACTGGTGTAGACGACCTGAAGTTAGACTGATACTGCCCGGCAGTGGCGCTGTACCGTTTAACGGCATAAGCGACACCTGTAGTTATGCTCAGTTTAGGTAAAAGCTGCAATGAAAGCTGCACACCTAAATTAGCACCCACTTTGCCACTGTTCAACGAATTTACCCCATTTACATCGGGTGCTCCAACGACGGCCAAGCTCAATACCGGCTTAAAACCATTATTAGTTTTAAGTTTTGGCAAATTGATGGTTTGCGGCTGTTTAGTCAATTTATCACTGTCTGCCGGGGCTAGCTGAGCGATGGAAGTGCCGCTGTCGATTTGCAACTGCACATTAACCGACGCTATCAAGTTCACTGCTGTATCGATCCGAGGCGGGGTTACCATACCGTACTCCGACTCTTTTTTTACAACATAACGGCCTTTCCGCGCAGCAGATAAGGAAAAGAACGATTTGCCTGCCGCAAACGGAACCTGTTTAACCCGGCCGTTGTTGCGGTTCATTGCGGTAAGCTCCGTGGCGGGAACTTTGCCCGGCTGCTCAGATTGGCCGTTATGATGTTTTTGTATTTTATTGTGTTTAACTACTTTTTGCCTACGGTTTTCATCACTTTCTCTTTTGGGCAGCCAAAAAAGTGCGTAAGCGAGTAGCAGCAGTGCCGCTATGCCCGACGTGTAATATATGAACCTGAGCAGTACCGTTTTCTTGCCGGATTTTTTATCCAGCATCTTTCCCATCGCCTCCCAGTCGGCTTCATTAAACGAGACATCTTCCTTCCGACCGGCTAAGCCGTCTTTGAAAAGTTTGTCTATTTTATTTTCGTTGAGCCGTTTCATATTAAAATATAAAGTTGACGAGAAATGACATCCCCACGCTTACTGCGCTTATGGAAACCGGACCGTAACCATTGCCAGAATCGGGCTGCGGTAATTGCTCGGTTTTTAAAATCAATTGCTTTAATTTCTCTCTCGCCTTAAATAAATTAGATTTGGATGTACCTGTACTGATGCCCAACAAATCGCCAATTTCATCGTGTGTGTAACCTTCAATCGCATACAGATTAAATACCGTACGATAAGCGTTAGGTAAGCGTTGTATCATCGCCAGCAACTCGTCATAATTTAACTTTGCATCGGCATGTTCGCCATTACTGATGTCAAGCGCCTCATCAACTTCATCGTAATCTGCCCACTTTACATTGCGACGATGGTAGTCGATTGCCGTGTTCATCATAATACGTCCCAACCAGGCCATAAATGGCCTTGATGAATCATATCGATTGAGGTTGCTGTAAACCTTGAAGAAGCCTTGGTTCATGATCTCGGCTGCTTCGTACCGGTTACCTGCATAGCGTAAGCAAATACCCATAGCAAACCCATAAAATGCCTTATATAGCATTTTCTGATCTTTCCTGTTATTGTTTAAACAGCCAGCAATCAGTTGATGTAGTTCTGCTTCTCCCATGGGCCGGGCTTCTGCTTGGTTAATATTTATTCTTATCTGTAGTTATCACGCAACGCAATATCGAATGGTTGCCTCAGATGATAAATATTTTTAATATTTTTTTGAGGCTGATAAATATAATGCTTTGACAAAATATCCTGAAGCAGATTATAACGAATACTTATATATATAACAAAGCTAATTTAAAGGGCATGAACGCAAAAAAGCCGGCTATCACACCGGCTCTGTAAATATTTGATTTTCTAAAACTATCGTTTTGACCCTAGCACCAAAGCGCTGGAAACTAAGCCCGCCAACAGAGCGGCCACCAGATATTTTCGATGTGCTTTAGGCTGGCCCGACGTTCCGAAGCCGCCATGGCTACTCATGCCATATTTAACGGTATTAAACAGGTTGCCATTGGTTGATGGCAAATCGTCGGCTACATTAAAATATCTACGCATAACAAAGCCGGTAAGCTTGGTAGTAAGTTCGGGAAATAAGGCATGCGAAAACTTGAGCAATAATGATGCGCTACCAACATAGGTATTGGCATGGGCCGCTGGGTTTTCTATTACTTTCAGCATCGCCTGCGCCAATCGTTTTGGGTCATATACCGGCGGAGCAGGTTTGAGTACCTTGCCGGTGTAATTGCCTGCATGATAAATACCGGGCGTATCTAAAAATGCCGGGAACAAATCGCAAACGTAAATTTGCGGCCATGAGGTAAGTTCGGCCTTCAACGCTTCAGAAAAGCCTCTGAGCCCAAACTTACTCGCAGTGTATCCGGCTCCGTAAGGTACCGGTAAATAACCGCCAATAGATATATTATTGATGATAACACCATGCTGTTGTTGCTTAAAAATAGGTAACACTGCGTGCGCACCATTCATGTAACCCAGCAAGTTGGTTTCTATTATTTGCTGATGCACTTCCATAGGGGTTTTATCAAAATCTCCAGCTGCCAGTACGCCGGCATTATTGATCCAAATATCTAACTGCCCTTGCCAATTGTGGGCCTGGTTAGCGAGATTAATTACTGCCTTAGCGTCTGTAACGTCTGTTTTGATTACCAGCACGATTGCGCCTAAAGTGGTACATTCTTCTGCCAGTTCGTTTAACGAGTTTTCGTTGCGTGAAGCCAAAACCAAAAAAGGCTTGTACGGTGCAAATTCAAGCGCCGCTGCACGACCGGCACCACTGGACGCTCCTGTTATGACAATAGTTTTCCCGGTAACTGAACGATTACTGATACTCATGTTTTAACAACGATTATTACACGGAAGTGTTTTGTTGCGCCAAATCAAGCCACGGAATGTGAGAAGCAAAAATGTAACTATATATGGATGAGCACGTAATAAAGACCGATTGGGAAATAACAGAACACGTTTTGTTTACGAAAAATTAGAATGAAGGGAAAACTTTTACTTACTGTGTTAGGATAGCTTATTGGTACTGTGTTTAATACTCAAGCACAAACGTCTTACAGCGCGTTTAACCAAACGCCACAATTTCTGGCAGCTAATAGCGTCAACCAACAAGCGGTTAGCCAAATTACGTCAAGCTATGATGCTTCTGCAAAAACTAATCTGATTAAGACTGACACTTTAATTAATGGCGTTGATACGGTCTATCATTTTAATACCGCAACCGTTACTCCGGAGGCATTTGTAAGTTATGCATTGAGCTTAAAAGGCACACCATATTTATACGGATCAACTGATCCTGCGGTGGGTGTAGATTGCTCTGGTTTAGTGACAGCTGTTTTTAATAATTTTAATATTGCCGTACCGCGCCGTACTGTCGATTTTAAAAATGCAGAAAAGAAGATAACCATTGAAGAAGCTAAGCCGGGCGATATTGTGCTCTTTACCGGTTCTGACCTGTCTTTACGTAAGCCCGGACATATGGGTATTATTACTTCGGTAGGTAAAGATGTTGAATTTGTTCATGCATCGTCCGGGCAAACTTGTGCGGTTACCACAGGCAAATTGAGCTACACTTATTTCAAAACACGCTTGTTGGACATTGTGCGCGTGTTTTAAACAAACCGGCTGGTGCATTTGGAGAAGCTCCTGTTGCACCGGCCGGTCAGTATTAAATCTATCAGGCTTTTTTTACAGCCAATCAAATTTACTGTTGAATTTAATAACCGATATACCCAACGGTGATAACGTAAGCACCAGTGAGTGAGACTGGCCATGCATCGGGATAGGGAAGGACTCTATAAAACCACTATTTAATATATCACTACCGCCATAAGTTAAATTATCTGAGTTAAGCAATTCAGTATAATTGCCAATCTGCGAAACGCCTATGCGGTAATTAGTTCGGGCAATCGGTGTAAAATTAGCTACAAAGATCAGGCTATCCTCTTCAGATTTTCCTTTACGTTTCCAGGACAGGACGCTGTTGGTGCTGTCATTCATCTCAATCCACTCAAAACCCTCGGCTGAGTAGCTGTTTTGGTACAATGCCGGATATTGCTTATATAATGTGTTCAGTTGGCTCAGCCATTTTAATATGCCTAAATGGTTACTGTCCTGCGTTTCGTGCCAGTCTAAACTGTAGTCATGCTGCCACTCATGCCGTTGGCCAAATTCGCCACCCATAAAAATGAGTTTTGCACCTGGATGACCATACATGTAGCCGTATAGCAAACGCAGGTTGGCAAACTGCTGCCAGCTATCGCCGGGCATTTTATTGATGAGTGAATGCTTACCATAAACCACCTCATCGTGCGACAACGGCAGTACAAACTTTTCGGTAAACGCGTACATCAAACTAAAGGTGATCTGCCCCTGATGATAGCTGCGGTAAATAGGTGGGTTTTCGAAATAACTCAAAGTGTCGTGCATCCAGCCCATCATCCACTTTAAATCAAAACCTAAGCCATTGGCATTAGTAGGTGCAGTGACGCCCGGCCAGGCAGTTGACTCTTCGGCAATAGTGATTACATCTGGGTGATGCTGATGAACGGCGTCGTTAAACTCTTTTAAAAAGCTGATGGCCTCCAGGTTTTCGCGACCGCCGTATTCGTTGGGTATCCATTCGCCGGCTTTACGCGAATAATCCAGATAGAGCATCGAGGCAACAGCATCCACTCGCAAACCGTCAATGTGATATTTATCCAGCCAATATAAAGCATTCGAGATCAAAAATGCTCTTACCTCGTTGCGACTAAAATTAAAAATTAAGCTTTTCCAGTCTGGGTGGAAGCCTTTGCGCGGGTCTTCATACTCGTAAAGGTGCGTACCATCAAAGTACCCCAACCCATGTTGGTCTTCCGGAAAATGGGAAGGAACCCAATCTAAAATAACACCGATACCAGCCTGGTGCAGCTGATCTATTAGATACATAAAATCTTGCGCGGTACCGTAACGGCTCGACGGTGCAAAGTATCCCGTGAGCTGGTAACCCCACGAACCATAAAAAGGATGTTCCATCACGGGCATAAATTCTACATGGGTAAAATTCATGCTCTTACAGTACTCAGTAAGTTCAACAGCCAATTCCCGATAGGTCATAAATCGACTTTCGCCATCAATAACCCTTCTCCATGAGCCAATGTGCAACTCGTAGATAGATAAGGGCTGCTGCAAGGCGTCAGTTTGGCTACGTTTATCAATCCACTGCTGGTCGTTCCAGGTGTATTGCAGGTGGGCGGTGATTGTTGCCGTACGTGGCGCTGTTTCCCACATGTAGGCGTATGGGTCTCCTTTTTCTACGGTGTAACCACTGTTAGATTCAATAAAATATTTGTAACATTCGCCGTCGGTTACCGAAGGCACAAACAATTCCCATATTCCGGAACCGTCCCACCTTACGTGCATGGCATTGGTATTACGGTTCCAGCTGTTAAAATTACCTATCACCGAAACGTATTTGGCATTAGGTGCCCAAACCGCAAAGTATGTACCTGACTGGCCAGCATGCTCAACTTGCCTGGCTCCGAGTTTGTTGTAAAGCTGATAATGCTTACCGGCTTTAAACAGATCGATATCGAAATCGGTAAACAGGGTGAACCAAGGCTGCGCTTCGGACTGTTGGATTGCGTTATTTTCCATGCTTAAGTTATTGTTCTGTGGTTACCATTCTGTTTTTCAACACAATAGACTTTATGCCACGTAGTGGAACTAATACCCAGTCAGGACGATTGTTTAATTCGTAATTCAATTCATATATAGCCTTTTGCATCAGGAATGTTTGGAGCATAATTTCCAAATCTTTAGTAGCCTTTGGTACAAAAGATGCTTCTCCGACTGTTTCCAGATACGATTTCATGAAGAAGCCCGACATGTAATGATACCACTGCTCTACATGTGGCAACAATTTTTCAATGTCTTCCGGCCTGATCTGGTTATCCAGAAATAAGCTACCGTAAGCAGCGTAGTGAAATGAGCGGATCATACCTGCCACATCTCTAAGCGGTGAGTACTTTAATCTACGTTCGCTGTAACTGCGCGCCGGTTCGCCTTCAAAATCCAAAATCATAAAGTCGCCGCCAGTAAACAGCACCTGACCCAAATGGTAGTCGCCATGGATGCGGATTTTGGTAACATCTATTTTGTGGCTGTATATTTTTTTGAAGATGGTCAATATTTCCTCCTTCATACCTAACACTTCTTCTGCTTCCTGTTTTACATTATCCGGCAATTTTTTCAAGTTCCTGCTAAGGCTTTGAAAAGCTACCCTCACCAACGATTGTAACGAAGAGAATAAGGAACGTTGATAGTGCAACGAATATTCTTCTGGCTTAAAAACAGGATTGTTTTGCTCTGATGACAAAGCGAGGTGCATTTCACCTGTACGCTCGCCTAAAAGTTTTACCAGTTCGGCTACGCTTGCTTCTAATTTTTCTTTAGTAGCAGCCGGGACGTCTTCATAAGCCAATGGCTCGGTTAGCGTGCCTAACGACTCCTGCAATACAATTTCTTTATCGTGTGTGGTGAGCAGGTTATCGTTAAAATCGTCTAACCTGTCAAGCATGTACTCCCAACCGTCGCTGTTACTTTTCACCATTCCCTGCATCATGGCCAACACCATCGAATCGTTGCCGAAGTTCCATTCAACAGAACCAATATAACTAGGGATGTTCTTAAAGCCAGCTTCCTCACTCAAAAATTTTGTGAGCTCTTTGTCCGGATTGATGGCGCGGTCAACTTTTCGATAAATTTTAAGATAAAACTGGTTATCGAATGACAACGAAGTGTTACTCTGCTCGGCAGACAGCATACGCGGATTGGTAACCGGGTTTTCGGCAACATGTGCTGTTAAAGTGCTGTTACCCGAAAACACCAACCTGCCTTTAGACTGCGCTATAGAATTGCCCTGAGCCATATTGGTAAAAATAGCCTGTTGCAACTCTGAACCATATATAGCGTCGTACAAAATACCTTCTTCGCCGTTTACCGTTAAATTAGCAATCACAGCTTGTGGCGTGTTGGTTTTTAAACTTTCAGCAGCACCGTCTTTAGCAAATGCTACCGGTAATTGGTATAAATCAGGTAAGCCTTCACGATAGCTAACCTCCATTAATAAAATAAATGCACCGTTGTCAGCCAGCGGGATCTTTGCATTATCAGTAATGGTTATCGTTTCTAAGCCTCTCGCCTTTCCGCCAAACCAACGCAAACGCATCAGGTAATTAGGCAGTATTTTGTTTTCAAGCTGTTCTAAAACTTTTCTGTCAAGCAAATCCTGCCAGCTTTGTAAAGTAATGGTTTGTAGCCGATGTTCGTTTTCCATTTCAGGATGTGCCTGCTCTAATACAAAAGCCTGGCTACCGTAGGCCGGTAAGTTGAGGAAATATAACGAGTCGGCCTTGATTTCCGGAAAGTTGTTGCGGCTTAATATCTCGACAGGAATATAGCCTTTGTAAGCGCTCAACTCCAATTCTACAGGTTGACTGTACCTCGACAAGTTGACGATCACCAACATGGTTTGATCTTCGTAGGTACGGGTAAAAGCAAGTATCTTAGAGTTTTCGCTCTGGATAAACTTCATGTCGCCCCGGCTAAAAGCTTTGTATTTTTTGCGGGTAGCAATAACGCGTTTGGTCCACCAAAGTAATGATGAAGTATTACGCGACTGCAAATCTACGTTTACCGACTCATAATGGAATTGAGGGTCGAGTATTAAAGGCAAGTACAGGCGTTGCGGGTTAGCTTCCGAAAAACCTGCATTACGCTCCGAATCCCATTGCATCGGCGTACGCACGCCGTCGCGGTCGCCCAGGTAAAAGTTATCACCCATACCAATTTCGTCGCCGTAGTATAAAACAGGTGTGCCGGGTAATGAAAATAATAATGTATTTAATAATTCAATCTTCCGACGGCTGTTTTCTAACAGAGGTGCCAAACGATGGCGTATGCCGAGGTTGATGCGAGCCTTCGGATCTTTAACGTAAACTTTGTACATAAAGTCACGCTCCTCATCAGTAACCATTTCCAGCGTCAACTCATCATGGTTACGCAAAAATATGGCCCATTGACAGGTGTTAGGTATCTCTGGCGTTTGGTCAAAAATATCGGTGATGGGATATTTATCTTCCATCTGTAATGACATAAACATACGTGGCATTACGGGGAAGTGATAATTCATCTGGCATTCGTCGCCATCGCCAAAATATGCTGCCGAATCTTCAGGCCACATATTAGCTTCGGCCAATAACAATGTACCGGGGTAACGATCGTCTATATACTTGCGTAGTTTTTTTAAAAACACGTGTGTTTCGGGCAAGTTTTCGCAATTGGTATCATTGCGCTCAAACAAATAAGGCACGGCATCGAGTCTGAAACCATCAACGCCCATCTGGCACCAGTATTCTAAAATATTAAATACTTCCTGCTGCACAGCTGGGTTGTCAAAATTTAAATCGGGCTGGTGGTAAAAAAAGCGGTGCCAATAGTACTGCTGCGCAACCGGGTCCCAGGTCCAGTTTGAGGCTTCATAATCCTGGAAGATGATGCGCGCGTCTTTGTAATCTTTAGGATCGTCAGTCCAAACATAGAAGTTGCGTTCGTCAGAACCTTTCGGTGCTTTACGCGCTGCCTGAAACCAGGGATGTTGGTCTGAGGTATGATTAATAACTAACTCAGTAATTACTTTAAGTCCGCGCTTGTGTGCCTCATCTAAAAATAATTTAAACTCTTCGATGGTGCCATACGACGGATTAATGCTGTAGTAATCGGCAATATCATATCCATCATCACGCAGCGGCGACGGGTAAAACGGAAGCAGCCAGATAGCAGTGATGCCTAAATCCTGCAAATAATCCAGCTTTTCCATTAAGCCTTTAAAATCGCCTATGCCATCGCAGTTTCCGTCTCTAAAGGCTTTGATGTGGAGTTCATATATGATGGCGTCTTTATACCAATGTAATTTATCGTCGAGTGGTGTTATATCTTGAGGCATGGTTAGTTTAGTTTTTGTACTTTAAAAATGTGTGCAGGCATTTGATAGGGATTAAGCTCTACGTAATTGTAATCGCCAATCCAGCGGTAGCTGCTTCCGCTTAATAAATCAGTTACCTGGTAAGGCTCATCGTAGCCAATGTTAAAATCGGGCAATGGTATCCGCACGTGTGCACCCTGTGTAGCAAAAGGATCGAGGTTAACCGCGATTATCAAATTATTATTAGTTGCCGCGTCAGTTTTTATGTAGCAAATAATCTGATCATTGCTTGTATCTGCAAACCGGATATTCCACGTAGTTTGGAGCGCTGCATTCTGGTGGCGGATGCGGTTTAAACGGGTAATGATTTCGCCAATACGCGTATACTGGTTCCAGTCCCAACGCTTAATTTCATATTTCTCGTTATCATCGTATTCTTCTTTTTTACCATGTGGCGTGTTGATGCCGAACTCGTAAACCGGGCCGTATAACCCGTAGTTAGATGACAGCGTACCCGCCAGCAATACCCGCATCACGTGTGCGTTATCGCCGCCTTGCGTTAAGGCCGGAGGGAGGATGTCGGGCGTATTGGGCCAAAAGTTGGCCCTGTAATAGTACCGCATTTCTGTCTGGGTAAGCTCGGTCATATACTCTTCGATCTCTTGCTTGGTGTTACGCCAGGTAAAGTAAGAGTATGACTGATTAAAGCCGCCTTTACCTAAACGCTCCATGATACGCGGGCGGGTAAATGCTTCGGCCAGGAAAATAACGTCAGGGGTTTTCGCTCGCACCTCGCCAATCATCCACTGCCAAAAACCAAAGGCCTTGGTGTGCGGATTATCTATCCTGAAAACGCGAATGCCGGCATCAACCCAATAGTCGATTACGCTTTTTAATTCCTGCCATAAATTTTCCCAGTCGTCAGTTTCAAAGTTGAACGGCAGAATGTCCTCATATTTTTTTGGTGGATTTTCTGCGTACTGGACAGTGCCATCGGGGCGCCATTTAAACCACTGCGGGTGCTCTTTCACATACGGATGATCAGGAGCACACTGGTATGCAATATCCATGGCTATTTCGATGTTGAGCGTTTTAGCCTGGTTAATTAACGATTTGAAATCATCAATGGTGCCTAACTCAGGATGAATAGCTTTGTGACCGCCCAATCGATTGCCGATGGCCCAAGGTGAACCAGGATCATTTGCCTCAGCTGTTAATGAGTTATTCCGTCCTTTGCGGTTCTTTTCGCCAATAGGGTGGATAGGCGGAAAGTATAAAACGTCAAAACCCATTCTGGCCACACGCGGAAGCAATTTAGCCACATCTTTAAACGTACCGTGTTCACCCTGTTTCTCAGAAGCTGAGCGCGGAAATAGCTCATACCAAGTACTGAAGGCAGCTCGTTTACGTTCTACCTCAAAACGGTAAGTGGCAGATTCTGTGATTAGGTTGGGATGCCGGTGTTTATACATTACGGCACTTATATCGGGGCTAAAAGCAAGTACAACTGCCTGCTCTGGATTATTCGATTGCAGTTGCGATGCCCAGCCCTTGAGCTGTGCCTGATCTGCCTTGTTATGCGAGGCTGCTTCTTCCAACAGTTCTGCGCCGATTTGTAATTCAACAGCTATATCCTGACCGGCATCAAACTTCTTTTTAAGCCCTTTTTTCCAGGTAGTGTAGTGGTCTACCCAACCATTAATCTTAAACTCGTAGTTGCCGGTATCGGAAGCTTTAAAAGTGGTTTCCCAATGGTCGTTGATGACGAACTGCAGCGGATATTCTTTCCATTCTGGCTCGTTTATTTTTTTTACGAAAGCACTGGCTGCAATTTCATCATGGCCGTCGCTAAAAATGTCGGCGGTGATTTTAAAGCTTTCATGAATTGCTGATTTTGCCGGAAACTTTCCTTCTTCAACCTTGGGGGAGACATTAGTGATGATAACTCGCTTTTGGCCGCTGGTATGAATCATTAAGTAATAATTTTGGTGAGGGGCATAGGTTGCCCTGCCTCATTTTAATTATTGAAACTAACCGCAAACGCTTACAAAATGTTTAAGCTAAAAACAACAAAAAGTTTTAAATGCAAATAGAGCTTAAATGCAGCAGTATGATTGCCACGAAGAAAATTGATGACCAGAATCACTTAAATTTCAACAACTGCGTTGTTGCAAATGTAGGTTGGTACGATGCCGCTGGCCATGATGTTGGTTTCGGCATTAGCCGGTAAGGTGTTACCCGTATAAACCAGTACAGTATCAAGCCCAAACTTATTACCTCCTAAAATATCGGTATGCAGGGTGTCGCCAACCATCAAAATATCCTGCTTGGTGAGGTGTTGTTTTTGGCGGGCCAGCTCGTAGGCAAACATAAACATTTGCGAATCGGGCTTACCAAAGCGGATAAATTTCTTGCCCACAATTTTTTCGATCATATCGGCCAGTGCGCCAACGGCAATAGCAACGTCGGTTTTGGTTAGGGGATAAACCAAATCAGTGTTGGCCACGATGGCAGGTATATTACGTTTGCGTAGCAGGTTCACTGTTTTATTCAGGTCATCAAACCAACGGTAACCTTCATCATCCATAAAAACCACACCATTTACCTGTTCTATCACTTCGTCAGTGATATCGCGGATGGACATCGTCTGATGACCCGCCGACTCGATATAATGTGCGGAGTTTTTAGTGCCCAGATAAGCCACAATGCCATGCGTAACTTTTAACTCCAGGTACTCTTTGGCTAACATACCTGATGAAATTATTTTTTCAGGAGTGAGGTCGTCCAGCCCTAATCTGTGAAATGATTGCGCTAACTGCAACGGACTGCGCGATGCATCGTTGGTAACGATGTAATAATCTTTGTTCTGCTCGCGCAGATAATCGAAGGTATTCTTGATGCCTGGTACCAGTCCCTTGTAGTTTTTTATAACACCGAACGAGTCGAAAAAGATTACTTTGTAGCAATCAACAACGCTTTTAAAATCAAGGGTAGGTAACATCAAAAAGGGTATTTCTGTTGAAATTTAAGGTTTTATTTTGAGAGCATCAAGTAATACGTCAGCATTAAAATCACGGTCTACCGAGGGCAGGTAAATATCATAGGCTTCCTGCTGTAATTTGTTGGCATATTGCTCGTGGAAAAAGTGCTTGCCATCTTTAATTACGTAATTTAAGATAAAAAAGCGGTAAGCTTCTTTCAGGAAACCAACTTCATTTGCAGTGAGCGGGTTATGTTTATGGTACTCCTTTAAAAATATGATAAAGCGGTCCTCCATCATGGTAGTGATGAGGTAGCTAAACACCGTACGATCTCCGGCGTTAGATACTACCCGGCTAAAAAAATAAAAATCCATCATGCGTGTACTCATCCTAAACCAATCAAAATCCCAGCGCGAGTACAATTCCATGTCTTTGGTAACCGAGAAATTGCCTATGTTCCAGTCGATAAAGACCGGAATGGTTTCAAAAGTAGACGCGCCGTATTTTGCCCTGCCTTTTAAATATTTATCGCAATGGTACCTCAACTGGTCGGCATGGCTACGCGTGCCAAACCGGCTTTCATCAGCTGCCAACTGGTCGAGCAGGCTGTTAATGTCGGTACGCATGGTTTTGATTGATTTGGGCAGCACTTTGGCCGCACGCGCGCAAGCCTTATGGAATTTTGCAGTTTGCTGCGCAAACTGCTTGATGTGGTCTTCGTCGAGGCGTCGCGGCAAACGCTCCAATATGCGAGTAGGGTTGTAGAATACCACCCAGGCATCATTACCAGTTTGGCGATGCCGGTAAATATATACCCGATTGTTTTTTAGTAATGACTTAGCCAGAACATTCTCGTAAGGGTATAAGAGGTTGTTAGAGAGGCTGTGGATGATGCGATGATCTTCCTTGAAGTAATCGTACTTACCGAAACTCGAAAGCTTGGCTATGATAATGTCTCCGTCTTCAAAGGTTACTCTGAAAACAAAATTAGTAGAAACGTTAGCGCTGATATCATCGATGCTTTGTATTACCTTAGAGGCATCGTAAGCCTCCCAAGCCTTACTTACAATCAGCTTGCTTAATTCGTGGTTCATAAAAGGCAGTTGCCTGTATTATTGGTTATATAATTTCAAAATATCTTTTCAGTTCCCAGTCGGTTACCCGGCTGTTAAACTGCCGCCATTCCCAAAGGCGGGTGGCTGTAAAATGGTCTACGAACATATCCCCAAAAAGTTCGCGGGCAACGGCTGATTGTTGCATAGTGGTAGCAGCTTCGAATAAATTTTTTGGTAAGACGCCATTTGAGGTATCTAAATAGCCATTGCCTCGCACGGGTGATATGTCAAGTGTTAGCTTGTGTTTTATACCATAAAGCCCTGATGCTAAGCTGGCTGCAATAGCCAAATATGGATTACTGTCAGCACCAGGAACACGTGTTTCCAATCGCGCAGATTTAGCGGAATGGCTGATTGCCCGTAAAGCGGCCGTTCGGTTATCTACCCCCCAGGTAATAGTAGTAGGAGCCCAAGCGCCTTCTACCAGCCGTTTAAAACTGTTGATGTTTGGAGCAAACATTGGAGCTACAAAGGGTAAACAATACAATTGTCCTGCAATGTAATGCTTCATGATTTCGCTCATATAATTCTCTTTATCAGCTTGATAAAACATATTACGGGTTTTATCTGTGCTCCACAGGCTTTGATGAATGTGTCCACCGCAGCCCGGCAAATCGGCATTCCACTTGGCCATAAATGAGGCCATAATACCGTGTTTGGAAGCAATTTCTTTAACAGCGTTTTTAAATAAAACTGCTTTGTCTGCCGCAGCTAATGCATGGTCGTGTAAGATGGCGGCCTCACAGACGCCTGGACCGGTTTCCGTATGCAAACCTTCCAAAGGAATACCAAATTTTTCTAATTGGTTAACCAGGTCAAGGTAAAAATCGCTCTGTTGTGAAAGTCGCAAAACGGAGTAGCCAAACATACCTGGTGTAAGCGGTTCAATATTTGTAAAAGACTTTTGTTGCAACGACTTTGCAGTCTCATCAAAATTAAACCATTCAAATTCCTGAGCAAACTGAGGATGATACCCTAAGTTGGTACATTCTGATATGATTTTTTTTAACAGCGTGCGCGGACAAGGCACCTGCTCGTTTCCCTGGCCATCAAAATCGGCCAAAAAAAATGGAATGTTATTTTGCCACGGAATGTTGCGAAACGTTGCCAAGTCGATGCGGCATTGCTTATCAGGGTAGCCGGTGTGCCATCCTGTTACTGCAACGTTATCATAAGCCTGGTCGGCACTGTCCCAACCAAATACCACATCACAGAAACCGTAACCATCTTGCAAACCGCTTTCAAACTTTTGTCTGTGAATGAGCTTGCCACGCAAAATACCGTCAATATCTGCAAATGCAAACTTAATATGATGGCTGTTATTTTGTTTCAGGTAACCGGTTATTTGCTGTGCATCCATAGGCGGTAATCAGGTTTTGAAAGAGGCGGGCAAGTTAGGTAAACAGCAATAAATATTGAAAAAAGATGTTTAGTGTGTATTTACATGATTTCCTTTTGAAAAGTCATTGGCTATCAAACACCTGCACCATAAAACTTATCGTTTGCAATATAATTGCAAATTACTTTGATCTAATTAATTACTTGAGTGTACAATGAAGTTGACTTTTTAAGTTTGCTTTTAATTTAAGCGAAAGCGCTTGCATATTATAAGAAAAATTGTTTGAAACATTTTAAACATTAAGTGAGTACACTGTAAGCATAAATTTTATATTTGTAATGTGCCAGCAGTTATTAAACAGCTAACAATAACCTTGTTACTTTTCTTGAGTTTTACTGTTAACTACGCTGTTGCGTCGTTAAAAAAACAATCAGGTACATCACAGTCATCCACCCTTACCATTGCCGATTACGAGAAGTTAGTTAAGCAATACCGATATTCTAAACCTGATTCTGCCGTGTTTTTTGCCAAAATGGGTTTAGCTGATGCTCGTCGTAAAAATGACTTAAAAGGCGAAGCTATGATGCTGAACCAATTGGGCATGATCGACGATAACTTAGGGGATTTTGATGCTTCGAAATTAAAATACACCGATGCGCTTGACCTATATCGTCGGGCTAAGAACCCGGTTGGCGAAGCTGCCGTGATCGTCCGTTTGGGAGTGGTTGAATTGCGTAAAGGTAATTACGATAAAGCCATTGGCTTTTTTATACAATCGCTAAAAGTCGCAGAACGTTCTAAAAATACTACCGGTCGGATGGAAGCGTATCTTACTCTAGCCGAAGGCTACATGGGGCAAAAAAAATTTGATATAGCTTTAAAATACCTGCACATTGCCGAAAGGATAAACAACACTATACCCTTTTCCAATCTATCACTTAATATATATAACAATTTCGGCGTAGTTTATCGCGAAATGGGCATGCCAAAACAGGCAAAAGCTTACCTCGAAAAAGGTATTATGCTTAGTGGTGAGCCACAGTATCAGGGCTTAAATATCACGTTGACTAATAACCTGGCTAAGGTTTACAATAAAGAAGGCGATAAGGCTAAGTCGATCAGTTTGCAAAAAGCTGCTTTGCAAAAAGCCCGAACTATAAAAAACTATCTGCGAGAGCTGCAAACGCTAACCGGATTAGCTGATACTTATGGCTCGAGTGATGCTGAGAAGTCCTTATTTTACTTTAATGATGCGTTAGCTTTAGTACGGGAAAAAGGTGCACGCAAGCAGGAAATTGAAATTTTAAGCCGCCTGGCCGATTTATACAAGTACCAGCAGAATTACCAACTTGCGCTAAAGCTACGGGAGCAACAAAACACCTTGGCTGACAGTCTATACTATAAAGCTATGGCCAAACAGGTTACCGGTTTGCAAACCGAGTATCAACTGTATAAGTCAAAAGCACGCGTTCGCGAATTGGATATTTTATACAAACAGCAGCGCCTGCAACGCAATGTATACATTATATTGGCCTTAGGTAGTTTGGCAGTGCTACTGGTTATCGGTTATTATTTTTACCGTACCCGCAAGCTCAATAAGTTATTGAACACAGCCAACTCCAACTTGAAAGACTCCAACGAGGTTAAAGACAAGCTGTTTTCTGTTTTAGCGCACGACTTAAGGGCGCCACTAGCTTCGGTCATCGATTTGCTGTTCTTGCTGGATGATGACGACATCAACGGCGAAGAAAAGACGTTGCTGATTAAGAGGCTCACATCAGCCAGCAACATCACGCTCGAAACATTGAATATGTTGCTTAAATGGGGCGAGATGCAAATTAAAGGCATTCGTTTAAATAGTCTGATTGTACGGCCTTCACCTATTATAGAACGTACGATAAACTTATTGTCCGAAACTGCTGAAAAGAAGAAAATACAGTTGCTAAGCCTCGTAAATGATAAGCTAACCATGCTGGTTGACCCAAATCATTTTGAGTTTGTAATGCGTAATGTTGCGGCCAACGCTATCAAATTTACTCCTACAGGCGGCTGGGTGCACATTGATGCTGTTGCCGACGTAGAAAGCAACAAAATTACTTTTTCGGTGCAGGACAACGGGATTGGCATAAGTGCTGACCGTTTATCTCATATCTTCGATATTAGCAACACCAGTACTAAGGGTACGTATAATGAAACAGGTACGAGTTTAGGCCTTGTAATTTGTAAAGAATTTTTAGAGGTAAATCAAGGAAAAATATGGGCGGAGAGCGTCACTGGACAAGGAACAACGTTTTTCTTCTCGCTGCCAATGTTTCAAGGGGCGGCTATTAAAAAGCCAACTGCAACACCCGCCCCCCGAAAATTCGTTCGCCTTTTGCGCAAACATCAGTCTTAACCAAATCTATTCGGCCACAACTACTTGTGCAGTATTGCGGCTAATTTGCTCGAGCAAAACATCTTTGCCATCAATAAGTTGGTTAAGCAAGTCGGCAGTGTAATGCCTTAAGGTTAAGAGATATAATTGTTGATTATATTTTAAATTGAAGTTTGGCTTTAATAGGCTCAGCAGCCTCTCAAACTTTTCATCATCACGGTCAAAGCAAAGCGACAAACTAAGCGCAGATGTTTGCACCACATTTATTTTGATTTTGTTAGATGCCAATAGCTGATAAACCTCGCTCAGGTGTTTCTCGGATATAAAAGAATAATCTTTAGCCGAAACAGAAAGCAATACCTGATTATGTTTTACAATCATTACCGCTTTGGTAAACGTTGGTTTGCCATCAGTACTGATGACAGTGCCTAAAGCTTCCGGATCATTAAATGATTTTACCAGCAACGGTATGCCTGCGTTTTGCAGAGGCTTAATAGTTTTTGGATGGATAACAGTAGCGCCGTAATAAGTCATCTCAATGGCTTCAGTGTACGACAACACGTCAAACTTTACTGTATCTGCAAAATATTTAGGATCGGCATTCAGTACGCCCGGCACATCTTTCCAAGTAGTTACTGACTTTGCCTGCAAGCACGATGCAAAAATAGAAGCCGTGTAATCAGATCCCTCACGACCCAGTGTTGTCGTGAAATTCTCAGACGTTCCACCCAAAAAGCCTTGGGTCACAATTATACTTTTACTCAGCATAGTCGGGATGTCTTTTTGAATAGCAGTGCAGGTTTTGTCCCAGTCTACTAATCCTTCGCGATAGGTGTTATCAGTATGGATATATCCGCGTACATCCACCCACCGGCTGCTCACTTGCTGAGTGTTTAGGTAAGCGTTAACAATGCGGGTTGACAGTAATTCGCCCACCGATACCAACTGGTCGTAAATAAAATCGTAGCTATCTTGAGGTTCGTCCTCCAGCATCCAGTCAATCTCTACAAAGGTATTGGCAACGTCATCAAAAACGGCATCACCATCATCAAACAGCTGATGTATGATATTGTAATGGTATTGCTTGATGTTTTCGTAAAGGCTATGGACAGCTTCATCACCTTTATAATAAGCTTTGGCTAGTTCTTCCAAAGCATTAGTGGTTTTACCCATAGCCGAAACCACGATAAGCAATTGCTCAACAGCATAACTCCGAACTATTTTTGCCAAATTAGTAACACCGGCAGCATCTTTTACCGATGCACCTCCAAATTTAAATACGAGCATCTAACTTATAAATATCGGGCAACAATGGTATTGGGCTGCAACAGGCTTTTAATTTGTGCGTAAGGGATATCAAGCGTAGTTTGACCGGCAGCATAAGGCTTAATCTCGTACTGGTTGTATAAAAACTTTAGACCAAACGGAGTGATCAAAAAGTTTTGATTCAAGGTAAACTTACCATCCTTAAAAAAGTAGTCGCGTGATAGTGGGGTAGTAGCATCCAGATTTTCCTGTTTCCTGAAAATCTTTTCGCCAATTGCTGTCAACTCAGCTTCTGATCCCGGCTTTAAAATATCACTCAGTAAAATCTTTTTATTTTGCTTAACATTCCAGTTTACGTATCGGGTTTTTTGACCGCCATGAGCGCCACCGATGTATTGATAACCGTCGTACGCTAAATTCACCAAACTCGAGTCTTGGCGCAGCACACTAACTTTACAATCCAGTTCAAAATTACCTTTCCAATCAGGATTAGTTTTTTTAAAGTCTTTATAGTCCTGTAAATACTGCCAGCTTAGGCGCTGTAATCCGGCAATGCCTTTCTGTTTGTCCATTAAGGTAGCGAGTCCGGTAACCACTGTATCATTAAGCACAGGTTGATTATCAAATGCCGGATATTTAAATTTAATGGTAGTGCAGGCACTATCTGGTTTGCCGGCGCAATCGTCGGCTTTATTATTAATGTTTTTAAACTGATAAGTGAGGGTGTCTTTGTAAATGTCGGCATCCTCAATTTTAGGTTTGCCGTTCCAACAACCCTGCGAACCCCATGCTAATATTCCTAAAGCAGCTAAGTGATAAATTTTCATGACTTAAAATCTATGATTTGTTCGGTAGAAAGTGACGCGTTTAACCAGCCGGCTTCCAGTCCGGCCTCGTATTTTTTATAGAAATTAATAGCCGGCTCATTCCAATCCAGTACTTGCCACGACATGCCGTTAAAGCCCAATTCGCGGGCTTCCTGCACTGTACGATTAAATAATAGTTTACCTATACCGCGACCGCGCATGGCTTCGGTAACAATTAAATCTTCGAGATATAAGCGGCTGCCCTTCCAGGTGGAGTAACGTACATAATAAAGCGCGAAACCAGCAATAAAGCCGTCGGTTTCGGCTACAAAAGCTTTCCAGACAGGTTGGCTGCCGAATCCGGCTTCTTCAAAATGTTTCAGATCAACCGTTACCTCTTGCGGTGCGCGTTCGTAAAGAGCCAGTTCATTAATCAATTCTAACAGGCGGGGGCAGTCTTCGCGACGGGCTGTTCTGAGTTGTACCGGCATAGCTTAATTGTTTTTCCAATGTTTAATCACCCGGTCGCCAAATATGTTGCTCCCCAGCCGTACCATAGTGCTGCCTTGCTCTACAGCGATTTTATAGTCGCTGGACATGCCCATCGATAAGGTGTCAAAGCTATCCTCTTTACGGAAAAAGCTTTGGGTGATGCCGTCAAAAAAGGTATCTAATTCGTAAAACTCTTCTTTGATTTGTTTTTCACTATCTGTGTTGGTAGCAATGCCCATTAATCCGCGAATGCGCACGTTTTTGAGTTCGGCAAATTCGTCGGATCGCAGTAGTTCGATAACTTCATCAAAACCCAAACCGTATTTCGTTTCCTCATCAGCAATATAAACCTGCAGCAGACAATCAATTATACGTTTGTTTTTCTCGGCTTGCTTGTTAATTTCCTGTAACAGTTTTAAACTATCAACCGAATGAATGAGGTTGATAAATGGCGCAATGTATTTTACTTTGTTGGTTTGCAGGTGACCAACCAGGTGCCACTCGATATCTTTGGGAAGCTGTTCATATTTTTCAACGAGTTCTTGCACTTGGTTTTCACCAAATATGCGTTGACCGGCCGCATAGGCCTCTTGCAGATCACTTACCGGTTTGGTTTTAGATACGGCTACCAAGGTAACGTTTACGGCATCAAGCTCGTTTTTCAGGCTTTTTATGTTATCGCTAATGCTCATTTATTACGTAAATTTGCCTCTTATGAGGAAACCGCTAAATTACAGAAAGCACATTTATTACGTCTTGTTTTTTTTAGCGGCTTTTTTTTTCGTTTCCTGCAAAAGCGATAAACCGAAAGGAATACTGAGCCACGAGCAAATGGAGCGTGTATTGACCGATATACACATTGTAGATGGCTCGTTGACAGATAAAATGATGGTACCCGATACGATGTTTAAATACGGCAATGCGGAGTATATGCAGATATTTCAACAGCACGGTTTTGACAGCGGAGACTTTAAGAAGAGTTTTAAATATTACTCAAATAAGCCTGACGAGCTGTTTGAGATCTACGATAAGGTAACCGCCGAACTGAAGGTTAGGGTTGACTCGGCTACCAAAGAAAGAGAGAAACGCCAGAAAGTTGAATTGTCACGACAAGCGAAGGAAAATGAGCGCATTGCTAAACGTGCGGCAGATTCGATAGCCCGGATAAACAAAGCCAAAGCGGATTCGTTGAAGAAAAAAGAAGATAAAAAGAAAGACGCCGGCAAAACTAATTTACGTAAAGACAAGAATGTTATACCCCGAAAATAGTGCTGATAAACTCGGCTTTAACGAAGTTAAGGAGTTAATTAAAGCACACTGCCTGAGCACCATGGGCCAGCAAATGGTGAGCAAGATTCAGGTGATGAATAATTATGATCAGATACACAAGTTTCTGAGTCAGGCCAGTGAGTTTAAAAACATACTTCAAAACGATGCGGCTTTGCCCATCAATCATTTTTTTGATATTAAAAGCTTGGCTAATAAGGTACGCATTGAAGGTACTTTTTTAACTGAGGAAGAATTTTTCCAGATACTGACATCATTAGCAACCGTTTTCGCGGTGATTGGCTATTTTAACGAGCGCGAGGGGCAATACCCTAACCTCGAGGCTTTATTTGAACACTTGCCTATTGAAAAAAGCATCATCAAAAAAATTGATATGGTGCTGGATGCCAAAGGTAAGATACGGCCCAATGCATCGCGCGAGCTACAAGAGATTACATCAGGCATAGCTAAAGCCGAGCAGGATGCAAGACGCAAGATTGATCAGGTATTTAAAAACGCATCATCCAATGGCTGGACGGCAGATGGTACTTTAACCATACGCGACGGACGCCTGTGCATACCTTTACTTGCCGAGAATAAGCGAAAGCTTAAAGGCTTTATTCATGACGAGTCGGCTACAGGTCAAACCGTGTATATGGAGCCCGAAGAGGTGTTTACGCTTAACAACCGTATACGCGACCTGGAATTTGAACGCCGCCGCGAGATCGTCAAAATATTGACGCAATTAACAGACGAGTTACGGCCTTATGTTCCGTTGCTGCTCTCTTATCATGGCCTATTAACTAAGCTCGATTTTGTGCGGGCCAAATCGCTATTTGCCATTGATATTGAGGCCGAGATGCCTTCGGTGGTTAATGAAGCCAGATTAAGGCTAATCAATGCGCGTCACCCGCTGCTTTTTTTGAGTTTTAAGAAGGAACATAAAACTGTGGTACCGCTAAATGTGCAGATTGATGAGGGTGTGCGTATCATCACGGTATCCGGCCCCAATGCAGGTGGTAAATCTGTATGTATGAAAACTGTCGGTTTATTGCAAATGATGACGCAGGCCGGATTGTTAATTCCGGTTGATGAAAGCAGTACCGTGGGCATTTTTAAACAGATGTTCGTAGATATCGGCGACGACCAATCGATAGAAAGTGATTTGAGTACTTACAGTGCGCACCTCTCTAAAATGAAACATTTTGTGGAGATGGCCAATGGTAAAACCATGATTTTAATTGATGAGTTTGGTACTGGTACTGATCCGCAATTCGGTGGGCCAATTGCCGAAGCGGTGCTGGAGTCTTTAAACCACAAAAAGGTGAGAGGCATGGTAACTACGCACTATTCTAATCTAAAGATATTTTCGAGCAATACGGAAGGTATCGAAAACGCTTCGATGTTGTTCGACAATGTGCACATGAAACCTTTGTACCAGCTGGAAGTTGGTAAACCAGGCAGCTCTTACGCTTTTGAAATTGCTCAAAAAATAGGCTTGCCACCGCAAGTGCTTAACCTGGCAAAAAACAAGATAGGTACCAGTCAGAAAAAGGTGGACACCTTATTAGTGGACCTGGAGCGCGAAAAGAAAGAGATTTACGACACTAAGATAAAGCTCGATCGCCAGCAGAAGCGGGTGAACGACCTATTGACTGAGAATGAAAAGCTGAAGGCTTACTTGGAAGAAAATCAAAGGGCCCTCATTCGTGATGCTAAGCAGCAGGCTAAAGATATTATTGTAAACGCCAATAAACTGGTTGAAAATACCATTGCCGAAATTAAGAACGTACAGGCCGACAAAGAGAAAACCCGTGCCCTACGCGAAAATTTGAACCGCGAGGCTCAGAAAAACACGGTTAAGCCGGTCACAGTAGCAAAACCTGTTAGTGATGACGAAGTTAAAGTAGGTGATTGGGTGAAACTCGTTGACTCGGACACTACTGGGCAAGTAATGGAAATTGCTAAAGACAATATTATTATCGCAATTGGTGACCTGCGTACAGTGGCCAAACGTAAACGTGTTCAAAAAGTAGCCCGTAAGGAAGTGCCTAGAGAGATTCGCCGCAGCGCCAGTGCTGCATCTACGGGTGATATGGCCAACTTTAGTCCAGAAATTGATGTGAGGGGAATGCGTGGCGAGGATGCTTTACATGCTATTGAAAAACTATTGGATCGTGCTATTATGATGAGTTTCGGCTCCTTAAAAATTATACATGGCAAAGGCGACGGTATACTCCGTAAACTAATAAGGGGATACCTGAAAAAGTACGACCAGGTAAGTCACATGGAAGACGAGCACGCCGACAGGGGAGGTGACGGTATTACTTACGTATATTTAAAATAGCTTAAAGTTTTAACCTATTTGTTGTCAATAAATTACATTGGATGCCTAAACATTCATCAAATTTCATAAATGTTAATTGCAATGCGCCTATACAAACGAAGTTATTAACAGTTTGAAATTTTTTCCACAAATATTACAAAGGGTGTTGCGATATTAAAATTTGTTTATATTTATGCAATCAAACTAATACAACACTTTTAAACATGGGAGATTTCGAAAACAGAGAGCGGGATGAGGTATTCTCGAAGAAAGTAAGGGCTGGTAAAAGAACTTATTTTTTTGATGTAAAAGCAACACGGTCAAACGACTATTACGTCACTATTACCGAGAGCAAAAAACGTTTGGAAGATGGTGTGTTTGTAAAGCACAAAATATTCCTTTACAAAGAGGATTTTGAAAAATTTGCCGAAGGTTTAAAAGAAACGGTTGACTATATTAAAGCCAATCAGGAAGTAACCGAGAAACGCTACGAATACAGCGAGTTAAATGAAATTACCAAAGCCGCTGGTGTTACCGGCGCAACCGAAGAGGATTTTACGTTCTAAACACTGATATAAACTTAAATTTAAAGGGCACGCACGAGGTGCCCTTTTTCGTTAAATAGTATTTCTCATGCGGAAGTTCACTTGGCTACTTGAGACTTACAAAAAAATAGCCGCTCTAAAAATATTGAAGCGGCTACCTGGTATATGAACATCTTTTAGTAATTTATTACCTGTTCTTCTAACTGCTCAGGCATTTCGCGCCATTCATAACGCTGATTGCGTAGCTGTGGCTCAAAGCCTGCCTCACGAATTGAATTTTGAATGCCTTGCGCTGTAAAACGGTGTGGCGCACCCGCAGCAGATACAACGTTTTCTTCAATCATGATTGATCCAAAATCGTTAGCACCGGCATGTAAGCAAAGTTGCGCTACCTGTTTGCCTACGGTTAACCATGACGCCTGTATGTTTTTTACGTTAGGTAACATAATACGGCTCAAAGCAATCATACGCAAATATTCATCGCCGGTAACATTGTTGGTTATTCCGCGCACTTTTCTCAATAACGTACCGTCATCCTGGAAAGGCCACGGGATAAAGGCTGTAAAGCCGTAGTGTCCTTCAGGCTTCTCCGACTGTACCTGGCGTATCCAAACCAAATGTTCAAAACGCTCTTCAATAGTTTCCACGTGTCCAAACATCATAGTCGCTGATGTTGGCAGGTTGATTTTATGGGCTGCACGCATAACGTCCAGCCATTCCTGGCCACCGCACTTACCTTTAGATATTAAGCGGCGTACCCGGTCATTCAGTATTTCGGCACCTGCACCCGGTAACGAGTCAAGACCAGCTTCCTTTAATGCGCTCAACACATCAATATGGCTCATGCCTTCCAGTTTGGCAACGTGTGCAATTTCTGGAGGACCTAACGAATGTAACTTCAAAGTAGGATAAAGCTCTTTTAACTGTTTAAATAGATCAGCATAAAAAGTCAAACCCAAATCCGGATGGTGACCGCCTTGTAATAAAAGCTGATCGCCGCCATAACGGAAAGTTTCTTCTATTTTTTGCTTGTAAGTTTCAATGTCGGTGATGTAACTATCGGCATGTCCCGGCCTACGGAAAAAATTACAAAATTTACAGTTGGCTATGCAAACGTTCGTCGTATTTACATTGCGGTCAATTTGCCAGGTAACTTTACCATGCGGAACCTGTATTTTACGCAGTTCGTTAGCGGTGTACATCAACTCCGCCGTAGAGGCATTGTGGTATAAATAAACGCCTTCCTCCAAGCTTAAAAAATCGAACTGAAGTGCACGTTGCAATAGATCGGCAGTATTCATATACAAAGATAAGGGCATTCAGCTACAAAGCCAATTTATCTCGCTTATGGCAGGCAATATGATACCGTAGTGATAGTTGTTTTATTTCTTTTCAATGTTGTGTATTCGACCGTTTTGCAAAGTAATCACTTTGTTAATGCAGTCAGGCAGTTCGTGAATATAATGGGTTACATAAATCAGCGTCAATCCGGTTTTCTCCACAATGGCATCAATCAACTGGTTAAACTGCATCCGTTGTTGTTTATCCAATCCTTGACAAGGTTCATCCAAGATTATTAAATCCGGAGATTTAATAAGCGCACGAGCCAACAAACATAAACGTTGAGCGCTGGCAGGCAAATTTTTTAGCCGGTGCCTTGCGTATTGGTCAATCTGTAATGCCTTAAGCCATTCCAGAGCTTTCGCAGCTTTTGCAGGTTGGCTGGGTCTGAACAATCCCTGCGTGTCGTAATAGCCCGATTCAACTACCTGAAGCGCTGTTTGGTCTGTCGGAAAGTATTGATAAAACTCCGGAGATAGGAAACCAATCTTTTTCTTTATCTCCCAAATGCTCTCGCCACTTCCGCGTTTGCGGTCGAATAAAATAATATGATTAGCATAGGCCTGTGGATTATCACCGTTGATCAGGCTTAATAATGTTGATTTCCCGGCGCCGTTGTGGCCAAACAAGGCCCAGCGGTCGCCCGGTATTACCGACCAGTTAATGTCGCTCAAAACGTCAACGTTACTGTATTTAATATTTACATTTTGCATGCCGACGATTTGCTCGTAAGAACTTATTTTATACTGTTGAAGTAAATCAGACAATAAACCGAGTGATGCTGCAGACGCTTTTGGTTGTTGAGGTGGCTCAAACTCATCAGCAGGTGACGTTTGCACGATATTGCCATGCTCCATGACTGCCACATGCGTAATAACGGAAGGTATTTCAAAACCGCTGCCTGCCATAATAATAGTGATGCCGCTGTGTGTTATTTCCTCCAACAGGCTGCTGAAACGCAGCTGAGTGTCGTAATCCAACCCGGCAAGCGGGTCATCTAATAATAATATAGCAGGATGAGACAGCAACGCGGACGCTAATCGCAACCGCTTGGTTTCACCGTTTGATAACTTAATGAGTGATTTATCTGCCAACTTATTGAGCATCAGCAAATCTATCACGCGGTCAACGTTCCACGTTCCGGTGGTATCTGTAATCATCGACTGCAAATATTGCAAGACAGTAACAGTTTGATCAGCGTCCTGAGAGTTATAACGCTGTTGATAATAAAGGTTACTGGTATTGGTGGTATCTTTAAAATGATGTTTAGCTGTAACCAATACTATCTCTCTACCTTGATGAGGTTTCTCTATATTGATAGCTACCAAGCCACTTACGGGTTTAAGCAATCCGGCTAAAACGTTAAGTAAGATAGTTTTGCCCGAGCCGCTACTGCCGGCAATTAGCCAATGTTCGCCGCGGTTTACAGTTAAGCTAAGGTTATGCAACAGGGTATGCTGTTGCATGCGGAGGGTGATATTGTCTACTTTAATTAAAGCCATTTTTTGTTGGATACTGCGGTTGCAAGTATAAAAATAAATAACGCTAACGAACAAAAAGGTCTTTCGAACCTTAAACAAAAAAACACGCTATGAAAGTTTTGAAAGCATTATTAGGCGGTTTAGCAGGTGCTTGTGCAGTTACCGTTTTACACCAAATGATTAAAAAGAATGATTCGGAAGCTCCCCGGATGGATCTATTGGGTATGGAATCACTTACTAAAATATTGGATAAAGTAGGGGTTGAAAAGCCGGAAGGCAAGAAGCTTTACTACATGACCATGGGTGGTGACATTATCAGTAACAGTATTTACTACAGTATGGCCGGCATCGGCGATACCAAAACAGTATTAAAAGGTGTAGCTTCTGGTTTGGCAGCGGGCTTGGGCGCCGTTTTTCTGCCCAAGCATATGGGGCTGAATGAACAGCACAGCAATCGAACCCGCGAAACTCAAATTTTGGCGGTACTATATTATTTAACAGGAGGCTTAGTATCGTCAGCAGTGATGAAGCTGCTAAACGGCCGTGACGAAACAGTCATTGAATCTGTTAAAGACAAAGCGCAACATCTCTCTAAATCTGTGCTTTAAAACTAATAGGTGTAAAGCATGAATTATATAGCATTTTATAGGTGTAATACCAACAAAATATCTTCAGTGGTGTTGGTTTTCACAGATATCATACTTATGAAATACAATTCTAATCTGATCAGCTCAAGCTCTGCAAGGCAGTGTTTAGCATCTTTGGCCGTTGCTGCCGTGTTAGGAGTAACCGCTTGTAACTCATCAAACAAAAACAATACAGGCTCTGACAGTACTTCTGTTGATAGCAGCGTTACTACCACACAAACTACAGATGTGGTAAACAAAGGCGGTAGCCCGGACGACGTTAAACCTAAAGGTCCCAAACCGGCATGGGGGCAAGATATTAAGCCACAAATGCAGGCAGTTATTGAAAAACTGGCCAGCTATAATGATAAGCCAATCCCTCAGCTTACGGCAGTGCAAGCCCGTAAAAACCATACACCTACAGATGCGGTGAAAGACTTGATGAAGGAGTACAACATTGCAATGCCGGTAATGAAGGTTGATACTATGGGTAAAGAAATCCCAGTGAATGGCGGTAATATCCATATACGCGTATATACCCCACAGGGTGCGACAGGCTCATTGCCGGTGATTGTGTATTACCATGGCGGTGGTTTTGTAATTGCCAATATTGATGTGTACGACTCATCGGCCAAAGCACTGTCAGAGCAGGTAGGTGCGGTCGTAGTATCGGTAGCTTATCGTTTAGCTCCTGAGCACCGTTTCCCAACAGCACACAACGATTCGTTTGCTGCATACCAATGGGTGTTAAACAACGCCGCATCAATTAAAGGCGATCCTAAAAAGATTGCTGTAGTAGGAGAGAGTGCCGGCGGTAACCTTGCAACCAATGTAGCCATTATGGCCCGCGATAAAAAAATCCAGGCTCCTTTGCACGTAGTAAGTGTTTATCCTATTGCAAGTGCTGATATGTTTAGCCCGTCATATAACAAATACATTGAGGCAAAACCTTTGGATAAAGCCATGATGATGTGGTTTACTAAAAATTACACCAACAACATGTCTGAGGCTAAAGACCCGCGTTTAAATCTGGTAGCTGCCAACTTAAAAGGTTTACCTGCTTTTACCATCATCAATGCAGAGCTTGACCCATTATTGAGCGATGGTGAAGCACTGGAAAGCAAATTGAAAGCTGCCGGTGTAACTGTTGATCGTAAAGTATACGATGGTGTAACACATGAGTTTTTTGGCATGGGTGCCCTGGTGCCCGAAGCTAAAGAGGCTTTAGGTTATGCCGCAAGTCAATTAAAAGACGCTTTCAACAAATAAAAGCGGTACAAATAAAAAACCTGCAAAACAAATATTGCAGGTTTTTTATTTAATAAGCATCTACAAAAAACATACATCATACTATGAAAAAATTAAACGTTGTAATGCTTATCGCCTTGGTTATGTCGCTAAGCAGTTGTGAAGCCATTGGCACCATTTTCAAAGCAGGTGCTTATACAGCAATTATCGGTATTGTGATAGTAATTGCACTTATCTGGTGGATACTATCAATGTTCAGAGGCAGGTCATAAGCTTACAGATTCGATAAAAATATTCAATCTGATCACAGAATAAAAATTTAATATCATGGAATACACAGAGCAAACCGTAGAAACGCTAAATGATTTGATCAAGATACATAACGACCGCATCCAAGGTTATGAGAAGGCCATCAAAGATACAGAAGAAGGTGGTGCAGACTTGAAGCAACTTTTTACCAACTTTATTGGCGACAGTCATAAATTCAAGTTGGCTTTAGCTACCGAGGTACAGACCTACGGTAAGGATATTGAAAACACTACATCAAATAGCGGCGGTATACACCGTACCTGGTTAAGTGTAAAAGCATTTTTTACAGGCAATAGCGAGAAAAGTATTTTAGAGGAGTGCGAGTTTGGTGAGGACGCTACTCAAAAAGCTTATAAGACAGCTATTGAAGACGAGCACCTGCCGGCCTATATTAAAGAGATGCTGACCGAGCAAAATGTAACGCTGAGAGCAGCTCACGACAAAGTGAAAGCCTTACGTGACGAAGAGCGTCAAAACTCATAATCAATAAGCAGATTATACAAAAGCACACCCGCAACGGTGTGCTTTTTTGCTTAACCATACGCAGCGTTATTCGTATATTGGCGCAAAAATAAAAGAAAGCCTATTTCTGTTAATTGAACATCAAAAAACACATTAATGAAAAAAGTTATTTTAATAATGGCGCTTGCAGGCGGCGCATCTCTGTTAGGAGCATGTAATGCCGGTAACGCCAGCAAAGACGCCGTTGATTCTGTTAAAAATCCTTATGATGTACCATCAAACCACGATACATCAAAAACAGTGACCACAACCGGTGGTGCAACATTACTTGATTACTCTGCTACTGGAGGCACAACTATCCCTAAAGGTAAACCAAGCGCACGTACCACAATGGCCGCCCCGGCCGCCGCAGCTACAACGACACCTGCCGCCGCAGCAGATACGGCTAAAAAAGATACTACGAAAAAACAATAACAAATAAAAACCCCCGCTCAATTTGAGCGGGGGTTTTTATTTGCTTAAAGCAGATATTACATTTTAGCAGCAGTATCCATTTTAGCAGCAGTGTCCATTTTAGCAGCAGTGTCAGTAGCAGCTGAATCCATTTTAGCAGCAGTGTCAACAGTTGCAGTTGAGTCAGCAGCTGAATCAGCTGAAGAACCTGAACCAGAACCTTTACAAGCAACCATAGATACAGAGATAGCTAAAGCTAAAAAGCCGAATTTGAAAGCGTTTTTCATTTTAATTTCTTTTAATAAGTGATTAATAGTTTCTTCTTAATACCGGTAACCTTAAAAGGTAACCCACTTATTTGAAAAAAAATCAAAAAAAGTTTTTAACCGGTATAAAACCCTCATTATTACTGCTTTTTAGTAACAGTTTTTTTAACAACAGTTTTTTTGGTGATGGTGCGGCTTACGGTATCACCATTTGCCGGAGTAGTTGTAGTGCTGTCGCCAAGGCCCATAGTGTCTAATTTAGCAGCAGTATCCGTTTTAATTGTGGTATCTACACTCGAGTTAACCGAAACTGAAGAGTCAACTTTTGTTGAGTCGCCTTCGTCTTTTTTACCGTTGCCACCACAGGCTACTAAAGCGCTGGCTGCTACAGCCAATACCATTGTAAATTTGAATAGAGGGTTCATGATTTTTTTAGTGATCTGAATTTTATTTATTTGGTAGTATCAGTTTTTGCAGTGTCAACCGTTTTAGGCAGGGTGTCAACAATAGTTGAAGTGCCGGTATCAGACGGGTTAGAAGCCACAGAATCAAGTTTGCCTGTAGGTTTTCCGCCGCTGCAAGCTGTAAAAGCGCTTACAACCAAAGCCAGGATTAGAGTTTTAAATAAGTTTTTCATTTTTGCAGTGGTTAAGTTTTATGTTAATCCGCCGTAATGAAAAAAGTAACCCTAACTTATTTGCTTTAAATTTTTTTTTGTGCGTAATGGGTTACAATTTAGCAAAAACAGTATTAAGTAGTGAGTAAAGCAGTAAACAGTTCAGCGCCAACAGATAGCGAAGTTGTATTCGGCATACTTAACGACTCGGATGTTATCCTGAAGCGTTTGTATGTAGCTTATTTTCCGATGGTGCTGCAATTGATCATTAATAACAATGGTACGGCTGATGACGCTAAAGATGTGTATCAGGAAGCCATTATAGTTCTTTATAATAAGGTTAAAAGCGGCAAGTTTGAGCTAAGCAGTAAACTTAAAACGTTTTTGTATTCGGTTTGCCGCAAGTTATGGCTTAAACGGCTTACGCAGTTAAGCAGGTATGGCGGAGACATTAAAGATTTTGAAGAGCACCTGCCGGTTGAAGAAGAAGGCGATTTGCATACCGAGCGCGACATTCAGTTTGAAAAAATGGAAGGCGCGTTGAAACTTTTGGGCGAACCTTGTAAAACTATCATAGAGGACTTTTACATACATAACCACTCAATGCAGGACATCTGCGAGCGTTTTGGTTATACCAATGCTGATAATGCTAAAACTCAAAAGTACAAATGCCTGCAAAGGCTGAAAAAATTGTTTTTTCAGCAAGGTTAAATAAAAAGTGAAAATGAGTGATCACCAACTAATTGAATTGATTGAACGTTACCTGAACGGCGAAATGAACGCTGAAGAAAGGGATCGTTTTGAGGCTATGCGTCGGGACAATGCTGCTATAGAAAGCCGCATTGAGGAACATACTCATTTCACCGGTTTGCTTAAACAGTATGGTAAGCGCATAGAACTCGAAAATCGCCTGAATGCCATACATCAGGAAATAGATGTGCATACCTTGGCGGAAGAGCTAACGGTTCATCCAAACTGGGTGGTTAAACTGTGGCGCAATCATCACTCAAAAATATCAGTAGCAGCTTCTATCGCTTTATTCGCTGTGGTAGCTACCCTCTACTTAGGTGGTAGCTTTAATAAAAATACGACGAGCTACACCGCCTTGCGCCGCGAAATGCAAAGTATTAAACGCACCGCCGAAAACGCCGAACGTAATAACAAGGCTATTTTGCACGATATTAAATCCAACAAACGCGTCATTAATAATGGTTCTTTCGCCGGATCGGGATTTGCGTTAACAGCAAATGGTTATATCGTTACTAATTACCATGTAGTTAGAAATGCTGATTCCGTATACGTTCAAAATTCGTCCGGAGACGCTTACCATACTAAAGTAGTTTACACCGAACCGGCTTATGATATTGCTGTTTTAAAAATTGATGACGCATCATTTTCTCAATTCGGTAATTTGCCATATAACTTCCGCCGTTCAAGAAGCGACGTTGGGGAAGATCTTTATACTGTTGGCTTTCCAAGCGATTCATTGGTCTTGGGCCGGGGCTATTTGAGTTCGGCTAATGGATTAAATGGTGATACGGTTGCTTATCAGGTATCATTACCGGTTAATCCGGGCAACAGTGGCGGCCCGGTACTTGATTCAAAAGGTAACATCATAGGTGTAATTAGCGGCAAGCAAACACAGGCAGAAGGGGCTGCATATGCCATTAAATCGAGATACTTGTTTAGAGTAGCTAAAGAAATTACTAAAGACTCAACTGATAATAAAATTGTATTAAACAATAAAAGCAGCTTGAGTGGTCTAACTCAAGCTCAACAGTTTAATAAGATACGCAACTATATTTTTATGGTAAAAGTGTATAATTGATTACACTATAGATATGATCAGATAAAGGCTTTTTCTTACGAAAAAGCCTTTGTTGTTAAAAGGTTTTATCGAGGGTAAGCGTTGTAACATGTATTGAATTTATCTTTAATGAATTGCAAACCCGGCAACTGAAACAATGTTACAAACAAGTGATATGCGCAAGTGTCTTAATTGTTACCTTTGCGCGATAATACTACTTTTAACATGGATGCTGAACAACAACTCTCAGTGCTGCTCCAGGATGACCGTTTAGCTGACGATCTTAAACATATAGCTCAAAAAGTACTAAACAATGAGCGTATAACCTTTGACGAAGGAGTAATACTATATCAAAAAGCAGAATTGGGTTATTTAGGCGTTTTAGCCAACTATGTGCGCGAAAAGCGTCATGGCAATAAAACCTACTTCAACCGCAACTTTCATATCGAACCTACCAATCTTTGTGTTTATGATTGTAAGTTTTGCTCTTATTCGCGCTTGATCAAACAGCGCTCAGAAGGGTGGGAGTATACGATGGATGAGATGCTCGACATTGTTAAAAAATATGATAACGAACCGGTAACCGAAGTGCATATTGTAGGTGGCGTATTACCTCAGTACGATATGCCGTTTTATCAGCAATTGTTTAGTACTATTAAAGCGCATCGCCCTGACTTGCATGTAAAAGCGCTTACGCCTGTTGAGTATCATTACATCTTTAAAAAAGCCAAAGTAGACTATGCTGCCGGCATGAGGTTAATGAAAGAAGCAGGTTTGGAATCAATGCCGGGCGGAGGTGCCGAAATCTTTCATCCCGAAATACGCGAACAGATTGCGAAAGATAAATGTACAGGCGACCAGTGGCTGCAAATACACGAAGAATGGCACAAACTGGGCATGCGTTCAAATGCAACTATGCTTTATGGCCATATTGAAGAGTATTATCACCGGGTGGACCATATGGAGCAGCTACGTCAGTTGCAGGATCGTACAGGCGGATTCCAGACCTTCATACCTTTGAAATTCCGTAACAAGGATAATCAGATGTCTAATGTAGCGGAGTCGTCAGTCATTGAAGATTTGCGTAATTACGCCATTGCACGTATATACTTGGATAATTTTGATCACATCAAAGCTTATTGGGCCATGATCAGCCGTACCACGGCGCAACTTTCGTTAAACTTTGGTGTTGACGACATTGATGGTACGCTTGATGATACCACCAAGATTTACTCAATGGCCGGTGCCGAAGAACAGCATCCGGGCATGAGCACTAAACAACTGGTTGAGCTGATTAAACAGGTAGGCCGACATCCAATTGAGCGCGATACACTTTATAACGTGGTTACCGATTATATGGACTACCAATTTCCGGAAGAGACCAAACCTCATTTTTACAAGCTGCCGGTTATCAACTAAGCAATGATAGAAAAAACACTATACATCGTACGCCACGGGCAAACCGATTTAAATAAACAGGGCATTGTACAGGGCCGGGGGATGAATACCGAACTGAACAGCGAAGGCCGTAAACAGGCAGAGCTGTTTTATACTGCTTACAGACACATTCCCTTTGATAAGATTTACATATCGGAATTAAAACGTACGCAGCAAAGTGTTCAGCAATTTATAGACTTAGGTTTACCGGTCGAAAAACTTTCGGGCTTGGATGAGTTGGCTTGGGGCAAATACGAGGGACAACCAAGCACTCCCGAAACCAAATCCGCATTTTTAAAAATCATGCGCGAGTGGACATCAGGTAATTTGGATGCCAAATTTGAAGGTGGTGAAAGCCCCAATGAGGTTAAGCAACGACAGGAGCAGGCACTCGAGGTAATCATGGGCCATCCTGAAGAGAAAAATGTACTGATCTGTATGCATGGCCGTGCCATGCGTTTATTTTTATGCTTGCTTACCGGAAAATCTTTAAAACACATGGACGATTTCCCGCACCAAAACCTCGTGCTATATAAAGTTATATTTGATGGCCAGCGGTTCACCATAACCGATTTTAATAACGCCATCCATCTTAAAATTCATTAAATAGTTTCTTTGAAAAAAATACGTATTTCGGCTGTTAGTTACACTAACACCAAACCTTTTTTATACGGTCTGCAACATACCGATATTATCAATCAGATTGATTTAAGTCTGGATATCCCTGCCGAGTGTGCTCAAAAACTGATCGATGACAAGGTTGATATTGGCCTTATACCGGTAGCCGCCACACTAAGCCTGCCCGAATGGCATCTGGTTTCTGATTATTGTATAGGAGCCGTAGGAGCGGTAAATTCAGTATTTATATTTAGCAACTGCCCAATAAATGAGGTAGATGTATTACAATTAGATCCGCAGTCGCGTTCTTCAAATAATTTGGCGCGTGTTTTACTGCAAAACTACTGGAAACTTAGCCCGCAGCTAAAAGTTGATGCTGACGATTACGGAAAATCAGATGATGTAAAAACTGCGTTTGTGCAGATTGGTGATCGTACCTTCGGTAAAGCAAACAGTTATCCGTTTGTATATGATTTAGCCGAGGAGTGGACTAAATTTACTGGTTTGCCTTTTACCTTCGCGGCGTGGATTGCTAACAAACCCATACCACAATCGTTTATAGACACGCTTAATCAATCACTGCAATACGGGCTCGATCATCGTGAAAATCTTTTTACGGAAATGGAGATGCGTGAGGACTTCGACATCAAAGATTATCTGTTACACAAAATTGATTACCCTTTAACTGATCAAAAGAGGGAAGCTCTTTTTCTTTTCTTAGATTATATTAGAAGGCTTAATTAGTTGTAAGTAATTCAATGTTTGTTGTAAATAAATGATAAATTATTTACAATTGAAGTTCATCATTAGCAATTTGTTATTTTAAACCATAAGTAATCGGTTAAATTTTAAAAAGACAAACTTATAGGCTTTATTTTGTGAAATTTTCATAAAAAATAAATTTTGTTTATCATTTTAATATTATTGACTTAAATTTGTTGCAGATTTAAAATTAAAGACAACAAAAATAAAGCAATATGAAAAAGATAACATTACTGAGCGCCTTATTTGCAATTTTGAGTTTAACCACATTCGCTGCCGACGGCGGTAAAAAGTCTGATGATGTAAACAAGGTTCCTTATTTTGTTCTACGTCAGTTTGAGTCGGAATTTGTTGATGCTAAAGACATGACCTGGACAGTAAATGAAAACTTCGAAAAAGTTGATTTTACTGTAGAGAATGTTAAAATGTCTGCTTACTACGATACTAATGGCAAGTATATAGGTCATACTGAAGCTGTTACTTACAACATTTTACCTACTCACGCTAAAAAACAAATTGCTCGCGAATACGAAGGATTCCATGTTAAAGAGTTGATTCGTTTCCAATACGCTGAAACTTCTTCATCACCATTAACACGTTTAGCAACATCAAACGTTGGCGAAGATGAAGTTTACTTGTTAACCATCTACAAAGCCGATAAAGAAACTACCTTACGTATCAGCCCTACATCTGCTGTTGAAGTACTTTCAAAAAATTAATATTTTCTTATTAATCAAGTTTTTAAGCCGCACCATTTGGTGCGGTTTTTTTGTTAGGTACCGGTTCTACAACTTATTTGTTAAAACAACATCTGCCTTTTCGGTTTTATAAATAGCAACCAACGCATTTATATATGCCGAAAACAATTATTGTATCTAACAGGCTACCCGTTAAGATCAAAGAAACCGATAGCGAATATCAATTAGTTCCGAGCGAAGGCGGCTTAGCTACCGGCTTGGGAACTGTTTACAAACAAAATGGTAACGTTTGGATAGGATGGCCCGGCCAGGTAATTGAGCCCGATAAAACCGAACAAGTAACCAGCCAACTCAAAGAACTAAGCTTATTACCTGTATACCTGACGCAAGAAGACATCAGCGAGTTTTATGAAGGTTTTTCAAACGACGTGCTTTGGCCGGTGTTTCATTATTACGCATCTACCTACACTACATATAATCCTTCTCATTGGGAATACTATAAAAGTGTAAACCAGAAGTTTAAAGACGTTATCTTAGAAAATCTGGAAGATGGTGATACCGTTTGGATTCATGATTATCAATTACTGCTACTACCTGCGCTAATCAGGCAGGTACGTGCCGACGTATCCATAGGTTTTTTCTTACATATTCCATTCCCATCTCACGAAATGTTCCGGTTAATTCCGTGGCGTAATGAATTACTGGAGGGCATGTTAGGAGCCGATCTAATAGGCTTTCATACTTTTGATGATGTAAGACACTTTTTAAGTTCGGTGTCTCGGTTATTACCGGTTCCGATATCATCAAACATCATTACAAGCGGAGAGCGTACTATCGTGGTAGAATCCTTCCCGATGGGTATTGATGAGAAAAAATATTCCGGACTCCCCCAAACATCTGAGGTAAAAGAGCAAGCACTACAAATACAAGATATATTTATAGATAACAAGATCATCCTGTCCGTCGACAGGTTGGACTACAGCAAAGGTATATTACAACGTTTGCAGGCTTTTGAATTGCTTTTGAATGATCATCCGGAATACATAGGTAAAGTAACACTTTATATGGTAGTTGTTCCATCGCGCGATACTGTGGCATCTTACGCCTATCTGCGCGACCAGATTGATAAAAAGGTTGGTAACGTTAATGCACGTTATCGCACCATTGACTGGACACCGATTACCTATTACTATCGGTCATTACCCATAGAAATGCTATCGGCGTTGTACAGCACTGCCGACGTTTGTTTGGTAAATCCCATGCGCGATGGCATGAACTTGGTAAGTAAAGAGTATGTGGCAAGCCGTACAAATAATGACGGCGTGTTAGTATTAAGTGAAATGGCAGGTGCATCTAAAGAACTCATTGATGCATTGATAGTTAACCCCAATAATGTAACTCAGGTTAAAGATGCCATTATAGAAGCGCTGAATATGCCACTTGCTGAACAGCAAAGGCGTATGAGCCAAATGCGCCAACTGGTGGCTAAGTTTAACGTAAAACATTGGGTGCATATATTTATGGAGCGTTTGCAGGAAGTTAAGTTAATGCAACGTTCTATGCAAACACGGCATGTGCATTCTGTGACTGCAAAATCCATTATTAACCGATACCGGGGCACCAGTAAGCGTATAATCTTTTTGGATTACGACGGTACCCTGGTAGGTTTTAAAGCAAATGTTAACCAGGCATCGCCTGATGCAGAATTATATCACCTTTTAACGCAGCTTTCTTCCGACCCACACAATCAGGTAGTCATCATCAGCGGTCGAAAGCACGACAACCTTGGCGATTGGTTCGGAGATAAAAATATTTATCTGGTGGCAGAGCACGGTGCGTGGTTTAAAGAACAAGGTTCAGACTGGCACAAAATTAACGGCTTATCTACAGCCTGGAAAAAAGATCTGTATAGTATTTTCGAGAAGTATGTTGATCGAACTCCTGGATCTTTCATCGAAGAAAAAACATATTCCTTGGCATGGCACTATCGTAAGGCCGAAGCTGGTTTGGGTGAACTTAGGGCAAATGAGTTGATGAATACGCTGAAATTTCTGGCTACCGACAAAGGCTTACAGTTACTCCCAGGAGACAAAGTTGTAGAGGTGAAAAACATGGAAATTAATAAAGGGAAAGCTGCGCTAAGCTTGGTCGAACAGACCGATTACGATTTTATTATGGCTTTAGGTGATGATTTCACCGACGAAGACCTGTTTAAAGCGTTACCTGACAGTGCCATCACTATAAAAGTTGGCACCGGGGCTTCGCTCGCCAAATTTTTTGTTCGTAATCCGACGGAAGTGCGGGGCATACTGGCGTCTTTAGGAGAAAGTGTGCCTGTATCATAAATGCTTGTCTGGATTGACTAGTTTCACCTACATGGCACTTTTACGCAACTAAAAATTTGGCATTCCTGCGGTGTGTTGAAATAATATAGTGAGTTATAATAATTTTGTTATTAAAATAAATTATTTAATTTGGTATAAACTTTCCGAATTGACGTTTAACCTCCTCAGTTTGGCCAGGATTATCAATCGCTTATAAACTATATTATTAAAATTATGAAAACCGGGAAAGTTAAATGGTTTAACACTCAAAAAGGATTTGGTTTTATTATTACCGACGAAGGCAAAGACCTTTTTGTACACTTTAAAGATGTTGAAGGCGGCGTAAATGCCATTAAAGATAACGACAACGTAGAATACGAAGTTGAAGAAGGCCGTAAAGGTTTACAGGCCGTAAGAGTTAGAAAAGTATAACCTAATAAACTCATAAAATAAAACCTCTGCTGTGCAGGGGTTTTTTTGTGGCCAAACTTTTATATTGCACGCTAATTTGACTAATTTCTTATCCTTTATCATGCCTGACTCTTCAGTAGTTAAAAACAACAAAAGCATTATTTTTCTGGTTCTGGTAGCCTCTTTAGGCTACTTTGTTGATATATATGATCTCCTGATTTTTTCGATAGTTAGAATAAAAAGCCTACATGATGTTGGAGTGAGCGATGCTGATATGCGTACGAAAGGCGAATTTATTTTGAACATGCAGATGTTTGGCCTGTTGGTAGGCGGAATTATTTGGGGAGTCATTGGCGATAAATTCGGCCGCATCAAAGTTTTATTCGGTTCGATACTGTTGTACTCGCTGGCCAACTTTGCAAACGGTTTTGCTACCGACTATTATACTTATGCCATTGTTCGTTTAATTGCTGGAATAGGCCTGGCTGGCGAACTGGGTGCCGGTATTACCTTGGTTAGCGAAACCATGAGTAAAGAAAACCGCGGCTATGGTACTATGCTGGTGGCAGTTGTTGGTTTGCTTGGTGCGGCCGCCGCGGCAACTGTTGCCCAGTACGGCTGGCAACGTGCCTACTTTATTGGTGGTGGCTTAGGTTTATTATTGCTCCTTTTGCGGGTCGGTACATTTGAATCGGGCATGTTTAAGCAGGCTGAGGAAAGCTCAGTGTCTAAAGGTAATTTCTTGATGCTGTTTACCAACAAACAACGCTTTTTAAAATACCTCTACTGTATACTTATCGGCCCCCCGTTATGGGTTGTGGTCGGCATATTAATTACTCAAGCGCCGGAAATTGGTAAGCAATTAGGCGCTCACGAAGTTTTAAGCGCTGGTACGGGGGTGATGTATACCTACATAGGGCTTTCGGTTGGAGATATGTTTGCCGGTTTATTAGCGCAGGTTACTAAATCAAGACGATTAACGATGCTGATCTTCCAATTACTTTCGGTGGTGAGTGTGGTGGTATATCTAAATTCTTATGGTATTACACCGGGGCGTTTTGTAGTTATCAGTTTATTTATCGGTTTCTGTATCGGTTACTGGGCAACATTTGTCACTATTGCTTCAGAGCAATTTGGTACCAACATCAGGGCGACGGTAACCACCACAGTACCTAATTTTGTGCGTGGCTCACTTATTCCTATCCATTTGGCCTTTGAGTTTTTTATCGGGTTTTTTAATGCCCGAGGCAACCACAACAGCATTATCACCAGCGCTTATGTTATGATGGCAATTGTTACAGTAATTGCCTTGTTTGCGCTTAGTCAATTAAAAGAAACTTTTGGTAAAGATCTTAATTACATGGAAGATGACAGAGATGTTACACCTGCTGATGCAACATCCGAAATGAATATGACACGTTAGACTTCCATTTTTTGCATTTTTGCGCCATGATCAGTAAGGAACAAATAGCGGAAGAGTACAAGCAAATACAAGACGAAATTTGCTCAGCACTCGAGCAACTGGACGGACAATCATCCTTTGTTGAGGAAATTTGGGAACGCGATGGCGGTGGCGGTGGTCGTACACGTGTTATCCAAAATGGAAATATTTTGGAAAAAGGCGGCGTCAACTTTTCGGCTGTACATGGTAAGTTACCAGAATCAGTTAAGCGTGGGCTGAAAGTGGAGCAGGAGGATTTTTTTGCCACCGGCGTGTCTATCGTAATGCATCCTAATCACCCTATGGTTCCGATCATTCACATGAACATCCGTTATTTTGAAATGCCTTCGGCTGTTGAGGGCGGTCAGCCTTCACGTTGGTTTGGAGGCGGCATAGATTTAACACCTCATTATGTGATCGAAGATGATGCCCGTTTTTTTCATGATCAATTAAAAACCACGTGCGACCAATTTCATCCTGATTTCTATCATCGCTTTAAAACCTGGGCCGATGATTATTTCTTTATTAAACACCGGAATGAGACACGTGGTATAGGCGGTATTTTTTACGACCGTTTAACTGCCAGCGATGACATAAGCTGGGAAAATATTTTTGAATTCTCTAAAGCGGTTGGGCGCACCTTTGCACCGGTGTATACCGAACTGGTTAATCGAAATCGCCACAAGCCTTACAACAAACAGCAACAGCAATGGCAGTATCAGCGCCGTAGTCGCTACGCCGAATTTAATCTTGTATATGATGCTGGTACTAAGTTTGGACTAGAAACTAACGGGCGCATAGAATCTATTTTAATGAGTTTACCTCCAACTGCTCAATGGCTTTACAATTACGAGCCAGAAGCAGGCAGTGAGGAGGAAACAACATTAAGCCTTTTAAAAAAGGGAATTAGTTGGACCTCATAAGTCAATTATTAATTATTTTAAATGCTCCTCATGAAAAAAATATGCATAGCTGCTATATTTAGTCTGCTTACTATAATGGCATTCAGTGTGCCATCTCCCTCAATTAAAGGTAAATGGCGTTTTGCCGGAGGTATTTATAATGGTAAGCCTGAAGGCAGCACTGATGGCTACCAGCTTCAACGCGTGTATACCGACAAAACATTCAACGCGTTTATCTTAGCATCCGGGAGCAAGCCTGAAAAATATCAGTCGGGCAAGTATTCTCTTTCAGGTAATAAATATATTGAAACGGAAACCTACAGTATGCAACCCTCTAAGCTTACTAACAAAGCCGTGCAGTACCAAGTTAGCAGGCGTAAAGATACCTTGGTTTTGAAAGGAAAACTACCCACCGGAATGCAGGTAGAAGAGTACTGGGTACGTGTAAAATAGCGCAAAAAGTTTCGCATTTATTCATTGTTTGCAAAGCGTCACATACCAGTACAGAGGCCTGAATGTTGGTAAATAATCCGACATTTTAAGGTAAATTTTGTATCTTCGCAGGTCAGTTTTTGCACATCAACCTAAAAACATTGAGCAAATTTTTCTTACATAAAATTTCAAATGGCTGAAGATAATTCACAGAACGAAGACAGAATCATTCCTATAAACATTGACGAAGAAATGCGGTCGGCCTACATTGATTATTCAATGTCGGTTATTGTTGGCCGGGCTTTGCCCGATGTACGCGACGGCTTAAAACCCGTACACAGACGTGTATTATTCGGTATGCTCGATTTAGGTTTGGCCAGCGGCAAGCCGTTTAAAAAATCAGCCCGTATCGTGGGGGAAGTGTTGGGTAAATATCACCCGCACGGCGACTCATCTGTTTACGACACCATGGTACGTATGGCCCAGGATTGGAGCTTACGCTATCCGTTGGTAGACGGCCAGGGCAATTACGGTTCTATTGACGGCGACAGCCCTGCAGCAATGCGTTATACTGAAGCACGCCTGCAAAAGATAGCCGAAGAAATGATGGCTGATATCAATAAAGATACGATTGATTATCAGCTAAACTTTGACGACTCGCTCGAAGAACCAAGCGTACTACCTGCTAAAATACCTAACCTTTTGGTAAACGGTGCATCAGGTATTGCGGTAGGTATGGCCACCAATATGGCACCTCACAATTTAACTGAGGTTATTGATGCCACTACGGCGTTAATTGACAACCGCGATATTGAGGTGTCTGAATTGATGAATTATATCAAAGGTCCGGACTTTCCGACCGGTGGTATAATTTATGGTTATGAAGGGGCTAAAGATGCTTTTGAAACAGGTCGTGGCCGTATCATTTTACGCGCCCGTGCTGAGATAGAAACGTTTAATCACGACCGTGAGCGTATCGTGGTTACTGAAATACCTTACCAGGTAAATAAGGCGCACATGATTGAGCGTACTGCCGAACTGGTAAACGAAAAGAAGATTGAAGGCATCTCTACCATTCGCGACGAATCTAACCGCGAAGGTATCCGGGTGGTTTATGAAGTTAAACGTGATGGTAACGCCGCCATCGTGTTAAATAACTTGTACAAATACACTTCGCTGCAGACTTCTTTTAGTGTAAACAACATTGCGCTGGTTAAAGGCCGCCCAATGCTGTTGAACCTGAAAGACCTGATTCACCACTTTGTGGAGCACAGGCAGGAAGTGGTTGTGCGTCGTACCCGTTACGAACTGGCTGAAGCTGAAAAACGTGCGCACATCTTGGAAGGTTTACTGATTGCTTTAGATCACCTGGATGAGGTAATTCGTTTGATCCGTGCGTCGGCCACTCCCGAAGAGGCACGCGATGGCTTAATGACTCAATTTGGCTTAAGCGAGATACAGGCCCGCGCTATTTTGGATATGACGCTTCGCCGTTTAACCGGCCTGGAGCGTGATAAAATTAAAGAAGAGTACGCGCAACTGATGGAGACGATTGAGTATTTGAAGTCTGTACTGGCCGATCCGGCATTGCAGATGCAGATTATCAAAGACGAATTACTCGAGATCAAAGAGAAGTACGGCGACGAGCGCAAAACCGAAATGGTACACTCCAGCGCCGAAATGATGACCGAAGATTTTATTGAAGATGAAGAAGTAGTTATCACAATCTCGCATGAGGGTTACATTAAGCGTACGCCGTTAACCGAGTATCGCAGACAGGGCAGAGGCGGTAAAGGATCGTTAGGCAGCAACAGCCGCGACGAAGACTTTATTGAGCACTTACTGGTGGCATCCAACCACAACTACATGTTGTTCTTTACCGAGGCTGGTCGTTGTTTCTGGTTGCGAGTATTCGAGATACCTGAGGGTACCCGTACTTCTAAAGGACGGGCGATACAAAACATTATCAATATCCCTAAAGAGGAGAAAATTAAGGCCTACATCAAGGTGAAGAATTTGAAAGATCAGGAATATCTGGAGAATAATTTCATCATTATGTGTACCAGCAAAGGCACGATTAAGAAAACCTCACTTGAGGCTTATTCGCGTCCGCGTGCTAACGGTATTAACGCTATCAACATAAATGATGGCGACACCTTGTTAGAAGCTACTTTAACTACAGGTACCAGCGAAATTGTAATGGCTTTAAAATCAGGCCGCGCTATTCGTTTTAATGAAGCTACGGTTAGACCAATGGGGCGTACGGCAACCGGTGTTCGTGGTATAACTCTGGAAGATGAAAATGATGCCGTAGTGGGTATGATAGCCGTTAATGATGCTGAAACAACAGTGTTAGTAGTATCTGAAAAAGGCTATGGTAAACGTACGGATATCGAAGATTACCGTGTAACTAACCGTGGCGGTAAAGGTGTAAAAACTATTAATGTTACTGAAAAAACCGGCAAACTTGTTGCCATCAAAGACGTTACTGATACGGACGATCTGATGATTATTAACCGTTCGGGCATTATTATACGCATTGCGATGAATCAATTACGTGTGATGGGGCGGGCAACGCAAGGAGTGAGGTTGATATCATTTAAAGGAAATGATGAGATTGCATCGGTAGCTAAAATTGAGCACAGCGAAGAGGAGGAACTGGAGCAAGCAATTGAGAGCAGTTTGAGTACTAACGCAAGTGATGTAGGCGAAGAAGATACCGACAGCCCTGCCAGCGATGCACCAGACGATGCCGAAAATGAATAAAAATGAAGTTATTAAGCCGTAAAATCATTTTTCTGGTTTTATTAGGATTGTTTACCGCTCCTTTAGCGTTCGGGCAAACCGAAGCTTTAAAGGTTGTGGTAAACAATCTTGCTTACTACCGCCAAAAAGGCGAACTCAAGTATCTAACCAACGCTAAAAAATCAGTCGATAGCCTGATTAAAACGCGTAAGGATTCATCTAATCTGGATAAGAATATCTACAAAGCTATTGTGTACTCCAGCATAGCTTACATTGATTCTACAAATAAGCTCGGTAACCCGCCGGATTTTTTTGACAAGACAGTAAATCTTATAGACAGACTGTCGAAAAATAAAAAAATTTATCGTTATCAAACCGAGCTCGATTTTTCAAAACGTTGCCTGGCTAATGTTTACATCCGCAATGGATTTGACGATGTGCGCCATCTCAATTTTAATAACGCAGTAACCAATTTTGAAAAAGCACAACAATATGCACCCAAGTTTGGCCAGGTTAACACGTATATAGCTTATGCCAACGCCCGTGCCGGGCATTTGCAAAAGGCTGTAAAGTATTATGAAACGTTGTTGACTGCGGATAGTGTTAAAGCTGAATATGTGTTGGCAGCTACTAATATCTATAAAACAATGGGAGATACGTCTGAAGCTTTGGACGTGCTGAAAAAGGGGAGACATTTACTTTCTGCTGATAAGGGATTATTGTTGGAGGAAGCCAATATTTATAATAACCAAAACAATTATAAAGATTTAGAACCGTTATTGAAAGATTTAATAGATGCATATAGCACGGACGCTAATGTATTTTACATTGCAGCTAATTGCTACGATCATTTAGAAAAATACGACAGGGCAGAGTCGTTGTACTTACGGGCTATTGAATTAAACAGCACCAGTTACGAACCTGTTTTTAATCTTGGCTTGTTGTACATGAAGCAAAGTGCCAAAACTAAAAATAAGGAGGAGGCAGATAAAAATTTATCGAGAGCGGGATTGTGGTTACAAAAGGCATATGAAATGTCTCCAAAAAACGTTAAGCTTTTAAAGCTATTGCAACTGGTTTACACTAAAACCGGCAACGACGATCAATTAAACAAGATAAATTATAATTTGCAACAGTTCACTAATTGAATAAATCTATGAAAATTAAATTTTTGATAGCAGGTACCTTAAGCCTGTTTTCGGCAACGGTTTTTGCACAAAAATCTGAGCTTAACACGGCGCAAACTGAGTATGATAAATACGAGACGTTCCGCCAAAATAAGGCCATGGCAAGTATGGCCGGTACCAGTATTAACACCGCAAAAGCAGCTATCGACAAAGCATCTGCCGATTCAAAAACCGGCGTGATGCCTCAAACTTTTGCATTGAAAAGTGCCATCTATGGTGCTTTAGCTTATAATGATACTGTCGCTACTACATCAACGCCGCTTTACAACACTTCTTTAGAAGCGATGAAAAAAGCTAAAGAGTTAGATACTAAAGGTGAGTACAAGAAAATAACTGATGCAGCAAATCAGTATTTAGCATACTATCAATTAAACAGAGGCGTAAAAGACTTTCAGGCTAAGCAATATGCTGATGCATATAAAGCTTTTGACTTTTACAGAACTGCTTATCCGGAAGATACTACTGCAATCTATTACACTGGTTTAGCAGCTATCAATTCACAAAACATTCCGGTGGCAATCACCAATTACAAAAAATTGGTAACTACGAATTACAGCCGTCGTGCTGATATCTATGCCGACTTATCAAATCTTTATTTGATGAGCAAAGATACCACTGCAGCGTTAAATGCTGTTACCGAAGGTGTAAGCAAATTCCCCAACAACGCTAACCTGCGTGGCCGCGAGGTGGAAATTGCTTTACAGCAAGGCAAACAAGCTGAGTTTGTTGATAAAATTGAAGCGGCTATCGCCAACGATCCTAAAAACAAAACGCTTTATTTCTACTCAGGTGTAGCTTACGGTAAAATTGCCGATTCAAAAGATAAAGCTGCCAAAGCTGCAAAAGATCCGGCTGCTAAAGCTGCCGCATTGAAAGCTAAAGACGAGGCTATTAATAAAGCTGCTGCTGCTTACGCAAAAGCTGTAGAGATTGACCCAACTTACTTTGATGCTAACCTTAACATGGGCTATACCTTAATGACATCGGCTGTTGATGATTACAACACCGCCAACAAATTGCCAATGAGCAAACAAGCAGAATACAAAGCATTGATGGCAAAAGTTAATGCTGCAGCTGATAAGGCAAAACCATATTTAGAAAAAGCGGTAGAGCTTGATCCAAAGTCGGCGAGCGCTTTAGGCAACTTGCGTAACTACTATATCATTAAAAAAGATACTGTTAAAACAGCAGAGATTAAAAAGAGAATCGACGCAATTCAATAATTTTGAAAATGGCTTATCAAATAGGTGAGCCATTTTTATTTACATTTTTTACTTAACATAATGTTAATTATAGGAAATGAAAAAATTGCTAGTTTATTCTTAGGATTTGTATCATGATGTAGAGTGCTCTAGCTTATAGCTTATCCGTATTCTACTGGAGCACCATCTTTGCATTAATCGTCGGGACTACGTTGAGTAATAAACATGTGTAAGTGATTTTGATTGATAATACACATTAGTTAGAAGCACAAAAAAAGCGAGCAATCATTTTACTGACTACTCGCTTAAATAATCTATTAAGCTAAGTCTACAACGAAGCGTTGATTGATTTAGCTGAGTTTAAATGCTCTTGCAATTTAGGCAGATATTTGGCAACGTAATTATTGATTGTTTTGCTGGTGTTGCGCGTCATGTCACTGAATAAGGCAACTACTTTGGTGTGATCATCAACCATCATCGTCATGTAAGCTTTGTCAAACTGCGGACCATTCAATTTACTGATGCTGTCAATCATTGTCTGATGCTCTTGGCTGATAACGTTGTCTTCGTGAGCGACGTATTTCTTGTCTGCAATTTGCTGAAGCTCTTTATTTGCTGTCGTGTGATCTGCAATCATCATGTTGGCAAAGCCGATAACTTTTGGATTTTGCGATTTACTTTTCGCTACTGTGGCCGCTTTAATTTCCGTCAGCCCGGCTTCGTTAGCTTTTTTAATAAAAGACAAATCCATATCATCCACCAGGGTTTTCTCGTTGTAGTTTTTGGCTTTACGGTTGTCGTTACACGCCGTTGCCGAAATTAAAATTAAAGTTACAGCGCCTAAATAAAGTAGTTTTTTCATGTCTTAAACAGATGTAGGTTTGCAGATTCATAAGTTTAACAACAAACCTTACAACAGGTTTCAGCTTAATACTTTATTTAAGCGCTTAAACTTTGCTTAATCCAGCACACTAAGCCAAATTACGGCCTGCGTTAACGATACCGTAAACTGTACGGATTACCAACTTACTGTAAGCTGCTTTAAGCTCATCGGTTTCGGCAAACTTAAGTTTTTCTAAAGCGTAATGCTGCGCTACTACCAACGGCAGAATAATTCGCTCGCGCATTGCTATTGATCGCTTTTCGACCGGGTATTCCTGCATCAGTTCTTGATTTCCGGTTAATTCAAGTAGTAACTTTTTAGTGAGATCATACTCTGTCTTCAACATTAGCCAAAATGCGCCGTAATGCTCATCGTGTTCTAAGTGGGCTGTAATACGGAAGTCTGATTTCGACATCGACATCATACAATTATCAATCATGGTTTTGAAAAAGCCTGAAGATTTATATAAGTCAACAACTTCTTGCCACTGCCCCGAATTCTTAGCTTTTTGCAATGCCGATCCAACACCATAAAAACCCGGAACATTTTGTTTTAGCTGGCTCCACGATGTCACAAAACTGATAGCGCGTAAGTCTTCCAATTTCAACGGCGCACCAGCGTTACGCTTAGTTGGCCGGCTACTAATGTTGATGTTCGACAATAATTTTAATGGGCTCTTATTTTCCAGGTATTCTGTAAATAACGGATCTTGCCTTAAGGCCATGAATTTGCTAAAACTTTCGTCGGCCATGCTCGAGATTAAGCTCTTGTGATTTTCGTCCAGCAAATCTCGATGATTAGGGTGCAATGCCGATGCTATACCGGCGTTTACCAATTGCTCAATATTGTACTTAGCAGTTTCGACAGAGCCGTATTGCGAACTTACCGTTTGTCCCTGAATAGTTAACTGGATGTGATTGTTGGCAATCTCTTTACCCATGGCCGCATAAAAGCGGTGAGTTTTACCTCCGCCGCGTGCCGGCGGACCTCCCCTCCCATCAAAAAACGCCAACTCGATATCATATTTGTTAGTAATGGCCGTTAGTTCAACTTTAGCCTGGTAAATAGACCAGTTAGCCATGAGGTAACCACCATCTTTGGTACTGTCCGAAAAGCCCAACATGATCATTTGCTTGTTACCTCTTTTGGCCAAATGCTCTTTATAATATGGATGGGTATATAATTTTTCCATCACTCCTGCTGCGTGTTTTAAGTCGTTAACTGTTTCAAACAGAGGCATAAAGTCAATGGTCAATGAATCTTTGCTCCAACCGCACCATAAAAACAAATTCATCAATTGCAAAATGTCGGATGCCTGTTGGCAATTGCTGATAATGAATCGGTGGCAAGCCTTTTCACCATTATGCTCCTGTATAGTTTTCATTAGTCTGATGGTACAAAGCGTATCCAAAATCATCGGGTCGCTTTCGCCACTCGCCGGCGTTTCACTACATGGGTAGTCAAATTCATTGAAGCTAATGAGACTCAGTTTTTCGTCCTCACTTAACTGTTCATATCCTTCGGCTGGTAAGCCGTTATTCAATTCTGATTGCTGTAAGCCGTGCTGGAAAACCGATCTTAATACGCGGCTGTCTTGCCTGATATCTAATGACGCAAAATAACAACCGTATAAATTCACCTTTAAAGTTAGATCTTCAACTAAATCGGTGAAGATGCCGTCATGATCTTTCTCTAACGTAGCGGTAATCTCTCCTAATAAACGTAGCATTTCGCCCTGTAAATTGCCGGTTTCGGGTTTCGGACTAAAGGCGTTATCATATAGTAATTGCCCCAATTTATTCATTGGTTCTTCAACCCCCCTGAAAGTAACACGACGTTTTAAGGTCCGGTAATCTCGATAGTAGCACCTAAAGATAATCTGCCTTAATGTTGCTGCTACCGTTTTGGTCGAGTCTGTTTTAACATTAGGGTTGCCATCGCGATCGCCCCCAGGCCAAAAACCAAGCTCGAATATAGGATGGCTGAGTGAGTCGATGCCAAATTCATGATTTAAGCGCGTTTGAATATTAGCTAAGGCATAATAAAACACATTCTCCAAAAACCAGATTAGATTTATTGCCTCATCCACCGGCGTGGGCGAAGTTTTATTAAAGAATGGCGTTTTACCCAATTGCTGCAGCAACAGATTTACAGCGTTAATATCGTTTGTTTTTAATGCCTCTATTAAATCAGTCATGATGCCTAACACCGAGCTTGGGTAAAACTGTGTCGGGTGAGCTGTTAGAACCAAGCGCAGCGAAAAGTTTTTTAGCTTTTCTGCTATTTTTTCAAACGACTCATCACTGCTGGCTGCTTGTTGCAACAGGCCTTGCAACGAACCACTGTCATCTGTACGAACCAGCTTACTGAATGATGAGTCTTCGATGGCATCAAACAACACCACTTGTCTTTCGATATACTGTATAAAGCGGAACAAACGGTTAATTTGTTCATGTTCATCAACACCTGGCACTCTTTCATCAAAAAAAGACTCGATAATTTCTACCGGCGATTTAAGTTGAGCTACACCCTTTTCGCAATGTGAACTGAAGAAGGGTAATAGAATACCGGTGTCTTTTACCTGGTAAAAAGGCAGTGTTAAAAAAAGGCTGTTATACAGCTCGAAGCGGGTAATCACTTCCTGACTAAACACAGTTTCGCGCTGTGTGGTGGTTGAAGTAGCAGACATAAGTTATGAGCAATTAGAAGAACAGAGCATTGTTTATGTTAAACGGGCATAAATTACCGCATTCCTTTTAATAATCAAACTTAGATTGCAATTTATAGTTATTGGATAACTGTTACCTACTTTAACGTAGGTTTATATATTTGCCCTTACAGTTGCTGCGAACTAATGTCTGACCAAACCCGCGAAATAAAAAGTTTTTTCTTCAGCCAGTATTTTTCTGATGGTTTACGCATCAGTGCCGGGTTGTTGGCTCCTGCACTCATTTTTGCGCAGATGGATATGTTTCAAACCGGACTTACGCTCTCGTTAGGTGCAGCCTGCATGACGACCATCGACAATCCGGGTCCGCCGTTGCATAAGCGTAATGCCATGATGATTGGTAACGCCGTAATGCTATTAGTGGCTATTGTAACCGGGTTTGCAAGATACAACCTTTGGGTTTTAGGTGCTGAAGTCACGTTTCTGGCGTTTCTCTTTTCTATATTAGTCGTATACGGCAACCGGGCAGGCTCCATCGGCACAGCGGGTTTATTGGCGCTCATCTTTACCATGGACAAGCCCATTCCCGAATCGGAGGTAGTGCAGAATAGTTTAATCATGCTTGCAGGCGGCATATGGTATATGCTGATGAGTATGCTGTTTTTCGGCATAAGACCATTCCGGGCTGCGCAGCAGGCTTTGGGGGAGAATATTGGCGACATCGTTGATTTTCTGCGCATTAAAGCAGACTTCTATCTGCCTGAAACTGACATCGAAGAAAATTACCACAAATTGGTATCAAAACAGGTATTAGTAAGCCAGCACCAGGATGCTTTGCGCGAGATGCTGTTTAAAAGCCGTATAGTGGTTCGTGAGTCGAGTAATTATAGTAGGATGCTAGTGCTGACATTTATTGATCTGGTTGATTTATTTGAGCAGATTATGGCCACGCACTATGATTACAACCATATGCGTGAGCAGTTTGGCAAAACCGGCGTGTTAGAGAATATAGGCCGGTTATTACACCGGATGGGCGACGAACTGGACAGCATTGGTTATGCGGTTCTGTCTAATACCTCCTATCACTCTACTGCAGATTTTGACAAAGACCTGGAAGAGCTAAAAGCGAAAATTGATGCAGCAGGTGGTCCGGAACATGCAGGCAGTAACATGGTGCTCAAGAAAGTACTCATCAACCTGCGCGATCTCAACCAAAAAATCGTTAACATCTATCGTTATCACAAACTGCGGTCTGCTAAAAATCAGCGTTTAATTAAAAATCCGCACCAGGTAGCATACGACCGGTTTGTGGCCCGGCAAGACTATTCGCCAAGGGTTTTGTTAGACAACTTAACTTTTAAATCTTCTACTTTCAGGTTTGCTTTACGGGTAGCACTGGTTTGCTTGTTTGGTTTTGTTATTACCAAAAGCTTAGGGTTACTGCACATTGTGAGTCATCTTATGGGGCGCAACGTGGCTTTTGGGTCGCATAGTTACTGGGTAATCCTCACTATCATTGTTATTTTAAAACCTGCATTTAGTTTATCTAAACAGCGTAATGTGCAACGTTTGGTAGGCACCATTGTGGGTGGCATTATTGGTATTGGAGTACTTACGTTTATACACAACAACACCGTTCAGTTTATCATCCTTGCGGTATTTATGGTGGGCGCTTACAGCTTTATACGAACCAATTACATTGTGGCTATTATACTGATGACGCCTTACGTCATTATCATGTTTAAGTTTTTGGGCGTTGGTCATGTAGGGATTGCTGAAGAACGTATTATTGACACGTTTGTAGGCTCTGTAATAGCTTTTAGTGCCAACTATCTGGTGTTTCCATCCTGGGAGTCAGATCAGCTTAAACAGAGCTTGTATGAGGTTTTAGAAGCTAACGCAGGATACCTGATTAAGATCGCAGACAACATCGGCGGCATTACGGTTGATGTAACGGAATATAAATTGGCCAGGAAGGAAGTTTATATCAAATCGGCCAACTTATCAGCCATGTTTGAGCGTATGGCTTCAGAACCTAAAAACAAGCAGCATCGCAGCAAGGAGGTGCACCGTTTTGTAGTACTTAACCATATTCTTTCGTCTTACATCGCCACATTAGCCTCAAGCGTATCGGGTAAAGATATGCATCGCTCCCGCCACGAAAATTTAAAGTTGGTACGCCGAAGCATCAACTCATTAAACGATGCCGCGCGTAAGCTCGGCGGCACACCGCCCGAACTTACGCCGGATAAACCTATAATGGAAGGTGCAGAAGCTGTTGAATTGACGGCCGATCAAAAACTTTTGTACGAACAATTAGGCTTTATTCACAAAATCACGACCGACATTCACAAACTGGTGGACCGCTTTTTATAAAAGCTCATTAGCCAGATTAGCCAATTCGCTGCGTTCGCCTTTTTGTAATGTGATGTGTGCATATAGTGGGTGATGTCGTGCTTTATCAATTAAATAAGATAATCCATTACTCTCAGCTTCAAGATAAGGCGTATCAATTTGGTAAATATCGCCGGCAAAAATTACTTTGCTGTTTTCTCCGGCTCTTGATATGATCGTTTTTACCTCGTGCGGCGTAAGATTTTGTGCCTCGTCTACAATAAAGAATATCTTGCTCAGCGTACGGCCACGAATAAAGGCCAGGGGTGTAATCGATATTTTGTCAGTTGCCACCAACTCATCAATCTTGTGCTGCATTTTCTCGTCGCTGGCAAACTGGTCTTTTAAAAATTTAAGGTTATCCCAAATGGGCGACATATAAGGGTCTACTTTCGACTTAGCATCGCCGGGCAGGTAACCAATATCTTTATTACCTAATGGTATAGTGGGGCGGGTAACGAAGATTTGCCGATAATTTTTGCGTTGTTCTAAAGCGCTTGCTAAAGCCAACAGCGTTTTGCCGGTGCCTGCATTTCCTTGTATCGTGATTAATTTAATTTCTGGATTGAGCAGGGCGTGCAATGCAAACGTTTGCTCGATACTTTTAGGAAAAATGTTGAAAGCCGTTTGTTCAGGTATTTTTTCAACTTTAGCCGTTTGCTGATGGTAAAAGGCGGGTACAACGCCATTTTTGCCATGCAGCTTGATGAACATATTGCCATTTGGTGCAGATAATTTAAAATCTTCAATAGGCAACGGTTGCTTGTTGAGCTTACTTAAAAGCTTCTCTGTCACTTTAGGTACTTCACCTATACCGGTGTAAAGCTCTTCGAGATTCTTTACTTTGCCGGTTTCATAATCTTCGGCGTGGAGGTTAAGCGCTTTTGCTTTTAAGCGCAGACAAATATCCTTGGATACTAAAACGACTTTTTTCGTTTGATTTTCGTGCTGTAGGGTTAAGGCAGCATTTAAAATACGATGATCTATTTTGTCATTGCCAAATATGTATTCCGCATCGCTGTCGGGCAATTTTTTATCTACTATTACTTTAAAGCGCCCCGTATTTTTTCCGTTGAGTGGAAGCCACTCCGTTAAAACATGATTTTGGGAATAGTTGTCCATCAAGCGGATAAAACCACGCGCCTCAAAGTTGCGGGTATCATTGCCGGTTTTCATGTTATCCAACTCTTCCAATACCTGTATCGGGATGGTCACATCATGCTCCTGGAAATTTTCGAAAGCGTTATGATCATATAAGATCACAGATGTATCTAATACAAATATTTTTTGCTGAACTGATGACGGTTTACTTTTTACCTCTTTACCCATGCAGAAGTAAAATTAGAAAATTTAGATATTGAAGAAAATCAAAAGGGTGGAAATCTGTAGGAAATAGATATAAAAACAAAAACGGAAGTGTCCACATTTACGCTTCTACTTCCGTTTTCTTAAC
>CAJYJH010000022.1 GCA_913775265.1 uncultured Mucilaginibacter sp. | reverse complement strand
ATCCTGCCCGTTATTAGCGCTGACGACGGTAAAATATGGTTCCAGCAGTCTTACCAGGCAAGCCCGCATATCGGCATTGTCATCTACTACCAATACTTCAACATCTTTTTCAACATCTGCAGGCACTGATACGTTAGAGTTAAAGTTTTGCGAAGCCAGGCTATCCGGCGTTTCGTACTCTGCATTAGTTTGCAGCAAGCTGATGGCTTCCTGCAAAAAGGCGCCTTTCATGGCGGTGGTATCTATATTTTTCTCGCCTTCTACCAAATGGTCTTGCGGTAGGTGCGAGTAGCCAACCGGAACAGTAACGGTAAAGGTAGAACCTTCGCCTTCCACACTATCCACCGTGATGTGCCCGCCGTGCAGATTAACCAGTTCGTGGACAAGCGACAGGCCAATGCCCGTACCTTCGTGCGTGCGCCCGGCCGAGTTTTCGATGCGGTGAAAGCGCTCAAACATATGCGGCAATTCTTTCGCTGGGATGCCAACACCAGTATCTTTTACCTGGAGTATCACCTGATTATTTTCCTGGCGTTGTAAAATGGTAATGGTGCCCTCCAGGGTGTATTTAAAGGCATTTGATAGTAGGTTGAGCACAATCTTTTCCCACATCTGCCGGTCAACATAAACGTTGCCTTTGTCCTCTCCGCAGTCTACTTCCAGCTTCATGCCCGCCTTTTCGATGATGGAACGGAAACTGCTGGCTAGATCGGTGGTTAGCTCACACAAATCGGTTAGCTGATAGGCCGCCTGTGCTCGGCCAGCTTCAACGCGACTGTAATCTAACAGGTTATTCACCAGTTTTAACAAGCGCAGGGCATTGCGTTGCACCGCTTCGAGCGGTTCGGCAAACTCCTGGTTGTTTTTGCTTAGCATGTCTTCCAGCGGACCTAACATCAGTGTAAGTGGCGTACGGAACTCATGACTAACGTTGCTGAAGAATGCCGTTTTAGAGCGGTCGATCGCAGCCAAAGCCTCGGCGCGTTTCTGTTCCTGCTCGTAGGCGTAAACATTGGTTACCGCCGTATTATAGGTGTTGGCTAATAGGTTATAAAAGTTTAAATATTCATTATCCAAGGCACGGCAGGCACTCACGCCGGCTATCATAAAACCCATAGGCTCGGGCTGGCCCGATATGCAAAGTGGTAGAATGATAGCTGTATGCGGCGGGATATCGTAAGGCTCGCAGCTAAAATTACCAAAGCGCTGCTGTAGGTCTTTCACCTCCAGTAACTCCCGGCTTTGCATCACTGTGGCTAACGGCCAAGCAGCAGCAGCATCCAATGAAACGGATAAAGGTGTGAGCACTGTATTTTGTGGGATGCCAGCCGAACTGATAAGATCGGCTTTGCCATCCTTCATTTCGTAGAACAGCAGGAAGGGCAGGTCAAGTACATAATCATTATAGCGGCCTTGAGTGATCTCGCCAATTTCCTGTACTGATTTTGCTTTACCAATGGCTGCACCTAAATCGCGCAGTACCTGGGTACGGCGTGCACTCAGCATTTTATCGGTAGTCTCGGTAATAGGATGGAAGATGCCGCCTACGCCGCCCGATTCATCACGGATAGGCGCAAACGAAAACGTCATGAACGACTCTTCGAGGTAACCGTAACGGTCCAGAAACATGCGCTGGTCTTTAATGTATGTACCCTCGCCCTGCTGGCCACGGTCAAATTTATCGCCTACCACAGGTAAAGCTGTTTCCCAGCAGATCCGGAAGTTTTGCCCCATCGACTCGGGGTGCTTAGCGCCGCAAATGGGCCGGTAGCTGTCGTTGTAGATCTGGATGGTTTCGGGCCCCCAGGCAATCAGTATCGGAAAAGTAGAGGATAAGCACAAGCTTACTGATGTACGCAAGCTTTGTGGCCAGCTTTCAATAGGGCCGAGGGCGGTTTTAGACCAATCCATCGTACGGATCAGTTTACCCATTTCGCCGCCACCTGATAAAAACTGTTCGGTGCTTTCTTGTTGTCGGAATTCCATAAGTATGGAGGTAAATATAAAAATTATAGCTGCAAATAAGTGGTTTAACTGTGTAGATGTTAATTTGAGTACAGCAAAAGTTCGTATACGTACATGCAAATTTAAGATCTGCGACACCAAATCTAATTTCGATATGTCATTAGAAACCCGTGCTGAAAATTATTGAAAATCAATGTTTTTTTGAATTACGTAATGAGGCATGTTTATCAGAAGTAAAGTAACGCCTCTGTTACAGATTTGTTTGGATTAAACCTTTGATTTGAACAAGCATCTGATACTGTATAAACGCACTTAAAGAATACGATTATGAAAAAGATAGTTTTTGTTTTAGCCCTGATTATACCAGTTTTATTAAGCACTGTAAACGTACAGGCACAAAGCCGGATGAGCTCACAAGCTAAAGGTGCCATTATTGGCGGTGCCGGTGGTGCTTTACTTGGCGGACTAATTGGTAAAGATTTAAAAGGTGCGCTGATTGGTGCAGCCGTAGGTGCCGGTGGTGGTTACATTTTAGGTAACGAACACCGCAGAACGGTAGAGAAAAGACAAGCCGCATACCGTACCGGTTACCGTAATGGTTACTATACCCGTTACGAAGAACGTCCGCGTACTACCCGTGTATACCGTACTGTTTACCATAGATAATAAGTGTTATAGGTTAATTTTTTTGATTACGAAAAACGCCGGGCATCTGTCCCGGCGTTTCGTTTTTATGTAATTATGATTAACTTATTCTACCGTAATCTCATCCGCAAAAATGTAAGAGGCACTTCCTTTGTTGTCATGCCAGGCCGGCAAGGGGCCATATTGTTGTGCTATTATTTTAATGTAACGTGCCCTGCCATTGAGCGGTGCGGTAAACGTTTGTGTTTGCACCTTGGTATCCTCAATACCGATGCGGGTAGGCACGGTAATAGCCGGGCGATAGTTTTTGCCATCATCAGACAAGGCAAACTGCACTTGTTTCGGGAATATGATCCATGCCGGGGTGTCTTGCAATGTGTTAATAATTACCTGTTTTACTGGCTTTACCTGGCCTAAATCTATTACTGCTTCCAGATTATTGTTTTGATAGCCCTGCCAATTACCCATGTGCCAATTAGTTTTGCCGGTAACTCCGTCAATCAATGCATCGTTGCCACCGGCTGCATAGTTGGGCAGGTATTTAGTAAGCAGTGTAATTTTGTTATTACCCATCATCTGTGTAAAGGTACCGGTGTTTATAAAGCTTGCTTTCCCGTTTTTAATGGCAATAGCTCTAACGGTAGTAGTAGCCGAGATTTTGATAGGATTTACATAAATGTTTGATTGCAGGTTGGGTACACTGCCATTAGTGGTGTAATAAATTTTGGCATCCTGGTCGGCACAATTCATGGCGATGGTTAGCGTTTGCCTGAAATTACGCGCAGTGGTAATGAAGCAGGGATTAGCAACAATCAGCGAGTCGGTAATGCGCGAAACCGGTTTTTCCAGTTCCTGCAAAAATAGCTGGTTGGGCAACCGGCCCATAAATACCTCAAACTCGCCGCCGTCGTTCAAATCTTTATAATCAACAAATAATTTGCTGTAAGGCTTTTTGTTCAGATTCATTCCCTGCAGGTAGGTGTTGTTTAAGCTAACGGATGTACCTGCGTTTAGGATAGTGAACTTCTTACCATTCTCGAGTGTGATGGTGGCTTTTTCAAACTGCGGTAACCCAAAGGCAAACTGCTGTTGCCCGGGCGCTATGTTGTATAGGCCCAAGGCACTCATCACGTACCAGGCCGACATCTGCCCGCAATCTTCATTACCGGCCAGACCGTCGGGCTTATTCGTATATTGAGAGTTGAAAATTTTATTGAGCTGTACCTGGGCCTTTTCGGGGTTGGGCGTAAAGTTGTATAAGTAAGCTATATGATGGCTCGGCTCGTTGCCGTGTGCATACTGGCCAATAAGCCCGGTAATGTCTAATACCTGCTTGCCTGTCATCGTGCTGTTGGTGCTAAATAGCTCGTCCAGTTTGGCTTCGAGTTTTTCAGGTCCGCCCAACTTAGCGGCCAGGGTTTCTACATCCTGCGGTACAAAAAAGCTGTATTGCCAGGCATTACCCTCGGTGTAGTTGTTATTAACCTCGGTAGGGTCGAAGGGGAAAAACCAACTGCCGTTGGTGCGGGCCTGCATAAAGCCGTTTTGGTTATTAAAGGAGTTTTTCCAATACTGTGCGCGTTTAATGTAGGTAGCATAATCGTCGGGGCGGTTCATCATTTGGGCCATTTGGGCAATGCACCAATCATCATAAGCATACTCCAGCGTGCGCGATACCGACTCGGTTTCGTCATCAGCCAAAACCACGCCGTTTTTACGGTATGATTCCAGCCCGAACTGGTTGCGGTTTACAGACGCCTTCATGGCCTCTAAAGCTTTACCTGCATCAAAATCGCGAACACCTTTGCTGTACGCATCCACAATAACAGGGATGGCATGATTACCAATCATGCAAAAAGTTTCGTTGGAGGCTAGGGGCCATACCGGCAGTACGCCGCCCTGCTCATACATCGCTAAAAACGATTTGATAAAATCAAGTGTTCGCTTTTTATCAATCAAGGTTAGTAAAGGATGCTCGGCCCTAAAAGTATCCCATAACGAAAATACGGTGTAGTAATTAAAGCCCTGCGCCGTATGTACCTGCCCGTCCATGCCGCGGTATTGCCCGTCTACATCACTGTAAACGTTAGGGGCTACCATGCAATGGTATAGGGCGGTGTAAAATATAGTTTGCTTATATTTAGTGTAATCAATTGCCGGAGAGGCTTTGCGTTGCTGCTGCCTTGGGGTGGTAGGATAACCCCCATACATGCTTTGCATATTTTGCTGCGCCTGCTGCACAGGCGGGCCGCCACCTTCTACGTCAATTTTAGATAGTTCTTTGTTCCAATCGGCTTTGGTTTGTTTTTGTACCTGTTTAAAGTCAAAATCTTTAATCTCGGCATCCAGGTTTTTTAAAGCTCCGTCGGCACTTACTGATGAAATGCCGACCTTAACCTGTACCTCTTTAGGATTATCAAACTGCACAAACATCTTTATGTTGTTGCCTTCCAGTTTGCTTTTGCCTTGTTGTATTACATCATTGTCAGCAATGCCATACGTTTTAAACGGCTTGGAAAACTTAGCATAAAAATAGAGACGCTGATTAGCCGCCCAGGATTGTGACTGCCGGTAACCACGAATTTCATGATCATTAACTACTTCAATCCAGGAGTTTAAAACCTTATCGCGATGATGCAGGTCGATAATGATATTGGCTTGATTGGTAGATGGATATGTGTACTGATGTAAACCTGAACGTTGTGTTGCTGTGAGCTCAACTTCGATGTTATATTTGCTCAGTTTAGTTTTATAATATCCTAAAGATGCCGACTCATCCGCCTTTTTGAAGCCCGAACGGTAAGCCGTGTTTTGCAGCTGCGGTGCGCCGGTGGTGGGCATAAAAAGTACGTCGCAATAATCGGCTATGCCGGTGCCGCTTAAATGCGTATGCGAAAAGCCGTACACCGTTGTATCTGTGTAATGATAGCCCGAACTGCCATCCCAACCCTCCAGCCGGGTATCCGGACTAAGCTGCACCATGCCGAACGGTGCCGTAGCACCCGGAAAGGTATGGCCATGACCGCCTGTGCCGATAAATGGATTAACGTACGGCGAATAATCTCTTTTCTTTTTTTGTGCCGATGCCTGCTGCAACGGTACAGCAAACCATAAACAAGTGAGCGAAAAGGTTAATACTTGTTTAAAAGAAACCATGTACTTACAGGTATTTAAATTGGATATAAGGCGCAAGATAAGCACTTGGCCTATAAAGCACAATTTAAATAGAGGGGTTGTTTAACAGGTGCTACTGGTCCAGATGAAAGTCGTCTGCATCCCTTAAAAAAGGAAGGGCCCGGCGTGTTTTTGCCAGCTCATCGGCACTAATGGTAAAAGTATACACGTCTTCTTCGTCGCGCTTGTAATATACTACATTGCCGTTAGGGTCAATGCAGGTCGAGTCGCCCGAGTGGTATACTTCGTTGCCGTCGTGCCCTACACGGTTCACACCAATTACATAGGCCTGGTTTTCTACCGCACGGGCAGGGATTAGTGTGCGCCAGTGCAGTGAGCGGCGCTCGGGCCAGTTGGCCACAATCAGCAGTAAATCATAAAGGTTATCCGGATCATTACGCATCCAAACCGGGAAACGCAGATCGTAGCAGATCATGGGGCAAATGGTCCAGCCTTTCAGTTTAACCAGCAGTTTCTTTTTACCGGCAGTATATGTGTTATGTTCTTTGCCTAAGGCAAACAGGTGGCGTTTGTCATAATACTCATAGTGCCCGTCGGGCTGCATCCAAATGAGGCGATTATAGTATTTACCATCCTCAGTTATAATGAGGCTGCCGGTAACTATACACTCATATTTTTTGGCGGTGCTTTCCATCCACTGCATGGTTTTGCCCTGCATGGGTTCGGCCAGTTCGGCGGCATTCATGGTAAAACCGGTATTAAACATCTCTGGCAGAATGATGAGGTCGGTATTGGTGCGCAAGCCTGATAAACGCAGGCTTATATTTTGCAGGTTTTTGTCGGGGTTTTCCCAAAAAAGGTAGCCCTGGTAGGTCGTAATTTTTAAATTCTCCATAAGCATCAGCAAACAGGTTAGTTAAAAACAATAGTTAATTAAAGGCAATGGTGCTTACAGCTTCATCAGTCTTTCAACGGCTTTATCCAGCGTTTCTTGTTTTTTGGCAAAACAAAAACGAAGTACATGATGATCGGCACCCTTGCTGTAAAAGGCCGAAACCGGTATCGAAGCCACGCCGTATTCTTTAGTAATTTTTATAGCCAGGTCAGTGTCTTTCATATTATCAAAACCCTGATATTTAACCAATTGAAAGTATGAACCTGAACAAGGTAGTAAGGTGAATTTAGTTTGTGCCAATCCGGCTCTGAAAGCATCCCGCTTTTGCTGAAAAAAGGAAGCTAGGCCTAAATAATGATTTTCATTTTTAATGTAATCGGTTACGGCTACCTGCATGGGTGTGTTTACGCTAAACACGTTATACTGGTGTATTTTTCTAAACTCGTTCATCATGCCGGCCGGGGCAAGGCAATAACCCATTTTCCAACCGGTGGCATGCAGCAGTTTGCCAAAAGAGGCAACGATAAAGCTGCGCTGCTGCAATTCAGGGTAGCGCGCCATACTTTCGTGGGTAGCTCCATCATAAATTAAATGCTCGTAAACCTCATCGCTCAAAATCAAGATATCGCGGTTTTTTACAATGGTCGACAGCTCATCAATATCCTCTTTGGTTAAAACTGTGGCTGTAGGATTGTGCGGCGAATTTAAGATGATCATCCGCGTGCGGTTGCTGATGAGTCGTTTTACCATATCCCAGGCAATCCGGTAGTTGGGTGGTTCCAGCTCTAATGATTTTACCGTGCCGCCCATCAATTTAATAGCAGGAGCGTAGCAATCATAAGCCGGTTCAAAAACAATTACCTCATCATTAGGATGAATAGAAGCGCAGATGGCCGTAAATATTGCCTGGGTACCGCCGGCGGTGATGGTAATTTCGGTATCCGGGTTATAAGTAGCGCAGTAGAGCTTTTCGGTTTTTTGGGCAATGGCTTCGCGCAGTGGCAACCAGCCGGCCATAGGAGCGTACTGGTTAAAGCCGCCCTGCATGGCGCGGGTAACCATGTTAATCAGTTCGGGGTCACAGTTGTAATCCGGAAAGCCTTGGGATAAGTTGATAGCACCTACCTCGCTGGCCAGGGCCGACATCACCGTAAAAATAGTAGTTCCGGTTTGCGGAAGTTTAGACACAGGTATCATGAATGGCTAAAATAGTTAATCGCCAAGTAAAAATACGTGGCTATTTTAAAACTGTATGATACCTGAACTGCCATTTGCGTACTTTAGTATGATGAAACGCAACCCTTACCTGTTACTTTGTGCTGTACTTTTATGCTTTGCAGCCTGTAAGCCCGCAAAAAACAAAAATGTTACAGTAGTAGGTTTTGTAGATGCTTTTGAAGATGCCACTATTGTTCAGGCTAAAAACGGCTTTGTTGATGCCCTGGCTAAAAATGGTTACAGCGAAAGCAAAGGCAATTTGAAGTTTGAATATAAAAACGCGCAGGGCAGCATCCCTACGCTTACCCAAATTGTAAATTACTTTGTATCTGAGCCGGTTGATTTGTTGGCTACCAGCACAACTTTGTCATCAGTTACGGCATCGCAAAAAACTAAAACTATACCCATTTTTATGATGGTGTCTCCAACGCCCGAACGTGCCCATTTGCTGGACGCCCAGGGTAAAGCACCCGCCAACCTGTTTGGCACGGTTGAAGATTTAAATTATATCGATACTTCATTTAGTTTGATACCTAAATTGTTGAAACCTAAAGCCGGCAAGTTGGTGGTAGGGATGATCTACAACCAGTCGGAACCACAATCGGCTGATGCGATGGAGCGTATCAAACAATTGGCCGGTAAGCTAAACATTACGTTGCTGGCCATGCCGCTCAACTCATCGGCAGATGCGCAGTTGGTTACCCAATCGTTACTCAGCAAAAATATTGATGCTTTTTTTGCTAACCCGGATAATACAGTATTTGCAGCCTTTGAAATTATTTTGAAAAGCTGCGATCAAAAGCAGGTACCCATTTTTACCAGCGAGGCCGGTTTGGTGCAGCGTGGTGCAGTAGCTGCCTTTGGTGCTGATATTTACCAGTGGGGATACCAGTCGGGAGAGCAGGCGGCGCAATATTTAAAAACGCATAAAACAGACGGTTTAAAGCCCGAGATGGTGAAGATCCGGAAACGGGTATACAACCCGGCCGCTGCCCAAAAATATCATATTACTGTTCCGCCAAATTTTGAGGCTATAAAATAATGGACTTTTACGTTACGGCCTTATTGCAGGGATTATGTTTTGCCGGGATAGCCTTGGGTATTTATATATCCATGAAAATTTTTAACATCCCCGACATTACTACCGATGGCAGCTATGCCTTAGGAGGTATTGTGACCGGTGTGATGTTGACGCATGGTTACCCGCTTAGTATTAGTTTGGTTGCCGTGCTGCTGGCCGGGGCACTGGCTGGTGCGCTTACGGGCATCATTCATACCTGGCTTAAGATAAATGCTTTGTTGGCCGGTATCTTGGTAATGACGGCTTTATACTCGATGAACCTCACCATTGCCGGCCGGTCAAACCTGCCGCTCATCAATACGGCTTCGATGTTTTCGGTATTTGGCTTCACTGCCGATCCTAACATGAACAACCTGATATTGCTACTCTTGATAGTTGCCATAATTATAGGGTTTGTTGGTTATTTACTCAAAACTGATTTTGGCATTGCTATGCGGGCTACCGGTAATAGCGAAACGATGATTCGTGCCTTGGGGGTAAACACTAACCGCATGAAAATTATCGGCCTGGCACTGGCCAACGCACTTACCGCCTTTAGCGGTTTTCTAATTACGCAGCTACAAGGCTTTGCCGATATTAATATGGGTATTGGTATTGTGATTATTGGCTTGGGCTCGGTCATCATCGGCGAAACGCTGATTAATTGGTTTAAGCTTACCTCGGTTTGGGGCAGCTTGCTGTTAGTGCTGGCGGGGGCGGTGGTTTTCCAGATGGTGCTGGCAGTTACACTGGCGTTAGGGATAAATGCCAACATGCTGAAGCTGGTTACAGCAATTATTGTATTGTTAATTGTAAGCCTGCCGAGGCTTGCCTTATTAAGGAGTAATGATTAAGCTAAATAACGTTACCAAAGTATTTAACAAAGGGCAGGCTAACGAGGTGAGGGCCATTGAAGAGCTTTCGCTAAATATTAGTCCAGAAGAGTATGTGGTGATTGTGGGTGCCAATGGCTCAGGTAAAAGTACCCTGCTTAATTTAATTGCCGGTAGTATACGGCCCACCAGCGGCGATGTAGTGCTGGACGGGCAAACTGTAACTCGCCTGGCCGACTACGAGAGAAGTCGTTGGATTGCCCGGGTGTTTCAAAATCCGCTAAGCGGCACCGCACCCTATTTAAGCATACTGGATAACTTCAGGCTGGCCGCCCTGCGTACACAGCGTAAAGGTTTTGGTATTGGCGCTACGGCAGCTTTTAAAAAGCAGGTGCAGGAAAAGGTTGCAACGCTGGGCATGGAACTCGAGAATAAACTGGAGCAGCCCATGGGAACCTTATCAGGAGGACAACGGCAGGCGCTTACCCTGCTGATGAGCGTAATGGATGAATGCCGCATTTTATTGCTGGACGAACCCACAGCCGCACTCGACCCACGATCTGCCAATTTGGTAATGGAGGCGGCTAACCAGTTGATAAACAACTTTAAACTGACCGCTATTTTAATCACACATAACCTAAAAGATGCGCACACTTACGGCAACAGGCTCATTCAGATGGGCGAGGGCCGGATTTTGCAGGATTTCGCTACAGTTAATAAATTAAAACTTACACAAAATAAAATTTTTGAGTGGTTTAGTTAGCTTTTGGCAACGTAATTGTAATGGTAGGTGCATCTATGAAAAACAACCAGTTTGCACCCATAAAAGATGCGTACCAGTTAGTGCAAGGCGCTAAGATTAAAGGTATTAAACACGAAGAGATATTTGAGTTGGGCAGTTACGATCCTAATAAGCGCGGTTATACTGTTTACCCTTACGAAGACGGCGTAAAATTCGATGACTTCAGCATCATCGTAAGCGAAAAAGAACTCAAAAATCACTATGTGATTGAGGCTGTTAATGTAAACATGCCTATTATAGAACAAGCCGCCGCTACATCCTCATTTACCAGATTAGGACTGGCCAGTTAAATAAAATATTCTATCTACCTATATATCAGTAGCATCTTTTTAAATTTTGTATTATCTTTGATCAAAATTTAAAAAGATGCTATTTCTGTTTTATCTCTATACATCAATCTCTACTCGGCCCATGTGGCTGTTGCGGGATGAGTTTTCGGTAAAATAGCGTTTCTCTTCCTGCCCGCCGGTAATGCCGGTTATGATCAATTCATTTATTATTTACTGTTTTAAGCGGCATTGCCGTTTGCTACGTCAATACATTTTTCGACATGGACATTTTTTATACCATTGACGAAAAGTATTTGCAGGCAGTAGAAGAGTACCGATATGGCGAGTCTCCGAAGTGCTTACAATTACTTAACGAAATTATGGCTGCCCACCCCAGCTACGCACGCGCGTGGTATTTGGCAGGCCAGATACATTATCAATACCTTAACGACTATCAGCAGGCTGGGTATTGCTTTAAAACCTGCAACGAATTGGAGCCAGCCTTTCCTGATGTTTACGAACCCTACATTAAGTTGCTGGCATTTCTTAATATGGACAAGCACTTAATGGTGGTTAAACGGCAAGCGCTGCAAACGCCGGGCGTTGACCATGCTGTTATATGGAACCTGCTGGGCCAATACGCCGAACGGCATTTTGATTTAACCGAAGCCCGCCACTGTTATGAAAAAGCTTATGCCAGGGTAATAGTTACTGAGCAAATGGATGAAATTGAAAGCAGCCTTAAACGTATTTCAGCCAAGCGGTTGCGTAAATCGGCGTACCAGTACAGTTTATCTTAAAGCGACGATGCTGCCGCAAATGCGGCAGCATCTGTTGTTAACAAACACTTAACCCGCTAAATGACTTGCCTTAACACTGTGTTTATACTTTTGACGGTTAAACACACTTGTTATGAAAAAATTGATACTCTTGTCACTGCTATCGGTGAGCCTTTTCGCCTGCAAGAAAAATGATGGCGAAACTACCGACCCCGAATTTTTTGTAAACGAAGATGCCGCCACCTTTGCCGAGGTAGGTTTGCTGGATATTGGCGATACAGGTGCTGCCGAAATTTCGGCTTACGACCCGGCTACCAAACGCCTGTTTGTGGTTAACAACAGCTCGGTTAATAAAATTGACGTGATCGATTTTTCTAACCCGGCCAGCATGAAAGTTATTTCTTCCATCAGCATGACTCCTTATGGCGGGGCGGTAAACAGCCTTTCGGTATATGATGGTAAGCTGGCAGCGGCAATTGAATCGACCGACAAGCAGGCTAACGGTAAAGTTGCTGTTTTTAAAACCAGTGATTACAGTGAGCTTAAAGTAATTACCGTAGGCGCTTTGCCCGATATGATTACTTTCTCGCCCGATGGCAAGTACATCTTAACGGCTAACGAGGGTGAGCCTAATGCTACCTATACCAACGACCCTGCCGGTTCAGTTTCAATCATAACGGTAGATAATAATTATGCTGTTAATACCATCGATTTCTCATCCTTTGCCGGTCAGCGTGCAGCGCTAATAGCCAAAGGTTTCCGCATTTTTGGGCCAGGCAATGATTTTGTGAAAGACATTGAACCGGAATACATCACCGTGTCCGAAGATTCGAAAACCGCCTGGGTTACTTTGCAAGAGAACAACGGTATTGTCAAACTGGATCTGGCATCTAAAACGTTTACCAGCATTTTTCCGCTGGGCTTTAAAGATTATAATGTGAGTGGTAACGAAATAGACCCGAGCGACCGCGACAGCAAAGTAGGCGTAGGTGCCTTATGGCCGGTAAAGGGTATCTATATGCCCGATGCCATTGGCGTTTATACCACCAATAATATCCCATACTTATTTACCGCCAACGAAGGCGACGCCCGTGAGTACACTGCTTTTGTTGAAGCCAAACGCGTAAAAGATATTACGCTGGATGCTACCGCTTTTCCAACCCGTAGTGCTTTGCGTGCCGACGACCAGTTAGGTCGCCTGAATATTACTTCAACTTTGGGCGATACCGATGGCGACGGAGATTTTGATGCCTTATATTCATTTGGCGCACGTTCATTCAGCGTTTGGAATGGTAATGACGGCACCCAGGTGTTCGACAGTAAAAACGAGCTGGATAAAGTTACCGTAGCTGCCGGTTTATATGATGATAACCGCAGCGACGATAAATCGGTAGAGCCAGAGGGTATAGCTATTGGTAAAGTAGGCAACAAAATGGTAGCCTTTGTAGGCATGGAGCGTGCGGATGCCGTAGCAGTTTATGATGTAACTGACCCTATTAAGCCTAAGTTTTTGCAACTGCTTAAAAGCGGCGACGCACCTGAAGGGGTAATGTTTATCCCGGCAAAAAACAGCCCTACTCAAAAAAGCCTGCTGGTAGTAAGCAGCGAAGAGGATGGTGTAGTAAAAGTGTTTACACCTAAAACCATATAGTTCAAAACTAATAGAGGCTCTAATTTATTTAAGTCAGGCTATATCGCTGATGCCGGATTTGCCTATTTTCACCAACGCAAATTGTATAGGTGATGAAAAAACTAACAGGTAAAATCGCATTAATTACCGGGGCCGAATCGGGGATAGGACAAAGTATTGCTGTTGAATTTGCTTTACAGGGCGCCGATATTGTGATTGCTTACCTCGATGATGAAGTTGCAACTCAACATACCTTGTCGATGGTAGAAAAAGCAGGCAGTCGTGGCACCATCATACAAGCCGATATAAGCGATGAACAACAAGTTGTCCGTTTATTTGCAACGGCTAAACAACAGTTTAAGCAGGTAGATATTTTGGTTAACAGTGCGGGTGTAAGAAGTGCCGATAAACTGATCCACCAAATGAGTTTTGAAGAGTTTGAAAAAACAGTCAGGGTAAATTTATTTGGTACTTTTTTGTGCTGCCAGAATTTTGTAAAACACTATTCACAACGGCAAGGCAGCGGCCGCATAATCAATATCACTTCCGTGCATGAGGAAATTGTAAGTCCGGGTAAAACCGATTATTGTGCATCTAAATCCGCCCTGCGCGGGCTGAGCCGGGCTTTAGCTATAGAAGTAGCAGACAGGCAGATTACCGTAAACAATATAGCACCCGGCATGATCTTAACCCAAATGAATCAGCGGGCGGTTGATGATGCTGATTATCGCGTCCAGTTAGAACAGCGCATTCCGGTAAAAACATCGGGCCTTCCCTCGGACGTTGCAAAAGTTGCCCTGTTTTTAGCTTCGGACGATGCCGCTTACATAACCGGTACTACGCAAATAATTGACGGAGGGCTTTCATTAAACCGGGCACCAGGAGCCCGTTAGCTTTATATCTAACCTTTATATACAATCAAACTTCTATTTATAATTGCCAAGCGGATGCTCCATGAGAGCTCCGCTTATTTATTAGGTATTATTTGCCATGAAGCTGTTTGAATAAACCTTTAAAGGTAAAAGACAATATTTGCTATCTTTTGTGCGTGAAATATATTAAGCCTTTACTTGTTTTTTAAGTATGAATAAACTGCTTATTCTATTGATGCTGCTTACTTTTATCTTTATAAGTTGCCGCAAAACTGAAACTGCAGTTGTGCAAGAAGAGTTAGGTACCATCACGTTAAATCAAGCGTCGCACCAACTTAAGGCAGGTGATACCGTCATCATCAAACCTCAATTCAGTAGTGCTAATCTCGCTAAGCGAAAATTTGTGTGGAGTGTTGTGCCGGCAAATGTGGCATCGGTTAAAATGAGTGCCGATAATTCTTGTGTTATTACTGGCCTCACTGCCGGCACAGCCAACGTTAAGATCGAAACAGAAGATAAATCTGTCTCTGCTAATTTGAGCGTGTCCGTGAGCTATTTACCTGTTAAAACTGTGTTGTGGTTGGGCACATCTATACCGCAATGGTGTACTTACCCGGTTAATGCCTGCAACAATTTGGGTTTAAAGTGTATCAATACCAGTATCAGCTCGAGCGGCATATGTTTAAACTCGGGCGTATTAAACAACGTGCGCGACGGGCTCGACCTCTGCGAAACCATCGACGAAAAGCGGGTACGTTACCAGGGTAAAGTATCGGCAACGGTTTTAGAAAGTTACTATGCCGCCTCTTACGAGCGTGCCATCATACCTTATTTAGCTCATGCCGATGCTGTTATATTTGACCACGGATTTAATGATGCCTTCCAGATAAACCGCGATGTTACCTCGAGTATTGATTGGAACAGTACCGATCGGTCAACTTACATAGGTGCTTTTAATTACCTGATAAGAGAAATTCTAAAGCGCAAGCCGTCAGTTAGGATAATAATTGGCGGATACTTAGAAAACCAGTCGGATTACCCGGTGCGGGCGGGCAAAGTAATTTGCCAGATGCAAAAGTCCGTCAGTGATCATTTTAATTACGCCTTACTGGATGTTTGGAACTACACCGGTATCAAATACAATTTTATACCCAATAGTGCTACGTTTATTAAAGATTTTAACACCCGGTACGGTACCGGTTACACTAATTTTATGACTGATGCAGGTGGAAATATTACTGATTTTCAGGTGTTTTGTCCGGATAGTATTCATCCATTCTCTGACCTGAGCGGCAACTCTGATCGTAAATTAGATGCTATCTATACCGACCTGTTAAAGAAAGCGCTGGTCGTTAACTAAATTGAGATTACCAGCCAGCGTTCAAGGATAGAGCTTAAATGTTTTTGGATGTTAGCAGTGATGACCGGACAATAGAACCCTCTCGGCCAATCTTTTTAGCGTTTTCTACTTCCATCATTTGTAACTGCCCAAAGCGGACCTCTAACTGAAAATCAATGATGTTTTCGTAATCATTTTTACGCTTGTTGCCGTATTTGGTAATTACGATCATCAGTTCCACAATTAAAAAGAAAGAAAAGAAAATCAGGTAAATAATACCCGTGCTCAGGTTACCAGTGATCAATGAGATCATCACAGAAAATTCTTCAAGCAAACCGCTTGGCTTTTCCATAATCTCGTTGTGGGCATTGATGCGGGTTTGTAATTTTTCGTTGTAAACCTTCGATATTTCTTTGCCAATTTCCTGCCTTTGGGTGGCAAATGTTTTTAAATAGGCCTCTTGTCCTTTAGCAACACCACCGTAGCCTTTTACACCTGTCGATTTACCTTTACCATACATCTCGTTGTTAAACCGGTCTTGCTGTTGCTGAATTTCCTGATCAATTTTTGCTTGATCGGCTTTTAAACGGTTGAGTTTATGATCCAGCTCAGCATTTAAAGATTCTACACGGGCCTCTACAATACTCTTGCGCGACTCTTCCAGTTTCATGGCAATATCCTGCTTAAACATGTACTGGTCAATCATTACTGCACCAATGCCAGCCATAATCAGCGCCAGGGCAATCCTCGAAGCAAACAACAGCGGGGTTTTATCGGAGGTGATTATTTGACGCTCAATCTGGACAACTGCTAAAACTGCTATCAATCCGCTTACAATACTTAATACCGGCGTTAGGCCCAGGTAATGATTGCCGAATGAGTATCCCACAAAAAACCAGATCAGGCTAATTAAAATTATAGCCGATATATAGCGTTTGGCATCGCGCTTGGTAAGCTCGCTGCAATCTTTCACAATGCGATAATCCCAACCAATTAAAAAGCACGAAAGCTTAAGCCACCAGGTGTTTTTTAAAGCTGCCATAGGTTAAATGTTGCTGGAGGTTATAAAGCTGTTAGACAGGGCAGAGGCACCGCGCTTGAAGCCTTTGGTATACGACAGCTTGATGCGCGCAATTTTGCCGCGATGGTTGGCTATGTCGGTACGTTCCTGCTCTACAAAAGCAAGGTGCTCGGTTACTATAGTTTTTTTGGCCTTCAAACCTTCAACCACTTCGGTAAGGCCCATCGCTTCACGGGTGGTGATATGAAAATTCAACTCTGTTAAAAACTCCTGAAACTTATGCCTCGCCTGGTCTATCTTTAATTGGTAATCCTGCACAAGCAGCTCCAAATTTTCGTTGAGGTAATGCGTGTCAGGTTGTACAATAGCGTCAGCATATCCTTTAGATTCAAAATCCATATTAAGGTAAGCAAAAATCTCATCAATTAAAGTCGATTTGCTGGTTACTACGGTCTCAGGTCGGTTTTCTACCGTCAGGGCGTCATCATCCTCGGCCACAAAAAGGCTTTTGTCGATGCTGTTATCTACAATCTCAAGCTCGGCAGGTTCTTCGCCTCGGCCAAACGTCCGTTTCAAGTAACTTAAAACTCCCATTTATATGTATTTAATTGGTATCTTGTAAAGTTGGTGCCCTTTAATATGGCAATGCCTGCATATTGTAATTAATAAATCGTCGCTGTAATCCCATGGATCTTTAAATACGTTTATCTTTTTTAAGTACAGGTATTGGCGGTGGTGTACCTGCAAATGCCAGGTAGAACTACAATTGCGGCACTTATGCCCGTCACGTTTCAGGATGCTTTCTCGTTTAAGCTTCCATCGCGGATCAAGCATTTTTATTCGGTAGGTTTCGTCAACAACAGATTGATCGAGTGGCACTTTAGGGATGTAATATTTAAAATATCATTAAATATAGCAGTATTTTATAATACAACGAAAACTTTTTTACAGCATATGCGTTTACACGCGATTCGGGCTGTTTAAAAAGAGAAAACTGTATAGGTATATAAACCCCGAGTGAAAATCTGGAATAAACTGATTAAATGGGGTTGGGGCAAAAGTTTCCCGAGCAATTTTAGGCCAAAAAGATATCAGCTATGTACAGGCAACTGTAATATCGAAACAGCGTTTTTATATAACTGCTAGTCACAATACAGAGCATCAGCAAACGGCACCACAGGCATCTGCATGCTATTAAAGTAGAGTACTATTTACTATTCGTAACCGCCTAAAGGAAGAAAATAGGTTATTGGTTGTTTTGGCTTTGATCAACGATAGTATGAACAGACTTAATTATGCTACTGCACCTTTTGCACATACGGTGCTGTACATAAACCTGTTTGCGGGTGCCGGGGTAAGTACCAACTGTTTGTTTGTTACCAATATTTTGCGGCTGATGTCCGACAGCCATGCAAACGAATCTTAAAAAAACAGGTTTGGTATCCTGATTTATTTTGGGTAGATAGGTGTTAACTCTAGTTTGTGAAATATGGTTTCCGGGTAGGGTCAAATTATTCATACCGTTGTTTTGAGTGTATATTGCCTATTATAAAATATTAGTTTACTGAAATTATCTTTAGAATTAAAACGGGGGGAGTTTTAAAAAATTTTACTGAGGACAAAAAATATGTAATTTATGTTTTTACTGGATTCAAGAGCCTGTAATTTTGTATTTTACTGTTTTATAAAGATTTAATTCCACTCGGTAGGCCGTTGATGTCCTTGTTGCTTCAGTATTTAGATTATTTTTATGTAAATGAGACTGTAAACTTGATATTACTTTAAAAGAAAAAGCCGGACATATGTCCGGCTTTTATGATAATTAGAAACTAAAAGAGTAAACTTCCGTTCTACTCAAACCAAGCCATTACACTTTCTTTAGTTGGGACAGCAATGTCCAATTTTAACTTTTTACGCATGCCCCCCAAATCGTTAAAAACTTTGTTAGGGTTGGCCGCTTTCAATTCTTCAACCGTTTTAAAGCCCATTTGGTTGATTACCATAACCCATTCTACCGGTACACCTATTTTTTCAAAATCATCAGGTGTGCTCATCTTGGCTTTCTTTTCGGGGCGCATCTGCGGAAAGAACAATACTTCCTGGATGGTGCTTTGGTTAGTCATTAGCATTACCAAACGGTCAATACCAATACCCAGGCCCGAGGTTGGCGGCATACCGTACTCTAAGGCGCGCAAAAAGTCATCGTCCATAGCCATCGCTTCTTCATCGCCACGACCGGCCAGCGTTAATTGTTCTTCAAAGCGCTCACGCTGGTCAATCGGATCGTTCAGTTCGCTGTAGGCATTGGCAATCTCTTTACCATTTACAAAAAGCTCAAAACGTTCTACCAAACCCTCTTTGCTGCGGTGCTTTTTAGCCAGCGGAGTCATTTCAATAGGGTAGTCGGTAATATAAGTAGGCTGTATCAGATTAGCTTCAACTTTGGCGCTAAAAATCTCGTCAATCAGTTTACCCTTACCCATTGATGCGTCTACGTCGATACTCAGCTCGCTGCAGGTTTGGCGCAACTGGGTTTCGTCCATGGCTGATACATCAATACCTGTGTATTTCAGGATCGAATCGTACATCGATAGCTTTTCGTAAGGGCCGGCAAAGTTGATTTCGTTTTCGCCTACTTTTACCACAGGCTTGCCATGCACAGCAACGGCCACTTTCTCCAGGCATTCTTCAACCATGGCCATCATCCAGATGTAGTCTTTATAGGCTACATAAATTTCCATGGCGGTAAACTCAGGGTTGTGGGTGCGGTCCATACCCTCATTTCTGAACATTTTGCCAAACTCATATACGCCATCAAACCCGGCTACAATTAAACGCTTCAAATACAGTTCGTTGGCAATGCGCAGGTAAAGCGGCATATCCAGCGTGTTGTGGTGGGTATTAAACGGACGGGCCGCCGCACCACCATGAATAGCTTGCAGTATAGGTGTTTCTACCTCCATCCAGCCCTGCTCGTTAAAGTAATTACGCATAGTGCTGATTACTTTAGAGCGGTTAATGAAAATTTGTTTATACTCGGGGTTAACCGTTAAATCTACATAACGCTGGCGGTAGCGTAGTTCCGGGTCGGTAAAACCATCGTAAACGTTGCCCTCGTCGTCGCGTTTTACTATCGGCAGTGGTTTTAATGATTTTGCCAGCACCTGCAGTTCCAGCACGTGTACCGAAATTTCGCCGGTTTGGGTTAAAAATACGTAGCCTTTAACGCCCACATAATCGCCGATGTCCAGCAGTTTTTTGAATACGATGTTGTATAAAGTTTTGTCTTCGCCGGGGCAAATATCGTCACGTTTAATGTACACCTGCACGCGGCCGGTGGTATCCTGCAACTCTGCAAACGAAGCGCTGCCCATAATACGGCGCGACATGATACGGCCGGCCAGGGTAACTTCCTTATATTGCTCAGGGGTGTTATTAAAGTTAGTGTTGATGTCGTGGGCCCAGGCGTTAACCGGGTAGGCCTCGGCAGGATAGGGGTTTATACCCAACGCGCGCAGTTGCTGTAACGATTCGCGGCGTAAAACTTCCTGCTCAGATAAAGCTGCAATACTCATAATGATAACGGTATTATTGAAACGGGCAAAGATAGGGGTTTGTGTTTAAGTTACGGCGTTAATGTTATTAATTAGGATTAACACCTCAACCGTCAGCAATCAACCGCTAAAAAGCTGATAAGTTTGAATTTTGATGTAATTTGCTTACTCACTTGATGGCGGAACCGTACATCGTAAATGCCCTCAACGTTTGCTAAGCCGCTTCACCCTTTACCTCAGCTGTTGCTGAAACTCCGTTGGTTCTAACTGCCAATTTACCAAAACGCTGCTGCTGTATACGGTCATACTCTTTCACGTAATCGGGATGCTCGGTGCCCATCAGGCGGTCCCACACCCTGAAATACAGCCCGTAGTTACCCTTAAACTTGCTGTGATGAATGTTGTGATGCACCGACGTGTTCAAAACTTCAAACAGTACGCTATTGCGTAATTGTTTGGGAGCAATTTCGTACCCCAGATGCCCGTATACGTTAATAATAAAACCAACTATGATAAATAAAAAGATACTTAGCGGGTGTACAGGAATAAGAAAAATGATAACAAACAACACAGCGCCTTCTGCCCAGGCTTCAATAAAATGGAACGAATAAGAGGCCCAAGGCGACGGGTTGGTTGATTGATGATGTACTACATGTGCCAGCTTAAATAGTTTTTTGTTATGCAGCAGACGGTGCATCCAGTAAAAATAGGTGTCGTGAATGATGAGGCTGACGATTAAGCTCACCCATATCCACCAGCCGGGGTAGGCATTAATATCAGTGTAAATATGAGTATAGTTTTTAAGCGGGCTACGCAGTGCCACGTAACCTATAATGGCAAATACCGCCGTTGTTTGCAGCGAATGGCCTATCTCACGAACAAAATCTTTGATGGTAGCTTTACGGTTCTGTATTTTATTGTCTTTAAACCAGGCAGTAAACAATTTGTAAAACAAGAAAAACGGTATCCCAGCCAATACAAAGTAACGGATGAGTGAAAGACTAAAATGTTTAAACAGGGTTTCTAATATATCTTGCATAACACTTTTTTTTAAATCTGATATGCAAATTTAAATCCGGCTATCCCGTGGTGCAGTTAACAAAAGATAATTAACGCTTGGGCGCCTGGGTAATACGTTTACGGATACGGCTCAATGACACCGGCGTAATACCCAGCAGGGTGGCCAAGTATTTATTAGGCACCCGGTTAAAGATGTTTGGCTTTTCGGTGAGTAGTTTAAGGTAACGCTCTTCAGGAGTGAAGAGCACAAAAGATTCCATCCGCTCTAACGCTTCAGACAGCATACGCATTAAAATGACGTTTCGGTAAGATGAGAGTTTAGGGTTACTATCCAGTATGGCTTCCATACGGCCGTAATCCAACTCCATCAGCGTAGTATCTTCGAGTGCCTGGTAGGTAAAGCGCGACGGCTGATTAAGGATTAAGGTATCGTGCGAAGCAATGAATTGATTTTCCCAGCGCAGCATTAGCGTTACATTGTCGCCATTGTCTTTAACGCAATGAGCCCTGATGAGGCCTTTGCGGATGAAACCCAGCTTTTTGGCCGTAGCACCTTGTTCTATATAAACATCACCGGCAGGTATCCGCTTTGCTTGCGCCATTTTAAATAGCTCATACAAATCGGTAAAGCTCAGATCTTTAAAAATGCCGAGATAAAACTGTATGTCTTCGGGGGTAAGCATGATTGAGTTGAAAGTACAAATAAAATGGATTGCAGCTTTACTTACGCTCAAGTATCATTCCGAATGAAAGCGAGGCCTCTTGATCCTCAGTGCAAACTTCTTCGAACAGGATTTTTCCCGATGGTCGAAATGACACTGGTGTATTATACTTATGCTCATCAACTGTCTTTTCGAGTGATAACAAGACACCTTATTACTACACGTTTATTTCGCATTGACCAGGATTTCTCCCTACGGTCGAAATGGCAATGATGAGATTATTAGTAATCTTAATCCGCATCCACCTCCTGCATGTACATCTCATTAATAGCCTGGGCGTATTTCTTTTCAATCACCTTGCGCTTGGCTTTCAGGGTAACGGTCATTTCGCCTTCTTCCATGCTGAAAGGGGTACGCTTGATTTTAAAGTTTTTGATACGCTCAAACTTAGCCAGTTCGTTGCTCAGCTTGCGGATGTCTTGTGCCAGCCAGTCAGTTATCTGCTTGTCATCTACAAAAGGGTCGGGCTGCTCAAACCAGGCTTCGTTAAAGCCGAAGGTTTCCTGCAATAACTCTTTAGGTGGTACAATTATGGCAGTGACGTACTCGCGGCGGTCGCCTACCAAAAATATTTGTTCAATTTTAGGGCTTTTGAGATAAGTATTTTCTACCGGGGTAGGATAAATGTTTTTGCCATAGGCATTCACCAGCATGTTCTTCAAACGATCAGTAATTTGTACATAACCTTTGTAAAACCTGCCAATATCGCCGCTATGGAACCATCCATTGCTATCGATGGCTGCCTTGGTTTCTTCAGGTTTATTCCAGTAGCCCTTCATCACCGCTACGCCTTTAATCAGGATCTCACCTTCGGGAGAGGTAAAGTGCGGATCCATCGATTGGTGGGTCTGCACGGTGTAAATTTTCCCCGTTTCCACATCCTGTATACCAAACTCCGATCCGGGCAAAATCCGGCCTGCTGTGCCGTATACCTGGCGGTCAAACTCGGTTACACAAACCGGACCCGTGGTTTCGGTAAGGCCATAACCTTCTAAAACCGGTATACCTATGTTACCAAAAAACTCACCTACATTTTTAGGCAGCGCACCACCACCCGAAATCAGGAATTTTAAGCGGCCACCGGTTTTTTCTTTGATTTTGCTGAACACCAGTTTATCGGCCAGTTTGTGCTGATTGCGCAAAATCAGCCCGGGCTTTTTACCGCTTTCGCGGATGGTGCGGCATTTAGCGCCAACCTCAAACGCCCAGTTAAAAATCTTGGTTTTCATGCCACCGGCGGTGGTACCGTTTTTCATGGCCTTATCATGAATGCGCTCCAGCAACCGGGGCACACAGTTCATAATAGTAGGGCGCACCTCCGTCATGTTTTTGGCCAGTAGCTCTAACCCTTGCGAAAAGGCAATGCGCGCACCTGCACCCATGCAAATGTAGTAGGTAGCCGCCCGCTCAAACACGTGTGACAATGGCAAAAAGGACAAGAAAACATCATCCTTATCTACATTCGATATCTGCGTTAAACCTCCC
>CAJYJH010000021.1 GCA_913775265.1 uncultured Mucilaginibacter sp. | reverse complement strand
AGGTAACCGAGTGTCATCATGTAACCGGTCAGTGCGATTTTTTGCTCAAGGTTTATGTGCGCGACATTAAGCTGTACGAGCAATTAATTATGGATAAGATCAGCCGTATCCCGGTGGTAAAAACATTCCAAACCATGATGATCATGTCAACCAGTAAACGCGAACCTATCGTTCCGTTGGAATATTAATATTTATAGATACAGGTCTTAGTCTTCTATCAATTTTTGCGGTTGTTGGTTGTCAATTTTTCGTCATTCAACTGTATTTGATATGTGTACTTAATGTTATCATAAGCTTTGTTTTGTGTTAACAATATTAATTCAATTACCATTGCTCTCCACTAGTCTTCAACCAGCTGTTTGTTAGTTGGTTATCTGTGATGTAAAGTTTATAAACCCGTAGTTTTTTAAATTAACTACGGGTTTTAAATGTCCTTTTATTCTACATTTTGAACTGTAAACAGCTGATAAACACAGGCTTCAACTTTATGCCTGTTTTCGGCAAAAATAGTTTCCTACACCAATGTGGATAACTATTTCGGGCATGTGAAAAACTACACTAAACCCGAAGGTACAACCGACTGTACTTAGTATGTACATTTGAATGTGGGTTCTGAGAGAGAATTTCACGGGTCGATTTAGCCACGAGCTAATGAGGCAGGGAAGCCGGATCATCTAAATTTGGCAGGCCCCGAATAGTGCGGGTGAAAAACTAAAAACCACCAACATACCACATTAAAACGCAAGCCCGCAAAAACGGGCAACAGGGTTGGCTGTCGGTAATTGTGATTGAGAACATAGACATAAAAGGAAAGCATATGAGCCAGGAAAGCGAAGTATTATTACGAGAAAACAAAGACAGGTTTGTGATCCTGCCGATAAACTATCCGGCAATTTGGGAGATGTACAAAAAGCACGAAGCTAGCTTTTGGACCGCCGAAGAAATTGACCTGAGCGACGATCAAAAGCATTGGGATAACCTAAACGATGGTGAGCGTCATTTTATATCGCATGTGTTGGCGTTTTTTGCAGCCAGCGACGGTATTGTGAACGAAAACCTGGCCGTAAATTTCATGAGCGAGGTGCAGGTACCTGAAGCCCGTTGTTTTTATGGTTTCCAGATCATGATGGAGAATATTCATTCAGAAACCTATGCTTTATTAATCGACACTTACATTAAAGATGCCGTTGAGAAAGATCGCTTATTTCATGCGATCGACACCGTGCCTTGCGTAGGTAAGAAAGCAGAATGGGCTTTAAAATGGATCAACAACGGCAATTTTGCACAGCGTTTAGTGGCTTTTGCTGCCGTAGAAGGGATTTTCTTTTCCGGTAGTTTTTGCTCTATTTTCTGGCTTAAAAAACGTGGCTTAATGCCGGGTTTAACCTTCAGTAACGAGCTCATCTCTCGCGATGAAGGCTTGCATTGCGAATTTGCTTGTCTGCTTTATAGCATGCTGGCGAATAAACTGAGTAAAGAGGAGGCGACCAAAATCATAACTGACGCTGTAGAAATCGAAAAAGAGTTTATTACAGATGCATTGCCAGTTAGATTAATTGGTATGAATGCTGATTTAATGAGCCAATACATCGAGTTTGTGGCCGACCGCTGGTTAGTAGAGTTGGGTTACGACAAAGTATATAACGCCAGCAATCCTTTCGATTTTATGGAAATGATATCGCTGCAGGGTAAAACCAATTTCTTCGAGAAACGCGTTGGCGACTACCAAAAAAGCGGTGTGCTTAATGCACAGCCATCAGGGCAGGCATTCAGCTTAGACGAGGATTTTTAAAAACCTCACCCAAATCCTCTTCAAAAGAGAGAGCTAATTGAATTGAAATCAACTTATTAAGAAAAACTTATACACAAATCTCTCCCCCTTCAGGGGGAGCAAGGAGGGGGAATCATGTTTGTAATTAAAAGAGACGGAAGAACAGAGTCGGTAAAGTTTGACAAAATTACCGCGCGTATAGAAAAATTGTGTTACAGCCTTAACCCGAATCTGGTTGATCCGGTGGATGTAGCCAAAAAAGTAATTGAGGGTTTATATGATGGGGTTACCACTTCAGAGTTAGATAACCTGGCAGCAGAAACAGCGGCCTCGTTAACGACCAAGCACCCCGACTATGCGTTGCTGGCTTCGCGTATCGCAGTATCTAACTTGCACAAAAATACCATCAAATCGTTCAGCGAAACCATGCGTAAGCTGTACTATTACAAAGATCCTAAAACCGGTAAAAATGCATCTCTGCTGGCCGATGATGTTTGGGATGTGATTGAAGCTAATGCTGAATTGCTGGATAGCTCAATCATCTACGATCGCGATTTTGGCTTTGATTATTTTGGTTTTAAAACACTTGAAAAATCATACTTATTGAAGTTGGATGGCCGTATTGCTGAGCGTCCGCAGCATCTGTTTATGCGTGTATCAGTTGGTATCCATAAACATGATGTGGAGAGCGCCATCAAAACTTACCATTTGATGAGCGAGCGCTGGTTCACGCATGCTACACCGACATTGTTTAATGCAGGTACACCTAAGCCACAAATGTCATCATGCTTTTTGCTGACCATGAAAGATGACAGCATTTCGGGTATATATGACACTCTGAAACAAACTGCACAGATTTCGCAAAGTGCAGGTGGTATCGGTCTGAGCATTCATAACGTTCGTGCTACCGGGTCTTACATCAGCGGTACCAATGGTACCAGCAACGGTATCATCCCTATGCTGCGTGTATTTAACGATACTGCCCGTTACGTTGACCAGGGTGGTGGTAAGCGTAAAGGTGCCTTTGCAATCTACTTAGAGCCATGGCATGCTGATATCTTTGAGTTTTTAGATCTGCGTAAAAACCACGGTAAAGAAGAAATGCGTGCCCGCGATTTATTCTACGCATTATGGGTAAGCGATTTGTTTATGAAACGTGTGGAAGCCAATGAGGATTGGAGCTTATTCTGTCCGCATGAGGCACCGGGTTTGGCCGAATGTTTTGGTGCTGAGTTTGAAGCTTTATATACTAAATACGAAGCCGAAGGTCGTGCCCGCAGAAAAGTAAAAGCACAAGAGTTATGGTTTGCCGTTTTAGATGCCCAGGTAGAAACCGGTACCCCATACCTGTTGTACAAAGATGCGGCTAACAGCAAATCGAACCAGCAAAACTTAGGTACCATCAAAAGTTCAAACTTGTGTACCGAAATTATGGAGTACACTTCTCCTGATGAAGTTGCGGTATGTAACTTGGCATCGTTAGCGTTACCACGTTTTATTAAAGATAACCAGTTTGACCATGAGAAACTTTACGAAGTAACTTACCAGGCTACTCTGAACCTTAATAAGATCATCGATCATAACTATTATCCGGTTAAAGAGGCGGAATACTCCAACCTCCGTCACCGCCCTATCGGCTTAGGTGTGCAAGGCTTGGCAGATACCTTTATCTGTCTGCGTATGCCGTTTGAAAGCGAAGAAGCTAAACAGCTGAACAAAGAGATATTTGAAACGATCTACTTTGCCGCCATGACAGCTTCTAAAGACTTAGCTATTAAAGATGGCCCGTACGAGACTTTCAAAGGTTCACCGCTGTCGCAAGGTAAATTCCAGTTTGATTTGTGGGGAGTAAAACCTGCAAGTACCCGTTGGGATTGGGAGAACCTGCGCCTGGATGTAATGAACCACGGTGTGCGTAACTCGCTGTTAGTAGCACCAATGCCTACGGCATCTACCTCACAAATTTTAGGTAACAACGAGTGTTTTGAGCCTTATACTTCGAACATCTATACTCGTCGTGTACTGAGCGGTGAGTTTGTGATTGTGAACAAGCACTTACTGCGCGATTTGGTTGACTTAGGTTTGTGGAACAGCCGCATGAAAGATACCATCATCAGTGCTAATGGCTCCATCCAAAATATTGCTGAGATTCCGCAAAATATCAAAGATCTGTACAAAACTGTTTGGGAGATCAAAATGCGTAACATTATCGATATGGCTGCCGACCGTGGCGCTTATATCTGCCAGTCGCAATCGCTTAACCTGTTCATTAACGCGCCGAATGCATCTAAATTAACCTCGATGCACTTCTACGCCTGGAAAAAAGGTTTAAAAACCGGTATGTACTACCTGCGTACTCAGGCCGCATCACAAGCGGTTAAATTTACCATCGAAAACCAGGGCGGTAAAAACATGGATCCGGTTATCCCAGCCCAAGTGGCTCAAATTGCTGACGACGTGCCTGCCGGCCCAACCTGTTCAATGGAAGAAGGCTGCGTAACCTGTTCTGCATAACATAAGGTATTACCTTGCACAATAAATAATGACTAAGCCCTGAAGTTTAAAAGCTTCAGGGCTTTTATCTTTGTGCCCTATGTCTGCCATCTTTCAAAAGCACGAAACCGTTCAATGCGACCGCTGTCGCACTACGTTTGAATGCAAGGCTAACTCTTATACTAAATGTCAGTGCAGCGCCGTACAGCTTACCATTAACGAGGTGCAGTACGTAAGCGAATTATATGACGGCTGCCTTTGCGTTAACTGCTTGCTCGAATTGCAGAAAGAGTATCAGGAAAGTCAGTAACCACAGTTGCTGTTATCAATCTACCGTTGATATTTCCAGTTTTTAGATCTACCGTCGGCTAACCATTCCACTGCCGTTTGCATACGTTTTAGGCGAGTGGCTTCAGTTTTCGCTTCAACAATCCAATCCACGTATTCCTTTTTATGCGAATAACTGCCTTTATCAAAGTTTTCCTGCGCTTGCGGATAGCCGCTTAAAAACTCAGTAAAATATTCCGGAATCAATAATTCGGTTTTAGCAGCTGGTTTGGCCTTCGCCACTTTAATGCCTTGTTCATTTAAGAGTATTGCCTCATGAATGTACTGAATTAGTAACTCATCAGCAGGTAAATCCGCCAGGCTGGTGATGCGTCCCAATTGCCCCATGCTATTGTCGTCTTTAATATTCAGGATGTTGTCAGGGTCGGCCAGCATGGCGCCTTTCCAAAAGCCGAAAGAGCAGTGTTCTTTAAAAGCTGCCATATTACAAAGCGTGCCCTTATACTCAAAAAAAGGCATACTCCATTTCATGGTTTCCTGAATTTGTGGAGAAGCGCGATGAACTAATTGTCGTAAATGATTTAAAATGGGCTGCGCAAAGTCGGCAGATTTGCTGATATATGCGTCAATACGTGGATCGGTTTGGCTCATGGTTCAATTAATTGGAACCACAATTTAGATATATCATCTAATAAATACAACATGCCATTCAAACATCTGCAAGTGCGATTAAAGAGATATTCGCTTACAGCACGTGACCCAACCGATTAGAGTCAAGCTTGATCAAGATAAATAACAAAATGGTAAAACTCCACAAAGATGAGCCGCCATAACTGATGAAGGGCAGGGGGATACCAATTACGGGTACTACGCCAATGGTCATGCCGATATTAATTACCACGTGAAAAAAGATGATAGAAGCCACCCCATAGCCATATACTCTCGAAAATGGTGAGCGCTGCCGTTCGGCCATCATGATGATACGCAAAAGCAAAAACATGAATAGTCCTATTACTACAACAGAACCGGCAAAGCCCCATTCTTCGCCAACGGTACAAAATATAAAGTCGGTACTTTGCTCGGGTACAAACGAATACTTGGTTTGCGTGCCATTCAGGTAACCCTTTCCCCAAAGTTTGCCGGAGCCGATGGCAATTTTAGATTGGTTTACGTTATAGCCAACCCCTTTAATGTCACTCGAAATACCCAATAGCTCGTCGATACGCGATTTTTGATGCGATTGCAGGACGTTTTTATAAATGAAATTTACGCTGAATATAAAGCCAATGGCCAGCACCAATCCGCCTAATAATCCAACAACGGTTTCGCGTTTTAACCTGAATAAGAATATCGCAGCCACAGTTAACGCTACTAAAATACCGACTACATATAACTGATTAAATAGCAATGAGCAAATAAATAGCACAATGGCTAACCCGGCAATGATTAAAAAATAAGGCGATAATCCCTCTCGGTACAACACAAAGATTAGTGAACAAAATACTAAAGTCGACCCTGTATCAGGCTGCAACATAATGAGCAGCATGGGTAGCGCAATGATACCGGCTGAAATAAAGAAAGATTTTAGCTCTGTGATACGGATGTTGATACCACTCAGATAGCGCGCCAGCAATAGGCAGGTACTAAACTTTGCAAACTCCGAAGGTTGTAATTTAAAACTGCCTAAAGGTATCCAAGCTTGATTACCGCCCACGTTGCGGCCTACTACAAGTACCACCATTAGGAGTAAGACCGTAACTACATAAAAAACAGGGGCAATGCTTATAAAAAAGCGGCTATCTAACAGTAAAATTACACCGCCCAATATTACGGCTGATATAATGAAGATAAACTGTTTACCGTACTGCGTTTCTAAATCAATCAGCTCAGGATGAGTATCATCAAACACTGCTGCGTGAATGTTAAACCAGCCAATAGTACATAAGGCTAAGTAAATTAACACCGTCACCCAGTCAACGTTAAAAAAGAAGCTACGCCTGTTATTGTTCATCTTCTTTACGTTTAGGTTGGTAGGCTACTAACTTGTATCGGCTACTGTCATGTTTAGCTGATCGGGAGGCCGATTTTAACTCAATGGCTCGTTTGGCTGTATCAGCATTGTGTTTTTTGAGATGACGTTTAATACTGTCAATCTTTTTCCAGTTCTTTTTAAAGCCGTCTTTGCGTAGGCTGTCAACCATCAAGCTATCTTTTTTGGACAGCTTTTTTACCGGTGGTTTCCATCCCGGAGGTGGAGGTAATAGATTATGGTTGATGATGTAGTCGACCTGTGCCTTAGGCCTTGTAATGGTGTTACGCAGATATTTCTCAATCATGTAACTACCGATTGGTGCAGCCCATGATGCACCGTAACCACCGTTTTCAACAATCACTGCAATGGCGATGCGTGGTGTATCGCGCGGGGCAAAGCCCACAAATACAGAGTGATTTTTACCATGGCTGTTTTGTACTGTCCCGGTTTTACCACACATCACAATGCCAGGTATCCGCGATGCTGCAGCCGTGCCATGATCCACCACATCCTGCATCCCGTCAATAACCGGCTCAAAATATTGTGGGTCAATACCTACATCATTTCTTTCGGTGTATTCAGCCTTTATGATTTTTTTATCGCCGATAGCTTTAATGAGGTGAGGTTTATAAAAGAAACCCCTGTTGGCAATAACCGCCTCCACATTGGCTAATTGTAAAGGGGTAGCCAGTAACTCACCCTGACCAATGGCTAGAGAGATAATAGAGCTGGACCGCCACCTGTTTTTGCCAAAAACTTTATCAAAGTGCAGGGGAGTAGGTACGTTACCACGGTATTCAAACGGTAGTTCTACGTCAAGTTTAACTCCAAAACCGAACTTGTTTACCTGACCTTTCCACTTGGTAAGTGTAGGGCGGATGTTTTTAGCGCCATTTGCATTCATCAAACGATCAAATACATTACAAAAGTAAGTGTTGCATGATTGAGCGATGCCTTTACGCAGGTCGGTAACACCATCAAAATGCTCACAACCAACGCGGTGATTACCGGCCTGGTAATAATGCGGACAGAAAAAAGTAGTTTGAGGCGTAATGATACCTTCTTGTAAGGCAATCAGCGCATCTAACGGCTTAAATGATGATCCGGGTGCATAAGTAGCTTGTATAGGCCGAACAAGCATAGGTCTGTAAGGGTCCTTATACATTTTCATCATGTTATTACCACGCTCACGACCCACCATTAAATTGGGATCGTAAGTTGGGCTGCTCACAAATGCCAAAATCTCGCCGGTTGATGGCTCAATAGCGACGATGCTGCCTACCTTATTATGCATTAGTGTTTCGCCAAGCTTTTGGATGCGGATGTCTAATGACGACATGAGCGGCTCACCAGCTATGGCAACCGTATCGAACGCACCGTTGGCAAATGCACCCTTTTCCACATTTCGCGAATCGACCATCCGGTAGGTTACACCACGTTGTCCTCTCAAAACATCTTCGAAAGATCTTTCAACGCCCGAAATACCAATGTAATCGCCTTGGCGGTAATAGCCACCAGATTGTGCTATCTTTTTGTCGTTTACCTCGCCAGTAAAACCAACAAAGTGAGCCGCTACCGAATCGGGGTAAGTTCGAACCGTGCGTGCTTCTACATCAAAACCCGGAAACTCCGACAGGCGTTCCTGCAAAGGAGCATACCTTTCAACCGAGATTTGTTTCTCAAAGATGGTTGGTTTATAAGGAGAATATTTTTTTGCCTTGGCCAGTCGTTTATCAAAACCCGCCTTGTCAATCCCGATCATTTTACAAAAATCCAGGGTATCAAAAGGCTTCATGCGCTTTGGCGTAACCAAAACATTGTAAACGGGTAAGTTTTGCGCTAATATTTTCCCATTACGGTCCAAGATTGGTCCGCGGGCCGGAAAAATAATGGTTTTGCGCAATACATTTTTATCGGCAAATAAGGCATACCGGTCGTCAATAATCTGTATGTAGAACAATCGCCCCAAGAGTACAAGGGCAATAGTGATGAATATACCGGTAACTACGTAGCGTCGCTCAAAATAGCTGTTCATTTAACGTTCTTTCCTTCTGTAAAACAAAAAGCTGGTTATTAAAATTAAAAATAAAGTAAATAGTGAACTGGATAAGAAACGTAATAAAGTATATTGTATTTCAGAAAATCTGAAAACTTCGAGGCAGAAAAGAAAAAAATGATGAATGAGGATTAACACGGTTGAATAGGTAAGAAACCAGCGGAATCCCATATTCCCTAACGTAGGTTCGGGCTCGGCATCAAATCCATCACGCTGCACCGTAATACTCACAAACAAAACCCTTACAAACGCCAGTATTACGCTGGCTGCCGCGTGTAGGCCGGGTGTATCATAAAACATATCGATGATGATACCCATCAAAAATGCCAGCGAGAACAACAACAAATTAGGCGTTTCCAGGGGGAGCAGCATAATAAACAGAACGTACAGGTACGGCATAGACAGGTTGTACAAGCTGATATTTTTCAGCAAAAAAACCTGCAGCAACACCAGTACTACAAAGCGCACAAAATTTTGAATCAGTACTCTACTCATTGGGCTTTTGGGTTTCTAATGCAGTACGTTCCTGAGCCAATTTATTGTTCACTACATATACATACTCCAGTTTGGCAAAATCTACCGACAAGTTAACTTCCATGTTCAGGAAAAAGCCACCGCCTTTAGCATGTAAATTCATTACTTTGCCTAAAGGTATACCAGCCGGAAACAAATCAGAATAAGTAGACGTAACCACCCATTCGCCAACACGTGCCTTAACATGGTTGGGGATATCTTTTAAAACACCCATATGCGGATTCAGGTCATTTCCCCATATCAAGCTGCCAATATCTTTAGTGTCGGCCAGCATGGCGCTTAATTGAGTATCTTTATGTAAAAAGGATTGGATGATAGAGAAATGCTCTGAGGTTAAAATTACCTTACCTACTACGCCGGAGCCGCAGATCACACCCATGCCTTTGGCAATACCGTCCTTGCTTCCTTTTTGTATGGTAATAAAGTTATTCCGCTTGGTCACGCTATTGTTTACTACTCGCGCTTCAATATAGGTGTATTGTTGTTTATACGTTGTATCATTTACCGTATGCTTAGCCAAAGTGTCGGCGTAATAGGCAGAATTGAGCATGCCACGCAAGCGGGCATTTTCTGAAGCCAGGCTGTCATTAACGTCTTTAAGTTTAACATAACTGCTTACCTCGCTGGCCCGGGCATATAAGGCACCTGTAACCTGATTGGCCGAATTAATTAAAGTAGCCCGCTGAAAAGAGTTGTATTTAACGTAAATAATTAACGATGTAATCTCGAAAATCAGGAATAAAAAAAATGCGTTGTACTTGCTGATGAAAATCAAAAGGTTACGCATGGGATTGTATTAGGACAAGTGATGTGCAAATATGTAAATATGCAAATATGCAGATGAAGTATGTGAAAATCTAAATTTCAATCGGGTCATCTGCACATTTGCATATCTGCACATATGCAAATTGATAATTTATTGCATCAAGAACTTATAATTGCCTATGTTTTTTAAGGCGGTGCCGGTGCCGCGTACTACAGCGCGCAACGGATCCTCGGCTACGTGAACCGGTAGTTTGGTTTTAGCAGCTACACGCTTATCTAAGCCGCGTAACAATGCGCCACCACCGGTAAGGTAAATACCGGTCTGGTAAATATCAGCCGACAATTCTGGAGGGGTGATCTCCAGAGCTTTTAGGATAGCTTCTTCGATTTTAGAAATAGATTTGTCTAAACAATGCGCTATCTCCGTATAAGAAACGGTAATCTGCTTAGGTACGCCGGTCATTAAATCGCGACCTTGTACGGCAAAATCGCCCGGAGGATCTGCCAGTTCAGGCAGGGCGGCACCCACTTCAATTTTAATTTTTTCGGCAGTACGGTCACCAATCATGATGTTGTGCTGGCGACGGATGTATTGAACGATGTCGGAGTCAAAATTGTCACCTGCCACGCGGATAGACTGGTCACATACAATACCCGAAAGTGCAATCACTGCGATCTCGGTAGTACCACCGCCGATATCAATGATCATGTTACCCATAGGCTCTTCAACGTCGATACCAATACCAACAGCTGCAGCCATAGGCTCATGAATCAAGTAAACCTCTTTGGCACCGGCAATCTCGGCCGATTGGTGTACCGCACGTTTTTCTACCTCGGTAATGCCCGAAGGTATACAGATTACCATACGCAATGATGGGAAAAACCATCCTTTGCCTTTGTTAATCATTTTAATCATGCCGCGTATCATGTGCTCGGCGGCATCAAAATCGGCTATAACGCCGTCTTTAAGCGGGCGTACGGTACGTATATTATCATGGGTTTTACCTTCCATTTGCATAGCCTGCTTACCAATGGCAATCACCTTGTTGGTTTTACGGTCAAATGCTACAATGGATGGCTCATCAACCACCACTTTATCGTTATGTATTATCAGGGTATTTGCCGTTCCTAAGTCAATAGCAACTTCTTGAGTGAAAAAATTAAATAAACCCATTTAGTGTTGTGTCAAATAATCTGCAAAGATTGAAAAAATCTACGTAAGTTATTAATAACCGTTTGTATTTCAAAACAGTTGCCGGGCTATGCAAAATACTTTACAGCAACCCTTTTTTAGTGTTTAAAGTGCCTTACTCCGGTAGTTACCATGCTAATGCCTTTTTGGTTAGACATGTTAACGGAGTCCTGGTCTTTAATAGAGCCGCCTGGTTGCAATACGGCAGTTATACCTGCATCGGCAGCAATTTCTACACAATCCGGAAACGGAAAGAACGCATCCGAAGCCATCACAGCTCCTTGTAAATCAAACCCAAAAGAGCGGGCTTTTTCGATAGCCTGGCGCAAAGCGTCAACCCTTGAGGTTTGACCTACACCGCTGGCCAGTAACTGGTTGTTTTTAGCCAATACTACGGTGTTTGATTTGGTGTGTTTTACCACTTTGTTAGCAAAAAACAAATCTTTAAGCTCTTGTGCTGTCGGCTGTTGCTCGGTAACGGTCGTCATCTGCTCAGGCCCTTCAATCACCAGATCTTTGTCCTGCTCAATTACACCGTTCAGCAAAGCTTTAAACTGCTTTAAACCTAATTCGACCGGTTGGCGAATGAGTATTATACGGTTCTTTTTCTCTTTTAGTATTTGCAGGGCCTCATCGGTGTAGGCAGGGGCTATCAAAACTTCAAAGAAAATCTTGCTGATTTCAGCAGCAGTTTCAGCGTTAATCTCGTCGTTAGCTATAATAACGCCACCAAAAGCTGATACCGGATCGCAGGCCAAAGCATCAACCCAGGCTTCTTTAATAAAGGAACGGGTGGCAATACCACAAGCGTTAGTATGTTTTAAAATAGCGATGGTAGGGTCAGTAAATTCATCAATCAGGGCGACAGCTGCATCAACGTCCACCAAGTTATTGTAAGATAACTCTTTACCATGCAGCTTGGTAAACATCGCTTCCAGGTTGCCATAAAAAGTACCTTTCTGGTGCGGGTTCTCACCGTAACGCAGCGTATGACTGGTTTGGATGCTCTGTTTAAACACAGGTAAAGCCGGATTAGCTTCGCCCTGGTTTAAATTAAAGTATTGGAATATCGAGGTATCGTAGTGAGAGGTGATGTTAAACGCCTTTTGCGCAAACTGACGACGCTGGTCTAAAGTAGTTGTACCGTTTTGTTCTTTCAAAATTTCACCCAGTTGCTGGTAATCATTTTTTGAAGCTACGATAACGACATCTTTGAAGTTCTTAGCTGCTGCCCGAATAAGCGATATACCGCCGATGTCGATTTTTTCAATCACATCATCATGCGCAGCACCCGAACGTACCGTTTCCTCAAAAGGGTACAGGTCAACAATTACTAAATCAATTTCCGGGATTTCGTATTGAGCTAATTGCTGCTCATCCGATTCAAAATTGCGGCGGGCCAGTATGCCACCAAATACTTTAGGGTGCAGTGTTTTAACACGTCCGCCCAAAATAGAAGGGTAAGAGGTTAAATCTTCAACGGCAATAACTTCGGCGCCTAAGCTGCGTATAAAAGTTTCAGTTCCGCCGGTTGAATATATTTTTACTCCCAAACGATTTAATTCTTGAATTACGGGTTCTAAGTGATCCTTGTAGTAAACAGAAATTAAAGCGTTTTTAATTTGAACAGACTGGCTCATGCAATAGTGGATATTTTGAGCCGCAAAGGTAATGATTTTTGCCGAGTTGTTAAGCAGTAAAGCACCAGGCTTTATTAGCAATAGATTTTAGTGCAAAAGTGAAATTGCTACTTTGTATATTTGCATATGTATGCATTTGTATATTTACATAAATCTGTAGTTATGTAGCACTATGCTCGGGATGTTATTCAACTAAGAGTGCATTAGTTTTTAGTAGTGCTTTTCATCTTAGCCGCTAATGCTTCTATAACTTTCGGAAAGTGTTGATGCTCCAATTGTTGACCTTTAAGTTTAATGGTATTTAAATCGTCGCCGGGTTCAATTTTAAATTTGGCTTGATGAATCACTTCACCCTCGTCAAAATGCTCATTCACGAAATGAATAGTAATGCCCGACTCATTTTCACCATTCTCAAGAACAGCTCTGTGCACATGGTCGCCGTACATACCTTTACCGCCATATTTAGGTAATAATGAAGGGTGGATATTGACGATTTGATTAGGAAAAGCTTTAAGTAATGATTCAGGTACCAGCCATAAAAATCCGGCCAGCACAATCAAATCCACCTCCATTTTTTTTAAGAGTTTTACAACATCCTCAGTCTGAAAAAATTCCTGACGCGAAAAAACGTGTGTAGGTATTTCAAAATTATCAGCACGTTGCAGCACATAAGCCTGCGGATTGTTAGTGAGCACCAACACTACTTCACTGTCGGCATGGTTTTTAAAATGCTCCATTATTTTTTGAGCGTTCGATCCCGATCCTGAAGCTAAAATGGCTATTCTGGTTTTCAAAGCGGCACGTAATTTTGGTGTAAATATAGTATTTTATGTAAGTGGTGGATGTTTAATGGATAAAACCGTAGCGGGTAACCCGGCGCCTTAGTACCTCCCTTGGCGTTTTATAAAGAACATCAACTTTTACCGATTGTATAACTAAAGAATTACGCCCCAAATTCACAACCTGAACTCTCGCAAACGGAGTCGATGTTCCTGCTTTGGTAGTATCCTTACATACCATATCTGACGAAAGAAAAATGGTGTCACCTACGCTCATATTCCATTTACCTTGTGTAGATTGGTCAAGGCAGCTAAAATAGTCGTAGTTGCAGGCACCGTCTGAGTTAAAGGTAAATGTTTGATTGTATTGGCAGTTAGTATTTAATGTGTCAATCCGTTTGGAGGTGTCGCCATGCAGGGTTTCAACTCTAAGCGAAGCTAAACGCCAGGTACCGTTACCTGTTAAAAAGGTGTTGAGGGTGTTCTCATTCTCTTTTTTACACGAACTGATAGCCCAGCCGGCAAACATCAGAGCAAATACAATAATGATAGGAAGCTTTTTTGTAAAAGTATGCACGGTGTAAAAATACAAAATCCTGCACACTACTTGTTGGCAGGATTTACTTATAACGAAGGCTCAAATAAACTATTGTTAGAGTCGCTTAATCACTTAAATGTTAAAGTCGATAGTATCAATTTATTGTATTCCGATTTTTAATAGCAGGATTATTATAACCCGCTATTACTCCTGAACAATTTGATAGCGATAGCTAATAAAATGACGCCAAATGCCTTACGCAATACACCCAACCCTGTTTTGCCCAACATGCGCTCTAACAGGCTCACATTTTTTAATACTACATAAACAATAATGGTATTTAGCGTAATGCCTATGATAATATTGGTAGTCGCGTATTGAGATTTGAGTGAAAGTAAAGTAGTCATGGTACCCGCACCAGCTATGAGCGGAAAAGCCAACGGGACGATTGAAACGGTAGCGGGGACATGCTCATCCTCTTTAAAGAACGAGATACCTAATATCATTTCCATTGCTATGATGAAGATTACCAACGAACCGGCAATAGCAAATGAGGCAATATCTAAACCAATAATCTTCAACAATTCTTCTCCTACAAATAAAAATGCTACCATCAGGGCAAGTACGGTAAGGGAAGCTTTTTCCGACTCGATATGCCCAGCCCGCTGGCGTAAACTGATGATGATGGGAATAGTGCCTATGATATCAATGATGGCAAATAATATCATGGTTACTGATAATACCTGCCTTGGATCAAAAGTGTTAAACATAGCTTAGGTGGATTGCTTTTCTTTGGCTTTTAGGCGAAAGGTAAGCAAAAACCCAAGCAAAATAAAAAATGCCGACAAAAAGAAAACGGCGTGGATTGATACGGCCGTAATTAAGCCCGCAGCTATAGGACCAAGCGTTTGCCCCAGTGAGGCGTATGATTGATTAACACCCAGTATCTCACCTTGAGTATTTTCGTTACTGCGGTCGGCTATAATGGCGTTAAGCATGGGGTTACGTAACCCGTTAAAAAGACCATAAACGAACAAGCCCGCTGCAAACGGAAATACAGTCTGTGTAAAACCGGTAAAAACCATTGCTGCCAGGCATATGGCGGTAGATAATAACAGAATAATAGCCCTGGATGAAATAATTTTTGTAATGAGAGAAACAGCAAGTTGCATTAAAATGCCTGTTATACCGAAGCCGGCATAAAGCAAGCCGATCTGGGTAGGGGCAATTTTTAATTTATCTACCGAGAAGGTTTGGAAACCGATGATCATAATGAACTGAGCCATCGTTAACAAAAAGCCGGTAAATACAGCTGTGCCTACTACCGGGATTTTTAATGCCGTGATTAAAGACACAAAAGTAAACCGATGACCGTCTTTCGACTTTTGTTTTACCCCGTCTTGCTTTGGCTTAGTTTCTTTGAGTACAAAAGTAGCCAGTATAGCACCAATGAACGCAATGCCGGCAGCAAAGAAAAAGGGAACTTGTAAGCCTAATTTACTTAACAAGCCGCCCAGGGCCGGGCCCAAAACAAAACCAAAGCCGAACGCCGAACTGAGTATGCCAAACTTCTTGGCCCGGTCTTCGGACGATGATGTATCAGACACCATGGCCTGCGCTACAGATATATTGCCACCCGTTACACCGTCGAGTATACGTGCAGCGAACAACATCAATAGGTTTTGAGCCAGTCCAAAAACTAAAAACGACAAGCAAGTGCCTGCCAAACTTATAGCCAAAAGAGGTTTGCGGCCCCACTTGTCTGAGAGTGATCCTAACAGGGGAGTGGCAAAAAACTGGGCTACAGAAAATGATGCGGTGAGGATGCCTACAGTTTGTTCAGTAAGGCCAAATTTTTTGCCGTAATCGTACAGTAAAGGTACGATGATGCCAAACCCCATGGAGTTAATCACACATATCAATACCAATATCCATAGGTTACGGTCGGCCTTCATCCAATAGATGTAATAACATTATGGTTAACAAAAGGAATAAAAAGCAAAAAGGTTCTACCCATGGGGCAGAACCTTTTTGCTTATAGCGTAAAATTGGTGTTATTCAACATACATTGGATTTGGCGGATCCATTGGTGTTTTGTCATCGCCTTTACGCACTTTGGAGTGTTTTATACTGTAACCAAAGTATATAATAAAGCCGATAATTAACCACACAATCAAACGTGCCCAGTTTTCCCAGCCTTCGCTCGCAATCATAAATAAACAAACAATAGCGCCTAATGGGCATACAATTTGATATAAAGGCGTTTTAAACGGACGCTGAATATTAGGGTCAGTTTTGCGCAAAATGAAGATACCTAAGCAAACTAAAACAAACGCAAAGAGGGTTCCTATACTCACCATATCGCCTACCACGCTGTCAGGAACAAAACCAGCAAATAAGGATACAAAAACAAAGAATAACCACTGTGATTTGTAAGGTGTACGGAATTTTGGATGTAGCTTTGAAAATACCGGAGGCACTAAACCGTCAGTACTCATAGTATAAAATACACGAGTCTGACCCATCAACATCACCAGAATTACTGAAGAGAAACCGGCTAAAATAGCTACGGTTACTAATTTAGCTAACCACTCGTATCCTGGCATGTGGTTACGGATAGCGTAAGACACAGATGCTTCAGAACCTTGTGATAAAAATTCTTTGTAAGAGGCTATACCGGTTAAAACGTGCGAGAAAAGGATATATAAAGCAGTACAGATTACCAGTGATAAGAGGATACCTACCGGCATATCTTTTTGTGGATTTTTAGCTTCCTGAGCCGCAGTAGATACCGCATCAAAACCGATAAACGCAAAGAACACTATACTTGCACCACGCAATACACCAAACCAGCCATGGTTGGCTGCATCAGCATAGTTGTGCACTACACCGGTATTCAGGGTAACACTTCCTGCATCAGCCGGAATCATGTATGGAGTGTGGTTTGCAGGGTTGATGAACTGCCAGCCGAAGCCGATAATCAGTAACACGATGGCTACTTTTACCAGTACGATGATGTTGTTTACAACGGCAGACTCGGCAGTGCCGCGAATTAACAACATAGTTAACAAGAGTATAATAACAATGGCCGGTATGTTAACAATACCATGTATACCTGTTGGTGAAACTTGGAAAGGGGAATGGCTCCATTCATAAGGTATGGATGTGTTAAAGAACGTCATGAGTAAATCGTTTAGGTACTGCGACCAGCCAATGGCAACTGTAGCAGCTCCCAAAGCATACTCGAGCACCAAATCCCAGCCGATGATCCATGCAATGAATTCGCCCATGGTTGCATAAGAGTAGGTGTAAGCACTACCGGCTATAGGTATCATACTGGCAAACTCGGCATAGCATAAACCAGCCAACGCACAACCTACGGCAGCAATAATGAACGAAATGGTAACAGCCGGACCGGCGTTGCCACCTGCAGCTGCTGCAGTACGCACAAATAAACCGGCACCGATGATAGCACCGATACCCAAGGCTATTAACGCAGTTGGCCCGAGCGTGCGCTTCAAACTTTTATCCGACTCGGCCGATGCTGCCAGCAACGACTGAATGGATTTTTTAATAAATAAACTCATGTTGTTAGTTCAGTTGTAAAGATTTAATCATGTTCACCTCCAAACCTACTTATTTTTCTTGAAAACTTAAAAACCTGCCCGGTAACAATGGTAAGATGTGGATAAAATACGCTTAAACTTCAATTTAATCTGCTTAAGTGTTGAATACAGATAGTCATTTCACTGAAATTGTATTAGTAGTTTTTTTGAGGGTAAAATTGATTTGTTGTAAAGACTAAAAACTGAAGTGGTATATCAGTAATTAATTACTTAAACGAAAAAGGCTTCTCTTTTTACAGAGAAGCCTTTTGAAAATGCTTATAGTTGTGATTTTATTAATTATACGTACTCAAATTTATATCCCACGCCTTTAACTGTTGATACATAGTTCTCGCCTAATTTTTCGCGTAGCTTACGGATATGTACGTCAATGGTACGGTTGGTAACCACTACAGAGTCTTCCCAAATGTTTTTCAAGATCACGTCGCGGGTGTAAACTTTGCCGGGTTTAGACGCTAACAGGTATAGCAGTTCAAACTCTTTTTTGGCTAATACCACTTTAGTGCCGTTTTGATAAACCAGGTAGCTTTCGCGGTCAATCACTAAGTCGCCAACTTCCAGCTTATTGTCAGACACCTCGTCCGGACCGGCATTACGGCGTAAAATAGCGTTGATGCGGCTAACCAGTGCACGAGGCTTAATAGGTTTGGCAATATAATCATCAGCACCTACGTTAAAACCGGCAATTTCTGAGTACTCTTCGCTGCGGGCTGTTAAAAATACCATAAAGGTATTTTTAAACTCGGGCATGGTACGCATAATACGGCAAGCCTCAATGCCATCCATCTTTGGCATCATAATGTCCAGTACAATTAAATCAGGCAACACCTTTTTGGCTTCGGCCACAGCCTCCTGGCCATTGTCGGCTAAATAAACCTGGTAGCCCTCTTTTTTTAAATTGTATTCGATAAGCTCTAAAATATCCGGCTCGTCATCAACAATAAGTATCTTTTGTTTTGCAGTAGTGCTCATCAGGTCGAATTTTAGCACAAATGTAAAGGCAAAACAAAATAAAAAGGTTAAACCATTGTTAATAAATTGTTAAAGCTTAATGTTTGCTTAAAGTTGAGCAAAGGTTTTGTTAAAAAACTCCTCCAGGTTTTGACCCGTGATATTTTTTGCAATAATTTTTCCTTGCGGATCTATCACAAAATTTGACGGAATAGCCTCAATATGATAAAGTTTCTCGGTAGGGCCATCAAACTTTTGCAAATCTGAGACATGCTGCCACGTTAACTTATCATCATTAATCGCTTTTTGCCAGGCGGCTTTATCTTCATCAAGCGATATGCCCAAAATGTTAAGTCCTTTACCTTTGTATTGATTGTATAAACGTACTACGTTGGGGTTTTCCTGACGGCATGGTCCGCACCATGATGCCCAAAAATCGAGCATTACATATTTGCCTTTGTAATCAGAAAGTTTCACCGATTTGCCATCGATAGTTTTGATGGTAAAATCTGGCGCCTCATGACCTATGGATAATGGCTTAGCCGCTTCCATTTGTTTAATAAACTGTTGCACCGGGGCATTGTCTTTAAACTGGCCTTTAATGTCGTCAGCATATTTTACTAACTGTTGCTCATATTTGTACGGGTCTAAAGACATAGCTGCATAAAAAGCGGCTAACGAGCTTTTATTGTCGTTTACAAATTTGATTACCTGGTCGCTATAACCAGCCATATTTTTTTCTAATACAGGCTGATATACTTTAAGCAATGAGTCTTGGTTTTTTACACCCTGCGCTTTACTCTGAAACTCGGTAACCAATTGGGCGTTTTTCTCGCCGAAGGCATTACTGAAAGTGTTAAACTCTTTAATTTTTTCAGATTCTTGCGAACCTTCAACTTTGTAAGTATGTGCCTGGTCGTTCAGATTTGTTTCGAAGGTGATGTTGTCGCCGTTTTGGGCAATCAAATCGTAGATAGAACTGCCTACACGTAACTTAAACAGATTAGCGGTAGCCGACTGGTTTTTAAACTTAAAGCTGCCGTCTTTTAATTCGGCTGAATCAATTACACTAACTTGCGAGGTGTCAGCTCTTAATAAGTAAGCCTTTTTTACTTCTCCGGGGTTGTTAATTTTACCTTCAATAGTAAAGCCCGATTTGTCTTTACAAGCGTAAATGCTGAGTAAAAGGGGGAGGCCGTATGCTAAAAAGTGTTTCTTCATTATTTTGCTTGTAGTGCTTTAATTAAAAGCTGGTTTGTTTTCTGCGGATCAATTTTACCTTTCGAGCGTTTCATTATTTCGCCCATAAATAATCCTAATACGCCTTTTTTGCCTTTTTGGTATTCAACCACTTTATCAGGGTATTTGGCCAAGGCTTCGTGAATAAACTGGTCTAGTTCATTGCTGTCATCGCTAATGAGCAGATTTAAGTCTTCGGCCACCTGGAGAGCTGTTTTGTCCGGATGTTGCAACAGGGCGGGGAAAAGTTTATGCGCGGCTACAGTGTGGTTTACTTTGCCTTCATCAACCAATTGTATTAATCCGCACAATTGCTGCGGCGTAAGGCCAAGCGTGGTAATAGTTTGATGATGCTCGTTCAAATATGATTTAACCGTACCCATTAACCAATGCGCTGCACCTTTATAGTTAGATGTGTGTGTAATTACCTGCTCAAAAAACAAGGCAGTGTCGTGGTCTGCCACAATAACTGAGGCGTCATAATCTGATAGGCCCAGTTGCTCACTGTATTTATGATAAAGCTCTTCGGGCAGTGCCGGCATAGTGCGGCGTATGCTTTCAAGGTAATCCTCGCTTAACAATAATGGTTGTAAATCTGGCTCCGGGAAGTAGCGATAGTCGTTCGCCATCTCTTTACTGCGCAATACCGAAGTTTCGCCGGTATCTGCATTAAAGTTTAGCGTGTTTTGGTCAATATAGCCACCTGCTTCAATGATCTCTATCTGACGAAGAAACTCATGTTCGATAGCGCGTTGCACGTTGCGTATCGAATTTAAATTTTTTACCTCGCAGCGGTTGCCTAATTGCGTAGCACCTTTAAGCCTAACTGAAATGTTGGCATCGCAACGCATGCTGCCTTCTTCCATATTGCCGTCGCATATGTCCAGATAGCGTAACAGGCGGCGCATCTCGGTAAGATATAGTCCGGCTTCTTCGCTGCTGTGGATATCAGGTTGCGATACAATTTCAAGTAAAGGCACACCGGCACGGTTTAAATCGATAAGCGAATGCGCATCATGCTGATCGTGCATGCTTTTACCGGCATCCTCTTCCATGTGGATGTGATGGATAGCAATTGACCGCTCGGTGCCATCATGCCGCTTTACTTTCACATAGCCACCGGTGATAATTGGGTGCTGATCCTGACTTATCTGATAGCCTTTAGGCAAATCGGCATAAAAATAGTTTTTGCGGGCAAAATTATTATACAGGTTAATTTCGCCATGGCAGGCAAAACCTAACTTAACGGCATATTCAACGGCTTTTTTATTTAAGAAAGGCAATGTACCCGGATGACCCAACGATACCATACTGATATGCTCATTGGGCTGAGCACCAAAAGAGGCGCTATCCGACGAGAAAATTTTGCTTTGGGTAGATAATTGTGCGTGCACCTCTAAACCCACTACCAGTTCATATTTGCTGCTTACTTCGAAGTTACTATCAGTCATTACTATATATAATGCAGATTTGCATCTGCCCTAACACGGCAAATATAAATTTATTCGCTACTAATCATCGGAAAAACGGCATAAACTTTGGTTTCGTTAAGATAAACATGGATGTGCTAATGTAGGCAGATTTGAAGGTGGGGGCGCAGGTGTAAACCAAAATTAATTTTTGTTGTTAAAATCTGCGTTGTGTTTAGTACTGCTCATGTTGCTAAGCAGGTTTACGCAAACCAACCTTTTTTATCGCTACTCATGATTACAGATACACTTACAAAGCCGTCGTTTAAAAAAGCGGGTGCCGACGATTTTTTTAAGCAATTAAATGCCGAAGTACAGCAACGCGTACTTAATAACCGCAGAATACAACAGGTTATCGTTGTAAAATCAGTTCTGTTGGTCTTGTTATATTTTTCCTTTTATGCCTGTATCCTGGCTTTTGGTAATTATACTCCTTATTTGTTTGCCTTTTACGTGGCCACAGGCATAACCATGATTATGGTTTTTTTAAACGGTTTTCATGATGCGGCACATGGCGCAGTTTTTAAATCGCGTAAGCATAATGAGCTGTATACATATGTGCTGGAGCTGTTTGGCAGTAATAGTTACATCTGGAAAAAACGACACTTATTGTTGCATCACCCATATCCCAATTTACAGCATTGGGACATTGATGTAAAACAAAGCGACATTGTACGTATTTTTCCGGAAAGCCCTCGTTACAACTTCCACAGGTACCAGCATATATACATGTGGTTTTTATACCTGTTTTACACGTTAAACTGGTTATTGGTACGCGACTTTAAAGACTTTTTTGGTACTAAGGACAATTACCTGAAAAGGGTAACTAACATACCTACTATCGAGTATGTAAAACTGTTTGCTGCCAAAATTTGTAACCTGATATTTATGCTGGGTATCCCGATGCTTGTGTTGAACCAGCCATGGTATATGGTTTTGTTGGCGTTTTTTACGATGCATGTTACATCAAGCGGGTTCGGGGTGATGGCTTTGTTATCTACCCACGCCGATGAAGATGCTGAGTTTCCGCTACCTCCAGAAAACGGTTCATTGAATATGACTTGGGCTATGTACCAGATTACCGAAACCAAAGATTTTAGTCCGGACAGTAAAGTAGCTAATTTTCTGTTCGGCGGTTTTAACCACCACGTGGCGCATCACCTGTTCCCAACGGTGGCACATACTTACTACCCGGCTATTACACCCATTATTAAAGAGTATGCCGCCAAGTATAATCTGCCATATAGGTCTTACCCATTAAGTGAGGCCGTACGCTCACACTTTATGTTATTGAAAAAAAGCGGCAGTAAAGAAAGTTTATTTGTACACGGTGAGCTGTAATTGCAGAATAATATAAAATAAAAATGCCTGAGCGACTGTTCGTTCAGGCATTTTTATTTATCAAGCTTTGAGTAACTGCAGCGTTTTCTGATCCTTTTCTCCGTCGTAAAACTTGGATAGCACTTGCTCAAATACGGGATGGGTATTGGGCAAGGCGGCAAATAACGTCATGCTTGATTTAAGCTTTATATCATCGGGGCTGCCAAATATTTGGTGAGCATCATCGTTAGGTAGGCTCATCAACGCTTCCGAAATCTCGATTATGCGTTTACCCAACACATTATTTTGTAAATAATCTGTCGCTTCCTGTTTGTCTTGAATACCATAGTAGCGGGCTGTCTCGCTCATGCCCAGGCCTTTTAATTGCGGAAAAATATACCACATCCAGTGGCTGCGCTTTTTACCACTTTTTATTTCTGACAGGGCGGTAGCATAGTCGTTTTGTTGTGCTTTGATGAAACGGTCAAGGCTGTTTTCGTGAGACATGCTTTTTAGGTTTGATTGTAGATAGATTAATAATTTCTAATTCTCTCCGTCGCTGCTACCGAAGAGATAAGTTTCGGTATTACCGACCGGTAAGTTCATCATATCACCACGGCCTAACTGCCACCAAAAGCGCAGGCGTGGTTTTTCGGTGTTGCCCGTTTCGTTCATTGAGTCCGAATCATACAAGCGGCCGTTCGCCATTACATATTTAATGTTATCGCTGGTACGGATATCATCTAAAGGGTTTTGGTTCAATACTACTAAGTCTGCGAGTTTGCCTACTTCTAATGATCCTATCTCTTTATCCATGCCCAAATACGCTGCTCCATTTACAGTGGCGCAACGCAGGGCCTGCATTGGGGTAAAGCCGCCCTGGCTCAGCATCCATAATTCCCAATGGGCACCTAAACCTTGTAATTGTCCGTGCGCGCCTAAATTTACCCTGGTTCCGCCATCAGCAATTTGTTTGGTCGCTTTAGCTGCATCAATATGGCCGTAGTCGCCATATTCGGAGGTAGTGCGGCGGCGCGAACGGGCATCCACAATAGCGGGCGGGGTAAAGGTGAGCAGGTGCTCGTTTTTCCATACCTCGCTACGATCATACCAGTAGTTTTCGCCAAACTGGCTGCCGTAAGCTACAATAAGGGTAGGGGTATAACCTGTTTTACTGGCGTTCCAAAAAGATTTTACATCTTTATACACCGGCCAAACCGGTATATTATGTTCAATGCCTGTATGTCCGTCGGCTATCTCGTTCATATTGGTGAAAAAGGTAGAGCCACCCTCGGGTACTACCTGCATCTGCAACTCACGAGCGGCCTCTACAATTTGCTGGCGTTGCTCGCGTCGGGGCTGGTTATAGCTTTTTACCGAGAATGCTCCAACCGCTTTTAATCGGCGTAAGCTTGATCGTGCATCATCTATGCTATTAATTACTGTTTTAAAGTCACCATCTGCACCATACAATATCGTTCCGGTGGAATATACCCGCGGACCAACCATACGACCGGCCTTAACCATTTCCGACTGGCTGAAAACCATTTCGGTATTGCTTGATGGATCATGCGAAGTAGTCACGCCATAAGCCAGGTTAGCAAAATAATGCCAGTCTTGCTGCGGCGAAATACCATCCGGGCTAACACCTAAATGCCCATGTACATCGACAATGCCCGGGATGATGGTTTTGCCGGCGACATTGTAAACTTTGGCATCTGCCGGTGGCTGCACGTCTTTACCAACGGCCACAATCTGGTTACGGTCTACTACGATGGTTCCTTTTTCAATTACTTCGTCGCCCTTCATGGTGATGATGCGTGCGTTGGTGAAGGCTATTTTACCGGCAGGCTGATCTGATTTTAGCCTCAAGCCAATATCAACACCAGCAGTATCAGAAGCAGTTGCTTTATCATTATCGCTATCGGCAAAGGCAAAAGCTGCTTTAATATCTTTAGTATAATACTTAGGCCCTAAAGTCCACATCAGCTTTTGGCTGTCTTTACTCCAGTGCAGGTAAGTACCTGCATCGCGTGTTAAGCGGTTTAATGGTAAAGCCTTATTGGTAGCCGATAATTCTTGCGCATTACCAGTGTAAGTAAGTGGAGTAAGATAGCAGTTATATAGCTCGGTAAAAGCCATCCATTTGCCATCGGGGCTTGGGTTAAACTGTGTAGCGTAAGTGGAGGTATAAAGCGTTTTGGGGGCCATGCCTGGGTTAACCAGGTCAATCATTTTAAAGGCTTTCTTTCCATCTTCTGTACTTTGGTAATATAGCTTGCTGTCATCTGCCGAAAACTGCGGACGGATGCCGTTGTTCAGTAGTAATTGCGGTGCGCCACCTGTAGCGGGCACTACATAAATGCCTGGGTTTTTACCGTAAGCATAGCCTAAGACGTCGTTACCCTCGCCTTTACGGTAAACTATTTTGTCGCCTTTGTTAGAAAAAACCGGTGAGTAATACAGGCCTCTATCGGTTGTTAAGCGGCTAATGTGCCTGGTGGCCAGATCAACAGTGTTAACAGCACCTTTCAGTTCGTCGTTCCAACTGGTGTAAACTAACTGTTTGCCATCCGGACTAAACGCGGGTTCGTACTCAAACTCCTGAGAAGTGGTAACCCGTTCGGGTTTACCATTAGGCAGGTCTTTAATGTAAATGTATCCTGCTGCGTTGAATGCTACCCGCTTGCCATCAGGCGAGGTAGTAAGCTGACGGATCATGCGTGCGGTAAACTCATCCTGATATACCTTTTGCGGAAAGTGCAGCGCATCGGTAATGGTTTGTTGCGAAGTAAGCTCGAACGGTACATTAGCTGCACTTAGGGTGGTGATGTCCAGGTTCCAGATTTTCCCCTTAGCGTAAAAAATAATGTGCTGATTATCGGGCAACCAGTTAAAATTTGGATAAGTACCAAAAATAGCCCAGGTTTCCTGCTGGTCGTGGCTTAGGTTATCATATACCGGGTACTCTTCGCCGGTTTGTAAATTCTGGATGTACAAAACGCTCTTTAAGCGATTACGCTTTACAAAAGCTAATAGTTTACCGTCGGGCGATATCTGCGGACGGCAGGCGCCACCTGCGCCGCCCGTTACAGTTTCGATCTGGCCGGTTTGCCGGTTTAAACGTTTAATGGCGTATATGCCTTGGTAAGGGTCTTTGTTGTATTGAAAATAAGGGCCGGGTGTAACATCCTCGCTCCAGTACACATAAGTGCCTTTAGGCGATACTATGGGCTCGCCTGCATCCTGCTGATCGTTTTTGCGTTTAGTTAACTGTAAGCCATCGCCGCCGTTTTTGTGATACATCCATATTTCGCCTGCCCCTAATGATCGGGAACCGGTAAAATGTTTCCGCGCTACAATGTATTGGCCGTCTGGTGTCCAATAGGGGTTATTGAGCAGCCTGAAGTTTTCTTTAGTGATGGCGCGTTTGGCGCCGCCATCATTGCCCATTACCCAAATATTGTCGCCGCCGTCGCGGTCGCTGGTGTAAGCTATGCTTTTTCCATCAGGACTAAAGCGTGGCTGCACTTCCCAAGCTTTACCGCCGGCTAACAGAGTTGCCTTGCCGCCGGTTACGGGTAAACTGTAAATATCGCCCAACAAGTCAAACACAATGATTTTACCGTCAGGGCTTACATCCAGGTTCATCCAGGTGCCTTCATCAGTAGTGATGCTCACCTTTTTGGCCGGGCCGGGCGTGTTTTCGATATTCCACTTTTGTGCAGACGCCGTTAAACCGGCCAGCACTAATAATATACTGAGGTAAGAGTGTTTCATGAACGATAGACCTTGGCTGCGAAAATAATAATAACGCCTGATTGTTTTGATGTTTACACAGCAATTGATATTGCCCTGACGATAAAGCACAGTAACAAAGTAGATACGTTGCGAAGCTTGTTTATGTAATAAATCTTCCGTCAGTTTTGCTACATTTAGCCATTAACCATGAACAACTTTCACAAAAATTATAGCGGAATAATCTGGCTGCTTACCGGTATTTTGTGTGGCAGTATAGCAGGTTTGTTATTGGGCAAACGGGTAGAGGTGCTTAAACCTATGGGCGACATTTTCCTGAATTTGCTTTTTACTGCCGTAATACCGCTGGTGTTTTTCGCCATCGCTTCGGCTATTGCCGGTTTGGAGCCAGGTAAAAAGCTGAGCAAGATTATGGGCGTAATGTCGCTGGTTTTTTTAGGTACGGTAATTACAGCAGCCTGCATCACCATTCTGGCGGTCTGGTTATTCCCGATACACGAGCAACTGCCCGGAGCAAAGATTACCGAAAAAATAAGCGAACAGCCCATAGGCAATCAAATAACCCAACTGTTTACTACAGGCGAGTTTTACGAACTACTATCGCGTAAAAATATGCTGGCCATGATTATCTTTTCGGTCGTTATTGGTTTTGGAGCATTGCGTGCCGGAGAAAAAGGTGCTTCGTTTACGCGTTTTTTGCATGCCGGTAACGAAGTTTTTAAACAGGTATTTATCATCATCATGAAATTAGGGCCCATAGGCTTGGGGGCTTACTTTGCATACCAGGTAGGCGTATTTGGTCCGCAGTTGTTTGGCGCTTACGCCCGGTCGTTAGGTTTATACTATGCCACCGGGGCTTTTTATTTTGTGGCGATGTTTAGTGTTTATGCCTTTATTGCCGGAGGTATGCAAGGCATCAGGCGCTTTTGGCGAAACAACATTATCCCCTCGGCCACGGCAGTAGGCACTTGCAGCAGTATAGCTACCATACCCGCCAACATGGATGCTGCCAAATGGATAGGCATCCCTGCGGTAATTGCCAATGTGACTATTCCTTTAGGCGCAACATTGCACAAAGATGGATCGAGTATTTCATCCATCATTAAAATGGCAGTAGTATTTGCTTTGTTTGGTAAGAGCTTTAATGGCGTAGATACTATACTGCTGGCACTGGCTATGACTGTATTGGTAAGTATGGTAGAAGGTGGTATACCTAATGGCGGTTACGTGGGCGAGTTATTGTTTATTGCTGCCTACGGCTTCCCACCCGAGGCCTTACCGCCCGCCATGATTATCGGTACTCTGGTTGACCCAATGGCAACTTTATTGAATGCCACCGGCGATACTGTAGCCGCAATGATGATTGCCCGGTTCACTGAAGGAAAAGACTGGATAAATAAAGCCGATGAACAGCCCGTCATATCAGCATAATTTACTTATTGATATAACAGCCTGTTTAAGGCTGTCATATTTAAAACTGGTGCCGGGCAATGCTGCAAGTCAGTCTACTTTTTAGCTTTTTTAACCAAAGCATAAATACCCAAAGCCAATATACCTGCTACCGAAGCCGCCATCAGCGGGTTAAACGGCTCAGGGGGTACGTATTGCACGCCGTGTTTATTTGCTTTTGCAGGTTCTTTAACATATCGGCCCTGGTCTGGTATGGCTAATTCTTCAAAGTTTTGCACCAGGTTATCTAAGCCTTCAGTTAATTCGTGTCCGTACATAGGTTTGCCGTGTCCTGTGGTAGCTATGGCCGGATGTAAATCGCGGAGTTTTTTGACTGATGCGGCTGCCTCGATCCAGTCGGGTGTAAAGTATTTTGGCGGACCGGCAACAACACGTTTTTGTGTAGCAACAGAAAATGCCGACTCTTGCTGTGTGGTCACAAAAGCGTCGCCCGTTATAAGTAATTTATCGCGTTTACGCCACAAACTGATATGCCCGGGAGCATGGCCCGGTGTAAATATAAATATCCATTCGGGCAAAAATGGAACACTGCCATTTTCGGCCAAGGCATGTACCTGTTCGCCTAAATCAATGGGTTTTTTAGGGTACAGTACCGACATAAAACTCATTAAGCCGCCGCCTACAGTTGGGTCTGGCGGTGGATATGCTGACAGTCCAGTTAAGTAGGGTAGTTCTAACGGGTGTGCATATACCGGTGCCTGCCATATTTGTAGCAGCTGTTTAATAGCGCCAATGTGGTCAAAGTGCCCGTGCGTAAGTATAATAGCAGCCGGTGGATTGTTTTCGCCGAATAGGTCGGTTGCCATTTCTTCAATCTTACCGGCAAAACCTTTGAGGCCGGCATCTACCAACACCCATTCGTTGGCGTCACCGGTCGATATCATATGAACGTTGACAAAAATAATCTTCATCCCCCAAACGCCGGGTACTACCTCGAAGTAATCTTTCTCGTCGTTAAAATTATTAAGGTTTAATGTCGCTGCCTCCATAACTTTTTGCTTTTAGAATTAACGCTGCTTAACAACCACCGGTTTTGTAACATTTACAATTCGGCGTTTGCTAAGCAAGTTTTAAAACGAAAGTTTTTATACTTTTATATTTAAACACACAAAATTAATGATGAAGAAGCTATTGATTACACTGGCTATAAGCGGGCTTGCCTTAACCGGATACGCTCAGCAAAATACTATAAAAACGGCAGCGCCTGGAGTAACTTACGGTAAAACTGTAACTCAGGATAAGGCAATCACCTTAGCGGCTTTGAACCAGCACTTGAGTAAGGATACTGTTTACCAGGGTAAAATTACCGGCGAGGTGGTTGAAGTGTGCAAAAAGAAAGGCTGTTTTATGAAACTATCACAAGCCAATGGCGACCCTATTATGGTGCGTTTTACTGATTACGCCTACTTTATGCCGCAAAACATTGTGGGTAAAAAAGTAGTGGTTGAGGGAACTGCCAAAGTAAACGAAACCAGTGTAGACCGCCTGCGCCATTATGCGGCTGATGCCGGTAAAAGCAGCAAAGAAATTGCAAAAATCACGAAGCCTAAAAAAGATATACAGATAATGGCTGACGGCGTATTGGTTACTGAGTAGCGTTTGCTCGGAATTACTTTTCTTAAATGAAGAGTTTACGCCGTTTTTGTTGCTTCAAAAGCGTTTTATGGGTTTGTTAGTTCAGCAAAGTCTCATAAAATCAATTAAATTTAATTATTTCGGGCTGAATTTGATTAATTGCAGCCGCCATGAAAATATATACCAAAACGGGCGATAAAGGATTTACCTCGCTGATAGGCGGCACCCGTGTACCTAAGTTTCATTTGCGTATTGAGAGCTACGGCACGGTGGATGAGCTAAATTCCTACATAGGATTAATTGCTGATCAGGCTGATGTTTCGGTTTACGATAAGCAGGTGTTAAAGCAAGTTCAGGATCGGTTATTTACGGTGGGTGCATCATTGGCGGCCGATCCTAAAAAATCTAAAATGGTAGTGCCCGACCTGGCTCCGGAAGATATTGATTTGCTGGAGCGGGAAATGGATGCAATGGATGGCCAGTTGCCGCCCTTAAAACATTTTATTTTACCGGGCGGAAGCAATGCCATATCTTTTTGTCATTTAGCACGTTGCGTATGCCGGAGAGCGGAACGTGTAATAGTGCATTTGGCCCAGGAAAGCAGTGTAGACGAAAATATAGTGGTTTACTTAAACCGTTTGAGCGATTACCTGTTTATGCTGGCACGTAAAACAGGTTATTTACATCAAATACCTGAAAACAAATGGCTTCCGCGTGCGTAATAGTTTTTGATAAAAATATTTGATAAATCAACAAGAAATATTATATTTTTGCGAAAATTGATAGTTAACCATAACAATAAATTATAACATATGTACTGGACTCTTGAATTGGCTTCACATCTGGAAGATGCACCATGGCCTGCTACTAAAGATGAACTAATTGATTATGCTATTCGTTCGGGTGCACCTGTTGAGGTGATTGAGAATTTGCAGGCGTTAGAGGATGATGGTGAACCCTATGAGAACATAGAAGAAATCTGGCCTGATTACCCTACCAAAGACGACTTCTTTTTTAATGAAGACGAATATTAGAAATTAAACCTGCGAGAGCGGGTTTTTTTATTTCCGATCAACATTTTGGAATGGTTTTGGTTAAAAAGGTAATAAATACATTTATCAAACTAAAACACTTACCAAATGAGAGGTTTACTTTACATTGTCGCTGTTATCCTGGTTATTGGATGGCTATTGGGAGCTTTTGTTTATAATGTTGGAGGCTTAATCCACATTTTATTAGTTATAGCAATTATTTCATTATTACTGGGCGTTATCCGTAGGGCATAGAGCCACATTAAGTAATGAAAAAGCCACTATCTTTTAATAAGATAGTGGCTTTCATGTTTTATCGCAGTCTCTTTGTTACTGATGTTAAAGGTTGTAACCCCATGTTCAGTAAATCCTGAAATCGTTGTACGTATTGGCCAACATGCAAGCCGTCCATTAGTGCATGGTGCACGTGGATAGAAACAGGCATCATCTTTAGTCCATCTTGCTCGGTAATTTGTCCGAAACTTATTTTGGGGGCACTGTCCAGATACCTGAACATACGGGCGTGCGAAAGTGAACTAAAGTTTAACCATGGCAGTGCTGAGTACTGAACAATATTTTGGCCTGATGTGGCCGGCATCAAATCGGTTGAGCTTTGGATTCTTTCGATTTCCTTTTCGGCGCCATTTAAAAATGTTTCAAAACTCGGGCTGTAATCAAAGTAACCGAACCCGAAAGTCCCATCAGGACGATTGATAGTAGGCGCGGCATTTACGGTATCGTACATAAACAAATCATCACCTTCAATACGATATCGGAAAGCCTCAATTTCGTTTGCTGCGGTTAGTGATTGATACAAGTAGTAAATAAACAAGGAAACGCCGTGCGCCCTGGCATGCTCATAGGCCAGTGTACAATCAACGGTAACTGTAACTCCAAAGTAAGGCTCTTCAAATTGTCTGAAAAATTCAAAATGCTGCTTGCGTGGCCAATGCTCCAAATCCAGTTTTTGTTTCATAGCGGCAAGTATTGCAAAATTTCCTGGATGTGGGTAACGCTTTTAAAATTCTCGTGCTCTACCTGGCTTTCTATCATTTCGTGTACCCAGGTAATATGGTAGGGCACATGTATGGCATGGCCGCCAATTTGCAATACCGGTAAAATATCCGATTTTAAAGAGTTGCCGATCATTAGCAGTTCTTCGGGCCGGATATCTAAATGCTTCACCAGTTTACGGTAGCTCGCTTCGTCTTTTTCAGACATGATTTCTACGTGGTGGAAATACTGCGTCAGATTCGACTTTTTAAGTTTGCGTTCCTGGTCCAGCAAGTCGCCTTTGGTGGCTACTACCAGCTTATACTTACCCTGCAAGGTTTGCAATACCTGCTCAACACCTTCCAGTAGCTCGATGGGTTCATTCAATAGCTCTTTTCCCAAAGTCAGTATCCGGTCGATAGCGGCGGTGCTGATTTGGCCATCGGTTATGGTTAAGGCAGTTTCGATCATGGAGAGCATGAAGCCTTTAATGCCGTATCCATAAAGCCCCAGGTTACCTATTTCTGTCTTCATCAACTCGCGCTCAATATTGTGCGGAGACAAAAACTCGCTGAACAATGCGCAAAATTTTTCTTCGGTTTGCCTAAAGTAGGGTTCATTTACCCAAAGGGTATCGTCGGCATCAAACGCAATTACTTTTACGTTCATCATAGAATGTGTTTAAAATGCAAGTATAAATAACAGCTGTAACATAACTTGGAAGTCACAAATCGTATTGATTGAATCCAATCTTTGTATTTTAAAACTTTTAAGAATAGATTTGTATGCGAAGAGGACGTCTTGGTGTCGTTGTTTTCATAAGTATATTAGATTAGTAGCCGGGTATAGTAGCCCGGCTTCTTTTTTTAAGCGAGTCTATTTAGCTATTTCTTTGGCAAAGCGGGCTTCCATATAATTCATGACATGTGTTGCGGTAAGTCCGTGTACAACTACCGATAATAAAACGGTAAATGTTACGGTTGTCCAGATTTGATCGGCGTACGGGAATTGTGTTTCTTTAAGCGCATAAGCCAGATAGTAAATAGAGCCCAAACCCCGTATGCCAAAAAAGCTGATCACCCATCGCTCCTTAGAATGTATATTGATACCTGCCAAACTTAAAAATGAAGTAAGCGGACGCATTACAAAAAGAAATAAAACCGAAAAGGCAACCATTGGCCAGGTCAGGTTTTGAAGCACGCCTGTAGTTAAACTACCGCCGAATAAGATTAACACTATAGCCACCATGATGCGTTCGGTCTGGTCGGTGAAGGCGTGCAATTTACTATGTAAATGATGGTCAAGTTCGTAATTGCGTAAAGTAGTTCCGGCTACAAAAACAGCCAAAAAGCCATAGCCGTGCGCCAGTTCAGTTATGCCGTAAACCATCAGCGTAAGCGATAGGGCCACAAAGCCATCGCGGGTTTCCAGTATCTTCATCCTGTCGCCCATGGTAAATACGATGTAACCCAATAGCTGACCGAGTAAGTAACCAATCACCAAACCAATTATAACTTTTAATATTAAAGCATGCTCTACCCATTTCCAAAGGGCATCGGTACCTGTAAAGGGCAAATTGGATAAGGTTATAGCCAATAAAACAAACGGAAAAGCAAAAGCGTCATTCAATCCTGCTTCGGCAGTGAGTGCAAACTTGGTTTCAAACTTTTCATTTTCGTTAGGCGGGCCTACCTGCACGTCAGATGCCAGTACCGGATCGGTAGGGGCCAGGGCAGCGCCAATGAGGAGGGCGGAAGCAATGTCGAGATTAAAAAAGTAAAAGCTGGTTAACGTTGCCAAGGCAATGCAAGATACCATGCCCACCGTGACCAGCCGTATCGGGCTTCTCCAACTGGCGTACTTAAATGGCCGATCAATCTTAATACCCGTGCCCATCAACGATACGATGATTACCAGTTCGGTAATGTGCATAGTATGGCTTTGATCTTTACGTGGGTCGGCTGCCGGTAACAGGTGCGGAAAGGCAAGATAAAGCAGCACACCGGCCAATACATAAATAATGGCGTAAGAGACACCAGTATGTTTGGTAACAGACGGCATCCAGGCCATACCCAAAGCGGCTATACCTATAACACTAATAACAACAACGTAATGATCCATAGTAAAAGAAGTATCGGCAGTACATGTTTAGCAACAACGTTATTGCTAAATAGTTGCCGATGCTCTTTGAGGTGTGCCTACTGAGACGGTCAACTGCTTTGGATTAAGCAGATTTTTAATGGCTGTAAGTATATCTTCAGGGCAAGGCAGGTTTGACGGCTCCTGATCAAAATAACTGTTAACGTGAGCTATTACTTCATTTTTGCTCCTTGCCTCGGCAGGTACACTGTAACTTAAAACCTGGCTTGGTACCATCCATGGTGTATGTTGCGGATTTGTTAAGGCATATAAGACAGCCGTTGGTGTTTGCGTTGCTGCAGCAATATGTATGGTGCCAGTATTAACGGATACCACTAATGGCGCTTTAGCTATTAAACAAATAAATTCATCCAAACTTAGTCTGCCAGCGATGTTAAAAGTGTCATCACCAGCTAATAACTGAATGTCTGCCGCCATTTCGCGTTCACTGCCCGATCCGGTAAATAATACATGGTACCCCAATTGTTCAACTGCCATCTTTGCAACTTCAGCCCATTGAGCTTGCGGATATTCGCGTTTAGGCTCGCTTACGCCAGGGTGCATAATCAGCCAGGGCTGGCCAGGGTTAATATTTTCTTGCTGCAGCTTTTGTTTTACCTGTAACCAAACATCGGGAACCTGTAAACCTAAACGTTCATTATCAGTTCGGGCGCCGATGGAAGCAACCAAATCAAGATCGCGGCGTACCTGGTGTTTAATAAACTCATAAGGTTCTTTATCGGGTTGCCAGTGTGTGAGTAGCTGGTAAGGGTTTTCGCGGCAATAAGCCAATCTTAAAGGGATGCCCGCCAGGTAAGCCAGCATCACGGTGGGCAAAGGATTTTGGCTATAAACAGTAAATACAATAGCAGCATCAAACTGCCGGTTTTTAATATCTTCTGTAACTGTTGTAAATGCGTCGTTTGGCACAGACTGGTTGCTTTTAACCCAAGGCACGTCAAATACCATCACCTCATCTATTTCAGCTATGTGGCGGGCTATGCCAGCAGCCATGCTAGAGGTTAATACCGTGATGTGTGCATTAAATGTTTGCTTAAGTGCCCGAATGGCCGGAGTAGTCATGAGCAGATCGCCCATATTATCGGGACGGATACAGAGTATTTTTTTGCAGTTTCGCCAGCTATTCATAGGTAAACACTAACATAAAAGTTTGTAAGCTTATTTTGTTTTACATTGCTCACACAAAACCTCTGGCTTAAGCGTTTACATTCTCTGAATTAATGCGTAACTTTGCGCCCTAAAAATCAATATCATAGACAAGATATGAAGTTATCTCAATTTAAATTCAACCTGCCCGAGTCATTAATTGCCCATAACCCGTCTGACGTTCGCGACGAGTCGCGCCTGATGGTTTTACACCGTGATTCAGGTAAAATTGAGCATAAGATATTCAAAGATGTTCTGGATTATTTTGACGACAAAGATGTAATGATACTTAATAACACTAAGGTGTTTCCGGCCCGTATGTACGGTAACAAGGAAAAAACCGGTGCTACTATTGAAGTATTTTTATTACGCGAATTAAATAAAGAACTGCGTTTATGGGATGTACTGGTTGATCCGGCCCGTAAAATACGTGTGGGCAACAAATTGTACTTTGGCGACGACGATTTGTTAGTGGCTGAGGTGGTTGATAATACTACATCCCGCGGCCGTACTATCCGCTTTTTGTTTGACGGTACCGATGAGGAGTTCCGTCGTAACGTTGAAATTTTAGGTGAAACTCCGCTGCCTAAATATATAAAGCGTAAAGCTACCGAGCAGGATAAAGAGCGTTACCAAACCATTTTTGCTAAAAACGAAGGCGCAGTAGCTGCCCCAACTGCTGGTTTGCATTTTAGCCGTGAACTGATGAAACGCCTGGAATTAAAAGGTGTTGAGTTTGCCGAAGTAACGTTGCACGTGGGTTTAGGCACTTTCCGTCAGGTAGAGGTAGAGGATTTAACCAAGCACAAAATGGATTCTGAGCAATTTATTATCGAGCAGAAACAAGCCGACATTGTGAACCGTGCTATTGAGCGCAAAAAACGCGTTTGTGCAGTAGGTACAACCTCTATGCGTACGATTGAGTCGGCGGTATCGGCTAACAAAACCTTAAAAGCTGCTAACGACTGGACCAGTAAATTCATCTTCCCGCCGTACGATTTCAGTATCGCTAACTGCATGATCACTAACTTCCACACGCCTGAATCAACATTATTAATGATGATTGCCGCTTTTGGTGGATACGAGAACGTAATGAATGCTTACGAAATTGCTGTTAAAGAGAAATACCGCTTTTACAGCTACGGTGATGCCATGTTAATTATCTAATTAAAGGTATAAAAGTAATGATGAGCCCTGTTGCCAATGCAACGGGGCTTTTTATTGTCCTATATTTGCGTTGATTTGAAATTCCAATGTCAGCCATTTACCACTCACGCAGTATCGAAACTTACGCCATCATTGTAGCCGGAGGATCTGGTACCCGTATGCAATCGGCAGTCCCTAAGCAATTTTTGTTGCTTAACGGTTTGCCGGTATTGATGCATACTTTGCTGGCTTTTCATCATGCACCATCCAAACCACAGTTAATTGTGGTATTGCCTGAGGCTTTTCATCAGTATTGGACGGAGCTTTGTGCGGAGCATAAGTTTAATATTAACCATCAATTAATTAGTGGCGGGCCTACACGCTTTCACTCGGTAAAAAACGGGTTAAGTTTGGTGCCGCAAAATGCGTTGGTAGCTGTACACGACGCAGTGCGCCCGTTGGTAAGTGCAGAGGTGATAGAGGCAGCCTATAAACAAGCTTTGAGCCAGGGGGCAGTAGTAGTGGCTGTGAAGAGCCGCGACTCTGTACGGCAGGTTAAAGCGGCTTACAATCAGAGTCTGCTGCGCGATGAAATTTACCTGGTACAAACCCCGCAAACTTTTAAAGCGGATTTGCTGAAGCAAGCTTACGAACATGCTTACCAGGAAAGCTTTACCGACGATGCCAGTGTAGCCGAGCACGCCGGGTTTTCCATTCACATTGCCGAAGGCGATTATCAGAATTTTAAAATTACTTTTCCGGAAGATATTGCTATTGCCGAGTTATTGCTAAAGGCACGAGCTACACAAACATCTTAAAATAAAAATGCGCAAGTAATTCTTGCGCATCATATCATAAAATCGGAATCTTAAATTTTTATAGCTGCTTTGCCAATAGCTTACTAATTAAGCAGGTGTTACTGTAAAAGTATAGCTTTCCATAATCAGGTTAGCTAACAGATTTTTGCAGGCTTGTTCAGTTTTGGCTTCGGCTGCTTCAACGCTTTCTGCTTCAATTTCGAGGGTAATGTGTTTACCGATACGAACATTTTGAATTTCGGCCAAGCCAAGGTTTTTCATACTGCCGGTTACAGCTTTACCTTGTGGGTCCAAAATTTCTTTTTTTGGCATTACATCTATTTCGGCCTGAAATTTCATATTATCTCGCGAATCTAATTTGAATAACTGATATGGCGATATACATAACGATGATCGCCGGAATTGCGGCAAATTTAAAAAACAATATGAGAATTGCCGAAATCAACAGTAAAATATAGCGGTAAATATTTCGCTGAAAATCGCGGTTCTTAAATTTAAGCGACATCAGTGGTAATTCCACTACCAGCAACATACACATGATGGCTACAAAAAATGCCAGGAAAAACGGGTTCAGGATAAAAGCTGTGAAAAAGCCGTACTGCTCTTTGATGATGAGCGGAAACGAGCCGATTAATATAGCATTAGCTGGCGTGGGTAAGCCAATAAAGCTATCTGTCTGGCGTTCATCATTATTAAACTTAGCCAGCCTTAAGGCAGAAAATACCGGTATCAAGAAAGCGATGAAATTAAGATAGGTACTTACACCATCTATCTGTGGAGCCTGTAAAAACAAGCGGTACATGATAAAGGCAGGCAGTACGCCAAAACTCACTACGTCGGCCAGTGAATCTAAATCCTTACCAATTAGCGAAAAAGATTGTAATACCCTGGAGGCCAATCCATCAAAAAAGTCGAAAATAGCAGCTAAGAAAATACAGTAGGCCGCAAATATTAAATTATCCTGAAAAGTAACAAAAACAATCCCGATACATCCACTGAACAGGTTAGCACAGGTGATAGCGTTGGGTACATGTTTCTTAACGCGTTTCCTCATTTCGGTGTTGAAGATAGCCAATAATTTTTAAGGTTTGATGAACCTGTTAAAGTTTGCCTTTTTTCTAACGTCATTTTAACCTTGCTTTAACTTACTCATCCAACTTCATTCTAAAAAGAAAGGACGCTTACTGATAGATAAGCGTCCTCATAATCATTTAAAACGACTCGGAATTATAACACCATAAATGGTTAAGAGTTCATAGAAACTAAAAATTCTTCGTTGCTTCTTGTTCCGCGGATCTGGCTCTGTAAAAATTCCATGGATTCCAACGAATTCATGTCGGCCAAATGGTTACGTAGAATCCAGATGCGTTGTAATGTCTCGCGGTCGAGCAGCAAGTCGTCACGACGGGTACTTGATGCCGTAATATCAATAGCCGGGAATATACGTTTGTTAGATAGTTTACGATCCAACTGTAACTCCATGTTGCCAGTGCCTTTAAACTCTTCAAAAATAACCTCGTCCATTTTAGAGCCGGTTTCTGTAAGGGCTGTAGCAATAATGGTTAATGAACCGCCATCCTCAATGTTACGGGCGGCACCAAAAAAGCGCTTAGGCTTGTGCAATGCATTGGCATCCACACCACCCGACAGTATTTTACCCGATGCAGGTGCTACGGTGTTGTAAGCACGAGCTAAACGGGTGATAGAGTCTAATAAAATAACAACATCATGCCCGCATTCTACCATACGCTTGGCTTTCTCCAATACGATGTTAGCGATTTTTACGTGGCGTTCGGCAGGCTCGTCAAAAGTTGATGATACTACCTCGGCGCGTACGCTGCGGGCCATATCGGTAACCTCCTCAGGGCGCTCATCAATCAGTAAAATGATCAGGTAAACTTCCGGATGGTTTTTAGCAATAGCATTGGCCACATCCTTCAGTAACATAGTTTTACCGGTTTTAGGCTGAGCTACGATTAAACCACGCTGACCTTTACCAATAGGAGAGAACAAATCCATAATACGGGTTGAGTAATTACCTGCATCAGTAAACAAGTTTAACCTTTCAGACGGGAACAGCGGTGTTAAGTGATCAAACGGAACACGGTCGCGTACCTCGGCAGGTATGCGGCCATTGATGGCTTCTACACGTACCAACGGGAAGTATTTTTCACCTTCTTTTGGCGGACGAATGCTACCGCGAACGGTATCACCGGTTTTTAATCCGAAAAGCTTAATCTGAGACTGTGATACATAAATATCATCAGGAGAGGTAAGATAATTATAATCAGATGAGCGTAAAAAACCGTAACCATCAGGCATAATTTCCAGCACGCCCTCGTTAACAATTACGTTATCAAAGTCAAGGTTAATAGCCTCCTGGTTGTTTTTGTTCTGTTGATTGTTTTCGCGATTGTTATTCTCCCGATTATTATCCCTTTCTCTTGGGCTGTTGTCACGGTTATTATTATCGCGGTTGTTGTTTTCTCTTCCCGGGTTTTCGCGCTGTGTACGCTCACGCGGCATGTTGTTTTCGCGCTGCGTGTTAGGGCGGCGTTCAAATTTCGGGGTGCTTACCGGTTGCGCCTCAGGTTCGCTTGCTGGTGCAGCAGCTGCGCTTTCGGCAACGGTTTCAATAGCTTGCACATCGTTTGGTGTGCCGGCTTGTGTAGTTTCGGGTTGAGTAATAGCCTCAGGAGCTGCAAATAAATCAGCACCTGCTTCTTCTGCCGCTGCAGTTTTAGCCGGTGTAGTTTTACTTTTTACAGTGCGTGCTCTTTTACGGGGCTTTTCTTCGGTATCGGTAGCTGCTGCATCTTCGTTTTTATCGGCAGCAACGTTGGCGTAATTTTCGTTTAAGGTTGATTGTTGGGCGCGTGCAGCATCAATAAGGCTTTCTTGCTCAACAATACGGGTAATGAGCTGGGCTTTACGCAGTTCGTCTGCTTCAGCAATTCCCAGATCTTTAGCCATTTGACGCAATTCAGACACTAACTTGTCATTCAGTTCGAGTGTATCAGGCATGAGATGAAATATGATTCAAAGAGGATTATTTAATGTATAGAAAATTGATCTTGCTGCTGTAACGCACCTTGAAAACTAATTTATTGTATTTGTTGCAACGTGGGATTTTTACAACTTTTCTTTAGTGCAAGAAAAATTTGTTTGGAAACGCTGCAAGTGTACTTATTAATTTTAATAATTACAATTATTTTAAAAAATAGTTACATCAGGCTAACACTTCTATTGATTTTTAGTTTTTTTGTGGCTTTATATTTTTCATAATATTTATATATATGTTAAACTACAGCCAGCTTGTTGAGCAGATTAAACTTAAAAAGTCATTTTTATGTGTGGGTCTGGATACTGATATTGACAAAATACCTGCTTTTTTGCAAAGCTATCCCGATCCGGTGCTGGAGTTTAACAAGCGTATTATTGATGCTACCCGCGACTTATGCGTTGCTTATAAACCCAACGCCGCTTTCTACGAAAGTAGCGGTATCAAAGGTTTACAAAGTCTGATTGGCACTTATGAATATTTGCCTAAAGATTGTTTAAGTATTATTGATGCTAAACGCGGTGATATTGGCAACACATCCGACCGCTATGCCCGCGCTTTTTTTGACGAGCAAGCCGGAGGCATGAGCTTCGACGCTATCACTATTACACCTTATATGGGGCACGATAGCATTACGCCTTATTTAGTTTATGCCAATAAATGGGTTATTGTACTAGCGTTAACCTCTTCAGAAGGTAGCCGCGATTTTCAGTACCTGCAAACGCCCGAAGGTTTATTGCACGAAGCCGTGATTAACAAAGTAAATACCTTGGCCGGTGCTGATCGTATTATGTATGTGGTAGGAGCCACTAAAGGTGCCGAGTTCGAGAACATTCGCAAACATGCGCCCGATAACTTTTTACTGGTACCCGGCGTGGGCGCACAGGGCGGCAGCTTAGAAGACGTTTGCCGCTACGGGATGAACGCTGATTGCGGTTTGCTGGTTAACTCATCACGTGCTATCATCTATGCTTCAAACGGCAAAGACTTTGCTGACGCTGCCCGTGCTGAGGCGAAAAAGCTGCAACAGCAAATGCAAGCCGAACTGGAAAAAGCCGGAATTATTTAAGCATTCTTTTTATTCACCGGCCATCGCTTAATCGGTGGTCGGTATACTGTTATCTCTTGTAACGATTTGGTAGTGGTTTTGTGGCGAGGCAATATTATAATAAACTAAATAGTTTAGGTATTGTCTTTACTACATCATGTCGGCGCTATCTACTACCTTTCGTTCATTACGATCTTATAATTTCAGGCTGTATTTTGTTGGTCAGTCCATCTCTCTTGTCGGTACCTGGATGGAGCGGATTGCCATTAACTGGTTGGTATATACTACCACGCATTCGGCGCTGATGCTGGGCCTGGTTAACTTTGCTGGGCAAATTCCCACGCTTTTACTTTCGCCTTACGGCGGTACCATTTCCGACAGGCACAATCGCTACCGAATTTTACTCACTACGCAAATACTGGCCATGCTGCAGGCCGGTACCATGGCTACTTTGGTATTGTTGAAGGTATATAACATGTATGCCATCATTGGTTTAAGCATTGTGCTGGGTATTATCAATGCCTTTGATACGCCTTCGCGCCAGTCGCTCATGATCAGGTTGATTGAAGATAAAAGTGACTTGCAAAACGCTATTGCTCTGAACTCATCTATGGTGAACCTCGCCCGTATGTTGGGTCCGGCAGTTGCCGGTATATTGCTGACCACAGTAGGTACTGGTATATGCTTTTTACTGAATGCGCTGAGCTTTGTGGCCGTAATTACTTCATTGTTGTTCATGAAGTTGCCTCCCATGGATATCAAAAAGACTACGGATAGTGTGTGGGACGGCCTCAAACAAGGGTATAACTATTTACAAAGCGTACCCGACATTAAACTGGTGATTTTGCTGATGGCCTGCACCAGCTTTTTTGTAATGCCGTATACCACATTGATGCCGATTTTTGCCAAAGATATTTTTCATGGTGATGCCCGTACTTACAGCCTGCTAAACAGTATATCGGGTTTAGGATCGTTGATGGGCGCTTTTTATATGGCCGGACTAAAAAATACGGGTAATGTAAAGCGAATCGTAGTTTTTGCCTGCGCTATGTTTAGTGTAAGCCTGGCTTCGTTTGCCTGGAGCAACAGTATTTGGCTGGCTTTATTGCTGGTAATGCCTGCCGGAGCCGGCGCCATGATGCAGATTGCTGGGACCAATACATTTATACAAACTACGGTAAGTGACGAAATGCGTGGTCGTGTAATAAGCTATTATGTAATGGCTTTTATGGGTATGCAACCTTTGGGTAGTTTTTTTGTTGGTTTGGCTACCCACCATGCCAGTGCAAGACTGGTGCTTTGCATTGAAGGCTTAGCCGGATTAGCCGTAGCCATTCTGTTCGGTATATTGTTTAAGCGCTCCGCAGAACGGCAGCGTCAACAGCAAAAAGAAATTTCAGTAATTGTGCATTAATTCAAGATTCGAAACTCTTTAATATTCAAGCAATGCTTCAATGTCATCAAATATGGGAGTAAAGTTGTCTTCGAGTTGATGGCGGTAATTGCTAATAGCCACGCTTATTGCTGTCTCATTTTCTTCGCTAAAAGGATTGCTCCAGATACGCATGCAAATGCGTTTTAGGGCATAGGTCACCTTTTCCGTTTCGGCATAGGTGTGCAAATATTCATTTCGTTTAAAGTTCTCAAAAAAGCGAAGAAACACGTCGGGATTGAGCATTCCGCTCCGCCCCAGGAAACTGTAAATTACTTCGTGGCTGCAACCATTCAGGTGGGTGTAAAAGTCGTGGGCCTTAACCATACCGGTGGTGAGCAGTAAGTTATCTAATAGTAACTCTAAGGCAATATGCCCTAAAAAAAACGGCTTTACCGGCGAACCAACCATGGTCGGCAGCAACTTAAGCTTGAGCTGATGCGAATTGGTTTTAAAAAAATCAGAGTTATGAAAGTGCCTGTCCACTTCTAAGTGCTTTAACCATCCTTGTTGTATGGCTTGTTCAGGGCCGTCAGGATATTCAAGCTTTTCGGGATGCAGAATAATGTTTTTGTCGGCATTTTTGAGTAAATCCGGCAATACAGTACCTAACACATGATAGCAATCAGTAGTATAGCGGTCGAAATAAAAATGAGACAAAAAATTCATAGCGGTATGGCAAAATACATGCTTTTTTGCAGTAAACGAAATTGTAAGGTTATCAAATTGTAACGTTTTGACGTGATTGACGCAGTAACAGCCGTTTAAACCAGGAAAACAAATCAGCCGCAGTATAATTGATAGTTAAATGAAATTCTTTGTTGGTATTGTTCCGCCCCCTGATATTTACGAGCATATACAACAGATACAAACGCAGTTTGGAGATAACAGCCTGGAACCGCATATTACTATTCGTCCACCTGTAAGTCTGCTTCAAATTGAACCTTGGGTGCAAATTGTTGAAAACATCTGTGAGACGACTAAGCCTTTTGATATTCAATTGCCCGGTACCTCCTTTTTTGGCGACAGAGTTTTATTTGCAAGTGTGCAATCACTGGGTTTAAATGAACTATACAACCAGCTCATACCTGCTTTAAAGCTGTTCGAGCCGGAAGAGATCAATAAAGGTGACGGCGGTTTTCATCCGCATTTAACCTTGGGCCGTAAATGGTGTGGTTTTACTGCAGATGATTTTATAGCCATGAAACATTTGGCAGATGATTACTTGCAGAATGGTAATATATCTTTTAAAGTTACCCAGGTAAGAATTTATTACAAACCCGATAACCATGGCCGCTTTGAAACTTATAAAGACATAAACTTAAGTAACGGAAAATAGTAGTCTGGTCTTTTCACCGTCGCGCGAAGGTGAGTCTACACCAAGATGAACGCTGTCTTAGCTTATTTTAGGGTAATTGCTATCTTTGCCAACTTTTAAACAAGTTTACAATCATGAGTTTTGTTGAAGAATTACGCTGGAGGGGCATGCTGCACGATATTATGCCCGGAACTGAAGAGTTACTGAATAAAGGCATGACATCGGGCTATATTGGCTTCGACCCAACAGCTGATTCGTTACACGTTGGTCACCTAACGCAGATCATGACGCTGATTCACTTTCAACGTGCGGGACATAAGCCGTTCGCTTTGGTTGGCGGTGCTACCGGTATGGTTGGAGACCCGTCAGGCAAATCGGCCGAGCGTAATTTGCTTTCTGAAGATGTGTTGCAGCACAACCTGCAAAGCATCCAGCAGCAGCTGGAAAAGTTTCTGGATTTTGACTGCGGCGTTAACAGCGCTCAGATGGTGAATAACTATGATTGGTTTAAAGACTTTTCGTTCCTCAATTTTATCCGCGATGTGGGTAAGCACATTACGGTAAACTACATGATGGCCAAGGACTCGGTAAAAAACCGTTTAAGCGGCGATACCGGTATGTCTTTTACCGAGTTTACCTACCAGTTAGTACAAGGTTATGATTTTTACTACTTGTGGAAACATCACCATTGTGCTATACAAATGGGCGGATCAGACCAGTGGGGTAATATTGTTACGGGCACCGAATTAATACGCCGTAAAGATGCCGGTGAAGCTTTTGCTTTAACCACGCAATTAATTAAGAAGGCCGACGGCACCAAGTTTGGCAAAACCGAAAGCGGCGCTGTTTGGTTAGATACCGCCCGTACATCACCTTACCAGTTTTACCAGTTTTGGTTAAATGCCGGTGATGAGGATGTGAAGAAGTTCATCCGCATTTTTACCTTGCTCGATCGTCAAACCATTGAAGATTTAGAAGCTACGCACAATGCTGCTCCGCATCAGCGTGCTTTACAGAAAGCGTTAGCTAAAGATATTACTATCCGTGTGCATGGTGAGGCTGCTTACCAAAAAGCCATACAATCATCAGAGTTTTTGTTTGGTAATACGGGCATCGAATTTTTAAATGAACTAACCGATGCAGAGGTATTAGCCATTTTTGAAGGCGTACCTAACTTTACTGTGGCAAAACAGGATATAGAAGAAGGTGCCGATGTTTTAGATTTGTTGGCGGTTAAAGCAACCGTATTCCCGTCTAAAGGTGAAGCTAAGAAGATGATACAGGGCGGAGGGGTAGCCATCAATAAAAAGAAAATTGAGGCTGTTGACAGCCGTTACGGTAACGAAACTTTAATTAACAATAAATTTTGGGTAGTGCAAAAGGGTAAAAAGAATTATTTTCTAATTGTAGTTGAGTAACTCAATTTTCTTATAACTTATTCTCTCGTAAAAGGGTTGAATGCTTAATTTAATGCATTCAACCCTTTTTTCGTTTTAGAAAGGTCCGTTGTATGTATGTATGTATGTATGTATGTATGTATGTATGTATGTATGTATGTATGTATGTATGTATGTATGTATCCGTTAAAATATGTTAAATAACTAAGTGATTAGTTTTATAACTAATTAATTAGTTATATTTGTTTTGTCCTGTAGGGCAAATCATTAAACATAGACAATATTTAACCATATGAAGCTCAAATCCTACTTAACCACATTGCTGCTTTTAATTGCCATCCTGACCAAAGCACAAAAGCCCGACACTGCACAAGCCATTGTTCATTACAAGTTTACTCACGTACGCGACACTAATAATCGCGACAAGCCTTTGGTAGAAAACATGATTTTGCTGGTAGGGCGTAACTCGAGCGTTTATAAGAGCTATGACCGTAAGCTGCAAGAAGAGAAAATGCGTAAAAGTATTGATGAGCAAATGAACAGCGGATCACGAGATTTGAAAATAACCTCGAACATAGGAGCCTTGAGTCCCAATGTTGATTATTACCAGTACCCAAACGAGAAAAAGCTTTACAGTATAGAACGGCTGATGATGAATAGCTACATCATCCCCGAAAGCATGTCGGCCCTGAACTGGAAAGTAAGTGCCGATACTGCAACTATCGGAGGATTGCCATGTCAAAAGGCTACAATGCATTTCAAAGGTCGTGATTATACCGCTTGGTTCTGTGATGAGTTGCCTTATCATGCCGGCCCATGGAAATTGAGCGGCCTACCGGGGTTAATCGTGGAGGCTTCTGATACTAAAAAAGAAGTGATGTTCAAGTTTGATGGCATCGAAAAGATTGATAATACTGTTAAGGCACAAAGCAATCAGGAACAAAGCTCAACCGCACGCATCATGTTTAATGGTATGGATGATGCATCAAAAAACAGTAATGTAATCGCTTTACCGGCTAATGCTATTAAAACCAGCCCAAAGGAGTTTGAAGAGGTAAGAGAAATCATGCGTAAAGACCCACAGGCTTTCGCGCAATCACAAAGGGCGATGGTACAGGGCCGTACTGGGGCATCTGGCCAAACTGCAACTTTTAGCGCAGGTGGAAGTGGAGCTGCAGTAGCCTCAATATCCAGCATTAGGGTTAATACAGCATCAGGACCTAAGGCGGTAACCAACAACCCTATTGAATTACCTGAGAAAAAATGAGAACGGCAGTTACAGTAATCGTTGTCTGTATCTGCACTTTCTTGTTTTCGATTAACAGTCTGGCCCAAACTATTAAGGGTACAGTTACAGACAGCGCAGGCAAGGTTGTGCCTTATGCCAATGCCAAACTGATGGGCGCCGGTAACCTTATTATTAGCTTCACAGCTACAGATTATAAGGGTGGGTTTAGCCTGGCTATACCTACAGATGCTGCTAAGAATGATTTACGTGTAGAAATCACTTCCGTTGGTTTTAAAAAGCAAAGTAAGCCGGTAAAAGATATATCGGCACCGTACAATTTCGTTTTAAGTCACTCGATTAACCAGTTGCAGGCTGTTAATGTAAAAAATACTACGCCAAGGCTAAAGGTAAGGGGGGATACGATCAGTTATAAGGTATCTGAATTTACCAGTCCGCAGGATAGGGTAATTGGTGATGTAATCAAAAAGCTGCCCGGTGTTGAGGTCGATGATAACGGTAAAATTAAATACAATGGCAAGAGTATTTCCAACTTGTACATCGGCGGCGACAACCTGCTGGATGATAAATACAACATTGCCACCAAAACAATTCCTAACGGCGTGGTAGATCAGGTGCAGGTAATGGAGAACCATCAACCTATCAAAGCCTTGCAAAATAAGATAGTGAGTGATGATGTGGCACTTAACCTAACCATAAAGCCGGATGCTAAAATACAGATGGTAGGGCAGGGCAATGTTGGCGGCGGCTTGCCCGGTAAGTATGATGGCGTTATTAACGCCATGATGTTTAAGGATAAGTACAAAGCAGTAAATTACATTAAGGGCAATAATACCGGTGTAGATATCCAAAATGATCTGGTATCACATAATTTGAGCAATTACTTAAACCGGTTGGATAATAATAAGCCGCAAAATTTGCTATCCTTGGGAGCGGCAGGCAATCCTAACTTACCTACTAATCGGTATTTGTTTAACCAGTCGGGTATGATCAACTTAAACAACCTGGTTAATGTAAAAAAGGACGTGCAGCTCAAAGCTAACCTGTCGTACTTACACGATAGGCAACTGCAAAACTATGTAAAGGTGCGGGAAACCTATTTACCCGGCGATACCATCCGTTACACTGAGCTGCAGGATAACCGCAAACGGCCCGACCTGTTGCATGCCCAGGCTACGCTTAATATCAACAAATCAAATTACTATCTGAACAACACCTTCCTTACCGATTACGAGCAGTACCGATCAACCTCGGCCCTGAATGCTAACGGTATTGGGTCTGATCAGGCATTGAAAAATAATCGTTTGGATTTTTCTAACGAATTTAACTTGATGAAAACCTATAATTCGGGTAATATCCTGGAGGCTTACTCTTACATCAACCGTTTAAGCAATCCTGAAAGCCGGATATTGCAGCCGGGTATTAACCAGGATGTGTTTAACCAAAATGTACCTTACGCGCAATTACTGCAAACGGCTAACATTCCAACGTGGTACGCCAACAATTACTTTTCGTTCAGGCATGCCGGTGATAGATTTACACATTCTTACAAAGCTGGTGTGAGTTTACAGTCGCAAAATTTAAATTCGGCATTAATTGTGATACAAACCAACGGGAGTGTAACCGCTGCCAACAATCAATCGGTCAATAACCTGGATTGGTTTAAAACAAAAAGCTATACCGAAGCTGCCTTTGATGTACCCGGCGAAAAGCTAAAGTTGAACGTCAGGTTGCCATTGAGTTTGCAGCACATTACTTACTCTGACGGCTTGTATAATCTGGATAAGGCATTAACACGGTTGTATTTCGACCCGCAGGTTTCGGTTAGGTATGCGATGGCTGCTGAGCAATATGTGAGCGCTGCATACAATTTTAGAAACGACATAGGTGATATTACCCAAGCCTACCAGGGCGATATACTTACCAATTATCGTACGCTTAACGCTAACTATGCAGACCTGGCAGAACGTAAAACGCAAAATGCCATGGTTGGGTACAACTATCGCAAAGCGTTAAAACTGTTTTTTTGGGGAGTAACGGCGGGGTACAATCACATTGCTGTTAACAATATTACCTCGGCAGTACTTACCGATAATTTTCAGCGCACTGTTGTATTGCCTTATGCTAATAGCATAAGTACGTGGTCGTTATCGGGTAGCACAAGTAAGTATGTATACAGTTTGCATTCTACCTTTGGTGCAGGATACTCATGGTCTACTAACAAATACAACCAGATATTAAACAATGTACTGTTGCCTTACACTAACTACAGTAACGTAGTTAACGGAAGTGCCGAAACCAAAATAAGTAATCAACTTAATGTAAGTTATCGTATAACGGCCACTCGTACCACCAGCCGGTCATCTGTAGCCGGATCGGGCAATACAGGTATCACGCAGTTGCAGCATCAGGGGGCTATCAACTATAATCCGTTAAATAACTTGTTTCTTAAATTGTCTGGTGATCATTACTATACCAACCAAAGCTTGGGCGGCAATTTAAATTATTCATTTGCTGATTTTTCGGCCCGTTACAAAATCAACAAACGAAACACCGATCTGGAATTAACTATGCTTAACATTTTTGATACCAAAACCTATAGCGCACCTTTCCTCACCGCAAATAATTTTACCAATAGCGTTTATCGACTGCCCGGACGCATGGTAACCTTAAAAGCTTCGTTTAATTTTTAAAAATGTAATGCGAAGGAAGTTAAAAGAGTAACAGCATTATCCTGTTACTCTTTTAGTTCTATTGAAACCTTTTTATTGAGGTTATTAATGATGCGGTCTAAAGTATCAATTACATGGCTGTAATCCTCTTCGGTAACGCCTTGCATCATGGTTACCAGTTGCTTTTCGTAGGTATGATTGACTGAATCGTATAGTCTTTTGCCTGCGTCGGTAAACTGGTAGTTTTTATTTTCGTTAGTTTTGATCCAACCACGCGTGGCCAGGTTATCGATGATGCCGTTAAGCCTGTCTAAACTTAAAAAGTACTTAACCTGCTCATGGTGGGCTTCCACGTTAATATAGCTTTTACTCGCTATCGTGCGTAAAACCATCCAATGGTAACGAGTAATGCAATGCCTGTCAAATGCGTCATCAAAAAACGCGGTAATTAGTTGATCGGCTTCTTTTAAATACCACCCAATTGGTTTGGGCAGTCCATGTTCATCAGTAACAGGCGTCATAAACTGTATAATTACAGCTCACTTAACAATTCCAGTTTCTTTTGGTTGTATTCTTCCTGCGAAATCAATCCGTTATCAAACAGCAATTTCAACTTTTTGAGCTTTTCGGTCAGCTCATCCGGTTTTTGTTCTACCACTGGCTCAGGGGCCGGAGCAGGTGGAGGAGTTGGTGCAACAGGTGGAGTATAGCTTTGCGGAGCCGGAGCCTCGAAAGACATATAAGGTGTATTCTGAACCTTATGCAATTCTTCGCGTTTGCGCTCATTCTCGCGGCACTCCTGCGAAAACTGGTACAATTTACGCCCCTGCACTTTAGGCAAGTAATCAACGCTCATCTCAGCTCCCTGTGTTGTTTTGATAGTGAACACCGAGCCAATGATTTCTTCTTTCATGCTTACATCGGCTATGTCTTTCCAAACAAAATCGACGAATTTCAAAGATAAACCCAGGTTGGCAGGCGAAAAAAATAATACTCGCCGATTAGTAATTACTATACAATCGGGCAGCAGATTTACCAGCGGCTTTTTTTGCGTGGCTATATATAGGGTGTCTTCACCAGGCGGCAACAATTCTACCAGTCGGCTGTAAACTTTCTCAACCGCTTTAGGGTCTTGCTGCTCATATAAAAACTTTTCAATCATAGTACAACATCATTGTATTGTGGTAACCAAATGTAGTAATAATCTGTCATCTGAAATAACCATAGCTTTTATACACTTTGCACCTGAAACTGCCTACAAATATTGAGGTATGATTATTTAATTGTACAGGTGTAGTAATTGTCGGATAATGTAAGTTGTAACTTATAAAATGTTTTCGAATGGGTTAAATGGTGGTTTGCACTTGGAATAAATGCGCTTGCGTAAAATGTTAGTTAAGAATTATTTAATAGTTAATATCTGGATGGTTTGGCAATATATTTGTCAAGATTAATGCTGAAAAGTTGAGTGTAGATTAAAATGGCCTTTAATTTATCTTCCTTAACTGTTTAGTGATAATACAAACAAGTGAGATAATGTTTAAACGTATATTTAAAATTGAATTTGTTCACCTGAAAAATAATTTCAAGGCAACTGTATTTGAATCAGATTATCCGGGTGGGTTTACGATGTATAAACTCAAATTGAGTGATACCAAATATTGGTTGCTTAAAGCCGGTAAAACCTGGAAAGTTTTAGGTGATATTAATCTCAATTCCTCTTTAAAAAATCTGATTGTTGCCGAATTGGAGAAAACACAATCGTTGCAAAGCAAAGCTGCTTAATTGTTACGCTTTAATTTTGTAGCGGTTCAATAAATACAGGTGTTTCTTTTGCCTCGATCGTTAGTATCCCGTTTTTGACCTCAACAGTTCTATCTGTACAGGTTGGTTCGTTTGCGTTTAACTGATGAATTAAGGCCTTATTAACGCCAGGTAACGTAAGTGTATATTGGGATACTGAACCGTTTTGGGTAGGCTGTACCAATACATACATGACTTTGTTACCATACCGGTATAAATCCACAAAGGGCGATTTACAGATAGTCTCACGATAGCTAAATTTCCCCAATAAATTCTTAGTTTGTAAAATAAAATCGGCCGCAGGTCGGCGTTTTAAATCTTCTGTCACCAGTCCTGACGATGCGTATTGCACCGGATTGGCCAGATTATCATCAAATAGCATATAAAAGAATAACTTTTGGATGCCGTTGCGCGCATATAACAACGCCGTTCTGATGGTCCAGTCGGCCTGTGTTTGCAAAATAGATTTATTGCCTATAGCAACTGCTCGCTGAGGGCTTTGCGGATTAACATCGTACCCGGCCTCTGTAACCCATACCGGCAAATGGTACTGATTGCCCAGCAAAGCAAATTGTGATGCTACCTCGGCCGCCTCCGACTGTTCAGGAGCAACTCCCTGTGTGGCTTGGTCATGATGTTCTAGGTGGTCGTTGGCATACAAGTGAAAGTTGATCACGTCGAAACATAAGTTGATATTGCCATCGGCTTTGTAACCCCGGTTTTTTCTGCACCACTCAATCATTGCTTTTACGTAATGTACATCCGTTTTAGCCAAACCGGCCATCACTACCTGCATTTTGGGATCGGCTGTTTTTACGCCCACATCCTTGCCCAAGGTACCTTTATGGCCATCATAGAATGCGGACAGATTAGCGGCATACTCTTCAGCTGTTTGATGAGCTTTGTCGCCTTTCCACCACTTGTCGCGCTCATTGTCACACTCCATGTATTTTACCGTGTGCAATCCGGTGAAAGGTTGATTAGTCTGGTCGGCCGTCCAACGCGGTGATGAGTCTATTTTGAGCAGTGCTTTGTCAATTTGCTTATTACTGCCATACCTGGCAGCAAATTGAAAAGCTGCCTTTGCTTGTAAAATGTAACTTACCGGTTTGGCCTTGTTGGCCCCATAGGGCATAGGCACGTTTTCTGCATCCCGTTCATTTGCCGGATAAGTATCCTGCAACCAGTTCGGGCATGTTTTTAAGCAAACCAGCATATCTATACCATCAGCTTTGCATCGCTGGTAAATGGCGTCGAGATTCCACCCACCGGCATGGGCTGGGTTAAAAGTAAATTTGCCAGGCTTATCTTCAATACGGCCCCAATCCAGGTAATGCCTCACGCCTCCAAACGATTGTATGAGTTTCATCTTAGGCTCATAAATTTCCATGGCATTGTTTGGGTCGTTAGGGTTTTGTAGAAAGTTCCACTCAAAGGCGTTAACCCCCAGCATGTTTTTAAATGCGGTAGTATCTTTTAAACTAAGCAAACGGTTTAAACCAGCGCCCGGTTGGCTTTTAGTGCTCTGACAACTGAAAGAAAATATAGAAGCCGCTATTATGAGGGAAATAAAAGCCTTTTGACCTGCGTGGTATAACATCAACAGCAAGTATAGCTGTAAAAGCAACAAAGGGCAACAAACACATATAATTTGTTGCCCTTTAGCGGGTAGTGGTTACTCGTTAAATAGTTTATGTCTTAATTCGGCCGATATTTCATCGGTGATTTTGATAATATCTTCGGCTACTTGTGTATTATTGACAACAATTTTATGGCAGGTTTCGCGATAGGGAAGCAGGTACTCTTTATAAGCCGGTACCACGTGGTTATGCCATTTGTATAGCACATCCTCGTTCGAGTATCCGCGTTCTTCCAAGTCGCGTTTTAACCGGCGTTGTAAGGCAACGTCCTCATTTGTCTCCAAAAATATTTTGAGGTTAAGCTGTTTGGCAATATCCTCAAAGTGGAGGATGAATAAACCCTCAACAATCAGTATCGGTGCCGGTTTAATCTCCAGCGTTTTTGGAACCGCATTGGGATTGTTAAAAGTATACTCCTTTTTGTAAATGGTTTGATTATTTACCAGCGCGTTAATGTCTTCTATAAAATGTTCGCGGTCTATCGTGCGCGGTAGATCGAAGTTGTAAAGCTTGTTTTCTTCCGGCGTCATGTTATGTGCTACCGGAATATAATAATCATCCTGAGACACCAAACAAACCTCATCGGCTGTAAAGTGCTCTAAAAAACATTTCAAAAAAAAAGTCTTGCCCGAGCCGCTTCCTCCGGCAATGCCTATAATATAGGGCTTATTCTTGTGACTCATTAGGGGTTCCGTAGCTAATATTTACCTGAAAGCGTTTGTCAAGTGCACCCAAAGCGTCAACAGCACTCTTAGTAAGCACAACCATTACGTCTTTGGTATTTTCGTTATCATTAAACCGTCCAACTACTTTGGCAAAGGTTACGCGGTTAGTCATGGGGTTAGTAATTTTTAAAACAGTACCTACAGGTGCAGTGCGGTGCAAAGCCAGTTTTTTGTTCGGATCAAGCCCTAAACCGCTGTCATCCAAAAAAGTGGCCACACCTTTTTCGTTACGCTCAGTAATGCCGTAACGGTTAGCGGGTACACGGCGCTCCACACCGGCACTGTCTGTTGCTGCAACCCTGGATGAGTCACGTGGCATAGTTATCGGTGTGGTTGATGTTGGTTGCTGTACGGTAGTTTGTTTTTGGGCGGTATTTGCCGGTTGCGTGGTTACTGTAGTTTGTACGGTTGTAACCTGCGGTTGTGTAGCCGGCGGAGTTGTAGTTGTCGCTTTTACGTTTAGTAATTGCCCCGGCGTAAGGCTCGTTGATTTTAAGTTGTTCAGCGTTACGATATCTTCAACCCTCATATTAAAACGCCTGGATATAGCATACAATGTTTCGCCGGCTGATACTTTGTAAACGGTAGTGCCGTCAGTCGTGTTGGCGGTGGCAGTGCTTGCTGTTGTTTGCGGTGTTGGCGACAGGAAGGGTTGCTCAGTTGGCACTTTAATTACATTGCCTACACGCATCGAGGCATTGTTGTTAAACTGCATAATAACGTTGGGTTTAACGTTATAACGTCGTCCTAATGCAAAATAATTATCCCGGGGATCGAGCTTATGGAGTATTACTTTTTTACCGTCCAGGTTTTCAATACCAATTGAATCTAAAACGGGACTGGCCAAAACAGGTAAAGAACACAGGGTTGATAAGCCAGCTAATACAAAAATCTTAAATGTCATGTTAAACTTACTCAGCTATAAATTTAGTACCTTAATCTCCACCTTATCTTTAATATAGATAAGCTGATTGCGGTATAACACAAACGCCTCAGGCTGCAATTTTTGTATATGGGTATTTAATATATCCTCAAAAATAAGTTGCCCGTTTTCGAGCACATACAGGCACTGCCGTAGCTGCCCGGCCCAAAGCGCGTGCAAAGATACAATTATCAAATTATTGTATTCTAAGTAATGCACATTGTTTCGGTAGGGCTCGGCAGGTAATTTGGGCAGGCTGTCATTCCAACCCATGCTTTTAGGTACAGTGATTTGATTATCAGGCACATGATCTTCGTTAGGCTGGTAACTGCGTAACAGGTTCCCGGTATTTATATCGGCTATTTTTAAAACAGGAGGCTGGAACCGGCTATCAAAAACAGCGGGTCCATTGATGGTTAGATGATCAAATGTGTAATTGAAATTGCTCCACAATACATTGCCTGATTGTGCTTCTAATGCTGCCAAACCTTTATGGGCTGGGCTACCTGTAGCCTGGTAGTAGTGAAGAAGCAAGACCCCATTAAAAGCAGACTCGATACCGGTTAACCAGCTTTCGTCTAGGGTATGATCTTTAAAGTAGGTTTTACCGTTGCTAAGATCGAGCCCTGCAAAACTTACTTTACGATCTTCTTTGCTACGGGTTTCTACAAATAAAATATGGCTTACCGGATCAACTTCCATGCGCCATATTTCTCCGGCAAAGTGCTCGGCAATTACCAGCTTTAACTGAGTCATGCTTAAAAGTAAACTTTTTATCAAAGCCGTCCAAAATGTTACCTTTTTTCAAACACTTAGCGTGGGTTTGTGTTCGAATTTTAACATTACAACTACATAAGAACATGGATGCAAAAGAAATAAGCCTCAACGAAAAAGAGGTAAAACCGGTGGTAGACCACCTGAACGACTTGTTAGCCAATTATCATATACATTACCAAAAAATAAGAGGCTGTCATTGGAATATCAAAGGCTCAAACTTTTTTACCTTACACGAGAAGTTTGAAGAAATGTACACTAATGCCGTGCAGACTATTGACGAACTGGCCGAGCGTATCTTAACCTTAGGCAAGCCGCCATACAGCACATTTGGTGATTATATTAAAGTATCAACTATTAAGGAGGTTAATACCATTGGCCAGACGGATACTTTCCTGGTGAAAGCTCTGATTGATGACATGGCAATTTTAATCGAGAAAGAGCGCGAAATTTTAGATATCACCGCTGATGCAGGTGATGACGGTACCAATGATATGGTGAACGGATTTATGCAGTATAAGGAAAAAAATACCTGGATGCTGCGTTCATTTGTAAATGAAGATTAATTCATCTTTATAGTAATAAACAAAACGGCCTGCACTATTTAAGCGCAGGCCGTTTTGTTTATCAAAGCTTTTGACTTTTAAAAGCGTAATCCTAAAGTTAAAAATACATTACTGTTGCGATTTTTAATATCTGCAGCAGGGCTATAATCAGCCAAATCATAGGGAGATAAGGTGCTTGTGTTACTCACGTGAGTGTAAGTAGCATCAATATAGTAATTAGCAAAACGGTAGCCTAAACCGCCGCTTACAGTTTGACGGTTTGTAGCGTTGATTTTAGATGGGCTGCCGTAAACACCATAACCACCTCTTAAAAAGAAAGCGCTGGTTAAGCGGGCCTCTGCACCTAAACGAGCATTTACTACAGATTGATAATTGCGTTTAATTTCGTTATTATCAGTTGTTGCATCGTAATCATCACTGGTTAAATGAGTACTGGTATAATCCATGTACTCCACATCACCGGTGATAAAGCCATATTTACCAGCAAATACCGCCAAGCCACCTGCTACTTTAAATGGAGTGCGCAATGTATAACGAGCAGGGTAGGTGTCGCTGTTACGACCGCCGGCATTAGAAACGTTGGCATAACGGGTAGTCAGGCCTTCATAACTGTTATCATCAATGGTATACCAGGTAGGTGTGGTAATTGACGCGCCTAAACGAACAGTTTCAACAGGTTTGTAGATAAAGCCAAAGCGGGCGTTAAAGCCATTGCCTTTAGTCACTTGGTCGCGGGTATAAGTTGATGTGTAGTTACTTCTTAATACCGTATTGTAGTTATCTTCGGTGAAATCGGTAGTCGTATTATAACGCAGGTTGGTAAAACTTAAGCCTAAACCTAAATACAACTTGTTGCTGTAATTAGCGCCAAAGGCAAAATTATAAGCGCTTTGCCCACCCGTTGAGGTAGTGACGTTAGATTCGGTGCCACCCAAAGTATTTGACGGAACATAAGTGTTCGGGTCAGCAGTGTTGTTAATTAACCGCTGATCGCGCGCCCATCCTTCCAGATAACCGTCTAAACTATAGCCGTCATCTATAGCTTTATTACCTAAAAATGCATAATAATCAGAAATAGAACTGTTCGGATTTACACCACGATAACTGTAATTTTGATAAAAATTGTTAGTGCGGGCGTATGACGCACCAAAGTTAACGCTTAGCCAGCCTTTGCCTTTGTCCTCACCACGTCCTTTATTTAACTGCCCATAAAACACCACCGATGCATTATTAAAGTTTAATGCATTGCGTTGGTCGGCAGTACTGGTAGTAGCCGGCGTGCTACTGGTACCGTAAGCCGAACCAAATCTCGGATAGGTCGAATTTGTCCGGTTCCTGTTAAATTCCGGCGTAATGCTTAATTCAGACCGGGTAAAAAAGCCCAAACCGGCCGGATTGTTAGCAATGGAGGTTAGATCGCCGCCTATAGCAATATTGGCGTTGCCAATCGCTTTGATGCGCGATGTTGAACCAACATCGGCACCCGAAAAGCGTATAGCATCTTGCGAATATTGAGCAAAAGCATGCTGTGAAATGGCTACTGTAGCCATTGCCAGTAATAAGTGTTTAGCTTTCATGTAGATAAATGCAATAAAAGGTTGAATTATGGTCTCGACGGACGGCCTCCTCCGCGGCTGCCCCCGCCGCCGCCGCCACCGCCACCGAATGAACCGGCTGATGATGAACCACGGTCCATGGTTGCGGGTTGATATTGTGGACGATTGATTTCGGTACGTTGCGGACGATAAACCGGTTGCGGGCTTGCAGCGCCACGCGACGGGCGACCGCCATTATATGAAGAATTACCGTAATCAATACTTGCCGGACGACGAACAGGTGAATTCATGGCATTGCCATAAGCACCATTGTAACCTACCGGACGACCAGATGCAGTACGACCTACGTTACCACTCCCTGTACCGTAATTGGTTGGATAACCCGAACCGCGGTAAGGACGTGCTTTAGCAACGTTGCCATAGGCAGAGTATACGCCCCAGTATGGACCGCCGTAACCAAAACCGGTACCCCAATAAGAGTAAGGGTTATATAAACCGCCAAAGCCATAACCTAAACCACCGTAGCCTAAACCATAGCCCCAGCCGCCATACCCATAGCCGCCCCAGCCCAGGCCAACGCCTAAGCCCCAACCGCCATAACCGTATCCAAGGCCACCGCCCCAGCCGCCATAACCTAACCCTCCATATCCAAAATTGTTAAACGCGTATGGATTATTGTAGCCATAATAGTAATCGTCGTAGTAATCAAAAGGCGATGAATAGCCAAAACGGTTTATACGCGATGCATAACTATCATAGTAATAATAGTCATCATCGTCGCCGGTGCCTTGATCAGCATTTGTATAGCGATCGGCATATATCGGTTGCCGGTATACAGGCGCCTCGGCAGCCTCTGCTTTAGTAAAGTAAACATCATCATCCTTTTCGGGAGTGGATGCCAGTTTGTTTGGGGTTGAGCAGGAAGCAAGCGCAAGCGCACTGAAAAGAACGGCGGATTGTAGAATGTTTCTTTTCATTTTATTAGGTTGTTAAAAGTTGAAGTTTTTAAACATAATTAATTTATAAATTTGGCAGCAATATTACATATTTCAATAGTCAAAATCTATTCCACAAATAACATATGAGCAAGGGTATAATAAGTAAAGACGAAGATTACTCGCAATGGTTTAATGACCTTGTAATAAAAGCTGATCTTGCCGAATATTCGCCGGTAAGAGGCTGCATGATCATTAAGCCTTACGGCTACTCCATCTGGGAAAAAATGCAGGCTGCGCTTGATAAGATGTTTAAAGATACCGGTCACAGCAATGCGTATTTTCCGCTGTTTATACCTAAATCTTTCTTCTCAAAAGAGGCCAGCCATGTGGAAGGCTTTGCTAAAGAATGCGCCGTAGTTACACACTATAGATTAAAGAACGATGGCGAAGGCAACATTATTGTTGACGAAGATGCGAAATTGGAGGAAGAATTAGTAGTGCGCCCAACGTCGGAAACCATTATTTGGAACACCTACCGCGGCTGGATACAATCTTACCGTGATTTACCTATCCTGGTAAACCAGTGGGCTAACGTAGTACGTTGGGAAATGCGTACCCGTTTATTTTTACGTACCAGCGAATTTTTATGGCAGGAAGGCCACACGGCTCACGCCACTGCCGAAGAAGCGATAGCTGAAACGGAGCAAATGCTGGACGTTTATGCTGATTTTGTAGAAAACTGGATGGGAGTACCAGTGGTAAAAGGCCGTAAAACTGCCAACGAGCGTTTTGCCGGGGCCTTGGATACTTATTGTATTGAAGCACTGATGCAGGATGGAAAAGCATTGCAAGCAGGCACCTCACACTTTTTAGGTCAGAACTTTGCTAAAGCATTTGACGTGAAGTTTACCAGCAAAGAAGGTAAACTGGATTATGTTTGGGCAACTTCATGGGGAGTATCTACCCGCTTAATGGGGGCATTGATTATGACACATTCTGATGATGCCGGTTTAGTGTTGCCTCCAAAACTTGCCCCAATACAGGTGGTAGCCGTGCCTATTTACAAGCACGATGAGGAACTGGAAAACATTCGTTCTTACATCAAAAGTTTGAGCACTGAGCTGAGAGCTAAAGGCATATCGATTAAGTTTGACGATCGTGATACTCAGCGCCCGGGCTTTAAATTTGCCGAGTATGAGTTAAAAGGTGTGCCTTTACGTATTGCCATTGGTAGCCGCGACATGCAAAACGGTACGGTAGAGCTGGCCCGTCGTGATACCAAAACTAAAGAGACGGTAGCACAAGACGGATTAGCTGAACATATTGAAAAATTGTTAGAAGAAATTCAGGAGAACATCTATCAGAAAGCCTTAAACTTCCGTGCGGAAAATACCGTTGAGGTAAACGACTACGATGAGTTTAAACGCATGCTTGACGAGAAGCCAGGCTTTATATCAGCCCATTGGGACGGTACATCAGAAACCGAGCAGCGTATTAAAGAAGAAACCAAAGCAACTATTCGTTGTATACCTTTAGATAACATACAGGAAGAAGGCAAGTGTATTCTGACCGGCAACCCATCCACACAAAGGGTGTTGTTTGCAAGAGCTTATTAGCCCCCAACCCCCTGAGGGGGAGCAGGAGTTTGATATGCAATATATAAATCGTCCTTCCCTAAAAGGATAAACGTTTAAATGCTCCCCCCTTAGGGGGGGGGGGCTGTAATTATGAAATTCGCAACTAAAGCAATACATGCAGGGCAACACCCTGATCCGAGTACCGGAGCAGTGATGACGCCGATATATCAAACATCTACTTATGCTCAGCGGGCACCAGGCGATCATCAGGGGTACGAGTACTCTCGCGGAACTAATCCTACCCGTAAAGCACTGGAAGACTGTTTAGCCGCACTGGAAAATGCAAAATTTGGTCTGGCTTTTTCGAGCGGAATGGGAGCTACAGATGCCGTAATGAAATTACTGCAGCCCGGCGACGAAGTAATTACTAACAATGATTTGTACGGTGGCTCGTACCGTATCTTTACTAAGATATTTGCTAACTACGGTATTAAGTTTCACTTCATCAATCTGCATCAGCCCGACATCATACATGAGTATGTGAACGATAAAACCAAGCTGGTTTGGATAGAAACACCTACCAATCCTACCATGCAGGTAGTAGATATTCAGGCAGTGGCTGCTATCACGAAAGACAAAAACCTAACGCTGGTGGTAGATAATACCTTTGCCTCGCCATACCTGCAAAATCCTATGGACTTGGGTGCTGACCTGGTGATGCATTCCGTGACTAAATACATTGGTGGTCACTCCGATTTGGTGATGGGCGCCTTGATGATGAACGATGAGGATTTGTATAAACGCTTATGGTTTATCTATAACTCATGCGGCGCTACGCCCGGACCAATGGATAGCTTTTTAGCGTTGCGCGGCATCAAAACCCTGCACCTGCGCATGAAAGCCCATTGCGAAAACGGCCGTGCTATCGCTGAGTTTTTAAAAGATCATCCTAAAGTAGAACGCATTTACTGGCCAGGTTTCACCGATCATCCTAACCATCATATAGCAGCTAAACAGATGCGTGATTTTGGCGGTATGATTTCCATCGTGTTGAAAGGTGCCGATTTAAAGGAAACGTTCCGCATCGCGTCAAATTTAAAGGTGTTTACTTTAGCTGAATCGTTAGGTGGCGTTGAATCTTTAATAAATCACCCGGCCACCATGACCCACGCGTCCATCCCTCGCGAAACTCGCGAAGCTGCCGGTGTGGTAGACAACCTGCTACGCATCAGCGTTGGGGTAGAGGATATTGACGATTTGCTGGAAGATTTGAAGAACGCCTTGGCGTAAAGAAAGAACCAAGACACAAGAGCCAAGAACCAAGGGTTTTGAATTAAGTATAGTCGAGTGTACTGTCTTAGTTCCTGGCTCTTGGTTCTTGGCTCTAACTTTTTTAAACAATGGTAACCGATATCAAAGCTTTTCTGGATGCTAAAGTAGCGCAATACAACCGGCTGGAGTTCATTGAGAACGACCCGATTGTAATACCGCACCAGTTTAGCAAGCAGCAGGATATCGAAATCATGGGCTTTTGGGCTGCAACCTTAGCCTGGGGGCAGCGCGTAACTATCATCAAAAAGTGTCGCGAACTGATTGCCCTGATGGATGGTGCCCCTTACGATTTTATTATCAATCACCAGGAACCTGATCTCAAAAAGCTGCTTACGTTTAAGCATCGTACTTTCAACGATATTGATACGCTATATTTTATCGCGTTCTTCAGGCATCATTATGAAAAATACGAGAGTTTGGAGGATGCATTTATGCCCCCCAGCCCCCTAAAGGGGGAGCAGAAGTTTGATTGGCAACAAGATTATCCGTCTGATCTTCTTGCTCCCCCTGTAGGGGGCTGGGGGGCTGTAGCTGGGGCGGAGTCGTCGCTCAATTACTTTCGTTCTTACTTTTTTTCCTTACCCGATTATCCGCATCGTACTAAAAAGCATGTGTCGTCGCCGTCGCAAAAGTCTACTTGTAAGCGGTTAAATATGTTTTTGCGGTGGATGGTACGTCAGGATGAGGCGGGAGTAGATTTTGGGATTTGGAAGCGTATCAGTCCGGCCCAGTTGATTTGCCCATGCGATTTACATGTAGACCGTATTGCCCGTAAGCTTAAACTGATAACCCGCAAACAAACCGATTGGCAAACGGCTATTGAACTAACCGAACACTTGCGCCATTTCGACCCGCTCGATCCGGTGAAGTACGACTTTGCCCTGTTTGGTTTAGGCATTGAAGAAAGGTGGGGGCTCGACAATATTCTGCCTAACGCCCTCCTTTTGGATGAATAGTTTAAGTTGGTTAATATAAAACTACCCTGAGTAAATTATTTTACAGGCTTCACAACAAAGTTATCAAACGTAACCAGAAACGTTTTTTTACCTGGTGCAGCAGCCACCATCCCTATTTGCGCTTTTACGTTGGGCGGGAAGTAAGCTAAGCGCAGCATCTTGTAAGTTTTAGCATCAAAAGAGTATTCAACCTGTACGTAGTCACCTTTACGTAATAGCTTTAACCAGATAGATTTCGGGCTATCATTGCGCGGTACTACCGACCAGTCCGACACCTCGCGAGTTACTACAGCACTCACGTTTTGCACGCCGTCTACATACTCAATGCCGGTTTTAATCCAGTTCTTGTTATCAATACGTATCATTAATCCGGCTTGGTGAAACAGTTCTTGGTAATGGCCGCTTACCTTAACGGTTGCTTCAAAATCACCCTCCATTTCCTGGTAATAAAATGGGCCTGAGTCGCGGATGAAACCATAGTGTGTAACGCGCCAATAGTCCGTGCCGGGGTCAACGGTCATGATGAGCTGGTGTGCATCACCTTTCCATTGTTTGGGTTGGTTAAGCCATTTCATGGGTTTGTTTTGTGCGAAAGTAACAGTGCTTAACAACAGCAGAGCAGCGGTAAAGTATTTAGACTTTTTCATGGTCAAGTTGGTTTTGTTGCCGTAATGATAGCAACATTCAATTTGATATACAACCCGCCCGAGTGATATTAACCGTTCCGCTCCTTAAGAAAGCTGAGTATCATCCGATTGATTTCGTTAGGTTTTTCGTGATGCAACCAGTGGGTAGCATCCTCAATCATGATGAGTTTACCTTGTTTGCACATGGCAATGCTGTCGCTCGCCATCTGGGCATTTAAAGCAGTGTCTTTTTTGCCCCATATAATGAGGGTAGGAACAATCACATCATTATGCTTTTTTCCGATGTCGTATTTAAACGCCCGGTACCAGTTCAGCATAGCCGTTGTTACGTGCGGTTGCCGCCATGCCTGGCGATAGTTTTCCAAATCCTGTTTGGTAAATGTTTTCGGATTGGCTGAGTTAACCAAGGCACCCGTCAAAAACTTAAAATTCCATAATCGACACATCAATTCGGGTAATAGGGGCAGCTGAAAAAAGGCCGCATACCAGCTTTTAAGCATCTGTTTCACATTGGTTCGTAAATGCTTTTTCATCACTGCCAGATGCGGCATGTTGAGGATCACCAATTTTTGTAACAGTTCTGGATGTTTGGTCGCCAAAGCCCAGGCCACGCCACCGCCCCAATCGTGGGCTACTAAAATTACTTTCTGCGGGGTCAATTGTTTAATCCACTCGGCCATGTCAGTTACCAAATGATCGAGCAGATAAGCTTTAGTACCCTTAGGTTTACTGCTTAAGTTATAACCGCGCTGGTCGGGTGCCAATGCGTAACAACCTTGCTCGGCAAAAAAACTAAGCTGCCGGTGCCAGGCACCACCATATTCGGGAAAGCCATGCAGAAAGATTATGACTTCTGAGTTTTCATCACCATCATAATAAACATGAAAATTAATGCCATTTGCCTGGTCAAAACGCTCATTCATAATGCTGCCTTTATTTAGTCAATAGAGCGGCAGCAGATAATGTTTGAAATAATGAGTCAGAACCTCGAGCGCCAACAGGGTACTACAGTTTTAAAGCTTACTCTTCTTCTTTAAAATAAACCTTATAAAAGTTCATGGCCTTATCATCATCAAAGCCTTTTTCAATAAGCTCTTTATTGCCGTGTATGTAGATGTGGAAGTTTTTGTCGAGCTTTAAAACGCTTTTGTAAACACGGGCCTGTTTTTTAACTGCGTTATCCGATATTTCAAAAGTGTCGGGTATCTTGGTTTCAAATTCCTGCTCGTACTGGTTCTTATAAGTTTTGAAAGATTCGATAGCCTGATCGTTACCCAGTACTTCACCCGTAAATTCGTCCAGTTCAAAGGTATCTTTCTCTTTAAAATACTTCATCGAGCGGTTGAGTAAGTCAATCTTATCGGCTTTGCTCATATCAAACTCGTCATCCAGTTTTTCGGTAACAAAGTTTTTGTAAATGCTCAGGGCATTGTTAGTCTGGTTAAAGTTATCGTTTCGCACCTTTAATTTCAGAAACTCGTCTTTCCAATACACTGCTTCTTGGCTGCGGTTGGTGTGGTCAATCACCACTACTTTGTAACCTTCTTCTTTCTGCGAGTTGATGATCAGGCAGCCTTTATCCAGTTTATTGATATTAATGGCATTTTCTTCATAGTCCAGTTCGAAACCGTTATCCTGCGGAAAAATCTTTAAAAATGTTTCTTTAGTTTCCGATTTAAAAATACCAATGGCATCCAATTGCTCGCCCTCTAATTGTACATTGTTAAAGTAACCAATATATACCTCACCGGCTTTTATTTTAGGGTGCCCCGACACGCTGTACAAGTGCTTGGCTATTTGCTGCGACAGCTCATGAAAACGGCTTTCGTCAGCAAACATATCAGTGCAATATGCATAAATTTCGTTCAGGTGCAGGTCGCCGCCGGCATGCATCAGGTGGTAAACCTCATTGGTTTTCTCAAACGGTGTTAAAAAATACTGCATCAGCAGGCGCGGAATAATTTCATCTTTTAGAGCCAGTGGTGTATCTGATAACACATAGCGTTCATCCTGCATGGGGTTGCCTACATGATGGACTGAAATATTTTGGAGCGAAGCTTCGAAAAAGGTAACCATAATTTGAGGTGCCAAAGAAACGAATAATTATGCAAGTAACCGGATTGATATGCCATAAATTGATGACGGTACGAACAAGTAGGAAGTGAGTAAAGCTAAAAGCAAAGCAGTATGAGCTTTAAATAATTTACCCGCATTTACTGCGTTAAACTACATCGAATTTTTAGTGTCTGAAAGAGTAAGATGTTGAAGTTATTAAAGAAGCCGCTTATTGCTGGATTAATGATATTAGCAGGAGCCATAACCGCAGCTAAATTGCCCGACATGGACAACAGCTCGTTTAAAAATGAGTTTTTAGAGCGCATTAATAAAACCCGTGCCCAGGGCTGCCGTTGCGGAACCACTTACATGCCGCCTGCGCCGCCATTGGTTTGGAACGACCAGTTAGAAGACGCCGCCAAGGGCCATGCGAAAGACATGGACAAGCGCGACTATTTTGATCACACCAGTAAGGATGGCCGCACCATACAAGACCGGATTTTTGACGCTGGCTATAATTATAATGGCTATAAAAGCTTTGCCATTGGCGAAAACATAGCCAAAGGACAGGAGAGTATTGCCGAAGTAAATGCGGGCTGGTTTAAAAGCCCCGGTCATTGTAAAAACCTAATGAACCCTGCGTTTAAAGAAGTAGGTATTGCCGAACGCAATAGCTATTGGGTGCAGGATTTTGGCGGTCGTGAGGCCTTTACCGATCAGGAAAAGAAACTCATTAAAAGTGGTAAGCTAATTATCAGGCGGCGGAAATCGGTTGATTGAGGGGCAATCACGGCGTTTGCAAGTATTCATTATTCCTATATTATCTAAACAATAAATTATTTACTAAGTTATTTGATTAACCATTAGTTTATAATTAAACAAGAAAGGAATAAATTGTATGCTGGCAATGAATTACCGTGGGCCTTTTAGAGTAAGGGTCGATCAAAAACCATATCCCGAAATCTTGCATCCCGGTGATGCTATAGTGAGGGTAACCCGCTCGTGTATCTGTGGGTCGGATTTACACTTATATCACGGACTGGTGCCCGATACCCGTGTGGGCTCCACCTTCGGGCACGAGTTTATCGGTGTGGTAGAAGAGATTGGCTCATCCGTAGAGAAAGTAAAGGTAGGCGATACAGTACTGGTTCCGTTTAATATTGCCTGTGGCAAATGTGCTTTCTGTAAGCAGGAGCTCTACGGTAACTGTCACGAGTCAAATCCTGAAGCAACGGCGGTAGGGTGGATATTCGGTTATTCGCATACAGCAGGTGGATTTGACGGTGGTCAGGCCGAATATGTACGGGTTCCTTATGCCGATGTCGGTCCGACCGTAATTCCAGATTGGATGGATCCGGATGATGCAGTGCTATTGACCGACGTTGTACCCACAGGCTATCAGGCCGCCGAAATGGGTGGTATCAAAAAAGGTGATACCGTAGTGGTGTTTGGAGCTGGCCCGGTGGGCATTATGGCCGCCAAATCATCGTGGCTGTTTGGTGCAGCCAGGGTAATTGTGATTGACCATTTGGAGTACCGCCTGGATTTTGTGCGGAAGTATGCACAATGTGAGGCCTATAACTTTAAATCGCTCGAAGACCCTGTGTTGTTCCTGAAAAAAACAACCGACTGGTTAGGTGCTGATGTATGTATAGATGCTGTAGGCGGCGATGCTGCCGGCAGTGCCATGCAAACTATAACCGGGCGTAAACTAATGTTACAAGCCGGTTCGGCTACGGCATTGCACTGGGCCATTAATTCAGTTAAAAAAGGCGGGATTGTATCTATTGTAGGCGTGTATGGCCCAACCGATAACCTGGTGCCTATCGGCAACGTGGTAAATAAAGGTATTACTATACGGGCTAACCAGGCTTCGGTTAAACGATTACTACCGCGTTTGATTGAACATATTAAAGAAGGCCGGTTAAATCCGAAAGAAATTATATCGCACCGAGTTCCGTTAGAGGAAGCCGCTGATGCTTATCATATTTTTTCGGCCAAGCTGGATAACTGTATCAAACCGATTTTAATTCCGCCATCTGCAAGGGTGTAAAACATTAAAACTATGGACACAACAGAGAAAGATTTTTCGCATATCAATGGATGGGGTATAGATGCTGATCCGGAGAACGAGCCGACCTATCCCATTAAAAAATATACCGGCGACGACCATAAGCGTATTAACTGGGAACGTCCGCCATTGCAGCCCGCAACGGTAGAAGTATTGCACTCCAACGAGCGCCCCAATTTATCGGCCGTGTTTGGTACAGCCAGTCCGCCAAAAGGTTTAAGTGGAGCTATACGCCGTTACGCGTTCAAATACAGCGAGTCGAGTTACGGGCACTGGTTACCGTTATTGCTGGCCGACAGGGTAAATGTAGTTGAAGGTATCGTTGACGACCTGAAACAAGGCCATGTACCCAATATTTTTGCCGAAAAGGGCTGGGCTGCCGAGTGGAAGTATAATCGTAAAGCCGTACTGCAAAAGGCTGCCACTGCGGCTATTGTTACCTTTGTGGTATTGGTATCACTCAATAAAAAGAAAAAGTAGCAAACATATAAGGATTTATGATTGCGAGGCGCTTATGTAATGCATAAGCGCCTCTTGTTTTTTTCGTTTATAGATAATTGATGCCGCGCCAGTCTATAAAACTGTATCGGTTACGAACATGTGTTGTTCCGCAGTCGGACGATTGATTTCTGTCTATAGTATTTATGTTATTGGTAATCAGTTGTTTGTTGTTTTGGTATTAATTTTACTCTACAACCATCATCAGTTTAACAGTAAAACGGTCATAATAACCAATACAATGAAAAAGCAATCCCTTATCCTTTTTATGGCTTTGAGCAGCCTCGCTGCCTCTGCGCAAAACAAATGGAATACTGAGCCCTATTTAACCAAAGCGCTTTCTAAGTCTGCCATCAAGGGTGTATTTGTTCGTACCTCAGGTGGTAGCATTGAAGTGGACGGCGTAGCACCCGGTGAGGCAAGGATAGAAGTTTATGTTAATTCGGGCAACAACCGCAATAACCTTTCTAAAGAAGAACTGGAGCAACGCCTGAAAGACAATTACACTTTAGAGATTACAGACGATAACCACGAGCTTCATGCTACGGCAAAATCCAGATCTAACATGAATTGGAATAAATCGCTCAGCATATCCTTTAAGATTTATGTACCCAAAGCGGTATCTACCAATTTGAATACCAGCGGCGGCAGTATCAGCTTATCCAATCTTACCGGTGAGCAAAACTTTGCAACCAGCGGTGGCAGTTTGCAGGTAATTCATGTAAGCGGTCGTATTAAAGGGCGTACATCGGGCGGCAGTATTGAGGTTGATCATGCCGATCAGGATATTGATTTAGTAACCAGCGGCGGTAGCATCAGCGCCAGCAATTGCCAAGGCAACCTTTACCTGGTAACCAGTGGCGGTTCATTAAAATTAAGCCAGTTAAAAGGAAAAATAAATGCAACTACGTCTGGCGGCAGTATCAACGCTGATCACATCGCGGGCGATTTATCAACCAGTACATCGGGCGGTACTATCGATCTTTCTCAGATAGATGGTGGCGTTGATGCATCAACCAGCGGCGGTAGTATACATGCGCAACTAAATAGTGTAGGCAGATACGTAAAGTTGAATACCAGCTCAGGTTACATTGATTTAATTATGCCACAGCAAAAAGGATATAATCTGAACTTAAAAGGCGACCGCGTAAATACTACTTTGGTTAATAGCCGATTTGAAGGCAGCAAAGACAAAGACAGGGTAGAAGGAAAGATAAACGGCGGTGGCGCCCTGGTGCAAGCCTATGCCTCAAGTGGCAGTGTTAACGTTAAGTTCGAATAAGATATTACCTAAACATACCTTATCACCAAAAACGAAGGCCGGATCATTCAACATGAACCGGCCTTCGTGATTTTATTTAAACGCTATTTGTGCAGTTATCGGAAAATGGTCTGATGGGTACTTACCATGATAACTATCTGTCAGTAACCCCCAACGCAGCACTTTAAAGTTGCTGGTGGTAAAGATGTGGTCTATCACCTCATTACTTTTTATATTGGATCCGAAGTTATTGAAAGACCCGGTAGTAGCATATGGGTATTTAACCTGCGTATAAGCATCTTTAAGCCAGCCGGATGTTGCAATGCGCTGGTACCAGGTGCTGCTACGGTCGCCGTTAAAATCGCCGGTTAACACTACAGGCTCGTTGCCGGCAACGCTTTTAATACGTTGCATAATCAGCTTGCTGCTTTCTTCGCGGGCAATATTACCTTGATGGTCGTAGTGGGCATTAAAGAAATAGAACTTGCGTTTCGATTTGATGTCTTGCAGGTACACCCAGGAGCATATACGGTTACAACACGTAGCGTCCCAACCCAAAGATGGTTTTTCGGGCGTTTGTGATAGCCAGAAATCACCATGATTTAGCAGTTTAAATTTATCTTTTTTAAAAAGAATGGCTGAGTGTTCGCCTTTATCTTTGCCATCATCGCGGCCGGCACCAGAGCGCTGATATTCGGGCAAAATTTTTATAATGTCATCTAATTGGTTTTGATAGCCTTCCTGCGTACCAAAAACGTCGAAGTCGTGGTAGCGGATTAGCTCGGCTACAATAGGTGCGCGGTTTACCCACAAATTACCGGTATCGCTGTTAGTAAACAGTCGTAAATTGTAAGTGGCTACAGTTAAATTCTGTGCCGATGCTGTGTGCAGCAAAAAAAAGAGTACGATAGTAAAAAGAAACCTTGATTTCATAAATTTATGTATATGATGAGTAAAATGACTTTACCCGTTAACAGGGCAAGTATACCAATTATACTTTAGGGTACAATTAATTTTAGTGATGATGCAGAAACCGATGGGATTTACAACTATTGCTTTTCGGCCTTCTCCCGTGCTTTTTCTAATGCTTTTAAGCGCCGCTTTTCTTCTTTGTGCTTCTTCCTGGCTTCCTTCTTCTGTTTCTTGAAAAACTTCTTTTTTTGTTTTTCGGATAGTTTAATGTCAGCATCACGCTGTGTTTTAAAATCCAGACCAACACAAGGTTTAATACCCATTAACAAGGTGCGCCAAAGCGATGCAAAAAAAGGATAATTTTTAGGTCGCTGATATACCACCTGAGCTGTACGCGGCTGTTGCCCCGGTTGGTCTGGGTTATTGTTTTTGAGGATGAGTGTATTGGCCAGTAAAGAAGCTAAGGCAAGCTTATGCATCTTCAGACTGGCAGTATCGGCTTTCAATAGTTGTATCTTTAAATTATTATATAAAAAACTAACCTGCCCTGTAGCCGTATGGCGGTTGGCCTTCATGTTAAAAGCCAATCGTTTCGCCGTACCCGACTGTATCTTGAGCGAAGCCAACGGAATGGTAGCCTGATTGACCATTGGCATAGCTATAGGCCCTGCCCAGCCGTTATAATTAAACGAGTAAAGACTATCAACCAAATTAAAAGTGAAATTGACATGCATAGGTGCATGGTTTAAAAAACTGGCGTTGAATGAGGCTTTGCTGTAACGGTTCTTTTTTAAAGCATTGGTGTCGGTAGTTACGTTGGTAATGTGCCCGTTAATCTGGTTAAAACTCAATGTGCCGGTGCCTTTAGTTTGCGTATTGTGTTCGGTGTAAACCACATCATAGTTTTTTACAAAAACGCTGTCAACATCAAGTTTAAATGCAATAGCGCGTAATGATTGATTCGGGAATGTCGAAGCTTTGTCTTGCGAAAAGCTTTTAGGATTAACACGCGGGTTGCTGAATACTTTAATTTGCCCTTGGCTGAGCACGACGCTTTTGGATTTTACCTTACGGCTTTTATCAAACAGGTTAAAGTCAAAATGATTGAGCAATATCTTACGTGCTGTTACCACAAACCTGTCTTCATAAGTTCTTTTAAAAAAATCTTGTGGCGTGTACAAGGGCGTCAAGGTCAATGAGTCCAAACGCAGTTGCTGAGTTTGCGTAGAGAATTTGATGGATTTGGCCTGATAGCCATAGAAAGCGCTTACAGTGCGGCATTTGTAATTATGTAATTCTATATTTATGTTTCTACAAAACAAAAAACGCTGCTTGTCATACTGTGTGGTCGAGTCAATTAACAAATCAGTTGCTTTAACATTCAGCTCATTAAAAGCTGTAACAGCAGGTTTGGGCGTTGCATAATCTTCGTACCGCAGCTTAATTTGATTGAATGCTATGTTATTGATTTGTATCAGCCTCAACGATTTGGATAGTCGCTCGTAAAGTGTGCGGTTATCTTTGGGTTTTGCGGCTTTATTAGGATTTGGTTTTGCGTTAATTTTGATGTCGGGAGAATTTAGAATGATGTCGCCAATAATTAATTTTTTCTTCAACCATAACGTGAGGAGATGTACATGATTCAGCTCCAAGCGCTCAACCTGTAATTGAAACACCTGGTCAGGTGCGGTATGCAGTTTTTGCTGCCGACGATAAATGGTGCTGTCGAATGTAAGTTTGACTTGGTTGAGCACAATCTGCCCTTGCAGTAAATTTAAGCTTGCCCCTGTAAAATCAACGTGATATAAACTATCAGATGCTCTTTGAACAGCTTGGTTTACTTTTTTAGACAGAATAGGGCTGAAGTACCAGGTTAAGATAAAGCCCGCTACAATAATGCTTAGTACAATTGCTGTAACCGATAACAATGCAATTTTCACCCATTTGTATTTAAACATCACTCATCCTGTCTGCATTAAATTAAAATTTTGCTACCGGCTATATAGAGAAATAACAACCCGCGGGAGTATAAAGTTTTGTAGCCCAAGTGCTGAGCAAAATGAAGATGATTAGCTATAACATACACTATAATTGATTTAAACAGGAAGCAAAGGTCTCTGTCTTTTAGAAGCTAAACGCTTTTAGCATGATTGGTTATAAATCTTCAGGTGAGATCTGGACGAATGAAAATAGCCTTATTAAATATCATATTTACGCTTATTTGTTTGCGTTTGTTTTAAAGTCGGTAGAAAAACGTTTGATTATTTAAGATCGTATTAAAATTCTTATCAGATATTAATCACCGTAATAAAAATATTACAGTCAGGACGGTTCAGGACACTAACCGGATACTGATTAGCTAATATTGAAGAAACCAATTGTTGTAGCTGCAGTATTGCAGCGCCGAATAAATTATAGTTTATGATAAATAATTTACTCCATTATTTTAATGGCAAAAGAATGGCTTTGATGCTGATGTTATGCCTATTAGGTATAGGCACCGCATTAGCTCAGCAAGTTACCGTAACCGGTATTGTAACTGATGATACCGGCGAAACAGCGCCGGGTACAACCGTTACTATAAAAAATAAAGCCGGCGGTACTGCGGTAGACGTAAATGGTAAATACAGCATTAAAGCCGCCAAAGGCGATGTGCTAGTGTTTAAGCTTTTAGGCTATACCGATCAGGAAGCGACCGTAGGTGATAACCCGATAATCAATATCAAGTTTTCGAAAGATAGCAAGCAACTTACTGATGTGGTGGTTATTGGCTACGGCACCCAAAAAAGGAGCAATGTGAGCGGATCTGTAGCTAGTTTAAAAGCCGATAATTTACAAGAGCGTCCGATAGCCCGTGTTGACCAAGCCTTGGTTGGCCAATTAGCGGGTGTGGTTGTAAAACAGACTACAGGCGTACCAGGTAAAGCTTTTAGCGTGCAAGTACGCGGTAGCGGTTCAATCAGCGCAGGTAACGAACCTTTGTATGTAATAGATGGTTTCCCGTTATCTGTATCAGCGCCGGGAACTAACGGTAGTTTTTCTACCGGCAATCCTTTAGATAATATTAATCCAAATGATATTGAAAACATCGAAGTATTGAAAGATGCTGCTGCTGCTGCTATTTACGGTTCAAGGGCATCAAACGGTGTAGTTTTAATCACAACCAAACGAGGCAAGGCCGGAAAAACGCAAATTAGCTATAATGCGTATGTGGGTTATAACGCCCCTGCTAAAAAGCTGAAAATGCTGAACGGCGAACAATGGATAGACCGGGCAACTGAAATGATTAATGCGGCTTATGTACTTCGGTTTGCTGCTAACGGAGCAACGTCTAACGATACTTATGATCAACGACGTTCTGTTATAAACAGTACGTTGGCATCAGGTAGCCAGATACAGCCGGGACAATATAACACTAGTTACATGCTCGATCCGCGTTGGGCTGTAGCCGGCCATCCTGGTCTTGAATCAGTTGATTGGCAGAAAGAAATTGAACGCAATGGCTTTGTTCAAAATCATCAGCTCTCAGCAAGTGGCGGTACAGAAAACGTTAGATATTTTATTTCCGGCAATTATGCTGATCAAAATGGCTTTGTGAAAAGTTTGGGATATAAAGCATATTCTGCCCGTGCCAATGTAGAAGTATCAGCATCTAAAAAGTTAAAGGCAGGTATTAACATTGCTCCAACCTATTCAATCACCAATGACCCGGGGGTAGAAGGAAAAGACAATATTTTTCATCAAGCTTTAAGTATGACACCAATACAAGAGAGTACATCAGGATTGTATCCCAATTCTTTCGCTAATCCACAGTACGCCTGGAGCACTACTACCAATAGTCCTGTTGCCAAGTTGGAAAATATTGTAGGTGAAACTAAAAGGTTTCGTACACTTACTTCGCTTTATGCAGAATACCAGATAACGCCTGATTTGACTTTCAGAAGCTCGTTAAACCTGGATAATACTGATAATAACTCGAGAGGCTACACGCCTTATACGGTTGCAGGTAACGTTGCTGCGCGTGTTTACAATCCAGCAACCAATAACAACTTATACGCTAATTCATCAGCTTCATACAGCAGTTATAAGAGACTTACGTTTGTTAATGAAAATACCCTTAATTATAACAAAACCTTCAATAAAGTACACAACTTAAGTGTTTTATTAGGGCAGTCCTATAATTTGGACCGTTTGGATCAGGCATCTGCTGCTTCTGTTGGTGGGCTTACCAGTGCATCGATACAAACCGTAAATGCAGGCGCAAACACACAAGGTAGCACAAGCAGCCAGCAGAGCGTTCTTGTGTCTTATTTTAGCCGTGTTCAATACTCATTCGCTGATAAATATTTATTATCAGCCAGTTTACGCGAAGACGGATCGTCACGATTTGGTGCTAATACAAAATATGGTATCTTCCCTTCGGCATCAGTAGCTTGGCGGGTAACCCAAGAAAGTTTCATGAAGCCGGTATCAGCCATCAGCGATTTAAAATTACGTTTTAGCTATGGTGTAAATGGTAGTAATAACATACCCAATTATGGCAGCATCGCTACCATCGGCCTTGCCGGATATGTTTTAGGCGCTACGCCTGCCTTAGCAAACGGACAAGCTCCAAACGTGGTAGCCAACCCAGATCTACAATGGGAAAAATCACAAACGTATGATATAGGTGTTGACTTTGGTTTCTTAAAAAATCGTATCACAGGTTCGTTCGATTATTATAATAAACTTAATACGCAATTATTATTGCAAGTGCCTATTCCGGCTGCCACTGGCTTTACCCAATATTTAAGTAATGCAGGTTCCGTTAGAAACATTGGTCAGGAATTGCAAATCAACACACGTAACTTAGTTAATAAGTTTCAATGGAGTACCAGCATAAATATTAGCCATAACAGTAATAAAATTGTATCGCTTTTTGGTAATCAAACGCAAATCATTATTCCAAACTCTTTTGATGTTTCCGATAACATTTTGCGTGTAGGCTCTCCAATCAATAGTATATACGTAGTTAAACAGATCGGTATTTTAACACAAGCCGATATTAATAATAAAGTAGCTACTTATAATACTGGCGAAACCGTAGGAGATCCAAAATATCAGGACTTAACTGGCGATGGTGTCATCACCGAAGCGGATAAGCAAATTGTGGGTCATCCAAATCCTAACTACACTTGGGGTGTTACCAATACATTTCGTTATAAAGGTTTTGATTTAAGTGTGTTGGTACAAGGCCAAAACGGAGGGTCAATATATTCTTTGTTAGGCCGTGCTATAACCCGAACTGGCCAGGGTTTTACTGACAATGCACCCGCATTTTATACCGACCGTTGGAGATCTCCTGACAATCCAGGTGCTGGACGTGTAAGTAAAGCTTATTCTACATTTGGTTTTATTGCCAACACCGATTGGTTATACTCTTCAGATTATATCAGGGTTAGGAATATTACGTTAGGTTATAATTTAAAAGACCTCTTTAAAACATCGAGAGCAGTTCAGGGAGCCCGGATTTACGTATCTGCTGAAAATTTCTTTGGTCATGATAAGTATTATGGCGGCTTAAATCCTGAAGCTGCTAACACGGCTATTAGTTCTAACAGTGCTTACCCTCAATCTGGTGATTATGGTGGTTTGCCTTTAGCTAAATCATTAATCGTTGGATTTAACATTACATTTTAACCTTCCAAAATTGTTAACATGAAAAAGATACTTTTTCTATCAACTATAGCCTCTTTTTTGCTGATTACTTCTTGTAAAAAGCAATTAGATCAGTTGCCTATTTCTTCGTCAACTACGGCAACATTTTACAAATCCCCGCTTGATTTTGTGCAGGGAACCAACGCAATATATTCGTCTTTACACAACTATCCTAACAGGTTGCTCAACCTTTCAGAAATTAGATCAGACAATATTTATGGCGTTTCGGTTACCGTGCGTGATTGGGATCCTATAAATAACCTTTCGCCAGGCATAGCTGCGAATACTTACATCGATGAGGCTTGGACAACCAACTTCAACGGTATTTTTAAAGCCAATACAGTACTTAGTCAAATTGCTACCAATGGAAGTGTTATTAACTCAGAAACTTTAGCAACAAGACTCCAGGCCGAGGCCCGTTTTCTGCGTGCATTTTACTACTTTGATTTGGTTCGATACTTTGGTAAACTACCAATCATTGATCATCCAGTTACCGTTAGTGAGGCAACTACTATAGGCCGCAGTCCGGTAGACGATGTATATAAATTCATTATTGCAGATCTACAGTTTGCAATGGCTAATTTGCCTGCGTCTTATTCAGGAACAGACGTTGGACGTGCTACAAAATGGGCTGCTGAAGGTGTTTTGGCACAAGTGTATATGGCTCGTTCTGGTGTCACCTATGGTATTGACGGTCCTGGCCTTGCTTCAAACGAATGGAATTTAGCGCTGCCGCTGCTAAATGATATTATAAGTAACGGCGGATTTGTCTTTAATACGAATTATGCCAATATTTTTTCGTACACCAATCAAAGCCCAACAGTAAATAAAGAAGCTATTTTTGATGTGATGTATACCAGCGGAATAAGCGGATCAAATGATTTGTATGGCGCTTCATTTCCTTGGACATTAGCTCCGAATACCTACTTTTCGTCGCTTGGCTCTAACACTGTAGCAAACGGAAGTTTGGAGATTATACCGGTTTCTAATGATCTGGTCAACAGCTATGCTTCTAATGATATACGCAAGGCATTTAATATTAATACAGCTGGCTATACTTTTTCTGGCAATACCGAAACACGTCCATTCTTTAAAAAGTATCTGGATATAACCAGAATACCTACAACAAGCCGTTTTGATTGGGCTATCAATTTTATAGCATTGCGTTATACCGATATACTAATGCTTAAAGCCGAATGTATTTTACGTGGTGCCTCTGGTTCACAGGCCGATGTAGATGCTATAGTAAACCAAGTAAGGACACGTGCCGGCTTGGCCGCTGTTACAGGTACCACTTTGCCTCAGTTATTTGAAGAGCGCCGCAGAGAGTTTGCCGATGAAGGCTCACGTTGGTTTGACTTGCAAAGAAGCGGCAATTTGTTGACTATCATGAACGCATGGATAGCTAAAGAAGATACCCAAAAAAGGATTAACACAGCTGTAGCTAATTATATAATATACCCTGTGCCAACGCGTGAACTTAACACAACACCAGGGTTGTATACACAAAACCCGGGATACTAACGGTAGATGTTATTCAAATAGTCAAAAGCCCTCTCGTACAATAGTAAGGGAGGGCTTTTGCGTTGCATAAAACGGCAGGCCGCTATATAATTAACAACTTGCAGAATTTTAACTCACCATCATACCGCCAAACAGCTGCATATGCCAGCTATCATTTAAAGGTACTTCCCATTTCGTCTGCAGATCGGCCAATGTTTGCACCATGTTATTAAATACAATGGTGTTTTCGTCAATCACACCGGACTTAATCAATTCTTCGAACTGAGCACGAGGCGCAGATGCAATACCCGAATCAGTACGGTAAGCCAAATTAAAGCGGTCAAATAAATTGATATGATATTCCTGCTCTAATTGCTTCATTAAGTGCACAGATTTGTCAATAGAACAACCGGTAGCACCAGCCTGACTTTCGTCGACCAGCAGCATAATAAAGCGGTTGTATTTTACCATAGCCGCAGCTTTAAGCTGATGGTTGTGCGCCGTCCAGCTTTCGGTAAAATTATTTAACTGTTGCTGTAACTTTTGCGTCTGCTCGGCCGTTAACTCCTTGTCAGATTGATAAATCCACACTCTCGAATTTTCAGAAAATTGCATGCACAAATTTATACAATTTGTATATTAGGGAGTAAGCTATTATTGTCATGTTCAAATCAGCTTTCGTAAAAATGAAGCCACTTCAAACAGGTGCTATAATTGCGTTTTGCGCAGCTTTGAGTTTAAGTTTTACTTTCGATTTTGATAAGCTCAGCGCTATCGATTTTAGTAGTCGGTGCTTATACAAAGGTTTTGACCCTTCTGATGAAGGTAAAATAACCGGGTGGCAATTTTACGTTACGCCCGATAATTTTATGCGTTTCAAAAAGCTTTACTACAAGGGTAGGCAGGCTTACTTTTCGTTTAATATCCGCCGGTTCCAGGATCTAAGTTTTGTTGGCGATCGCACTAAAGGCGTCGTACAAATCAAAACGCAGTCTGATGACATCATTGTACAAACGTATAATGACCCTAAAGGCAATGTAGATTCAATGAGCACGATACTCAAAATTCCGGTGAGGAACGTTAGCGCGGAACAAATTGACAGTCTGAAAAGGGCCTTAACTTTCCTGAAAGCACATTGATGTAAGTAATGTTAAAATTTTGCTAAAATAATTTAAATGACAATCAGCGAGTTAACGCCTAATGTGGCGAAATGAGTGAAATAAATTCAAAATAAATTTTGGAAAACGAAAAATCGAGCTACATTTGCAGACCGAAAAACAACAAGGTATCATAGCTCAGTCGGTAGAGCAAAGGACTGAAAATCCTTGTGTCGCTGGTTCGATTCCAGCTGATACCACAAGCAAAGCCTCTTGGAGAAATCTGAGAGGTTTTTTTGTTTCGTTTTAAAAGTCTTTCTAAATAAAAGGATATTTAAATTTAACTGTAAGGGCCTTATTTAGATTTTTAAATCTGTCAATTCATATAGGGATGAATTTCTGAGAACAGTTTAAAATTAATTATAATAATTATTGTCTAAACCTATCTTTATCAACTGTATGCATAAATACATAGTTGCAAGTTTATGTATGTCGCTTTAGTTTAGACATCTTATATTTGCGCATGGGAAAAATTATAACGGTAGCTCATCAAAAAGGCGGCGTAGGCAAAAGCACATTGGCCATGAATTTGGCAGTTTGCTTTCAAGACCAATTAAGCGTAGCCTTGGTAGATACCGATTTACAGGGTAGTATTGTTGATCTTCAGGAACATTTGCCGGGCCTCACTGTGATGCAGGAAGATAACTTTGAAAGTATTAAAGCTGCTAAGCAGGACCTGGTTATTATAGATACACCGCCTTATTTATCTAATCGCTTACCGGAGCTTTTTTTGATTTCTGACTATGTGTTGATCCCGACCAAGGCAGGCTTTTTTGATGTAATGGCCATCCGTTCAACTTTGGCTTTGGTTAAACAAGCACAGGCCAAGTATCCCCGGTTAAAAGCTGGTATTGTGCTTAATATGATCAAGCCTCGCTCGGGCGTTACTCAAGAGGTGCTGAACTTGCTGCAAAGTTTTGATACTCCAGTACTGCAAACCATGGTGCATGATCGGGTTAGTTTTACGCGCTCACCAATCACCGGTGGCGTTTTAGCTGGTGCAGATATTAAAGCCAAGGAAGAGATCACGGGCCTTGCTGAAGAAATTGTAGAAAGTATAAGTGAGTAATTAACAGTACTATAATTTTGTATTTGCATAGATAAATATATACATAAAATGGCAGACTATAAAAGCAAACTGGGTAACCTGGCAGATAAGCTTAAAAAGGAAGAACCCAAAACCCCCATACAAGAAGTAGCGCCGGTTAAGGCGCAACCAATCGAGAAAGAGCCGGAGGGACAGCTTAACGTGTGGATACCACGTAAGCTATTAAAGAAGATGAAGACTCACGGAGTAGAAGAGGAGTTGTCGCTCAAAGAAATTACTATACTGGCACTTGAAAAATATTTGGAGGCTAATTAATAGGCTATACCAATGTGCATAAGTATAAACGTGTAGATAGCCTTATATAATATTGATATCGTTGACCGTAGCATCTAAAATTCTTGACTGTATTTATGCATATATGTAAATATGCATAAAGGTGAGTTTAAGCTTTTATCGGTCGCAAAGTGCCTCTTGTAAACATTGATTTGCACTGGAGTTATCGGAAAATTCGAAAAATAAATTGTTGTACTTAAGCATTTATTTTAATATAACAGTCCGTATACAAGATATTTGATGAAGATATATAATTACATATATGTATAATTATGTAATATTTTCATAAAATTAAAGTCTTCATGCATTATAATTCTGTTAATCTTTTTGACGCAAGCTTAATACACAACTCACACACTTATCCAGTTGTGGTGGTTTAAAAATAAATCATAGCCCTTTTAATAAAGGTGCGTTTATAAACTGTTTCGAGTAGATGCTTTGCCGGTGCAATCTTATGCAGATGTAATGCAATCGGGCCGCAAAACTTTTGAGGGTTGTCTTATATATTCAATTGTTAAATCCGCTCCTCTCAATTGTATGAAATGGTTTATCTAAATAAAAAAGCCTCCCTGAGAAATCAGAAAGGCTTTTTGACGTAAAGTGTAATGTTGTACTGTTAGCTAAAATCACAAAGTGATTCTACATAGTCTTTGCTGCCATCAGTTACCCATGCATCAAGCTGGGCCGGGTCTTTCATTTGTTGTCCGCGCAATCGGGGTACAATCAGGTAGCCGCATTTAAGATCGTTCAGGGCGGTCATATCGGTCCATAATTTTTCAATCTGTGCAACCGGATAGATATCTTCCTGTGCATGACCCCAACGGTATTTTACATCTTTAATAGTAACATAAGTTGGAATGCGATGGGCCACTGTACGTACGGCTTTGGCCAGTTGTTGCGCATCATCTTGCTGTAAATCTTTACGGTTAAGGCCAAAAAGTGCAAGCAATGGGTCAATCTGTATCCAGGTAGTATTGGAGTTGTAGTAGCTTAATTTAAGCTCGTCCTCTTCATGCGGCTGGGCTAATCCTTCAAGCAGGCGTAATTTTTGGTTGATTTTAGCCAAACCACCGCCCCGGTCGTCAATATGGCGGGGTATCACCTCGAAGGTTAGTACATTGCCCGATTGCAGGTGATAACTAAGCGCAGCTGGATCTACATCAGCTCCCAAAGTATCAATATTATGCAGCATCAATGTCTCCACCTGCGGATGCTCCACCAGTAATTTAGCTAATGTGCCGTTGCGGAGCAAATTGGATACCTCATACCAGTGCCCCAGTGGCGAAAACCGTTGCGACGCTACGTTGTCTACATAATCGCTGCCCTCGCCCTTGCTTTTAGCCCAGCTAATCATGCTCTGTCTCACGGCATCGCGCACTTTCTGTTTGTTTTCGTCCAGGGTTTCTTGCGGCATATCTTCCCACAAAAAACGTAGATCGCGCTCCATCGGAACAAAACGCTGCCCTATTGAACGGCCTGCCGACAGATAAACAGGACCGTCATAATTAAAATTATGGGTTTGCTGCAAGTTGGCTTCTATCGGCGCATGGGTAAGGTAACTTGTTGCCACTACATGCGGCACATGAGTGCTGAAGTTTTCGGCAGTTTTTTTAGTTTTTGCTAAATGTATTTCTAAAAAGCTTCGATGCCTGCCAGCCATTTCCACAAACGGATTAATAGCTTTAATAACGCCTGCGCCTTTAGTCCAGCGGGTGCCTATACCTGCTGCCAAACTCATAACGGCTACTTTGCCGCCTTTTATTGCTGCAATGCCTTCAGCAGTTACTGCAACTTGTTCTACCGAACTAATTTCTCCTGGCTCTACATCTTCAATGAGCGTTTCGGCAGGAAGCCGGTTGCGCGATAAGCCAATGCGGCCTTTTTGTATTTCTTCCCGTATTTCTTCGTGCTGAATAAAGTCAAATCCGTTTTCTTTTTTAATAGTGTCGGCTTTAAGATGCTCCACAGATTGATTACCCTGGCTCGACGGGTCCGAAACCTGGAACAGGTTACTCACTATAGTGCGCAGCAGGGGGTAAGCCAGGTTATTTTGCTGGCAGTGCGTGGTAAAATAATCTATTTCAGCGCGGCGGATGTATGAAATCGCCGCAGGGTCTTTTTTAACCAACCCTGATACATGAATGCCATAATACTGCTCAGGCATGATCGCCTCGTTACCTTCATGCAGGGTGCTCCAGCTACCTTTGTGATTAATGCTCCAGTTATAAACTACCGGGTTCATAGCGAATGGCATAGAAGCAGCAAGTTCCTGTCGCGTTTCGCTCAGTATTTCGAGCATCTTGCTTTTAGACTCCTCGTACTTGTCCGGGTTTACAAAAGTACCCATACCGCCGCCCGACATGCCGCCCAGCATCAGGAAACCATAATAGTCGGAATCAAATCTCTGCTTTGCCTTGCTGATGATCTGCTCGGTAAAGTAGGTAGATGCCCACGGAATAATGGTTTTTATCGGGCCGAAGAAGTTATCTTCTGTGTTGCGGGCAAGCTTTTTAATATCGCCCTCTTTGATGGCCTCTAAAATATTATTGAAAATATGATTGGTTTGCTGGCGAGCTACCCAATCTTTTTCGGACCTGAGCAGATACTTTTCAGTGACCATTTCGAGTATAGGGCCTACATTAGAGGCCATACCGCCATGCATCAGCACCAACGAGTTGGTTATCCGTTCATAAAACTCCGGGTGTACCTTATCACCGGTTAAAATTTCGTGTTTGGGTAGCAACGAGCCTTTACTGGTACCAAATTCCGGATCGCCTTCGCGGGCAAAGGTGCCATGTATGGCTTTAATGCCTGGCCATACGCCGCCGGAATCCTGCCAGCCCCCTCCAGAACCACCGATCCACTCGCCTAAAATAGCGCGGGAGGCAATCAGTCTGCGTTCGCTTTCTTCTAAGCCGCCTTCTAATTGACGTGTTTGTCCGGTTGCCCGCATTAGCAAGCTGATGATTGAACCCAATAGGTTAGTAGATACCGCAAAGCGCGATCCTTTCGGGATATCATTTACCCGTGTAACCAGTTCAATACCTATACCCGGCCCAACAATGTTGGCTAAAAGCTTAATGAGTGATTGGTTTGTCCCCTCAAAAGAGGGGGGAACCAGACCTGATGCTATAATGCCGGCCTTAACCAAGCTCAGGTAGTCATTACCAAAGTTAAACAGGTCATCAAGGTCAGTAATATCTTTAGTAGTATTTAAGTCTATACTGGTTACCCGCAGTACCGGCTCGGGTATAACACGCACGTAGCTATGCAGGGGAGGGCGGATATCTTTATCCCGACCAAACATCCCAAGGTCTATAGATACGTTCACTACGTTGGCACCATCCGGGTAGTCCATTCCTAAAAAGAAAATATCAGACCAACCGCTATGCGTTAAATCCATGCGCACCGATGTCTGTTCGTGCAGAATAGGATAAAACAACGTGCCTTCGCGGCGCTGCAAAAGTTTAGGATGTATTTTTATAGGGTGCTGATCCTGGTTACCCGAGCGGAACATCCATTGGTTACCTTTGCTCGAGCGCACACTTTTGCGCACCTGGTTGGCCAGCGTTTGGAAAGAAAGCTGATGATAGCATTCGGCTAGTGCACTAAATAAGGTTGCACTGGGACCTTGTACTTTTATCTCCTGGTAAAAAGCATGGATAGCCTGTTCAAACCTGCGCGCCAATAAATCTTCAAACCCGGTGTATGGAACTTTGCCCGTTTTAGGTATTTCTTTAGCAGATATTAAAAAAAAGCGAAAACCGGCGTATAAAAATAGGATGGCTCTTACCTTATCATACAGGTTGGAAGTAGTTTTTCGAAACTCTTCCAGCTCTAGTAACGCGGCAAGCAATTCTTTCGATTGCATGTGCCGGCTGAGTTCAAAAAAAGAGCGATCACGTTTTTGCGGATCAGCCGATGTGATGGTTTCTATAAATATGTTCATCAGTAAAATATCAGTTATTTACGGCCATTGGCCTCGGCTAGTAATTCTACCAGTATGCTCAAAGTTTCGTCATGTGCCTCGCCGGCCAGGCCTAAGGCCACCTGTGCGCGCAGTAAACCGTGCGGGCTACTAAGGTCATAGCGCGAACCCTGAACCTCAAGTGCCAGATAGCGCTCTGTTTGGGTAAGTTCATGCAATGCCGGGGTAAGCAACACTTGGCCATTACCTTCTTCAATGTGTTTTTGCAGAATGTCAAATATAGCTGGCGTAAGCACATGCATACCAAAAAAGCACAAGTAATAGCCTATACGTAATCCCGGAGTTTGCAACTCCAGTTCGGCAAGGCTTAATGAAGGTTTTTCAATTAGCTTTTCTACTTCGTAAACACCGGTTAGGCCGGCTACGTGCCTGCCGGTTACGGTACCATAGCGGCTAATCAGGTGTTCGGGAGTAGGATTAACTGCCGAAACAGAACAGTTTTCGGCCTCTGCTAATTCTAATAGCTGCGCTGCACATCTTTTGCCTTTTTGATTTGAAGCATACAGGTAATCACCCAGCAGGAGTAAAAAAGCGTCATTTCCAACAAAAGCACGCGCGCAATTTACCGCATGCCCATAGCCCAATGCCTCAGGTTGTTCTGCAAACTGTACCCTTTCTAAAAAAAGGTCAACTTTTGCTGCTTCCTGCTGTGCCCATTCCGCACCACTAAACGATTTGGTAAGATTTGCTTTGAGTGCTGTAAAAGCGTTTTGATAACGCTCGGCATCGCCGGGAGCACAGATTACGCAAACTTCTTCAATCCCACTGTCAAAAGCTTCTTCTGCAATAATTTGTATGGTTGGCTTATGCAACCCATCGGTATCAATCATGGGCAGCATGGCTTTTTGCACAGTGTCAGATACAGGGTATAAACGTTCTCCGCGGGCAGCGGCCGTAATTACAGCTTTTTTTATTTTCATAAGATATAATGATGCATTTATATTATCACCTTCAATTGGATATGCGTATAATTAAATAGCTCATACAATCGATTGTAATTTGTGCTAAATATAAGTAAATCGGCAAAAACTTAATGTTAAATATAACAGCTTCATCTTCCGGTCGTCATTTACTACAAAGGGGTTTCATTGGGCTGGATAAATAATAGTCCTATAGACAAATTTATTTTAAGTATGTGTTTTTAAGTAGTTAATATCAAACTTTATCAGCGATGGTAGATCAAATAGCAATTGGGTTATAAATGCACACAATTCACTGAATAGTGCATAAGTTAAGTAGCCAAAGTACTACACTGATTTTCTATTATTAGATCGGTCGTCTTTAATCAATATCTGGAAGCTTGGCTAAGTTCATGACTCATACTTCCACGATATTAAACGTCTGCAATATTTGAGCAGCCTAAAAGTAGGTTCTTTTGTGAAAAAGATAAATCTTCCGTTTTATATTATATTTTTTTGATCTTCGCCTTATTACATCAATAGCTAAAAATATTAAAAAACTAGATTGCTCATATTCCGAATCTCAAATGCGGAGTATTCTTTTACAACAGGTCTTTAAACTATGCGAGGTGCAGAAAGGTTACAGTGTTATTTATTATTTGCCGCTGCTTTTTTTATTGCACACCTGTCATTTGCTCAAATTCCGAATATTCAGCTAAATGGCAATGGGCGAGCGCCTAACAACGCACTGAAGTTATATTCAACCAACGAGGGGCTTCCCACCAAGCTCGTGACATGTGCGTTGCATTCGAAGGCTGGCGTTATGTGGATTGGTACTGCCAATGGCCTGTGCCGTTTTGATGGATACACTTTTAAAGTATTTTTAAATAGCTCAGGTAACTCGCGAGGACTTATTAATAATGCAATCAGTGCGCTTGCCGAAGACAAGCAGGGTAATATTTGGATAGGAACTACAGATGGGCTTTGCAAGCTTGATCCAAGAACCGAACAGTTTATTTCTTTCAGGCACGATCCGCAAAATCGATCGTCTATAAGCAACGATAAAATATGGTCAATCCTCTGCGACCGGAACAATGACATTTGGATAGGTACCGACGATGGCTTTAATCAATATCTGAAGAAAAGCAATAATTTTTTAGTTTATCAACCGCAAGCCAATAATCCAAAAGCAATGGCTGGCAAATCTGTGAACTCCATTATTGAGGGCGATGGTAACGAATTGTGGTTGGGAAACTGGAGCGGTGGTATTAACAGCTTTGACCGGGTTGCAAAAACATTTCAAAATTTTCGACAAGTGTGGGCAAGCGGGAGTAAAAATCCTAATGATGTTTGGTCTATTGCCTGGGGTAAAGATAAAACTATATGGGTTTGCTCGTACTGGAAAGGTCTATACAATTTTAATACTAAAACTCATAAGTTTAAATATTATGGTGGGCCACAAGCCAATAATTCATCAGTTTTTAGTGTGTCGGCGTTTGATGGTAAGAAGTTGCTGGTTGGTGGTACGGCAGGTGCTTTTTGGTTCGATCCGCAAAACAGGAAATGGGATAATGTTTCTGAAACTTCATTTTATGCCGAAGGAGATATTTATGATGATCATGCTGGTAGATTTTGGTTATGTACCAATGGCGGGCTGTTGAAAATTGACACCAACCAATATAAATTCAATTTCGCGCCTTATAGTGTAGGGCATAAAGCTGTCAAAGCTTTTTTAATAAAAGACTCAATGCTTTGGCTGGGCACCAACGATGGCTTATATCAAATGAATCCTAATAACGGAAAAACGGTTACTTACAAGCAGGCTAAAGGGAAACAATCTCTATCCAGCAGTGATATAAGTCAATTGTTTGTAGACCGGCAAAAACAACTTTGGGTATTAACAGAGAATGGGTTTGATCTTTATCATAAGGATACGCGTACTTTTACTACTTATTCTCACCATTCTCATTTGGAAACATTGTTTAACGAAGATGTTTTCAGGGAGATGATTGAAGTTAAACCTAACATTTTCTACCTCGCTACTGACGCCGGACTGAAAATATTTGACAAGGCCAACCAACAATTTCAACACTACTATAATATCCCTGGTAACCCCAGCTCTATCAGCAATAACCATGTTTATTGCTTGGCTCAAGACCCGGATAGTAGCGTGTGGATTGGAACTGCAGGAGGCGGATTAAATAGATTTAACCCCGCCAACGGAAAATTCCGTCGTTACATTAGAGAAGGTAAGGGTGAAGGAGAAATAAGTGATAACACGATTAACAATATCGTAAAAGATTCGCGTGGGCAGATTTGGGTATGTACCGCTAATGGATTGAACAAGTATGATAGAAAGTACGATCGATTTATAACTTATTCAACTAATAACGGCTTTGCAAGCAATCAATTTGTTAATCTGTGTGAAGGTCATGACGGCAAATTATGGGTGCTGACCGGCACTGGACTTTCACGGTTTGATCCAATAACTCAAAAGGTAAGAAACTTTGATGAGGCAGATGGTTTATTTGCTAACGAAAAAATTGCAATAAGCACAAACGGAACTATCTATTTAGCGGGTACAAAAGGTATCGTATACTTTAATCCGACAGAAGTTAAAATCAATAAAACGATACCTAGTATCATTTTTACGGATTTTCAGATTTTTAATCGTTCAGTGAGGACAGGAAAGGGATCGGCAATAGGTGATAAAGATATTAACGCCGCGAAAGAAATTCACTTGTCATATAATCAAAGCGTTTTCTCTATCGACTTTGCTGCGTTGAATTATACTCACCCAGAAAAAATTGAGTATGCTTACCAATTGTCTGGATTTGATAAAAAGTGGAATTACGTAGGCGGGCAAAGAAAGGCAACTTATACTAATTTGAATCCTGGTACTTATACATTTCGTGTAAAGGCATCTGATAGCGATGGATATTGGAGTGAGCAGGGCAGAGAGATTACCATTATAATAAACCCAGCGTGGTATGTTACCTGGTGGGCATATACGATTTATGTAATGATAATTTCCGGGTTAGCGGCCGTTTTTATCATTTATAAAAACAGACAAGCTAAGTTGCAATATGGAATAAGGCTGGCTCAAATTGAAGGCGAAAAGGAAAAGGAATTAAGCGAGAAAAAGCTATCTTTCTTTACCAATATATCACATGAGTTTCGCACACCGCTTACTTTAATCATCAACCCGGTAAAGGAGTTACTTTATAGAGACGATCAAAATATTGATACTTCCAGTCTGAATATTGTTTATCGTAATGCGCGCAGGTTACTAAGCCTGGTAGATCAGTTATTATTGTTCCGTAAAGCCGGAGACGATGATGATGTTCTGCGGGTATCAATGGTTGATGTTACAGAGCTTAGTAAGGAGGTTTTCCTTTGCTTTACACACCAAGCACGGGTTAAAAACATAGATTACGATTTTATTGCTCCTGAAACACCGGTGATGATTTTGCTTGATCGGGAAAAAATAGAGATTGCTTTATTTAATTTGCTATCTAATGCGGTTAAGTTTACCCCGCCACAAGGGTGCATTAAAGTCAACATAAGCGAAAGTGAGCATCATGCCAACATTCAAATTACTGATACTGGCAGAGGTATACCATCGCACATAGGCGAAAAATTATTTAATCGGTTTTACCAAGAGCCTCAACAAAGTAATGCTGCTACAGGTGGTTTCGGCATAGGCCTTTTTTTAGTTAAAACTTTTATTGCTCGCCATCAGGGAAAAGTATGGTATGAGAGTGCGGTTGGCGCCGGAACCATATTTTATATAGAGCTTAATAAAGGAGAAAATCACCTTGCCACGGCACAGCGGGTAGAAGATAATGCGTCAAGTTCTGTGCTGCTTAAAGAAATGATCGAAGGCGAGATTAATGTCAATGCATCAGTTGAGGCAGCAGCAGAGCCTGATCCAACTCAACCATTGGCCGCCGATTTTAAAACTATTTTAATTGTAGATGATAACGACGAAATCAGAGAGTATATCAAGCAAATCTTTAAACTGGATCATCATGTATTGGATGCTTCTGACGGTGAAGCCGGTTTAAAAATCGTTAAAGATGTTATGCCGGATATTGTTATCAGCGATGTGATGATGCCTGGAATGAGTGGTGTAGAACTATGTAATTTAATTAAGGATGATAGTTCAATTTCGCACATACCGGTTGTACTATTAACTGCAAGTTCATCGCCAGAGATAAAATTGAAGGGCATTGAAGGTGGGGCCGACGATTATATCAGTAAGCCGTTTGACAGGGATTTGCTCAAAGCGCGGGTTTCGAGCATCCTCAAAAGCCGCAATACGCTTCAGCAATACTTTTACAACAAGGTTACCTTAAATTCAAATAATTTAAAGATATCTGATGAATACAAAGAGTTTTTGGAGCGTTGTATTCAAACTGTTGAAAATCATCTGCAAAATACTGAATTTAATATTCAGGTTTTGGCCAACGAATTGGGTATTTCTAAATCGAGCCTTAATAATAAAGTGAAGTCTATATCCGGTCTATCTACCAACAACTTTATTCGGTTTTTAAGACTCCGCAAGGCGGCAGAAATGTTTATAAATACCAATAATACAGTTATGGAAACTGCCTATCAGGTTGGTATAAACGATGCAAAATATTTTAGGGAACAGTTTTTAAAATTGTTTCATATGAACCCTTCTCAGTATATTAAAAAGTACAGGAATCCGGCATTTTATCAAAACTCCGTATCGCCGTTAATCAAGAAAGCCAGCACAAAAGAGAGCTAAGGTTGGGTATTAAAACCAATGTTAATTTAGCTTCAATCAGACAACTTAAATTTTGATTTCTCGTTTGGTCGTCTCAAATGATGTGCATTACTCTGATCCTCGTATTTTGTAATTCATTATTGTCTTACTCAAGCAAAACGTTGATTTAAGGGGGTTTTTGCATATATTACCCCTTTATAATTGTTCGATTACCCCTCACTCCGGAGCGGTAATTTATCTGAATTTAGCAGCCAGAACCAATTAAAAGCTCCGGTTGCCTTCTCTTAGCCTGCCGGTAAATTCAATTTTTAAAACCGATAAATTATGAATGAATTTTTACAAATTCAGTCCTCACCTCCGCGTGTTCAAAGGAAGGTCGGGAAAGTTATCAACTGCGCGCTGATTGCCGCTACAGTGTTTGCTTTTCCGAACGTACTTAAAGCGGAAACAGTGATGAGAAATCATGGTAACATGATGACCGTGTTTAAGCAAGACCGTCCGATAACCGGCCGTGTTGTTGACGAAAAAGGTGAACCTTTAATAGGTGTGGGTGTGAGTATAAAAGGTACAACGAGGGGTACTATTACCGACGTGAATGGCCGTTACTCTATCCAGGTACCCGATGATAATGCTACACTGGTATTTTCTTATGCCGGTTACACCACTCAGGAGCTCGGTGTTGGGCAACTTACATCGATAGATGTAAAGCTTTTAAACTCCGAAAAATCATTAGCGGATGTGGTAGTAGTTGGTTACAACACTCAAAAGAGATCTACATTAACCGGTTCGGTATCTGACGTAAAAGGTGCAGAAATAGTTAAAAGCCCGCAGCCAAACGTTTCTAACTCCTTGGCTGGGCGTTTCTCTGGTTTAATTGCCAACAACCGTTCGGGTGAGCCCGGATATGATGGATCCAGTATTACTATCCGTGGGCAGGCAACTACAGGCAGTAACGGTGTATTAGTTGTAGTTGATGGTATACCCGGGCAGATTGGTGGCTTGGAGCGCCTGGACCCAAACGATATTGAAAGTATTTCCGTACTTAAAGATGCTTCGGCAGCTATTTACGGTAACCGTGCGGCAAACGGTGTTATTTTGGTAACCACAAAACGTGGTAAAACCGGGAAGCCAAGTATTAGCTATAGCTATAACCAAGGTTTTAGTATGCCTACCCGTCTTCCGCAAATGGCAGATGCACCTCAGTATGCTCAGCTGGTTAACGAAATTTTATATAACGGTAGTCCAAGCGGCGGACTTAACCAACGGTATAGCGCTGCACAGATTGAAAGTTTTCGTAACGGTTCAGACCAGTTGAATTACCCCAATACAGATTGGATTGACCAGACCTTGAAAAAAGTAGCCCTGCAAAATCAGCAAAGTCTGTCCGTTAACGGCGGTACTGAGGATATGAAGTATTATGTGTCTTTAGGAACTATCTATCAAGATAATATTTATAAAGAGGGCATCACTAAGTACAAACAATACAACTTCCGATCAAACATTGATGCAAACATCACTAAAGACTTTAAGGTAAGCTTATTATTATCAGGCAGGCAAGAAGATCGTCAGTATCCGACAACAGGTGGTGGCGGTATCTTTCGGTCAATTTACCGCGCCAATCCTACGGTAGCTCCTTACTATCCAAACGGCTTGCCTACTTTAGGTATCGAAGGGGAGAATCCGGCCTTGCAGGTTACAGACATTGGTGGTGTAAATCGTAACCCTATCCATGTATTTAATGGTATTTTAAAAGCCAGCTATAACATCCCTGGGGTTGAAGGCCTTTCTGTTGATGGATTCTTTTCAGCCGATCGTGCTTTTAATTTCGCGAAGAATTTTTCTAAACCATACAATGTTTACCGTTACATAGCTAGTACTAATGTTTACGAGCCTGTTTTGTACGGTGGTTTTAATGGTAAGCCGATTTTATTCGAGTCGCAGATGAACGATGTGCAGTTGACCTCGAATGCTAAAATAAATTATTCGCGTAAATTCGGTCAGCATAGTTTCTATGCATTTGTAGGCTATGAACAAAGCCGTTCGCGCAGAGAATATTTTGATGCTACGCGAAGAAATTACCTATCATCAGAACTTCCCGAGCTATCTCAAGGCGGTACAGCAGCTACCGATTTTTTAAACTCGGGCTATAGCACCAACTTTACCCGGCAAAGTGTAATCAGTAAGATAACTTACAATTACAATGAAAAGTACATGCTCGAAGGGCAGTTACGTGCTGATGGCAGCTCCAACTTTCCGGCCGGAAAGCAGTGGGGATATTTCCCATCAGTATCAGGTGCCTGGAGAATATCAAAAGAAGATTGGTTTGGCGATCATGTGAAGTTTTTCAATGACTTAAAGATCAGAGCTTCTTACGGTACCTTGGGTAATGATGCTATCTCAAACTTCCAGTATTTTGACAATTTTACTATCGTAAGAAACGGATTTGTTAGTGGGTCTGACATTCAGGCCAATCTTAATCTGATCAAGCTGGCTAACCCTAATATCACCTGGGAAGTTGCCAAAAAACTTGATATCGGTTTAAATGCCGTTTTTTTGAAAAATTTCAACTTTGAAGCGATATATTTTAATCAAAAACGAACTAATATCCTCACCCGCCGTAGTGGTTCGGTGCCAGCTGTAACGGGTATTGTTAATCCTTACAATGGCGATCCGCTTTTGCCGGATGAAAACATTGGCCGTGTAAACAGCGAAGGTTTTGAGGCAACTTTAGGCTATAACCATACCGGCAGCAAGTTCACCTGGGGATTATCAGGTAATCTAACTTATGCCAAAAACGTTGTTAAATTTTTAGACGATGCTCCTGGTTTGCTTCCTTACCAAACGTTAACAGGCAACTCATTAAATACACCATTGTTGTACCAGGCAATAGGCTTGTTTAGAAATGCTCAGGAACTGGCGGCATACCCTCACGTACCGGGTGCAAAAGTGGGCGACCTTAGATTTGAAGATTACAACCAGGATGGTGTGATTGATGCCCGCGATATGGTAAGAAATAAGTATGGCAATATTCCAAGAATTACTTACGGTTTTACCCTTAACGCAGCGTATAAGCAATTTGACTTTAGTGCATTATTTGCAGGTCAGGCTCAGGTAGCACAATACGTACTGCCCGAGTCCGGAACTATAGGTAACTTTTACCGCTCATGGGCTGATAACAGATTCGGACCAAACACTCCGGACGGAACTTTTCCTATAGTAACAGAGCGTTCATCAAGCGCTATCAGCGGTGGATTATACTCTAATACATTTTGGCTTAACAATGCGTCATTTTTAAGATTAAAAAATCTGCAATTAGGTTATAATGTAAACGCTGAGTTTTTGTCTAAAATAAAAGTATCTAACCTGAGATTATATTTTAGCGCATTCAACCTGTTCACCATAACTAAAGTAAAAGACTACGATCCGGAAGGTGATAGTGGAAGCGGGCAATTTTATCCGCAGCAAAAAATATTTAACCTGGGTGTTAACGTAAAATTCTAATCAAATGAAGCTTAATCATATCAAATATTGGGGTGCTCTGCTTGGCTCGGTACTTCTGTTTTCAGCCTGTAAGAAGGATTACTTAGATATTCAGCCTACCGACCGTATTGCGACTTCGGCGTTGTCGTCAGACAGCACAGTATACGAGGCTTATGTTACCAACCGCTACATTGGCACACAGCTTACTAACAAGGAGGGTGATGGTACGCCACCTGGATTTGGCCGAGGTTTTGAATACGCCATGTGGAGTTCATTGACTGATGAGTCTATTTATAATAATGACGATGATACTTGGCTGATTCAGCGCGGACAGTTAAGCCCCGACAATTTAGGGATAGCCAATGTGTTTTGGGGACGTAGTTACCGCGGCATACGCGAGTGTAACTTTGCGCTTAGCTTGTTAGCTAACGTACCAATGAGTGCTATGCACCGCAGTCGTATTGAAGGCGAATTAAAGTTTGTTCGTGCCTTTCGATATTTCGACCTGATCAGAAATTACGGCGGCGTGGTATTAATGGGCGACCGTGTGACTCAGTTAGGCGAAAATTTCCAGGATCCCGCGTTATTTAAAAGATCGACTATTAAAGAGTGTATAGATTATGTGTCTGCACAGTTAGATGATGCAGTTGCCAAGCTTCCGCTAAACAATGACGGCGCTTGGATGAACGGCAGGGCAACTAAAGGTGCAGCACTAGCCTTAAAATCAAGGTTAATGCTTTATGCCGCCAGTCCGCTATATAATGCCGGTACTTGGGAGGCAGCAGCTACTGCCGCACAAGCCGTTATTGCTTTAAACAAATATGGCCTTTATACCGGCGGATACGCTAATATGTTTCTGGCTAACGAAACCAATGAAACTATTTTTGCGAGGTTTTATACTCGTGATGCCGGTCATGTGCATTTAGAAATTGCAAACGGACCAAACGGTTATGGCGGATGGGCCGGTAACTCACCTTTACAAAACTTAGTTGATGATTATGAGATGAGTAACGGTAAAGCCATTACCGATGCAACGTCGGGTTATAATGCCAACAACCCTTATGCTAACCGAGATCCAAGATTTGCAGCAACCATATTTTATAACGGAGCATCTTACCGTGGCAGAGCAATTGAAACCTTCATCCCGGGTGGCCGTGACAGCAGGGATGGTAGCGAAAACTGGAATACATCTAAAACCGGTTATTATCTTAAAAAATTTATTAATGAGGCTTATCCAATTCAAAACCCTTGGGGTAATGCTGGTTTCCAAACCTGGAATTACTTCAGATATGCAGAAATTCTGTTAAATTTTGCTGAGTCGGCCAACGAAGCTTACGGGCCAGACGCTGTTCCGGCTGGTGCAACCTATTCTGCACGCACAGCTATTAATGCTGTAAGGGCTCGCACTGGTGTAAATATGCCTGCGGTAACGGCTTCTTCAAAAGACCAAATGCGTGAAGCCATACGTCACGAACGCCGGATTGAGCTTGCGTTTGAAGAACATCGTTTTTACGATGTTAGAAGATGGCGCATAGCTGATGTTACCGAAAATCGTCCGGCTACAGGTATCACTATTACTAAAAACACCAACGGTACATTTAACTATGCTACTAAAGTGGCGTTAGAGGGCCGTTCTTTCGCAGCGAAACATTATTGGTTGCCCATCCCTCGAAACGAAATACAGGCTTCCGGAAACCAGCTTCAGCAAAACGCTGGTTACTAAGATAATCGAGCCAGTGTTGCCTTTGGTAGCACTGGCTTAATTATTTTATATGATAAATTTTAGATTATTTGAGCAGAGTCTTGAGTTGTACCGTTAAATTTAGTAATATCAACTTCATGGCAATCAGGTAAGCAGATTATTTTATTCTGCATCAATGACACAAATTACGCTGGCAATACTAAAATCCAGTATTTATGACGTATAAAAAATCAACAATCATCTTGTTTTTCCTCTTTTTTATTTTGGATGTGCACGCCCAAGGCCTTCAAACAATATTTAACGATGGCTGGCAATTCCATAAAGGGGATATTCAAAAACAAGATGGCAAGGCAGTAAGCTCGGATTGGAAAAGCGTACAATTACCGCATGATTGGGCAATCGAGGGGCCATTTAGCGAAGAATGGGCCAGCGCCACTGGATATCTGCCGGGTGGCATAAGTTGGTATCAAAAAGAATTTAAAACCCAGCCTGATTGGTTAAAAAAACATGTATTTATTTACTTTGATGGTGTATACAAAAACAGCGAGGTATACCTGAATGGGCATCTTTTGGGTAAGCGTCCTAATGGTTTTATTCCGTTTAAGTATGATCTCAGGCCTTACTTAAAATCTACGGGGAATAACATTCTACAGGTAAGAGTAGATCATAGTGACTTTGCTGATTCGCGTTGGTATACCGGGTCAGGCATTTATCGCAATGTTTACCTTATCGAAAAAAGTCAATCTTACATCGATCCGTGGGATGTGGCCTTTACTACGCCTAAAGTTTCTAAAGCCAGTGCTGAAGTAAGTACCACGTTGAAAGTTACAAATACTTCGGGTAAAGACGAACAGCTTTTGGTTAGGATAGCTTTACTGGATAGCAAAGGAAAACAGGTTGCCGAGAATTCTCGAAAAATTGGAATAGCAAACAAATCGGCTGATTTAAAACTGGTCATGACAGTAAAACAGCCACGCCTGTGGTCTCCTGAGGTTCCGAACCTTTATAGCCTTGACATATCTTTATCAAAAAGCGGCAAAGTCATTGACCGGATTCGCCAGCAGGTGGGTATACGGTCAATCCGGTTTGATAAGGACAATGGCTTTTTCCTGAACGACCACGAAACCAAAATAAAAGGTGTTTGCGTACATGATGATGCAGGTGCACTTGGCGTTGCGGTGCCACGTGAAATATGGGAGCGCAGGCTGGATATTTTAAAAGAAGGTGGGGTTAACTCCATCCGGATGGGGCATAACCCACATGCCGATTACCTATATGACCTTTGTGACCAAAAAGGGTTTTTAATAATGGATGAAGCCTTTGACGAGTGGGAGTATGGTAAAAACAAGTGGGTTAAAGGCTGGAATGCCGGCACGCCCGCTAAGAATGGTTATCACGAGTATTTTAAACAGTGGGCCGAAACTGATTTAAGGGATATGGTACTCAGAAGCAGGAACCACCCATCTGTTTTTATGTGGAGCATTGGTAACGAAATTGATTATCCGAATGACCCATATACTCACGAAGTGCTTAACACCGGAAATAATCCGCAAATTTATGGTAAGGGATATCTCCCGGATCACCCTCCGGCTTCGCAGATGACACCTATTGCGCGGCGTTTGGCCAAAGTGGTAAAACAATATGATTTAACCCGGCCTGTTACGGCCGCTCTGGCCGGTGTAGTCATGTCTAACGAGGTGGGTTTGCCGGAAGAATTAGATATTATTGGTTACAATTACCAGGAGTTCAGATATCCGGAAGATCATAAAAAATACCCTAACCGTGTTATTTATGGCAGCGAGAACGGAATGCGTAAAACTTTTTGGGATGCCGTGGATTCTAATCGTTACATCTCTGCGCAGTATTTATGGACAGGTATAGATTACCTGGGAGAGGCCGGCAAGTGGCCGCAGCGAAGCAACGGTGCCGGTTTAATTGACCTTGCCGGGTTTAAAAAACCGGAATTTTACTATCGTCAGAGTTTATGGGCATCTGCCCCAATGGCGTATGCTGTAGTATCACTGCCACGTACCAAAGAGCAAACCGGAAACTGGAGCCAGAAGCGAGGCATCCCCTCCTGGAACTGGCAGAATCAGCAAGATTTGTTAGTGCAAGGTTACACCAATTGCGACGAATCTGAGCTGTTTATAAACGGGCATTCAGAAGGTCGTTTAAAAACTGATATGACTGCCGGCCGAATACCGGCCTGGAATGTAAAATATGCGCCCGGTACGTTGCTTATTAAAGGCTACAATTTAGGCAAACTGGTTGCTCAATCCGTCATCAAATCTTACGGCTCTGCAAATCGGCTGGCAGCCTTAGCCGATCGGTATTCTTTTACACGCGGTACTAAGGGAATCTGCCAAATTGAAATTGACATTGCTGACCAAGATGATAACCGCGTACAAACTGCCGAAAATGAAGTGACTGTAACCGTAACTGGGCCGGCTAAACTTTTAGGACTGGAAAGCGGTAGTCAAGACAGTCATGAATCTTATCAGAGCGAAAAGCGAAAATCAGTTCGCGGGCGATTGCTGGCCATTGTACAATTAACAGGTGTGCCTGGTGAAACATCAGTTACACTATCCTCACCAAATTTAAAATCTAAAGTCGTTAAGCTTAATACCCAATAATTACATATGTTTTTCAAAAAAACTTCATTAATGTTCCTGCTTTGTTTATGGGCGGGTTTTTCAAAGGCTCAGATGGCGAAGCATACTTTTGCATTGGGCGATTCGACTTTTTTGCTGGATGGCAAGTCATTTCAAATGATCTCCGGTGAGATGCATTACCCGAGAGTACCTCGTGAGGCTTGGCGTAGCCGCATGAAAATGGCTAAGGCTATGGGCCTCAACTCTATAGGTACCTACGTTTTCTGGAATGTACACGAGCCTCAAAAAGGGAAATTTGATTTTTCGGGCAATAACGACATTGCTGAATTTGTTAATATAGCTAAGCAGGAAGGTCTTTGGGTAGTGCTCAGGCCAAGCCCATACGTTTGTGCCGAATGGGAATTCGGCGGTTACCCATATTGGTTGCAAAACGAAAAAGGGTTGCAGGTGCGCAGCAAAGAACCTCAATATTTGAAAGAGTATGAAGCTTACATTAAAGAAGTAGGCAAGAGACTTGCTCCTTTACAGATTAACCATGGAGGAAATATTCTGATGGTACAAATTGAGAACGAGTACGGCTCATACGGTAGTGATAAAGAGTACCTGGCCATTAATCAGCGTATGTTTAAGGATGCCGGTTTTGATGGACTATTATTTACCTGCGACCCGGCAGATGATTTGGTAAACGGTCACTTACCCGGCCTGTTGCCCGGCGTAAATGGATTAGACGACCCGGCGAAGGTGAAAAAGTTGATTAATGCTAATCACAATGGTAAGGGGCCTTACTACATTCCAGAGTGGTATCCTGCATGGTTTGATTGGTGGGGAGCACCTCATCATACAGTGCCTGCGGCTAAGTACGCCAGTAGACTGGATACTGCTTTAGCTGCTAACATTAGCATTAATATGTATATGTTCCATGGCGGAACAACACGTGGGTTTATGAATGGTGCAAATTTTAAAGATACATCACCCTTTGAGCCGCAAACCAGTAGCTATGACTACGATGCGCCATTGGATGAAGCAGGCAATGCAACGCCAAAGTTTTTTGCGTTCCGAAAAGTGATTGAAAAACATTTGCCAAAGGAGGTTACATTGCCCGCAGTTCCTGCCCCGAAACCATCTATGAGCATTCAGGCAACAAACCTAACAATGTCTGCGAAATTGCTGGACAATCTACCAACCGTTGTGAAAAACAAGCGCCCGCTTACTTTCGAAGATCTCAATCAGGATTATGGCTATATGCTTTATCGCAGTCAACTGACCGGAGGGCGAAAAGGCTTATTAAAAGTTAACGGACTTAGAGATTTTGCCGTGGTTTTATTAAATGGAAAAATGGTTGGATCGCTTGATCGCAGAACAAGGCGCGACAGTATGGAGATTACTCTGCCGAAAGGTAACGTTACGCTGGATGTTTTGGTCGAAAATATGGGACGCATCAACTTCGGCAAGTACCTTTTAGAAAACAAAAAAGGCATTATCGGTAACGTAAAATTTGCGGGTAGCGAGGTGAATAATTGGTCGATGTATAAAATGCCATTTGAACAATTGCAAGGATTTAAATTTCGTGCCGGCGCAACGTCTGCTAATAGCCCAATATTAAGAAAGGGCACGGTTAAACTCTCTCAGGTTGCAGACACCTATTTAGATATGCGGCAGTGGGGTAAAGGTGTAGTTTGGATTAACGGTCACAACTTAGGCAAGTACTGGAGTATCGGCCCTCAACAAACTTTATACGTTCCGGCTGAATGGTTAAAAAAAGGGGTTAATGAGGTTGTTGTTTTGGAATTATTGAAGCCGGAAACAAATGCGATATCTGCTTTGAATAAACCTATCCTGGATCAATTGAATATCAAATAAGCAACTTCAATAAGTATTACTGGAAGCAAGCATCATTAATAATGATGCTCTGCATATTTTTTTAGTGAAACTTGGATTGCAATGGTCCGATGATGCTAGCATCATCGGACCATTGCGTTTATAATATAAAACTTGGGCACCTCAGCTGTGAGCATGCCGTTACACTTTAGTGCCGGGCATGTACCGATGCTTTAATGGTGCGTGCTTCGCAGAATGCCGGGTGCGATGTTCTTAGTAACCAGCTATATTTCAAGGTAGCTTTTAAAAAAGTATCTATTTTTTGATATCCACCTCTGGAAAATAGTCGAGACTATTGATAACGGTCCAGCTTACGAGCTTTGTATTAAAAAAAGGTAGCCCGATTTTAGTTCTCATCCTATTTAGCTATTGGGTCTTATAAAACGCCATTACACATTCACAATCCAGAATTAAGATTTTAATGAAATAATTTAGTGGTTTAAATTCTTGATTAATAATTTAATATCTACTTTCGGACTAGGCCTAATTAAGTCTGGAAATTAAACAAACCAAATATGATGAAGGGTTTCAATCTGCCTCCAATAGTGTTAGTTTATAAAATCAGGCTGTTATCACTGCTTATTGTGTTTGCATCGATACATAAGGCTTCTTTGAATAAGGGAAGCGATAATACCGAAAAGACTGCGCCTGCTCTGGAGGTTAAACGTGAGTTTTATAACGCCGCTGATGCAACGAGTGCTTTTAATGCATTTAACAAAGCTTACTATAGCCAAACAGATAAACTCTATTACAGTAACACCGAGCGCAAAGGCATAGGCGCCATCTGGACGCAGGCCATTTATTGGGATATGGCCATGCATATTTATGAGCGCACCAAAGACGAGGCTTATTATAGTTTAATAACAGATTTGTATGAAGGCGGCTTTAACAAATATGATGGCTATAACTGGAATAATACTACGACGTGGTTTATATACGATGATATGATGTGGTGGGTTATTTCGCTTGCCAGGGCTTATGGTATCACTAAAAATGAAACTTATTTAACTAAAGCCAAAGCTGGGTTTGAGCGGGTATGGAACGGCTCTTATGACGCTGTTAAGGGCGGCATGTTTTGGGATTTTAAGCATAGTGGTAAAAATGCCTGTATTAACTATCCAACTGTCATCGCCGCCATGAGGCTGTATCAGATCACAAAAGATCAGCAGTATCTGGAAAAGGCTAAAGCAGTCTACCAATGGTCGAGAGAGAACTTGTTTAACGAAAGTAATGGCCGGGTTGCAGATCATAAAATCGGCGACAACAGGCCAGGCTATGAAGATTATACCTATAATCAGGGTACTTGTATTGGTGCCGCTGTAATGCTTTACGAGGTTACCAATAACTCTAAATACCTGGATGATGCCAACTTGGCCGCGCGCTATACGCAACAGCGTATGAGTGACAGTCAGGGTATATTGCCTGCCGAGGGCGATTATAACGAGCAAGGTGTGCTTAAAGCCATTTTTGCACAATACCTGGCGCAACTTGCGCGGGTATATCCTAAGGGCAAATATGACCAATGGGCTATACAAAATGCTAACTTAGCATGGAACAACCGCGATTTAACCCGGAATATTATGCATCGTAATTATAAAGAGGCGTGCCCCAAAGGCGTTGTGCAATCTTACGAGTCGAGCAGCGCTGTGGCCTTTATGCAATTATTTGTACCTTATAATTCAAAATAGCCTGTGAATAATCAATGGACCAAGAAATGGTGGGTGGTTGCTGTTTTTGCAGCCACCATGTATGCTGCCAACCCGGTATCGGCTCAATTTTTACAAAAAACCTCCTTTCAGGCATCAGCTCCGTTTAATCCCGACTTCGATATCAGGGCTGACATTGCCATGGTATACGGCATTAACGATGATGGTGGAGAATTTGAAAAGCGTGTAAAAGCATACCGCGATCAGGGCTATGAAGTGCAGTTTATGACCGGCATTGCCTGGGGGCAGTACAAAGATTACTTTTTAGGCGAATGGGATGGCAAAAAACATCTGGACGAAGGACAGATGATGCAGAATGGCCAAACCATATGGCATGGTGAAAATGTGCCGTATATTGTGCCTACTGCAAATTTTTTACGTTACATGAAAACGCACGTTAAACGTGCTATAGATGCAGGCGTTACCGCAGTGTACCTGGAAGAACCCGAGTTTTGGGCCCGGGCCGGTTATAGTGAGGTATTTAAACAGGCTTGGCAAAAGTACTACGGCTTACCTTGGATGGCGCAGTACGAATCGCCGGAGGCTACTTATCTGTCATCAAAGCTAAAATACCAACTCTATTTTGATGCCCTTAAAGAAATTTTTACTTACGTTAAATCGTATTCTAAAAGTGTAGGGCGTAATGTTAATTGCTTTGTTCCAACGCATTCGCTGTTAAATTATTCCGCATGGCAAATTGTTAGTCCGGAGGCCAGTTTGGCTAACTTAGACGGGATGGATGGCTATATCGCTCAGGTGTGGACAGGTACATCGCGCGAACCTTTGTTTTACAACGGTGTAATGAAGGAGCGTGTATTTGAAAACGCGTTTCTCGAATATGGATCCATGGTGTCTATGACCGCGCCAACCGGCAGACGCATCTATTTTTTAACCGACCCTATTGAAGACCGCCAACGCTCGTGGGATGACTACAAGTTAAATTACCAGGCAACTTTTACAGCCCAGCTTTTGTATCCTATGGTTAATTATTACGAGGTAATGCCCTGGCCTAATCGGATATATAAAGGAAAATTTAAGGTAGATGGTATGGCCGACAAGCAACCGATTGCTCCTGCGTATGCCACCCAGATGCAGGTCATGATTAACTCTTTGAACAGTATGCCACTGTCGGGTAACCAGTTAAACGGTAGCCAGGGTATAAGTGTGTTGCTTGGCAATTCTATGATGTTTCAACGGTTTCCTACGCACAAAAGCTACGATGATCCGCAGTTATCAAACTTTTATGGTATGGCTGTCCCGTTGTTGAAACATGGCATCCCGGTATCAACCGTGCATATGGAAAATCTGGCAAGTAATGGGCTTAAAGATACCAAGGTTTTAATCATGAGCTACGCTAACATGAAGCCATCTTCTGCCAGGCAGCATGAGCTCCTTTCAGATTGGGTAAAGGCAGGTGGTGTGCTTTTGTATTACGGTCAGGATAACGATCCGTTTCAGCAGGTGAAGGAATGGTGGAACACAGGATCCAAAAAGTACAATGCACCGGCAGAACATTTATTTGAGCTTTTAGGCATCGACGTTAAAGCCAATACCGGAGGAACTTTTAAAGTTGGCAAGGGCACTGTGTACGTGATCAGGCAGAATCCTAAAGAGATCATTATGACAGGTAACGGGCATCAAAGCTTTATGGCAACGGTTAAACAAGCCTACGAAACAGCTGCTCAAGCGGGTAAGCTCATTATTAAAAATAATTTTGTGCTGGAGCGCGGCCCTTATACCATTGCGGCAGTGCTCGATGAGTCTGATGATCGTAAACCAATAGAGTTAAATGGTCAATACATTGATCTGTTCGATCCCCAACTTCCGGTTTTAAATAAAAAAATCATCGCTCCTAATACGCAAGCATACTTGTATAATTTAAAGCACCTGCCCAACAAGCAAAAGGTACAGGTACTTGCTTCGGCCGCCCGGGTAACAAACGAACAGTTAGGAAAAACAAATTACAGATTTGTTGCCAAAAGCCCTGATAAAACTATAAATACAATGCGGATTTTAATGCCGTCAAAACCCGCAAACGTGAAAGTTACCCAGGCAGGGCAAACTTTGAATTTATATAAGAATGATTGGGATGCCGGTTCGAAAACGTTGTTATTGAGCTTTGATAACTTTAGCCAAGGCGTTAATATAGATATGAATTGGTAGCATCATAAGTCTGCTGCTTCAATGTGTATTTTAAAGACTTAATTGAAAAGATATGACCTATCTGAATGTGTTTGTGAGATTACTTTTAAATATCATGCTAATTATGACGGTATCGGGCGCTCAATCTGTAACGTTACCCCATGTGGCTGGTCCGATAAAAGCAAAAATCACAAATCAGCCGAAAGTCAATAGTAAAACTCACGATATGGTGATTACCTGGCCGACAGGTACAGGTACTCAAGGTAAAGTAATACTCAATTTACAAAACGATGCTCCTTTATTTCGGAGCGTTCAGTCGGCCGAAAATGGGTCTTTCAAAGAGATAGTAAGTAACCTTAATCCGGAATTTATACTAACTGTTGGTAAGCGTGACTTAATTTCACAAAACGGATGGAACATATTTTTCGACCGCGTACCGCTTAAGCCATTTAAAGCCTACAAGGTTACGCTAAACAAGGCAGATGCCGTTATAAAAAAAGAAGGCTCTCGTACCATTGTAACTATACCAGGAGCTAAAGCCGGCCCTTTCAGCGGTAATATCGAGGTTACTTTTTATAACGGTAGTCCTCTCTTCAATGTCGCAGCAGTAATGAGCACGCCTATAGATTCTATGGCAGTCGTTTACGACGCGGGTATGGTAGGCAGTGATCCAAGATGGTCAAAAGTCAGCTGGTCTAAAACTAACAACGAGTTTGCAGGTACGGCTTACCATGCAGCTGATACCAGCCAAAACGTTGCGGTTAAATATCGTACCATCATAGGGGAGACAGCTGCGGGTTCACTTGCTGTGTTTCCGGCACCGCATCAATACTTCTATCCGCTTGACGAGGCTTTTAATTTAAAATTTACGTGGTATGGCAGCAACTACCGTAAACTTATACCAGGTTACGGGATAGGCATACGGCAGGATTTATATGGAGATCGTCGTTTTGTGCCTTGGTTTAACGCGCCACCCGGAACACATCAGCGCTTCAATTTCTTTTGCATGGCAACTTTAGCTAATGGGGAGGCTACGCTTAATGAAGTAAAGAAATTCACCCACAATGATAAATTTAAGCCGCTGCCTGGTTACAAAACTATGGCCAGTCATTTTCATAACGAGTATACCACATCTGTAACTTTAAAAAATAAGCCCGCAGATACAGAGCCTGAATACGTGCGTGTTTTTAAAAACTTAGGTGTTGATATCGTTCACTTAGGAGAGTTTCATGGCACAGGCCATCCTAAAGGGCCTGATGAAGAACGCCTGAAAGAACTGGATGCCTTATTTAAGGAGTGTGAAAAAGAGTCGAACAGCAGGTTTCTGCTGCTTCCCGGCGAGGAGCCTAATGAGTTTTTTGGTGGGCATTGGATGGGGATTTTTCCTAAGCCGGTATACTGGATTATGTCGCGCAAAGGGGATGTGCCTTTTGTTAACCAAGATAGCCGCTATGGTAAAGTATATCATATAGGTGGTAAAGAAGATATGCTAAAACTGCTGGAACAAGAAGGTGGCTTAGCCTGGACTGCGCATGCGCGCACAAAAGGTTCGACGGGATATCCGGACTTATACAAAGCAGAAAATTTTTTTAAGTCTGATCATTTTAATGGTGCTGCCTGGAAGAACATTCCGGCCGATTTATCAACCGAGCGTATGGGTAAGCGCATCTTTGATTTGATGGATGACATGAGCAATTGGGGTTTTAAGAAAAAGGCGATAGCTGAATCAGATATATTTACTATTACACACGATAATGAAATGTATGCACACGTCAATATCAATTATCTGAAAATGGACGCTTTGCCGAAATTTAAAAACGGCTGGCAACCGGTTGTTGATGCGATGCAAAGAGGTGCCTTTTTCTCTACCACTGGTGAGGTGCTAATCCCATCATTCAACGTAAATCGTGTTAACACCTCATCGTCAACAAATAAAAAGAGTGGAAATGCTTCTACCGTAAACTTTTCGGCCGAATGGACTTTCCCGTTGAACTTTGCTGAGATCATCATGGGAGATGGGCAAAAAGTTTATCGAAAACGCATCGATTTAAAAAACACTACAGCTTTTGGTTCAAGACAGTCTAGCATACCGGTTAATTTGTCCGGGAAAAAGTGGGTGAGATTAGAAATCTGGGATGCCGCAGTTAACGGTGCATTTACGCAAAATATATGGCTGGAAGATTAGTGCGTTAAATGGTTGGCTGCATTCTAGTTTAAGAATTTAAAAAGCGCCGTTTTTATGTTCGCAGGTCTCAGACCTGCGAACATAAGTATATTAAAAGCTGCCTGATTTTATTATAACAGGAGCAAAGCGACATGACTTATAAATAGCTTATAATTTATATACGATTGTCGATTTGCTTATTATTCAGCATCTGACATGAGAGAAGGCATTTGGTATATTCATCATTTTAGTACTTAATCCATAGAGGCTGCTTGCATTGACGCCTTTAAGACTGGATTATGGGCCTCAGAATTACTCAGAGCCGGGTTCAAATTGATTTGAAAAAACAAAGCCCTTCTGATTGCTCAGAAGGGCTTTGTACCCAGGGCGGGAATCGAACCCGCACTCGCTTTAAGGCGAACAGGATTTTAAGTCCTGCGTGTCTACCAGTTCCACCACCTGGGCAGGTGATTAACCTTTTCAAAAATAAATCCCTTACTGGTAAAGAAGGGATTTGGAGCGAAAGACGAGATTCGAACTCGCGACCCCGACCTTGGCAAGGTCGTGCTCTACCAACTGAGCTACTTTCGCATTTGTTTCCGGAGGCTTTGCTTTTGCCTAACCCCCTTGCGTTTTGGTGATGCAAATATAGACACAAAAGCCTATTCCGCAAATAAAAAATTTAAAAGTTTTTTAACTATTTCATAACTCGCTGGCTTTCAAAACTTCATTTATTAAATCGCTTTCAAAACCCCGGCTCATGGCATACTGCTGCAGTTTGTAACGGCGCTTAAATGTATCTGTGTCGTGTATTTGGCGTTGCTTTTTCTCCATTATTTTTTGCAAAACGCTTAAATATTCGTCGCCATCTAATAATTGCAGGGCTTTGTTGATGAGTTTTTCGGGCACTCGTTTAAACTTTAGCCCTTGCTTTATCTTAATACGTCCCCAGCCATTCATCCTGAATTTGCCTTGGGCATACGCCTTGGCAAAGCGTTCTTCATTTAAAAAATTACTGGTGATGAGCTGGCTTATTACACTCTCCACTCCGGTGGGGTACATGCCCATGTCATACAGCTTTTCGCGCACTTCCTGCTGCGAGCGTTCCTGGTAGGCGCAAAATTGTTCGGCTTTAATCAGGGCTGTTTTTTCGTCGGTAATTCTCTTCTTTTTCGGCTCATCCATGCAAACCAAATTTACCAAAAATTCTTGTGTTTACATAAATATAGCCACCTTCGTACCATGTTGAGCAGCCAGTATTCCATCCTCGAAGTGCAGCAAATTATCCGGGCTTCGGGTACTATTGTCAGAGAGAACAACATCAGCGTGTTGCTTACCGACAGCCGCCAGATTAGCAATCCGGCCGAGAGTTTATTCTTTGCGCTCGATGGCCGTCGCGATGGCCATGCCTACGTAAACGAAGCTTATAACCACGGCGTACGCGATTTTGTAGTGCGGTACATGCCCGAAGGAGATTACCCGGCGGCTAACTTTTTAGAGGTGGCTGATGTGCTGCAAGCATTGCAAGCGCTGGCTGCTTATCATCGCAGCCGTTTTAATTTGCCGGTTATAGGTATTACCGGCAGTAACGGCAAGACGATTGTAAAGGAGTGGCTGTATCAGTTAATGGGCACAGACAAAAACATTGTCCGTAACCCCAAGAGTTACAATTCTCAAATTGGTGTACCTTTATCGGTTTGGCAAATACGGGCTGATAACGATTTTGGTATCTTCGAGGCTGGCATATCTACAGTAGGAGAGATGGATGCCTTACAAACCATTATTCAACCCACTATTGGGGTATTAACGCATTTAGGTTCTGCCCACGACGAAGGTTTTGAAAGCCGAACCCAAAAAGTGCAGGAAAAGCTAAAATTGTTTAAAAGCTGTAATCTGCTCATTCATAATTATGATCAGTTGGTTGATTACCAGTCGGATTTACCTTTAGCCACAGCCTTTACTTGGAGCTTTAATTTTAAGCAGGCCGATTTGTATGTGTTTAGTCAGACGGTGATATCTAAACGATTTTATCTACGTGCCATTTACAAGGGCAAAGAGATTGAATGTTTAATTCCCTTTTTGGACGAAGCCTCGGTAGAAAATGCCGTTTTATGTTGGGCAACCTTGCTGGCTTTAGATTATAGTCCGGTAGAAGCCGATAAAAAACTGGAGCATTTGAGCGCTGTAAGTATGCGTTTAGAAATGAAAACGGGTATCAATGATTGTTCGGTGATTGATGATTCTTACAACTCCGATATCCGATCGCTCGAGATTGCCCTCAATTTTCTACAGCAGCAAAATCAGCATAAGGTTAAAACGCTGATTTTATCTGATATCTATCAATCCGGACTGCCTCCGCAAGAATTATATAGCCGGGTTGCAGATTTGGTAAAAGCCAAGCGGGTGGATAAACTGATCGGCGTAGGCGAGGCAATCTCGCAATACCAAAACCTTTTTGCCGAGGTACCGCAACGGTTTTTTTATACGCAAACAGCTGAGATGCTGCGCCATCGTAAAGAAATTAATTTCAACAACGAGGCTATACTGATAAAAGGGGCGCGCAGTTTTGAATTTGAACGCATTAGCAGGGCCTTATCTCAAAAAGCTCATGAAACGATGCTGGAGATTAACCTGAATGCGTTGCTGGGTAATCTTAATTTTTATAAATCAAAACTGCAGCCAGGAGTAAAGCTAATGGCCATGGTTAAAGCTTTTTCTTACGGTAGTGGCACGTTCGAGGTGGCTAATATATTACAATACAATAAAGTCGATTATTTAGCGGTAGCCTACATTGATGAAGGTATTGCGCTACGCCAAGCAGGGATCACCTTACCCATTATGGTGCTCAATCCCGAGCCGCCCGCTTTAGAAAAAATGGTAGAGTATAAACTGGAGCCCGAAATTTACAGCTTCGGTTTGTTGGACAAGTTTGTAAGGTATGCGCAACTGCATCAAATTTCGGCTTACCCGGTACATCTAAAAATTGATACTGGAATGCACCGCTTAGGTTTCGAGGAGTTTGAGTTGGAAACGTTATACGACTTGGTGCAGGATAATCCATACATTAAAGTGGTGTCGATATTTTCGCATTTGGTAGCCAGCGATAACGAAGCTCATGATGCCTTTACCCGAAAGCAAATTAAGGCGTTTAAGCATGCATTTACGCTGCTCGAGAAGGCATTAGGCTATCCGGTAATTAAGCATATCTCTAACACATCTGCCATTACACGCTGGCCGGATGCACAGTTTGATATGGTACGATTAGGCATAGGTTTGTATGGTATTGATGCTGCCGTGCCCGAGCATCTAAATGGCTTACAGCCTATTGCCACGCTTAAGACGAGTATATCGCAAGTAAAGAATGTTATTGCCGGTGATACTATCGGTTACAACCGTAATGGCAGTTTGCTTAAAGATGGCCGCATTGCTACGGTGCGTATTGGTTATGCCGATGGTTATTTGCGGGCGTTTGGTAATGGCGTGGGTAAAATGCTGGTTAAAGGCGTGCTGGTACCTACGGTTGGCAACATTGCTATGGATATGTGTATGATAGATGTGAGCAGTGTTGATGTGAAAGAAGGTGATGAGGTAGTGATATTTAATGAGCAGCAAACTATCGAAAATTTAGCTGAACAGATAGGCACTATACCTTATGAAATTTTGACCAATATTTCGCAGCGCGTTAAAAGAGTGTATTTTTATGAGTAAAATTGCCGTTGCTTATGAATACGTTTGCGCGCGCCCTTTTACGTTATTTCATTAAAGGTATGCTGGTAGTGGTACCTTTAGGTGCTGCTGCATTTTTAATTTATTGGGCCGTATCACGTTTAGATAATGCTTTAAACCTGAGCGATGTTTTATGGGTGAATCCTAAAACCGGGAAGGCGCTTTACATACCCGGCCTCGGAATTTTGACGGTAATTGTACTTATCATGATTGCCGGTGTGCTGGTTACCAATGTAATTACCGACCCTATTAAAAACTGGTTTTACCGCTGGCTGAACCGTTTGCCTCTTTTCAAATTTCTATATTCATCTATTAAGGACTTGACCGAAGCCTTTGTAGGGGAGGAGAAGAAGTTTAACGAGCCTGTACTGGTAGAGGTGGGTTCGGCAGGTGTTAAAAAAATCGGATTTTTAACGCAGAAAGATATGACTAAAATGGGTTTGCCCGGCGACGTAGCCGTTTACTTTCCTTACTCATATTCCTTCGCAGGGCAGGTAGTGATAGTTCCTGCCGACAAGGTTAAACCCATCAAAAAAAATGCTGCTGAGGTGATGAAATTCGTGATCTCGGGTGGAGTTAGCGGCCTGGAGTAACCTCGAAGCAAGCGATTAATTATCTTATCTACGCCTACAAATAATCTCATTTTTGTTTGGTTATCGCGTCCGTTCGACTGCGTTTGCAAATAAGGAATATCGATTATCGACATAAAAGCTTAAACGGACTGCATAAAAAAGGCCCGGCTTTGTTTATAGAGCCGGGCCTTTCATTTATGACCTATTGATAATCTCAGTTACCAGATTCTGATACGATCTTCTGGCTTTTTGTACATTTTATCGCCAGGCTGCACGTTAAATGCTTTGTACCAGGCGTCAATGTTAGTTAGAGGTGCATTAGTACGGAACTGACCCGGAGAGTGCGGATCGGTTTGTACTTGTAATGCTAAAGCCTCAGGACGTTGTAAACCTCTCCATACTTGTGCATATGACAGGAAGAAACGCTGATCGGGCGTGAAGCCGTCAATCTTGGTGTTTGACTGGCCCTGTTTGGTTTTCTTAAATGCTTCGTAAGCAATGTTTACACCACCTAAGTCGGCTAAGTTTTCGCCTAAAGTTAATTTACCATTTACATGCAAAGTATCTAAAGCAGTAAAGGCGCTGTACTGGTTAACTACTAAGTCAGCGCGAGATTTAAATTTGTCGGCATCCTCTTTTTTCCACCAGTCACGCAGGGTACCATCTGCATCATACTGACGGCCTTGGTCGTCAAAACCGTGAGTCATTTCGTGACCGATTACGGCACCGATACCACCATAGTTTACAGCATCATCAGCTTTATAGTCGTAAAAAGGGAACTGTAAAATACCGGCAGGGAATACAATCTCGTTATTTACCGGGTTGTAATAAGCGTTTACTGTTGGTGGCGTCATGCCCCATTCAGTTTTATCAACCGGTTTACCTAAACGGCTAACCATGTCATTGTAACCCCATTGGCCCACACGACGCAGGTTGCCAAAGTAATCGTTACGGTCGATGTTTAAACCGGCGTAAGTTTCCCATTTATCAGTGTAACCAATTTTTACAGTGAAGGCATTTAACTTACGTAGCGCACGTTCTTTGGTTTCAGGCGTCATCCACTCTAAACGTTTAATACGATCGCCCAGGGTTGACTTTAAGTTGTTCACTAAAGCCAACATCGCCGCTTTTGCCTGTGGCGTAAAGTATTTCTCCACATAAAGCTGACCTAATAACTCACCCAAGCTGCCATCTACCAAACCGGTCATGCGCTCGTAGCGAGGAGCCTGTACTTGCTGACCGCTTAACACACTACTGAATTTAAACTGAGCTTTGTTGAAAGCTGAGGTTAACGAACCGGCAGAACCGCGTAGAATACCCCACTTCATATAAGTTTTTAAGTCTTCAATTGGGGTAGAAGCTAAGATGCCGTCGGCAGCGGTTAAGAATGATGGAGAAGATACTAATATGGTATCCTGACCATTCACTTTTAATTTAGGTAGTATTTGCGCCCAATTTAAGTGCGGCGTAGTCTGGCTTAAGCTGGCCACAGCAAACTTGTTGTAGGTTTTGTTAGGGTCGCGCATTTCAACGCGGCTCATTTGTGCCTGAGCTAACTTTTTCTCCAGTTCAAAGATAGTAGTAGCGTTTTTAGCAGCTTCTTCTGGAGTGCTACCGGTTAAGGTAAACAAGTCAACAATGTATTGCTTGTATGCACTTTGGATACGGGTGGTACGCGGATCTGATTTTAGATAGTAATCGCGGTCCGGCAAGCTTGTACCGCCTTGGCCTAAGCTAACTACATATTTGCTTACGTGTTTTGGATCTTGCCTTACGCCAAAGCTAAACAGCGGGCTACCGATAGCATGTGAGCGCTCATAGGTAATTTCGTTAACCACGCCATCTACATTGTTAATGGCGTTAATACGCTGCAGGTCTGGTTTGATGGGATCGAAACCGCGTTTCTCGATAGCAACCGTATCCATGGCGCTGGCGTATAAATCGCCAACACGTTGTTTAATGCTGCCTTTCGGAGCATTAGCACCAGTTTTAGCCACCTCTTGCACAATACCCTGAAGTTTCTTTTTGTTGTCGTCGTTCAGGATGTTAAAGCTTCCCCAGCGGGTTTCTTTAGCCGGGATGGTGTTCTTTTTCAACCATCCTCCGTTGGCGTACTCGAAAAAGTCATCGCCGGGTTTAACAGAAGTGTCCAGGTTAGCCGGATCAATAAATTTTTGAGGCGCAGCAGGTTTGGTTTTTCCTGGTTTGCCGCCATCAACAGCATACGCATTTGCCGACAGGCAAACGGCTGCTGCAAGCATCACATTTCCAAAATTAAATCTCATATTTAATTAATAACAAACGCTAAATGTAAACAAATTCAACTGTTTAGTAAACTACGTCAGTACATTATTACAAAATCGTAAACGCTTACTGTTAAAGGATATTATTGATGAGAATATAGTCAGACAATAAGTTTGGGGCAGTAAATCGAACGCTTATAAGTTTGACAAGGTGGCGGATTGATTTGATTGATCGTGGTAAATTATATATATAAAAATTTACATAAGTCTATAATTAGAGTTGTACATATTTTTGTATATGCATAATTGTACAAATCTATAAGACTAGAGATGCTCTGAAGAGGTGTTAACAAAAAAGGCTCTGCAAACGCAGAGCCTTTTAGATATTTTAGTTGGCCATCATCTTTAAAAACGATGCCAATTTTTCTTTCATTTCTCGGCGGTCGACGATGAAGTCTAAAAAGCCGTGTTCCTGCAAAAATTCTGCAGTTTGGAAACCTTTGGGTAAATCTTTCTTAATGGTTTCCTTGATTACACGCGGTCCGGCAAAACCAATCAATGCACCAGGTTCAGCAATATTGATATCACCTAACATTGCATAGGAGGCAGTTACTCCACCGGTAGTAGGGTCAGTCAATAAAGAAATGTACGGGACTTGTGCTTTGGCTAATAAAGCCAGTTTAGCTGATGTCTTAGCCATTTGCATCAACGAAAATGCAGCTTCCATCATACGGGCACCGCCCGATTTTGAAATCATCAGAAACGGTACTTTATGCTCAATACTGTAATCGATTGACCGGGCAATCTTTTCGCCTACAACCGATCCCATCGAGCCTCCTATAAAGTTAAAGTCCATACAGGCCACCATCAGCGGTTGTCCGTCAACCAAACCATGAGCGGCACGGATAGCATCTTTTAAACCAGTTTTGGCTATGGTATCTTTAAGGCGGTCGCTATATTTTTTGGTGTCTACAAATTCCAGCGGGTCACCCGACTTTAAGTTACCAAATAATTCGGTAAACTCGTTGTTATCAAAAAGTACTGAAAAGTACTCTTTAGAACCTATGCGTAAATGAAAGCCGCAGTAGTGGCAAACATATTGATTTTCAACCTGCTCGGTATAATGAAGCGGCCTTTTACAGTTCGGACACTTGTTCCATACACCGTCCGGCGCCTCTTTTTTATCCTCGGTAGAGGTAGTAATACCTTTTGACTCTCTTTTAAACCACGCCATTGCTTTTTCTATCATGAATAAAACGGATGCAAAGAAACAAAAATAATCTTACTTAATTCTTCGTTCCTCTGTATTGATACTGGTATAATTCACAAAATTAGTAAGTCTGAAGCGAAATAACTGTATACTTTATTACTTCAACCGCATAAAATTTATACATTCGTAATATAAAAACTTACATCGCAACATGGATTTAAAAAGTTATAAAGGCGTTTTGCACGGCGACCAGGTGCAAGAAATGTTTGAAGCCGCTAAAAAGCACCAGTTTGCTTTACCAGCAGTAAACGTAATCGGCACCAATTCTGTTAATGCCGTAATGGAGACTGCCAAGGCGGTTAACTCTCCGGTAATCATCCAGCTGTCCAATGGCGGCGCTCAATTTTATGCCGGTAAATCGTTAGATAACTCAAAACTACAGGCTTGTATTTTAGGAGCTGTATCTGCTGCTAAACACGTACACTTACTGGCCGAGCACTATGGTGTTGCCGTAATTTTACATACCGACCACGCTGCTAAAAAATTACTTCCGTGGATTGATGGTTTACTGGAGCATGGCGAAAAACACTTTGCCGAAACCGGAAAGCCACTGTTCTCGTCACATATGCTTGACCTGTCTGAAGAGCCGCTTGAAGAAAATATCGAGATTTCTGCCCAATACCTGGCTCGTATGGCCAAAATGAACATGACCATCGAGATTGAATTAGGTGTAACCGGTGGCGAAGAAGACGGTGTTGATAACAGCGACGTAGATAGCTCACGCTTATATACTCAGCCAGAAGAAGTGGCTTATGCTTATGAGCACCTTTCGGCAGTTAGTCCACGCTTTACTGTAGCGGCTGCGTTTGGTAACGTACATGGTGTTTACAAACCAGGTAACGTTAAATTACAACCGGTTATTCTACACAACTCTCAAGAGTTCTTAAAACAGAAACACAATATAGCTGCCGAAAAACCAATCAACTTCGTTTTCCACGGAGGTTCCGGTTCAAGCCAGGAAGAAATTCGCGAGGCAATTTCTTATGGAGCTATTAAAATGAACATTGATACCGATATGCAGTGGGCGTTTTGGGAAGGTATTAAAGACTTTTACAAAAGCAAAGAGGGTTACTTGCAGTCACAAATCGGCAATCCTGAAGGAGAAGACTCTCCAAACAAAAAATATTACGACCCACGTGTTTGGTTACGTAAAGGTGAAGAAACCTTTGTTAAGCGTTTAACTCAGGCTTTTGCCGACTTAAACTGTTTAGATGTAAACAGCAAACTGTAATTATGATATAAATTTAATTTGCATAAGCGCCAATGCCTAATCGGTATTGGCGCTTTTTTATGATATTTACTATAGATAATAATTATAGCCATGTCTAAAAAGAAAAGCGGGGTTATGGAGCGTTTTGCCAATTGGGCTACCAACGCTACCGGAAGTTCAGGAGCATTTATATTGGCGTCTTTGGTTGTCGTGGTATGGGGACTAAGTGGTCCGGTTTTCCATTACTCAGAGACGTGGCAGTTAGTGATTAATACCGGGACAACCATTATCACCTTCTTGATGGTTTTTTTAATACAGAAAGCACAAAACAAAGATTCTCGGGCTGTACATTTAAAACTGAACGAATTGATAGCAGCCATGGAAGGTGCCAGTAACCGTATGGTAAATATTGAAGACTTGAGCGAAGGCGAATTGGAGCAAATACACAAGTTTTATGTACGGCTTTCGCAATTGGCCAAAAGCGAAGATAATTTGGGCTGTACACATACCATTGATGCTGCCAACGTTAATCACGAAAAGAAAGAAGAACGTACTAAAGTAAATACTAAGCGAATTAATGAGCACAAAAATAAAAGTCAGCAAGATAGCGCAGGGTAGTCCTGATCTGCAAACGGCATTTGCCATACGGCATCAGGTTTTTGTAATCGGACAAGGTTGCCCTGCCGAACTGGAAAGGAACCAGGAAGAGGAGTCGCATCATTTCTTAGCCCTTGCAGACGGCAAACCTGCGGGTGCATCGCGCTGGCGTAAAACTGAGAATGGCATCAAACTCGAGCGTTTTGCCGTGCTTGAGGAATATAGGGGGCAGGGTATAGGCCAGGCCTTGGTTACTACTGTATTGAATGACTTACCGGCAGACATGAATTATGTTTACCTGCATGCGCAATTACCGGCAGTAGGGCTGTACGAAAAATTTGGTTTCAAAAAGTTGGGTCCTGAGTTTAAAGAGGCCGGGATCAGGCATTATAAAATGGAATTGAAGCGATAACACTTATACAAGTTGTTATAAACAGAACAGCCTGGCGCATTTGCGTCGGGCTGTTCTGTTTTAAGTTACACGGATACTATCAATCGGTTTTTGGCAATTGTGCTGCAGCTGCTGCTGCAGGCGCGGCTTCACGCACGTAACGGCGAATAATTAAGCGGGTACCACCATTGTAGGTAACATAGCTGCCTAACCAGTTAATAAAGGTGATCACTTTATTACGGAAGCCTAACAATGATATCAAGTGTACAAACATCCAAATTAACCAGGCAAAAAAGCCGCTCAGCTTAATTTTGCCTAAATCGGCAACTGCCTTGTTACGGCCAATGGTAGCCATCGAGCCCAGATCTTTATACTTGAACGCTTCAGTAGGTTTGCCTTCAATGATGTTTACTAAGTTTTCGGCCAGTTTTTTACCTTGTTGTATGGCTACCTGAGCAACGCCAGGGTGTCCGTTCGGCGTAGCCTCGGTAACCGAAGCGCCCACGTCGCCAATGGCAAAAACATTTTGGGTGCCAACTACTCTGCAAATTTCATCTGTTTTGATACGATTACCACGTACCAGGTTTTCTTTAGCAATACCTTCCGGAACTACGCCCATTACCCCGGCAGACCATACCACGTTTTTAGTGCGGATAACACGTCCATCTTCAAACTTCAGCTCAGTGCCATCGTAACTGGCTACTTTAACATTCAAAAGTAAATCTACACCCATGCCAACTAGAAAATCTTTAGCCTTAGCAGAGGCTTCTTCAGACATTGGGCCAAGCACCTTTGGTAAGAAGTCTACCAGGTAAACTTTCATTTCCTCTTTTTTTAGTTCAGGATAATCTTTTGAAAGTACGTGGTTACGTAGTTCCGCAAAGGATCCCGCCAATTCAACTCCGGTTGGTCCGGCGCCAACCATCACAAACGTTAAATAGGGCTCACGTTCCTCCCTGGTAGGGGCAATAACTGCCTGCTCCAAATTCTGTAAAAACATATACCGCAGGTTAAGTGCCTCGGGTATGGTTTTCATGGGCATTGCATAATGCTCTATATCTTTGTTGCCGAAAAAGTTAGTGGTTGATCCGGTGGCCAGCACCAAGTAATCATAAGCAATTTCGCCTATGGTGGTTTCGATGTAGTTATTCTCGGTGTTAACGCCGGTAATTTCAGCTACACGGAAGCGAAGGTTTTTCTGACCTTCGAAGTTTTTGCGTAGTGAGAAAGCAATCGACTCACACTCCAAGCTACCGGTAGCTACCTGGTAAAGCAGGGGAGGGAACGAATGGTAATTATGTTTATCAAGTAATAAAATCTCAACGGGTTCTTTAGCCAGGTGCTTAGCCAGCTCAATGCCGCCAAAGCCTCCGCCTACAATAACTACCAGTGGAAATTTAGAATTTTGTTTTGCATCCATTTTATTTATACCTGTTATGGGTTAGGGTTGATGTCTCAGTTTGTATAACAAAAAAGGCTTCAAATGTTCTTTGAAGCCTTTTCTTAATTTACAATCTAAAATTTATGCGTTAAGCTTCTTGCCACCAAAATCGAGCATAATTGGTGTTGCCACACAGATAGACGAGTAAGTACCGAAGCACACACCCACTAACAGGGCAAACGAGAATCCGCGGATTACATCGCCACCAAATACGAACAGAACGATGAGCACAAAGATAACAGTTAAGGCTGTAATAATAGTACGGCTTAAGGTACTATTGATAGCCTGATTAACTACTACCGACGGGTCATCTGTTTTAGAATGGTGCAGGTTTAAGAACTCACGGATACGGTCAAACACTACCACGGTGTCGTTAATGGAGTAACCAATAACCGTTAATATCGCTGCGATGAATGCCTGGTCAATATCTAAAGCAAAAGGTAATAACCCTTTAAATAAGGAGAAGAACGAAAGTACCAGCAATGCATCGTGTGCGGTAGCCACCATAGCACCCATACTAAATTGCCATTTGCGGAAACGGATTAATATGTAAGCAGAAATCACTAAAATGGCGATAATCACCGTCCAGATAGACGAGCGTTTGATATCATTAGCAATAGTAGGGCCTACTTTTTGAGAGCTTAAGATTTTAAAGTTAGGTGATATTTTAGCTAAGCCCTGACGTACAGTGCTTTCTACTTTATTGTCACCAGCTGTAGAGTTGTCGTCGATCAGGTAGTTGGTCGTAATACGAACTTGGTTTGCGCCACCAAAAGATTTAACCTCTGTACCGCGGTTAAGCAGGGCATCCAGTTGATTATGTACGTCTTCGGTAGATACATTTTTGTCGAAACGTACTACATAAGTACGGCCACCCTGAAAGTCAACACCATAATCAAAGCCTCTGGTTAACATGGATACGATACCAGCCAGGATGAAGATACCTGAGAAGGCATAGAATTTAAAGCGGTTTTTAACGAATGCAAAGTTTGAACCTTTAAACAGGTTAGCGCTCCATGCGTTCGATACTTTGATCTCCATGTTTTTGTCCAGCATCCACTCGAAAATTACACGGGTAATTAATAATGAACAGAACAATGAAGTTACGATACCGATCATCAACGTAGTTGCAAAACCCTGGATTGGGCCAGAACCGAAAATGAACAGGATTAAACCGGTTAAGAAGCTACTGATCTGCGAATCGAGGATAGAAGATAATGCGTGTTTGTAACCATCAGCAATAGCCAGGCGTTTCGATTTGCCTGCCGCTAACTCCTCACGTACACGTTCGTAAATCAATACGTTAGCATCCACCGATATACCCAAGATGAGCACGATACCTGCTATACCCGGGAGAGTAAGTACGGCACCCAAGCTGGTTAACACACCCATTAAAAAGAATACGTTCACAAATACTGCAATGTCAGCAACTACACCGGCATTGTTGTAATAAATAATCATGAACACCAATACAACCGCTAAACCAACTGCACATGACATTAAACCATCGTTGATGGCTTCCTGACCTAATGATGGACCAACGATATCCTCAGATACGATGCGGGCAGGAGCAGGCAAGCGGCCGGCCTTTAGTACGTTAGCTAAGTCTTTGGTTTCGTCTTGGGTAAAGTTACCGCTGATGGAAGAGCGGCCACCAGATATCTCGTTGCTTACGCGCGGAGCTGATACTACGTTATCATCTAATACGATAGCGATAGAACGGTTATCATTTTCGTCGCCGGGGTTACCGGCTGCTTCTGCAGTAGCACGTCTCCATGTTTTAGCACCTTCAGAGTTCATTTCCATGGTAACCTCATAACCACCGCTGTTTTGATCTAAATCGCTTTTAGCATCGGTAATTACCTCACCGCTCAATACCGGGCCATTTTCGGCACCTGATAATTTGATAGCATATAATTGGAGGGCTTTGTTGCCTTGAGCAGGTTTAGCGCCCCATAGCAATTTCATGTTTCTTGGAAGCACGGCTTTTACCTCAGGGCTTTCCAGGTAGCTGTTAACTTTAGCTGTATCTGCTATCGCCGAAACACCAACAGCCGGGCCTGGCAATAATTGCGGACCTTGTGGGCCTTGACCAACGGCTGGTTGCATTACCGCAAAGAGTGGGTTAGACTCAGCCAGCTGCGCTTTGTTTTTAAGTGAAGCAGCAGAAGTATCTTTAGACGCACTTTGTTTTACTTTGCTCAGCAATGAACCGCCTTTTTTAGCAGTATCAGCAGCTGCGGTTGCAGCAGGAGCAGTAGTAGTATCTTTTTTAACAGTTGATTTATTTTTAGCCGCCAGGATACCGTTGATGTTATTTAACAACGGATAAACTTCCTGGTTGTCATAAGTAGCATAAAACTCCAGTTTGGCCGAACCTTGTAAAAGTTTGCGCACACGCTCTTTGTTTGACTCGGACACGCCCGGAAGCTCAACCAAAATACGGTTACCGGCTTGTTGCTGAATGTTAGGCGAGGTTACACCAAACTTATCAATACGGTTACGCAAAATATTAAAAGATTGAGTAACTGCAGCGTTTGACTGGTCGCGCAGGTAAGATTCTACCTGGCTGTTGCTGGCGTCAAACTTCAGGTTGCTTTGGTTGGCCTGTGTAGAAAAAATAGGTGCTAACTTGCCGTTAGGAGCCAATTTTTTGTACTCACGCATAAAAATGTCGATGTAATTTTCAGGGCTGGTTTTAGCAATTACGTCGGCATTGTGCAAAGCCTGATTGAAGGTAACATCAGGATTATTGTTAGCCAATGAACGGATTAACTCGCTCAATGATATTTGCATAGTTACGTTCATGCCGCCTTTAAGGTCAAGGCCCAGAGCCAATTCTCTGTCTTTACAATACTGAAAGCTGTGTTTAAACAGCGGATAAACCGGCTGCGATGAAATAGAATCCAGATAAGCTTTCTCTTTCTCCGGATTACCTTTTGCATAGTTCCGCGCATCTGCCTCAACACTTCTGGTTACCCAGGTAAATGACAGCTGATACAAGCAAACAAGCGCCAACAGAACGGCAAAAAATTTAATAACCCCTTTACCTTGCATGGTGTAGTCTATGTGTAAATTAATTTATAAGCTTTAAAATTAAGTCGGCAAATCTAATAAAATTTAGTTATGGAAACGTTTTAAATAAAACAAAATAAATCAGTTGGTTGTTACCGACGTTTTAAAGTAATAAAGGAGTAAGGAAGCGGATTTTTGTCATCCGGCTGATGATCCTCCCGACTTATTTCAAGCCATTCTTCAGGGTTAATTTCAGGAAAAAAAGTGTCCGCTTCGAAGTCCTGATGTACAATGGTTAAGTATATATAATCTGTAGTTGGGAGGGCTTGCTTATAAATCTCAGCGCCGCCAATAATGTATAAATCACCGTCGGTTTTGCCAAGCTCCATAGCTTCTTGTAATGAGCCGGCAACTTCGCATCCGGGTATCTCTATGGCTTGCCGGGTAACTACAATGTTACGACGCTTAGGCAGCGGCCTGCCTACCGAATCATAAGTTTTGCGCCCCATTATGACCGTATGGCCTGTAGTAATTTCTTTAAAGTGTTTTAAATCGTTAGGTAAGTGCCAAAGTAATTGGTTGTTTTTTCCTATGGCATTATTAGCAGCAATAGCTACTACGATGTAATTGTTCATTGGTACAAAGGTGATTGGTATATAAATTTATTGGAGTGAGATGAGTCGTGGTTGAAGCCAAGCTTTAATTTCATCAAATCTCAATTCACCGGTACTTGCACCTATCACAAAAGCATACAACTCGTCCTCTGTTGCATCCACATCGAGATTATTGTCAGTCAGGACGAGCATCATCAGGGTGAAGGCAATGCGTTTATTACCATCAACAAAAGGATGGTTTATAATAAGGCTTTCAAATAAAGCACTTGCCTTTTCTAAAGGCGAGGGGTATAAATCTTGTTGATCAAAGGTGCTAAACGGGCGAGCAAGCGCGGCCTCTAAGCCTCGCTGATCTCTTATGCCTTTGCTGCCTCCAAATTCGTCAATAAGCCTATGATGCATGCGGATAGCACCATCAATAGATATCATTGAGCAAGTCTTTTGAGCAAGCCGCGATGCTTAGTCATAATATTTTTGAAATTGTCAGATTGATGCGATTGCGTCGCCTGTTCATTTTTAAACTCTTTCAAAAAGTTCAAAACATCATTCAATGATTCTTCAGGCACTTCGTCAACAATCTTTTTAATCTCAGCTTTAATTTCGATGGCTGTCATACTCAAATTTAAGTATTATTTGTTACTTATACCGCTACCGCAGCCTTGATGTGCGGCCATGGATCGTAATTTTCCAACGTGAAATCTTCATACTTAAAACCAAATATGTCCTTCACTTCCGGATTAATTCGCATTTGTGGCAGCGGGCGTGGTTCGCGGCTTAGCTGCAGGTTGGCCTGCTCTAGGTGATTATTGTAAATATGTGCGTCGCCAAACGTATGAATAAAGTCGCCGTAATCTAAATCGCATACCTGTGCTACCATCATGGTGAGCAAGGCATAAGAGGCAATGTTAAACGGTACTCCCAAAAATATATCGGCGCTGCGCTGGTATAGCTGGCAGGATAACTTACCGCGAGTTTCGCCCTTTTCAATATTCGCCGGTTCTACATAAAACTGGAACAGGCTATGGCATGGTGGTAAAGCCATCTGGTCAACATCTGCCACGTTCCAGGCCGACACCATGATGCGGCGCGAGTAGGGGTTGGTTTTTAATTGTTTAATTACCTGGCTAATCTGGTCAATATGGCCACCGTCAGGTTTTGGCCAACAGCGCCATTGGTAACCATATACCGGGCCTAAATTGCCGTCGGCATCTGCCCATTCATCCCAAATGCGTACGCCATTATCTTTTAAGTATTTAATATTGGTATCACCGCTTAAAAACCAGATCAACTCGTGGATAATAGATTTAAGGTGCAATTTTTTGGTAGTCACCAGTGGAAAGCCCTCTTGCAAGTTAAAACGCATTTGGTAACCAAAAACACTGATGGTTCCGGTGCCGGTGCGGTCGTGTTTTTGGGCGCCGTTATCAAGCACGTGGCGCATCAAGTCGAGGTACTGTTTCATAGCTGGTAAGGCAATCCTGTATTTAATAAGAGCAACAGGCTTGCCGATGCAAATTAAATTAATTTAAATCTATTTAGCCTTTCCTACATTTGTAAAAATTACTAACGGCCTCAAACGCACACATGATTCTATTTCCAAACGCCAAAATCAATTTAGGATTAAATATTACCGAGCGCAGGCCTGATGGCTACCACAACCTGGAAACTATATTTTGTCCTTTGATGATCAGAGATGCACTGGAAGTTATTGAGAGCAATCAACTCAGTTTTCAATCGTCAGGTATCCATATTCCCGGCAATGATCAAACTAATTTGTGTTTAAAAGCTTACCATTTGCTTAAACTGGATTTTGACTTACCGCCGGTCAGCATTCATTTACATAAGCATATACCTATAGGTGCTGGTTTGGGTGGAGGTTCGGCGGATGCGGCATTCATGATCAAATTGCTCAATCAACAATTTGAGCTAGGTTTAACGGCCGAACAGATGATGAATTATGCAAGGCAATTAGGAGCTGACTGTGCTTTTTTTATCAATAACAAACCGGTTTACGCTTTTGAAAAGGGCGACCGCTTTGAGCCGGTGGATCTCGATTTATCCAAATATCATTTGGTATTGGTAATGCCGACTGTCCATGTGTCTACCGCAGAAGCTTACAGCGGAATTAAGCCTAAACCCATAGAGGTGCCTTTGAAAGAAGTGATAAAATTGTCTGTAACAGAGTGGAAAACTCTTATCAAAAACGATTTCGAAGACCACATCTTTAAGGTATATCCCATCATTGCCGACGTTAAAAGTCACTTGTACCAAGCCGGGGCTTTGTATGCCAGCATGAGCGGCAGCGGCGCGTCAGTATTTGGTATCTTTAAGCACCAGCCGGATTTATCTGTGCTGGAGAAAGTTAATCAAGTGTTTTATGGACTTTAATTGTTTCATTAATTAATGACTACGTTTATTAATCTACACGATGAATGCATTCATTAGGGCTAATTAAATAATACATAGTTTACTTAAGCTGCCTTAAATACAGCTTTGTCGCTCGGGCTGTTTTCTTTAACATGCTTTTGGTAAACTACATAAGCTGCAACAATAATTAAACCTAACACACCTTCTAACGCAACCACTTCGCGGGTTTTAAGATGTTCAGCTAAAAAGCCAATCAGTAAACTTCCTATCGGAGTAATGCCCAGATACGCCATTACATAATAACTGATAGTACGGCCACGCATGGCTGGTGCAGCATGGGTTTGTATATAAGTGTTGATAGATGAAGTTTGTGCCATCATGCCCACGCCACTGATAACCATACCAACTAATGCCAATGGTAGATGATTGGAAACTGCCAATAATAAAACACCGACGCCGAACAATATACTGGCTACTACGGTTACCCGGGTTAAATTATTTACATCCTTAAGCCTCGCCATATAAACCGCGCTGATTAGCGAACCTAAACCAATGGCGCTTTCAAAAAGGCTGAAGGTACCTGATGTACCATTGAATAAATCTTTAGCAAAAACCGGCATTAGGGTAGTGAAGGGTATTACAAAAAGGCTGCTGGCGGTTAATAATATAATCAGACTTACAATTTGTTTTTCGGAAACTACGTAGTCCAGCCCTTCTTTCAATTCCTGCCAAATATCTTTTTGTGATTTAGCTGATGGTTGTACCTGAATTTTCATCAGATACAAGCAAATCAAAACCGGTACAAAGCTGAAAAAGTTACTAATGAAACAGAAGTCTTCGCCCAAAGTGCTTAGCATGATACCCGCTATGGCAGGACCGGCCACCCGGGCCAGGTTGGTAATGGTTGAGTTGAGGGCTATAGCGTTTGGCAGGTCGGCTTTATCATCCACCAATTCCACCATTAATGACTGCCGACAGGTAACATCAAAGGCGTTGATGATCCCCTGTAAAAGGCTCAATAAGATAATGATGGAGATATTATAGACTTGAAAATAAAGCAATGCAGCTAAAAGGCCTGCTTGCAGCATGGCCAGCTTTTGGGTATTCTTCATCACCTTAAACCGGTCGTGCCGGTCAATATAACTGCCTGCATAAGGCGAAAGCAGGAGAGAGGGTATCAGACTAACAAAGCTTACAATACCCAATAACAAGGCAGAACCTGTAAGGCGGTAAACTAACCAAACTACGGCTGTTTTTTGTATCCAGGTACCTAATAGAGATATTGACTGACCGTAAAAGAAAAGTTTGAAATTTTTGTATTTGAAAGACCTAAATGCATCCATAAACTCACTCCCGTATCTACTAAGTATTTATTAAATTTTATTGTCTCACAAATTTCGGGGGGAATAATTAATTTGTAAAACGTTATTTTTCTATAACATCAATCGATAAAACCGATAACAGCTATGGAGCTAAGGCAACTCAGATACTTTATCAAAGCAAAAGAATTGTTGAATTTTACGGAGGCGGCTGCACAACTTTTTATCAGTCAGAGCACCTTATCGCAGCAAATAAAACAGCTGGAGGATGAGCTGGGTACGCCGTTATTTAATAGGGTGGGCAAGCATATCTATTTGACAGAGGCCGGTGATCTTTTTTATAAATATGCTCTGCAGTGTGTGAAAAAAGCTTACGATGGTTACCAGGTGCTGAAAGACTTAGGTAACCTCGAAATTGGTAATTTGATGATTGGCACCACTTACGGTTTAAGGCACATCCTGTCGCCGGCTATATTGGCGTTTCACCAACAGCATCCGCAAATTACCATCGACGTAGTCTTTGGTACCTCTAAAGAATTAACAGATCGGCTGTCTAAATTTGAGCTAGACTTCGTGCTAACTTTCGAGGAAGTAACCCATAACCAAAACATGAAATATCAGCCCCTGTTCAGTTCGGAGCTAAGTTTGATTGCCTGCAAAGGATCGCCCTTGGCCGAAAAGAAAAGTGTTGCTTTACAAGATATTCAGCATTTGCCTTTAGCTTTACCAGCCAAAGGTTTTAGTACCCGTAAATTTGTTGACGAAGTATTCGAAAAGCATCATCTTACCCCGCAAGTCAACCTGGAAACTAATGATATACCGACTCTGCTCGAATTGGTTGGCACAGGTTATTGGAACACCATTTTGGCACAAACAACAGTAAGTAATCAGAAAAATTTGGTGTCAATACCTATCCGCTCACTTAAAACTTTACAGCAGGCGGCGATAGTTTCTTTGCACGATGTTTATGAAAAGCAGGCAGTAAAGGCTTTTTTCGATGTGTTGCTACATTTGGATTTAAACGAGCTCCACTGAACGGGTGCCGTGCGCAAGATGTTTAATTGATGTGAATTTACTTTCCTTTATTGTTGAATGTTAACTTATGCAGCCTAAAAAATGCTAAAAAGTTTGCCGATATAGTATAAACTTATGCTAATATTGAAAAGCGTTTCGGGGCGCAACACATTTATCTTGCAGCGCCGTTAAAGCCAGATTTCAAATTACTTGTAATGTTAAAGAAGCTACTTACTATTCCTCCATCTTTTAAAAACTTTGGTGACCAGTATTTTTCCTCCGAAAACTATTTTTTCTGTTCAGATCCTGCTTCAGGCAAAGTAGGCTCGGGTGGTGGCACTGCTAATTTGCTTTATGAAGCTTTTAAAAACGAAAGTACCGAGGGCAAAATAGACGATTGGTTTACAAAAGAGAACCGGCTTATTATACACGCAGGCGGCCAGAGTCGTCGGGCACCGGCTTATGCTGCAGTAGGTAAGGTGTTTACGCCCATGCCCATTTTTAGGTGGAAACGCGGGCAGCAAATCAACCAGGCGCTTATCGATATGCAGATCCCTCTTTACGAAGAAATTCTGAACAGTGCGCCCAACAGCCTAAACCATTTGGTAGCCAGCGGCGACGTGCTGATACGGACCGAAGGCGCATTGCCCGAAATTCCGGAAGCGGATGTAGTTTGCTTTGGTTTGTGGGAACAGCCCGAAAAGGCATCGGCATTCGGTGTTTTCTTTGCCGATAAAAAGTCGCCCAAAGAACTGGCTTTTACCCTACAAAAACCATCACCCGAGCGTTTGCAGGAATTGCAGCCCGGACATTTATTTTATATCGACATTGGCATCTGGCTGTTCAGCCCTAAGGCGCTGAAAATTTTATTTGATCGCTGCGGCTGGGATGAGTCTACTCAAAGATTTGCCGGCGGTGTGCCGTCGTTTTACGATATGTATACCACATTTGGCCAAGCCCTGGGTAAAAAACCTACATTGAAAGACGATGAGATTAATGCGCTCACCGTAGCGGTAGTGCCGCTGCCCAAGGGGGAGTTCTACCACTTTGGCACCAGCGCCGAGTTAATTGAGTCGACCAGTAAGCTGCAAAACCTGGTGAAAAACCAGGAAGAGATATGGCAAAATAAAATAAAGCCAACTCCTGAACTTTTTACGCAAAATGCCATTACTCAGGTTGAGTTAACCAGCCAAAACAGCCAGATATGGATCGAGAACAGTCACGTTGGCCCAAATTGGGAGCTAAGCCAAAAGCATATTATTACCGGGGCGCCTCAAAATAATTGGAAACTAAAATTACCGGCGCAAACTTGTCTGGATTTTATCCCGGTAGGTGAAGGCAAACAATGGGTAGTAAGGGTATATGATTTTTATAATCCGCAGTTGCCAAAGCGCGGCTTAAATGCCGACCATCAGTTTGCCGCTGAGGATTGGTTTTACGAACCAGCCTACCAGGTATTTGATGAAAGCGAACTGACGGAAGAAAATATTCAATACCTGATTGATAACCCGTTCAGCTACGTAGGCAGCCATCGCCAGCTCATCAGTGCTGCTGATTTGGCTAACGAGGTGAATTTATTCAGGCAGTACGATCAGCGTAATGCTTACCTTAATAAAAACATGGTAGCGCTGGCTGAGAATTGGAAACGTTCTGTTTTTTATCAATTAGATTTAAAACATGCGGCCAGCATCTTTAAAAAGAATAAATTACCACTCCCCGCCGAATTATCTGCCGATGCCCCACTACTAACCCGTTTGCACGACCAGATGTTTAGGGCCGAAGTACTATCCGGTTCTGGAGATGAGGCTAAAGAGGCACAAGCTAAAATACACGAGGGAAAAGCTTTTAGCTTATTAGGCGAAACCATCATTGAAACGGCTAAGGCTGACCTGGCCGAACCGGTGTTGAATGTGATGTCTGACCAGATTGTATGGGGTCGTAGCCCTATTCGCCTCGATTTGGCTGGTGGCTGGACAGATACTCCACCTAACTGTTTAATTAACGGTGGTAAGGTGGTAAACTTAGCTGTTGAATTGAATGGGCAGCCGCCATTACAGGTGTTCATCAAGCCTTGCGAAGATTATGTAATTACTTTACGTTCGATCGACTTGGGCGTAAAAGAAGATATTACCTCTTATGAACAACTGAACGATTATAATACCGCAGTAGGATCTGCTTTTAGTATCCCTAAAGCTGCTCTGTGTTTGGCTGGTTTTAATCCTGAATTTTCGGCTGTGAGGTATAACTCGTTGGCTGAGCAGTTAGAGGCCTTTGGTTCAGGTATCGAGATTTCATTACTGGCTGCTATCCCCAAAGGTTCGGGCTTGGGTACCAGTTCTATTTTGGCCAGTACCGTATTAGGCACATTAAGCGACTTTTGTAACCTGAAGTGGGACAAGTATATGATTTGCTCACGCACACTGGTGCTTGAACAAATGCTGACCACTGGTGGTGGCTGGCAAGACCAGTACGGTGGAGTTTTTGGCGGCATCAAGTTGCTGGAAAGCAAACCCGGTATCATCCAGGAGCCAACGGTGCGCTGGGCACCCGATCACTTATTTGCCGATCCTATTGCTTCATCGTCCATACTGCTTTACTATACCGGCATCACCCGTATGGCTAAAAACATACTGGCCGAGATTGTGAAGGGAATGTTTTTAAATGGAAATCGTTACCTGCGCATTTTGGAAGAAATGAACCACCATGCTGAAAAAACATTTGAGGCGTTCCAGTACGGCAACCTGAATAATATTGCTTTGGCGATAGGCAAAAGCTGGATACTTAACCAACGATTAGACAGCGGTACCAATACTCCCGAAACACAAGCTATCATTGATTTAATAGCCGATCACATTATCAGTTGTAAGCTTCTGGGAGCAGGCGGCGGCGGCTACATGCTCATTTTTGCTAAAGATGGCGAGGCAGCAGCGCGTGTAAAAGCTATCCTGAATGCCAACCCAATCAACAAGCGGGCTCGCTTTGTAGACTGGGCTGTATCGCCTGATGGTTTTAAGGTATCAAGAAGTTAATTTTAACCACTCATATCAAAAAGACCTCTTCATGTATATGCAGAGGCCTTTTTAGTTTTAATAAAATCAAGAATCCTCAATAAAAAAGGCAGTGCCTGCTGACACTGCCTTTTCGTATATACCTAATTGGGCTATTACTCAAAGTACTCTTTCATTCGTTCGAAAAAACTCTTTTCGTTTTTACCCGGGTTGGGTTTAAAGTTAGGAGAGTTTTGCAGTTTTTCCAGTAAGTCACGCTCTTCACGGCTCAAAGCTTTCGGAGTCCAAATGTTGATGTGTATCAACTGGTCGCCACGGTGATAAGAGTTTACCTCCGGCACACCTTTGCCTTTCAGGCGTAAAATACGGCCACCCTGGGTTCCGGCTTCAATCTTAATTTTAGCTTTACCATCAATGGTAGGCACTTCAACGCTGGTACCTAAAGCAGCATCCACAAAGTTTACGTGCAGGTCGTAAATTACGTTGTTACCATCGCGTTTAAGGGTTTCGTGTTGTATCTCTTCAATCAAAATGATCAAATCGCCCGGTACACCGCCGCGCGGCGCTGCATTACCTTTACCGCTCATGCTTAACTGCATGCCTTCGCTTACACCTGCAGGTATGTTAATGCTGATAGTTTCTTCGCCTCTAACTACACCATCACCATGACAAACATTACATTTTGAAGTGATAGTGCTGCCTTCGCCGTTACAGGTAGGGCAGGTACTGGTAGTTTGCATCTGGCCCAAAATGGTATTGGTTACCCTACGTACCGCACCCGAGCCACCACAGGTTTTACAGGTTTGGAAAGACGACTTATCTTTAGCGCCGGTACCGTCACAAGTGTTACAAACTACCTGTTTGTTTACTTTGATTTTCTTTTCAACACCGTTGGCAATTTCCTCGAGCGTTAAGCGCACTTTAATGCGCAGGTTGGTACCACGGGCTACCCGACGGCCACCGCCGCCTTGTTGCCTGCCGCCACCACCGCCAAAAAAGCCTTCGAACGGACTACCTCCACCAAAAATATCGCCGAACTGGCTGAATATGTCGTCCATATTCATGCCGCCACCACCGTAACCGCCGCCATTGGCCGATTGTGCGTTAGCAGCATGACCAAACTGGTCGTAACGCTGGCGCTTGTCGGGCTTGCTTAAAACCTCATAAGCTTCGGCTGCTTCTTTAAATGACTCTTCGGCTGCCTTATCGCCCGGGTTTTTGTCAGGGTGATACTTGATGGCCATTTTGCGGTATGCTTTTTTAATTTCATCCTCGCTGGCTCCTTTAGATACACCCAGTATATCGTAATAATCTCTCTTTGCCATGTCTGTTTATATCAGGGAGTGAATGGTTGAATATGTACAATGAGAGATTAAGTCTTTAATCAATAGTTTACTATTCAAACTTCACTCGTGTTTTAATCAATAAAATCAGCTCTTCACTAATCTAATCATCCAACTCAGTAATTACGCGCCTACTACCACTTTAGCAAACCGAACTACTTTATCATTCAGGTAATAACCTTTTTCCAGCTCATCAACCACCTTGCCTTTCAGGTCATCAGTAGGAGCAGGTATATTGGTGATAGCTTCATGAATATCGGCATCAAAGGCAGTGCCTTTAGCATCCATTTCTTTCAACCCTTTTTGTGTAAGGATATTTTTTAATTTAGACTGCACCAGCAACACTCCCTCTTTTACGGCATTAACGTCGGTTGCGTTTTCCATCGCTTTTACGGCACGCTCAAAATCGTCAATCACGGGCAGCATCGAAACAATCACTTCTTTGCCGGCAGTTTGCAACAGTTCTACGCGCTCTTTAGTAGTGCGGCGTTTGTAGTTATCAAACTCGGCATATAAACGCAAGTATTTATCATTAGCGAGTGCCAGATCTTCTTTCAATTTCACTTCGGGAGAAGGCTCTGCAGCAGGTTCGCTGGTATTTACATTAAGCTCATCGGCCAAAGGGTTTTCAGCCTGTTCTTCGGGTTGGTGGGTTTCGGTATTCACGTTGTTTAAATCTTCAGTAGTAGGTTCTTCCTGCTTCTTATTTTTGTTAAACATGTCTTTAAAGTTCATGATGATAGTGCAAATCAAGTACCTTGCCATTGCTGCAAAGCAGTCAGGCTGTCAGTAAGTTTTATTTAAATAAGTAAGCTTGTCGGCTGCCGTGCAGATATGACAGTGTGCCTTTGGCAGTGTCAGGATATGTAATAAGCCTGAAATGATCAGCTGAAAACGGATAAAATTCAGTTTCCTGTCAAATCATTGCAGGCTTATTTTTGATCAATTAATTAATTTGAACATCCTCCAATACCTTGCCCGATTCGCATTTAATGATGCGCGATGGGAAAGTGCGGATGATATGATAATCGTGTGTCGCAATCAAAACTGCGGTGCCGGATTGGCTGATTTGCTTTAATAGCATCACAATTTCTTCGGAGGTGTCCGGATCTAAGTTACCGGTAGGCTCATCAGCCAGAATTATTTCCGGGTCATTCAATAAAGCCCGGGCTATTACCACCCGCTGCTGCTCTCCGCCCGAAATTTCGTGCGGCATTTTTTTGATCTTCGAGCGCAGGCCTACTTTTTCCAGTACATCGCGTATACGCTCGGCAATCAGCGCTTTGTCTTTCCAGCCGGTAGCTTTCATCACAAATTGCAGATTTTGCTCTATAGTACGGTCGGTTAATAATTGAAAATCCTGGAAAACAATGCCGAGCTTGCGGCGCAAAAAAGGCACATCGCGGCCAGCCAGTTTTTTAAGGTCGTAGCCGCCGGCATGGCCTTCGCCGGTAGTAATGCTGATGTCACCGTATATAACCTTTAATAAACTGCTTTTACCCGATCCGGTCTGGCCAATTAACCAAACAAAATCACCTTTGTCAATGTGCAGGTTAACATCTTGCAGTACGAGGTGCTTTTGCTGAAAAATATCAACATTTTGCAGTTTTATAACGGAGTTTCCAATCATTTGCTTTTACAATTCAAGTTTCATGATCTCGCCAAAAGGCAGGTCTTTGATCAAATTCATAATGTAATCGGCCCGGTCGCCAAGTCCAACTTTGTCCAATGATTTGTCCGGACGATCAACCCTGAAATAGGCCAACAGCGTAAACTTTTCGTCGCGCAGCTGTACGTAATCGGGTATTTTGGCAACGCCTTTTACTTTGATGATATACATGCCTTTCAAAGTTACGCAAAATTAAATACTCAGCAAGAATTGCATTGTATCAATTCCGTCGGCGTAGTCCCACAAAGCTGGCTGCTGGCTTTGGCCAAAACCAACCACCTGGTTGCTGATTTGCACAGGGCCCTGACTTACTACGCATTGAATCTGATCTTTCAATTCAGTCAATTTTTGTTCAGCTAAAGTCAAGTCGGTATACTCCTCATAAAAAACGACTGCGAGCGGAGAAACCATTTGATTATCTTCTTTAACCAGTAAAAAACCGTTGTCGAAGTGCTTGTCGCGGTTCACCAAAAAAATAGCCTTGTTGTAATCGTAATTGTTGTGATACTTATAATGCTGGCTAATGGCGTAATAAGGCTCAATAGCCTCAAAAAACGGCACAAAATTATAGCCTTGCGGCACCAGCAATTTAGAAACGTTGCGGCAGCCAAGGCCGTAGTAATCAAAAATATCTTTACCTAAGTTATGCAGTTGTTCTTTTGTTTCATCACCCGTAAGTAAGGCTACACTGTTGCGGTTTTTGCGGATGATGTGCGGTACTTTGCTGAAGTAGTACTCAAAATACCTGGACGTATTATTACTGCCGGTAGCAATAATGGCATCAAAGCCTTCCAGTCGCTCAACAAACTGATAACGATCTTTAAAGGCAGGCTCTATTTCGGTAAGTACCTGCAACAC
>CAJYJH010000020.1 GCA_913775265.1 uncultured Mucilaginibacter sp. | reverse complement strand
TTTTATGAATAAAAACAGGAAGCATAATGCAGTTTTCAAACTGGAAGCTGTCAAAGAACATTTAAGTGGGGAATCGCTGACATCAGTAGCAATGAAGCATGGTTTGTCAAGGTCCTTGTTAACAAGATGGGTTGATCGTTACGGCGCTCATGGAGTAGAAGGATTATTGCCCAAGCGTAAAGAATATCACTCTGCCGAGTTTAAACTAAAGGTGGTTACACATTACCCGTCTCAGGCTTTATCTTTGAGAGATTGTTGTTCACATCATGGTATTGCTCACGAGGGTACTGTATTATCTTGGGTGAGACGGTATGAAGCATCGGGCATACATGGCCTGCGAGAGCAACGAGGACGCCCAAAACTTATGAAAAAAGATAAATCTTCTAAAAACGTCCACGTACCTACCAGAGTGGAAGAACTGGAGAAAGAGAACTTATATCTAAAGGCGGAAAACGAATTGCTAAAAAAGCTCGAAGCCTTAGCTCAAGCCAGAGAAGCGCAAAAGAAAAAGCGTTAGCCATTGAAGAGTTAAGGCATAAGTACCCATTAGATATGTTGTTGGGGATATTGAAAATGGCCAGAAGCAGTTACTACTATCATTTAAAAACCAAGTCGGTATTAAGTAAGCATGCTGATCTGATCAATAAAATCAAAAGCATTTATCACCATCATAAAGGGAGATATGGTTATCGTCGGATAACTTTACAGATGAAGAGTGAAGGCTTAATCATCAATCATAAAACGGTTTTCAAACTGATGGGAGTTCTTGGCTTGAGGTCCCTTATCCGCAGAAAAAAATACCGTTCTTACAGAGGGGAAACAGGTAGTATAGCACCTAATCTGCTTCAAAGAGATTTTAAATCAAATCAACCATGCCTGAAGTGGGCCACTGACATTACCGAATTCAAAGTAAAAGATAAAAAGCTTTACTTGTCGCCTATTATAGAATTGTTCAACGGAGAGATCATTAGCTATAGCCTTTCTGAGACACCTAATTTTAAGCAGGTAGCTGATATGCTGGACGGTGCTTTGAAGAAAGCCAATAACCAAACAGGCCTTATATTACACTCAGACCAAGGCTGGCAATATCAAATGAAAAAGTATCAGAGCAGACTTAAACAACGCGGAATCAGGCAAAGCATGTCCAGAAAGGGTAATTGCCTGGATAATGCCGTTATCGAGAACTTCTTCGGTATCATCAAATCTGAGCTCTTCTATCTGAATAAATACGATACTATCGAAGAGCTTAAAAAAGACATTAAAGACTATATCAGCTATTATAATAACGACAGAATTAAACTCAATCTAAAAGGAATGAGCCCGGTAAAATACCGAGCTCTTCATATTAAAAATATTTAACTTTGTCCAACTTTTGGGGTGCACTTCAGGTTTGGGCAGCCTTCGTTGTTTGTATCAATTAGTGCGAAGTAAATTATAATACTTACAAGCCTTGCAACTATCTATTCACACTACTTCACCACTATTATTTTAGCCGTGTACACTTTGGTGCCTAACTGCAGCTTTAATACGTAGTTACCAGGTAACAGCCCGGCTACACTAAATCCGGTGCTGTAATTGCCTGCAGGTATCCGGCCATTATCGTTAGTATAAACTACTTTACCTACCATACTTACTACAGATATAGTCAGATTATCGGCTACCGGACTTATAAAAGTAACATGTAAATCCGTACTTGCCGGAACGGGGAACACCGATAATCTGATTTCTGTTGGCGTACTGGTTACCGCATCGGCTTTAACAAACGTATATACCGGCGAAACAGCCGTACAACCAGTTACCAGCGTATTCTTTAATTGATAGTTTCCGCTTTGTATTGGTACATATGTTTGACCTGTAGCTCCCGGAATCAGAACGTCATTGAGGTACCATTGATTGTTAGCCATAAAGTTAGATACCAGCGTGTTTCCGTTTTGGGTAATAATGGGGTTGATTACGCTTATCGGCACCCTAACTGTAGAAGCACAACCAGCGCTTGCAACCTGCATATTGTAAAAGTAATAGTAAAAGCTCCGGTAAGCTGTTGTGTCGGACGAATTAGTGGCTGAAGTAGCGTTGTTACCTGTAATACTGAATATACTATTACCAAATGGATAACCAGTTACGTTACTATTGCTACGGTAAATGGTTGCCCCATTAGCATAAGATACGTTAATTAAGTAAGTACCGGCATTCGGTAACAGTAAGTTCAGGCTATACACTTGTCCCTGGTCAGTTAAGTCATCAGCTTGTGCACCGGCAGCCGGAGGATTACGAGTGGCGGTTACATTGAGTGTAGTACGCGATACTTCCTGCCCGTTGGCATTAGTTACGGTGAATGTAAGGCGGCCGGAATTGCCAATGTATAATCTGGCACTTTGTATAATCACCGGCGTTTTAGTAACCACCCTAACCGAAGGTGTAAACTGACCGTAAGTACCGCTAAAGGCATTTTTGGTAGCAGGTCCAACGGTGGTGCTAAAGTCACCAATACCTGCATAATACGTATTGTTAACCGGCGCAACTTTAGTAAATGCGTTTTGCCCGGCCGCTATGGGTACGCCACCTGTAGGCGTAGTATACCAAAGCAAATTTCCATCTCCCGCCCCTGATAGCAAATATTGCTTACTGTCATCGCAATAAGTGGCCATCAAATTAGCTGGCACAGGCACCGACCCTATCACCACCGAGGCAGTTACCTGATTATTACCGGCAACCATATCATTAGGCAGGTTGGTAGTAGCCGTTAAAGTATATGATGCACCGGCTATGGTAGTGTAAGTACCATTCAGTACAAAGTCATCCTCGGTAAACTGGCTTAGGATACCGGTGTAGGTTTCGGTAATAGTGGTTACCGGTCCGCCGTTGGCTGGCGTAATAGTTACGGTTACCGGTATATTGCTTACATCGGTAGTACCAAAATTTTTAAGGCGTACGCTGATCCTTGAGTTGCCGGCACAACCGCCGCCAATGGCACTGTTGCTTACTGTAATAGCACCAACATCGCGGGTAGGCAGTAAAAACTGAACGCGGTAGTCTTGAGTTTCCCCTTTGTTATAATTCCCGCACGGCATGATGGCCGATGCGTCTTCGGTCTCGCTTAGTACCACCCGCATCAAACTGTAACTGCCGGGCAACACTGTAGGCGGCACAACAATATTGGCGGTGTATGTGCCTGTTGCATTGATGACGTTTGTAGTAGCAGCTAATTCATTAACCGGGTCAAAACTTCCGTCGCTGTTCCAGTCTATAAAAATCTTAGCCCGTTTGTTAAAATTACCACCGCAGGTACCCAAGGTTATACTCAACGGATAAGTACGTCCCTGCTCTAAAAAAGCAGTGAGCGACGTATAGTTACTGTATGAAGTACAACCCGCTGCTGGAGTGTTGTTGATGTTTGAAAGCGTCAGATTATTGATACGCGAGTCGGCGCTGGAAAGCGGGGCCGATGCACAATAAGCATTTCCACCTGTTCCGGTTACTATTAACGAAAAAGCTTGCGAACCGCCCTGCAGCGTACCTTTATGCGTAACAATAATCGTATATTGCTTACCCGGAACTGCGTTTTCAATATAAACCTGCTCCACATTATCCCGGATGTTATTGCCACGGGTAGCAGCTATGCCTGGAGTAAGCGGATTAAGTACCCAGGGATTGTAAGTATTGGTTCCGTCCGAAACCACAATATCCAAATCGTTAACCAGCTTAATGGTACGGTCGTTCACGGTACCATCAGGAGCCACGGTAGCCGGAGGATCAATCCACGCAATAGTAGCCACCAAAGGACCGTTACCTGATGCGATGATAGTACCGGCGTTAAAGGTTTGACCCTGGCTCAAGGTATTTTCGCTTACTATACTTTTGCTCCCCCGGTCAACAATAGCCTGAGCAGCTTTGCTCATATCTAATACCCCCCAGCCAAAAATATAGTCGGGACCGGCATTCCCAGCATCAAAAGCGGTATGACAGGCCAATGCTTTTAAAGTGGCTGAACGCATGAACGCGCCGCTATTACGCTGTGCCCAAAGCTCTTGCAACAGGTACAATGAGCCTGTTACGTTGGGGGTTGACATGGAAGTGCCCGACAAAGTTAAATATGCCGTAGGGCTACTGCTCCCGGTAGATAACACGGCATCACCATCGCCGCAAATATCAGGCTTAATCCGGCCATCATCTGTAGGCCCTAAACCACTAAACGAGCTTGCTGTAACCGCCGCTCGTGTAGTTGGACCATTAGGTAACTGGTTAATGGCGCCTACCGTCAGCACATTTTTAGCCACGGCAAAGCCGGGGATAATATCGTAACTATTATTACTGCTAATATTGTTACCGCGCACTTTACTTACCAAATTGCCGTTGGCATCATATCCGTAATAGGTTTGCCCCACAGCAGGCCCGTTATAAGCACGGCTGTTGCCGGCGGCCGTAACAATTAAGTAATTAGGTGCGTTAACGGAAACCTGATCTACACTTCTTGATTCGCTGTCGTAATAACCAAATTTATAATCAACCGTATCGGTGGGCTTTCCGTACCATTCCCAGCGGGACTGGCTATCGTCATAATTCCAGCCGGCCAATACCCCGTACGAATGATTAGACAATAATAAGCCCGAAGCAGCCGCAGTGATCTCGGCAATGTCGCTGTTAAAATCGTAAGATTGCAGTGTAGCTGCATTAAATGCCATGCCTTTGGCTGGCGCATAAACGCCCTTGGCAATCAATGTACCAGCCACGTGTGTAGCATGCTGATCTACCGACGCAGTTGCATTACGCAACGTAATTGCTTTGCCCGAAAACTCCTGATGTGCGGTATACACCGAACCGCCATCCCATATAGCCAGTCTGTTATTTAATAGCGTGCTTGAGCCAGATAAATTTAGCCCCAAAGACCCACCAGGCTGTACTGTGTTGGTACGGGTGGTGGCGGCAGCAGTTGTATTGTTATAAGTTTTATAATAAATCGGGAAGCCTAATGATGTGACTCTTTGCAAGGCAATTGAACTACCATCCTGGCTTTGCTTACGGGTAAACCAGTTTTTTTGGGGAGCAATACTTAGGGCTTTCTGGTAGTCGGCACTATAAACTGCAGTAAGCCTGCTCGCCATCTCATCCAAATTTGATTTTTGCGCGCTGGTTACCAAGGGCTTTTGCGCTAATGCGCTCAAAACCGATAAACTTAATAAAAAGCTGAATATTGTATGTTTGCCAGGAAGGTTAATGCCCATCGTGTTGTGATTGCCGTTAGGTTTTACACGGCAAATATTGCGTAATTTAAATAATATCCGGCAACATTTCAGGCTCAACCTTTGTACTATCTAAGAGCCTATAAAACAACACTACTTATATGTTTAAGATCAACTTTTCAATGTCCTGTTCTATATTTATATCCGCCCTTACACTGCTTGTAACTGTGTCTTGTAAAACCCAAAAATCCGGAAATTCAAAAAATCCCAGCCAAGTTATTGAAGGTTATATTTATGAGCTTACCGGCAACCAAATGCCCATAAAAGGGAAACCGACTAACAGGAATAAACATGGCGTTAAGCGCGAAGTTTATTTTTACAAAGCAGCTTCATTACAACAAACTGAAGGGAGTATACCACTGTTTGACAAAGTTAACACACCTTTGGTAATGAAAACTACCAGTGGTAAAGACGGCAATTATAAAGCCAGCTTACCCGCCGGTAGCTATTCTGTTTTCGTTAAAGAAAATGGTAAATTATTTGCGGCCGAAACCGACGGACCTGGCACTTTAAATCTGGTTATCGTAATGCCTAATACCATTACACGCCACGATATCACTATTACCGTTAACGCGGCTTTTTAATATTAACAAAAATTTGAAATTACTTCTTTAGCGCTCAATATCATTACAGAAGCAAAAAGGGTATGTCCTTAACGGATATACCCTTTTTGATATCATCGATACAGAGACTTAATTATTGGTTACCGGTAATCTTTTGAAGATATCTTCAACAATTTTGGGTAACTGGGCAATTACTTTTTGCGGATCACGGCTTAATTCACCGCTGCCATAGCCAATCCAAACCGGCTCTTTGGTACGGTTATCTATCAACTCAATGGAAAGCACGCCTTCTTTAAAGTGCTGTTGTGTAGGATAGCCGTAACCTCCCCAACCTGGTCCCCAGCCACCACCGTAAAAGTAAGGATTAAAACGATAACCCCAACCCCAGCCAAGGCCCCAGCCATAAAAGCCGCCATAGTATGGTGTATAATAATTGGTACGTGTACCACGATCAACCAGGGTGGCATAGCGCACGGTTAAATCGGCGTTGCCCTCTTGCAAGCTTAGGCCCTTACTTTGCAAGCTGCTGATGGTAGCCTCCTTAATTTTCTGCATAGCCTGCGGATTATTGTAATAACGATTGTTATTAACGTAATTTAAACGGGCTCCTAAATCTCGCTTATCGTTTAGCGGGCCATCCGGCTTGCGCTGCTTTAGTGTAGGTGCAAAAGTGAAAGATTTATACTGCCGCAAACTAATCTCATCATTACCGGCAGTATAATACCTATAGCCGGTGCCGCAGGCTGATAATGCTGTGATGATAATCAACATTAGCCCTATATTAAGTAATCTATTCATGATGTTTTTTGATTATATTATTAGACAACGCCTGCCGCAAAGGTTTAATGCGTACCCTGATATTTTTTTACTTATTTTGCTTCATTTAACGGCAGCTTACTGATGATGCCGTCTACCACTTTAGGTATGTCGTTTACGGCCTGAGCCGGGTTGTCAACTTCGCCTATACCGTAACCGCGCCATATTACTTTGCTGCTTTTACGATCTATCAAATCAATTACTAAAGTCCCTTCTTTGTAAGGCACCCGTTGCACATCGTTACCTACATAAACCGGGAAGGGCGCGCTATAAGCATAGTAATATGCCCTGCGTCCGCCATAAAAGCCGCCAAACCGCGGATAAAAGCCACCCCCTGCATAATTATAAACCGGCTGATCTATTACCCGTTCTTTTTCATCCACCATGATCATATAACGCACCAACAGATCCGGATTTTTTCCTCTCAGCCTTAACCCTTTGTTTTCTAACTGCGCTGTGGCCGATTCATGTATGCGCTGGTCGGCAATATCATTATTGTAGGCCACATTGCGGGTTTGCTTAATTGGCGGCAGCCAGGCAAACGTACGGTAACGACTTAAATTTGTGCTGTTACTACCTACCGAGTAATAAGTATATCTGGAACATGATGCCAACAACCCAACCATCAAAATTATAAGGCTGTATATAATCGACTTTTTCATAGATGTTATGTTTTTTTATAGTGATTATATAAGTAGCGCAAATAGCAAATTGTTTAAGTATAAAACACCATAACTTACACATTTTAAGTATTTTTTAATTCTTAAAACGCATAAGCCCCGGCAACTTGCATTACCGGGGCTTATGCGTTTTAATTAGCTGCCTGCTCATGTGTCGCCGGTCTTAACTTATGACAGATATTTACCCACAATTGGCATACGTCTGCCCATACCGAATGCCTTGGGCGACACACGTAAAATAGGCGGCGTTTGGTAGCGCTTGTGCTCCGCCGTATTTACCAGCTTAATTACTCTACGCACGGTTGTTTCGTCATATCCTAACTGTATGATTTCGGCAGATGATAAGCGGTGTTCGATGTATTCAACCAAAATAGTATCGAGCGTATCATAATCTGGTAACGAATCCGAGTCTTTTTGATCAGGCCTTAACTCTGCAGATGGTGGTTTGCTGATCGTATTCTCGGGAATGATTTCGCGGTGGCGGTTAATGTAATGCGCTAATTGATAAACCTGAGTTTTGTAAACATCACCCAATACTGAAATGCCACCGCACATATCACCGTATAGCGTACCATAACCAACTGCAGCTTCGCTTTTATTGCTGGTGTTTAGCAAGATGTAGCCAAACTTATTGCACATAGCCATCAGCAACACCGCCCTGCTACGGGCCTGCAGGTTTTCTTCGGCAATATTAAAGGGCAAACCTTCAAACTGCGGATGCAATGCTTCTTCAAAGGCATCGGTTATACTCTTGATGGCAATGGTTTCTGATTTACAGCCTAAATTTTTAACCAAAGCCTCCGCATCCGAAACCGAATGCCCGGTAGAAAACTTGGATGGGAGTAGCACCCCCATTACATTTTCGGCACCTAAAGCGTCAACTGCTAAAGCCGCCACAATAGCCGAGTCGATACCTCCTGATAATCCCAAAGTTGCTTTACTAAACCCAGACTTTTTAAAGTAATCCCGAATGCCTAAAATAAGGCCTTCGTAAATCTGCTCAATATCACTTTGGCGCTGTTCTTTAAGCGTAACGGGCTGATCGGGCGTGATAGTAGCATCTTCATTCAAATTATAGTAAGCGATAGCTTCTTTAAAGTACGGCATCTCATCCACCAGCTTACCGGTGTTATCAAACACCAAAGAGCCACCATCAAATATAATTTCGGTTTGTGCACCTACATGGTTCACATACAACAGCGGCAGTTTATAATACTTAGCGTTGTCGCCTAATATTTGTATCCGCTCTTCGTCAT
>CAJYJH010000019.1 GCA_913775265.1 uncultured Mucilaginibacter sp. | reverse complement strand
AATGCCTTGGCCGATATTTTACTGGGTAAAGTATCGCCTTCAGGACACTTACCGCTTACCTTTTATAAATCGGTTAAAGATTTGCCCGACTATAACTCTTACAGCATGAAAAACCGCACTTACCGCTATTTTAACGGGGCAGTGCAGTATCCTTTTGGTTTTGGCTTAAGCTATACCACGTTTAACTATGCCTGGAAGAATCAGCCAAAAGCAAGCTATGCGGCTACCGATAATATAGACTTAACTGTGAACGTGAGCAACACCGGTGCGATGGATGCCGATGAGGTAGTGCAGGCTTACATCAAATACCCTAACGCAGAACGCATGCCGCTTAAAGAACTGAAAAGCTTTAAACGCCTGAGCATTGTTAAGGGTCAAACCGGCGAAGCTATGATGAGCATCCCTGTAAAAGAATTAATGAAATGGGACTTGGTTAATCATCGCTGGAAGTTATATCCCGGACAATACCAAGTAATTATCGGCAACGATTCGCAAACAGAAAAACTGAGCGGAAGCTTTACGATTAAATAAGCCACGTGTTTAGCACAAAAAAGGGTCTGCAATTAAATGCAGACCCTTTTTTGTGCTTTGGCTTTTCTTAGTTGGTAACACCAACCGAGCGGCCTCCTCTACCGGACTGGGTAAACACCCGGAACTGGTAGTTGCCTTTTTGAGTCAACGGATTAGTATAAACTGCACTATTTACTGTGGGCTCGGTACCGTTAGTGGTATAACGGATAGTAAAGCCCGGAAACTGCATATTAGCTTTAACTGTACCACCCTCAGTTACCACACCAGCGGTTGGTATTCGGTATTGGTAGCCTTGGTTAATGTAATTTAATTTAGGCAACTCGCGTTTGCCTAAAATATTACAGAACTGGCTCCATGCGGTGTTATACAACTCGTCGGATTTTTTCGTGTTGGCTTCCGTAGCCCATTCGGGATCTTTAGCCCAGGCGCGCTCAGCCAGGCCGAGCAACTTGGGTAACAGTAAGTATTCGGTGCGCTCGTCGCCTTCGGCTTCCTCGCTCCATAACTGGCCTTGTATACCCATAATATTTGCTTTGCCTGCTTCAGTCAGTTTCTCTTTTGAAGCCCAGGCTGATGCTGCTACCGGTGCTCCCATCGAGTTCTCGGTAATGTTTTTCAAATAATTATACGGGATAAACTTGAATGGCTTATCTACGTCTAAAAAGCCGCCCCAATATTGGCCGGGCTCGTAAAAGTTTTTTTGATAAGATAAGTCGAAATACAGATTACTTACACACGATAAGATGACCGGGTAACCGGCGTTAGCTAACTGGTAAGCTAAATCTTCAGATCCCCAGCCCAGCACGTTATTCCAAACATATAAGTGGAAGTTTTCTTTGGCGAAGTCGGGATTAGGCACTTGTTTTTTGGTGTTGCCCGACTGCACTTTGCGCAAACCAGCTTCTTCCCACCCGGACGGATATAAGTTACGGGTTTTCAACATCGCATTTATTTTGCCGAAATAGTAGTACCATAAATCGTCGGTTGTTTTAGGTATACCTGTGCTGGCCAGGAGCTTTTGAACAGACGGCGATTTAGCCCATACACCGGCCGGAACTTCATCACCACCAAAATGAATGGTTTTTAAAGGCGCACCGGCTTCGCGGTACATCTTGATGATCTCGTCCGTCACGGTCTCCATAAAGTTATAAGCCGATGGCAACGAAACATCGATCACGTTATCGTCCCAGTGTTGTACGGATGAGTAAACCGATTTGTCCTGCATGTTACGCAATAAATAACGCTCGGCTTCAGCCTGTTGTCCGGTCTTCATCAAGCGGTTATAACGGGCATCCATTGACTTGATGGCCGCACGAGCATGACCCGGACTTTCTACTTCCGGTATCACGTTGATGTGGCGTGCAGTGGCATATTTCAGTAATTCAATAAACTGCGCTTTAGTATAGTAACCGGTGCCATCCGGATTGTTCACCGATGGACCAGACCCGTACGCCGGCTGCAAATGATCGGTATTAGTTAAGGTGTGCCCGCGCTTAGCGCCTACGCTGGTTAATTCTGGCAAGGCAGGTATTTCCAGTCGCCAGCCTTCATCATCACTAAAATGAAAATGCAGGTTGTTAAGCTTATACATGCTCATTAAATCGAGCAGGCGCATTACTTCTTTTTGCGAATGGAAATTACGGGCAACATCCAGCATCATGCCGCGATAAGCAAAACGAGGCTCATCGGCTACCGTAACAGCCGGTACGTTAATCATTTTACTTTTACCCGTCCAGGCCTGTGCAGGCAACATACTTTTTAACGACTGTATACCATAAAAAGCACCGGCACCGGTAGTTGCAGTAATAACTACGCCGTCGGCGTTTATTTTCAAAGTGTAAGCCTCATCTCCCATACCGGTGATCCTGTGCAGGCTAATCGCTTTGTGTATACCGACGCGACCATTGGCGGTGTTGCCTCTAAAAATTTTAGCAAGTTCCCCCTTCAAATAAGTTGATTCGTTCGAAAAAACTTTATCTGCTGATACAATAGTTTGCGCTGTAAGTGCAAACGGCTGACCGCCGGTTTGGTAGCTTGCCGGTGTTGGGAAAATGAGAGGCAGACTGCTTGCCGGTACATCTTTAATAATTTGGTTTTGCTGATATACCATCTGCGGCGTAACCACGGCTACCTGATCGGCAGGTGTGCGTTGCAGTTGCTCGGGCTTGGTAGATGTTGCCTGGCTAAAGTTAGTAATCGGTGTAGTTACACTTGGAGCCTGATCGGCTACATAATAAAAACCTTCGGGTGCATCTGTAAAATTCACTACCCAGGCACCGGCTACAAACGGTACTTCCAGCGTTGCATTGGTGGTTAAGCCTTTAAAACTATCTTTAGGCGACATGCAAAAGAAGTCGCCATTGAGGTGTTCTATTTTTACCGGCCCTTCTACCAGCTCGGGCACTATTTGCCGGGCAAAATTGAAATAGATTTTCCAGCCGCTGGCGGGCATCGCCTGGTTACCGGCATTGGTAAAACGTAATACCGATTTAAATTGAGCCTTACCGTTATAGTTATTTTGCAACACTTCCCATTGTATACGCAAATTACCGGCGTTGAACGCCGGGGTGTTGGTCTGTGCGTTCGCGCAAACAATGAAAATTAAAAAGCATGCTGAAAAAAATATCTTTCTCATATTAGTTTTTAGACGGTGAACAATTTACATTTTGGCCGAATACGGACGATCCTGCAGCGCCGTACCCCAGGTTGCGCTTGGTTTACTGCCCATCTCAAACACCAATTCGCCGCCCTGCATTAAGTCGGTATGCGTAATGTACGACTTAGGATAAGCTTTACCGTTTAACATCACTTTTTGAATGTAAATATTCTGGTCGCTATTGTTGCGGGTAACCACTCGCATACTTTTACCGCCAGGCAATTTGATCGAAGCCTCATCAAACAACGGGCTGCCGAAAACGTAATTACCATTGGCCGGATTTACCGGGTAGAAGCCTAAAGAAGAGAATACATACCATGACGACATCTGGCCTACGTCTTCGTTACCGATGATGCCATCCGGCTTGGTGGTGTAAAAGTTTTTCATGATGTAACGCACCTTTTCAGCCGTTTTCCAGGGCTGGCCTGAGTAGGCATACATATAAGTTACGTGATGGCTCGGCTCATTACCGTGCGCATACTGTCCTATCAAACCCGAAATATCGTTTGATGCACGTGCGCCCATATCGCCTTTGGCAATAAATAACGAATCGAGCTTTTGGTTAAAGCCTTTGTCACCACCTAATAATTTGATCAGGCCTTCTACATCCTGCGGTACCATAAAGGTATACTGCCAACCGTTACCCTCGGTAAAATCTCCATGCTCGTGTATAGAGGTGAACGGATTGTAAGGCGTGCGCCATGCAGTTTCAGACAGACGTCCACGCATGAAACCGGCTTTAGGATCAAAATAATTTTTATAATACTGACCACGCTTGCTGAAGTAAGCATAATCATCCTGCTTGCCTAATTTACGGGATACCTGCGCTAACGACCAATCTGCCACGGCATATTCCAACCCCATTGATACAGATTCGGCCGTACTGTCGGCCGGGATAAAACCTTGCTTTTTAACAAAGTTGGTTCCGCGGATATCTTGCATAGCTGTGGTTTTCATGGCCTCATAAGCCAGATTGATGTCGAAGCCTTTGTAACCTTTTAAAATAGCATCGGCCACAATAGGTACCGCACTGTAACCTACCATACAATAGGTTTCGTTGCCCATTAAATGCCATACCGGCAGGCTGCCTTGTTGCTTGTAAATAGCCAAAAAACTGTTGATAACATCACTAACCCGCTCAGGATGCAGTACTGTAAACAATGGATTCGCTCCGCGGTAAGTATCCCACAACGAAAAGGTAGTGAGATTATTAAAACCCTCATTGCGGTGTACCTTTTTGTCGGTGCCCCAGTAGTCGCCATTGTAGTCGTTAAATACCGAAGGCGCTATCATGGTATGATAAAAAGCGGTATAGAAAACTTTCTTTTTGCTTTCGTCAGCTGTTTTAAGCTGCACCTTTTGCAACTCCTTATTCCACGCTGCATCTGCACCGGCTACGGTTTTATTAAAATTCCATTCCGGTAATTCGGCCTTGATATTAGCTGCGGCGTTTTCGATACTTACCGGTGAAATGCCTACTTTAATGTAGATTTTTTCTCCGGCAGTGGTTTTAAAATTCAGTACGCCTTTAACTTTTACACCCTCTAAAGCTGTTCCCGGTTTAGAAGCTGTGGTATCATACACGGCAAAGTTTTTAATAGGTTTGGACAGCAAGGCGGTAAAATAAATCCGCTGATCTTTAGCCCAACCTGCCGAATAACGGTAACCGGCAATGGTAGTGTCATTAATTTGCTTGATGTAAGTTTTTACCGGACGGTCCCAACCTATCCCCTGCTGCAGATCGATGATGATATGTGATTGATCTGATTTGGGAAAAGTATATTCGTGGAAACCGACACGCTTGGTAGCCGTTAACTTAACCCCAATGTTATAACGCTTTAATTTAACGGCGTAATAACCTGCACGGGCTGTTTCATCATCGTGGCTAAACGGAGAAGCATAACCACTTTCTACATCCTCATAAGTGCCTTTCATCACTTTAACAAGGCCTGTAGTTGGCATGATGGACACATCGCCCAAATCGCCGATACCGGTACCGCTTAAGTGCATATGCTGGAAACCAACAATGTTATTGTCTGATATGTGGTAACCCGAGCACCAGTCCCAGCCGTCTTTACCTTTGGCCGGGCCAAGCTCCGTTGGGCCTAATTGTACGGCACCAAACGGAACGTTTGCTCCTAAAAACACGTGCCCGTGAAATCCTGTCCCGATATATGGGTCTACGTACTTGGTAAGGCCCGCTTGTGGTTGAAGCTGTGCAAATGCAGCAGTACCGGCACCAAAGCCCGCTATTGAAGCTGCCAGCGTTAACAATGCTACCTTACCTTTTAATGGAAAAAATTTGATCATTGTATTGATTTATGTATCCTGTCTTATAGGCCGGATTAAAGTAAAAACGTAAAGTTTCTTATTGTAATATATATGCGCTGTCCGCAATCAACAGCCATTTGCGTTACATCATTTTCTGACTGCTTGCGGTTGCAGCTTTCAAGGTATCCAAAACGTCCTGCTTTGGTGTACCGAATAATGAAACACCGGCAGCGCCGTGTTGTAATGCTAATTCGATGCCTTTATGCAGTTCCTGGTTGTTGGCAAAATCAGGCAGAAAAAGACCTGCATACAGCGGGAAACGACCCGCTAAAAAGTGTACACCTTCGGTTACCGCATCGCCAATCCATTCCACCTTTTCTTTATAAAAGCCATGATAAATCATAGGACATATACCCGTTAAGTTCCAGTTAGTCCAATCCTGCCTTACGTTGCGGCGGGCCACTTCGGGTGTTGGGAATACGGCTGCTGTGACTGCCTTTTTATGCGAACCGGCTACAACAGCCAAACTATTGACTACATTATTGATGGCATTATACCTGAACAACCGCCAGGAAAGGCTGGCCTCCGGGTATTGGATGTCCTTAATGTCGGTACCACGCCATGCCTTAAACTTGCTGCGGCATACGTCGCAGTAACAGTAATCGTATTCGGGCAGTTCTTTGGTTTGTTCAATCTTATATTTATCCCACAAGTTTACCGGCAGTATCACGTCGCAAAAACGGATATAGTCCAGGTGAATGCCGTCTACATAATCTTTTTGCAAAATGGTGTTTACCTGATCTTTTAAATACTGTAGCACTTCGGGTTTTGAAGGGCATAGCCAGCGGTAATAATCTACATACGGTGGCTTATCAGCGCACGACTCACCTTTGCGGTTAATAGCGTACCATTCGGGGTGAGCGTTCAGTAAGCTTTTCTCGCCGCGGTTCATGGTCCACATCCAACGGTGCGCTTCCAGCTTTTGGGCTTTTGCAGCACGGAAATGCTTCTCGCTGTCGGCCTCAAAAAACATCCCCCGTACACCCGCTTCATAATATTGCTTGTAGCGGGTAGCTAATTCGGCTTCGGTATCTTTTTCGTCGGGGTTGGTCCACACCCAATGTTTAGCTGTTTTTTTTGGCGCAAGGGTAATCTCTTTCCCTGTGCTTTTAAACGGCTGCGCTGCGGCAGCTACACCTAATAAACTGGTGGCTACAAAACTTCTTCTGCTGGTCATGGTCTTGTTTTTTGCGTTTCAACTAATCCTTCATCATTAATATAAATTACCGGCTGGCCGGTTGTACTTATACTGGCTTTAAATTGCTTGCTGGTGGCTTCGAGTTGCAAGGTGTTCTTCTTACTATCAATCACCGGCGTGGCGTTAATGCCTAACTGCGTTAATGTTGCAGCATAGCGCTTATTTTTTTGATGGTATTCTTTCTGTTTATAGTACACCAACCAAAGCCATTTACGTTGCAATTCGGAATACGGTAAACTAAACTCCATATTTGGCTTGCGGGTAAACTGCAAGTATCCCCAACGCTCGGGGGCGTGCATGCTAATGATCCCCGGCGGAGACCATACCCAGTTTTCTTCGGGCAACTCGCGACCGTCAGCCCCTTTCAATTTCACATTGCGTTTTCCTTCCGGCTTGGTATGCCATTCAACCCTCGAAAAATTGATACGCCATATCGCACCTTCCTGCGGTACGGTTACCGGGAAGCCCATACGCAGTTCTTTAAGCGGAATGGCCATCTCTACAGCCCAGCCTTCATCTTTGTCGGCGGGGTTATTTAACGTGCCTTGTATTTGAACGCCGGTTTTCAGTCCCTCCACGTTCCAACCAATTAGTGCATCGCCCTGGTTACGGTATGATTTAGGCATAAAAAGGTCGAATATCTTGTTGACGGCATTGATCTCGATTTCGAAATACTGGTGCGTATTATTATCAGGATCAATAAATACTTCGAAATCATTATCCTTATATATAATATCGTCGTGGTGCATTTGGGTAGCCCAAACCTGTGGCTCTTGCATTTTAACTGCTATAAACAAAGTCGAATCGTTCCATAGCATTTTCACCTGCGTTTTAAACTCAGGTAAAGGCTTCTTGGTGCCCTCAATATCTACAAAATCTGCAGTCCAGTCAGCGTTTTGCCAGGCAGGCTCCTGCAGATTACCATCCATCGTCAGTACTGCGTTGGTGTGTTTTACCACATAATGCTTGGGTGTGGTGAACAGCGCCTCCATGCCTTTAAAATCCTGCTGGGCAAACGCACTTGACACTGATAACAGCATCAGCCCTAACCCAGCTTTAACCTTTTTACCTGCGCGCAGATATTTAATTTTCATTGAGCGATATATCTTTTATTTAGTGGTTATTACACCAATCTCGGCTGCTGTAGCACCATTGCCTGCAATAACATGTAACGCTTTAAACTGAATATAACGTGCCTTAGCCGGCTGCTTTAAAGTCACGGTTTGTTCTACCGGATTAGCTTTGATGTTGGAAAATTCTCCGGCGATCACCTGCTGCCATTGTGTACCATCAGTACTGGTATAAAACGCATAACGGTCTACTAACCCGGCGGTTGATTTGTCCTGCCTCGGCAAGTAAGTAAAGGCACTGATATTTTGAGCTGTTCCTAAATCTATGCTTAACTGTGCCGGTTCAAAGTTACTGGCTGAATCGGCTCTCATGCTGCTCCAAAGCGAAGTAGACTCATCTATAGCATTTTCGGGTTTTAAACCGGTAGAGGCATTTGGAATGATACGCCAGTTTGCTTTACTTAAGCCGAATGTACTGGCAGCAAGTTCGCTATGCTTGTTACCTTCTACTGCAATGGCTTTAATTACTCCGCCATTTGGTAAACTGATTGGCGATGAATATTTAGTCGATTGCAGCGTAGGCCGGTCGCCATTGATAGTATAATAAATAGCCGATACCGGCGCAGCAGTAGTTATACTCAATTTTCCTTCGCGGTTACGACTAATAACCGGTGCTGTTAAATGAGCAGGTTCTTTAAATAAACCAAAATCGCTTAAGGCAATGCACACAGGCGAGCCGGTGATGCGCAAGCGTACTTTGTTGGTGGTGATATTTTGCGGCAACCTGATGAGCCGGTTAGCGCCAATGCTGGTAGCCGACACAATTTGTACCCATGCGCCGCTGTGCCAGGCATCTACTGAAAAACTTTCGATACGCTGACCGAGCTTGATGTTTTCGCGCAGACGGATCACATTAAAGGTCTGGTTACCGGGTAAAGCAAACGTAACCTCGGGCGTTTTAATTTGATTATCTGTAGCCCAATACGAGTAACGGTCGTTATCGATCAGGTTTTGGGTACCGAACTTTGTACTCTTGGCCCGGATGTTGCTCGCCATAATTTTTGCCTCCTTAGCCAGATTTACCGCAAAAGTTTGCTTAAGCAAGCGGCCGAACTCTTGTAATGAATGCACGTCCTCCTGATTTAATAAACCATCCGGATTGGGTGATAAGCCTAAATCCAAGTTAGCGCCGCGGCCTACACTTTTGTAATATAAATCCAGCAACTCATTAGGCGATTTAACCTGGCTGTTCTGGCTGGCGTGGTAAAACCATCCCGGCCTAAGTGATACATCGCATTCGGCAGGCATCCAGTATTTACCGTTGCGTGTGCCTTGCACGCCGAGTTCGTATTTAGTGTACCCGTTAGAGGGTTCTTTACCGGGTTCAGGGGCTTGCGGTGTATAAGTGGCCCAGCAGGTTTCGCCGGCGTGGCCTTCTTCGTTACCTACCCAGCGTACATCGGGACCAACATCGCCGAACAATACCGCACTCGGTTGTAAACGGCGGGTAATGGCCCAGGTTTGCGGCCAGCCGTAATAAGTAGTCCGATCTATTTTACGAACTTCGCGGGTGCCGCCATAGTAGCCATCGCCACCATTGGCACCATCGTGCCAGGACACAAACAGCTTACCGTAGCGGGTATATAATTCTTTTAGCTGATTGCGGTAAATCTCCACATACTTGGCCTGACCGTAATAAGCGTTGTTGCGGTCCCAGGGCGAGCAATACAAGCCCAATTGCATACCTAACTTTTGGCAAGCCAACTGGTACTCTTTTACCATATCGCCTTTGCCATTGCGCCAGTTGCTTTTGCTGATGTTATGTTCGGTAGTTTGAGTTGGCCATAAACACAAACCATCATGGTGCTTGGCTACTACTACCACGCCTTTAAAACCACCCGCTTTGGCTGCGCCCACAATTTGGGCAGCATTAAACTTTACCGGGTTTACCAGCTTAGGATCTTCATCGCCGTAACCCCACTCTTTGTTAGTATAAGTATCTACCCCAAAATGAATGATGCAATACATTTCCATCTGGTGCCAGTTGAGTTGCGCGGTGGTAGGCAATACGCCATAAGGCACCGGGCCACTTTGCGCCAGGCCGGTTACCGAGCGGGCTGCAAGTGCAGCTAATAACAACCACTTTTTCATAACGGTTTAATGTTTAAGCCAGCCGGCAGGTACACTTTGCAGCGGCGAACCATTTACACTATATTTTAATTTAAGGGTGTAACCGCCGCCACCTTCTACAAAATTAAGTTCGACAGGCTGCAAACCTTTCTTCAGGGCTACCTGTCCGCTTTTTTCAATAGGCGCATGCCAGCCATCGTTGTCAACCACGTTTCGGTTAGCTACTTTAAGTACGCCGCCATCATCACAGGTCAAATAAAAACTGTAAATACCGTCCTGAGGCACCTCAAAATACCCTTGGTAACGCAAGCCAAAGCTTGGTGCAGTTATCGCTTTAGGCACGGTTAAACTATCAACCACAAAGGTTTCTTTAGCCGGTTTACCCGCCATCAATGTGGCGCTCTTGTACTCGCCGGGATAGTAGCTGCAAAGCAAACCGTTTTTTACTCCTGCTTTTGCTACCGGTGTTGCCAGGCTTTGCTGTGTGTAACGCAAGTTATATAAATCGCCGGCTACACCGTTAGGTTTAAAGGCTGCTAAGCGGATGTAGCTGGTTTTGGTAATAGTTAAAGGAGCTGTCAACTCGGGCGACTTAACCGTTGGTACACTGCCATCGGTTGTATAATGAATAGTGGTGTTAGGAAGTGGCTTTTTTAGGTTGAGCACCGTTTTATCTAAAAATACACTTTGCTCAACCAAACCATCAAAATCGGGCAGGCGGTAATTTACATGCAAATTTTCCAACCGTTGGTATTGCCTGGTGAGTCTGGTTAGATACGAGTTGTAATTATGGTTGCGGGTCCATAAGTTTTCGGCCAGGGCAGTCATACGGGGCATATACATATAGTCGGCACGATTTTCAGAGGGGATGTACTCTGTCCATAAGTTGGCTTGCGCACCTATAATACCTTTTGCTTCAGCATCGGTCAAGCCCTTTGGTATAGGATTAAAGTGGTAAACGTTATCGATAGAGTTACGGTCGGGCGGTGTGTCAAAATACAAAGGGTTACCCGGTGACATCACAACCTGGTTACCGTTTTTGGCAGCTTCTACCGGGGCCTTGGGAACCCAGGTACGCCAGTACATGACCAAAGCGGTTGGGCTGATGCCGCCGTCAAGTATTTCGTCCCAACCAATTAGCTTGCGGCCTTTAGAATTAAAATACTTTTCCATGCGGTTGATGAAGTAGGCTTGCAGACCGGCCAAATCTTTAATGCCTTCTTTTTTCATAAAAGCCTTACATACTTCAGATTTTCCCCAGTCGGTACGGTCCACCTCGTCGCCGCCAATGTGAATATACTTGGACGGGAAGATTTGCATAATCTCATCAAAAACATTTTGTGCAAACTCAAAAGTGCTTTCGTTACATGGGCAAATAGGTTTGGTAAACACCTTTCCCCATGAGTTTTCGCCGTTACAGGTTAAAAACGGATACGAATTTATGGCTGCCATCATGTGGCCTGGCATATCAATTTCGGGAATGATATCAATGTGGCGCGCCAGTGCATAGGCTACCACATCTTTCATCTGTTCCTGCGTGTAAAAACCACCATAAATCGTTTTACCACTTTTTTGAACAATGTGTTTAGGATCGATCACAAAATCAGGGTTATCGGCAGCCTTTTTCATGCATACCGAGTCCTGATTATTAAAAGTGCGCCAGGCACCTTCTTCGGTAAGTTTGGGATATTTTTTGATCTCGATGCGCCAGCCCTGATCGTCTGTTAAGTGTAAATGGAACTTGTTGAACTTGTATAAAGCTAACAGGTCAATAAACTTTTTAAGGTAATCAACCGAGAAAAAGTGACGCGATACATCCAGGTGCATCCCGCGCCAGGCGTATGTCGGTTCATCTTCGATGGTAAGTGCCTGTAATGACAGTTGCGAAGGAAGGGCTTGCTGCTTGTTTTCGATACCGGCAGACAATAATTGACGAATTGTTTGAATAGCCCGGAAAGCGCCTGCACCATCCTTAGCTTTAATGACTACATGTTGCGGTGTAATTTGCAGGCGATAGGCTTCTTCGGCAGATAAGGTCTGATCATCCACCAGTTGTATAGCGTTTTTTTCTGTCGGCGTTCCAGTATTTTTTAACGATAGCTTATTATGCAATATCTCGTTAAGCAGTGCAGCCTCGGACCTAAATTTGTTGCCCGATGTGATAATAACAGTTTGTGCATTAATGACAAACAACCCGGTACCGGCAGTAAGCGTTTGCGGATAAGGCACCAGCGGAAAACGTGCCGAAATATCCTGCGCCTTTATTTGACTGGCACCGGTAAATAGCATTACCAAAGCCAACGCTACTTTGCAACTCAATCTCTTTTTCATATTTAGGTATATAATCGCCTGTAAAATTTATATTTTTTGATCCAACACAGGATGATCCAAAGCCTGCAGCGTTTGATGCCCGCCCTTCAGCTCGTCAAACACAACCACTTCGTTCATTCCTTTTTTAAGCCAACCGGCAGGCACATACAACGTTTGCTGCGGACCAACCTGCCAGTACTTGCCCAAATTATGGCCGTTTAAAAACACAAAGCCTTTTCCAAAGCCACTCATGTCCAGATAGGTATCTGCCAGTTTAGTCAAGTTGAATGTGCCCTTGAATAAAGCAGGATGCATAGCGGTAGCCGGCTGCGCTTTGTAGGTAAATCCTGTTAAATTAGAAAACGGCAAACGGTACATCTGCCAGTCAAATACCTTTTTACCATTTAATGTCACCGATTGAGTGATGCCATGGCGGTTGTCGGCCAGGTAAGGCCCGTAATTAATACGGCCATTGTTTTCCACCAGTATGTCCAGCGTGGCTTGGCCCGGAACGTTGCTCAGTACCAACGAATCTTGTTTTAAGCGGCGATCAAGCGTGGCTATTTTCTTACCGTTGAGGTAGACGATGGCATAATCTCTCAGATCTTTTAGTTTCAACAATCCGTCGCCATTTATTTGAGTGCGGTAAAGTACAAAACCATAAGCCTGATCTAAATCTTCAAAACACAATGGCTTTTTATTAGTAACCGGCTTAGGTAAGTTGTTAAAAACATCAGCGTAAGCATTGAGCTTGATGTTGCTGATGGCCATAGTTGGCTTTTTAGCAGGCACTTCCGGCAGTCTCTGCCCTGCCGGTAAATGTTTGGCTATTACTTCGCGGAACTTGTAGTACTTATCGGTGGCATTGCCGGCTTCATCTAAAGGAGCATCATAATCGTAACTGGATATTTGCGGTGCGTAAGGTTCTTTTACGTTCATGTTGGCCCCATTCATGAAATCGCGGGTAGTGCCACCATGAAACATATACATGTTGATGGATACGCCTGCATCCAAAATTTTGTCTAACGTTTTGGCAGCTTGCACTCCATCTACGCGGGCGTGTTTATCGCTCCAATGGTCAAACCAGCCGGGATACCATTCGGCTATATAATAGGGCCCTTTGCCATTATGATATTTATTGATCAGCTCTTTCACCTTAGCCGGATCTTCCAAACCGTTTACTGCAGGCAGGTAACCGGGCAGATAACCTTTGGGCATCTGCGTTTCGCCGTCGCAGGTAAACAGTACACCATCAAAACCGGCATCGCGGAATATTTTACGGTTGATATCTAAATAGTTTTTATCGTCACTGTAAGACCCGTACTCATTTTCGATCTGTACCAGCAAAATATTGCCGCCATGTGTTACCTGTAATGGTACCAGTTGCTTAGCCAAATGATTAATATAATTGGTGTAAGCCGATAGAAATTTAGGGTCGGTACTTCTTACTTTTAAAGTGCTGTCTTTAAGCAGCCACCAAGGGTAACCGCCAAACTCCCACTCGGCGCAGGCGTATGGGCTTGGCCGAAGCACCACCCACAAACCTTCTTCCTGAGCCATCTTTATAAACGCGGCAATGTCATTATTGCCTGTAAAATCATACTGCCCTTTTACAGGTTCGTGCGCGTTCCAGAAAACGTAGGTGCCAATGGTATTCAGGCCCATAGCCTTGGCCATTTTCATGCGGTCGCGCCAGTATTCGCGCGGAATGCGGGCACAGTGCATTTCGCCCGATATCATTTGCAGAGGCTTACCATCCAACATAAAATCGGTGTCGCCTAAAGCAAAAGTATGCTTAGCCTGGGCCTGCGCACCCAGCGTACCGGCCATCATAAGCATACCGCTTATTACAGAAACAAGTTTATTGACAGATGATTTCACTCTAAAATAATTAGCTGTTTAGAAGATGAGGTTTTTGCTGATAGGTTTTCCACAAAAACTCGCCAAAGATGGTGTTGGCCCAGGCAAACCAGCTGCGGGTAAAGTCGGCCGGGTTGTCCTTGTTGAACGACTCGTGCATAAAGCCTTTGCCGGCATGGGTAGCTAACAACATTTTGATGCACTGTTTGA
>CAJYJH010000018.1 GCA_913775265.1 uncultured Mucilaginibacter sp. | reverse complement strand
AGCAGAAGTAAAAGCGCTTAACCACCATTTAAATGAGGTTAACAATGAGCTTAAAGCGGTAGCTACTGAAATGCAGGCAAGTAACGAGGAATTGGTAGCTACTAATGAAAAATTACAACATACTAATGCCGAACTGTTACGCACACAAGATAATATTGTGCAGCTTAATGCACGCGTCTCCTTAAATGAATCAATCTTCCGCACTTTTTTTGAGCAGGCAGCTTTGGGCATTGCCTGGCTTGACGGGCCCAATCAAGTTATTGAGGCCGTAAATGAGCCTTTACTAAAGATATGGGGACGAACCCTGGATGAAGTTTTAGGTAGACCACATCGGGAAGCTCGCCCTGAGCTCGAAGATCAGCCGGTTTTTGATTTATTAGATGCTGTTTATCAAACTGGTATCCCAAAAGTAAACAACGAGCTACGGTTGTTTTTAAAAAGTGGAGATACCTTGCGCGAGGTATATGTAAACTCAGTTTACTCGCCGATTATTAATGCCGAAGGCAAAGTAACCGGCGTTTTAGCAACGGTAGATGACGTAACTGATCGGGTAAAAGAACGCCGCCAACGGGAGTTATTGCAGGAGCAGCTCAGAGTAACTATCGAATCTGCCGAGTTAGGCACATGGTATTTTGATGGTAAAACTAATGAGCTCGTTGCCTCGCCCCGGGTAAAGGAGTTGTTTGGGTTTCATGCCGATGAAGAGATGGCACTTGATCAGGCTATTGCGCAAATACATGAAGATTATCGTGACTTGGTAATTGCTGCTATTGATGCAACTGTACAACGTAATAAAATATACGATATAGAATATCCCATTGTTGGTTACCATGACGGAAACATACGTTGGGTAAAAGCTTTTGGGCAATTATACTATGCAGGCGATGGTAGCTCGCCCCAGTTTTCGGGCGTTCTTATTGATATCACCACACGAAAAAACGAAGAAAATCGTAAAAACGATTTCATCGCAATTGTTAGTCATGAGTTGAAAACACCGCTTACTACAGCTAAAGGGTTTACACAATTGCTGCGCATGAAAGCGCAAAAGGCAGATGACACTTTTTTTTCAGGCAGTTTGCTGAAGATTGAACAACAAATTGAAAAAATGAGCTTGTTGATTAAAAGCTTTCTGGATGTAGCCCGACTTGAGGCCGGTAAGATACAACTTAATAAACAACCATTTGAGATGAGCGAATTGTTGGCCGAGTGTGTGGCTGAGGCCAAGTCGCTATCACAGAGTCATCAAATTAGCATAGCTTCAGATAAAATTAGTGTTGATGCAGACCGTGACAAAATTGGGCAGGTAATTTCCAATTTACTTAGCAATGCTATTAAATATTCTCCGAGAGGAAAACTTATCGAAATAAGCTGTGCTCATGCTAACGATTTGGTAGAGGTACGTGTGCGTGACGAAGGTATGGGCGTTAAGCCGCAAGACCAAGCACGGCTGTTCGACAGATTTTACCGCGTTGAAAGTAAACACACCCTTACTATTTCCGGTTTCGGCATTGGCTTGTATTTATGTGCCGAAATTATACAAATGCACAACGGGCAAATTGGCGTTGAAAGTAAAATAGATGAGGGCTCGACATTTTATTTTACACTGCCATTAGAGGCGTAAATATGGATGCGCCTCAATTATAAACAAGTTACAAACGATAAGTATAATTTAAACATTGCACACAAATGAAAAAGCACCTGTCAGCTAAGACAGATGCTCATTATTTTATTAGCCTAAATAATTTATTATTTGGCTTTCTTCTTAACTTTAACAGCGGTCAGACCTTTAGGACCACGTTCAATTTCGAAAGTTACTTTATCACCTTCTTTAACAGGTTCGCTTAAGGCATTAACATGCACAAAAACGCTTTCCTGCGATTGCAGGTCGCGGATGAAACCGTAACCCTTTGAGTCATTGAAAAACGTGACTGATCCGTTTCTTTCAATCTCCTCAACAATATCCTCTTGTTTAGGTACACCAATCTGGATATCGTCAACCGATATCTTTTTCTTTTTGGTAGGATCAGGAGGTGTTGAAGTTATGTTGCCGTTTTCGTCAACATAAGCCATCATGTCTTCCAACCCTTTACCTTTGGTTGCACTGTTTTTGCGATCTTCGGCTTTTTCTTTTTTGTCTAACTGTTTTTTAGCCTTTTTCTTTTCGCGCTCTTTTTTACTAAATGTTTCTGTGGATCTACCCATATATGATTTAAAGTGTTACACCAGGCGGTTTGTTTTTTTATGCCTGGCAGATAATATAGATCATCGCTTTTTAAGGTGATAATCTGTTGTATGTAAAGCTATTTTAGTTATCTGCAAAACACCCAAACCTTACCAGGTTTGAACTGCCCATGCAGACTTTATATTGCTAAAGGCATATCTGCAGTGATAACTGGTCGATTACCTTAAACGGTTATAGATGCTAACTTGCATCTTGAAGAAAAGTATGATTGTTGCCCTGGATAAGTATTGTATATGAGTCTTACAACAAACACACTTCCACCTCTTTCAGAATAAGTTTAAAGGTACGAAAAAAAGTTGAGATATTCTAAAGTGAATAAAAGTATTTCGGTTTTTAGACTCATACTTTGTGAAAAGAACTATTTTAAAACATTTCGCAGAATTTTGTTGGTTTTGTGAAAATCAATTTGATATCTTTATGATATCACTTTAAATCAAAAATCACTGTTATGGAAACTGAAAAAACAACCAATCCACCATCTGGTTACGGTGCATTTATATTGTTCCTGGTGTTGCTGGCGTTGGCCATTTACCTGGGTATTGAGCAATATTTTGCCGCTTGTGCTATTCTATCGTTTGTCAACTTATTTTTAGTTTTACCAGGACTTATCATTGTAAATCCTAATGAATCGAAAGTTCTCACACTTTTTGGTAAATATGTAGGTACGGTAAAAAAAGATGGCTTTTTTTGGGTGAACCCTTTTACCTCAAAAAGAAAGATTTCTTTAAAGGCGTTTAATCTTAACGGACAGCAGTTGAAGGTAAATGATAAAATGGGTAGTCCTATCGAAATTGCCGCGGTGATTGTATGGCAGGTTAAAGATACCGCCAAAGCGGTTTTTGCCGTTGAAGATTACATACAATACGTGAATATACAAAGTGAGGCTGCTGTGCGCCATTTGGCCAATAGCTTTGCCTATGACCACTTGGAAGACGAAACTGCTCAGGTTACCCTACGCGATGGTGCTGAACATGTGAGCCTATTGCTGGAGCAAGAGCTCAACGCTCGTTTAGACCGCGCAGGTATTGAGGTGCTGGAGGCCCGGATTTCGCATCTGGCGTATGCACCCGAAATTGCGAACGCCATGCTGCAAAGACAACAAGCATCAGCCATCATTGCTGCCCGTAAGCAAATTGTTGAGGGCGCTGTGGGAATGGTGGAAATGGCTTTATCGCGCCTGTCCGAAAAAAACATTGTGGAGCTGGATGAAGAACGAAAGGCTGCTATGGTAAGTAATCTGTTAGTAGTGTTATGCGGCGAAAAAGCTGTATCTCCAGTTGTAAATACCGGCACTCTTTATCATTAGGCCATGAGTTATTATTATCCAATACAAAAGTTTTTAACCACCGAGTTTGTAGTAAAAAAAGAGGGCTTCTGGCGTCCGAGTTATCAGCTCACCGATGGCCAATACAGCTATGGCATGCTGCGCCACGATGGTGTATGGCACACTAAGGTTATTATGGAAACTGCCGACCAAAACTGGATCGTAGACGGAACAAAATGGAAAAATCGCCCGATCAAAACGCAAAATGGAGAGGTGCTGGCTACAATATCCCACAACTTTTGGGGTACTAAAGTTACGTTTGCAGCTAACGACGGTTTTACAGCAACATTCGAAAAACCATCAGTTTGGAAGGGCCTGACGATATGGAAAGCGGCTGATGGTACTGAGCTCGTAAGTATAGAACCTCGGATATTTAAAACACCTATTATTACCATTAACCCGAAGGCAAAGCAAAATAAATGGTTGCTGATGCTGGCATTTCTGGCTTTAGAAATTTCTTTAGAACGGCAGAAGCAAGCAGCCGCAGCTTCTATTTAAAGATATGTCCG
>CAJYJH010000017.1 GCA_913775265.1 uncultured Mucilaginibacter sp. | reverse complement strand
TCAAACAGTGCATCAAAATGTTGTTAGCTACCCATGCCGGCAAAGGCTTTATGCACGAGTCGTTCAACAAGGACAACCCGGCCGACTTTACCCGCAGCTGGTTTGCCTGGGCCAACACCATCTTTGGTGAGTTCTTGTGGAAAACCTATCAACAAAAACCTCACCTCTTAAATAGCTAAGTGTATTTTACAAACCACTAATAAACCATGATGAGAAATTATAAAAAGGCCTTCCTGCTACTGGTAGCAATGTTAGGATTAAATTTCGTACAGGCACAGGTAGCAACATACAAAAGCCATATTAAAGATTTGCAGAATGCGATCAATGCTCATTTAAGAGACGCTAAAGCCAACTTATATTACGAAACTACTGATCCCTCTAAAAACGAACATCCGCACTCATACCTATGGCCGCTTTGTGCTTACATACAGGGTGCTAATGAAATGGAAGCGCTAGAACCAAAGTCTAACTACATGAAGCCGGTCGAACTGGCTATTGCACAATACTATCGTGCTACCCCTCCCTACCCTGCCTATCAGGATTATGTGGTTAAAGAAAAAACGACCACTTTATATTATGATGATAACCAATGGATTGCTATTGCTTATATGGATGCTTATAAACGCAAACATGATAAAAAGTACTTAGATACCACTAAGATGATCTATCGCTTTATGTTGGGTGGCCTGGATAACAGAGGTGGCGGCGGCATATACTGGCGCGAAAAAGATAATACTACTAAAAACACCTGCTCTAATGGCCCTGGTGTTTTAGTAGCTCTGCAACTGTACAAAGCAACTAAAAGCAAACCATACCTTGATACAGCAGTAGCCATTTATAACTGGACAAAGAAATATTTGCAAGCTCCTGAAGGTGTTTATTATGATAACATTAAACTACCGTCGATGGAGCTGGCCAAAGCAACCTATACTTATAACACGGGCACCATGCTGCAATCTGCGGCTTTGCTTTATACTATTACCAAAGACAAAAAGTATCTACAGGAAGCACAGCGGGTGGCAAAAGCCGGCAAAGCACACTTTTTTAAAAATGGACGCCTGCCTAACGAGTACTGGTTTAACGCAGTGATGCTACGCGGTTACGTAGAGCTTTACAAAATTGATAAAAACCCTGAATGGATCTCATTTTTTAAACAAGACGCTGATGCCATTTGGCAAAAAGAACGCGATAACCGCAACCTGGTAGGAACTAAAACAGAGAAACGATTAATTGATCAGGGAGCTATGATTGAAATTTACGCCACCCTGGCCCAGGTCGAAAAGATGAAGTAAAGTTTACGGGCTAACGCTTGAAGGTTAAGTTTAATCATTAATAAATTATTCAAATTTTGACCTCCACAATTCCTATCTCATTAATTATCAATTACATTTACTAACCAATAATGACCATAAAACCTGCCTTTACAGACAAGAAGTTTCTGCTTACTTTAATTTTTGTTACGTCCCTGTTTGCCTTTTGGGGAATTGCAATTTCGTTGGGCGATGTGCTCAACCGTCATTTCCAGCAAGTACTGCATGTTTCTAAGGCTCAGTCTGGCCTGGTGCAGTTTTCTATTTTTGGAGCCTACTTTATCATGGGTATACCGGCAGGCCTGTTTATGAAACGATTTGGCTACAAGAATGGTGTTTTGTTAGGCTTAACGCTTTTTGCGTTGGGTTCATTTTTGTTTGTACCGGCAGCTAACGCCCAATCATTCAGCTTTTTTCGCATCGCGCTATTTGTGTTAGGCTGCGGTTTATCAACCCTCGAAACCGTTGCGCATCCTTTTGTAGCTTCATTAGGGCATCAGGATACCAGCGACCAGCGTATTAATTTTGCGCAAAGCTTTAACGCACTGGGTACAATCATTGGCCCGCTGATCGGATCTCAATTTATATTTAGCGGCGCAGCAGAAGCTGATAATGTTGGATTGGATAAGATAAAAATGCTGTACATCATCATCGGAGCTGTTATTGCCATCACGGCTCTACTGTTTGCTTTTGTAAAAGTACCACCTACTACCGATCCGCATGGCGTAATTACAGAAGGGGTTAATGCAACTGATGACGCTATACCTGTAAATAAAAAGCTTTTTCAACATACACACTTCGTATGGGCCGTGATTGCTCAATTATTTAACGTAGCTGCACAGGCAGGCACTTGGGCATTTTTTATTAATTATGGCCACGATAAAATGGGGCTTACCGATTCTGCAGCCAGTGGCTACATGGTTATTTTCATGGTGATGATGCTGGCCGGGCGCTTTATTGGCACTTACTTAATGCGATTTATAGCACCCAACAGACTTCTGGCAGCCTTTGCATTAGGTAATATCTTAATGTGTCTGCTTGTAGCACAATCACTGGGCTGGGTTTCGTTTGCAGCGCTGTTCATGATCAACTTTTTCTTCAGCATCATGTTTCCTACCATCTTTAGCCTGGGCATCAAAAATTTGGGTAGCCAAACGCAGCAAGCCTCTTCGTTTATATCAATGGCTGTAGTAGGCGGTGCAATTTTTCCTATCATTATGGGTAAAGTAGCTGACCACGATGTTGCAACTGCCTATTATCTGCCCATCATTTGTTATGCCATCATTTTCTTATTCGCCTTTAAGTTCTACAGGGTGAAATAAAACGGGTATCCTGCAGTAACAAAATTAAAATAGCTTTACAGTTATAACTATATAAACTGACCTACAACTTTTCTACAACAAAAGGTAGCAGATCTCCAGTATCATGCTACCTTTTGTTGTTTATAACGCTAAATCATTTTAGTTAAATTATCTTTAAAAATAGCTGTTCTTTTTTATAGATTTTTAACTATCAGGACCGCTCCATTGAAAACTCAGAAGCTTCGGGAAATAAATAAGGCTGCGCAATAAATAGATTTAAACAATAAAAATAGCCTTACTATATATGAAATTACTCATTTCACATATAGCAAGGCTGCGAGCCAGATGATCAGCAATAACGTTCACGTTTAAACTTTAAGAAAATATTTCTGATTAGTTCGAAAAAAAACAAAGCTAATATTTGCTAAATCATTTTAGTTTATATCTTTGAAAAGAATTACCTCTTACCCAATAGGCGGTAACAAACCACAAAACCAATTATATGAATCTTAATTACTTACAAATCAGTGTATTGCATAATTATGCAATAGTATTAATTGTATATCTACTGACTTTCTCGGTCAACTCCACCTAATAATTACCAATCACTAAAATCATAACAAATACTTCCAAAATTTAACCTACCATTTTAATTATGAGGATTTTTACTCAAAAGAAAACGTCCCGACAGCCTTTGCCCCACAGACTGGCAGCCGCCGGACTCTTGCTGTTTTTAATCTGCTTTACCTTGCTTGCCTTTGCACAAAGTACGCGTATTACGGGCAGGGTTATTGACGAAAAAGGAGACCCTCTTGCTGGTGTAACCGTAAAGGTAAAAAACACACAGTTAGGCGCAATCACCAACATTAACGGTCAATACTCTTTCAATGTTAACTCTCCATCCGGAACATTGGTTTTCAGTTCACTCGGCTATGCCAATCAGGAGCGTAATTATACCGAAGGTGCCCAACCCGATGTTAAGCTGGTGCCTAGCCAAAACGCGCTGAGTGACGTTGTGGTTGTGGGTTACGGTACACAAAGGCGTACAGCTGTAACCAGCGCGGTCGACCAGGTAACATCAGCAGCCTTACAAGGCAGGCCAGTAGTTAACGTTACGCAGGCACTACAAGGCACATCGCCAAGTTTAATCATTCAGCAACGCAACAGTGAGCCCGGAGCAGGTATTAACATCAACATCAGGGGTATCAGTACGCTGGGCAACAACTCGCCGCTGGTAGTTATAGATGGTATTGTGGGTGGTGATATTAATTTGCTCAACCCATCCGACATTGACAACGTATCTGTTCTAAAAGATGCCGGCTCGGCAGCCATTTACGGATCGCGTTCGTCAAACGGTGTTATTTTAATTACAACTAAGCAGGGTAAAAAAAATGCGCGCACTCAACTTACTTACAACGGCTTGGTGGGTGTACAATCACCCAAGATTTTCTACAAGCCGGTTCACGGTTTTGAAAACGCCATTCTGCGTAACCAGGCAAACGTAAATGCGGGGCAGCAACCCGTTTTTTCGGCCGAACAGATCAGGGGTTTTCAACAACAGGGCGATACAGAATTTTTCCTGGATGCCATTTTAAAAAATGCCTTACAGCAAAACCATAATCTTAGCCTCGGCGGCGGCAGCGAAAAGTCGAGTTACCTGGTTTCGGCAGGTTTTTTAGACCAGCGCAATAATTTGGTTGGTCCTGACCTTGGGCTACGCCGTTATAATTATCGCTTAAACTTAACTAATGAATACGGAAAGCTGAAGCTGAATACCATTTTAGCATATGCCCATTCAGACATTAAAGATCACTCCTCAAGCACATCAACGCTAATTGTAGATGCCAGCCGGGTGCCACTGTATTATCAGCTTAAAGACGATCAGGGCCGCTATCTTACTAATAATGTACTAAGCGAATTTAACCCGCTTGGCGTGCTCGAACAAGGCGGCTATCGTAAATACAATAACGATAACCTTTTCGGAAGTGTAAATGCAGAATTTGCAGCAACAAGCTTCCTGAAATTCAGAGGTATTTTTGGTGGTACACTCAACGCCAATCACCAGTTTGCACGCACCCTTCGGGTAGATTATTTTCCGAGCGGAGTGTCAGGTGCCGATCGTAATACCAACGATGAAAACTTTAAAGACCTGTTGCTAAACACTCAGTTTTTGGCAGAGTTTAACAAAACCTTTAATAAAAAACACATTACTACAGTTTTGCTGGGTGTATCGAACGAGTCTTACAACAGCGAAGGTTCGGCCATCTACCGTAAATTTACTGATCCTGAATTGGGCACCCCTACTTCAGAAACCATTATTGACCCTAATTCGGCTAATAGTAATCAGCGCACTAACGAAACCAGTTTGAACTCACTTTTTGGTCGTGCCAACTATTCTTATCAGGATAAGTACTACGGCGAGTTCAGCTTCAGGGTTGATGCCTCTTCAAAGTTCAACAAGCAAAACCGGTCGGCGTTCTTCCCGTCATTCTCTGCCGGATACCGCATCAGCCAGGAAAACTTTTTGACCAATTACCGCAATAAAGTGGGCGACATTAAGCTACGCGGCTCATATGGTATACTGGGTAACCAGAATGTAGGCAACTATCAATATCAAACTACCTACAATTCATTTCAAAATGCCTACGGGTTTAACAATGTTTCGGTTAGCGGTACAGGCTTTAATTTTGCTAATCCCGACATCCGCTGGGAACGCGCCGCAACACTCAACTTAGGTGCAGATGCTACTTTCCTCAGAAATACCCTAACGGTATCATTAGACTACTTTAACAAGCATACACGTGATATATTAATACCACCGGCAGTACCGGGCGTGTTTGGCTCTGGCTTACCTGATTATAATGCAGGTGAGGTACAAAATCGGGGTTGGGAGATCAACATTAATTATCGTTTAAATGGTCGCAACATCCGCCAGACATTCAACTTCAATTTAGGCGACAACAAGAACAAGGTGTTATACTACGAAGGCGGCACCCGCCTGTCAAAGTATGACGAAATGCAGGTCATTTTACAAGCCGGATTACCTTATCAATCTTATGTTGGCCTGAAACGAGACGGTTACTTTCAAACGCTTGACCAGATAGCGGCAGGCCCCAAGCCAGCGGGTTTAGCATTGCAGCCCGGTGATATCCGTTATGTAGACGTTAATAAAGACGGCGTAATTAACGACCGGGATAACTTTGTGTTAGGCAATCCTTTCCCGCGTTACAACTTTGGTTTTACTTACAATATTGCCTATAAGCAGTTTGATCTGAATCTGTTCATCCAAGGTGTCGGTCGCCGTAGTACGTTTATCCGTGGCGAGCTGGTAGAGCCTTTCCACTTTAATTACGGCCAAACGATGTACCAGCATCAACTCGACTTTTGGACACCGGTTAATCCCAACGCCGAATATCCACGTTTAGCAGCTAACGGAAGTGCCTCTAACGAAAATAACTTCCGCCGTGGTTCTGACCTTTACATTTTTAATGCGGCATATGCTCGTTTAAAAAATGTACAGTTAGGTTACACCTTGCCTAAAAAAATTGCAGGTAAACTGGGTATGCAAAGCTTACGGGCTTACTTGTCGGGCCAAAATCTGTACACACTTTCTAAACTTAAATTTTTAGATCCCGAAGCCAGCGAATTTAACAACAGCCTGGGTGCCGGCGGTGCTAATAGCGGCCGTACCTACCCTACGCCGGTATATGTTGGTTTTGGTTTGGACGTCATATTTTAATCATGATGAATACGAAAATATTGAAAAATAAAGGATGGATGCTGGCACTGCTGATATTGGTTTCGGCCTGTAAAAAGCTTGACCTTGCACCGGTAGACCGGTTTACAGATTTAACTTACTGGACCACTGCCGAAAAAGCGAAAACCGTTTTAAATACGGCGTACTCGCAAATGTTTAACAACAATTACTTCTTTTTAAACGAAGCGCTGTCTGATAATGCCTATAACAGCCGTGGCGACAATGAGGGGGTGGCTACTATAGCCGCGGGCATTCACGACCCATCGCTTGGCCGATTTAACAGCGAATGGGATAACCATTACGCCTGTATAAAAACCTGTAACGTATTTTTAGAAAACGTAGATAAGGTGACCAGTATGGATGCCACCTTGCGCGAGCGAATGAAAGGCGAAATTAGGTTTATAAGAGCGTTTCAATACTTCCAGCTCTACACCTGGTTCGGCGATGTGCCATTGTTCGACAAAGATATAACCATTGATGAAGCAAAAACCATTGCCCGCACGCCAAGAGCACAAGTAGTTGATTTTGTATTAAAAGAACTGGACGCTGCCGCTACCGTTTTACCGGTAAATACCGCTTATGCGACTGCCGATAAGGGGCGAATTACTAAAGGAGCAGCCATTGCTTTAAAAACTCGCGCCTTACTTTACGAAGGCCGCTGGAATGACGTGGTTACCGGTTGCGAGCAACTGATGGGTGGCACGGTAGGTAATTATAGCTTATTCCCGTCTTACGAAGGCGTGTTTTTACCGCAAAACGAAAACAGCAGCGAAGTAATACTGGACATGCAATATGTACCATTGTTGCGCACCTACAACAACTTTTTCGACTACGCCCCGATTTCGGTTGGTGCCCGCCTTAACAACTTTGCCCCTACCCAGGAATTGGTGAATAGTTACCTGATGAGCAACGGCAGAAGCATTGGCGAATCCGGCTCAGGTTATGACGAGAACAACCCTTATGTAAACCGCGACCCACGCCTTACCGCAACTGTAGTTTATCACCTTTACCAGTGGAGAAAACCAGATGGTACTTCACAAACTATTTACATCAAACCAGGATCAGACCCGAACCAAACTACCAAACTGGATGAGTATGCACCAGGGTCTGTTACTTCGGCTACGGGCTATTACCTGCGCAAATATTATGATCCAACATCTGCTGCCAATTTTCAATCAGGATTAAACCTGATCCTGATTCGCTATGCAGACGTATTGCTGATGTATGCTGAGGCTAAAAATGAACTTGGACAGATGACCAGTGATGTTTGGGATCGAACCATCAGAGCAACAAGATCACGCGCCGGGTTTACCAATGCCATCGCTTTAAACTATAATACAGCTGCAGGTCAGTCGGGCCTGCGCGAAATCATCAGGAACGAGCGCCGCAGTGAGTTGGCAATGGAAGGTCTTCGCATTTTTGACATTCGCCGCTGGAGGATAGCAGAAAACGTGCTTAACGGATGGGCGCATGGCGCCAAGTATGGTCCACCGTCTGTCGATAATGGTTACATCAGAGCTAACCAGCGCGTATTTGATCCGGCCAAACATTATCTATGGCCAATACCTCGCGAAGAGCGGAACCTTAACCCTAACCTATCTCAAAATCCGGGTTGGTAATTAATCAGAAATAGACACTTGTATTATTTAATAATAGACATGAAGAATTTAACACAAAAACTGAGCACGCTGATGCTTGCGCTAATGGTAGCCTTTAACATCGGCTGCAAAAAAGAGAATACCTTAGGTAACACCAATGTATCGGCAGTAAGTAATTTTTTTGGCCCTACCGATAACAAATTTATCAAGCTCGATCCTAATGCAGGTACCCAAACCTTTGAGTGGGAGCAAGCCCGTGCAGAAGATGGCGGCCTGGTACTCTATGAGGTTGTTTTTGATAAGGAGTCGGGCGATTTTTCTCAGCCGGTATACTCTCTGCAATCAGATGAAAAAGGCATGAGAAACAAACTAACTATTTCTGATGCAGATCTGAACAGAATTGCCAATTCGGCCGGTATTAAATCGTTGGCTACAGGTAAATTGAAATGGACCGTTTGGGCATCTAAAGGCATCAACGTTAATAAATCTACCACATCCAGACTGATTGAGGTTGAACGTCCTGCAGGCTTTGCAGAGGTTCCTGCTGATTTATACCTAACCGGCAGCGCTACCGAAGCAGGTACTGATTTATCAAAATCGCTTCGGTTTAAAAAGACAGCTGCAGGAACTTTTGAAATCTACACTTCTTTAAAGCCAGGCACCTATCGTTTTGCGGCAGGCACCAATGCTTCAGCTAAAACTTATGCCATCAGCGGTAATACCCTTACCGAAGGCGGCGATGTAACCGTGAGCGGCAACACCAAGGTATACCGCATTTTGGTTGAGTTTGAAAAAACTACCGCTACTTTAACCGAAATTACAGCGTTGGGTTTATGGTTCTCACCAGAAAACAAAGTACTACATACGTTGAACTATGCAGGCAACGGCGTTTGGAACATCACTAATGCTCCTATTGTATTCCGCCAGGAAACCTGGGGCCGTGATGAGCGATACAAGTTTAGAATGAGCGTAAAAGATGCTGCCGGTGTAGCATCAAATGAATGGTTTGGCAGTACTAACCGCGACAATAACAGGCCTGATGCTAACACTGCTGCTGCCTATTTTAACCTGGTTAAGGTGGACGCTTCGCAATACGATTATTCGTTCAAGTTTAATTCGGCGGCCGACAACAAGAATGTAGATATCACGGTAAACCTGACACCTACCGCTACTTACAACCACACCATTACTGTAAAATAAATAAACCGCTGCTGTTGCATTAACAATTGCAGCAGCAGCATTTTAATACCATCATGATGAAACTAAATTTCATTGATAAAGTCCGGACATCGGGGATGCTTTTGCTGCTCGCAGCTACCACATCATGCCTTAAAGATAAAGCGACTCCTTTATACAACGATCAGCCGTTGCCTCCCGTAGTTTATAACTGGGCGGCCACGGCCGACTCTATACAAGATAAAACATACAGTAGTTACCTGGCTGCTAACGGAAAGTATTTTAAAGAAAATAATACCGATAAGAACACTTTTCATTACTGGCCCAATGCCCACATGCTTGATGTTTTGTTGGACGGCTACCTCAGAACCAAAAATGATGTATACAAACAGCGTATGCTGAGCCTGCTTAACGGCATTAAAGAGAGTAACGGCAACCGTTTTCAGAACAATTTTTATGATGACATGGAATGGCTTGTATTAGCAAGCTTGCGCAGTTACGAGGCTACCCAGGATAACGCTTACCTGGATGCCATCAACATTTTGTGGACCGATATTAAAACCGGCCGCAACAGCACAGAAGGCGACGGTATTGGGTGGACAAAAGACCGCAACTACTTTAAAAACACGCCGGCTAACGCCCCTGCCATTATTTTTGCTGCGCGTTTTTATCGCCTGCAAAAAAATGCTGCCGACCTGCAAATAGCCAGAGAATTATATCAGTGGTTAAAAGGAAAATTGGTTGACCCAAGTAATGGGATATTATGGGATGGGGTTAATTATAATCGTGATGGTGTAATTACTAAAAACAAATACACTTACAACCAGGGCGTATTTATAGGCGCAGGCCTTGAACTTTACAAAACCACTAATGAAATTAGTTACCTGAATGATGCTATACGCACGGCAAACGCTACGATCAAAGATCTTGAACTGTCGCCCGGTGGCTTATTAAAAGATGAAGGTAATGGTGATGGAGGATTGTTTAAAGGCATTTTAATCAGGTATCTTACGCTATTGGTACAGGAGCCCGCCGTGCCTAAAAGTGATAAGGACGCTATCCTCAACTTTCTTAACTTCAATGCCACTACCTTGTATACGCAAGGTATTAGCCGGCCACAATTGCTCATCAATTCCAACTGGAAAAGCAAACCGGGTACCAGTGTTGACCTGACAACACAATTAAGCGGCATGATGATGATAGAAGCCGCAGCAACCTTAAGCAAACAAGGTTTAATAAAATGATTGCTTAGGCGCAGATATGGTGTTAATACCATCTGCGCCTTTTTTGTATCAGTTTATATGCAAATCCAGCATGTTGTTAGATGTTTACATCCAAGCAATAGCTATACAGGCTTCTTGGGTCAATAGTCTTGGTAATAACATCGCTAATGGCTGTAATGAACTTAACCAACCAATAAACCAATTTAACCAATCAAAATGATGAGAAAACACGAACTAAAAAAAGATCCAAGCTTTTTTACAGAATCCTGGGGTCGCTACAAAAAGTATTTGGCTATGTTTATTTTGGGCACAAGTACTGTGCTTACAAGCTGTAAAAAGGGGCAGGTGGGCATCGATGATCACCCCGCTCAGGATGCGCAGTCTGCGAACGGAAAAATAACCTTTGCTGCACCGGCATTACCCACCAAAAATGAGGCACTGGTGGCTATGCAGGTATACAACAATCACTTTTATAACCAATACGGCACATACGGACCATCCTACAAAGCTTTTTATTGGAAAGATGATAACCACACCGTACGCATGGACTTCTGGACGCAACAAGAGGCTATTGAAATGTTGATAGACGCCTACAACATTAACCCGAGCGCCGATCTGAAAAACAAAATTGCTTACCTGTACAATGGCGTACGAGATAACTACGGCCTCCTGTGGACTAATAATAAGTTTAACGACGACATTGTTTGGGGAGCTTTAATGTGTGTTAGAGCCTTTAAAATCACCAATGACGGCGGCATGCTGGATATGGCCAAAAATAATTTTGACATGATGTGGAACCGTGCCTGGGATACGCAAACTTTAGGCGGTGGCTTGTGGTGGACAACCGATAAGCAAACTAAAAATACCTGTGTTAATGCACCGGCTGTTATTTGCGCCATGTTGCTTTACGAAGCTACCGGCGACGCTACTTACAAAACCAAGGCAAAGCAAATTATGGATTGGATGGTATCTAAACTATACGCAGCATCTACCGGCGAAGTTAAAGGAGCCATTAACACTGCAGGTACTATTACCGAAGGTGCCCTATCATACACACAAGGAACGTTTATAGGCGCATGCGACTTATTAAGGGCCGATTATCCATCAGCCAACTATTTAGCCATGGGCTCAAAAGCTATGGATTATGCACGCAGCAATATGTGCAATACATCGGGCGGTATTTTGAAGGATGAGAACGACATAGCCGATACACAGGGCATGAAAAGTATATTTGCCCGGTGGGCCTGCCTGTTTGTAAAAAACACCGGTACAGCCAGCAACTATGGTCCATGGCTTGATGCCAATGCCGCACAGGCTTGGTCCATCCGTAATTCGCAGGGCCTGATGTGGAATATCTGGGGCACCCGTACTCCTGAAAGCGTTCGCAACGCATTTGAAACTACTTGCGGGGTAGCCATGATGAATGGCATTTATTATTATCGCTAGAGATTTTCCTTTACCTTATTACAGTTATTGGCCTTAATTCGACACTTTGCGTTAGAATTGAGGCCAATTTTTTATGGTTAGATAGTTAAGATTTATCTCGAGCACATTTATTGACGCAAGCGTAAATTAATTTTATCCTGTTTTAAGTGTATCCGGAATGATAGTTAATTTATGGCAAATTAACGGTGAGCTTTTGATTGATTGATGGGCTGGTTGCTTTAAGTTTGCCATCTACCCATACGCATAATTGCTCTTGATTACCCGGTTGTTTCGGATCCCAGTCTTTCTTCCATATAACGTCAACATCATGCCCATGGTAACTAAGATTGCCTAAGTAAAAATACTGCCATTTATTCTCCGGCACAAGGGGGCTGATAGAAAACTGATTGCTATGCATTGCCGTGAAACCGAGCAGGTCTTCAATAATAATATCCGGAAATGTTGAATGAAAATAATCAGACTCACCGCCAAAAGTTTTACCGTTACTGGGTATATACCACTCCCCTATGTTGAGCTGGCCTGTACCATGCATTTTAGCTAACTTTTCGATATAATCGTACAATAAATCTTTATCAGCAGTTGAATTCTGCTTTTTATAATAGCGCAGATAGTTCGCAAAACCTTTATATACCACCGAATTTTCAAACGGCCAGCCACGGCCATTCCAGGCATAAGCCTTTTCGTTATAATACGGATGTTGTTGTTCGGCGGTAGTCATACCGGCGGTATTATAGAAGCCCTTACGCGATGCAAACATATCCCAGCTCCTGGCATAGGTTTTAAAGTTATCTGGAGGTATCATCCTAAAGTACCATGGCGTATACCCTACCGATTCTCTAACCCGGGCTTCGTAATCTCGAGCTCCGTACTGGTTATCTCCCGCGCTGTAAGTGTTAAAAAACTGATCTGCAGGATCCCAGAGCACCTGCAACGTTTTATTGCGAACAACATTGGCCTTTAATGTATAAGCTTTAGCCTTTTTCTGGCTTTTTACATCCGATCCTTTGAAATGATACATGTCTGCCAGCGCACTTAAATTACCGTAGGCATAACTGTTTACCGACGGCCGAACCAGGTAAAAGTCAGGATAGCCTTTTCTAAAAGCTTTTGGATATGCCTTGGCTTGAGCAGATGCATCAGCATTCCCTGTAGTTTCCCAACCCAAGTAATACTGTTTCCAGGTGGTTGGTGTGTAAATATTATAAGGGCCGGTGCTGTTTATAAGACCCAATACTGCAGAAAGGCTGAACTCCATGCCATCATATAGGTCAAGTATCTTATACATGCCATTGGTTTTTGCATCTGATGATTTTACCGTAAACAGGCTATCCCAAATATGCTGGTGCCTTTCCATATCGGGCAATAAATCACTCATCCATTGCCGGTTAGGATGAACTTTTAGATAGGCATTGATGCCATCAACCATCCAACTCGAAAAATGATGACTTTCCGGGCGGCTCAAATAAGTAAGAAAATTACCGTTCTCCCGCTGGTGCAGCTTAGAAGCCGATCCGCGCATAAAATATTCGGCATATGACTTTAAAAACTTCTCGTCTCTCAACCAACGTACATCATAAAACTGCTGTCCGGCGGGGCAGGTAATTGCGCCGCTCAACGAAGCCCATGGCCGCGGGCCAAAAAATTCAGTAACTACCCAATAGTCTTTATTGTCGAATGTATCATGGTATTGTTTAAGATGTTTACTGATCATCCACCAACGATAATCATATACTTTGTTGATCACCGTGTCAGAACAACTAAACAAAGGCACATTGGTGAGTAAGAAATCTTTGTTGTTAACGGCGTTAAACGGACCATCGGGCTCAGGCCTGCCTGGATAAGCGTTGAATTGATCAATATGCTGCCCAAGTCTGCTTTTAGCCTCCGAGTTAAGCCGATGCCGATCGTTTTGGTAACTAGCTATTTGCCGCGTGGCACATGAGCTCATGACGGCCATCATAAAACCAAGAATGCTTACCCTTTTTAAAATAGGAAAGTAAGAGATACGCAAAATTTTTATAGCAAAAAAAGTATCCATAATGTCATGCCTTATATATAGAAATGATCAATGGTCACGTAAACCATTGATCATTGTTAAAGAGCGGCAGCTGATGGAAAAGGCAAAATCACTCACAACAAAAACTACACGATTATTAGCCTTATTGAGAATGTAAAATATCTTAACAACAGCTAAATACTGGCACTCGCTATACCGTACTGTTTTAACACGTCATCAGGAACCCCGTTCCAGCGGTTTGGTGCATTGCCAACAAAGCCTAAATCTTTAACCCCTATTTGGCTGCTGAAAAATCCGGTAGCGGTCAGGTCACGCATCAGGTTAAAGAAAGCCACGCCCTGGGCCATCTCAGGCTTAGCCTTTTCAGGATAAGCAATCATATCAATCAGCTCAATCTGCTGCGAATGGCTGCAATCAACGAAAGCCTTGCCATACCGGTTAAGGCATTGCAGGTTTGTCCAGCGCAAACCGCCGCGTAAGGGCAGTTGATGCTCGGGCAAATCTTTAGCCATAAACTCTATAAAATCGGGCACCTTGGCATCAGAGGCACTACCCGAATTTTCATCTTTTGGAATGATGATATCGGCAAGGACAGTGATAGCGGCCATTTCCTCTTTAGTAAAAAAAGTTTCTTTATGCAACCGGGCGTCACGCTCCAACTCATAAGACTGCCGCCCGGCCTGCGGACTAGGCGGTGTTGAGGCGTCTTCAACCTTAGTTTTATCGTCTTTATTAGACTTACAAGCTGCAAGTAATGTACCGGTAGACAGAGTACCAATGCCCAATGCTCTAAGCGAATCACGTCTGTTCATATTCTATAGTGATTTATTGGTATTAAACGTTCAACATTTTGCGTTGCTGCAATATATACTCTGCAGTGCGCATAGATAGCGCTAAAATAGTCCAGGTAGCATTTTTATCACCTTGTTGTACAAATGGAGCAGCGTCAACCACAAACAGGTTTTTACAATCATGCGCTTGGCTATACTTATTCAGGGCAGACTTTTTCGGATCATCACCCATGCGCACCGTACCCACTTCGTGAATGATACGGCCCGGAGCCTCTAAACCATAATTGGTTTCTTTGCCTTGCGGAGGCCCATAAATCGCTCCCATATTGTGCATAATTTCCTGGAAGGTCTCCTGCATGTGCTTGGCCTGGTTAATCTCGTCGTTAGTCCACTTGTAATGGAAGCGCAATACCGGGATACCATATTTATCAACCACTTTCGGATCAATTTCACAGTAGTTGTCATAACGGGCAAGGGCTGTGCCTCGGCCTGCCATGCCAAACTGCGTACCGTAAAAGCGACGATAATCATCCTTTAATGAAGCACCGTAACCACCTGCTGCTTTCATCTTACCATCACGTCCGGGTACTTTGCCATTCATATTCTGCATACCAAAGCCAAAACCATAGGTTGGCATGTGCATACCGCCACCATATTCAATATGGTAGCCGCGTGGAAAATCAAGTTTGTTATTGTCCAGCCACCAGGGTGAGTAAATGTGTACACTGCCTACCCCATCTTCATTGTAGCGCTTACGGTCGAGCAATTGCGGTAAAAATCCACCGGCGCTTGAACCGGTCGAATCGTGTAAATACCGGCCCACTACCCCACTACTATTAGCCAGGCCACCCGGATGTGCAGCTGATTTTGAGTTGAGCAGCAAACGTGCAGACTCGCCTGCACTGGCACCTAAAATCACCATTTTGCCGTTTACCTGGTATTCCTGCATATCATCTTTATTAACGTATGATACACCGGTTGCCAAGCCTTCTTTATTGGTGAGCACCTCACGCACCATGGCATTGGTAATCAACTTTAAATTGCCGGTAGCTAATGCCGGATTAACCAGGCATGATGAAGACGAAAAATCGCCGTAAACTTTACAGCTGCGACCGCATTGTCCACAAAAAAAACAAACACCGCGGCTGGTATTTCCCGGCAACGCCTCAGTAAGTACCGAGCCACGCCCGGGTAGTACGGTTACACCTGCTTTTCGTGCACCTTGGGTAATAAATATTTCGTTCAACCTTGGTTTAGGTGGTGTTAAGAAAATACCGTCGGGTTCGTTCTCCAACCCTTCTTTAGTGCCATATATACCAATCAGGCGATCCACCTTATCATAAAAAGGTTTTACATCATTATATGTGATCGGCCAATCGTCGGTAAGGCCGTCTTTGGCCTTGAAATCATTTGGACCCATACGCAGCGAAATACGCCCCCAGTGGTTAGTACGCCCGCCCAGCATACGCGCCCTAAACCAGTTAAATTCAGTTTTATCTTTGGTAGTATAAGGCTCCCCTTCAATCTCCCAACCACCGTAAGCAGCATCAAAATCGCCGAACGGACGGGTAGTTCCCGCACCACGCCTAGGTGACTCCCAAGGCATTTTCAGCTGCTGTGAATCTGTGCGGGGATCAAAATGTGCCCCGGCCTCCAGCATCAAAACCTTTAAACCGGCATGGGCCAAAACATAACCTGCCATACCGCCACCAGCACCCGACCCTACAATGATGGCATCGTAAGTAGTTGTAGATTTTTTTATTTGTAAACCGTCCATATACTAAGACAAATTATAACTGTTTGATACGTATGTTTTTGTAATCAACTACGGCGCCATGTGCTTGCAGCGCAATATGCCCTTTAGGATATTGGGCAAATGATTTCCAGCTTTTAAATTTACTATTGGCCAGTAATTCGTTCCATTCGGCACTTCCAATCTTCACGTCAATCACTTTGTTTTTATTCAGCCAAAAGGTAAGCTGATCGTGATCCTTCCGGATGACAACATGATTCCATTGTCCGGCGGGTTTTGCAGCGTCGCCAGGCGCCGCTTTTAAATCATACAGCGATCCGGCAAGGTGATTTTCTTTTTTATTATCACTTGCGTCTTTATTATCTAAAACCTGCATTTCAATACCAGACAGATAAGTTGCACCAAGTTCTGGACTTTCATGAACGCCTAAAATTATACCACTGTTACCTCCCGGAGCTATTTTCCAATCCAGAGAAAGTTCATAGTTTTCGTATTCGTCATTGGTTACCAGATCTGCTTGGTTAGGTGCTTGGGTATCTAATTGTAACGCACCGTTTACTACTCTCCATGGACCGGCATCTTGTTTAAGATAAGCATGCCATCCTTGAGTTGTTTTGCCGTCGAATAACTTTTGCCATTCAGTTGAAGATTGGGCAAAGCTTCCTGAAGAAAGCCCTATCATTGCTGCAGCAATGACTAACAATTTACTGGTATTTTTCATTTTGTAAAAATTCATTAAAACAACCCTGTGAAATATAATGTAAAGCTGTAGCAATGCAGCACTAATTCATATCTTACATCTTTTGTAACTAAAAAGTTGATCATCAATTATTTAGTATACTTATCCACCCCAATATCAAATGATAAAACGTTTTAGCAAAAAACCTTTAATTTCCATTTTTTATATTTCAATTTTCTTAATTAAACCCTTGAATTAATTCAGCCTTTAGTGCCGGTAATTGAATTAACGAAATTAAATTTAGCCCTGCCTTATAACGCCTTTGCAAAGCATTTAGAACAAAATCGGTTAGTAAATAAAACAACGAAAGTTTTATTATGCTATTATAGGATTCTTTGATAAATAAAACAAGGCTTTGACTAAGCAAAATATTTGTTACGAAAGCCTTTATACTAATAACCTTATGCAACTAATCATACATCAATAACGGATGTACAGGCGCATTGGCTTTTAAAAGAGCCAGTTTCTAGCTTTAAATGTTTAGGGTCTATTCGAATCATAGTGTGTAATGAGAATATCATTTTCAAGCTTTTTAGCTTTCATTGCCATTATCCCTTATAGAAAACACTAGATACAAGTCGCCTCATAAGGCGACACAATACGTTCTTTTAAAGATAAAAGTCTTAGTAAGGATTGACTGAAATGCTATTTTGCATCTGACTATCAGTAGGCTTCTGTTTTACGGTAATGTGATTTGCTTCATCAATCTCTATCAACTCCATCTTTTCAAAAGCTTTCAGCCAGCGTTGCATAGGCAAAACACCCCATTTGCGTCGGTAACGTTCAGCGTTTTCAATAATCGAATCAAAGTGATTCAAAGGTGGGTCGTACTTGTTATGGTACTGGTGCAATACATAATCGCGTACAAAAATCTGTTTTACATCCGCTTTGTAAAACATCATGGCGAAATCAGTATCTTCTGCACCATAGCCTGTAAACGACTCATCAAAACCTCCAATCTTTTTAAAGGTTTGCTTTTGAATAGCAAATATTAACGACCAGAATTGTAGATGCGGAACCGGCTCACCGGCTGGTATATGCTCACGGGCCGGATGTGTTACTGCTTTGTGCTTTAGTTGAACGTAAGTTCCTGTATCGGGTAGCTCAGGCAGATACATAGGATAGGCGGCGATGATGTTGTCTGCTTGCAAGTACATCAACATATTGGCAAACAGTGTTGGCGATACGATGCAGTCCACATCAATAAAAATAACATTATCTGTTTTTGTAGCAGCTATACCCCTATTGCGAGTTGCTGCAAGCGGTAAACCAGGTAAGTCCTGCATTGAATGTATGCTCACCTGCAGTTCCTTCGGAATGGCAAACCCGTTTGGGTTGTCCATACAAACCACTTGTATATCGTAAGGGAGAATGGTTGCTTCCTTGACAGACTGAAGAAGATTTGCCAATTGCGCTCGTCGTCCTTTTACTATTGTTACAATGCTAAAATCACGCATACCAGTCTCTTAATTTTTCCGCTATTACTTTTGGCGCTAACGCGTTTACTAAAGTATTTTTATCAACAGCAAGTGCTTTTGCTTCTTGTATCAAATTCTGCCACTGCTCGGGATTAAAATCTTCTTGCGCCAATAATGCAATTTTCTTATTGGATAAAACCTTTGCATGCACTGCTTGCTCATCATACGGCCGTAGTTCCGGAAGCAGGATTAACTTTTTGCCAAGAGACAATAGTTCAGCGATGGTATTTTGTCCGGCTGCAGAAATTACTACATCTCCTGCAATAGCTTCGCTGACATCTTTGACCCTGCCGAGCTGCGTACAATTTTCACCTAAATGATAATTTTGTTTATTACCGATTATTGTAAACTGTATGCTTTGATCTTTCGTGAGGTTTTTGAGCACCGATTCATCGTAGTTATCATAGCCTAAAAGAATTGTGACCAGATGACTATTTGAAGATTTACTTTCCGTTAACTCATAGCTGGCATACTGCGACAGATATCCGCTGTAATAAGTTTTATAGGCAAATGAATAATTGTCCTGTTCTAACTGAGCAGGGAAATGAGCTACTATATGATCGGCCAGCTCATGAGCGAAAACTTGCGTCGAATCGGCCATCACGTTTCCGGGCAAGTGTACCAAAACTACAGGTACACCCATACCTCTAACCATAATAGCCAATTCTGGTACACCGTCGCAATAAAAAGCTTTGGGTTGACAGCGCTCAATTGCTTCGGCCAATGCCTTGGCCCGGCCCGCAGGCTCTAATGCATAAGGTGTAACTTCGAAAGCTCTTGAAAAGGTATGTTCGGGGATGTGGTAATCGGCAGGGTACTTTGGAGGCAACTCCAACACTTGAACGTCATGCTTTAGATTTAAATATCCGGTTATTTCGCTATTCGTGGTTATCACTATTATATTGAAATAAACTGATAACGCCGGGTACAATAAATTAAATGTTGCTCTGTGCCCATTACCGTGTGCGTGTACAAAGTAGAATAAGGTTGGTTTCATTATGCCTCAACCTTATGCATTATGCGTTCATATAAATTTATATATGCTTTTGCAGTTTTTTTTACATCAAATGAGGTCGCAAACTCCCTGCAAGCTTCCGATTTAGTTTGATTAACTGTCTCTAAAGGTTTTATTAACTCTTGCCAGTCGTCAGAATCAATGGCTACTGATAAGCCTTCGTTGCGAAGTTCGGGAGGGATAGCAGTATTAAAACCAACCACGGGTAAACCACTTGCCAGCATTTCAATGGTACTCAACCCAAACGGCTCTTCCCAGGTAGCCGTTGCAAGATAGGCTGAAGCACCTGATGCCAGCTTACTTAGCTCCTGCTGAGTTGCATGAGCAATATATTCGATTTGGTCGTTTAATTTAGGTTGAATATGTTCTGCAAAGTAGGCTCTGTCAAAAATATTACCGACAATTTTGAGCGGCTTTTTTAAACGATTAGCTAAATCTATCGCAGCCTCTGCGTTCTTTTCTTTGGTAATACGTCCGCTCCAAAGTAAATATCCATCAACATCACGCTTATTCAATTTCCATTTCTGGATTGGTATTCCGTTTAAAATGACCTCAACATCCTGGCCCAAGTGCGGCTTCCATTGTTCGCTCATTCTTTCCGAAATACCAATGGGTACAACAGGCGCATGTTTTATAAAAAATTTATACATCAGTACAAACTTTTCTGTTGGCGGTAGATGCAGGGTAAGTACACTTGGTATTTTAAACAGCGCGCCCACTGCATATATTTCGGGTATAAATGAGTTGTAGTGAATAACGTCGTAACTGCTCACATCAAACATACTATACTGCAGCGTTTGATAATGTTGCTGCCCGGTTTCTTCAGAACAGGGCCGGTACGAGTCATCTTTCATACTCAGCGGACTTTCCGGAAATTCAATTATCTGGAACAGATTTTTTTCGTCAGCTTCTTTGGCTATTACATCAACCGTATGCCCCAGCCGTACCAATTCGTTGGCGTGCTCAACAATAAATGCTTCGGTGCCTCCCTTGTAAGGTTCACGCAGCGAGATGAATGGTCCGGCAACAATAAGTATCTTCATAACAGTTGTTCAAAATAATTTATATAGTGCTGGGCCATGGTTGTTAACGAAAATTTCTCTGCGTGGCGCCTTACTTTGTTGCTTTCCAATGGTATTGCTGCTTCGATTGCTGTCGCCAAAGAACTTACATTTCTTTGTTCGGCTACTACTCCGCTTTCAGCATCAATCAATTCGCAAAAAGCACCGCGGTTAAACCCGGCTACCGGCACTCCCGACGACATCGCTTCGATATTAGTTAGGCCAAAAGGCTCTTCCCACCTAACGGCACTCACCATAACGGCCGCACCTTTCATATAATCGTGTATCTCATTTTGTTTTAAATGGCCCAGATAAGTATCACTTTCCGTTAAGCGGGGTTTGATGTGTTCATCAAAATACTTTTGATCGTCGAGCGGCCCCGCAAATTTTAAAGGCATATTTATTTGGTGGGCTGCATCTAACACTATATCTAAACCCTTAATGTGTACCATCCTCCCATACCAAAACAAATAATCGCGACTGTTACGCACGAGCGGCCATTTATTTAGGTCGACTCCATTATGTATAATAATTGAACCATTGTCCAAATAAGGTTGCCACGTTGCTTCAAACGATTTGGAGGGCATAACAAAATGAAGATTGTTAGAACCTGAACAAATCTTGATAGCTGCTTTTAACTTGCTGATCGTCGGTGTATGAATAGTTGTAACTACGGGGATCGAAGCTTTTGCGCCCCAAATAATTGGCAACTCATGCGTCGAATTGTTATGGACTATATCAAAATCACTTTGTTCGATATCCTTGAGTATTGAAAGGTATTCGTCGTTTTCGTATATCTCAAAATTATAATCAGCCCTATGTTCATGCCCATAGAAACCTCTTATATTTAGTTCCGGGTCGCTATCCGCATGTGCATACAGTGTAATTTCGTGACCCAAACATAAATACTCTTTACATAGTGCGTGAGTAAAAGCTTCTAAACCTCCCCGAAACGGCTCTGCTATGGGCAATCGGGTTTTAGCTATAATCGCAATCTTCATAACGTAACTTTATTTCACTATTTGAGATTGTGCCACACCTTCCTGCAACTCATGGCTATCTGTAAACGTTAAATCCTCAAAGCCATCATCTTGCAACAGCTTTCGCCTGTAGAGCTCTACATAACCCGAAGCCATATTTTGGATGTTTAAGTGAGATGCAAACTCTCTGCAGGTAGATGGGCGGATCGCGCTACTCCTTTTAACAAGCTCTATCAAATCTTGCCAACGTGAAAAAGGGGTTACCAACACACTTTCGTGTGCCCAATCGGGCGGAACAGCGGTATCAAAACCGACAATAGGTACGCCGCTCGCCAACATCTCTAAAGCTGCCAATCCGAATGGCTCCTGCCATGTAGCCGTTGCAAGATAGGCGGAGGCCTTTATCGCCAGGTTACTCAGTTCGCGTTGTGTTACATGCCCTACGTACTCGATCTGATTATTGAGATGCGGTTTTACGTTTTCATCAAAATACTGTTGATCTGTAATTCTTCCGGCAATCTTTAACGGCATTTGCAGATACTTGGCCAGTTGAATGGCACCGACAACATTTTTTTCTTCATTAATTCGGGCTGACCATAGCAGATATTCGCCATCCTGGGTACTTTTTGTAGGCCAAAGCCTCATATCTATACCGTTGTTAATAAGCGGCACCTTTATTTCGAGCGCAGCCTCCCATTGGCGCTTAATTCTTTCTGATATGGCTACAAATTGCAGGGAGTTCTGCCGAGCAAGTTTTGTGTAGACCGTCACCCGTTGTTTGTCGGTCGGCGAGTGCAAGGTAAGAAATGATGTTTTATTGAAACGTAAACCCGCCTCTAACAAATGCGGATAAAACATATTGTAATGAACAATATCATAAGCATCAACATCCAGTTTTTTAAACTGGAGCATTTCTTTTAACCGTGTTAAAAAGCCGAAACCAGCCCAAACGTTTGAAGAAAAAGGGTTGATAATCGTAAATTTCGCGTCAGCTTCTGCCTGTTCCGCAATAACATCTACAACATGGCCTTCATTAACCAACTGATTGGCAAACGATACCATAAAAGCTTCGATACCACTATTGTAGGGTTCTTTAAGAGATATGCCAGGACCTGACACTAATAAAATTTTCATAAAAAGGCACGGATCTGTATGGCTAATTATTTATCTGTCATTTAAGGCTACCTACAGATACTCATCGAGAATTTTGTTCGCGGCTATTCAATAATTTTGACTTACATATAAAAAACAAAAGCTATAAATGTTTATTCAATCAACAAATTTAGTTTCTGTGACAGGCATATGTTTGACATTAAGCAATAGTCTGTGACCTTGATAAAGGGAAGGTTTAGAGTAAGTTTTCAATGCGTTTGCTAACGAAACTACCAGGCGCTAACAGTTCACGTAGCTGAACTATTGTGAAAATCAGTTAAATAAAACCAACAAAATTTCATGTTTAAACACTCGATTGTTTACTATTGTATAAACCTTTAATCCTACAAACTATGGCAACAACCAAATGGGTTTTAGACCCAATGCACTCTGAAGTACAATTCAAAGTTAAACACCTGGTCATCTCCACAGTAACCGGGTCGTTCCGAAAATTTGAAGGACAAGTAGTTACCGAGAATGAAGATTTTCAGGACTCAGAAATTGACTTTTCGTTGGATGTAGATAGCATTGATACCACACAGGAGTCGCGCGACCAACATTTGAAGTCGGCTGAATTTTTTGATGCCGCTACTTATCCTAAAATTACCTTTAAATCTACCTCATTTAAAAAAGTGAGCGGATCTGATTATAAACTGGAAGGTAACCTGACCATTAGAGACGTAACCAAACCTGTGCTGATGGATGTTGAGTTTGGTGGTTCGGCAGCCGATTTTTATGGCCAAACTAAAGCAGGCTTTGAGATTAACGGCAAAATAAACCGTAAAGATTTTGGCTTAACCTGGGAAGGCATCACAGAAGCCGGTTCTATTGTAGTGGGCGAAGAAATTAAATTGATTATTAACGCTCAGTTCACCAAACAAGCGTAATTATAAACTCCTTTTAAAGAGGTCTGATCATCAGACGTAATACTATAGATGTTACGCCTGACGATTAGACCTTTTTTCTTTTATATCTATCCAACCGTATCATTTTAAAACGTTAAACTACACTTACTCAAACACTACAGTAACATCAGGTGTTGCTCAGTTTTTGAAGTTCTTGCTTACTCTTTTAAAATGGCTCAGCATAAAATTTTAGTTTCCGGTGCAAGTATAGCAGGTTTAACCCTGGCTTATTGGTTAAAGCAATATGGGTTTGAAGTTACCGTGGTCGAACGCGCCAGCGAACTACGTTTGGGCGGACAAAATATCGACGTAAAAGGCCCCGCCTGGGAAATTGTAAAAAAGATGAGCCTTGAACAAAAGATCAGGCAGGCTAATACGACCGAAGTAGGTATCCGCTTTGTAAATACGCGCAACAAAACCATAGCCGAATTTGCCAAAGACGATGCCCTAAGCATGACGCAGGAACTCGAAATTTTACGCGGCGACTTAGTGAACATCCTTTACGAACAGGTAAAAGATGAGACGGAATTTTATTTTAGAAATCATATCAAAACGCTTGAAGAAAACAAAAACGGCGTTATCGTAAATTTTAATAGCGGGCTTGAAAGCAATTTCGATCTGGTGATTATAGCCGAAGGTATCGGTTCAAAAACCCGCCAGCTGGTGTTTGGGAACGAGGTGCAATTTAGGTATCTTGGAATATATACGGCTTACTTTACTGCCCCTAAAACCCCTACAGATAACGAATGGGCTCGCTGGTGCAATGCGACTGAAGGTATTGTGTTTTTGATACGTCCTGATAACCATGGCACCACCCGGGCATGTATAAACTTTCGCTCACCTGAACGGGGCTATGAAAAGCTACCCATTGCCGAACAAAAGCAGTTGTTGATTGACAAAATAAAGCACGTAGCTTGGGAAGCACCACGATTAATTGAAGCCATACAACAGTCAAATGATTTTTATTTGGAACGTTTAAGTCAGGTTAAAGCATCTCGCTGGAGCAAAGGCCGGGTAGCAATGATTGGTGATGCCGCTTATTGCGTTACTCCTATTGGCGGAAAGGGTACAGATTTGGCTATTGTAGGAGCTTACCTGATTACAGGCGAACTTTCTAAATGTAGTGCTTATAATTACCCAAAAGCATTTGCTAATTTTGAGCATCGTCTCCGCCCTTATGTGAACAAAGTACAGAAGCTGCCGCCGGGTGTTCCGCGTTTGGTCTACCCAAAGTCTAAAACAGGCGTTGCCGTCCTCAACTTCTTTTTCTCGCTGGCGGGTAGCAAACCTGTAAAATTTGTTTTGAAGATGCTTGGCAAAAACAAAAGCAACTCAAACAAGAACTCCAACTGCCTGACTACCGATAACTATTAGATTATTTTCCGGATAGCAATTCGTTATTTACTTTATTGCTGATATTGTGTACAATGCTATCCAGTTCCTGAGCACACTTCCCAATCATGCTGATGATCTGATCCCGCTCTCTTGTTTCGTCAGGATCATTAGCCAATTGGGATAATGCCAAAATTGATGCTACCGGTTTTCGAATTTCGTGCGAACTTGACCATGAAATTTCCTGTAATATTTTATTTTGGTTATAAATCTGGTCTTCGCGCTCTTTACGTTCGGTAATATTACGATGTACGGCTATATAACCGGTATGCTGCCCCGGATCATTAAACATGGGGGTATACTCTACATTAACCCATTGGGTTATACCGCTTTTAAGATAGTGCTTAACATCCAGCGAGAACGTTTCCAGCCGGCCTTTACGTTCAAATATTTCGGCGAGGGTATTTGAGTCAATGCGAGGTCCGCCTAAAAACTCGCCTGGCTCTTTGCCCTTTACCTCATTTAAAGTGTAACCTATGTAATCTTCAAACGCTTTGTTAATCCAGGTAATACGGTGTTCAGCATCCATCACTACAACCATGTTGTTTATTTTGGTAATGATTTCTGCCAGGCGCTTATTTTCCTCATCAATACGCTTAAATTCATCAATATCTTTGACAGCACCTATAATCCGCGCCGGTTGCCGATCATCATCGTAGATGATGTAGCCTTGAGAAAATACATGTTTATATCTGTCATCATCTACCTGCATTCTATATTCACAGTGCCAGTTAGTTTCGCCTTTGGCCATAGCTTGCCGTTGGGTTGTTGCAATAGTTGTAACGTCATCCGGATGTACAAAAGATCGCCACCAGGCTTTAGTTCGTCCTACCTTATCAGGTGTGATTTCGAGTAACGAGGTAACATCAGTATAAAACAGCAATTTGTCTGTGGCAATTTCATAATCGTAAATTACATCGTGTGTAGCTTTGGCTACCGTCTCGTAACGGGTTACGGCCTGCTCAAGGCGAATGTCTTTTTCTACCCTGTTGGTAATATCAGTAAAATAAACGGCAAGGCCATCTTCAATAGGATACACCGACACCGCATACCATTTTTTAAAATGGCGCCAGTAAGCCTCAAATTGTAAAGAAACCTGCTCGGCTAATGCTTTCTGATACTGTTTATAAGTGAGGCGGCTTTCTATGCCCGGATAAATATCGACCAGCTTTTTGCCAATTAAAGCAGAAGCCTGCAAGCCCGACTCCAACTCGAACCGTTTGTTTACTTTGGTTAAGGCTAAATCATGATTGAGCGTATAAAAGCCCTCGTTTATATTGTTCAGGGTATTTTCAAAACTCACCAAGTATTTATTGCGCTCAATTTCCAGCTTTTTAATTTCGGTAATGTCTTGTGTAGACCCTGTTATTTTGTAGGGCTTGCCATTTTTAAATTCAGCTTTACCTAAGTGTCTTATATAGCATGTACTGTCGTCAAACAACTTCACTCTCAAGGTTAAGTCTAATGGTTTGCCTGCTTTAAAGACATCGCCTATGGCTTCCGCCATTAGTTGCCGGTCTTCCGGATAAACCTGCTGCATATACAGGCTGTACAGATTCTGGTGCTCATCAGGCTTGATCTGCATAATCATGTACATCTCGTCAGACCATATCAACTGTTCAGTCTCCACATAAAATTCCCAGCCACCAACCTTAGCCAGTTGCTGAGTTTCGCTAAGTTTTTCTTTACCGGCTTTTAACTCATCATTAAGCGTTTCAAGCGTTTCCTCATAGCGTATCTTGTCAGTAATATCGTAGGCTGTCACTAAATTCCGCACTTTACCATTTACTTTAATGGGTTGCGAAATAATGTTAACAATCACAGGAGTGCCGTCGGCTTTCAAAGTTGTCCAGATACCATCTTGCCGTACATGAGACTGCGCGCCTTTTGCCGCGTTTACAATCTTTTCACAATCTGCTTTGGGGCAAATATCGTAAACAAACCTTTGTAAAAATTGCTCTCTCGAGTAGTCATAATTTACTACAGCAGCATTGTTTACAGAAATAAACTTTAGCGTATCCGGATCGTAAATCCACATCGGGATAATACTGCCTTCGTACATGGATCGGTATTGTTCTTCGCTTTCGCTCAGGCGTTTGCTACCCAGCTTAATTAATTGCCTAAGCATCAGCCCGGTAATTAACACAAAGAATATACCTTTGAGACTGCTCGTGATCTCGAGCGTTTTCGGACTTAATACGTCTTCAAATAAGAATAAAAGCTTGTCGCTTAAGGTGATCCAAAGGCAACAAGTAACAATATAAATGGCTGAAATTTTGGATGGTCCTAATTTCATTTTTCAGCAATAGATTTCACCTTTTATATAATCAGGTTTACAGTTTGAGTTATTTATAATAATAGAAGACACGCTTTAAGCTGCCTGTTAAGGTTTTGTACTGCATAATGATAAACAAATTTCTTATAAAATATTAACAACCCTTCACAATTCCTAAAATTTCAGTGCATGTTGAAACACATTTGTACCGCCATTTGCTATAATATATATGCTGATTAAAATTTATCCGGAAAATCCTAACCCCAAAGCCATTGACCAGATTGTGCAGGTTTTAAGGCGGGGCGGGTTAATTATCTACCCTACAGATACGGTTTATGGCTTGGGTTGCGATATTACCAACCATAAGGCCATTGAAGCTATTGCCCGCATCAGGCATATTAAGCCCGAAAAAGCGAACTTCTCTTTTATTTGCCACGACTTAAGCAACCTGGCCGACTACACTAAATCGATCGACAATACAACATTCAGGGTCCTCAAAAAGGCATTACCGGGGCCATTTACGTTCATTTTGAATGCCAGCGGAAAAGTGCC
>CAJYJH010000016.1 GCA_913775265.1 uncultured Mucilaginibacter sp. | reverse complement strand
CAAGTGGGGGAGATATTTAGCAAATACTTCCGATCCGTCAATTTTGGCAAGCAGACCTATCATGGGAGCGAAAAAGGGAGGTTGGGAGCGGGTAAGGAAATAACTGCGGTTCGCATTCGGAATGTGGCCGTATATGTCGATCAGATAAGCGAAATTATCGACCATGTTTCTGATCAGATCATATTGTCCTGCCGTTTGCAAACCTAACATGGTAAAGTAGCTGTCCCAATAGTATAAACCTCTAAACCTGCCTCCCGGAACAATATAAGAATTTGGAACAGGCAGCAAGGAGCAATTGGGCTCCGTACCTCGCGTTAACAATGGCCAAAGCCGATGGATATGTTCCAGAGTAGGCAGCGACTGATTACTGGTGTAATCAGTTTTGATAGGCTCCGGAATATGAAAATAGGTAGCTACAAATTCTGAAAGATTGAAATCCTCGTGATGTTTTTCAATTTCATATAAATTTAAAATTTCTTCGGGAGAACGCTTGGGGTAACAGTCGGCGAAAGTGATTGAATCGGAAAAAATACGCTGCATCTGAACGTCGTGGAATAACGGGCCGAGTAATTGATCTGGTGGTAAAATAGCCGGAACTACACTATATATATACGGGCGTTCAATAGAATTCATTCGCTTCTAACATATAGCCGGCTTTTATGTTAAACTTTTTTTCATTAAAAGGCTTTAATTCTAAAAAGTATATATGGTATTTTCTGCTTTTTGGAAAATGCCTTGCGTTTTTGAATTTCATTTGGATTAAAATAAACGACTTTATAATAAACAAAAGACTTAGGTGTGATAACCGGTATTTACACACAAAAAAGGGCTCCTACGCATCGTAAAAGCCCTGTTAGCCTATGGTCGGGTGTTGTTAACAAGCATTAATATTTTTGACCTTGCCCATCATAGGGTTGAAATTATAGGAAGGGATAGTAAGATGAATAAATAACAGTTCCATCTTCAAGAGTAACAGAATTAAGAAAAATAGTTAATGTACGCATCCCAGGGAAATAACCAACGTCGAATTTAGACGTATATGAGCTGCTATTGGGATCAAAAAGACCATTTGATTGACATACTGCGCCGGATTTACCGGTGAACTGCTCTTTGATATCACTGCCTGACGCATTTACACAATACACTTTAAAGCTCACATTTTTCAAACGTTTGGTCGAGATGTTTTTGAACTCTATAAAAGTTGTAACTAAACCTCCTGTAATCGTGGTTCTTATCGTTCTTTCTGGCACTATATCAATGTATTTCTCAGCTATGTCCCGCGCTATAACGGTGTGAACCTTGCTGAAAACATTTCCCCATGAAGCCTGAAATTTGTATTCTCCTGGTGATTCAGCTTTGAAAGGGCCGCCAGTGTAATCCTTGCCGTTTAATTTTATATATAATCCACTGGAAACATCGTTTCCATATTTATCATAAGGCACTGCAAGTATGATTGCCTGTTCAAGGTTATAAGCTTTAATTATTGTCGTGTCAGATGTACCTATGGTTTTATCAAATTTGAATATAATGCTAGCAACTTTATTTTCTTCAGCGGGTACTTCTGGTTCTTTTCCGCTGTCTGATTTTTTACAGCTAACGAGTGTAGATGTTGCAATTAAAAAGATAAGTATAGTTTGTTTCATGTATAAGGTTTTAAGTTTATTATTAAAAGATTTACTTTATAGGTGGTTTTGTCACCAACCGTAACAATTTTATCAAATTATTCAATGGTAAGCCGGTGTCTGCATCAACAGAAAGATAAAATATATGAGGGAAGTTTATTACACATCAGATGTGCACGTATCCAATATATTCCTAACAAATTTATTATAGTCATCTCGCATAGGCAGTTCAAAATCGACATGTAAAATTCGTCTATCAACCGACACTACACTATTGGTTTTGATGTTAAAGCCTTCCTTTTTTTTATTTTTCCAATAGACACCTACACCTCTTTTTTGCCACAAGGGGAGGTCGTTAAAATTAATGCCATATTGAAAAAGCAGTTCGTTTTTGGCTGCTATGGTGATGCCGTTAATCTTAGTGGTGGCTTCGCGCGCAGTAAAGTTTTCTTTTCGCAAGCGCCAATAGCAATGAGCATTTAGTGCGTTGCGGTGCGCGTCCTCATTTCTCCACCTAAAATAATCCTCAACCAACGTTTTATTAGGGAGCTCAGAGAGCCTACAATCAAAGGCTCCAACGTGTCCGAAAAGTGCCGAAAATTTAGCGCTGGCTTCACCTGCTAATATCGATATGTATTTTCTGGTTTTTCGTCCAAAAATATTTTCATTAGGATGAAATAACAGCGATATCTCGTCGCTCTCTGTGTAACCATAAATTACGTTGAAACCGCAATTCATCAAATGCTTCGTGGTTTCAATCATTAAGTCCCGAAATCTCTCGTCAAACGGTGCCTCAAATTGATGTAATTCTTTCGTCAACCTGGTAAACCCGCGTCCGTCAATTCGTGCCACCAGATACATGTCAGGCAAAACGCAGCGATCTTGCGAAGTTTCGTAAACCCGCATTTTCTGATCCAAACTATCAAATGTCATCTGACCATTCCTTTACAGTAAATGTATTGTTTTCAGCTATCACATAAAATAGTTCGTCAAAGCCTTCTTGCAAGCGTGGTAAAACTAACCGGTTATATGTTCCTCTGACGCCAACCTCCGGTATGTTCTCCTTACCTTTACGATGCATATTCCGCTCTAACGCATCAGCAAGTTTCGATTGAAAGTAATAGCCTGTAACCTTAAATTTATTTGCTTTTGCTAAAGCGATGTACGTTGCCCGTTCTTCTTTAGATGGATTGGTGTTGTCAACAACAAAGGGCTGGGAAGTTTGAATACAGGTTTCTATAAAACGGCGTTCTTTGTTGCGGGTATTCAATTGGTCCATAGAAATACGGACGTGCGTCTTAAAAAACTTCTCTTTGTAAAAGGTAGTTTTTCCGGTGCCTTGAATACCGCAAAATATTACTGCTTGCATTGCTTAAAGATAAGGTATTGTTAAACGCAAAAAAGCCTCAGATCATAAATCTGAGGCTTTTAAACTTTTGCGGAGAGTTAGGGATTCGAACCCCAGGACCTGTTACAGTCAACAGTTTTCAAGACTGCCGCAATCGACCACTCTGCCAACTCTCCGGGGACAAAAGTACAAATCCGGACTGAATTGCCAAATTTAAAATGCAATAAATTCACTTTTTCGTACGTTTTGTGTATAAGCCCCTTGTTATCAGTTCAATAATTTTCGATAAATTTATTGTAACTGCCGGTTGCGGGCCTGTTTAAAGGTATTCGACTTCGGTTTTACGATCTTTACGCTCCGTTTAGAGAGGTCTACACTCGCATTTAATTCAAATCCGATCAAAATAATTAACGAATTTAAGTACAACCAGATCATCAATACGATCAAAGTTCCGATCGAACCATAGATTTTATTGTACTGCGAGAAGTGGTTAATGTAGTACGTAAAGCCCAGTGAAGTTAACACGGCCAGCGTAGTGGCCAAAACAGCGCCTGGGCTGAAAAATTTCCAGCGGCGCTTATGGGCTGGGCCGTATCGATACAAAATGGATACTACCACAAAGAAGATCAACACCACGATGATCCACCGGGTCAGGGCAATCAGCCACGACCATAAGCCCCACGTTTCAAACATGTGCGATTTCAGGAAATTAATTAACGCCTGTCCGGCAATTAATATAGCAATAGCCAGTAGCAGCGAAAAGCTGATGACGATGGTAAGCGTTATAGAGACCACCCTGCGCTTTACCCAGGTGCGCGTTTCGAGTTGTAACGACGATTTATTAAAGGCCTGCATGAGGTTGTAAACCCCGTTAGAAGCAAAGTACAAGGCCGAGGCGAAACCGAACGATAGTAATTTACCGTTCTGGTTTTTAATAATGTCTTTCATGGTGCTCTCGAACGCCAGGTAAGCATTGCTTGGCAAAATCACGGCAATCAGCTTCAGCAGCGTGTCCTGAAAGTGGGAAATAGGCACAAACGGAATGAGCGTGAACAAAAAGATGGTAGCCGGAAAAAAGGCCAGCATAAAGTTGTACGACAGCGAGGAGGCCCGGTTAATGAGCGAGCTTTTACGCAGTTCGCCAAAAAAGAAAACACCTACCGTATGCAACGGCAGTGGCCTAAAACCCGGTATAATAACGGTCTTGGTCCACTCGATAAACGCCCGGTAAACACTTAAATGCAGCAACAATCGGTGTACCCAATTCATTAACCAAATTTACTGAAAATATGGTTTTACTGCATCTAAAAAAAGCTGCGGCGGCAAGCTGGGGCGTTTAGTGGCCATGTTTACAAAGGCCAGCAGGGTTTCGCCCACGTGTATCAGTTCCTGCTTTTCGTTAAACAGTTCGTACTTAAAATGAATTTTGATGCCGGGCATTTTCTCCATGGTCACCTTAATGCTAATCTCCTCGTCATACAGGGCGGGCTTTAAGTAGCGGCACTTCAGTTCGAGCACGGGCATCATAATGCCTACCTCTTCCATCCAGCGGTAGGTAAGGCCCAGGCTGCGCAGCATTTCTACGCGGCCCACCTCAAAAAACTCGGCGTAGTTGCCGTAGTACATATAGCCCATTTGGTCGGTTTCGCCGTAGCGCACCCTTAATTTTGTAGTATAGGTAAACATAATTATCGTTTAATGCCCCGCTGGTTTAACGCCTGCTGAAAGCGCCTTGCATTAGCCAAATGCTCGCTCACGCTGCTGGCAAAGTTATGGTAGCCCGAAAAATCTTCCTTGGCGCACATATAAATGTAGTTGTTGGGCTTATAATTCAGCACCGCTTTAACCGCCGCTACCGACGGCATCATGATAGGGCCGGGGGGCAGGCCCTTAACCCGATAAGTATTATAAGGCGATGGCGTACGGAGGTACCGGTTAAGTACCCGTTTAATAGTAAAATCGCCGGTGGCATAAATCACGGTAGGGTCGGCCTCGAGCTTAATGCCGCGTTTGAGGCGGTTTAAGTACAAACCGGCAATGGTAGGCATCTCGTCGTCGTGCAGGGCCTCAGCGTCTACAATCGAAGCTAAGATAGAAATCTGGATAGGCGTAAGGTTCAGCTCTGCAGCTTTCTGCTTGCGTTCGTCCGTCCAAAATTTGATGTACTCTTTATTCATCCGCTCAAAAAAGTTTTTGGCGGTGGTGTTCCAATACAACTGGTACGTATTGGGCAAAAACATGGTGTACACGTTTTCGGGCGTAAAGCCGTAATGGCTCACAAACTTGTCGGAGTCGAGCAGGCTGATGATGGCGATAGAATCGGGTTCCAGTTGTTTAGATATTGAACCTGCAAAATTGGTTTTGAGGCGATAAGTCTTAAACTTCAGTGTCACGGGTTCCTGATTGCCCGAAGTCAGCATATTGATGAGGTGGCGGTTGCTCATACCCGGCGTTAAGCGGTACTTGCCCGGCTTTACCCGGTCGACATAGTGCATGTTATGGGCAGCCCACAAAAAGGTGGTGGTGTCTTTTACGATGCCTTCCTCGCGGATGGTTTGGTAAACGTCGTTAAAGTTAGCCTCGGTATGTATGTACAGGTATTCTTGCTTATCGGTAACGTTGGGGCCAAAGTAGCGCAGGTAATACACCAGGCCGGTAATGCTCAGGCCAAGTATGATGATAACCACCAGCGCAATGATGAATTTTTTAAAGGTACCGCCGTTTGATGAAGGTTCGGTTGCCATAGGGTAGAATGTTTATGTAAAGGTAGATGTAAGGATGCTATGGTTTAAGCCTGCGCAGGGCCATCAGTCCGCCGGTTAAGTTACGGATGTTGCTAAACCCATGCTGCCGTAAAACTGCCTGCGCCGTTTTGCTGCGCACACCGGCCTGGCACAATACCACAATCTCCTCGCCTTTCTCCGGCTCCAGGTCTTCCACCTCATCAATTAACTTCCCGACCGGGATATTAGTACCGCCGATGTTAAAAGTATGGTATTCGATAGGCTCCCGCACGTCGAGCAGAGTAACCGGTTCGCCGGCGTCCAGGCGCTCCATAAGTTCAGATGCCTTGATATCAGGGTTGCTGTTGCTGCTGTTGTGGCTGTGGTTGCTCATTGGTAGGTTTTCCTTGGGTAACGGTTAAGTTAATGCGGGTGCCTATGCTGGTTTTAGAGGTCGAGTCGGTACGCATCGGGAACTGTGATACCACCACCAGGTTAGTAGAGTCGGTAATGCTGCCCTCATAAGTAATGGTACCAATGCTCAAGCCCGCACCGCGTATAGCAAAACGGGCACCGTCTAAATCCTGGTTAGTCAGGTCGGGTATATCAACCTCGTTAGCGCCTGCGCCATCGCCCAATACTAAATCCAGTTTGGAGCCTTTGGGTAATTTCTGACCGGTTTTAATCACTTGTCCGTTCAGGCGTACCTCTAAAATACGGTCGCGTGCAATGTCGGACGCATAAGTAGTATCGCCTATTTTTAAGCCGTTGTTTGATAATATGGCCACTGCCTCGCGGTAAGTGCTTTGCTCCAGATCGGGCAGGCTCACCGGCGGGGCCTGGGTGGTTACCATAGTTAAATAAATGGTACGGTTTTCTTTTACGTTGGTTCCGGCATCAGGGTCTTGCTCCAGCACGGTGCCGGGGGCTTTGTCCTGCACATAAACCGAATCAATCTGGTATTTAAAGCCTTGTTCGTCCAGCAGGGCAGTAGCGCGGTCGATAGCCAGGCCTTTTAATTGCGGTACGGGTATGCCCGAGCCGTGGCGGGTGTAATAGCCCAGGCTCAGGTAAGCAAACAGCACCACCGCCAGCACGGTGCCAATAGCGCCCAAAAAGTGGTTTACAAAATGTTTGGTTTTTAAGTAAGTCCAGAATTTGCTCATGCCCGGTGTAAAATAGTGCCTGTAATTTAACTGGCAAACATAGTGATTTAGGAGGAAGAATTGCAGATGTTTTATTAGAGTCGAGAGCTGCGTTTTAGAGCCAAGAACTAAGAACCAAGAGCCAAGTAGTTGAACAAGTAATTAAAATTAAATTTTAAAAGTTGATACAGTGCTTATTGATTGCTGGCTTTTCAGATTTAACTTCTCGATCTCTTATCTCAATTTAGGTGCTTTTAAACTTTGCTCTTGGCTCTCGGTTCTTGGCTCTATTCTTATGCTTGATTGCAAAAGCCAAAACAATATCTTTGCACCCTATGACTGCTCAAGAAATACGCCAGGCATTTCTGGATTTTTTTGCCTCGAAAGGGCATACCATTGTGCCCTCAGCACCTATTGTGGTAAAAAACGACCCTACGCTGATGTTCACCAACGCTGGTATGAACCAGTTTAAAGATATATTTTTAGGCGAGGCCCCGGCCAAAGCATCGCGCGTGGTTGATACGCAGCGCTGTTTGCGGGTGTCGGGCAAGCATAACGATTTGGAAGAAGTAGGGGTAGATACCTACCACCATACCATGTTTGAGATGCTGGGCAACTGGAGCTTTGGCGATTACTTTAAAAAAGAAGCCATCGACTGGAGCTGGGAGCTGCTCACCAAAGTTTACAAATTACCGGCCGACCGCCTGTACGTGACTTATTTTGAGGGCGACGACAAAGAAGGTTTGGCTAAAGATACCGAGGCTTACGATTTTTGGAAACAATACGTAGCCGAAGACCATATTTTACCCGGCAACAAAAAGGATAACTTTTGGGAAATGGGCGAAACCGGCCCTTGCGGACCATGCTCTGAAATCCATTTTGACGGCCGCACCGATGAGGAGCGTGCCCGTGTAAACGGCGCCACGCTGGTGAATGCCGACGACCCGAACGTGATAGAGATATGGAATAACGTATTTATGCAGTTTAACCGTTTAAAAGATGGTTCGCTGCAACCGCTGCCTGCCCGCCACGTAGATACCGGGATGGGTTTTGAGCGTTTGGTGCGTGTACTGCAAGGGAAAACCTCTAACTATGATACGGACGTTTTCCAACCACTGATCCAGTTTTTATCCGAAAAAAGCCGCAAGCCTTACCAAGCCGAAGCTACCCCGGGCACTGAAGGCTGGAATGAAGCTGTGGCTATGCGTGTAATGGCCGACCATATCCGTGCCATCAGTTTTGCCATTGCCGACGGACAATTGCCATCCAACAACAAAGCCGGTTATGTAATACGCCGTATTCTGCGCCGTGCCGTGCGTTATGCTTACCAATACTTAGGTTTTAAAGAACCGTTTTTAAACCAGCTGGTGCCTTTGCTGGCTAAGCAGTTTGAAGGTGTGTTTGATGAGTTGTACACTCAGCGTGATTTTGTGCAGAAGGTGGTGTTGGAAGAGGAAGTGGCGTTCTTGAGAACACTGCAAAATGGTATTCATCAATTTGAGCAAGTGGTTTCTTCTTCATCAGATAAAGTTATTGCCGGCGAGTTTGCCTTTGAGTTGTCAGACACCTTCGGTTTCCCATTGGATTTAACCGAGTTAATGGCACGCGAACGTGGTTTCGCCGTTGACGTCGACGGTTTTAACAAAGCCCTCGAGCAACAAAAAACACGTTCCCGCGCAGCAACAGCTATTGATACTGGCGACTGGACCGTTTTAAGAGAAGATGACAGCGTAGAGTTTACCGGTTATGACGAAACCGAGACTGTCGCGCACATCATCAAATATCGTAAAGTAAAGGCCAAAGGCAAAGAGCAATACCAACTAGTATTAGACCGTACACCATTTTACGCCGAAAGCGGCGGCCAGGTGGGCGATACCGGCGATCTGATTTTTCCGGATGGAGAAATTGTAAAGGTAACCGATACAAAAAAGGAGAACGGCCTCATTGTACATTTCACCGATACACTGCCTGTCAATATCGATGACGCATTAACGGCTTATGTTGAGCCTGAGCGCCGTTTAGATATAGAGAGTAACCACTCGGCTACCCACTTGCTGCATGCTGCCATGAAACAGGTGCTGGGCAGTCATGTTAACCAAAAAGGTTCGTTGGTGAACGGCGATTACCTGCGGTTCGACTTTTCGCACTTCAGTAAAGTCACTGAAGAGGAGCTAGCGCAGATTGAGGCTATTGTAAACCACAAGATCCGCCAGAACATCCTGCTGAAAGAGGAACGCAACGTACCTTACCAGGAAGCCCTGAACAGCGGCGTTACCGCCCTGTTTGGCGAAAAGTATGGCGACTATGTCCGAGTCATTACTTTCGATGATAAATTTTCGAAAGAGCTTTGCGGTGGTACACATGTGAAGGCAACTGGTCAGATTGGTTTGTTTAAAATAACCGGCGAGAGTGCCGTAGCTGCAGGTGTACGCCGCATCGAGGCCATTACCGGTGCCGCGGTTGAGCGCTACCTTACCCAGCAAACGCAACTGGTGCAGCAGCTTAAAGAGTTACTGAAAAACCCGAAAGACATCGCCAAAAGCATTGAAAGCCTGCTGGACGAAAACAGCCGCCTGAAAAAGGAAATAGATAAATCGGTACAAGAAAAAGCTGCCGGTTTAAAAACCGAGCTGGCCCAGAAAGCTGAGCAGATCAATGGTATCAACTTTATCGCCCAGCGCGTGGCCCTGCCTAACGCCGAAGCCATCAAAACGCTGGCTTACCAGTTGAAAGACATCGTTGCCGATTTGTTTTTGGTTCTGGTAGCCGACATCGACGGCAAGCCCAACATCACCGTCATGATTGCCGAAAACCTGGTTAAAGATAAAGGTCTGCACGCCGGCAACATCATCCGCGAACTGGCCAAAGAAGTACAAGGCGGCGGCGGCGGCCAACCGTTCTTTGCTACGGCTGGTGGTAAAGATGTGAGTGGTTTGGATAGGGTGTTGGTTAAGGCCAAAGGGTATATTGCCTAAGCTTATTAAGATAATAGTATAAGTGAAACGTCATTGCATAAAAAAGCAATGACGTTTTCATTTTCCATGTAATATAAAATACTTGTGCCAAATCAATGCGAAATTGATTTTATAGACGAAAGTTTTCTATTGGAAATATTTAAGAGGGCGAACAACTCAAACACGATGCGCAATTGCGTAGCCATGTTTATGTATATAATTATGGCGTTGACCTTGACAGTATGACAGTGTAGTTGAAACTCGAGTAAGAGGGCCGCTGTCAAGCGTTTACTACAACAGAGCAGTTGAGAAACAAGATTAATGAAATAAACTGTGGTTACTGCAAGCATTTGTAGACAAAGGGAAGGTTTAGAGGGGGCAGGTATGAATCACCATAAATAACAAAGGCGTCACCGTTTAAAATGACGCCTTTGTTGATCGGTGGTTGTTATTACTTAATAGTCAATACATAAACACCGCCAGGTTTGGTAGCGAAAGTAGTTAAATAACCACTCTGCGCAGACTGCACGGATTTAACGTTTATTCCTTTTACAGAAACCGGTGCCGAAGTGCGTACCACGCATTTGGAACCTTTTACTGAGGTGATAGTAGCCGATACTAATTGCTTGTCTTTCCAATCCATATCAACCGTAAATGCACCACGCGCTTTTAAGCCGCTTATCTTACCGGTTGCCCAGGCATCAGGTAGGGCAGGTAATAAATGTAGTTCATCCAGGTGGCTTTGTAATAACATTTCAGTCATGCCTGAGGTTGCGCCAAAGTTACCGTCAATCTGGAATGGCGGGTGGGCGTCGAATAAGTTAGCATATAACCCTCCACCTTTAGAAACGCTTAGGTCGCGCATTAAATCGCGCTCTAATTTGTAGGCGTGATTGCCGTCCAGCAAACGTGCCCAAAAGTTTATTTTCCAGGCCAAGCTCCAACCGGTACCGGCATCGCCTCGTAATTCAAGCGTTTTACGGGCCGCATTGGCAAAATCCGGAGTAAGTAACGGCGTTATTTCACGACCGGGGTGCAAACCAAATAAGTGGCTCACATGGCGGTGATGCGGGTCAACATCTTCCCAGTCTTTGTACCATTCCTGTAAGTTGCCCTTTTTACCGATGTGCAGTGGGTAAAGTTTAGCCATTTTACCTTCCAGCAATTTCACAAACTGCGGATCGGTGTTGAGCGCTTTAGCAGCTTCTATGCAATTGCGGAAATGGTCGCGGATAATAGACATATCCATCGTGGTCGCAATACTGGTGTTGGCATGTTTGCCTTTATCGTCAATGTAATCATTCTCCGGCGAAAACGAAGGCGCAGTAACCAGGTAGCCGTTTTTATCGGTAACTAAAAAATCTGATAAAAACTCGGCGGCGCCTTTCATGATAGGGTAGGCGTTCTTTAAAAATTGCTTATCCTGCGTAAAGCGGTAGTGCTCAAATAAGTGACGCGACAACCACGGCGCAGCCATATACCAGTTGGCCCACAGCGGGTCGCCCTTGCCCATATCGCCCACAGCGTTTGATGAAGCCCAAATGTCTGTATTGTGATGAGCCACCCAGCCGCGCATGTTGTAATATTGTTTGGCCGTTACCACACCTGTTACCGATAGGTTTTTAATTAGGTCGAACAACGGGTATTCCATCTCCTCCAAGTTACTAATGGCAGCGGGCCAGTAATTCATCTGAGTGTTAATATTGATGGTGTAGTTGGAACTCCAAGGTGCGCGAAGCTCCTTATTCCAGATGCCTTGCAGGTTAGCTGCCGGACCACCCGGTCTTGACGAGCTAATGAGCAGATAGCGTCCGTATTGGTAAAACAAGGTTTCGAACCCCGGATCTTTAGCGCCTGTGCTAAAAGCCAGAAGCCGCTCGTTAGTGGGCAATTGTTCTCCTGCAGCATCAGAGCCTGCTAAACTGAATTTAAGCCTATTAAAATACTTTGCATAGTCTGTAGTATGCGCCGCCACCAAAGCAGACCATCCGGTCCGGCTTGCCGTTTGCATCATATTATTGCACAAGCTTAACTCGTCTTTGCCGTTTTTTACAGGGCATTGGTCAAAACTATTAAAACTGGTGGCGGCACAAATATATAGGGTAACCTCGTCTGCACCGGTAACACTTAGGCCGGTATCATCGGCGTTTGTTTTGCCACCTTTAGTTATAGCTTTAACCTGTACAGCAGCACGCATACCACGGCAGTTAGTGCTGTCGTCGTACTTAATAGGCTCCTTGTTGTAACCGATGTAGTTAGGATCAACTTGTGCCGGCGCTTTTGCCTTTAATAATAAACCATCCGAACCATCAGCGGCTACAGTATACCTTACCTGGCTGGTCAAAGCCGTTTTAAAGCTTATTTTACCAGGCTTGCTGGCGGTTAAATGTACAATGATCGCCTTAGCCGGAAACGAGGCAATCATTTCGCGTTTGTAAGTTACGCCATCAACCGTAAACATTACAGACGAAATGCTTTTGTCGATAGACAGGTCGCGGGTATAGTTTTCATAGCTGCTGTTACCAAGCTCTTGTTTCAATTTCAAATCGGCCAAAGGCATGTACGATTGCGTGTAAAGACCTTGCAGACCTTTTACTTGTTTATTGGCCTCGGCATAATCCTCATTGGGCAAAAGAGCCTTACGGGTAGCTGCAAGTGCTGCCGGTCCATTTAAATTAACGTTGGTGCGTGCTGGTCCGCCACTCCAAAAAGATGATTCGTTGAGTTGTAATAACTCATCAGATGGGTTACCGAATATCATGGCACCAATACGGCCATTACCAATGGGCAAAGCTTCGGTCCATTTGGTTGCCGGTTGTTTGTACCATAGCTTCATGTTGTTAGAAGTTTGGGCTATAACAGAAAAGCTGCTAAAGCTTAATACGAAACTTAGTGCCGTTAAAAGACGCAAGCGGGAGGTAGGGGAAAATAAAAGTCTATTATACATAAATGGATTAGTGTTGATACACCTCCTATCAATCAATTCATAACTATCTATGGTTGGCCATTAAGCCAAGTCAAATAGATTTGAACGAAGATAAAAGGCTGAGTATTTGGTGCAGCTAAATGTAGCTTTAGTTAAAGGAAAAACAAAAAAATATTGATTTTCCTTTGATGACTACACTGCCCGGTGCTCATTTGATAAATATAAAAAGAAGTGAGTAGTCCTGAAATAGGTTGACTATTTTAATGATTACAAACATTGGTAAAAAACCTTAAACACTAACCAAAGTGTTTGAGGTTTTTTTGTAGGTTTTAACTTTCATTTTTTGCTGCTGGTGCATTTGTTTTGGTGTCAGCATTTGACAGCTTAGATGAGGGCGTAACATGTTATAGATTTCTATGCTTTGTTGCGCCTGAACTTTTGCTTGGCCAAGGCTATTTAACTTTTCGCCCAGCCCG
>CAJYJH010000015.1 GCA_913775265.1 uncultured Mucilaginibacter sp. | reverse complement strand
AGAAAACGGTGGTGTCTAAGGTGTTGGGAAAGCAGTTCTCAAACATCCAGGCCAGCTCCTTGTTAGTCACTTTGGCCTTGAACTGCTTGATGGCATCCTCCACCGCAGTGCTCGTAAAGTTGCGCTTGCCTAAGGGAGGGCGGAGGCTTATGCGCTCATCAAAAGCAGCCAATACGGTTTTATTTACAACTACTCCGGCAGTCAGTAATCCTGCATTACGGATAAAAGCACTTCTTTTCATTGTTAGGTCTTAACGGGTTCGTTATTGCAAAGTGGTTAGTTTTGCGCGTAACCATGAATTATCATTGTTCCTGCCTTGTCAGTAGATTGAAGCAGGTGCAATTGAGTATGTGATTTGAGCAATAGAACTTTGCTCAGGATATAACGGCCGAACGGTAGAAAAACAAAAAGCTGCGGACAGATTGCCCGCAGCTTTTTGAATTTTAGAACTGGTAACGTACAAACGCTTCCATAGCCTCGTATTCGGCCAGGCCAAGTTCGTTATAATTAGAAGCAGTTTCGCGGTTACGGTCTTCTGCACGCACCCAAAACTCGCGGGCATCATCGCCAGGGAATACCGGCGTGTCTTTTTGCGACTGGTGCTTGTAAATAGCATAACGTTTACGCAACACTTCTTGCGGAGACAACGGAACAGCCATCTCAATTTCATGGGTTTCAAACTCGTGCCATGCGCCGCGGTATAACCACAACCAGCAATCCTTAACCCATTCTTCGGTTTCTTTTAAGCGTTTCAGCGCTTCTAAAATAATATTGAAACAAACTACGTGTGTACCATGCGGATCGGCAAAATCGCCGGCAGCAAAAACCTGGTGTGGTTTTACGGCCTGTAGCAGTTCCATCGTTAAGCGAACGTCCTCCTCGCCTACTGCATTCTTCTGTGTTTTACCGGATTCATAGAACGGCAATGCCATAAAATGGATATGATCATCAGGCAAACCCGCGAAGCGAGCACCGGCAATAGCTTCGGTTTTACGGATAAAGCCCTTTACATTGCGTATTTCCTGAGTATCTATTTGGTTTGGGCGCTTTTGCTCTAAAAAGCTGCGCATATCCTCATATATATTGCTTAGTTTACCAGCATCTTCGCCAATGCTTTTGTTAAAATCGATAGCAAATTCAACATAACGCAGTACGTCATCATCCCAAACAGCCGTGTTACCTGAAGTTTGGTAAGCCACATGCACATCATGGCCCTGGTCAACCAGGCGAATAAAGGTACCACCCATTGAAATCACATCATCATCAGGGTGCGGTGAAAATACAATGGATCGTTTTTTGGCAGGATTGGCACGCTCCGGACGCTGACTGTCGTCGGCATTAGGTTTACCACCCGGCCAACCGGTAATGGTATGTTGTAAACGGTTAAATATGTCAATGTTGATATTATAAACCGGACCTTGCTCAACCGCTAACTGGGCCATACCATGGCTATTATAATCTTCTTCGGTAAGTTTCAATACCGGTTTGTTCAGCGTTTTAGCCAGCCAAATAACGGCTTTCTTTTTCAACTCGTTGGTCCAAACACAATCTTTTACCAACCACGGAGTATCAAAGCGTGTTAGGTCAGATGCAGCGCCTTCATCCAGCACAAACTCAACGTTGTCAGATAACTGCAAATAAGTTGCCGGCACTTCTCCTGATATTTCACCTTCAACGGCCTTTTTAATGATGGCTGCCTTACGCTGGCTCCAAGCCATCAAGATAATTTCGCGGGCTTTAAAAATGGTACCGATACCCATGGTAATAGCTTTGGTAGGTACTTTTTCTTTACCACCAAAATCGCGAGAAGCATCGCTACGGGTAAGATCATCCAACGTTACCAAACGTGTACCGGAGTTTGGGGCCGATCCAGGCTCGTTAAAACCAATGTGACCAGTACGGCCTATACCTAATATTTGCAGGTCTAAACCGCCTAAATCTTCAATCTGGCGCTCATAATCCATACAAAAAGCAGCTACAGCATCTTTGTCTAAAGTACCGTCGGGTATGTGAACGTTGTTTTTGTCAATATCAATGTGATTGAACAAGTTTTCGTTCATAAACGTAACGTAGCTCTGTGCAGAATCAGGCTGCATAGGGTAATACTCGTCCAGGTTGAAAGTGATTACATTTTTAAAGCTTAAGCCTTCTTCCCGGTGTAACCTTACCAGTTCCTGGTATACCCCAACCGGAGTAACACCGGTAGCTAAGCCTAATACGGCTGGTTTGCCGGTTTCCTGCTTACTTTTAATCAGGCCGGCAATTCTTTGCGCTACCCGTTTAGAAGCTTCTTTTTGGTTTGGATAAACATTTACCGGAAGTTTCTCATACCGGGTTTCTTCTAAAAGATTTAAACGTGCCATATAAAATCGTATATCTGATAAGTTGAATGCATGTAATTAATTAGTTGGCTATAGGCAACAATTGCTCTGAGAAATTCCAGCCGCTTACCGACAGCATGTTTTGCTGGCCGGCATCTTTTGATTCGTAATCTAAAATGATCTTGCGCTGTTCGCCCGGCAAAACCGAGACGTAATTATCGGAATAAAAAACCGGTAAAACCCTTTTTTTGGTCGCACTATTTATCAACGACAGCCGGTTGAAAAATGCTACCGGTGCTTTGGCCGGGTTAGTTAACGTAACCTCTACCTTACCTGCATTGATGCGTTTACTGCTAACTTTAAGCTGTGAAGCCGGCATGCGTTTTAAACCGGAATAATTACCCTCTGCATCGGGCAGCCAGTAAATATTGCTGCTTACTACGTTTTTATTAACGTCCAACAACTGTATAGTTAAGAAGGTACCCTCCTCTTTAGCCAATTTATCAATTGTGGTTTTGATAGGTAAAAAGTTTTTGCTTGATGATGGCTGTATCTCTATAAACACTTGAGTGATTAAGCTGTCAACACCTTTCATGTTGTGAGTTTTTACCACCAGCATTAAATCGCGCTTAGTTTCAAAGGTGTTGTTTACTACACCTACTGTGCCTGTGATCGGGTTATACATGCCATGCAATGGCTCGCTCCCACTGTGTAAACCATATAAACAAGCGTTAGGATCTAAATAATAATCATACATCTGCCCACGCATGGCCGTCCATGGATTTTGAGTTTTCCAGATGATGACACCGGTATACCAATCCCACATGTGCGAACTGAAACCTTCCATCAGAGCACGATATTGGTCGTAGTTAACCAACTGTGCTTTGGTGGCAAAATCTTCGGCATCTTTAGCTTTTCCGTAAGGCTCAATAGAGGCATCATAGCCAATGTACTTATGGTAATCCCAAACAGAATCTACTTTCGAAGTATTTTTTTCGGCTGAGTATTGAGGCGCCACCATGTTTTTTTCGGGGATGAAACGCTTCAGTGATTCGTAATCGCTTACACCAACCGAACCAATTTCCGTGTTAAACGGAAACGTGCGGGTTTGCCAGAATGTTGATAGCGGCTGTATACCGTAAGGGCCGTCGCCATTACCACCCAATGTATTCAACGACATTTTATCAGAGTTAGAATACTCTACAAACCAGCGGGTTCCATCCAGTTTCGGGATGATCGAATCGCGCAATGGTAGCAGAATATCCTCGGGAGGGGTAATCTCGTTACCACCACACCAAATAGCTAACGACGGATGGTTACGAACCAACTTAATTTGGTCGGCAGCCGACCGCAGGAATAATTGATGATTGTCCGGGTATTTACGGCGGGTCCACTGATCTTCTGCTTTAAGCGGATCGAGCCACTTACCATCGGCATCGCCCGACATCCAAAAATCCTGAAATACCAGCATACCGTATTTATCACAGGCATTATAAAACTCAGGTCGCTCTACAATAGCTCCACCCCAAATCCGGATGAGATTCAGGTTCATATCTTTATGGAAGCGAACCTCCGCGTCGTAGCGTGCATCAGTAAAGCGCAGCATAGCGTCCGAAATAATCCAGTTACCGCCTTTGATGAATATCTTTTGACCATTAACCGCAATTTCGCGGCTGTTGGTGTGGCTGTTCCAACTGGTTTGTATTTCGCGAACGCCAACATTGATATTTTGCTGGTCGGATACCTTATTATCGCTGGTTATAAACTGTATCTGCGAAGGGTATAAATGAGCATCACCATATCCGCTGGGCCACCACAAAATCGGATTTTTCAGTACCACATCCGCCAGGTTAACTTCGGTTGTTGAACTGGCTTTAAGGGTTAATTTCTGATTAACACGGTTACCGTTGATGGTATATTGTAGTGTACCACTAACAGGCGTAGGCATTGGATTTTGCAATTCGGCAGAGGCTTTAATGATAGCCGGCTGCTGCACTCCTCCTACTTTACGCACACCGGGTACCAGCGTAACCACATGCGGGTTACTAATTTTTATTTTACCCGTAGTTTGAATAGTAACTTTATCCCATATACCGGTATTACGATCGCGCATAGGCTGTATCCAATCCCAACCGGCAGTGTATTGCAGGCCTACGTTTTTGCCTATACGGCCATCACCACCTTGCCCTCCATTAGGTTTGCCCACCGGATCGGGTGGATATACTACCACAGCCAACCGGTTATTGCCCGATTTATCAAGCACGGAGGTAATGTTGTACGACTGGCGCAAAAACATACCGTAGTGTGTTTTGGGATTAAGTTTTCGTCCGTTTACAAAAACATCACAACTATAATTAATGCCACGCAGGTTTAAATAAACCTGACCACCATTTTGTGGCGTTGCAGCTTTAAAATTGTTAACAAACCAGTAGGTGTAGTAATCGCGACCGGTATAAAAGATGTCTTTAATCCGCTCGTTGTTCATGCCGTAAAATGGGTCGGGCACCTTGTTGTTGTTCAGCAAGGTGGTCAGTACAGTTCCTGGCACAGTAGCCGGCATCCACGCAGAAACATTATAGTTGGCTTTAGAAATAGCAGTTCCGTCAACATTCACTTCTTTAATTTCAGCACATTTCCAACCGCTATTCAGCTCAACCGAAGTTTGTGCTTTGGCAGTAAGCAGTAAACCCAAATAGGCTACAGCGGTAAGTATCGTTTTTTTATATTGTTGATGTCGGGAGGTTAAATAATGCATATTTCTATTCTGTGCGATGTAATTGATGTTGAATGTTTTTAATTAGTATATTAATAAGCCAGTTTAAAGGTAGCAGCCTGTTTTAAACCGCCTGCATCGCGAAGGCTTGCAGGCACAGTTACCTTAACAGTACCGTTATTTTGCTGCCATTGTACTTTTTGTGATGAACCTAATAAGCTTACTTTTTTCAGCTTTTTACCATTGTTGATGTTGAACTCCAGTATAGCCGGTAGTTTTACGTCGTCATTATCTCCCAATACAAAAGCATATACTGCCGATTTATTTTTGGCCTGTGTGTAAAACACATTTTTCTCTGAGTAAGGTGCTATGGCTTGTGAATTATAGATGCCCTCACCATTAATTTTCATCCAGGCGCCAATACCAGCCAAACGCTTATAAGCTTCCGGGTCCCAGTCTCCATCCGGACCAGGGCCGATATTCATCAGCAGGTTACCACCGCGCGATACGATCTTCACTAACAGCTGCACAATATCGTGGGTTGATTTATAAGTATCACCCGGAACATAGCTCCACGAGTTGCCCATAGTGATACAGCTCTCCCACGGGAAACCTTCGGGCTTATCGGGTACCTGCTGCTCAGGCGTGGTGTAGTTTTCGTACTGTCCAGGCACGGTGCGGTCTACCACAATTAAGCCCGGTTGATGCTTGCGAGCCATGGCCGCAATTTTAGGCATGTCAATATCCTGGTTAAATTTGATGCCGCGCTGCCAATCAATAGCAGTATCAATGGTTGATTTGGGCCTTACCCATCCGCCGTCCAACCACAAAATATCTACGCTACCGTAACCGGTCATCAACTCATGTATCTGGTTGTAAGTAAAATCTTTAAACTTGTTCCAACGCTCGGGATATTTGGCCGGATCGTAATTTACGTTACGATCTTTAGGCGGAAAATATGGCCACCAGTAATCAGGCGAATGCCAGTCGGGCTTTGAGAAGTAAGCACCAATCATGAAGTTCTCTTTCCTAAAGGCGTTAAAAATTTCCTTGGTAACGTTTGCCCGTGGATTGGTAGCAAACGGCGATTTAGGATCGGTGATTTTGTAGTCGGACTGCTTAGTATCGAACATTGCAAAACCATCGTGGTGCTTAGTGGTAAATACCACATATTTCATCCCGGCATTTTTAGCGGCCGTTACCCATTTTTCGGGGTTAAACTTAACAGGATTAAAAGTTTTCTGCAAGTTTTCGTAAGCCTGTTTGTACCCATTATAAGTGGCACTGTACGGGCCTTTGCGCTGGGTCCATCCTTCATCTTCCGGGCAAATGCTCCAGCTCTCTACTACGCCCCATTGCGAGTAGGTACCCCAGTGCATAAACAAACCAAACTTAAGGTCTTGCCAGTTTGCAAGCTTAGTTTGTACCGCCGGATCTGTTGGGGCTTCGTATTTTTTTGAGTTTTCGTGTACCTGCGCTTTAGCGTGGCCGGCAAACAGCAAAGCTGATAAGATGAGTGCCTTAGTTAACCGCTTGCCGTGCATTTGTATCGCCATTAATTTATATTATTGATTAATATCCAGTTCCTTATTTAATGCTTCAATCTTATCGCTCAGCAATTTGCCAATACTTTCTACCACCAGTACTGCGCCGCCTATTAATTGCGCATTGCTATTTAAATTAGAGATAACCAGCTCAGTATATGCCGCTAAACGCGGTATGCAATGTTCGTTGATAGCCTGCTGTATAGGTGCCATCCACAGCCTGCCTATCACGCTGGCCTTACCACTAAATATGATAATGGCCGGATTCATGATATGAATGAGAATAGCCAGGCACTGGCCGATGTGGTATGCCGCTTCGGAGATTAATTTTACGGAAAGCCTGTCGCCCTTTACCGCTTCGTTTATGATGGCATCTGCATCAATAGTTTCATAGTTAGCCAAACTACTGCGCTGCCCCTGAGCAATTTCTTCGTTGGCTTTAGAGATGATAGCAATGAGCGATGCCTCTGTTTCTAAGCAACCATGCTTGCCGCATTTACAAAGCTTGCCATTTTTAATTAAGGGGATGTGACTAAACTCTCCGGCCAAACCGCTGTGCCCTCTAAAAATTTCGCCGTTTACAATCATGCCCAAACCTATACCCCAACCGAGATTTATGACCATGGCATCATCTTGATACATAGCGGCTCCGAATTTTTGCTCGCCCAAGGCAATGGCTGTCGAATCGTTTTCGATAAAAACGGGTAGTGAAAGAGCCTGCTGCATATAATCTACCAGCGATACATCTTTGCAATCCAGGTGAGTATAATTAATACCTTTTACCGGATCGATGAATCCGGGCATAGTTACACCAACACCCAATATTTTGCTGCTGTCAATACCCGACTGCGTAATATATTTCTCGATCTCGGCAATCAGATTATCAACCTTCAAATCATCTAACTCCAGCTCGTGCTGCACAATGTCGGCCACAAAACGGTTGTTCATATCCAGTATACCAATCTGGATATAAAACTGGCTGATGGCTACTGATACAATATAGTGCGTATCGGGTATCAGCGAGTACTGTAAAGGCTTACGGCCACCGCTCGAACTGGCATAACCCTTCTCGATCACATACCCCTCTTTAATTAACTCGTTTAGTACTTTGATGGCATGCGGGATGCTTTTCCCTATATAATTGCTTATATCAGAACTTGACAGCGCTTCATTATAGTATAGACATTTAATCGCCTTGGCGTTATTTACCAAAGCAGATATGTTTTGCGACATTGAGTAAGAAAATTAAAGATTTACATATTTAGTTTATTTCTGATAACAAAGCAAACTTTTTTAAATTTTTAAAAAGATTGCAGACTTTTTATTATCAGATTGCGTAACTCATAAGAGTTGTGCAAAATTGTGATGTTAAGCTACATATAACCACTATATTTTTAGAGACGCTTTCTGTAATAATAGGGTTACACTAATAGTTAAATTATCTATCGCTTTAATTTTCAGCACTTATTAAAATCAAAAGCAGACCTTACCATAAAAAGCATAAAAAGGCGTTTCCATTATTAGAAACGCCTTTTCATAATTATAATAGCACGAGTAAACAATATTAATTACTGATGCTCTTTTCTTTCTTTAAAATATTGCAGCATTTGTTTAGGGCGGTCGGTTTGCAAAATGGTGACACCATGAGCGATTAGCCAATTACAGCTGTCTTTTGTATTCCCTTGTTCAACAGCTAAGTCGTCCTCGTGCCCTGCATTGAGTGAAGCCCACAGAGAGTTATACCACAGTTTTGCACCGGTACGAGTGATGAATTTATTATCTTTCAGGATAGATGAGGTATCTTGTTTAAAATTACACTCAAAAGCATAAGGCTTCATGTTTCTCAGGTAATCTGTAATGGTTTGCCGGGCCTCAGGTTTATCCAAATTAACAATAGGCATGTAGATGATGTTATCAATCAGCGTAGGGTATTTGTCTTTTAATTGAGTATAAGTAACCTCTGCTTGAAAAATAGCTTGTTTTATAGTTCCGGTCTCTTTTAACACGGCAAAAGCCTCATGATAATAAGGATAACTTTTATCCAGGTTAACCATTACCTTTTTGCCTTTAAGCGCAAGCATCACTTCTTTAAGGGTAGGGATATGATTACCAGTTACACGGCCAAGGCCATTGCGCAAACCGAATTTTTGTATCTCATCATAAGTAAAATCGCCTGGGGCACCTTTACCATTGGTGGTACGGTCAATGGTTTGGTCGTGCATGATAACGATCACGCCATCTTTGGTTTTAGCCAAGTCCAGCTCTACAATATCAACGCCCATAGCAGCAGCATTTTTAAAAGCCCACAACGAATTTTCGGGAGCGTTGCGCCAGTCGCCACGGTGTGCAGCAACCATAATTTTTTTCTGTGCGTTGGCAATAAAGGCAGATGCCTGTAATAGGAGGATCGGCAAAATTAATTTAGTTTTCATAAATCAGGGACGAATAAATTATTGCGTATCAACCGATGATATCCATTGGTTGGTGATGCCAAAGTTTTGATTAGGTTTATCAGCTGCAGTTATAACCAACGTTCCGCCTTTCATAATTTCCTGCTGAGTGAGCCAATTGCGGTTTAACGGCTTACCGTTTAAGGTAACTGATTGTATGTACCGGCGATTAGGTGCATAATTGGCCACCTTAACAGTGAAATTCTGCTTGCCAGTTGTAAGCTGCACTTCATTAAACAGTGGTACACTTAAATAATAAACAGGCCAGCCCGAGCAAGCCGGAAAAATACCGGTAGCCGCAAAAACATACCATGCCGACATAGCCCCGGCATCGTCATCCATGGTACGGATGTAAGTGTCTGGCTTGTTTTGATAGATTACATCTACAAACGGATCTATGCCACGGCTATTATCATTGAAATAATACTGTACTACGGTATCTACCGCATATTTCTGCACCAAATACTGTGAGCGCCAAGGTTGCGAAGTAGCATTAAACATTAATGGCGCCTGTATGTCAGGCTCGTTGGCATGGTTGTAGTAATCGTTGTCAAAAAATTCGTTGAGTTGCTTTAGATATTCTTTCTCTCCACCTGCCAGTTCAATCAATCCTTTATTGTCAAAAGGTACCAGCCAGCGATATTGCCAGATGGTTCCCTGGTACATGCCCCGTGCCGAAACACGATCAACATCGGGCTTGGTCAGGTCTTTAAAATCTTTGTTCCAATATTCTTTGTATTGCAATGCCTGTTGGCGATACTTGGCGCTCTGGTCAGTCTTGCCCATAATCTTCATGATCTCCGATAGTGCCCAGATGTCGTAACTCGACTCAAGCGCCTTATCAGGATGAGCAAAATCTAAACGGCCGGCTTCGGCTACCATTGAATCAGCTATGCTTTTAAAATCTACTTTAAAACCTTTGCGGTAAGCATCCAATAAAACAACGATGGCATGTTCGGTGCGCACCGTATTAGATGGTTCGTGCTGGGTGGCGTAATCCTTTTTGCCATACTTATACATACTGGCGATAGAGTTAACCATGTACTGGTATTTATCCGGGTAAAGCAGTGCCAGTAAAGGTAATTGGGTGCGATAGTTGTCCCAAATAGCCCAACCATTGTAAACCTGCCCACCGGTGTGCTGCAAGCTGCCATCAGTTGCCCGATAGCTGCCGTCTTTTTCTGACACCAGGTAAGGTGATTGCATAGTGCGGTATAGCAGCGAATAGAATAACTTTTGGCGCCCGACATCACCTTTTACTCTAACATTATTTAAAAGGCTACTCCAAGCGTTCTGACCGGCGTTCTTAACAGATTGTAAACCACTGTTGTTGATTGCAGCCTTGGCATGCAGTACATCCACACTTGAAAAGGCCACATGAATTTGTATATGTGTGGCATTATTACTGACATCCGCCTGAAATTGATGTTGGCCAGCTGATTTAAAAATTACCGGACCGCCAAACTTGATGGCATAATATACCCTATACGTACCCACATTACACGTGGTGCGAGAGTCTATCCAACCGCTGATGGCGTCGGGTTCTGTTTGGTGCTCTTCGGCTACAAACTTGTTGGCAAGCGTATGGCTCAGGTCAATCAAAAAACCTTTGTTTTGGTTTTCCGGAAAAGTATAATCTTCTACCCCGGCATTACCGTTTACAGCAATATCGACCTTTATTTGATTGGCAAACGCTACCTGATAAAAGCCTGGGCCTGCGCTTTCGGTGGATTTATTTAAAACGCATGCCGATGCATCATTGCCAGTAAAGGGCTTAATTAATATATTACCGCCACTACCCTGACAACCTACCCCCTCAAAACGGTTGTGCGTAAAACCTAAAAATGTTTTGGCTTTATGCTCATAACCCATATGCAATTTGGGATAGGTTTGCGGCCCGACACTCAGCATACCAAAAGGCGATGAAGCAGCAGGCGACATCTGGCCATGATCGCCGGACGAACCCAGGAATACGTTAACCTTTTGAGCATTTTGCGCTGAGGCAAAAGCAGCGAATAGCGATAAAGCAATAGTGGAAAACAGTTTTTTCATTTAGGGCAAAGAAAGAAAAAAGTAGGAAAGTATTTTCCTACTTCTGAGTATCGGATTTTAATAACCCAGATTTTGATACATCCTTGCTCGGTCGAGTTTATACTCGTCGAACGGGATGGGATAATAACGGTCTTTAGTGCAGAAGTTCGATAACCTGGCAATGCCGAAATCGGCTTAGCTTTACATTTATACAAAGGGATTGCTTGTAAAATTGGGTGTTTACCGATGGAAGCCGACACCGTTAAAAAACAGCATTTAGTTCGTCAAACCAGGGTCAACTCTTAAATAACTTCATGTTAAAAAACTATTACTTAATTTTTTTTATTAAGTTAATCGAGAAAGCTATAGGCTTTTTCCATGAAATTGATTCTTAATGACTCACTATGGATCCATTGGTTCATCTGCGTCAATTTGCAGCGAGGTAATAACGGGATAAAATTCCAGTGCAGTTTCGGAGAGGCGTTTGCTGAGTTTGTAAGGCACATAACCCAACTCTTTTAAGCAGCGTTTATCCATATTGGTAATCCCGTCGTTTTGGCTTTTATTAGTTACAATCAGGCCGGGTTTATCCATTGGCATACCGTATCTAAATATCAGCCTCACATCGTTACGTATGTTGGTAGTGGTATGGCGGGCATGAGGCTCGATAATTATAACACTTTCAGGTACACGAAGCATATTGACCATATACCTTTTCATCTCGGCAGCCTCATTGTATTTTGTTTTGTATGGATGCACGCTACCACCTGATACCACTACAAACGGCGCTTTGCCTGCAAAATACTGCCGGGCAGCGGCCTTGCAACGCAGCATTCCCTCCCCGCTTAACGGCGTGGTCAGGTTATCAGGCCCGGCACCAGGCACCAAAATGTGCGAGTAAGGATAAGATGCCCATTTGATTTTGCTTACCCGATCAACCGCCAACTTATTGGCCGTGGTAGCCATGGGCTCGTAAAAGCCAGCATTGCGGCGTTCGTTAATTTCGAGATAAAGCAATGCAGCGTTTAATGACGGAGTGAAAAACAGCAGGTCATTTTTTGCGCTTTCTGATACGTCGGTTGCGCAGTCATACATCAGGTTAATATAGCCTTTCCTTTTTACATCATAGCTTATGGAATCAACCTGCGGATAATTAGGCTTGTTGCCCTCTGCATAAACACCGATGGTATAATTTACATAATTAGCATCCTGCTCCCATGCTTTAATTAAAAGGTCAACCGGCGGTTCATTATTATACTTGATGTACATACCCGACGGAATCAGATGCATTTTAACGAGGTTACCTAAAGCGTTGCCGGGCTGGTAAAGCGCTTTCAAGCGATTGCTTACTTTTTGAATTTCGTCCACCGTAAATTTTTGCTTTCCAGGCAGGCATAACGCGTCTTTACACTCGGTGAGCGAAAGCTTCACGGCATTGTGTTTGACTTGAGCCAGTTGCCGGAGTTCAGCATCATTTTTGAGCAGGTTTTTTACGGCACTGTTCTGCTCAAACAGCGTAAGCAGATAGTAATTTTTAGCCTTTACCCAATCGCCGCCAGACACCAATTTATAATTAGCCTGTGCCCCCATTTGCTGCGAAAAGGCCTGCAGGCAAAGCAAACAGAATATAATTAAGAAACGGAATTTAATGTTCATAGTCACCATTACAAACAACCGATATGTTTATTAATTCAATGTTAGCTTTAAATTATAAAGATTAATTATAGTAGGCAAAAGTACATCTGCTTATTTTAAGCAATAGTTTACAGCAAATATTGCCCACATTGTTACCTTTTTAACACAAATCTTTCTTTACAAAAGCTGAGTTAACAACGCAAGATTTGTTTCAATTGCTAGCTTAATAGCTTTATCAACTCCATAATACAATTAAAACACCTCTTATTCAATCAAATAAAATTTTTGAAAAATATTTCCACAACATTGTTTTGGAAATTAAACTTAAGCGATTACCTTTGCAATCCCAAACGGGAGGAGTGGTAGTTCAGCTGGTTAGAATACATGCCTGTCACGCATGGGGTCGCGGGTTCGAGTCCCGTCCATTCCGCTAAAAGCGCTTACATTGATGATGTAGGTGCTTTTTTTGTTTGAGACTAATTTGAGTCCAATTAACCAAAATCACCTCCTTACACTACATAATCGCGCCAGCAAGGCGGAATGCCGATTTGCCTTTGCATCACGGCAACTACCCGGAGTATAAAAATTTTCAGGTCAGATCATTTTACTGTTTACGGCATAAGCCAGTGCTTCGGCAATATTGCTAACGTTGAGACGATCAAAAATACGCCTGCGGTAATACTTTACCGTGTCGGGCGATACAAATATTTTTTCGGCTATTTGGTTAATGGTCAGGCCTTGGGCATGCAGGTGCAAAATTTCCATCTCGCGTTTGGTTAGCCTGGGTTTTACAAATTTTTTCCAGGTACTGCTTTGACTATCCAACTGCCATACTTCATCAGTCCCCTGTTTACTTATAAATATATTTCCTGCCTTTTTATTGCAGGAGATAGATACTACACAAACAGCCTTCCACATTTTACCAGAGGCAGTTAATAACAAGGGGGTAAGTTTATGGTTAATAAGCAACGGCTTGCCATCCTTACCTGTAAGATGAAAATCGTAAGTGATGCAATAATGCTTGCGCTCGCCCACAGGTATCTTATCAAAAAAATCGAACCCAGCCTGGTTAATGCCGGCCAACATTTGCAAGTCGGCCTCGGGCACATGCTTAAAATAGAATTCGTAACCCAGCTCCAGCGCTTGGGCTGCAGAATGCCCGCTTAAAAACAACGGATTGTCTGATACATACTCAAACCCCATCTTTTCATAATCAATAACATAAATACTTTCGTAACTAAAACGGACAAAGGCCCTTATCGCTTCCAAATAATCCTGCTGCTGCCGGTGGTCGGCCTCGGCTAACTGTGTTATTCTATTACGTGTTAACAGTGCGGTTTTGCTGTCATTAATCATGGGCGAATGGATATAGCAAATCTACACTTTAGTGTAGTTAACAAACCCATCCCTTTTTTAATTTTTGCATCACTATTTATATCCTCATGATTTTAGATACTATCACTTGTAGCCATTGCCATAACGAGATAACGCATAAGTTTTGTTCGCAATGCGGTCAGCCGGCTAAACTTAACCGTATAGATGCTCACTACGTTCAGCACGAAGTGTTACATGTGCTGCATTTTGAAAAAGGGATATTATATACCGTCCGGGAACTTTTGCTGAGCCCCGGCAAAAGCGTCAGGGCGTTTGTAGCCGAAAACAGGAGCCGGCTGGTTAAGCCCATCTTGTTTATTATCCTATCGTCGTTATTGTATACGGTAGTCACTCATTTTTTTCATCTGGACAAAGGATATATAACTGTGCGCGATAAAGATAACCTGGCAACCAGTTCCATCAATAATTGGGTGCAAAACCATTACGGATACACCAATATCGTTATGGGCATATGTATAGCAGGGTGGCTGCATCTGTTTTTCAGGAAGAGCAAATACAACTTTTTTGAAATCCTGATACTACTATGCTTTGTGATGGGCATGGGCATGCTCATATTTTCGGTATTTGCACTGATTGAAGGCATTACCAGTTATAAAACAATGGCTTTTTCGGCTGCCATCAGCCTGGGTTATTCAGCCTGGGCGATAGGTGATTTTTTTGACAGCAGAAGGAAATTTGGGCGTTATTTGATGGCTGCCGGGGCTTATCTGTTAGGCATGCTTACGTTTAGTGTGATAATTTTTATACTAAGCGCAACTATTGATTTGATTACTAAACGCTAACCTATATCACAATTCAATTTTTAGAAGCCTCATTAAATGATGAGGCTTTTACATTCAAATAGTGTAACTATCAGCATAGCTTGGGCTGGTAGTTGCACTACTTGAAGAATAACTGGAAATATAGAAACTCGTTAGATTCGAGTCCGGTCCATTAGGCGACACAAAAAGGGACTGACTAATATATGCATAAGTAAGTCCCTTTTTGTTGCTTTAACATTTTTCCTTAACGTTGACTCAAAGAGATATATATTTTTTAACTATATATTATATCTGGTATTATTCTTGTTGCTAATTATTCAATTTACGTTTTCATGAAACTTTCCCGTAGATATTATTATAAAAGCTCATAGAAATTTGAATTAACAACAATGCTTTGTCGTTTAATAATATAATATAAAAAAAAGCCCTGTTTTTGACTAACAGGGCCTTTGACTATCCTTTTGCTACACAAACCTATAGAATTATCAGCTCTTATATCATCTATAATGCAATAGCAGCCATGAATAACTTGCATTTATTTCGCAAATTTTACCGGATTAAACGTTAAAGAAGAGTACTATTTATAATTAGTATTCGCCCCTTAAGGTTTAAGCAAAAATCGCCCTATAGCTTTTTCCCAAATTTGATATCCCAGCAATAACATATGCGTCATATCAGTCTGAAATAAGTCTCTGCGATAGCTACCGTCTCTGGCAAGCATCTTCGCATATACATCTATAAAATGAGTATTGGGCTCGCTGGAGAAAAATTGTTTGAGTTGACTATTGACCGACTCAATTTTAAGACGGTACTTTTCGCGGCTGGGGCTTGGTTTTATGCTGATATAAATCAACGGCACATCTGGCAGTTTAGCGCGAATCAATTTATAAAGTGTAACCGTCTTATTAATGATAGTATCGGCTGTTGCATTCGGGTGTGTTATGTCGTTATCTCCAACATACAAAACCACTTGCCTAGGCTGGTACCGAAAAATCAGAGGATCAGCATAGTAAATAATATCATCAATCACAGATCCGCCCACGCCCCGGTTAATTACTTTATAATTACCAAAGGCTTCTTGCAAATCATCCCATTTGCGAATTGAAGAACTGCCAACAAATACGATAGGATGACTGGGTACCTGGTACATCTTTTCATATGCTTGTATAATTTTAATATCGTTATCATAATTGCTTTTACGCTGTGCAAAAACAACATCTGCTAAAACCGCTATTATTAAAAACACTATCAATAAAAACCTTATCATCATGATCAATTTAGATGATTCTTTTTTGGGCCATTTTGTAAAGTTCAGCGCCGCTCAGCAAAAACGCTCCCACGCCATATACCTCCGTACTACTTTCGTCAACCTTATCCGGACTTGCCCCTATAGGCTGTACGTATCCTAACATACCATCTGCCTGCACTGCAGAATTAAGTACCACCCAAGCTTTTTTGACCACTGGCAGGTACTTGTTTTTATCAAGCAGCTTATGATTTATACCCCAGGCAAGCGCATAGCAATAAAATCCCGTACCACTCATTTCCTTAACCGGGTAGCTTTGCGGGTCGAGCAAAGATGCATGCCAGCTACCATCATCCTGCTGCAAACCGCTTATACGGGCAGCCATGTCTTTGTACAACTGCTCAAAACGTTTACGGTCGGGATGCTTGGCGGGCATGTTCTCCAGCACTCTTACCAATCCTCCCATTACCCAGCCGTTTCCTCTGGACCAAAATACTTTCTTACCATTTTGCTCTTTTTTGTCAAAATAACTTTCATCCCTGAAATATAAATGCTCACTGCTGTCATACAAAAAATCTGTGGTTTTCCACCATAACTTGGAAGCGGTGTTGAGGTAGCGCGCCTCACCAGTTGCCGTAGTTAAATAAGCTAAAGCCGGAGGTGCCATAAATAGCGCGTCGCACCAAGCCCACTCTCTCGATTCTATCCTGTTTTTCCAATGAAGAGACTCCTTGTGTGGCTGACTGACAATACTGTCTGCCAGTAACCTGAAAGGCGCAACCATTGAGGGGTCGCGGTAGCTGATGGCCAGTTGGGCGTAAGTTTGTGCAACGCAGTAATAGTCGGCATGGAAACGGTTACGGCCAGTATTCCATTGCAGATCATTCCCAATATTTCTTAGCAAATCCAAATACTTGGTGTTACCACTAATATTACCCAAAGCAAAAAGCCCGGTGTAGCAGGCACCGTTTGTCCAATCAACTTTAGGATGCCTGAAACCTGATGTATTCCACTGGTTAACCTGCCAGTCGGCTACATGCCGCATTGCCTTTAATAAGGTTTTTTGCGTAAAAAGGGAGTCGCCCTTGTCGGCCGAAAATGTGTTTGTTGATACGGTTACTGTGATCAGAATAATCAACACTAACCATTTTTTCAAGATTGATGTGTTCATGCGATTTAATTTTGTTGAACCTGCTTTTGGTAAACTCTGACATAATCGACTTCAAAACGGCGGGGAAAACTGTTACCAGCCGGATTGCCACCCTGGTCACCGCCGACAGCCAGATCAAGCAGCATATAATGGGGTTGTTTGAATGGATTAACTCCAGAACCATCTTTGTTTTCAAGTTTGTTCAGAGCAACCTTATTCATTAAAACATCATCTACGTAAAGCGCAATTTCATGCTCATCCCAGTCCATACGCCAGATATGAAACTTTTCAGCCCAACCTGCCCCTCCCAAAGAATCAGTTTTGAACTTGACAGTATACCACTCAGGCTTGCCATCCGCTCCAAGACAGGCAATATTGGCTAGCAGCATTTTTCTATAGTATTCCATCATGTCAATTTCACCGTCGGCAGGCCACTTGCCCGAAACGCCCAATGTCCACCAGGCAGGCCACATACCGCTGCTGATATTGATTCGTCCGCGCATGATGAACCTTCCGTATTGCCAGGCTTTCTTTTTAATTGTTTTAATACTCGCAGATGTATATTCAATCTGCTTGCGTACTTTACGCCATTCTGTACTTCCATCGGCATATATCGGATTCGGCTTATTCTCCCGGCGGGCTTCCAGTATCAATAAGCCATTTTTACAAAATGCATTTTGAGGTTGATACCATTGCAGCTCATGATTTCGTTCAAAACCGCGTTCGTAGCTCCAGCTGGTACTATCCGGCGCACCATTTGTGTTGAACTCATCGGCCCAAACCAGTTGGTAACCTTCGGCAGCATACGGGTTCGCAACCGCAAGCCGTTGATTAACCTTACAGCCGGCTAGCGTAATTAAAGCAGCTATCATCCCTCCTACTAATCCTGTTGCAAAACATTTCATTTGATGTCGTTATAATTGTTAATACTAACGGGAAAAAGAGTTGGGTAAGTCCACGCGTAGTCATGACGCGGATATATGATGGGGCGATAAGGCGATACAAACGTGTTATAGTTTGCTTCGTGATAAACATAACGCATGGCCTCGAGCAAGTTGGCTGGCCAAAAGCCTGTAGCAGTATTCACCTGGCCGCTTACCGGATTTTTATACCAAGTCCACTCGGCAGGGTGCGTATTGTAGTACAGCAGATAATCCAATGATTTTTTGATAGATGCGCCATCGCGGTTTAGATCAAAGAGATTTTCGCCGGTCGTGTTAAAGATCACCCAGCTCGATGCGGTAAGCGGCGCCAAAGAAAAATAGGTATACCAGATGCCGTTCCCCTCGCGCTTTACTTCTTCAACCATATGGCCATCTGGGGCCAGCTTATTAAAAATATCTTCCTTAATCAACCCGCCCACAACCTTAATATCGTCTGTATCATCCAGGTAGCAGTCGGCAAGTACAGAGGCCAGACGTCCCCAGTCAGCCCAATTGTTTTTGCCAGTGCGTATGCGATGCGCCGCTTTATTAACAACGGTGCGTACCCAGCCTGCAAATACCTGCTGTTGCGCCGGCGTCCATTTTTTATAATTACGCATTAATTCGGCAGCCATAAGCATTGAGGTGCCAGAGTAACACATAACCAGCGGGCCATCATTTTCCGAATATTTTTTATTGATCATTGCCCAGGCGTTTAAAAAGTAAACCGCTTTTTCAGCATATCTACTTTTACCTGTCAGTTGCCAGGCCAGGGCGCAGCTATATGCCGAAAAACCGTCAACCTGCAAGGCAAGCGACCTTTGCCGGTGTTCCTCTTTTTTAACATAAAACCCCGGGATAGCAAAGTCCTCTACCGCATGTTGCTCTACCAGCAAGGCCGAGTCAGCTTTGAGAATCAGCTGTTGATATGCGCTTAAGTACGGCTGCTTCTTATTTTTAATTTGCTGCTTCACAAAATCGAGCTGCGCCTGCGGATGCATGCCCGATGGATGAGTAATCGCTTTACTTGTTGAAGTAAAAAAGCTGAACAAGACAACAAAGCCTTTAAGAAGAAAGAATCGCATGTAATCATTCATAGCGTTAAGTTTATTGAGCAATTTGCGCTTAGTAGCCTGGATTTTGAAGCATCAGCGGCATTTTCTGTATCTCTGATAATGGTATGGGTAATAAATACATAGCATTTCTAAAACTTAGTATACGCGGTGCACTGCCTATCGTATGTACATAAGTACTAGTACCGGTTCTGGTAATGACATCTACGCTGTTAAAACCGCTCAGCACTTTTTCGGCAATTTTCCATCTGCGGATATCGTTCCAGCGATGATCTTCAAAAGCCAGCTCAATCCGGCGCTCGTTCCTTATTATTTCCCGCATCTGCTCAGTGGTCATATTCGGTTTCAGGCCATAGAGGTTATCAGATCCGGATGTAATACCAGCTCGTGCCCTTATGGCAATTACAGGAGCATAAGCCAGGCCAGGTTGCCCTGCTTCATTAATAGCTTCGGCATAATTTAATAAAATCTCAGCATAACGAATTAGCGGCCAGGCCCGTTCGGTATTTCCCGACAGTGCATTAGTTAAATTTTCATCACACATTTTACGCGCGAAGTAGCCAGTAAAACGGTTGGAAGTTGTGTAGGCATCTGAGGTGTTATTGGGAATGGTTGAACCGACGCTGGTATACGTAAACACCTGGCCTTTGACTCCGGTATTACTCATATAGGTTTGCCCATTATAAATAATTGAATTGTCCAGGCGCGGATCACGGTTCACATATGGGTCATTCGGGTTGTAAGCCGCGCTTTCTTTGATCGACTTTCCATCCCGCATCAAAAACGACTCTACCAAGCTTTGGGTTGGCTTTTGTATACTGGCACCTGAACGGGTTGGCGGCAGGTAATAAGCTTCAAATTCTTTTTGCGCCGGCCGGTTATAGGCAAAAATGTACTCACTGTTCACCCTGCGCAAAAACACTTGGTAAAACCCGTACCCCGGGCGGGTAGCATTATCAACATATAGTGCGTACTGGTTAAGGTTAATCACAGCGTTAGCCGCATCCGCTGCTTGTTGCCAGCGGTTGACATTGTAACTGGGATATCCCACCAAAGCCACTATATTAGCATCGGTGGTTGTAGCGCCTCCATTAAACAGGGGACTCGCAGCATAAAGCAAAACACGCGCCTTGAGTGCCAGGCATGCCCCCCGGGTAACTCTGCCATAATCCAGATCTTTATACACCAGCCCATTCAGATCCGCAGCAGCCGCATCGAGCTCAGAGGTAAGGTAAGTAATACAATCGGCAAAACTGTTTCTGGGAATATTGATAATATCATTGATATCGAACACCTGATCGTTAATAATCGGTATGCCGCCGAAGGCAACCACCATATAATGATAATAGTAAGCGCGTAAAAACCTGATTTCTCCCCTAATCCGCTTTTTAGTTATTTCTGCAAATGGCGCATCGGGTAGCTTGGACAACAGCAAGTTTACTCGGCGAATATTTTTATAGGGCGTGTTCCAGAAATCTTTATCCGTTGCAAAATTGGTGAGTACATTAGTTGGCCCGATAGAACCGCGCACGTAAGAATCAGCCCAAACTGCGGTATTATTGTTTCCTTCTGTATTATCGGTAGCCAGCTCGGTATTACCCGACCCTCCAGCGGAAGAGAACCTTGACGGCCCGAAAGAGTAACCTGCATCCAAATAAATCTTGTTTAAAAAGTTAAGCGTTTGCACACTGTCGGTAAAAATAGCATCAGCGCTCAGACCGTTGGTCTTATCATCAAGAAAGCTTGATTTTTTGCACGATAGCATGCCAAACGAGAATAGCGTAATGAGTATGAAAAGATATTTCATATGATCATGAATTAAAAAGTAACATTAAAGCCAAAGTTGATAATGCGTGTTGGCGGGTAAGGTTGTGTACCGGTCGACTCCAGCACTTCTGGATCCAAATTATAAAGCTTGTCCAGTTTGCTCCAGGTAATTAAATTATATCCGTTGGTATATACCCGCAGGCCTTTTAAGTGCAAAGCCTTTAAAGCTTTGGGGCCAAATGTATAGGTAAGTTCTGCAGTTTTTAGTCGGAGGTAGTCGGCCGGAATTGCCCAAAAATCCGAGTAAAAATCACGAGGGCTCTGGCTTAGTGCTGAGGTGTAGAGTTGCGGATATTTGGCACTGTTACCGAGCTCTGGAGTCCAATGCTCTAAATAGATTGGCTGCGCATTAGATGCCGCATTAGAGGTTACCGCTCCCTGTGCACTAGCCACCACGTTGGCTACCCCCTGAAACAGCACCGTAAAGCGGATATTTTTATAGCCGGCCCCTAAAGTAATGCCGTAAGTGGTCCTGGGTATATTTGTATAACCGAAATAAGACATATCACTGGCATCAATCACACCATCCCCGTTTAAATCCCGGTATTTAGGATCACCCGGGCGCCCGGTCACCGTTGGTTTGGGTACGCTCGCATTTGCAATATCTGCAGCTGTATAAAATTCACCGGTCCAGCTATACTTAAGCGCCGAACCAATCGGCCGGCCAGTCAGGCCCTGGTAAGGGTACAGTGGCACAGGCTCGTCTCGGAAGAGCACCTTGTTTTTGGCAAAGGAGTAGGTACCGCGTATTTGATAAGACCAATCGTTACCTATCTTATCATTAAAGTTAAGCTCGGCTTCAAAACCTTTGTTGTTGGTTCGTCCAAGGTTAACATTAGGCAGAGCCTGCCCGAATACTGCCGATACCGTACCGCGCGGAGTTAAAATATCATAGCGGTTATTATTAAAGTAGTCTAAAGCACCGGTTATCTTACCGTTTAAGAAACCAAAATCCAAACCAATATCCAGTTTGCGCTCCTTTTCCCAGGTAACTTCGTTATTGGGCAGAGTTCCTTCGGTTACTGTAGTGTATCCAGTGTTGGTGGTTGTACCAAATAAACCAGTCCCGCTGCCTGTTGCATAAGATTGCACATAAGAGTACACGCCACCTGTATTATCAATACCTACCAGACCATAAGAACCGCGTAACTTGAGCAGCTCCATAAAACGCACATGCTTCTTGAATAGCTCTTCCTCGGCAACGTTCCAGCCTGCAGCTACGGCGGGAAACCAGCCAAATCTTTTATCGCTCACGAAACGATCGGTACCGTTGTACGCCGAACTTACTTCTAACAAATATTTGTTATTGTAGCTATAATTTAAACGGCCGGTATAACCCTGAAAATTCTCAGGTATAAAGTTATAGTCTGTGTTTGATGTGTTAGCTGCTGTTTTACTATTACGATTGTACAGCAGTAATCCGGTGAAATGGTGCTTATCAAAAGTGTGGTCGTAATTAAGAATAGCCTGCATAGTTAAAGCACTTCCTGTACTGCCGGGCGTATAACCTAAAGAAGGTATGCTCATGCGGTAAAAATTATCACGCTGTCCAAATGTATAATTATCGGATTTGGGATCGTAGATGTAGGACAGAAAGCCGCTACCTGATGCCGGACGAGTTAAATTACGACCATAATTGTACAAATTACGGTAAGCTAAGGTGCCTTTAACCGATAAACCTTTGGTAATAAAGCCTAGTTTTTGATTTACTGATGTGGCCAGATTAATATTATTAGAATAGTTGCGGATATAGCCGTTATACATCAATCGGCCGATGATATTATTATTGTTCCGATCCGTACCGCTGCGCTGCCACAAACTGTACCCCAGCGATCCGTTGGGATTATAAACCGGATAATTGTAGGGTGCTGTTTCGTTAAAGCGGCTCAGGTCACTAAATAGATTACCATCAACACTGGCGTTATTAGTCGCTGTCTGGTCTACCGCTCCAAATAGATCGAAGCGCACATCCAGGTTCTTATTGATGGTCAGATCAATGTTCGATCGGTAATTATAGCGTTTATAGAAAGTGCGGCTGTCCAGATCAGCACTGTAGTCTTTAAACTGACCGCCTTGGTCCAGATAGCCTAACGAAACAAAATACCTTGCTTTATCTGTGCCGCCAGACACATCGAAGTTGGCGCGAAACTGCGGCGCAAACTTTTTAAGCAATAAATCGGTCCAGTTATTATTAGGATGCCCGTAAGGATCAGATCCGTCTTTAAAAGCCTGTAAATCTGCCTCGGAAAATGTAGGTACAAAGTTTGGGTTTGGATTGAGGGCATTAGAATTGAGCTGCGCGGTTCTTGACACCGTGGCTGCACCATACGAATCTAAATACTCCGGCCTGCGGGTAGGCTGACTAAGGCCATACTCTGATAAAAATGATATTTGGGGCTTACCTGCTTTTCCGCGTATTGTTGTGACCAGCACCACGCCGTTTGCGCCTTTGATACCGTAAATGGATGTAGTCGAAGCGTCTTTTAAGATACTTACTGAGGCAATTTCATTAGCGTTAAGCTGCGAAAATTGATCATAAGTAAACTCTATATCATCTACTAAAATAAGCGGATTGTTGTTGCCGGTGTACGAGCTTACCCCTCTAATATTGAAACTGGCGCCATCTCGGCCGGGCTGACCGCCGCGCTGCTGTGCACTAAAACCGGTAATGCGCCCTGCTAAAGTGTTTTGCAAACTTGGAGACGGGCTCTGGCGAATTTCATCACCCTTAATAGCACTTACAGCGCCGGTCAGAGTTACCTTTTTCTGACGGCCAAAACCTACTACCACGACTTCATTCAAATCTTTTTGTTCAGATTTCAGTGTAACGTCAATACTACCCTGAGCCGGTACGGTAATTTCCTGAGTTATGTAACCAACAAATCGTACCACCAAAACATTACTTTGCACACTGAGCTTAAACCTCCCGTTGCCGTCAGTTTGTACGCCGTTTGTCGGGTTTTGCTTTTCTAAGACGGTTACTCCGGCCAGTGGCCCCGTCGCATCATTAACCACACCGGTTACTTGCTTCTTTTGCGCCAAGGCATACATACTGCACAGCAGCACAAAAAAGGTGTATAAATATCTTTTCATTTTTTAAGGTTTGGTTAAAGGAAATTAATAGTATCCTTCGTTCTGGATCAGCTTGTTATTTTTAATAGTTTCGCTGTAAGGGATGGGCATGTGATAATATTTATCCAGAAACAAAGGCTGCGCAACATCTACACTTTGTACATTGTAAGTGGTACCATTGGAGGTAAGCTGCAGGCCTTGCAGCGAACTGCTCAAAGCAGACCGAAGCTTCCACCGGCGGATATCCCAAAAGCGATGCTCCTCGAACGAAAGTTCAATGCGCCGGTCGTTCCGTATTAAGTCGCGCAAGTCGGACTGACTGATGCCGGCTCTGATTCCGTACCGACTCCCCGAGCCTGCGGTTATACCCGCACGGGCACGCACCAATGCCAGCTGTTTTACGGCATCTTCGGTACGGCCCACCTCATTTAATGCTTCGGCATAACTAAGTAATACTTCAGCATACCTGAAATACGGGAAATTATGACTTTGATTGGCGTAATTGGCCGACGACGAAAAATCAGCCATGAACTTGCGCAGGTAGTAAGAGGTACGCGTTTGTGTTCTCAAAGGTGAATTTGGCTTGTCCAAGCCTCCCTCAAAAGTTTGCACAGGGCGCCCCAGCCAGTTCACACCGTTATAAAAAACAATGGCTTGCAACCGGGGATCACGCCCGGTATATTGAGTTAAGCTGGTTACCTGGCCTGTAAATACTGATCCGTCGGCGTTTGGAAATGCATTCAAAAAATTCTGTGTCGGACTGGTACGGCCGTTACTGGTGTTGGGCGATACATAGCCTACCGGTGCATTCGCGTTTTCTATGCTTACCGATGGTGCGGATTGCTTTGCAAAGATAATATCTGTGTTAATGCGGTTGGTAAATACAGATGCGTAGGCGGTAGCGCCTGTACCGGCAGGCAGCCGGTAATAGCCCGAAGCAATAATGGCTTCGGCAGCCGATATTACGCTTTGCCATCTTGATGCATCAGCCACCGGATAGCCGGTTAAAGCTTTAATTTGAGCATTAGCCTCAACACCGCCGCCGTTGTATAGTGCACTGGCAGCGTATAAATACAACCTGCATTTTAAAGCCATAGCTGCCTCAAGCGGTGCACGGCCATACTCACCGGTAGCAATGGTCGAACCTGCCGGCAACCCCGCTATGGCCAAATCACATTCTTTTACAATGTAATCTACACACTCGGCAAACGTATTACGGGGTATATTTAAATTATCATCAAGTGCAAAAACCTTATCACCAATAAGCGGCACTCCACCGTAGCGCTTTAATAATTCAAAATAAGCAAATGCGCGCAAAAAATGAGCTTCAGCAACCTGACGCTTCATAATCTCGGGAGCAATAGGCACTACACTAATGTTATTTAAAAACACGTTGCATTTTCGAATCATCGTATAGCTGTTGTCCCAATTGGCATCCGGGTAGTTAACCGCGGTAAGTTGCCCATTATTGAGCAATACAATATTTGAGCGGTTAGACGATGGGACAGCATCGTCTGTTGCTGCATCTAAAAAATCGCCGTCAATACGGTTAAATCCTGAAGGAAGATTGGCATATATTCCAAGCAGGTAAGCAGTTTCTAAAGTACCAAGCTTGTCATCTTTATCAAAAACATCCGTTTCGGACGTACGCTCTTCGGGCACCCTGTCAAACTTTTTACTGCATGAGCAAACGCTTACTATAAGCGCCACGGTTAAAAATGTAAATATTTTTTTCATACGGTGTTATAATTGGATGTTGACGCCCAGGTTAAATATTTTCTCAATTGGATAAAGCCCTTTGTAATTCTCGGGGTCGGCACCGTTGAATGCTGATGATTTAATGGTGGCCATATTCAATGCGTTCACGAAAACACGGGCTGATTTCAGACCAATTTTTTTAGAGGCATTACCCGGGACGGTGTAACCTAATTCAATTGTTTTTACCCGTAAAAAATTGCCGTTACGTAACCAAAATGTTGAGTTTACAAAGTTATTGCCCGTTCCGTTACGGGGTCCGCCACCAGTCGTCAGTCTCGGATAAGTAGCCGTAGCTGCTGTAGCCGGTGTCCATCGGTTAAGCTGGGTTTCAAATGCCTGCCCACCGTTAACGCCCTGAAACTCCCAATAGCCAGCACCAGACAGATAAACCTGCTGATTGACCACACCTTGCAGTAGGGTACTAAAATCGAAGTTCATTATGTTAAAGCCCAAGCGTGATCCGATAAACAGTGTTGGTTTTTGCGAACCGATTGTCGTCTGATCGTACTGGTTAATAACTCCGTCGCCATTCAGATCGCGATATTTAATATCACCAGGTTGAGCGGAGTAACCCTCAACTACAGGTGATGAGTTAGCCTCCTGCTGACTATTAAATAAGCCCTCAGCTATATAGCCATAGGTCTGCCCAACCGGATGGCCGGTTTTGTACATCCAGTCGTACTTTAAAGCAGGCTCAGCCGAGTAAAGGAGTTTTGAGTTTTGAGCACTGAGATTAAATCCGGCAAAATAGCCAAAGCGCTGTCTCTTTTGTTCCCAGTTAACCTGTGCCTCCCAGCCATAATAGCGTTGTCGTCCGATGTTTTCGCTCGGATAATCAATGCCCAGCATATCCGAATTATTGCCACGCACGATGTAGAGGTCGCTGAACAGGTTATTGTAATACTCTACATTAAACGTAAGTTTATTACCCAATAAAGCTCCTTCAATACCCGCGTTTAGGTTTTTGGATTTTTCCCAGGTAATATTTGCATTGGCCAAAAACGACTCGCCAACGGTTGTACCTGCCGCAGCACTTGAACCAAAATAAGCTGTAGGATTAGCATCATATACTTGTTGATAAACATAATAAGCTGCATTGTCGCGCCCCAGTTTACCGTAAGAACCATAGATTTTTAGCTGATTGAGCCAAGTAACCGACTTTAAAAACCTCTCTTCACTTACATTCCATCCTAAGCCAACTGCCGGAAAAAACCCGTATCTGAAACCACCATTATTCGGATAACGATTAGCTCCACTTTGAGCAAATGAGACTTCGGCCAGGTACTTCTTTTTGTAATTATAGGCGACATGACCTGAAATACCTTGTATAGTGTAAGCCAGATTAGAACCATTGATTAAGTTATCCCGGTTGGCTAATACAGTAGCATCGATGCCGTTGTCTCCAAAACTGCGCGAATATCCTATCGAAACTTCCTCAAAATCCGACCGGTTTTGGAAAGCAATAGAATTATTATTTACCTGGGCGCCGTTGTTACCAAACTGCCTGTACCCGGCTGCACCTGACGAATTTGTACCATATTGTTCGAAAACAGCGTAAGATTTATTGCGAACAATGTTTTCATTAAGATTACTGAAGAATGAGGCCCTGGCTTTTATCCAAAGGCCTTTTGTTATATCATCAAGCGAACGTTTTAGATAAAAATCTGATAACACCGTGCGGGTATTACTTAACGAGTAACCAGCTCCTATGCTCTGGGCTTTAATATTATTTGCGAATTGCTGATTGCCCGCATAACTTCCATCGGGGTTATATATAGGATAGGCGCCATTGGGTGTTGCAAGCAAAGAATTAAACAGCGACACCGTACCGGCGTTACCGGGAGCTGAGGTGTTGAGTATACGACCCTGGATATAAACGCCTGCACTGAGGTTGCTTGTTAAGTTTACGTCGATATTTGAACGGATAAAATATCCTTTTAGATCTGAGTTGGTGTTATATTTATTTGCATCGCTTGTTTTTAACAATCCGTCCTGGCGGTAATGCTCCAGGCTAACAAAGTAGCGCACAAAATTATTACCCCCGCTGGTGTTGAAATTGTACCTGGCAAAAACAGCCGAATTCTTTAAAATCTCGTTACGCCAATTTACATCAGGATAACGGAAAGGATCTGTACCCAGGCGGTAAGCATCCAAAGCCGTTTGACTGTATCCATTTGCAGTTGTTGACAGTCCATCGTTACTTAATGCCTCGTTATATAATAGCCCATAATTATAGGCATCCAAAGAATTACCGATCAAATTCTGCAACGGCTTTTGAATGCCGGTTTGCAGGTTAAAATTAATTTGCTGCCGGGTAGCACTTCCCTTTTTAGTGACTATAGACACGGCGCCTCCCGACCCTCTAATGCCCAGCATGGCAAGCGATACAGCATCTTTTAAAACCGTCACTGATTCAATTTCGTTGAATCCAATTTCGGTTACGGCACGCGGAATGCCATCTATCAATATCAGCGGTGATTTACCACGTACCAGCATAGTAAAATTTTCGTTCAGCGGCTGCCCATTAGTTTGTGACACGGTAAGCCCCGGCAGTCGGCCTGCCAGTGCCAGTGGATAAGATACTACCGGCGTGTTTACCAGTGCAGCACCGCTAACCGCGGCAGTTGAAGCCGTTGATAAATTGGCAGGCGTTTTAAAATAAAGCTGCTGTTTGATCTTTTTTATAGAATCCGTCAGCAGGGTATCTGCTGACGGTTGTTGACTGCGTTGAAATGCAGCCGACGTTTGTTTTGTGATGAACAAACAGCATGTCAGTACCCATAACAATCTTGTAAAAATTGACATTGAAGTAATTTTTAGGTTTAAAAGAGATGATTTGATTTTTGCAGCATTGCTTTGCAAAGTGCAAACATGATGAAGCTTTGAGTTTATAAAACCGAAATTCAGCACATCACGATCTCAGTGCAGCGATGTAGAGTTCTCTCATGTAAATAAGTTTAGTAGTGTTACAATTGGTTGTTTCAAATATATTTAGCTGCTTACTTTATTACATCACAAATCGGGCAACGCGGGCTTTGAGAACGTTCCCAATTTTTGGGAACGTTCTCAAAGCTATAATACAAACACATCAAAGCCTAAGCAAGCCACAAATTGGTTGCAGGCCACAAAGAAAACAGTAAAATTTTAATGATGAATTACCAATTGTCTGTACGAAACGAGGACACGGGCAAGCCTTCGGTGCTGTATAACTCACCAAAGGCCCAATCTTTAAAAGCGTATCTGACGGCAATAGGTTGCTTTACATGAGTGCTGTATACCTTAACCGCATCATTTTGAAGCACGGCCACTGCCGGATAAAAAACTTTCTCACTTCCGGCTACTTCAAACTGTGTCAGAGTTTTACCAAAAGTTGTTAAGCCATTAGGTGCATTGATAAATTTTACAACGGCGGTATCAAGATTTGTAATCATACTGCCGAATTGCGGGCTGCTGTAAGCGATCCCCTTTTTATGATAGGTTTTTCCCAACGCCAGATAGGCGAGCCGTCGTGCTATAATCGTCTTATCTGCCGGATGTATATTGTATTCCTCGCCGGCGTCAATAGCTACAGCCATGCCACTGTTAGATAAAGTATTTAGTAATTTTTCCTGGGTTTCGCGCATTCGTGGAACCAAGGCTCGCTGCCCTGGCGGGTAGTGCATTGGCGCCAGTTGTACATAGTAGAACGGCCAGCGATCATGATTCCATCCAGCATGCCAGGCATCAACCATTGCGGTCTGCAGCGCTGCGTATGAAAAATAATTGTAACGGTTTTGTTCCCCCTGATACCATATCGTACCAGCAATTTTGTAGCTCATTAACGGAGCAATCATACCATTAAACAAATTGCCAGGGCTTCGGTGAGGCGAAGTATTTATAGATTTATCAGTCGTCAGACTGTCTTTCAGCACGTCAGCTACCAACTGCTTGTCCATCCAGGCTTCAATGGCAGACCCGGGCCATGACGCCTGGATGATACCGACAGGTACCTTTAAATGCTGATGAAGGAATTTTGCAAACTGATACCCTACTGCACTAAAATTCTGCACAGAGGCCGCGTTTGCCTCCTGCCAGTTTCCTTTAACATCTGCCAATGGTATTGCGCTACTGCAGGCTCCAACGTAAAATAGCCTTACGTTATCATCAGGCGAGTCGAGCAGAATATCATTAGCATTAAGGACAGGCGTATTGGGATACCCTTTTACAGGCATGTCCATGTTGGACTGTCCCGAGGCTAACCAAACCTCCCCTATCAAAACGTTATGAATGATGATCTCATCGGGTCCTTTTACGGCAACATTGTATGGGCCTCCTGCTTCAGGAGTACTTATGAATATAGCCCAATCACCCTGCAAGCCTGTTTTTGCCCGATATTTTTTTTTATTCCAGGAAGTGCGTACGGTTATTTTTTGACCTGCAAGCGAAGTACCCCAAAGCTTAACAGTGCTTTTTTGCTGAAGCACCATTCCGTCAGATAATAATGCCGGCAATTTAAGTTGAGATACAGCAATTTTGCTGATGCAGCAAAAACAGATAATTACAAACCACTTGTACATAGTAATAAAATTCCGGCCACCAACCTTCTGTTCGTTCCTGTTTATTAAAAGGATTTATTCACTTAAGCTCTTTTAATTAAAGAATAACTTTCTTTCAGCAATTAATGGTAACTAGTTTTATTCTATTAAAACAAGTATGCGCCAAAAGAGCCAAGCTATTACTAAGCCCGTTGCGAGGTTTTCAATAACATCATTTCCCGCTGGCGTACGGCAGCAAGAGCGATAATAATTCCGAAAAGTAAGATAATACCACCGACAGTAATTACGGTAAAGGCAAATTTTGATGCAAATAGCCCAAGCGCGATGATGCCGGCACCCACCAGGCAAATAGAGACTGCAATGACTGTTACTCCAAAATTATTTTGTTGCTGTGCGGCCAGATGGACGGCCGGATCAGGTTGACGGCGAATGGTCTCGCTAATTTCAGACATCGCGATTGCTCCTGGTGCAATCTGGTTACGGATGGCAAACCAAAACTCAAACAAGCCAAGCACCACCACAGGAATACCCATACCTAAAACTGTTTCTATAGCCCTGCTTAATTTTAAGTTTAACAAATCTGGGCTAATCGTCTTAAAAAAAAGATTGATCAGCAAAGCCAGCACTGTGGCTGTTACAACCGAAAAACCTGTTTGCCGTTTTGAAAACAGCGACCAGATCATTGGGGCAAACAAGGCACCACCGGCTATCGATGCAGTGCTGAGTACCACTTCCACAATACCTCCGGCACTGGGTATCCAAATGGCAACACCAATAGTTGCAGCCCCAAAAACCAAGGTAAAAAACCGAGCAACCCGAATAATCTCTTTATCGTGTGCAGAAGGGCGCATCAGGTTTTTGTAAATATCCTGAGCAAACACGGTAGCGACCATATTTATTGTGGTGTTGGCTTTGCTCGACGTAGCCGAGACCATGCCTGCAAGCACTAAACCAATAAGTCCGGCGGGCATTACACGATGAATAAGCATCATGTAAGCATTTTCAGACTCTAAACCATGCAGGTTAGGATTGATAATACGATAAATCATTGGCGGCAGCATCCAAACAATAGGGCAAAGTACATACAAACCCGTAAACAACCCCGCTACTTTACGGGCACTTAACGGTTTATCTACGCTGGTATACCGCTGTACGTATGACCAGTTACCGCCAATGTAAAATGTTTGGTAAACTACAAAAGCCAGCATAAACCCAAGGTTATACTCTTCGTTAACCGGATCAAAGAATCCCTGAGGCGCTTTTTTAAACAGGTTGTGAATCCCGCCAATATCGCCTATGGCGGCTGGTATTACAATAAGTACCGCTGCGGTAAGTATAACAAACTGAACCACATCCGTGACCAAAACGGCCCACAGGCCACCCGCTGCCGTATACAAAACAATGATAAGCCCAATGATGGCAATGCACAAGTTTAAAGGCAAGCCTGATGCCACTTCAACCATTTTACCTACCGGATAAAGAACCCCAGCTGTCGTAAATAAACTGAGCAATAAGGTTAAAAAAGTATAGAATTGCTTTTCGCGAGAACCAAAACGCTTTCCCATATATTCCGCTGCAGTCGCTACACCTGTACGTTTCCACCGGGCAGCTATAAAAATTGTTACTATTAAGCCACTGGCCGCCATCGTGGTTTGAATAACGTTCGCAACCAGTCCGTTTTTATAAGCAATTGACCCCCAAACTACAAACGTTCCAGCAGAAAAATAACTAATAAACAATGACAAGCCGTTGATCCACCAAGGCGTTTCACCGCCAGCTTCAAAAAAGGCTTGTCCGTTTTTATTACCTACCCGCGTAAAAGTAAGTCCGATACCAAAAATCAACAGGGCAAAAACGCCCATCACAATATAATCTAAAGTAGCCACGTGTTAATTTTTTGCATTTTCAGATCCATAACAGCGAACACCGAACAAGGCAGCCGGCACATCTGATGAGGGATGTTCAACAAAAATGGATATTTTATCTGTTTTTACTGGCTCGTCAAATTTTATCTCGTTGCGAGTCTGGTAATTGCCGGTGCAGGCGTAAATCGTGTTGCCTTGTCCGTCGGTTATTTGATAATTCCGAACACAAAAAGGCATAACGTTCTCTGGGTGTGTCATAAGCACAGATTCCATCGGGTGGTCAAAATCTGTATCAAAACATAAAACCAAGCTATTGATGAGTTGTGGTGTTGGCCATTGTAAATGCAAGGACGGATGCTCATCCTTTAAATCAGCCACCCAGGCATTGGGCAATTTCACAGGTCTTTCAATACCGTTTCTGATGTTTTCAGGCTCAAAAATCACTTGTGTGTTACTTAAGCTAAACACCATATTCCTTCCGTCAGGGCGTCGTTGCGGACACCAAAACTCAAATTCGTCAACTCCGGCATCTGGCGGCGGGCTCTGTTTCCCAAAATTAGACACGGCCTTATTGACCAGATTATATATTGCTAAAATACCGGTTGTACGCTGCTCTGTATAAGCCAATTCAATGTCAGGATTCTGCCTGAAGATCAAAAATACATATCCGGGCTTATCCATCTTTACTTCAAAATCCAGCTTTACATTTCCATTTTTGTTTATAGCCACGCATTTTTGAGACAATAACACGTCAGGTGTAAAACTGCCCGGCCTGCTGCAAACCCATAATTCGCATTGCAACGTTGTGGGCTGCCTTACTTGCACCGGAAAACTAATCACAGGTACATCACCTGCTTGTAAAGGCAACAGCATGCCTGATGATATTTGAAGCGGCTTCCATCCATCTATTTTTTTAAAACCGCTGAATAAGCAAGATGAGGAAGCGCTTATCGAAGCTTTTTGTACAAGATCATGTTCATCTTTCAAACGGAGTCCGGGTATATGCTGCCCCGCTTGCATAAGCAAAAACTGCAGCTTTTGAAGATAGGCAGGTTCAAGCACCTGAGCGGGTTGCAAGTGGTGCTGCAGGCAAACAGCTGCTGCCATCCCCACAGCCTGGCCTACATAAGCCGAGGTAGCCATAACACGGGTTGCACCAAAAGCCACATGGCTTACACTGATAATGCGCCCTGCCAAGAACAAGTTTTTAATATTGCGGCTGTACAAGGTGCGATAAGGAATTGAAAAAATACCTTTACTATGCCACTGATTACAGCCCGGCCGATCGCTATATACACCATCTGCCGGGTGAAGGTCAATTGACCATCCGCCGTAAGCTACAGCATCATCATGTAGTTTTTGGGTGGTTAAATCGTTTTGCGTGAGCATAAAATCACCTTCAAACCTACGGCTTTCACGCTTACCCGGAATAGTCCCCACCCATTCCAAAGTGAGGTTTTCAGCTTCAGGAAACTCACCTGAGTTTTTTATGTGGTTCCAAACGCCATAAACCACCCGCCACAGTTCCCACTTGATGTCTTCCGTTTGATGAACCGTGTCTAAGCGGCCGCCATATTCTACCCACCATAGCTTACAACCAAATTCGTTAGCATTAAAGTTACGATATCTCGGTATCTGGGTTATATCAGTTAGCGCGAACGATGGCGGTACAAATTTTACCGGTTTGCCAGTATCTTTACTATAGAAGTAAAGTGAGTGCCCCAGTAATTCTCCATACTCAGCAGACGGTGCCATTTTCTCGCCAAACTCATCTGCCGACTCAGCGCCCATCCTGAAAGCGGCCCCGGCCAAAAAACCTACAATGCCATCACCGGATGCATCACAGAACAAGGGTGCTGTTAGTTGGTACTCTGTGGAGTTTTGGCTGCAAAAAGCAGTTAAACTTGTTATAGTATCAGGTCCGTTTTTTTCAAGATCATAAACAGCTGTATTGAGTAGTAAAGTAATACGCCTTTCCTGCTTTACTTTGTCAAGCAGGATCATGTCCAGTATCAGCGGATTGCCTTCCGGATTACGGTAAGTATTCTCGACCAAAATTTCGTCGATTACTCCTCCCTCACGTGACCAGCGGTTGTTATTACCCATGTGGGAGGTTGCCCCAAGTATCCAAAGCCTGACCTCACTTGATGAATTACCGCCTAAAACAGGCCGGTCTTGCACCAGTACGACCTCTATACCGGCCCGGGCTGCAGTAATTGCTGCACAAACGCCAGACAAGCCTCCGCCCGTAACAATTAAGTCAGCACTTAATTTGTACCTTAACAAAGTACGCTTAGAAATTGAACTATCAGTTATCATTGGAAATTTCGATCCCGATTATAATGGTAAGGCCAAAGTATTACTATTGCCATACATCCGTGACGGCTAATGTGCTTAAACACGGTTGGAACCGCTCCCATTTTTGGGGAACGTTCCCATATTTTGAAACCTGGTTGCTGAAACTTATTTTTGAAAAACGCGCAAAAAATGAAAAGCCACCAAACGACCATTATTGACATTGCCCGCGAATTAAAATTGTCAAAATCAACAGTATCCAGAGCGCTTACCGGGCACCCCAACGTAAAGCAGCAAACACGTGTTGCCATTTTGGAACTGGCTGAAAAGATGGAATACCAGCGCAATTTGATGTCGGTAAGCCTGATTACCAATAAAACAAAAACCATTGGTATTATTGTGCCCGAATTTGTTACTTCGTTTTTTTCGCAGGTGGTGATTGGCGCACAAGAAGAGGCAAGGAAAAGTGATTATAATGTTCTGATCAGCCAGTGTGATGAAGATTATAATATAGAAGTAGGCAATGCGCAACTCATGATGCGTAACCGCGTAGATGGTATCATTATATCGCTCACCAAGGAAACTAAGAATTTTGATCATATTAAAGCGTTTCAGCGACGTGGTATACCCGTAGTGTTTTTTAACCGGGTTTGTGATGAAATTATGGCTCCTAAAGTGATGGTAAATGACTATGATGCCGCTTTTACAGCAGTTGAACATTTGATTAAAACCGGGAAAAGGCGCATTGCTCATCTGGCCGGCCCACCCTCATTGGCCATTAGCCGCAAACGGCAAAACGGCTATATTGATGCCTTGAAAAAACACCATCTTCCTGTAGATGAGGATCTGATTATAAGTTATGACCTAAACCTGAGCAAAGTTAAGATTTACATTAAGCACTTTATGGATATGGACAATCCGCCTGACGGCTTATTTGCCATAAACGATCCAACCGCTATGGAAGCGTTACAAGTTATTAAACAACTGGGTAAACGCATCCCCGAAGATATTGGCGTAGTTGGATTTAGTAATGATTATGCATCACGATTTGTAGAACCAAGTCTGACCACGGTAGCAGTACCCCTAGCCGAAATGGGACGTACCGCAGTCAAACTTTTGATGGATATGATAGACACTGATCCGGCAGACTGGAAACTACTGATTAAAGTACTTGATACTGAACTTATAATACGTAACTCAACAGTTCGGGACGCTTAGTAAACATAGGCTTATATAAAAAAGGCCACGTTAAAAAAAAGGGGCAGGGTACTATGTATCAGTTGCCGTAAGTGCCTTTGATCCGATTATAAAAGTCGTTTATGATATACCATGACTTCTTTTTAAATCCTTTATCAGATAATAATCCTTTGCGGTTCCAGCCTTCCTGAAACTGGGCATGCATACGAAACGGACTCCGGAAATCTGCCATGATCCAAGGGCACACACCTTGTAAAAATGGTATCTTCTTAAACATGGCAACGTTGTCTTTATACAACTGTTCCTGATACTCTTCAGTCCAAAGGCTTGCGGTGTCTTTACTACCGTGATTACCATACATTGCTTCGCCGCCAAACTCCGAGATGATCAGCGGTTTTTTAAAATTACTTTTCCAGATAACGTTACCGGGCTCCGACGGCCAGGGCGCATACCAGCCCATATATTTATTGGCTGCCAGCACATCCAAACTTTCGCTAAGCGGGTCATCAATCAATATTTCGTTTTTATTATATCTAAAGTGATCAAACGCCGACGAAATTAATCTTGTGGGATCAAGCAGGCGAACATCTTTAGCCATAGCGGTCAGCGTTTCATTCCGGGCTTTGGAAGGTGCAGTTTCATTAGACAAGCTCCAAATGATGATACCGCAACGGTTTTTATCCCGGCCTACCATTTCGTGGAGCATTTGGTTTGCTTTACTTAAGATTTGCGGATTTTTAAATTGAATACCTTGCCATACCGGTATTTCTTCCCATATCATCAATCCCATCCGCTCGGCGAGCTTTACGGTTTGCTCGCTCTGCGGATAGTGTGCCAGCCTCACAAAATTACAGCCCAGCTCTTTCGCCCAAGTCAGCAATTGCCTTGAGTCGGCTTCAGCATAAGCTCTGCCGGCCCGTTGCGGAGTTTCTTCATGAAAACTGATCCCGCGCAAAAAGACAGGCTTATTATTTAGCATAATCTCTGTTCCTTTAACCTGAACAGACCTAAATCCAATCAAATCATGTACGGTATCTGTTTGGGTATAAATATTTACTTTGTACAGCTTGGGGTGTTGCGGAGACCATAATTGCAATTTGGCATTTGCTACCAAAGCAGCCTTGCCAGTTGTATCCGTCATGATTTTCGTTTTGAAGCCGGCTTCCGGGATTTCGATAGTAGCAAACTGAGATTGACGGGTATTCAGCCGCACCCAACCTTCAAGCTGACGCAAAGAACCTTTTTTTAACTGGACAAAATAATCGGCGATAAAATTTGCCGGCGCTTCGGTAAGTGTTACGCTTCGCGTTATGCCACCGTAATTCCACCAATCAAACTTACGTGCAGGTATGGCATCTTCCCGGCGCTCATTGTTAACTTTGACCACCAACAGATTATGGCCGGGCTTTAAGAAACGGGTTACTTCAAATTGAAAAGGTGTAAAACTTCCTTCGTGCTTGCCCAGAATGTTACCATTTAAATATACATCGCACCGGTAACTTACCCCTTCAAAATTTAAAAAGACCCGCTTATAAGAATTAGGCTGGTAATCAAAATCCTTTTTATACCAAACCGTTCCTTCATAATATTTAAGCTCTGCCCGCTGCGAGTTCCAGTCGCCCGGAACGCTTAATGTCTGGCTGTTATCAAAAGAAAACTCCAGAAAATCAGTTTTGCCGACCGGCATTTTATTAGTAACTATACCTTCCCTGTTTCCATTGTCATACCAATCCAGTATCACTTGCCACTTACCGTTGAGGCTTTGCGCCGGCCTGTTAGCGGTTGCGGTTAATGGCATATTACTAACGCTGTCTTTTTGCTGAGCCAGGGTAACCCGGCTTAGCAAAAAGAACGCTGCGACAGCAATTACTTGTTTAATGATTAGCATTACTAAATCGCTGTTATTTCAATTACCGAACTGGTCAGTGATTTTAAATGCCAGCCGTTTAAGTCAAGCCCAAGTTTCATCAGTATATCACCGCTGTAAGTACCGCCATTGCCAGGCAAAATCGGCTGTGCACCAGGCATTAAATTTATTTCTTTAACTACGTAATGTTTTTGCGGGTCAAGACCTTGCAATTTAATTCTGTTCATCAGTTCCCGTTCTCTCACATTGAGGTTATAGTTAAACAATACCGCTTTTGACTTTAAGCTGTCAACGTACATCAGAACCGCGCGATTCTCTTCATACGGCGAGGCCAGCCTGTACAAATCGCCTCGCCAGATCACGGCACTTAACCGCTTGTAATTATCTACAGCCTGTTTGCTAAAAGTAATTTCGTTTGCAGTCATCTTACTTACATCAATATCATAACCCAGCTTACCCATCATGGCTATATCTGTGCGAAATTTAAGTGATTGTTTGCCCCATGAAGTAACATGACTGGCCACGGCAACAGAAGGGTAAAATAAACTATACCCCCATTGCATGTACACACGCTCCAGAGGGTCGGTGTCATCACTGGGCCAAAACTCAGTAAAATATTTGAGTGCCTCATAATCAATACGCGCACCACCACCCGAACAAAGCATCATAGGCAAATTCGGATGCTTTCGCCGTAACCTTTTAAAAATATCGTACAGACTAAGCACATAATCTACATACAAATTAGACTGCTTGTCTCTTAGGTAAGGCGACCAAGTATTGCTCATTAACCGGTTACAATCCCATTTAATAAATGCAAGGCCAGGATTATCGCTGATCAGCTTATTCATGGTGCTGAATACAAAAGCATTTACTTTAGGGTTAGTAAGATCAAGCACCAACTGATTGCGGTATAAGTTTTCGGCGCGGTTAGGCAATTTCAAAATCCAGTCGGGATGCTTCTCATATAACTCGCTTTTGGGGTTAACCATTTCGGGTTCCATCCAAATACCAAACTTTGTACCCTGCTTCTCAGCTTGTTTAATCAAAAAGCCAATGCCATGCGGAAGTTTGTTTTGCGTAGGTTGCCAGTCTCCTAAACCGGCGTTATCACTACTGCGCGGATATTTGTTGCCAAACCAACCGTCATCAAGTAAAAACAAATCAGCGCCGATTTTATTAACATCGCTAAACATGCTAACCAGTTTTTGTTCATCAAAATGCATATTGGTTGTTTCCCAGTTGTTGAGTAATACTAGGCGCGCGCCGTTACCATCCAATACGGCATTAGTCCTTGCCCACTTATGTAAATTACGGCTGGCTTGCCCACGGCCATGAGCCGAGTACGTAAATATAAATGCGGGAGTAGTAAACGTTTTACCCGATGCCAGTTTATATGCTGAGGCGTATGGATTGATGCCCGATATAACCCGCAAGGCATTATTGTTATCTAACTCGAAATGGAAACGAAAATTTCCTGTCCAGGCAAGAGTTCCGGCAATCACTTCGCCTGTAGTTTCGTCGGCATTTTTGTTAAGCGATAATAAAAACAAAGGGCTTTGATACATGGCCGCCCGCGTTCCCAGTTTACTATCAATTTCTTTAATGCCGCTTGTAAGCTTGGATACCTGCATTTTCATCTCGGCAGCCCAATCGCCGTGAAACTGGGTAAGCCAGTATTCATCAGCATTAAAGTTCAGCATAGACGAGGCATAGTCCTGCAACACCACCTCTCCCTTTTCATGATTTTCAATTTCAGTCCAGGCTTTGATTACATCGTCATGTATAAATGCCTGATAATGCAGCTTAACTAAAATATTATATTTCGGGTCTTTAAGGCTGATTACCGTTTCAGAGATATCCGGCGCCGGTTTCAATACTTGTATCCCGTCATAAATCAATTCTAAAGAAGGATTGCCGTCTGTGTGAGTTATCCGGATAGCCGGCTGGAACTGATCTTCCATTCCGCCGGTTATGTAGGCCTCCTGCCCTTGCGGCAGTTTACCATTATCCGCGTTATCGATAAGCCGTTCGCCGAGATAAGACTGGTAAAGGCGGCCGTTTTTACCGGCTTTTAGCACCAGTGAGGTATGCTGGGTTTGTATTACAATAGGCTCGCGGCTTTGTGCGCCCAGCGATAAACTTAGAAAGCCAGCTATTAATACGAGTATAAATTTTTGATAAAACATTATAATTGGTTAGATACATTTTCAATTTGAAGTGTTGCGGATTTAAGGCCTTTGCTGGTAGCTTTAATTTTAATTAGACCAGCCGTAGGGTTGCCCCTGATGACAAGCAGACATTTACCTTCATAAACCTGCCGGTGATCAGCAACGAACAACTCGTCAGCATTACGATTACCGTTAGCTACTCCCTGCAGACGGCCGGCTCCTGATACTTGAAATACTATATCATGACTGGCATCAGGAACTAAAACACCATTTTTATCGACTACTGTGACATCAATGTAAGCCAGGTCGAAGCCACTGGCCAATATACGGGCGGAATCCGCTTTTAAAATAATTTGCTGTGCCTCTCCGGCTGTTTTTATCTCGTCGACGGCTATCTGCGCCCCGTTCTTTCTGGCAACAGCCCTGATATTACCTGGCTCATAGTCAACCTCCCAACTTATTTTATGCTTCGAAAAGTCGGCCAGCTTTTTAACTCCTGCAGATTTGCCGTTGATAAATAATTCTACTTCATCTCCGGTTGTAAAAGTAAATAACGCCAGTTTTTGACCTTTGGGCCAATTCCAGCCATCAGTCATTTTTAAGGTATTCATGTATACATCATTCCAAACCCTTGCTTCGTTCCGCGCGGCATCCAGCACCGCTATTTTAACCATAGGCTCGGGTAAATATAAGCTTTTGATATAGTAGGTAATAGGTTTCCAGTAATCACACCAGTCAATTATGCCGTTCCAGCCTTTCGAGGGCCATTTAAACGACTCGCCTATATAATCCGTACCTCCCCAGTAAAACTGACCGCAGGCATAGCTGTGATCATATCCAAAATAGCTTTCTCCGCCGTTATCCGTGGTCATTTCACTTTCCAAGAAAATGAGCTGCGGAAACTTTGGATGGTCTCTTTTGTAGAAACGGGCCATATAATTATCGCTAACAACGTCCATATAGAAAGCCATAGGAGCCGGTGCGTCTTCATCGCGCGACGGATAAAGACCGCTGGTCACTTTTCGGGTTGGATCCAGCCTGTGCACTACATCGGCCATCTTTTTCATCTGCTCAACAAAAGAGGTATCCTTGTATTCCTGCTTTACGGCAACCTCATTTCCTACGCTCCATATAAATACACTGGGATGGTTACGATCACGCCGGATAAACCATTCCAGATCAGGTTGCCAGTGATTGGCAAACGCTTCGCCTGGTCCATAGTATTCACTGCTCCATTTATCGAAGCTTTCATCAAAAACCAAAATTCCAAGATCATCACACATATCCAGTACCGCTTGCGAAAACGGGTTATGAGCAAGCCTTATGGCATTCACACCCATCTTTTTTAAACCTTTTAACCTGCGTATATATCCTTTTTCGAAGGCGGCTGCACCTAATGGCCCTAAATCGTGATGAATGTTCACGCCATTTAAAAAAACTTTACGCCCATTGAGCAAAAAACCCTGTTTGGGATTAAAGTCTATGGCACGGATACCGAACCGGGTAATATGGGCATCTTCTATTTTTGATTTGGAGCTTACTTTAGTTTCAACTTTGTAAAGTTGAGGTTTATCAATATCCCAAATAACTGGGTCGTTAACATCCGTATACTGCTTATATAAATATGACTCATGAGCCCTTAAAGGCACAACGCTTACCACTTTAGCTACTTGTACTCCGGCATGAGATATTATTACGGTTGTTAAAGTAGCCAAAGCTGCAGTATCAGATTGATTGATAACTTCAGTCTGAATAGCGACTTTTGCTTTTTTTTCAGCAATAGCCTGCGTAAAAATATAAGTGCCGTTTCGAACGATGTGTAGTGGTGATTTTATGCTTAGCCATACATTTCGGTATGCGCCCTCACCAGTATACCAGCGCGAGCTTTGCTTATAGGTATTATCATACCTTACAGCCAGCTGCGCCTGCTGGCCAGGCTTTATATAGCGTGTAATATCATATTCAAAACTGGTATAACCATTAAGATGCTTTCCCAAATAAATTCCGTTTATCCACACTTCTGCTGCACGGTAAATCCCTTCAAAATACACAGATACCTTTTTATTTACTGCGCTTTTGGGCACTAAGATACTTTTACGGTACCATCCAATATGCCTTGGCCTGAAACCGTTTTGCCTGGATCCGCTCACACTGTCAAAGCCGCCGGCAATACTGCCATCATGCGGAAGGCTAACATTTTGCCAGCTTTTGTCATTAAATTTGCTTTGCGCAGCCTTTAAATCATCCCCTATAAAGAATTTCCAGCCGAAGTTAATCAGGCTATCAGCTGCCGGCATTTGCTTGGCTTTTGCTGTAAGAGATAGATTGACCAGTACTAAGACCAGCCCGAACATGCTTTTATAATATTTTAATCTCATTTTTAATTGATAATTTGGCGTATAGCATTTACTTCAATTCAAACTCAGACTGTAGTCTGATGTCGTCTGATGCACTTCCGAGCAGCAGTTTAAACTTGCCGGGTTCGGCCGCCCATTGTAACTGCTGATTGTAAAACGCCAGTTTGTCTTTATCGATCATAAAGCTGATTAACCTGGACTCGCCCGACTTGAGTGCTACTTTTTGAAAATCTTTAAGCTTTTTAATGGGTTGCACAACACTGGCGATAGGATCATTGATATATAGTTGTACGACTTCCTCACCGTTGCAATTACCGGTATTGGTTAAAGTAAAACTAGCCGTGATGGAGCCATTGCCTGTGATGACTTGTTTATCGAGTTTTAAATCCGAATACTTGAAGCTTGTATAACTTAATCCGTAACCAAAGGCATATTGAGGCGTGTTAGGCATATCTATATAGCCCGTTTGATAACCAGATGCCGCAGCTACCCATGGATGCCCTGTTTTGTACATTTGATAGCTGATTGGAATCTGACCAACCGACCGCGGAAAAGTTACCGGTAATTTACCCGACGGGTTATAATCACCGGCTAACACATCGGCCAGTGCATTGCCTGTTTGATCACCCAGAAACCAGCCATAAATAACAGCATGCGCTTTATTGGCAATACCGCCAAAAATCAAAGGTCGGCCAGCCATTATCACAGCTATAACCGGTTTTCCTACCGCCTGAACGGCGTTGAAAAGCTGTTGCTGGCGACCAGGCAAACTCAAATCTGTCCTTGATTTTGATTCTCCGCTCATTTCTCCTCCTTCGCCAAGTGCCATAATCACAATATCTGCTTTACGCGCGGCATCAACTGCAGCCTGTATACCCGATGTATCACTGCCTTTAACATCAGTTCCGTTTACAATGATCAGTTGCTTACTTTGCACAAACTTTTGCTTCAAGCCGGCCGCCAGCGTTACCACGTTATCCGCGTCGCCGGCGCCGGTCCAATTGCCCAGCATATCCCTTTTGCTGTTAGCCAGCGGGCCTATTACGGCAATGGTTTGCCTGATGCCGGTTTGCAGGGGTAGCAAATGATCTTGATTCTTCAAGAGCACTATCGATTTTTGTGCCGCCTCCCTAGCTAGTTTTAAGAATTCAGCATTCCGAAGGGTACTCCTTTCACGATCCTCGTTGCAAAAGCGATACGGATCATCAAACAAACCCATTTCAAACTTTTTGGTCAGGATACGCTTCACGGCATCATCCAGTAATTTTATGCTAACCTTTTTTTCGGCCAACAAAGTTTTTAAATGCTCTAAATAACTGCGGCTCATCATGTCCATGTCGCAGCCTGATAGTATAGCCTTTAAAGCCGCGTCCTTTTTATTGGCTACATATCCCCATTTAATCATCTGATCTATCGAGCCCCAATCACTCACTACAAAACCGTTGTACTGCCACTTACCTTTTAATATATCGCGTTGCAAATAATTACTTGCTGCCGCGGGTACACCGTTCAGGGTATTAAAAGCACTCATAAAGGTGGCAGCACCGGCGTCTTGAGCAGCTTTGAACGGCGGCAAATAAGTTTCCCAAAGTTCATGCTCGCTCATTTCAACTTCAGCATAATCACGTGCGGCGAGTACGGCACCGTAGGCTGCAAAATGCTTGGCACAAGCCATGACAGCATCAGTAGCACCTAATTTTGCTCCCTGAAAACCTAACACCCGGGCCTTGGCAATTTTGCTGCCCAGATAGGTGTCCTCACCTGCACCCTCCATCACTCTGCCCCAACGGGGGTCGCGGGCAATGTCTACCATAGGTGCAAACGTCCAGTGCAGGCCTGCAGCAGCAGCTTCGGCTGCTGCTGCATGTGCTGTTTGCCTCATGATATCCAAATCCCAAGACGCCGCTTCACCAAGTGGCACGGGGAAAATAGTACGGTAGCCGTGCACCACATCCATCGAGAACAACAGGGGGATTTTAAGCCTTGACTGCATTGCGATTTCTTGTATTTGGCGGGTATCCTTCACTCCATGCACATTGAGCATCGAGCCTACCAGCCCATCTTTAATATCCTTTTGAACATTCCTGTTCTGCTCAGTTAAAGGACCGGTGAGATTACGGCCTGAATACTGATTTAACTGCCCGACCTTTTCATCAAGCGACATCAGTTTAAGTACAGAGTCAACCCGCTGGCTGATGGTTTTACGTTGCGCCTGCGTATTAAAACTGCAAACGCCTACCAGCGTTGTAAGTATGCCAAGTTTGATTTTAAACATGTGTAACAGTTGCTGTTAATGGTTAGTAACCGGGGTTTTAAGTAAGCTTATAAACTTTATCATAAGTTTTTCATTAATATAGGTCCCCCGCGTGCGTGCTTCTCTTAATTTTGATGGAGGCACCTTGTATGGCTTGTCCAGGATTATCTTTTACCCCATTGGTTACAGATTCGGCAAACGCGTCAATACGCTTGATGATTATGCTAAGACCATCATCGATTACCCTACCGTGCTGTACATAAGTATTGCCATTAATAAGCAACGGAATCATGATGGTAAGCGAGAAAGCTTTGTCTATAATGGTATTTAACCATGCAGGTATTTTAAGTTGATGTTCATTAATTTTCATTAGCTGGCACCATAAGTTTGCATAAATTGGTCGTTGTTCTCGGGGGCAGGTATAGCATCATGTTTCATCCTGCGCATTGCCCAGTATTTTACTCTAAATACGTAATGTATCTGTTAGTCAAGTACGGTGAGTAGTTGCTCTGTAAGACTTTCTAACGCAGCGATAACAGGACTATTCAAAGTGTTAGCTACAGGACGGATACTTTGACTTGCACCTGCAATTACATACATACTGCACAGTACAGCACCTACCTATTATATGACGATGCTGACCATTGCAGTGACTGCCCCTGAGGATAGGTACCAGGGAGGTACGGGCATACTGCTGCAATAGTAAACAGAGCCCATAATTAATTTGAGTAAAGATTTAAACATAATCTGATGATTTAATATCGGTTGAAGCAAACATGAGCCTTATTGAGCTCAAAAAAGGGATATAAAATCTGCAATTATGAGGCACTTTTTAAGCAAAAGCATCGCTGCAACTCATGCAGGGCACTTTTTGATTAAAGACCATCGTGAATAGAAGAAGAAGTGTTAAAGCTTGATGTTTATCTTTTTCTGAAACACCGGCTTGTTACGGCGAATAAAATCGGACGGGTTGACGCCAAACAATTTAAAGAATTGACTACGAAAATATTTGATATTGTTGAAACCTGTTTCTAAAGCTACCTGATTGATATTATAATCGGTATTGATTAGCATTTCTGCCGCTTTTCTTAAACGAATAAGCCTAATGAATGCAGTTACCGTATAGCCGGATAACGACTTAACTTTACGATATAAATTGGAATGGCTCATGCCTACCTCCTGGGCCATTACTTTGATATTAAATTGCTGATCAGTAAGATGTGCTTCTACAACTTCTATACATTTTTGAAGGAATGCTTTATACTCTTCTGAAATAGCAATCCCATTGGATTTGAGCGTAATTTCGTTGTAAAAATAGCTACGCAGGTTATTGCGAATGTTCAGCAAATTAGCTACGCGGGCCACTAACAGGTCTTTTTCGAAAGGTTTACTTAAATAATCATCTGCCCCGCAGTCTATGCCTTTAAGTTTATTTTCTGAAGACGGGCTGGCAGTTAGCAATATAACCGGGATATAACTATAGGTAGGATCGTTTTTTAACCAGCTGCACCACTCAATCCCACTCATGCCTGGCATCATTACATCGCAAATAATCAAATCAGGCGTTTTGTCTTTAACCATCAACATCCCGGTTTCGCCGTCATTGGCTTCATGTATAGTATAATCTGTTATAAATATTGATTTAATATAGCTTCGTATTTCGTCGTTGTCGTCTACTACCAAGATTACTTTCTGGTCAGAAAATATGTTTGATGCTGTAAATTTTTCTTCACCGGGTCGGTCAATTCTATTTAGCGCAATATCATCTACCTGCATTTCATCCAACATAGGTGATTCGGTGATCATATCTTCTGAAATAAGTTCAGGATCAAAATGTTCTTTCCCTTTCTTTAAACAAAGTTCAAAAGTGGTACCCTTATTTTTCTCACTTTGGTAACTGAGTTTGCCGCAATGTTTTTGCGCAAATTGACTGGCCAGGTACAAACCAATACCAAAACCCGATTTGGCCGGGCGGCCTTGCTCACGCGACTGATAAAATTTTTGAAATATCAGATTGCTATCCTGATCAGCAATGCCGCAACCGCTATCGATCACCCTTATATGTATAGCTTTAGGTTTTTCCTCTAAACAAACGGTAACGCTTCCGCCAGGAGGCGTAAACTTTATGGCATTTGAGATGAGATTGAATAAAATAATCTCCAGTTTCTCGCGATCACCGAATAAAAACAGATCAGCCCCGGCATTAACCAACCTATAATTTATACCATTGGCTTTAGACTGCTGAATAAAGCACGAAAACACATCGGTGCAAAGATCAACAATGTTAAGGGGTGTTACCCGCATATCGCCCACCCCCGAGTCAGTTTTGCGAAATAATAATAGCTGGTCTACTAAACTCAACAATCTGCGGGCATTACGATATACAGTTTTGAGCTCCTGGTCATCGGCATGATGCTCACGCATCAGCATATCTTTGACAGGATTGATGATTAATGACAATGGTGTTCTGAACTCGTGTGATATACTGGTAAAAAAATCGATCCGGTTATTGTGAATTTCCCGTTCTTTTTCTTGAACAGCCCTTTGTTTTTTTTCACTCTCGCGGGCAATCATTACCTCGTAAATAAGGCGTGTCTTTCTTACACGGTATGTTACATAGATATACATAGCGGCTGCAATAACCGAAATATACAGCAGGTACGCCCACCATGTATGATACCAGGGCGGAGTTACCGAGATATGAATACTGATGATATTATTAAGCCACTTTCCGTCTTTATTAGTACAATTCACCTGAAAATCATATTCGCCGGGATCCAAACGTGCGTAAGAAGCGCTGCGGGCATTACCGGCAACATACCATTTGCGGTCGCGATTTAATAATCTGTATCGATAACTTATATGCTCTGCATAAGGAAAAATGATTGCCGTAAAATTGAAGTTGAATACAGCCTGATCGTATGGAACTTTAATACTGCTTACCTGCCCGTTTACTGCGGCTGTAACATACGCTGAATTACCAGCTGGTGAATTATTGACGGTTAAACCGGTGAATGCTAAACGAGGATCTGACCTTCGTTGTGAAATCATTTCCGGATAAAAAAGTGTAAGCCCATTTATATTACCAAACGCCAGCTCACCTGTTGATAAAACTGCGGCAGCATTATAATTAAACTCTTTTTCGGGAAGGCCATCGGCTACTGAGTAAGTTTGAAAGGTTTGCAACTGTTTATTGAACCTCGACAACCCGTTGTA
>CAJYJH010000014.1 GCA_913775265.1 uncultured Mucilaginibacter sp. | reverse complement strand
AATTGATTTTGCAGGATGATCTGGAAGCGTTTTAAAGCTATTGCTGCCTGGCTGCACCTGTGGGTAGGCTTGGTAACGGGCTTGGTTGTAGTAGTAATATCTGTAACTGGCTGCATACAGGTTTTTGACGAGGAGCTTTTTGAAGTTTTTCATCATAATTTAGTTACTGTAACTCCAACCGGCCCAGCAAAGCCGGTTGCTGAATTGATGCTGGCTGCTCAGCAAGCGGTAGGTAGTAATAGGCCCATTACCGATGTTAGGGTAAATGAGGCTGGCAAAAGCTATGTGTTTACGGCATCCAAAGTAAATAAGCGCGAAAAGATGACGCTCAGCTATTTTAGCCAGTTTAAATACCGCGATGATATTTATGTAAACCCTTACACTGGTAAAGTATTAGGGATGATAGACGTGCGTTACGAATTTTTTAATGTAACCGAGCAATTGCATCGCCAATTATTGTTAGTTAAACCTGTAGGCAGTGTAGTGGTAGGTGTTTGCATACTGTTGTTTTTGCTGATGATGGTAACTGGCTTTGTGCTGTGGCTACCTAAAAATTACCGGCAACTTAAACAAAACATATCAGTTAAGTGGGGTGCCAAATGGAAAAGGATAAACTATGATATGCACAACAGCTTTGGCTTTTGGGTACTACCTGTGGCCATCATCATCGCTATTACCGGCCTTACCTGGTCGTTTAAGTGGTGGGAAAAAGGGATTTATAAAGTGTTTGGCTCGGCAAAGCCGGTGGTGCTATTACGGCAGGCTCCATTTGTAAACACAGCTGATACGTTAGGCAATCATTTGAACCAGATTGAATACACCATCAAGCAAAAAGTAAAAAACAATTACATTGCCATCGGCCTTAACCTGCCCGATAAGGGCGGCAACGTGTTGATGGCTTATGTTTATCACCGTCATCGCACTGATGGTTGGCGGAACCTGAGCTACTATTATTTTGATACACGCACGGGCCAACTGTTCGACCAACTGGAACACGCTACAAAGCCTTTGGGCTTAAAGTGGCGCAACTCTAATAAAGATATACATACCGGGCGCATTTACGGTTTGCCTACACAAATCCTGGCTTTTTTGGCAAGCCTGGTGTGCGCATCGCTTCCTGTTACCGGCTTTTTAATATGGTGGGGTAAGCGTAACAAAACGCCCAAGGCTAAAATTCGGCATAAAGTTGCGGCTGTGGTTGCCAGTTAATTTGCTTACCTACAACAGGCAGATAGTCCCATTAATATCACTAATGTTCAAACAGCCAAATTGCGCTCTGCAATTTGGCTGTTCTGTTTACTGACTTATCAGTTTTGTAACTAACATTTAATAACTCATAGTCTTTAATTTAACTTGCTGTTTTTTGCATATTTGCTTTACACGTAAGTTTTATGAAAAAAGCCGTTTGCTGTATTGCCTTTTTAACGTCTGTAATTTCAATTAATCCTGCTTTTGCACAACAGCCGCGGCCCGACTCGGTCGCTGCGCAAAAATGGGTAGACAATGCCTACAAAAAGTTATCGCGACGACAAAAGATTGCTCAGCTGATGGTACTACGCCTGTCTGAACGGCGGGGAAAAGAAGTGGTATTTTTTGATAAAGAGGTTGAAAGCGCCATGAAGAAATACAACATCGGTTCGGTCTGCCTTTTTCAGGGAACGGCTCTGCAGCAAGCCAATGTGCTTAACCACTTGCAAAGCGTAGCCAAAACCCCGCTATTGGTTTGCATTGACGGCGAAACAGGGGTGGGTATGCGTTTTAACGATGTTAAACCTTTTCCGGATCAGTTAACCATTGGCGCTACGGGCGATGCCGCCATTGCTTACCATGTTGGGCAAGCCATTGCCGCGCAGTGCAGGCGCACAGGTATCCACGTTAATTATGCTCCTGTTGTCGATATTAATAATAATCCAAATAATCCGGTCATCAATTTCCGTTCATTCGGCGAGGATAAATATAAAGTAGCGTTGTTTGGCACTCAGATTATGCAAGGGATGCAAGATGGTGGCATCATGGCTTGCGCTAAACACTTCCCCGGCCATGGCGACGTAGCAATAGACTCACACTTAGACCTGCCTGTCATCAACAAATCAATTGCGCAGCTCGACTCGTTAGAGCTGTATCCGTTCCGCACACTTATTAAACAAAACGTGGGCAGTATGATGGTTGCCCACCTCTACATCCCATCTATCGATACTACCCTTAACCAAGCTACGTCGCTGTCCAAAAAAAATGTAACTGGCCTGCTGCGCGACGACCTGAAATTTAAAGGCATTACCTTCACCGATGCATTAGAAATGAAAGGTGTAGCCAAATTCTATCCGCAGGGCGAGGCCGCCGTACAATCGTTGATTGCCGGCAATGATATGCTTTGTTTGCCAGGTGATGTGAAGGGCAGTATCAAAAAAATACGCAAAGCCATCAGGCACGATAAGTTAAGTTGGGACGACATTAACGCCAAAGTAAAAAAAGTGTTGTTGGCCAAATACAACCTTGGTTTAGATACGTTGAAAGCAATTGACACGCTAAACATTGCCGCCGACTTAAACAAAGATATCAACACTGAAAAAAAAGAAGTTTATACTAACGCTATTACGCTTTTAGCCCGCCAGGACAGCAGCATGCTTCCGCTTCGTGGTAAAAGCAAAGTAGCCTATGTGGGTTTAGGATTGAGCGAGGCTAACCATTTTGCTAACCAAGTAAAGCAAAATTTCAATGCAGATTGCTACTATCTAAGCTATCAGGACGACAGCCTGAAGGCAGACGGATTGATTAAACAATTAAGCAACTATGATGCTGTAGTAGTTGGCCTGCACAAATACGCTAAATATCCTGCAAAAAACTTTGGTATCAGCAGTGCAGCGGTAAAGGTATTGAATACGATACAGCAAAAGCCCAATACAGTAGCCCTTGCATTTGGTAACCCTTACGCTATCAAAAATATGATAGGCGCCCAAAATCTGGTAGCTTGTTATGAAGATGACAGCTTGATGCACGATGTTGCGATTAACTTACTTGTTGATAAACTATCAGCTAAAGGAAAATTACCAGTCACTGTCGGTCCGTATAAATACGGCTCAGGTATCATCACTAACAATTATTTACCGTTGGTGCAGGCGGCTCAGGTGGGTTTGGATAGCAGTGTGCTTGAACGCATTGATACCATTGCAGCTAACGCCATACAAAAAGGCGCTACTCCAGGTTGCGTTGTGTTGGTGGCTAAAGACGGAAAAATCGGATTTATGAAGGCATATGGCCATTTAAATTATGACGGCAAGGACGCAGTAACACCACAAACAGTTTACGATCTGGCGTCTGTAACCAAAATCAGTGCAACCAACGTATCCGTGATGAAGTTGTATGAGCAAGGTAAACTCGACATTGCCAAAACTTTGGGCGATTACCTGCCTTGGGTGAGAGGTACAGATAAAGCAGGTTTGAAGCTGTCCGACGTGTTGTTGCATCAGGCAGGCTTGGTATCGTTCATTCCGTTTTATCGCGAAACTATCGATATCAAAACAGGTAAGCCTAAACCCGACTTTTACAAAAATCAACCAGATGCTTTGTACAATGTTCGGGTAGCTGACGAAATGTATATGCGTCACGATTGGCTGGACACTATTAAAAAGCGCATCATCACCAGCAAGCTTGGACCAGCTAATAAATATGTTTACAGCGACAACGACTTTATATTTTTGGGTAAGGTTGTAGAACAGGTTACCGACATGCCGCTGGACGATTATGTACGCCAAACCTTTTACCTGCCATTGGGTATGACCAGTACCACTTTTAAACCACTGGATCATGAGCCAATCAATATCATTGCACCAACCGAAAACGAAAAGATTTTCCGTTTGCAGCATCTACACGGCGATGTGCACGATCCCGGAGCAGCCATGTTTGGCGGGGTAGCCGGCCATGCCGGTTTGTTCAGTAATGCTTATGATCTGGCGAAACTTTACGTATTGTTGTTAAACGGTGGTGAGTTGAACGGTGTAAGATTATTTAAGAAAGAAACGATAGACTTTTTTACCGCCTACCATAGTATCATCAGCAGACGTGGGATGGGGTTTGATAAACCTGAGAAAGATAATGCAACCCGCAAAGATCCTTATCCGACTTTGAGTGCATCACCCTTGACCTTTGGACATACGGGCTTTACAGGTATTGGCGTTTGGGCCGACCCGAAATATAACCTCTTATATATTTTCATGTCGAACCGGGTTAATCCGGATGGTGGCGATAATAACAAGTTAAGCACGTTGAACGTGCGTTCAGACATCCAGGAAACAGTATATCAGGCGATGTTCAAATATCAAAAAGATCATGAACCTAAAACGGTAGCACCTATTAAGAAAATAACAAAGAGAGCAAGAACAAGGAAATAGTGTTTTGTACTCAACAAAAACCGGCTGAAATCCAGCCGGTTTTTTTGTGAAATATGGTTCGTCAATTACACTTGTCAAATCGTCTACAAAACAAAAGCCGCCATGCAATAACAGGGCGGCTCGTTAAATAGATAACTAATTCAGATGATCTGTTAACCTTTTGGATTCAAAGCCAGGTTAATACGATCTGATAAATCCTGTAAATGATAAGTACTCATTGAGTCGGATATATTAGCCGCCTTAATTAAGCTATTAATAGAGCGCAGCTGAGCTTTAGCCACCGACACGGCATCTGTTTGTTCTAACTCGCGCGGTGCACTACCACGACCGGCAAATACAGCAGCCTGTGCAGCAGTAGCCTCCGGTTGAGGTTTTACCATATCAATCAGTTTATCTACGTAAAGCTTTTGCAGGTTACGGCGATAAACATCGATGGACTTACCATTTTTTACCTCACGGAAAATCATGTTCTGCATGTCGCCCATAAAGTCGGTTACTTTGTAAGCTTTATTGCCATCCATGGCCTCAAAGGCTACCAGCTTATTCAATATCCTCGGCGTTATCAAACGGCTCAGTACTGCGTCCTGGCGAGTGTAGATCACCTGCAACGGGTTCATGCCAATATCACCCAACACTTGCTGGTTTAACAGCCAGGTTGGCGTGGTAAATAATTGCTTATCCAAGAATGCCATTGCTTCGCGCTGGGTTGCAGCCGGAGTGTACTCGTAAACGGCACCTGCCTGGTCAGAAGTTTTTGGATTTTCGTAAATGCCGCCGATGTTTTTAGACACGTGGCCCATGTAACGACCGAACTGAGTGGTTAGTTGGTTGTACATGTTTTGCAAATCATCATAACCTTCACCTGTTTCTTTAGTCCACTCCGGAAGCTTTACAATGATACGTTGTAGATTTTTGATACCATAAGAACTGGCCACCATTGCATTGTCGCTCAAATCCTCATTTTGTGAATGCGGATCATCCGGGTTGGTCTCAGTACCAAACCACAATCTGCGATTTTTTGCACTCTCGATGGTCATCTTGTTTAGCTCTTCTTTCTCTGCATCCGCACCTTTATCGCCCAGGTATTTGTAGCCCCATTCAATTGCCCATTTATCATAGTCGCCGATGCGTGGATATAAACCTTTAGCTGTAATATTATCTTCGGGTTGTGCTACATAATTAAAACGTGCATAGTCCATGATAGACGGCGTGTGTCCGTTAGCTTCCACAAAAGCTTTATCACGCAGTTTTTCTACCGGAACACTTGAGCTCGAACCATAATTGTGACGCAGGCCCAAAGTATGTCCAACCTCGTGCGATGACACAAAGCGTATTAGATCGCCCATCAATTTATCATCAAACTGCATTTTGCGGGCGCGCGGGTCAACTGCAGCAGTCTGGATAAAATACCAGTCGTGCACCAATTTCATCACGTTGTGGTACCAGTTGATGTGTGTCTCTAAAATTTCGCCGCTGCGAGGATCGGAAATATGAGGACCGCTGGCGTTCTCTGTTTCAGATGGTTTGTAAACAATCACCGAATGGCTGGCATCTTCCATACTCCAGGTGGAGTCCTGTTTGGCTGTAGGCGCAACCTTGGCTACAATGGCATTTTTAAAACCTGCTTTTTCAAAAGCTTTTTGCCAGTCGTTAACACCGGCAATCAAATAAGGTACCCATTTTTTTGGTGTAGCCGGATCGATATAGTAAACAATTTGCTTTTTAGGCTCCACCAGTTCACCGCGTTTGTATTTGGCCATGTCGGCAGCCTTTGGCTCCAGTCGCCAGCGGGCAATTAGCTGTACATCCTTAACACCTTGCGGGTTTAAATCAAAGTCGGTATAGTTACTGGTGAAGTATCCAACGCGAGGATCAAAATAGCGGCCTTTCATCGGCACTTTAGGCAGAATAACCAGTGAGGTGTTCAGTTCAACTGTAGCCGAACCATTAGCAGCTGCGCTGCCAACTGCAGGTGCGCCGACCCGTGCAAATGGAGAAGGCGCAGCTAATAAGCCATAAGTTTTAACCGTATTAATTTCGACGTTGTTGCTGAAGCTACGTACGTTTTCAATGTAACTACGGTCGATAATCAGGTTACCCAAACGGATGCGCTGCTTGCCTTGCGGCGAACCAAAAAAGAAAACCTCGTTATCGCCATTGATGTAATCTGTCATATCAATAACGCTGCCTTTAGAATCGGGCGAGAAAGCGGCTATATTGAATGCAGCTGCGATGGCTTGTATATTAGAGCGTTGTACAGCCTGGTACATTGCCTTTGTACTATCGGCACTGTAAGCACGGTAAGAAACCTTGCGCATAAAAATGCGGTTGGCAGGGCCTTTTTCAAAGCGGATAACACTGCTACCAATCTGGTCACCAGCATAACCATCAGCAGCACGAACATCAGCACCAGCACGCGAGATACGGCTCACGACTAATATGTCGCGGTTTAAAACGCTGTCGCCAATTTCAAAATAATATTTGTCGTCGATCTTGTGCGTTTTAAATAAGCCTTTTCGGGTAACAGCTTTTTCGGTGATTACAGATTTGTAGGGTCGGGGCTGTGCACGTTGCTGCGTTGCAGCAATACCCGCAAAACCGCCTGGAATAGCTGTACGGCGCGTGGTGCTGTCGGGGCGACCCTGACCAAACGAAGTGGCAGCCACGGCAGCAAACACCACGCTGAGTAAAATTTTGTTCATCTTAGGGGTTAATTATTTATCAACTAAATGTACGTTAAAGAAAAACAGGTAATTGCTTATCGCTTATTTGTTACAAACAATTCAATAAATACTTTATTAAGTTCATTTTTATTGAGAAACTGACAAATATTACTTAATTTTCAGACATGGTGTTTAACGAAGACTTTTTGCATTATGTATGGAAATTCAAGCTCTTCGACTTTAAAGATTTAACTACAACCGACGGGCAAACGCTCGAAATTCTTTCTGTAGGAATGCATAATCTGAACGCCGGCCCTGACTTTTTAAATAGCCGAATCCGGATAGGGGACACCATCTGGGCCGGCAACACTGAAATTCATTTAGCATCATCAGACTGGGAGAAGCACAACCACACGGACGATACTGCGTATGATAACGTGATATTGCATGTAGTGTATCGCAACGACAAAACGATTCAGGCACCGGATGGACGGGTATTACCTGCATTGGAGCTGAGAAACCGAATACCGGCCGACCTGTATTTGCGCTATCATCAACTCATGTTGGTGAACGAACGGCGTATAATCCCTTGTCAGGCTACATTAAAGACAGTAAACAGTATTAATTTACATAACTGGTTAACGCGGACGCTTGTTGAACGCCTGGATAAAAAAGCATCGGCAGTAATCGATGCGTTAAAAAGTAATCAAGGCGATTGGGAAACAACTTTTTATCAGTTCCTGGCTGCTAATTTTGGTTTTAGTATTAATGCCTTACCGTTTGAGTTGTTAGCTAAATCGCTACCGCAAAACATCCTGGCCAAGCACAAAAATAATACGTTGCAGATAGAAGCGCTGATTTTTGGGCAAGCAGGATTTTTGGATGAAGATTATCAGGACGAATACCCGCAGCGGCTGAAAAATGAACACTCTTTTTTGCAGAAGAAGTATCAGCTTAATCCAATTGAAAAGCATTTATGGAAGTTTATGCGTCTACGGCCGCAAAACTTCCCGACCATCAGACTGGCTCAATTTGCATCGTTGATTATCCAATCACAGCATTTGTTTTCCAAAATCCTGGAATTTGAAGATATAAAAGTTGTAAGAGAACTTTTTAATAACATTACTGTTAATAAATACTGGGAAACCCATTACCGATTTGATCAAGAAAGTAAACCGACAACAAAAAACTTTGGCAAAGCTTCAGTAGATTTATTGCTGATAAATACAGTAGCTTTGTTTTTGTTTGCTTACGGCAGGCATCATAAGCAAGAGCAATATACAGATCGAAGTTTGGCACTGTTGGAAAGTTTACCTTTAGAGCGCAACCACGTAGTGGATGATTTTGAGGAAATGGGCATTAAGGTGAAGAGTGCCTTTGAATCGCAGGCTTTGCTTGAACTAAAAAACAGTTACTGCAATCATAAGAAGTGCCTGCAGTGCGGCGTTGGAAATCATATATTAAATCTTAAATAAGATGATGCAGAAGTTTTTAACCTTTTTAGAACGTTACTCGTTCGGGGTATGCACGTATCTGGGTGAGCGCTTTAATATATCTATCGCCAAAATCCGGCTGTTCTTTATTTACTCGTCGTTTTTGGCAGTAGGTTTTCCGCTGATTTTTTATTTCTGTGCCGGCATTGTACTGGATGTACGTCATTACGTAAAACGGATGCGTGCAAAGGTAATGGATTGGTAAAACCAGCAATCGATCAGCAAATTAACTTGCCATCTTCAATTCAATGTCGTTAATCAACGAATAAATATCTGCTGTTTTTATACTTTCCAGATTGCCATTTTCGGGAGTGTTATATGCGTAGGTGTAGCTCTCGTAATCTTTGCCCGCAATCAAGAGTAATGGAATATCCCTTACAGCATCAAGAGATTTTAAAGTGCGGGTGACCAGCGTACTGTCCATTTCCTGCAGAGTAGAATCGAGTAGGATTAAATCAGGATTGCATTTTGCTACCTCAGTTAAAAACCGATATGAATGATTAAGCGGACAAACTTCAAAACCTTTTAAGTCCAGTAGAAGCGATAAGCGATTTAGTTCAATTATATCGTCTTCAATAATCATTATCCGTTTTGCCATATCACAAGTTACACTTTTAAATTAATAAATTACTTGTGTAACTGGAATAAACTACAGATTGTTTGATAAATAAAACAATCTACAAGAAGTTAAATTTTTAAGAAAAGTTGTTTTGATTTTGAAGTTAAAAATTGGTGCTTCCCAATTACCGGCGCAGCTAATTTTGAGCAATAAGGGTGTTTACCTTATCTACCAGCTCATTTAAATCGAATGGCTTGGGTATAACTGCTTCGCAACCAAAAGAAGGATAATCTACGTTACGGTTGATGTAGGCCGAAAAGATGATCACCGGAATATGACTCAGACCTGCATCAGCCTTAATTTGTTTACATATTTCGCCACCGTTGCCGTCAGAAAGCAAATAATCGAGTATCACCAGGTCCGGACTGTAATCGCGGGCCATTTGCAATATATTAGTACTGGTGGAAGTGGTGCGAACCTCAAAGTTTTCGTAAGACAATACTTCGTTAACTATATCTAATATGTCACGGTTATCATCCAGCACAAGTATCTTTTTCGACATCAAAGGTGATTATAAATAGGTAACAACTTACAGGCTTTGCTGTTTTTGTACGGCAAAGATAATAATTGCACTCAAGGTATAGCGGCCGTAAGCCAACGTATTGTAATTATTACTTATTCGTGTTTATTCAAGCCGTATACTCCCGGCACTATTTCGGATTAGTGACTGGACAGCATCCCGGATACGATGTTGATACTTAGCGCAACAATGGCGGTGTTATAAGCGAAGGATATTAAGCTATGCACCCAAACTAAACGGCGCATTCTTGATGAGGTAATTGCTACGTCAGATACCTGGAAGGCAACCCCCAAGTTAAAGCTAAAATAAACGAAGTCCATATAATCAGGCTTGTCTTCGCCCGGGAATTTTAAACCGCAGCCAGACTTCTCGTTGCCATTGTCATCTACTTTATCGTAATAATTGTGGGCGTAACGCAAGGTAAATACCGTATGTACCAACCACCATGATATAACAATAGAACAGATGTTAAGGATTACATGAAAAGTGACCTGCTCGGAAGTGGCATGTGCCGGTGACTTCATCAGAAATGCAATCGACAATAAGCTGATGATCGTGCCTGCCACAATAAAAAGAAAGATGATAGTACGACTCGAATCCTGTAGGGTAGCTAATCGACGTACATCTTGCGGATGGGCAGATAAAATAGTCCACCACTCAAACAGGATGTTAACAAATGCAAAAGACATCCAGGTTATCAATATGGTTTCGGTGTTGGGCAGAAAATCTTTTGCCACAAATGCGGCTACAATACCAACTACAATAGCTGTAATTAACCGGTGATGCGCATCGATATGAAACGGTAATTTTTTCCGGCTGTCATTTTTTCCTGCGGTGGGCATGTCAAGCAGCTAATGGTATGTACTAATCTTCTTCGTCTACTATGTAAGCAACACGACCAATCTGCCCGTCTTCTAAACGTACTTTAATACCTCTGGAGTGGTAAGCAGCGCTGGTTAGTAAGTTTTTTACGATACCACGCGTGAGCGTACCGCTGCGCTGATCTTTTTTTAAAATAATGTCTACTTCCAGTCCAGGATATATGTCGCTGCGATTTTGTCCGTTCATGTTATTTAGATATTTATTTCAACAAATTACTTACGGCCTCAGCAGTTTTTTCAAAATTAAACTTCTGTACCACGTTTTCCATTGCATCGGCAATGTGGCTGGTGCCTAAGTTTCCAATGCTTCCCTCGTGGGTATGATTCACCTCCTTGTCAGGCTGAAAACTGCCTTGCTCAATAGCCATACCAACTTGCTTGTAAGCATCGCGGAACGGAACACCTTCTAACACCTGGCGATTTACTTCTTCAACACTAAACAAATAAGCATAGCGCGGATCATCCAGAATGTTAGTTTTTACTTCAACGTGCTGCAGCATAAAATGCGCCATTTCCAGGCAGCTTTTTAACTCAGCAAACGCCGGGAACACCAACTCTTTTAACAACTGCATTTCACGGTGATAGCCAGACGGCAGGTTAGTGGTCATCATAGCTACGTCGGTGGGTAGGGCTTGCAGGCGGTTACATTTACCCCGCATAATTTCCCAAACATCCGGGTTTTTTTTATGCGGCATTATGCTGCTCCCAGTAGTCAAATTATCCGGGTAACTTACAAAGGCAAAGTTCTGACTTAAGTATAAGCATTGGTCCATCGCCATTTTAGCCAGTGTAGCAGCTACAGCAGACAAAGCCTGCGCAATAATGCGCTCCGTTTTGCCCCGGCCCATTTGGGCGTAAACCACATTGTAATTTAAATCGGCAAAGCCCAATAACTGTGTAGTAAGCGTGCGGTTAAGCGGAAATGATGAACCGTAACCCGCGGCTGAACCTAATGGGTTTTTGTTAGTGATATTATAAGCAGCGAGTACAAGCTCCAGATCATCGACCAAACTTTCGGCGTAAGCACCAAACCAAAGACCGAAACTTGATGGCATCGCGACCTGTAAGTGAGTATAACCCGGCAGTAGCACGTCTTTATGTTTTTCACTCAACTCAAGCAACAAATTAAAAAGTTGCTGAACGCTCTCTACTACTTGCTGTAGTTCGCTCCGGAAAAAAAGTTTCAAGTCGACTAAAACCTGGTCGTTGCGCGAACGGCCGCTATGAATTTTTTTACCGGCATCGCCAATGCGACGGGTCAGCAACAATTCAACTTGCGAGTGCACGTCTTCAACACCTGCTTCAATCTCAAAATTATCGTTCTCTATATCCTTGTATATCTTCTTAAGCTCGGTTTGTACCAGTTGCAGATCTTCGGCGCTGAGTAAATTAATGGTTTGCAACATTTGAGTGTGTGCCAATGATCCAAGCACATCAAATGATGCCATCTGCCGGTCAAACTCGCGGTCGCGCCCTACGGTAAAGTTTTCTACTAATTGGTTAACATCGGTAGTTTTTTGCCACAATTTACTCATGCTGCAAAGATGTATAATTTTGATAAATTATACAGGGTTTTTACTGGCTCGATAGCTTAAGGTCAATCTTCTATTTTTGAGTGCTTATGCGTATCTTTCATAAAGATGTAGATCACTAATGATACAGCAATACAGATAGTCACATACCAGTAAAACCACTGTGCATGACCGGCATCTTTAAACTCTAACGCCAGCCACTCGGCACTACCGCCAAAAATAGAAACAGCTATAGCATACGGAAAGCCCACGCCCAAGGCTCTCACTTCGGCCGGAAACAGTTCGGCTTTTACGACCGCGTTGATAGCCGTATAACCACTTACGATGATCAGCGCAACCAAGATGAGGGCAAACGCCAACCATTTATCAGTAGTGTGACTTAACTTAGTCAGTAGCGGTACGGTACAAAGAGTGCCCAAAACACCAAAGGCAATCAACAGCGGACGGCGCCCAATGCGGTCTGACAAAGCGCCGAACAAGGGTTGCACAATCATAAATACAATCAACGTCAGCGTAGAAATCAACGTTGCATCAGCTTTGGAGAAGCTGGCCGTGTTCACCAAAAACTTTTGCATGTAAGTGGTAAACGTGTAAAAGGCTATGGTACCGCCCAGCGTTAATCCAACTACGGTAGCTACAGCACGCGGGTGCTGAGCAAGTGCTTTGATAGTGCCTCGTGCGGGTTGCTTTTCGTTTTGCTCAAACGCTGCCGACTCATGCAGGTTGCGTCGTAAAAACATGACGCTGATGGCCAGTACGGCACCTATGGCAAAAGGAATACGCCATCCCCAACTGTGCAATTGGTCCTCGGTTAAAAACAAACGTTGCAGTATTACCAATACGCCTAACGCAATCAACTGCCCCATGATTAAGGTGACGTATTGAAAGCTGGAGTAAAATCCACGATGCTGCCGGGCGGCCATTTCGCTGAGGTAAGTGGCACTGGTACCGTACTCGCCGCCAACACTTAAACCCTGAATAATGCGAGCCAAAACTAATAAGATTGGAGCAGCCACGCCAATCTGATTATAGCCGGGCACAAATGTGATGAGCAACGATCCAAAACTCATCAGCAGGATAGAGGCCGTCAATGCTTTTTTACGGCCATGCTTATCAGCGTAAGCGCCCATCAGCCAACCGCCAACGGGGCGCATCAAAAACCCTATGGCAAATATGCCCGCCGTATTGAGCAGCTGAGCTGTTGCGTTTTTAGCCGGGAAAAACGCAGCTGCAAAGTATAAGGAAAAAGCAGAGTACACATACCAATCGTACCATTCGACCAAGTTGCCCAACGAACCACCGATGATGGATTTGATGCGTTGCGAAACTGTAATGGCGGATGTGTTGTCGGTTGGCTGGCTCATGACTGGGTGTATGTTTTACAAACTTAAAAATGTAACTAATAAATCAAACGGCCTGGATCATTCAGATGCTGAATGATCTAAAAATGAGTAGTGAGCATCAACTGGATCACATTGCGCCGGTAACTGGCGTCCATTTCTTTCTGATACCAAAACAAGTAACCCAATTCAGTATCCATTTTTTTACTAAAGCGGTAGCCCAAAGAGCCAAACGCACGGTTCTGATCGAAAAGCGAATTGTTAATCTCGGCCTTGTTTTGCACATTAAGAAATATCTCGTTCTGTATACCCAAATAGGGACCCTTAGTAAACGTCGTATCTGCAATCAGGGGTATTTGTGCACTTAGAAACAGGCGGCCTCGTTGCGAAAAGTTGCTTGCATCGTCGTTAACCCAACGCTGCTCTATCCGGGCACGAAACATCATTTCGATGTGCCGTATTTTAAACTCATGAATGTATTGTTCGAAAATTCGGTTTTCGTGACTGTAAACTTTGGTCAATTGGTCGTCTTTTTCCCAATCGCCTTTGTAAGCATAGCCAAAGGCTACCGAATGCTGTGAGTTAATATTGTAGCTTAATGCACCGCGTAGCAGCACAGTGGTCAGGTAGTCAAAACGATTGGCAGACCGGGTTTGCACATCAGCCAATAAATCAAACTTTTTAGTGAGCGTCTGTGTGTGCGATAAAAAGAACCATCCTTGATTTTCGGTGATTTGAGCTTGAACTGTCCGGCTAACAAGAACTAAGGCAAGTAACGAAAGTAGGATTTTAGTGTGTTTCATGAACGGGGTACTGCAAGCTAAACTTATAACCTGTCAATTTGTTCATAGGCTAAACAATATAAACATTACATGAGTACAATGAAAATTGGTTGGGCAGGTATAGGCAATATGGGCATACCTATGGCGGGCAACTTATTAAAAGCAGGCTACCCCGTGCAGGTATTTAACCGCACCCGCGATAAAGAAAAACCCTTGCTGGATGCAGGCGCAAAATCAGCCGCCGGACTACCGCAATTAGCAACTGATAATGATATAGTTTTTGTAATGGTATCTGACGATGATGCCGCCAAAAAAATGTTCAGCACCGAAGACGGGCTGTTAACCGGCGAGGTAAGCGGAAAACTTTTTATCAATGTAAGCACAGTTGCCTCAGATACCTCGAAATATTTGGATGAGCAGTGCAATCAAAAAGATGCAAGCTTTTTAGAAACACCGGTATCGGGCAGCGTAAAACCTGCGCACGATGCAACATTAATTATCCTGGCCGGAGGTGAAGCTGATGCTTTCGAGAAAGCCAAACCGGTGTTAGACAAATTGGGTAAACTGACCTTGCATCTTGGGCCGGTAGGCGCCGGGAGTGCTGCTAAATTGGCCATCAATTACTTGCTGGGATTGAATCTGCAAGGATTAGCCGAAACTGTTTTGTTTGCCAAAGCTAATGGCGTTAAAACCGAAGATATGCTGACCATCATCAACGAGGGTGCCGTTGGCAATGGCATAACTAAACTTAAATCACCGGCTATAGTAAAAAATGAATTTCCGGCAGCCTTCGCTTTAAAGCATCTCACTAAAGACTTGCGCTTAGCAAAAGCTCAAGGCTTAAATGCGCCTTTAAGCGGACCACTTTACAACAGCTTTAAACAAGCGCAAGATGATGGTTTAGGTGACGAAGACGTCATGGCGATATATAAATACTTGGCTAAGTAGACAAGATATTTGAGGCAGCATACGCTAAATGTTAGATCAGCATTTATGTAAACTCTGTATTACATTGGCTTTAACAGACACCTATTAGGGTGTCTGTTTTTGTTTAGAAAGCAATTTTAAATAAATTAAGCCTCAATTTAATAACTATTGGTTTACATGAAAAAACTTTACTCCTTGGCGGCGGCATCGCTGGTTTGTGCTCAGCTTTATGCGCAGGCACCGATGGCTAAAGGCAACTACCAGTTGGCTGCCCGGTTTTCGCCGCAAAAAATAAAAAAGATGGTTTTCAGTACCTCGGTCGATCCGCACTGGCTTAAAGGCTCGGACCGGTTTTGGTATATGTACGAAACCAGTAATGGTAAAAAATGGTACATCATTGATCCTTCGGCGCGCAGCAAAAAAATATTGTTCGACAATGCTAAACTGGCCGCTGCTATCACGCTCATCATCCGTGATCCGTTTGATGCACAGCATTTACCCATCGAAAATTTAAAGTTCACCAAAGACGAAAAGGCCATCCAGTTTGAGCTGAAGAGCACCGTTGAGCAACTCAAAAAAGAGCGTAAGGATAAAAAGGCTGCCGACTCGTTGGAAAAAAAGACTTTCTACTTTCAGTACCACCTGCAAAATGAGCAATTGGTTGAGCTGAAAAATTTTGATAAAGTAAAGCCTAAACCCATGTGGGCTTCTATAGCGCCCGATAGTTCGGCCATCATATTTTCGCGCAAGTATAATTTGTACTGGATGGATAAAGCCAACTATAAAAAGGCTTTAAAAAATGAGGAAGATAGCACTATAGTTGAGCATCAACTGACGAAAGACGGTATTGAAAATTATGAGTACGGTAGCAGCTTCGGAAACGAAACCAACGTTGAACGCGAAAAAAACCGTAACAAACGCAAAGGAGCGCAAGTGCTATGGTCGCCTGATGCCAAGCACTTTGTACTCACCCGCACCGACCAGCGTAAAGTGAAAGATTTTTGGGTGATCAACAGCGTAGCCATGCCGCGGCCAACTCTCGAGACTTACAAATATCAGATGCCCGGCGAAAAAGAAGCACCTGCACGCGAGATGCTATTGTTTGATTTTGCCGCAAAATCTTCTAAGAAGCTAAACGTCGCCTTATTTAAAGACCAAGAGCTATCTACCTGGCCTGCACCTGCGCTTCAGAAAAATCGGGATGACGAGTTCCGTCCATCAATCTGGTTAGGCAACAACAATAAGTTTTATTTCTATCGCACGGGTCGTGATTTAAAGCGTATTGATGTTTGCAGTGTTGACATTAACACCGGCGCCGTCAAGGCGTTGATCGAAGAGCGGATGAATACTTATGTAGAGATAAACCGGCCCGCTTTGGTAAACGATGGCAAAGAAATTATCGAATGGTCGGAGCGGGACGGTTGGGCGCATTTTTATTTATATGATGAAAACGGCAAGCTTAAAAATCAAATCACATCAGGCTCGTTCCATTGCGAAGATATTGTAAACGTAGATGCCAAAAACCGGATCTTATATTTTACTGCATCCGGACGCGAGGAGCAGGATCCATACTACATGCACTTGTATCGCATCAATTTTGATGGTTCGCATTTGGAATTGCTTAATCCTGGAAACTTTGATAATACCGTAAGCATGAGCGACGATAGCCATTACTTTGTATGCACTGCTTCACGGGTTAACACTGCACCTAAATCGGCAATGTTTGATAACGCCGGTCACAAATTAATGGATCTGGAAACAACAGACCTATCAGGACTAATGGCCTCAGGGTATAAATTTCCTGAACCGTTTAAAGTAAAAGCGGATGATGGTGTAACAGATTTGTACGGTGTGATGTATAAACCGTTTGATTTTGACGCGAGCAAGAAGTATCCAATTATTGAATACGTTTATCCGGGCCCACAAACCGAGGCGGTAAACAAAGCCTTTACAGCCAGCATGAACAATGTTGACCGCCTGGCTCAGTTAGGGTTTGTGGTAGTAACTGTGGGTAACCGTGGCGGTAACCCCGGCCGCAGCAAGTGGTACCATACCTTTGGCTACGGAAACCTGCGCGATTATGGTTTGGCCGACAAAAAAGCTACAGTAGAGCAGTTAGCTGACCGCTATCCCTTTATTGATATTAACCGTGTAGGTATCACCGGGCATTCGGGCGGTGGCTTTATGTCGACAGCCGCTATACTGGTTTATCCTGACTTTTATAAGG
>CAJYJH010000013.1 GCA_913775265.1 uncultured Mucilaginibacter sp. | reverse complement strand
AAAAGGACGGTCTTTTTTTGTTTTAGGATGATTTTTGGTACCTTAAAGACATGGGAGGTAAGGTAGTCTTTAAGGAGTATGACCCGGACCAGTTGACGTTTTTACCGTATAAACTGGAAGAATTAGTACCGGCAGGTCATCCGGTTCGTATTGTAAAACAGGTTGTGGATGCGGTAGATGTTAAGCCACTCAACCGAAAGTACAAGGGCGGAGGTGCGTCGAGCTTTCATCCCAGGCTGATGCTGAAGCTGTTAGTTTATGGTTACCTGACCAACACCTATTCATCGCGCAAACTGGAAGAGCAGGCGGCACAGAACGTGCACTTCATGTGGTTGTTGGGCATGAAAAAGCCCGACCACAATACCATCAACCGTTTTCGTAGCGAGAAGCTGTCGGGCGTATTAAAACAGATCTTTTCGCAAATCGTGTTGCTGTTACAGCAGGAAGGTATCGTATCACTTAAGGAGGCTGTTTTTACTGATGGAACCAAGATCGAATCAGCGGCAAACAAGTACACCTTTGTATGGGGAAAAAGCATCAAAGTGAATAAGGAGAAGATGAAGGCCCAGCTTGATGAGTTATGGGGGTATGCACAAAGCATTGCTGCCGAAGAACTCAAAGACAGTGCACCGCTGGAATACAGCGAGATCAATCCGGAGAAAGTAAAAGAAACGATTGCAAAGATCAACGCGGCTTTAGACGATAAACCCGAAGCAGACAAAAAAGTAAAGCAAAAGCTGAACTATGCTAAAAGACACTGGCCGGAAAACCTTCAGAAATATCAGGAGCAGGAAAAGTTGCTGGCCGGCCGTAACAGTCTTTCGAAGACCGATCCGGATGCCACCTTCATGCGGATGAAGGAAGACCATATGCTGAACGGGCAGCTTAAACCGGCCTATAACCTGCAAATCTCCACGCAAGAGCAGTTCATCCTCAACTACACCCTTCATCAAACCTCAACCGACTATCAAACCTTGCCATCACATATTAAGGGGTACGAAGCCCTGTATAAAGAACTGCCAAAAGCCATCGTTGCCGATGCCGGTTATGGCTCGGATGAGAACTATGGTGTGTTACAGCAAAAAGGAATCGAGGCTTACATCAAATACAATACGTTCGATCAGGAACAGCACAAAGGTATTAAGGCATTTAGTAACGATAGCCTGCATTATAACGAAACCGAGAACTATCTGATCTGTCCGATGGGGCAGCAAATGCAGCATATTGGCGACGGACAGCGGATCACTTCATCGGGCTTTGTACAACTGATCAGCCGTTACCGGGCGCAGAACTGTGAAGATTGCCCTATGCGGGGCGTATGCCATAAAGCGCCAGGCAACCGGGTCGTTGAGATCAATCATAGCCTACGAAAACATAAGCAGGCAGCAAAAGAAAGATTGAATACCGAGCAGGGCATCAAATATCGAAAGCGAAGACCCGCAGATGTGGAACCGGTATTCGCCCAACTGAAGCACAACCATGGTTTCAGGCGGTTTTTGCTAAAAGGTATGTCTAAAACCGAAGTCGAAATAGGCTTACTATCCATCGCGCATAACCTCAGAAAGTGGAAAGCCTGAGAAAAAAGGCTTTGATCAGCCTTAAAAGCCAATAAAAGCAGTACATCACTCCTAAAATAGTGTGCTGATATCTTTTCACTCTACCCTCATCAAAATCATAGCCAAACAAAAAAAACGCCTCATAATAGACTTATGAGACGGCTTCTTCTTATTTTATGTATGGGTGATTATATTATCCTAAAAACACCGCATCTTCTTCTCCGTTCTCAGAGAGCGAAACATATACGTGATCTTTCAGCACAGTTGATAAAGCGATGCCCGAAAAATCGGTACTTACTGGAAAGTTTTTATGGTTCCGGTCAACCAACACTACGGTGCGCAGCTTTTTAAGCGGCACATCTATAAATACCCCGAAGCCATAAGCCAGGGTTTTACCACTGTTTAGCACATCATCAACCAAAATCACTACCTTATTACTACAGGTGCTTAAGTCGGTGTCGGTTTTAAATTGTAGAGTGCTGCTGTCTTTGTTAAGCTCAATGTTGATCAGTGTACATTTAAAAGTTGCAATACTCTCCAGTATCTGCATCAAGCGGCGTGCAATAATACTACCCTGCGGAATGATACCGGCCAACACAATTTCCTGTTCCTCTAAATTATCCTCGAGTATCTGGTATGCAATACGATCCAACTTTTGTTGTATCTGCTGATGGTTGAGAATTAACAGTCTATCAGGCATAGGGCTAATATTGGGTGGTTAAACTTTAAGTTTTGATGTGTACGCAGTTGTTACTTTGATTTAAAAGCGGCTCTCAAATATATTATTCTCTGCCGTATGGAAAAAATACAAAGTTGGCTCCTTCTGGAACTATGGCGAACACGCACATAAACTCGTGCGGGTTTTTAAAGTTATCGATAAAGCGTTGTTTCAACTCTTTTTTGATGATGCCTTTTTCAACAAATTCTTCCAACGTTGAAGCATGGATGTTCCAGTCGGTATTCAGCTCTTCTTTGTCCAATATCATTTCGCCAAGTTTTACCTCGTGCTGGTGAGCTACAAAAATGGGATAGCCAGATAAGCCTTCAACCATAATTTCAACAGCGATTTCGCGGATGGATTCGCTGTATAGACGCAAGTCGACTTCCAAGCTTTTTAGCGGGCTATCTTTTTTTTGATTGTTATTATCGTTTAATAATTCTTCTGGATTCATGTTGCTTTTATTAAGCGGTTTGGTCAACTTCGTTTGCCGATGATTTTTCTGTCTCTGGTACAACAAAATAAGATGGATCTTTTAGCACTAACAATACTACATTTTCCACATGTTGTGTATGCGGAAACATGTCTACCGGTTGAATCTGCCTTACGTGGTACTTGTTTTTTAATACAATCAGGTCGCGGGCTTGTGTGGAGGCGTTACAGCTTACATAAACAATTTTAGGGGCCTCAATTTCCATTAAACGTTCAACCACATCGGCATGCATCCCTGCACGCGGCGGATCGGTGATAATTACATCTGGCTTGCCATGCTGATTTACAAAGTCGGCATTCAGCACGTCTTTCATGTCACCTGCATAAAATTTAGTGTTGCTGATGTTATTAATGGTTGAGTTCACCTTAGCGTCCTCAATAGCCTGCGGAACATACTCTACGCCAATTACCTCACGCACGTGGCCAGCCACAAAGTTGGCAATGGTACCGGCTCCTGTATATAAGTCGTACACCAGTTCAGTGCCGTTGAAGCCGGCAAAATCGCGGGCAATTTCGTAAAGGCGTTGAGCCTGTATGGCGTTAGTCTGATAAAATGATTTCGGCCCTATCCTGAACTGGATATCATTCATGCGCTCATGAATATATTCCGGACCTTTCCAGGCTACTACATCTTGGTCAAAAATAGTGTCGTTCTTTTTCTGGTTCAGGATGTATAGTAATGAAGTAATCTGCGGAAACTCTTGTTCTACATATCCCATCAGGCTATTCACTTCCTCTTCGGTTGCATAGGCAAAAACTACAATAACCATCAACTCACCAGTTGATGATGTGCGAATGATCAAATTACGCAGGGCGCCGGTGTGGGCCTTAATATCATAAAAGCTCATTTGATGTTCGCGGGCAAAATCGCGAATTTTCAAACGGATATCATTAGACGGATCAGCTTGCAGGTAACAATGATTAATATCCAGTATCTTATCAAACCGGCCGGGTATGTGAAAGCCTAGGGCGCTCATTTCAATTGGGTCATCTGTACGATTTTCACCGTCGTTTAACCAGCGCTTGTTGCTGAAAGTATACTCGAGTTTATTACGGTAGTATCGGTCGGCCGGAGAGGGCACAATCGGAAGCGTGTGCGAAACATCAACTTTGGCTAACCGGCTTAGCGCATCAGTAACAGCCTTTTGTTTAAACTGCAACTGTGCTTCATAAGTCATGTGCTGCCATTTACAGCCGCCGCAAGTGCCAAAGTGTTCACAAAAAGGATCGGTACGATGTTCGGACGGTTGTTTAAGGCCTATGATTTTAGCTTCGCCAAAATTTTTCTTTTTACGGTAAACTTCTACATCAACCACATCGCCGGGTACGGCTTTTTCAATAAACAGCACAAAATCTTCGGCTTTGCCTACACCTTTGCCTTCTTCGGCTATATCAATTACAGTTACGTTCTCGAACTGCTTGTTAGGAGCACCTTTTCTCATCAGGCTGCAAAGTTAAGCAATAGCCCGTTGTATACCTTAAGGCATATCAAATTTAGCCTCTTAAAGAAAATCAGGCAATGTTGATTTCGCCTAAATGATCTACTGTCATTTCAGAAAGGTGATCCGAAGCAGTTGCTTTAGGCGTGGGGTTGGCAAACCAACTCATAACGGCAGGCCAAAAATCGGCAGTGTTGGCAGCAACGGGCTCAAACTGTTCGTCTATTAGATCTGAAAATTCAATTATTTCGCGGCTCATAGGATTACTGTTTAGCGGTATAAACAAATATAATCACTATTTATACCAAAAACCAAATTGGTATACCGAATAAATGAAAATTTAATGTACTGATAACATGAAAGGTAACGGATGGTAAAAGTTACTTTTTTTGCTGCTGAATAAGTTGCTCAAGCGCTGCTAAATGTTCTTGGAAAGCTTTGCGGCCTTTGGCAGATGCCTGGTAATTAGTATTGGGTTTACGACCGATAAAGCTTTTCTCAATAATGATATATTCTTCTTTTTCGAGTGCTTTTAAATTTGACGCCAGGTTACCGTCGGTTACTTCCAGCAGTTCTTTGAGCGAGGTAAAATCATAGTTTTCGTTTACCATGAGCACGCTCATAATTTGCAGCCTCACCCGATTCTCAAAGGCTTTATCCAGTTTATTAAAATCAACTTTCACCCGTCGTACTTAGAATACAATAAAGTACCGTAAATAATATGCAATGCACCGAAACCTAAAGCCCAAAATAATAAGCCATAACCCGGAAAAATAGCTGCGATGATACCGAGCGCAATTTCACAAATGCCCAGATATTTAATATCAGTATAGGTATAAGCGCTGGCTGCCACCAAAGCTAAGCCGTAAAATGCCAAACAAGCCGGCGATACAATACCGATATAACCGCGCGTAAGCATAATTAAAATAAACATGCCGCCGGTAAGTAACGGAACGCACATCTGAAAAACGAGTGTTTTACTTGATTTGCCCCACATTATCTGCCCCTGCTTTTTAGCTTTGCGACGGGTTAGCATATATACAGTTACCAATGACGCCGTTAAAACGCTGAGCGCAATAAACAGCAATTGTGCTACAATGGGGGTAAATAATATAACCGATGTATCGGCCATGGTGTAATGATCGCCTTTATCATAGTCGCGATAGCCGGAAAGGCTGAAAGGCTGATAAATAACAGCGTAAGCTAAGGCTGCTCCAATCAGCGCATAAATGCCGCACATTACGCCTGACAGACCGCTCAAGGATAAAAACCTGGAGGAGCGCTCCATCATGTTGCGAATAGAGGCTAAATCTTCGTGTATTTTGCTTTCTTCCACAAAAGTACTTTTTGTTTCAAAGCAACTAAATTTTTATTGCAATTGCAAGTTTTGCCGAAGCTTTGATCGGCTAAAGATAGGGGTTAACTGGTGTATGCAGACTGCAAATTAATACAAATAAAATAACCCATATAACTGAATGCACTGCATTCAGCTTATGGGTTAATATGATGAATTAATGTAGGGGCTTAGTTAATTAAACCAGTGACAAATTTGTCGTAATAGGCGATGCCTAACATCAGCACGGCTAAAAGCAGCATAGCCCACAAATAATAGTTGTTTTGTTGGTTTTTAGGCTGCAGGTTTCTTGAGCTAAGTTCGTTCGATAGGATTTTCATGGCGGTAGATTGTTAAAGTGTTAAGTAAATCCTTTTTTTTATGCAATTTAGGCAAAAAAATATAATTTTCAAATAAAAAATTTACACTTATTGAAGATTTGTGAAATTTCTAAATCTATAAGTGCATGCAAATGAAATAGTTAAATTATCGCTATCAAATCGTTTTGAAATTGTCTTTTTATTAAACAGCAGAGTTATGAAAGACGCTGTATAGGCGAATCAAATTGCGTCTGAAATAAAGTTTAATAGCAAAAACCGCGTGTTCTGTATTGTGCTCCTTGAGTATTAAGCTTTTGTTCGCGAAAAAGGCATAACCTCATTATGCCTTAAAGCCATTAAAAAAGCTTTTAATTATCAAAGCTGTCGACTGGTTGCTTTTAAGCTATTTAACTTTATTTATTATCCACCAACGTAATACTCATTAAACCCACTACAACGTCGTTAGCAATAGTTTTAAGTTCGAGGTTTTTCAGTTTTTTAGCTGGGTTAAGGCACAGGTCTAATATGGTGGCTGCTCCGCCGTCAATGGCTTTATTGGTGTAGCCTTTTATCGTTGTATACTCTTTGCTATTCATTGCGGCAATACCTGTTTTTAAATACACTCTTAGTGGTTTAGCAGAGCCGGGGTTAAAGGCAAAACTATCATCATCGTAATCCTGCTCAATAGGACACCAGTTTTCAGGATTTTTAAGTGGCAGTATCGCTTTCGTGCCGTCCTCATAGGTTATGGCAATTTGGGCGTTAGTTAAACGGCTTTGCATTGGGTTGGTTGAGCCGGCCATGAGCAAATAGGCATGTGATGCGGAGCCACTTAACGGGATTTGAATACTACGCGGGTAATTATCCCACTGAGAAGTAAACGCAATGTTTTTGCCTGTGCTACCGGGCGTTGCAAAAGTGATGCCCTGAGGCGTTTCAAAACGGTTTTGCGTTCCGGCTGCTTTACGCAGCCCGCTGTCATCGATGTTAGCCATAGTAAGTGGGTAACACCAGTTGCCAATGCCTTGGGTGGGTAGCTGCAAGGTTACGCTCTGTGGCCTTGGCGATAGGTACTGATTGGTAAATATATTTTTAACATCATCGTTAAAGTAAGTACTCATATCAATCACGCGCATGTTCGCCCGCTTTGAAGTATTGACATTCCAGTTTATAATGGTTGTATCTACCACCCCATTTGTATATTTAATTCGAATGCGATTGCTGCCTGCAACTAAATACCTGGAGTCGATAGTTAAAGGCAGGCTTTGTACCTTGTCATTCAAATTGATTGTTTGTTTAAAAGCAGAATTTGTCTCTGGATTGACCTGTAAAGTTACAACTCCATTAACCGCAAAATTGCGAAGGTCAAATTTTAAACGGTCCGGTTCCTGTTGGTTAGCAAACTTTATGGTTACTGGGTGTGAGTGAGCTTTTAGATTAACAGGTTGCCACCAACTCATAGCGTTCTGTTGTAGCTGTACAAAAAACGTGTGTTCTCCTTCAGTTGGTTTAATTTTAAAGTTAAGCTGATGATTGTTTATTTTATTTTCTAAAAGAATGCTCTGCGGATCATTTACAGCAACTATTGATGCCTTGCCAAACGTTTGTTTGTAAGCTTGGTTACTAACATAATCAATCGACGGCTTAACTACTTCGGGTTTTTCATCACTCCATTGTATGCTAATTTTATATTGAGGTTGGCGTCCTGCTTCAAGGCGTATCATGGGTTTTCCAACGGTAGATGTGATGGAGGTCCATTTAGCCGGACGGCCATTTACCAAAGCCTGTTTAACGTTGACCGAATATGCATTAAGTTCTAAATTTAAAGATGTTGATTTAGTAAAGGCTGATGCTATGCTATAACTGTCGGTCAGCCCATTGCGTGAGAAACTGATTTTAATGTCGGGCGTTTGCAACGAAGCATAATTCCATGAATCAGGGAAGCCGGGTTTAATGGTCAACTGCTGATGAAGCAGATCAGGCTTGATTCCAAACAGACCCTCAACCACGGTACGTGCCGTAACGCCGATAGGATCGGCAAAGTCGCGATACAGTTCGCCGCGCTGCGCATCGTAAAAAGACAATTGTTGAAAGTTACCCGGACTGGCACCTAAGTACATACTTTCTATCAAAGCACTTTTCCATAGCGTAAAAGCATCAGCCGCACGATTGCCCTGCCAGTAAGCCAAGGCAGTATTCATGGTTTCGGCCATGGCTACATTATTTAATGACCAAGTGTAGGGTAGCCAATTGGTGGTAGCAGGCAGGTAGTAGTTTCCGGTTAGGCCTTTAGCTACAACTGGGATATGCGGTATCTGGGTATCTACATAACGCAGGCTTTGATAGGCTTGCATGGCATTGGGCAAGCCTTCATCAATGGCATGGTAAATAGTCCATAAACCCGGCGAGGTGTGCAAAAGGCGGTTGCCCAAAAGGTCTTTAAATTCAGCATAGGTTCCGGCGTTAGCCATCCATAAAGTTTGGGAAACAGCATTTTTAATATGTTGGGCCTCCTGAGCATAAGGTGCTGGGTCATCCCCGGCAATGCGTGCCAGTTGAGCAGCGACCAGATTTGCCCGGTAGTTGTAAGCTGACGAATGCGTTACGCCGCCACCACTGTATTGCAGGGCATCGCTGGCCCAAATACAGCAGTAGGCATCATAAAGGCTATCACCATCACGATCAAAGTTCCGCTTTTCCCAATTGAGATGACGTTTAATAGTAGGCCAAAACTTTTTCACCTGTTCCTGGTCGCCTGTCCAGTAAAAATGGTTGAGCAACTGGTCTATAAATACCAGGTTCATATCGTAATGATGTGGCCGAATATCACCACCGGGATTACGGCTGATATAGCCGCTGCTAAACATAGAGTTACCAAGCTTTTCCTGATGCCGTGCTAAATGCAAAGCGGTATCGGCAATGATAGGTCCTGTTGCGGGCGTAAGTATTTGTGACTGTGCATAACTGCTAAAATGTTGCAAAGCACGATCATGCCATCCTAAAACATCTGCGGCGTAAGCACCACGCCAGGCAGGCAGCCGCATACGCCAGGCTACTGCCCCATGCAGGTATGAGGGTGTTTCCCAAATGGCATCGGCTGCAATGGCAAGCGCTCCTCCTAAAGTATTGATGTAAGGGTCGGGGGTTTTTAGTTGTACACGCGAGATTAGCTTAATCCGGGCATTTTCTGCTTGCTGCATCAACCCGGCAATTTGTGTGTAGTTATTTTCTGGCTGGCCGGTACCAATCATCCAGTATAAAGGCTGCTGCTGATGGTCAATTATACCGCAAACTACCGGCTGGCTGGCTGCTGATGAATTAAGCAAAGCCAATGGTGAACCTTGCTGATTAGCATCTACTTGCTTTACTAAAGTTGATTTAGGAAATAAACCTGCAATAGTATTTTTTGAGACGACTGTTTGATTTTGCTTAGTCGGGCTTTGCTCATTTTCGTACCGGGTAGCCTCTGTAGTTGCTTTGCCCTTGAAGTTGAGCCGGAACGTATTATCCGACACCTCATAACTGTTATTTTCGCAATATTCCGGTTTTAAATAAAATGAAGATTCAGGATCGGCACCTATGTCTCCATCCCGCGAGAACTTCTTTCCGGTAGCACCGCCGTACACCCACATCAACTTCAAGTCAGCGTTAACGCCGGTTAATTCGGCTTTTAAAAGTAAGTGCTCGCTGTTGGCAGAGGCGAGTAGTTGCAGTTTTAAAATTCCTTTACCTAATAATGAGTCGCGTATGGTATATAACATGCTGCCCGGCCGGTAACGCGCTTCAATGTGTTGCGCGTTAATAAACCATTTGCTGTTTTTGCCTTTAATCAATCCTAATTTTAAATTGCCGCCCATACCCGGCAGGTAAAGTGCAAATTCGGGTAAGTCACCGGCTTCGATCCTAAAAGCAGTGTTAGTACCATAAATAGCCCGGTTAAAACGGCGTGTGCCGTTGTTAATTACAAAGTCAGCATCGTCGGGTTTATAACGCACCGTACGTTCAATACCATGCCATAGCTTCGGTTTTTGTCCGTAAGTAAATAAAGAGCAGGATATAACAGCTATAAATAGTAGGATTGAAAACGAGTGTTTGGTTTGGTGCATAGGTAAACAACAAATGGTAACGCGCTAACTGGTTTTGAGATGCCTGGCGGTACTAGTTTATTTAAGCATACAAGATATGCGTTTATATCAAAAGCAATCTTTTGTCAGGCTAAAATTGTTACTAATACAATTTTTACGAATACAAATAACGCGGAATGCCCGGCAAATTTGCCGAGCATTCTGCATTTAAATAAATATTGTTGAATGTTATTTTGGTTGCTGAGGCTGTTGTGCCGGAGCAGCTAAATTGTTGGTATAACGGGCTGATTTATCTAAACCAATAAAGTCTGTTAAAATTTGTCCGGCTTCCATTTTCAAAAAGTCCAGATCCTCATTTTTAGGACGGGTTTGGCCTTTTTGCAACGGAGTTAAACCTAAAGCAGCACGGCGCAGGTTGTTCCGCTCAAAAGCCTTTTGCTCATCAGCGTCACGTTGCTGTTTAAGCTGCTGCTCATTTAAAGTGACACTGGTTTCGTTCTGGCGTTTTTTGTAATCAGCAATATCCTCTAACAGGTATTTGTAGTTAGCATTGCTGGCCATACGTTGCTCGTGTGATTTGGTTAACTGAGGAATCACGCCGCTCAAATCACCAACTTTGGTGTAATTGCTTTTAGCAATCATATCAAAAGGTAAAGCCGAAGGCTCAGTGTCTTCGCCGTATTTATCTAACGGAATTACCGATGGGAAGCTAATATCCGGTAATACGCCTTTGTGCTGGGTTGAGCTGCCACTGATGCGGTAAAACTTGGCAACGGTTAAGTTGAGCTGACCAAACTTAGACTCTGCACCGGTACCATTTGCTTTTTTAGTCATCGATGTAATCATATCCCTTAATGATGGGTTGATTACTTTATCCAGTTCGATAGCGCTTTGCACAGTACCTTTACCATAAGTTTGTGTACCGATAATTAAACCGCGACCGTAATCTTGGATAGCACCTGCAAAAATTTCGGATGCTGATGCACTGAAACGGTCAGTCATTACAGCTAAAGGACCGGCGTAAGCCACTGATGAGTCTTCATCTTCGTTTACTTCAACGCGGTTGCGGGTATCGCGTACCTGTACTACCGGGCCATCTTTAATAAATAAGCCGGTAAGTTCAATGGCTTCAATCAAAGAGCCTCCACCATTCTGACGTAAATCTAAAATTACACCATCTACGTTTTCGCGTTTCAGGGTATCTAAGATTAATTTAACGTCGCGCGTAGTGCTCTGATAATTCGGGTCTTTAGCACGGTAGGCATTAAAGTCGATGTAAAAAGCTGGTACGTTGATAATGCCAATTTTTACAGTTTTACCATTCGAATTGTAAGTGCGAATTTCTTTTTTAGCTAATTGGTCTTTTAACACAATTTTCTCGCGAACCATTTCTACCACACGTGGTTTAGCACCTGCACCTTTAGGCAACAAGCGTAAACGAACGGTTGTACCTTTAGTGCCGCGGATTAACGCAATAGCATTTTCGATGCGCCATCCTACAATATCCTGGAACTCGCCGGTTTTGCCTTGGGCTACGCCCACAATGCGATCTTCAATGTTGATCTGGCGGCTTTTATCAGCCGGGCCACCGGCTACGATACTCTTAATGGTGATGTACTCATTTTCTGATTGCAGCGATGCCCCAATACCCTCCAGTGAACGCGACATTTCGATGTTGAAGTTAGCGGCGTTGGCAGGATTAAAATAGTTGGTATGCGGGTCTACCGATTCGGTAAAAGCATCCATAAACAATTGGAATACGTCCTGGTTAGACAGCTTTTTGGCCTGAGAAATCAGGTTTTGATAACGCTTTCTCAGGGTCTCTTTGTTTTTGCTTACATCAGTGCTTGCCAGTTTAAGGTTAAGCAAATCATATTTTACACGTTGCGACCACAGCTTGTTCATGTCAGCCTCGCTGCTCATCCATGGTTCTTTTTCGCGGTCGTAGGTAAAGGTTTCGTTTTTAGTGTAATCGTAAGTTTTATCTAACTGGCTTAACGAGTAGTTAATGCGCTCTAAGTAACGTTTTTGATATACATTGAAAATATAAAACACGTCATTCAAATTACCGGCTTTCAAATCGTCATCAATCGCAGTTTTAAAGCGGTTAAAGTCTTTAATGTCTGATGCTAAAAGGTAATTGTGATTTTCATCAAGCGCTTTGATATAACGGTCATAAACCACAGCCGACAATGAATCGTTAAGCGGTACTTTTTTGTAATTATAGCTCGAAATAAGCGAGGCTACCTCTTTAGCTACCTGACTTTGAACCTGATCGGGTTGAAGGTTAGTTGATCCATCTACATTACCCGACGTGGACGTTGACGCCTGGCAGGCCAGGGCCGTACCCATCACCAGGAACATATATAATCGTTTGAACATTTCTTTTGTGGTTTTTAAGTCTATAGCTTGTTTATAAAACATCAATATTAGTGCCTATATTATACAATTTCCAAAGTAAATAAAAAAGAGACAGCATTTTAGCTGTCTCTTGTATACAAATATATTTTTATGAACAATGTTTTAAGCGTAGCCTACAATTTATGTAATTATAAAAATAGGGTTAACTTTTAAGACACTATTGCTGATTTACTATAAGTTATGCTCGGCGGTTTGAGCTATACCAGCTTCAGGTTTAAGCGCAACCAGTTTACTGCGTTGTAAACCGTTTACACTCTTTTGCACATTGCTTAAGTCATCCTGCCAGTTGTGTGATGCGGCTAAACTTCGGGCTTCATCCAAGTCTTGCTGGGCCAGTTCAAAATCACCGATAGTTGATTTTACCGAAGCCAGCTCGATCAGGTTAGCAATAGTTAAGCGGTCGTTATTTTGCTGGCGCGATAAGTTGTTGCTTTGCAAAAAGAACCATTTGGCCTCAGACATTTTGTTGAGTTGAACGTAGATTTTAGCTAACTCATTAAAGCTGTAGCTGGCATTTTCGTATTCTCTAAAACGCATTTGATGTTGAGCCGTTTTCATCACGGTGTACTCGTTAAGCGATAAACTATAAGAAGTTGAACCTAAAACAGCACGCTTGATAACCGATTTACTTAGCGCAGTGGCCTTAATTTGTACTGGCGCACTACAAATTTCAGGCAGCGCAGGGTAACGCTTATGCTTTAAAAACGGGAGCCATTGTGCCGAAGCCGAAAACCCAAACAAACAAAACAACGCGGGTAAGAATACTTTCATAGAACTCATTTTTGAGTTGTGGTAAAATAAATTAATCAATACCTAAAAATAGATTTATTTTAATAAAATCAGGGCAACGTTAATGTAAATTAATTAAAAATTTTTACGCCGTTGTCATAAGCTGCCCAAACCATATAAGGGTGTGTATCAGCATAATGTACATCGCCGTTTGCCGTGAGCGCTATTATACCTGCAAAGCCGTCAAAAGGTTTCATTTCAGTTAAAGTTTTTTCGGTGGCTTGCTGTAAACTCATGCCGTCGGTAACACGGGTTACAATTTTTGTGGCCAAACCACCGCTGGTAATGTCTTCACCAACCCCAGTGCATGATACCGCTGCAAAGCCATTTGCATAATTACCTGCCGCTGTTGCCGAGTCGCTCACCCGGCCCGGAATTTCAAAGCCTTTGCCACCGGTTGAGGTAGCCGCAGCCAGGTTGCCTTCGGCATCCAGTGCTACGCAACCTACTGTACCTAAACGTATCGAGTTGTTTAGTTTGGTTTCATATTCCTGGCGTCGTTGCGGTATTTCGGGGTTGTAATATTCAAAGCCGTTTTCGCGGGCATACTGCTGTGCTCCTTTACCGCTTAATACACGGTCTTCAGCGCTTTGTAGCATTTGGGCAATGTATATTGGGTTTTTTACTTCCTCAACATTAATCACGCCCGAAAATTTATGTGTTTTGCCATCCATTAATGAGGCACTTAAACGGATGCAGCCATCACTTTGTATCTGTGAACCGGTGCCGGCATTAAACAACGGATCATCCTCTAATAAGGCAACGGTATAAACTACGGTTTCGGCAGCACTGTGCGTTTGCAGATAATCATATCCCTGCTGCGCTATCTTTTTAAGCGATTCCTGCTTAGACAGCTTAACTTCCTGATTGGTGCCCGACTCGCTGAAAAATCCTCCGTGAATAATGATCTTCATAAATTTAGGATGTATAAAAGTGTATCAAACCTGATGGTACAAGCAAAATACATAAAAGCCAATATTAAGTTTTGTTGGCGATTACGCCCGTTGGACAAAAATAAATAAAAGTTAAATGATTACTGTCTAGCCAGCTACTTAGCCTCGCTGTTGAACGCAGGTTTGATATTTAAAGTATGCCTGATTGTAAAAATTTGGCGCTATTTTGCCTTTTAGTTCCGCTAAGGCATATATCTGCTATTTTTATTCTATTTTCAGGCTTGCAAACGGCATTTATATGAAAAAACTTTACTTATCAGCACTGGCCTTTTTGCTCTCGGCCGGAGCATTTGCACAAAACGAAATTGTGTATACCGTATCATTCCCTAATGCTGTACACCATGAAGCCGAAATTACTATGCTGGTATCGCAAGTACCTGCCGGTGTAATGCGTTTCAGGATGAGCCGCTCATCGCCGGGTCGTTATGCTACCCACGAGTTTGGTAAAAATATTTACAACGTAAAGGCCTACGGCGAAAAAAACACGCCGTTGACGGTTAAGCAGGTAGAGGGTGATGTTTATGAAATTGCGCAGCATGGCAGCAATGTAATTATCAATTACACTTTGTTTGGCAATTATATGGATGGCACTTATGTAGGCATCGATGCCAGTACGGCCCACTTCAATATGCCGGCCGCTTTTGCCTGGGTTAAGGGTATGGAAAACCGACCGGTACGTTTTAAATTTAATGATACCGAAAAGTACGGCTGGAAAATAGCGACACAATTAAAACCCGAAAACGACGGCTTCTATTCGGCACCGAACTTACAGTACATGATGGACAGCCCCACCTCGCTGGCTAATTACAAAAGCTTTAGTTGGGATGTGGCCAATCCGGGAGGCAAACGCCAAACCATTCGCCTTACTTCGCATAGCAGCGATGACCAGGCTACGGTTGATACCTTTGGCCAGATGGTGAAGAAAATTACGCTGGAGGCGCAGGCGGTTTTCGGCGAACTACCGGCTTATGATTATGGCAGCTATGTTTTTTTACACGATGTAGCAGCTACCAATGCCGGCGACGGTATGGAACACCGCAACTCTACCAGTATAGTACAAACTACCCCGCAAATTGCCGGTAACGAAAACCGATTGCTGGGTACATTTGCACACGAATATTTTCATAGCTGGAATGTAGAGCGCATACGGCCAAAATCGTTAGAGCCATTTAATTTTGAGCATGCCAACATGAGCAGTGAGCTTTGGTTTGCCGAGGGTTTTACGCAGTATTATGGCGAAATGCTGCTGGTGCGTGCCGGTTTGCGTAATCAGGAAGGTTATACACGTACCATAGCCGGGTTAGTGAATACAGTTTTAAACACCCCTGCCGCAGCCCGCTACTCACCTGCACAAATGAGCCGTTATGCCGTTTTTGCAGATGCCGGTGTGTCTATTGACCCCAATAATAACGCTAATATATTTACCAGCTATTACACGTATGGCGGTGCCACGGCACTGGCTTTAGATTTGAGGTTGCGCAGCGAATTTAACTTAACGCTGGATGATTATATGCGTGCCGTTTGGTTAGCTCATGGTAAACCCGAAAAACCTTATACTATCCCTGACCTGCAGGCCGTACTGGCTTCGGTAACCAAGAACACTGCGTTTGCTGCCGAGTTTTTCAAAAAATACATCTACGGTGCAGAAAAAAATAATTACCAGCAATTGCTGGACAAAGCAGGTTTAATATTACGCAAAGCTCAGGCTGGTAAGGCATGGGCCGGAATGCTGCGTACCAGCCCTGCCGATGGCGGCCTTTATGTACAAAGCAATACCGTAATAGGTTCGCCGGTTTATAAAGCGGGTATTGATGCCGGTGCCACCATCTTGACGGTTGATAGTAAGGAGGTGAAAGACATGCAAGCATATAACACTGCATTAGAGAGTAAAAAAATAGGTGATGCTGTAGTTTATACCTATAAAGATAGGGCAGGCCACCACCAGGCCACCGTAACCTTACAGGAAAACCCCATGTACGAAGTAGTGAGTTATGAAACAGCCGGTAAAGAGCTTTCGGCAGCACAAAAAGAATTTAAAAGTAAGTGGTTATCAACCAAAGTAAAATGATGTTAAAAAAATATACAATTGCCCTGGCCCTGGTAGCCGCAGGCATGGGCAGTTCTGCCCAGGATGTGAACAAACTGATACAGCAGAGTGACGTAGAACGTTTGATTAAAACACTGAGTGCCGACGATATGCAAGGCCGCGGAACATTTACTCCGGGTATTGATAAAGCCGCTACATTTATTGAAGGTGAGTTTAAAAAGATAGGCCTGCAGCCACTTAAAGGCAATACGGGTTACCGCCAAAGTTTCACCGTTTACCGTACCACGCCTATGCAAATGCAGGTAAGCATAGAGGGGCAACCTATTGCTGCCAATAATATTGCTATAGCCGGCGGCGCTGACTTTAACTGGAAAAACGATGCCGATGTACAAGTGGTAAAAATTGCAGCGGGACAAAACTTCCAGACGGAATACCGTAACTATATCCGCAGCGGTAAAAAAACTTTGATACTGATTGATCCACAGTTTGAGTCGATATTTAAGCAACTGCACAGTCGCTTTGCCGGTGGTAACGTGAGTATGAAAGAGCCTATCGCTGCCAACAATACACAACAGGTGGTAATGGTATTAGGAACCTTTGGTGAGGTTAATAACTTTGACGTAATCTTTAAAACTAAAGTAGAAAATCCACCCATCTTTAACGTAGCCGGTATGTTGCCTGGTAAAAGTAAACCCGATGAGTATGTGGTTTTCTCAGGGCATTACGACCATCTGGGTATCCAAAAGGCTATGGAAGGTGATAGCATTGCCAACGGTGCTGATGATGATGCCTCGGGCACCACGGCAGTGATCAGTTTAGCTAAGTATTACAAAAAGCTGAACAACAACGAGCGTACACTCATCTTTGTGGCTTTTACTGCGGAAGAAATTGGTGGTTATGGTGCACAGTACTTTTCAAAACAGCTTGATCCGGATAAAGTAATGGCGATGTTTAATATCGAGATGATTGGTAAAACTTCAAAGTTTGGTCAGAATACAGCCTTTATTACCGGTTACGAGCGGTCAGACTTTGGCGAGATTTTACAGCGTAACTTAGAGGGCACGGCATTCAAGTTTCACCCGGACCCTTACCCGGAGCAAAACCTGTTTTACCGGAGCGATAACGCTACCCTGGCGCGTTTAGGCGTACCGGCGCATACCATATCAACCGACCAAATTGATACGGATAAACTATATCACTCAGTGAAAGATGAGTTTAGTTCTTTGGATGTAACAAACATTACAGCTACCATACGAGCCATCGCATTAAGCTCCCGAAGCATCGTAGCCGGCAAAGACACACCAAAGCGTATTGCTAAACTGGAGCGCTAAGCTTATCAAGTAACGCTTTCTAAAACCACAAGTATGGCACTTGTGGTTTTTTTATTACGTTTGCTTTGACTCCATTGATTGCTATATGACGATTATACTGCAAACGGAAAGGCTTACGCTGCGTCAGTTCATGATGGCGGATGCTCCGTTTATAGTAGAGTTGCTGAACAGCCCTAACTGGCTGCAATACATCGGCGACCGAAATATTAAAACGGTAGCTGATGCACAAAGTTATTTACTGCAGGGCCCGTTGTTAAGTTATGTGGTAAGTGGCTTCGGCCTTTACCTGGTGGAGCTGAAAGACAGCGGTATCCCTATAGGCATGTGCGGATTGTTAAAACGGCCTTACCTGCAATATTTGGACATTGGCTACGCCTTGCTGCCCGAATATGAGGGCTTAGGGTATGGGTACGAGATTGCTACGGCCACATTGCAGTATGCATTCGGGCATTTCCAGCAAAAGCATGTTGCGGCTATCACCGCGTTAGACAATCAACGATCAATTGCACTGCTCAATAAAATGGGCTTCCGTGGCGACGGGACGGTAAACCCTGATGAAAAAACAGAGTTACTATTGTTTATCAAAGATGCGGAGCCTTTATAGCAATTTGCGCATCACATAGTCGTTCATCCAGTAAGGGCCGATGGGTATGTCTTCTTCATAAGCAACTGCAAAGCCCATTTTTTCATAAAATGCTTTGGCATTGTTGCCGCGGTTTACGTTGAGATCGAGTGTTTTTTTACCGGCCTGCTGTACTACATCAACAACGTAATTAATTAAAGCTTTGCCATAACCTTTGCCTTGTGTTGTAGGATGGCAGTAAAGCTTCTGCAACTTATAAACTTCAGTATCTTCTTCGCGGACCGAATAGGAGGCAAAGGCCACGGGTTCTCCGTCTTCTTCCAGAATCACATAAACTTGGCTATGCGTAGCAATCTGGTCGGCAACTTTATCAGACAGGTAAATGGCCGACAGCATATATGAGATTTGTTCGGTAGATAAGATTTCGCTGTAAGTAGGCCACCAGGTTTGGTGGGCAAGTTTTACAATCTTATCGGCATCTGCCGAGGTTGCTTTTCTAATGGTAAACATAGGTTTGAGCTTTAGTGCAGATCAATAATCTTAATTGTAAAATCTACAAAACAGTGGATAGCTTATCAGGCAAATATTGTGTAGGGAGCAGCTTTAACGATGGGTGATCAATTTTATAAAGTTACCCAAAGTCTCGCCAAATCACTCGCATAATGCAATTAATATTTATACCGGTTTCCCCAAAGCTTACGGAGCTTTTCGCGGGCTTCGTTCTCGCGGGCATTGTTACCCGGGTCGTAAAGTTTAGTACCTTTAATATCGTCGGGCAAAAAGTCCTGATCAGTAAAATTACCTTCGTAACTATGGGCATACTTATAATCTTTACCGTAGCCAATGTTTTTCATGAGCTTGGTAGGCGCGTTGCGCAAATGAAGCGGTACAGGTAAATCGCCGGTTTGCTTAACCAGCGACATAGCCTCGCCAATGGCCATATAGCTGGCGTTGCTTTTGGCCGAAGTGGCCAGATAAATTGCAGTTTGCGATAAAATAATACGTGCCTCGGGCATGCCAATTACATTAACCGCCTCAAAGCAACTTTGCGCCAGTAACAAGGCATTGGGGTTAGCATTGCCAATATCTTCAGACGCCAGAATGAGCATGCGGCGTGCTATAAATGATGGGTCTTCGCCGCCTACCAGCATCCGGGCCAACCAGTATACAGTACCGTTGGGGTCGCTTCCCCGCATAGATTTAATAAAGGCCGAAATGATATCATAATGCTGCTCGCCGGCCTTGTCATACAGTGCCATGTTTTGCTGCACATTATCCAGCACAGCTTGGTTGGTCACTATAATCTCCGGTGCATCAATAGCATTGATAAGCAACTCAAAAATATTGAGCAGCTTACGTGCATCACCGCCCGACAGGCGGAGCAATGCTTCATACTCTTGAATGGTGATGTGTTTTTGCTTGAGTACTTCATCCTGTTGCATGGCTTTGTTCAACAAGCTAATCAGGTCATCCTCGTGCAGGTGCTGCAAAATGTACACCTGGCAACGGGAGAGCAAAGCCGATATGACTTCGAACGATGGATTTTCGGTGGTGGCACCAATCAGGGTAACAATGCCGCGTTCAACAGCACCCAAAAGTGAATCTTGTTGCGATTTAGAAAAGCGGTGAATCTCATCAATAAACAATACAGGCAAGGTTTGTCCGCCTTGTTTAAGCAGCGCTGCCTTCTCAATCACCTCCCGCACATCTTTTACGCCCGAGTTAATCGCGCTTAACGCAAAAAACGGCCTCGACAAGCTTTGCGATATAATGTAAGCCAGCGTTGTTTTACCTACGCCCGGCGGCCCCCAAAATATCATGGACGGCAGGTTGCCCGACTCGATAGCTTTACGCAACACAGCACCCGGGCCAACCAAATGCTGTTGGCCTACATAATCATCAAGCGTTTTGGGGCGCATACGCTCGGCTAAGGGCGGCAGGTTATTCATGCAGGCAAAATTGATAAAAGTTGAAAGTAAATCCTAATAGCAGGCAAACGATCAATTGTTAAGATTGATCAATCCACGGTTTTGCAACTGCTTTAAATAAATATCCAGTTCAGCATCGCCCATGCCATAAATAGCATGCTGGCTCCAAAATGCCTCATATAGTTTCTTTCGATTGGTAGCGCCGTGCTGATATAAATTCAATAAAGTCTGAGCGACGTAATTCAATCCCTGATCGTCTGTTTGTAAGCGTTTAACCTGCGCCGTTAGCGCTGCTTTTAAATGGTGCAGGCTTCCCCAAAAAGGAACATTGTTTAACCAGTCTTGTAATTGCTGTGCATCAAAAAGCGTATACTTTTGCCAGGCCTCTTTAGCCAGGGTAAAATCATAATCAGTTAAATGCAGGCGGTTGTCATACAAGTATTCCAATTGGTCGCCCGACAGTTGCCCCATCCCTCTAAAGTCTTCAACTCCCGGATAGCTGTCGGCACTAACTAAGTATATCTGAGGGCCGGAGAGGTCGGCTTGTTGCTGCAATAGCTGCATTGCACCCAACTGGTTTACTTTGCAATGCAGGTCAAAGTCGAACCACAACGTAATATCTTCGTAAGGGCGGCTAAGTTTTTCAAGTTCGTTTATCACCATATCTTGATAGCTGGCCGGGGCATTGGTAAATGTTTTACTAATCCAGTCGGCGCGTTGCTGCCAAAATGCGGCGTCTATGATTGGCTCAAGCGGACCTTCAGAAAATACTTCGCGCCAAACCAGCACATCACCATCCAGGCCTGTCTGTGTAAATTTTTCGTAGGTGGCGTCGCCATTGAGGATATGCAGTTGGTTCATCGTCTTATTTGCTGATAAGGCAAGTGAAATCGGACTGAGCTTGTTTGCTCTAAATGTAGATTTTTATTCAACCGCGATGTAAAACATGCAAGTCATCAACAAAAACTTACATTTGCCATGCTATGAAAAAAATGCTGCTGCTTATAGGCATAAGCCTTTTGGCGGGGCGGTTACAAGCCCAGCTTACCCCTTTCGAACAAAGTAAAGATAAAAACTACACGGCTACTTATGCCGAGGTAATGGCTTATTACCCCAAGCTGGTTAAGCAGTACCCGCAACAGGTTAAACTGTTTAATTACGGCAGCACCGATGTTGGTAAGCCTTTGACTTTAGTAGTAGTATCTAAAGATGGTGTTTTTGATCCGGCAAAAATTAAGCAGCAAAACAAACGCGTTATTTTAATTAACAACGGTATACACCCCGGCGAGCCCGAAGGTATTGATGCCAGTATGATGCTGGTGCGCGACCTGCTGCAAAAAAAGAAGCTGCCGAATGATGTGGTGGTTTGCTTTATTGCCCTATATAATATAGACGGTAGCTTAAACCGCGGCATATCCCGCGTTAGTCAGAATGGGCCGCGTGCTTACGGCTTTAGGGGTAACTACCGCAACCTTGATTTAAACCGCGATTTTATAAAAGCCGATAGCCGCAACGCTTTGGCCTTTATGCAGATACTGAATACCTGGCAGCCTGACGTGTTTTTGGATAACCATGCCAGCAACGGTGCCGACTACCAGTATGTGATGACGCTTATTGAAACCCAAAAGGACAAACAGCAGCCCTTGTTAGCTGAGTACACGGCTAAAACCCTATCGCCGGAATTGTATAAACGGATGGATAAGAGTGGGTATGAAATGATACCTTATGTTGAGAGTATAAAGCGTACACCCGACTCGGGTATTGTGGCTTTTTTAGAAACGCCGCGTTTTTCTACCGGTTATACGGTGCAGCATAACATCATCAGTTATGTAACCGAAACGCACATGCTGAAACCGTATGATAAGAAAGTGTACGCTACTTACGAGTTTATGCAGCACCTGATAGATGTTTGCCAGCGTGATGCCCGGCAAATAGGCGAGCTTAAGCAACGCGCCGATGAGCAGGTAAAACAGCAGAAAACGTTTGCGTTGAATTGGGATCTGGACGAGCAGAAGTTTGACATGATTTCCTTTAAAGGTTATCAGGCCGGTTATAAACCCAGCGGCATCAGCGGATTAAACCGCTTGTATTACGACCGGAGTAAGCCGTACACCAAAGAGATAAAATATTACAATACTTACAAGCCTACCATTACAGCCGAAAAGCCTATGGCCTACGTTATTCCGCAGGCTTGGAGTAAAATCATCGATCTGTTTAGGTTAAATAAGGTGGCCATGCGTCAGTTAAAGCACGATACCACACTGGCGGTACAAACTTATTACATCGCCGATTATAAAACCGGCACCCGGCCTTACGAAGGACATTATCTGCACAATAATGTAAAGCTAAACACCATCAATAATAACCGCGTTAAGTTTTACGAGGGCGATTATGTGGTATATACTAATCAGGCTATAAACCGCTACATTATAGAAACGCTGGAGCCGCAGGGCGTAGATTCGTTTTTTGCCTGGGGATTTTTTGATTCGATGCTTAACCAAAAGGAGCATTACTCAGATTACGTTTTTGAGGATGTCGCCTTCGACTACCTGAAAAAGCACCCGGAGCTGCAACAGCAACTCGACAACGAAAAGTCTAAAAATCCGCAACTGGCACAAAGCGGTGCAGCTCAGTTAGAGTATGTTTACCGCAATTCGCCTTTTTACGAAAATACTTATATGCGTTACCCGGTAGGGCGACTGCTTACTGATACCAAACTTGATTTACAATAAATGGAACAGTTTTTAACTCTGGCACCAGTGGCCTCGGCCTTGTTTGTGCTCAATATAGTTTTATCATTAATGGCGTTTTACAATGAGCGCATGTATGGCGAGTTTATGCTACACCCTTACAGTGTGGCTCGTGGCCAAAAATTGTGGACGGTAATTACCAGCGGGTTTATTCACCGCGACTGGTCGCACTTGCTGTTTAACATGTTATCGTTTTACTTTTTTGCCTTTCAGCTCGAAGCTATTTTGGGTCATTGGCAGTTCGCACTACTGTATATGGCCAGCTTAATATTAAGTGATTTGCCAACTGTGGGTAAACACAAGGACGATTACTGGTATCATAGTTTAGGGGCATCAGGCGCTATCAGTGCAGTAGTGTTCAGCTACATCTTGTTTAATCCGCTCACTAAAATGATCATTTTTCCGATACCTATTCCTATACCTGCTTTATTGTATGGTGTAGTGTACCTGGTATATTGTGCTTATGCGTCCAGACAGTCACGGGATTCTATTAACCACGATGCTCACTTTTTTGGCGCTATCAGCGGCATCATGATTACCATTTTGCTTTATCATGATGTTGTACCTTTATTTTTAAGGCAATTAGGTTTGTAAAAAGTATAAGGGCGCTAACATCATATTAGCGCCCTTATCTTTTAATTATGACAGTTGTTGTTTTCAACAAATGTCTGTATTCTTTACTATATATTCTCAACTCTCACAAAGGTAATTCCACTGCTTCTGCGCCAATTTTATATCCATCTGGAGTAAACAAAAAGCTTTTTGGGTTTTCAGGGTTTTTGATGATCTCTAACAATAAAAAGCCCCACTTTTTCCAAAAACTTTCCAGTACCTGGCCATAGGTTTTGTTGGTCCATTCGTCAAACATCGGGCGACTGCTGGTTCCGCGTAATGGTGCCGCTTCTATAAAGATATCATCACCTATCGGCATTATATCATACTCGGGCAGTCGGTTAAATAAAAAGGCCGAATAAAATACCCGGGCGTTGAATTCTTCAAATTGGATAGGATGTAGGGTATCGTTTTTAATTTGATCATACATCTGCTGGTGATAGCGGAAGTTAGAGCCATTATCCTGCAAACAAATAATCAATCCAAAATCCTGTATCCGTAACGAAAAAGTCAGCGTGTTAATCTCATCGCGGTAAGCAAACTCGTTTTCGGCATTATTTACTTTGAACAGAAACAAGCTGAACGGCGTAAACTCATCAAAAACAATAGGCAGGTTAATGCTTTGCAGCATCATCAGCAGGTTGCCAAATTTGTGGCTTAAGGCTTGCGACAGATGAAAAGCATCACCCTGCGCATGCTGCTGACGGATGCCGGCCTGCATTTCGTTAAAAATAATACCGTACAAAAGTTTGCCCGCCCATTGAAATAGCTTTAATGGCTCCAAATTTTTTACAGCGTCGTAACCTTGGGTAAACGCTGTTTCTATTTCGGTTTCCAGTGGTGTTAAGTACTGGTCGTTAATATTGGGTAAGCAAGGCAGCTTTAAATCTTTATAACCGGTATAGCTTTCGTCGAGCAGTTTAATAGCCTTGTCTTCGAGGTTGTAACGGCTCATTAACCAGGCCGGAAAAACCTGTATTTTTTCTTCTTCGCTTTGTAAAGGCTGCCCGGTTAAAAAGCAGTTACGATTACTAAAATTATATCGGGTAAACGGATTATAAATAGTTGCCGGCATGGCCGCAAAGATACAAACCCCGGCACAAGCTGTACAGCGTGTAGCATCATTCACAAGTAAATTCGTTAGCTTTAAATTTTATTATGAAGCTAACATTTGCCCCCTTTGAGCTGCACTTAAAGCATCGTTTTACCATTGCCAAGTTTTCGCGTACCTCTACACCATTAATGTTATTACAGTTAGAGCATGAGGGACAGATTGGCTATGGAGAGGCCTCAATGGTGCCGTACATGGGCGAAAGCGTACAAAGTGCTGCTGCCTTTTTAAACAAGGTGGATGTCAGCCAGTTTAAAATGCCATTCGATTATGCCGCCATCATCAGCTACCTGGATAATATCGAACCCGGTAATCCTGCAATTAAAGCCGCTATTGATATTGCCCTGCACGATCTGGAAGGTAAGCTATTGAATAAACCTTGCTGGCGGCTGTTAGGTAGCCGTGCTGAAAATATGCCGGTAACCAGTTACACCATTGGTATAGACACGCCGGAAATTTTTAGACAAAAAGTAGAAGAAGCCGCCGGTTATAACGCCATCAAGATAAAGTTAGGTAGTGCAGACGATAAGCAACTCATTGAAATAGTCCGTTCGGTTACGACTGTGCCCTTGTATGTAGATGCCAATCAGGGCTGGACAGACCGCGAAGGTAGCCTGGATTTAGTTTACTGGTTGCACGAACAGGGTGTGCAATTGATTGAACAGCCCATGCTCAAAACTGATCCAGACAGTAATGCCTGGCTTACCGAGCGCAGCCCCATCACCATATTAGGGGATGAATCTGTACAGCGTTTAAGCGATGTAGATAAAGTGAATGGCGTATATCATGGTATCAACATAAAGCTCATGAAATCTGCCGGAATGTACGAAGCCAAACGAATGATTGACCGTGCCCGGGAGTTGAATATGAAAGTGCTGATCGGCTGCATGAGCGAAACCAGCTGCGCCACCCTGGCCGCTGCTGCCTTAGCTCCGCAATGTGATTGGGCCGATTTGGACGGACCACTGCTTACCAGCAATAACCCTTTTGCAATGCCACCCTTTGAAAATGGCAAATGGATATTAAGTGACAGTGCAGGTTTGGGATTAGTGCAGTAACACTATCCCAAACACTGTTAAAGATATATAATAACAAACTACTTTTTTACCGGGCGCTCTGTCGCCCGCACTTGTTTAAGCAGCCTTATTTTCAAAATCACAAACATTACCGCTACAAACAAAGCGCCGATTAATGACGCATACTGCTTATGGGTATAGCCCCAATACACAATGTATAAGCATATAAAAATGCCAATGTTGTATACTACGCTCAAAAATAATTTAGGACCCATCGCTTAGTATACGCTAATGGTTGGGTCAATTTCGCTGGCCCAAGCTAAAATGCCACCTTGTAAATTATATAAATTAGTAAAGCCTTGCTGCTCTAATTGCATAATAGCCATAGCACTGCGTTTACCGCTGCGACACATTACCACTACAGGTTTATCTTTGCTTATTTTATCAGTTTCAATCAGCACGCCGCCTAAAGGGATGTTCTCGCCTTCCAAATTCGACATCTGATACTCAAAATCCTCGCGCACATCAATCAGCTGAAAATCCTCACCGTTCTCTTTCATTCTTTTCAGCTCTTCAACAGTTATTTCTTTCATAATGCTTTAAATGTTAACGTTCAAAGGTATGCTTTTAATCCATAAATATTCCGTCTGCGTTTTGTAACAATCAGCATTTGACGGCGTTTTACTTACAGGTTAGTGAATTTATTTGTAGATTAGTGTTGATGAGAAAAGTTACACGCTTTTTTTGGTTCTGTTCGGGAGCGCACATTGAAACCTTAAAAAAGTACCCCATTGAGCATAATAAATATGTAGGTATTGGGGCTACTATATTTTTTACCGCTTTATTTGCCTGTATGTCGGGTGGGTACGCCATGTACTTTGTGTTTAGCGGTAATGTTTTAGCACCTGTTTTTGCGTTATTGTTTGGTATTATCTGGGGGCTGGCCATTTTTAATATGGACCGCTACATTGTTGCCAGTATTAATAAGCAAGGCAGTGTTAATATGCAGATTTTGCAGGCTACGCCGCGTATTTTGCTGGCAATCATGATTGGTATTGTGATATCGCGCCCGCTGGAGTTGAAAATATTTGATAAAGAGATTCGGGGTAAACTGAAAGAAGCTTACCTGAAAGGGCAAACCCGCAAGATTGATACCCTGCAAAAAACTTATAAGCAGAAGTACGCCATGGAAATGGTAAAAAGTACAGAGCTTAAAAAAGAGAAAGACTCGCTGGAGCGCGATATTAACCGTTCGCGGGTACAACTGAACCAGGAAGTTTTCGGCGATAAAAACGATCAGACTTCGGGTATTGTAGGCTACGGTACTTATGCCAAGCAAAAAGAAGGTATTTTGCTGGAAAAGCAAAACCGATTGAAAACCGTGACCGACGAGTTAGATCGCATGGAGCAATACCTCGGTCAGCGTAAAGATTACGAAGGGTTGAACAGTACCCGTTTGTTCACCAATGTTCAGTTAGACAGCTTGGCTAACGTAGCCGGGTTTTCTGATCGTAACTGGGCATTGGGGCAATTATCTTTTAGAGAGGATGGCAGCCGCGATTTGGATACGTATATGGCGCAGTCTTTTATAGGCTACCTGTTTATACTTTTTGAGTGTTTACCAGTGTTTGTAAAACTGATGTCGCCGAAAGGGCCGTATGATGTAGCGGTGGCTAAGATTGCCGAAGCCAACATCCACTATGCTGACCGGGATAAAGACAAGGAAGTCATTGTAACCGATAATTTGTTTGACCACCAGGTAGGGGCAGATATTGACAGGAAAAAGAAAATTATTTCCAATCAATCCGACTATGACTTTGAGCGTCATAGTTATGAGTGAAATTTATTGATGGCGTTTAAATAGTAAACACAAAAAGAGCCAAATCTACGTGATTCAGCTCTTTTTGTGTTTAGCGACAAAGCTTTTAGCGTCTCTTAAATTTGTTGGATACTTTTCATATAGCCAGTATCCATACTGCCTTGTCTTGATATATTCTTTTTCGACGTGTTGAAAAGTAAACCCATGTTGATGGAGGAAACTTACCACTTTCCAAGCTTTTAAGTTGTCTCTTTTTGGTGGTCTGAATTTATGATTATAATAGATATAATCGCTACCACATTCCTGACATGAACCAAAATTGTGGTTATGTCCAAGGTTATTACTAAAAGCTTTACGACATTTTAAACATACTATTTTGTAGCCCATAGCAGCGCGTCAACTTAAAGTTTAATCACGATCTGGCATTTGCAGATACACACCTTCTTCAACCTTGGTTTTCTTTTTCATGATGAGGCGATGCTGATCCAAGTCGTACTTATCAAAAATAGAGATCACATGCACTTTTAAACCTTCAATAGATACCGGGGCTCCCATTTCTACATCATAAATGTTTGTGGCCGACATGCCTTTGCCATCTACTACAATAGTTAAACCCGAGCCAATGGCTTCCATCATACATCCTTCGGTAATTAATAGCCCGGCATCTTCGCCTAAGCCAATGCCCAAAATGCCCGGATTGCTGGCTACAGCATAAAACAGGCGGCCAATACGCCCGCGTTGTACAAAGTGGGTATCAATAATTACCGAATCAATAAAACCCAATCCGGCGGTAATTTGTACCTCGCCTTTTACCAATGCTTCGTTACTCTGACCACGGTAAATCATGTTGGTGGAGGCCGCCGCCGCACCCGCTGATGTGCCGGCTACGATGAAATGCTCGTTTTGGTACCTTTTCTTTAATATCTGCAAAAACTCAGTACCACCAAATATAGAGCTTAAGCGCAACTGGTCGCCGCCGCTAAACATCACAATGTCTGCTTCGCGTATACGGTCCAGGTATTCTTTGTTAGCGGCATCTTCGCGGCTGCGGATGTCGATCACATTTACATTTTCAATCTCTAACTGGTTGAAAGCCTTAATGTACTCCTGGCCTACCAGTTCCGGAATTTGCGAAGCGGTAGTAATCACTTCTATTTTAGAGCCCAGTTGTTTGGCTGATTCGTTAATCATGCGACGGAGAATTCCCCGCTCAAAAAATTTGATATAATCGGGCTGTAAAATATGCTCGTCGGCAGTTATATTCGTGCCCATATCAACAGCGCCACCAATTATTATCAATTTACCTTTTGGAACACTCATCTGTATCTTAAATAGTCAATATTTACAAATTAATAGAAAAATGCAGTAAAACTGCATCTATTATAAAATAAAATCGCTTTGTATCATCAAAAATTGCATTAGATTGTTACAAGCGTTAAATTTATAGACATTCCTTACATTCATCTTGCAATAACTACTATCTACGCATGAAAATAGAAAAAATTCAGGTGCTGCGCGGGCCTAATATCTGGAGTATAAGCCGGAAAAAATTAATCCAGATGCGGCTTAATCTTGAGGAAATGGAGCAGCGGCCTACCAATACCATCGATGGATTTTTGGAGCGCCTGAAAGCATTGATCCCAAGTTTAGAAACGCACCGCTGCTCGCCCGGAGTACCCGGAGGCTTTTTTATCCGCGTAGAGCAAGGTACCTGGATGGGACATGTGATTGAGCATATTGCTCTCGAAATACAAACATTAGCAGGCATGAATACGGGTTTTGGCCGTACGCGCGAAACCAAAACCCCTGGTACTTACAACGTAGTATTTAATTACCTGGAGGAGAAAGTAGGCGTTTACGCTGCCGAAGCTTCTGTACGCATTGCCGAAGCCCTGATTAAAGGCGAAGAATACACGCTGGAAACAGACATTCAGAAAATGCGTGAAATACGCGAAAATACCCGCTTAGGGCCAAGCACTGGTTCAATAGTAGAAGAAGCTATTTCGCGCGATATCCCCTGGATCAGGTTAAACAACCAGTCGCTGGTACAATTAGGCTACGGTAAAAACCAGGTGCGCATACGTGCTACCATGACCGAGCATACCAGCAGCATTGCCGTTGATTTGGCCAGTAATAAAGAAGAAACCAAACGCATACTGCAGGAGCAGGCTATACCTGTAGCCGCAGGCATGACGATTACCCGGAAAGAGGAGGTTAAAGAGGCTATCCGTAAAATCGGTTTTCCATTAGTGTTTAAGCCGCTGGATGGTAACCATGGCCGCGGAGCAAGCATCAATGTAAAAACAGAAGAAGATGCTGTAGCTGCGTTTGAACATGCCGCCCGTATATCGCGTAAGGTAATTGTAGAAAAATTTATCACCGGTTATGATTTTCGTGTACTGGTAATTGATAATAAAATGGTAGCCGCCGCCCTGCGTGTGCCTGCCCACGTAACCGGTAACGGTGAGCTAACCGTGCAGCAACTCATCGACGAAGAAAATAATGACCCACGCCGTGGTTATGGTCACGAAAATGTGCTGACCCATATCTCTATCGACCGCGACACAATGGATTTGCTGACTAAGAAAGGTTATGCATTAGATAGCATACCTCAGGCTGGCGAAGTGGTATATTTAAAATCGACCGCTAATTTGAGTACTGGGGGTACCTCAGTTGATGTGACCGACCAGGTGCACCCGCAAAACATTTTCTTTTGCGAGCGTATTGCCCGGGTAATCGGCCTGGATATCTGTGGTATTGATATTATGGCTAAAAACCTGACCGTGCCTTTAACTGAAAACGGCGGTGTGGTGTTAGAAGTAAATGCAGCGCCAGGCTTCAGGATGCACATTGCACCAAGCGAAGGCTTACCCCGTAACGTGGCCGGCCATGTGGTAGATATGCTGTATCCGCAAGGTAAATCGGCACGGATACCTATTATATCTGTTACCGGTACCAACGGTAAAACCACTACCACCCGCCTGATTGCACATATTGTGAAAAACAATGGCTACCGGGTAGGCTTTACTACGTCAGACGGTATATACGTACAAAACACGATGCTGGTTAAGGGTGATACTACTGGACCGAATAGTACAGAGTTTATTTTAAAAGACCCGACGGTTGACTTTGCTGTTTTAGAAAGTGCCCGTGGCGGTATCCTGCGTTCTGGCTTAGGTTTTGGGCGCAGCGATGTTGGAGTAATTACCAATATTCAGGAAGATCATTTGGGACTGTTAGACATCCACACACTCGAAGACCTGATGCGGGTAAAAAGCGTAGTGATCGATTCTGTAAAAAAAGATGGTTGGGGTGTATTAAATGCAGATAATGAGTACTGTGTGCGCATTGGTCGTCAGGCAAAATGCCATATCGCTTACTTTAGTTTAGACGAAAACAATCCTGTAATTAAATCACATTGCCATAAAGGCGGCATTGCCTGTATTTACGAAAACGGGTTTATCACTATCAAAAAAGGCGACTGGAAAATTCGCGTACAGCGTGTTTCCGAAATTCCGGTAACGTTTAACGGAACGGTGCCTTTTATGATCGAGAACGTGATGGCAGCTACCCTGGCTACCTATCTCTACGGTTTCAAAACAGAAGATATCAAAAACTCACTGCATACGTTTGTGCCGTCAGCATCGCAAACGCCGGGCCGCATGAACATCTTTAATTTTAAAGAATTCAGATTCATGGTAGACTTTGCCCATAATCCGGCCGGTTATCAAGGCATCAAAACGTTTTTGAGCAGTGTTGACTCACCGCAGAAAATCGGTTTGATAGCCGGAACGGGTGACCGCCGCGATGAAGACATACGCGAATTGGGCCGAATTGCAGGCAGCATGTTCGACCATATTTTAATGCGGCAAGAAAGTCACCTACGCGGGCGCACCCGCGAGAATATCTTGGGTTTACTGACCGAAGGCATTAAAGAGGTTAATCCGGCGATACCAATTGAAATGTTGGAAGACAAAACTGACTCTATTGCTTATGCCATAAGCTTGGCCAAACCCGGAGCCTTCATTACGGCACTAAGTGATGCAGTACATGGCGCTATCGACATTGTGCAGGCATACCAGGAAAAAGAACGAAGCGCGCAATAACCTTATAGCACTTGGTTTTTTACTTTTGAAGTAGGTTTGCTCAAATAATAATGCCACAACAGCATGGCAGCTATACTGCGGTAGGGCTGCCATGCATTGGCTAAGCCTAAAATATCTTCTTTAGTAGTGGTTGGCGGTAAGTTTTTTAGTTTTTTAACCGCGTTGATGATGGCCAGGTCGCCTATCGGAAATACGTCGGTTCGGTGTAAAATCATCAGTAGATAAATATCTACCGTCCAGTTACCAATACCTTTTAAAGTTGTTAGCTTGCTGCGTATCTCTGCATCAGTGAGCTTTACTAACTCATCCAGATCAAGTTGTTTACTAAATAATGCTTCTGCCAAATATCTAACATAAGTAGTTTTTTGCCTGCTAAAGTAACAGGCTTTAAGTTCTTCATCAGTTAATAAAAGTACTCTGCTTGGCGTAACCTGCTGTATTTTTTCTTTCAGCTTATTCAACGCCGACAATGCCGAAGCTAACGAAACCTGTTGTTCAAGAATAACATGTACTAGGGATTCAAATTTATTGGGCCTCGACCAGTAAGGCGGGTATCCATACTGGTTAATAATCGCAGCAAAGTCGGTATCCTTCGCAGCCAATTGGTCGCATAGGTGATGATAGTTATCGGGTGTAAATACAGTTATGCTCAAGTTGCTGTTTTTACAAATAACATCAGCAGAGCCATTAGGTTGCTACAAGTAAGTTAAACCTACCGGATTATTACTGTCATAAAAAACAGGCTCAAAGTTTTGGTCGGCCAGTTCGCAGTTTGCAGATACAGACAAGCAATTTACGTTGCCAAAAATGGAGGCAATGGCTGCATCAGCCGCATCCCGGCCGGTAGCAATTTTAACCAATCCGTTTAACGGTGTCAATTGGGTCGCATCAAAAATAATCCATTTACCACCTAAGTAAGCTTCAAAGCAGGCATGAAAATCGGGCGGATTAAGCTGGTAAGCATATCCGGTAAAATAACGGGCAGGTATATCTAAAGCCCGGCAAAGTGCAATGCCTAAATGTGCAAAATCGCGGCAAACGCCGGCCAGCTCGGTCGCCGTATCATAAGCTGAGGTTTGCGAGTTAGTAGAGCCGCTCAGATATTCAACATTATCATGTATCCATTGGGTTAGCGCTATTACCTTTTCAAAAGCGTTATTAATTTTACCAAACTTGTTGTTTGCAAACCTGAACAGCTTATCCGACTGGCAATAACGGCTCGGAAAAATATAGGGCAATACTATCGGGTCTACATCAGCAATCGGCACTCGCGTGAGTTGATCATCCGATGTCAATTTAAAAGAGGTATCAACTAAGGCGCTGTAACTAATATTTAATGTAGCAGGTTCAGTTACCTCGAGGCGGATAAATCGGTTTTCGGTGTAGTGCGAAAACTCTTCAATTTTAAAATAAGGGTCAACCGTAAACGTTTCTTCCAGTATAGCTTGAGCCGGTGTGCGCAACGCGTGGATATTTAAAATAAACGTTGATGGCGCTATTACTTCATAACCTAATTGCCCGGTAACCTTAAACTTCATTCGGATTGACTTTATTAATAGTGCTGTTTTCCAGTTGATTGAACGCGTTGTCAATCCATTGGTTTGAAGTATTGTTGAGCGCTTTTTTCAATTCTTCGTGCCATTGGGCAGACACGCTTTCCAGGTCGGCACTTTCATAATGATAATCTACCATATTAAAGCTGCCATTTTGGTATAAGGCTACATCAATCGGGAAACCTACATCAACCGCGCTGATACGGGTGGAATCAAAAGATAAAAATCCGGCTTTAAGAGCCAGTTTCATGGGGGTATCTTCTTTTAAAATACGATTAAGTATCGCTTTGCCCTGTGCTGCGTTACCAATAATTACATACGGTGCGCCGTGGCCTAATTCTACCCAATTGCCTTCGGGATACAGTAAAAAAAGCTTATGCTCTTCATCGTCTTTCATCTGCCCGCCAATAATGGTGTTCAGGTTAAATTTAAAGCCGGCTTTTTCTAATGCTTCTCTGTCCTCTTCAGCAACGCGCTTTATCTGCTCCCCAAAAGCATTTACTACTTTATATAGTTTATTATACTGCTCCAGATTGGTTTCCAACAGTTCGTCAAAATAAATGATGGCCTTATCACGCACCGAGCGTAAACCGCTGGTCATGATAAACAAAGAGCATTTATCCTTTTGTACAGTTGTGAGTTTTTTCTTGGTTGTTACGTCAGTACCTGAGGTAATGCGGGTATCGGCAATGGCAACTAATCCTTCTTTTACTTTAATGCCCAGGCAATAAGTCATGATAAATTAAATCAATAAGAGAATAAATAATATCAGTGCCGCAAATTAGAATAATTTATAAAGCTTTTATTCCAAAATGCAAGTACGCGGTCAATATTATCAAACGAGAACATATTTGAAAGTTAAAAGGTGGGTTGCTCGTATTGAAATGTATGATGCTTCAGAGATAGTGCATTAGTAGAGGCAGTTTTTTTGGAGTTTACCCTTGTGCGATGTTGTTACGCGTTACGAGTTAAATACCATAATTTTGATTTAACATTACTGCTGATATGATATCCTTTGCTCATCGTGTTTTTTTAGAGGTTGCTGCCAATTTAAGTTTCTCAAAGGCGGCCCAAGTGCTGTTTATTACCCAACCGGCTATTAGCAAGCACGTTAAAGCACTCGAAGATCAGTATAAATTACCCCTGTTCGAGCGCCGGGGCAACAGCATTATTTTAACTGAAGCCGGTAATAAGTTAAATGAGTATTTGCTGCAGGCTACCGAAATTGAGCGCAAGGCCGAGTATGACTTATCAGTTTTGAGCAACCAGGCCCAGGCAGCCGGGCATTTGCGTTTGGGGGCCAGCACCACCATTGCCCTTTACATTTTGCCGCCTATTTTATCAGGCTTTCAGCGGCAGTATGCCAATGTGGGGGTACAGTTGGTTAATCGTAATTCTGAATATATACTTAATGCTTTGTTAAATCACGAGGTGGATATTGGTATCATTGAGGTTGACAACAAGTTAACTAACGTATCTTATCAACCCTTTATGAGCGACGAGGTGATCCCGGTATGTTCGGCTAAAAGTCCGCTATCGGGTAAATCATTAACCTTAAAACAGTTTTTGAAAACGCCTTTGGCACTGCGTGAGCGCGGCTCCGGAACTTTAAATGCGCTGCTCAAAGCCCTGGCTGGACATCATATTAAACCTGCTGACCTGAATGTGAAAATAAGATTGGGAGGGACTGAAGCGCTGAAAAACTTTTTACTGGCCGACCAATGCCTCGGCTTTATGCCACGCCCATCCATCGTGCGCGAACTGGCCGAAGGCGACTTGATGGAGGTGCCTATAGAAGGGCTGCAAATTACCCGTAACTTTTATTTTATTCGTCGCAAAGGCACAGAAGATTACGGATTAACCAGTAATTTTATGAACTACGCGTTGCAACATCATTAAATTGAAATTCTGAAAACTTTACTTTTTGCCTGATGTAGTATTATGGACGATGCAGAAAAGCATCATTAAATTGATACAACCTATGGCAAATTTAAGTAACCGTAAAGTAGCTATCCTGACTGAAGAAGGATTTGAGCAGGTAGAGTTAACCAGTCCGAAAGAGGCTTTGCTGGCCGCTGGTGCCACCGTACACATTATATCGCCCCAAAGCGGAAAAATAAAAGCATGGGATAAAGACAAATGGGGTATTGAAATAGACGTAGACAAAGTGCTGACTGATGTAAGCCCTGATGATTACGATGCGTTGGTATTACCGGGTGGTGTATTAAATCCCGACAAGCTGCGCCAAAATAAAGATGCAGTGGCTTTTGTATCTGCATTTTTAGACGAAGGTAAACCACTGGCAGCGATATGCCACGGTCCACAAATGCTGATTGAAACCGGCATGATTAAAGGCCGTAAACTAACCTCGTACCCGGCATTACAAACCGACTTGAAAAACGCAGGTGCCGAGTGGGTAGATGAAGAAGTGGTAACCGACAATGGTTTGGTAACCAGCCGTACCCCAGCCGACTTAGATGCGTTCAACAAAAAAACAATCGAAGAAATTGGCGAAGGCGTGCATGATGCTGCCAATAGCTAATTGCATTGAGTGTAAACTAACATTGAAATGGATTTTTCAAAAAAGCAGAACTGTACAAGGTTCTGCTTTTTTGTTGCTTAGTAAGCTATATTTGCCTAATGCCTCAACAAAAAGCCCTGATTATTGGTGCCGGCATAGCCGGAATTGCTACTGCTATACGTTTAGCCGTTAAGGAATATGCTGTTGATGTATTTGAGGCCAACCATTATCCTGGTGGCAAATTGTCGGAGTTTGAACAGGAAGGCTATCGCTTTGATTCCGGTCCGAGCCTGTTTACCATGCCGCAGTATGTTGACGAACTGTTTAAACTGGCAGGTAAAAACCCTAAAGATTATTTTAAGTATCAAAAGCTTAATACCGTTTGCCATTATTTTTTTGATGATGGGACGCGAATTAACGCTTATGCCGATCCTGAAAAGCTGGCTAACGAAGTAAATAAGCAAACCGGGGAACCTGAAGCATCACTAAAAAAATATGCACAAAATAGTGATCGTATTTACGACATCACCAATCATGTTTTTCTGGAGCAATCGCTTCATCGCTTAAAAACTTATTTAAGTATTGATACCGTTAAATCGATATTGCGCTTTTTTCAGATAGATGCCTTTAGGAGCATGAATCGTGCTAATCAAAGTTTTTTTAAGGATAAGCGGCTGGTACAATTTTTCAACCGTTACGCTACCTATAACGGGTCGAACCCCTATCAGGCTCCCGCTACCTTAAATGTAATACCTCACCTGGAGCAGTACTTTGGTGCTTATTTTCCGGTGGGTGGCATGTATAGTATCACTCTAAGTCTGGTAAAGTTAGCTGAAGATTTAGGTGTAAGGTTTAATTACAATACTGTTGTTGAAGAAATTGTACTCGAGAAGCAAAAGGTCGCTGGGATTAAAATAGCCGGTGATTTCATCACTGCTGACTTGGTAATTTCCAATATGGATGTGTGGTTTACTTACCGCAAATTACTGAGCAAACATCCTAAATTGTTTCCCGAAAAAATATTAAATCAGGAACGCAGCAGCTCGGCTTTAATTTTTTATTGGGGTATCCAAAAGCAATTTGCCCAATTGGATTTGCATAACATCTTTTTTAGCGCCGATTATGAAGCGGAGTTTAATGCTATTTGGAAACAGCAAACCATTTATCACGACCCTACGGTATATCTCAACATCAGCTCAAAGTGTAAAGCCAACGATGCTCCGCCCGGTTGCGAAAACTGGTTCGTAATGATTAATGTACCGGCCAATGTTGGACAAGATTGGGATAGACTGATTGCAGCCGCCCGGCAGGATATTATTAAAAAATTATCCAGGCAGTTGGGCGAAGACATTAGTCCGCTGATTGTTAATGAAAGTATCTTAGATCCGCGGAGTATCGAAAGCCGTACCTCATCTTATCAGGGCTCTTTATACGGCACCAGTTCAAACAGCCAGTTTGCGGCGTTTTTACGACACGCTAATCGGTCGGCAAAAATTAAAAACCTGTATTTCTGCGGAGGTAGCGTGCATCCGGGCGGGGGTATACCGCTGGCACTGTTATCGGCTAAAATTGTAAGCGATTGGGTTTGAAGTGTTATTGTCTGACCAGTGAGCCGTTCTAATACGCCATCCTTTATCAGTCAAATGAGCCAAACCCGTAAAGTAACCTGCTCTAAATATTTTACGACCAGTATTCAACGTACTGCTATCTGTATACGCAGCTTTAACGTAAGCGAACTCACTGTTAATAGGCTCTACTTTAACTTGCTTCCATCTAAGTGAAAGTTTTACAACGGATGTTGCCCATTGTCGTTCGATTACTTGTTCTGCAGTTTTATAGTCCGGAAAAATTAGCTGTCCGTTCGTAATCATCGAAAATTGCGGCGAGTGCTCAAAGTAACCTGTAAATGCATGTGGACCTTCGGCTCTTACATCATAAGCCATATTTTGCACCGTTTGCTCAATTAGTGTTTTCACTGGTTGCAGGTTCTCCCTCTCCTTTTTCTTTTCTTGCGGAGCTGGTTGGCACCCAAATAATATGACGATTATTGCTGTTAAGGAAAAAAAAATTTGATGGTAATTTAGCTTAGCGTGCATGATGTTATGTTTAGGTATTTAATAAGTCCAACTTTCCATAACTAGGAAAGTTTTGAAAATGTAAAAAAAATTTCTGTTAAAAAACAGGTTGCTCTATGGGGTCTTTAACAAAAATTCAAAAGCAATCATTAATATTGCCGGTTTATGGCTTTTTTACAACTACCGGCATTAGGGCAAATACATTACCACGAATATGGTACTGGCACCAAGCCTATGCTGGCCTTTCATGGTTATGGCATGACTGGGCGACAGTTTGAGGTTCTGCAAAAATCTATACTTACTAAATACCGGGTGTATAGCTTTGACCATTTTTTTCACGGTCAAACCCAGTTAGATAGTTGGACAGAGCAGCAAATCTTATCCGGAATGCCTAAAGATTTAATGCGTGCCTATCTGCAGGCCTGGTTTAATCAGCACGGTGGTCCGCAGCGCATCAGCCTCATGGGTTACTCGATAGGTGCTAACCTGGCTTTGGTATTGTTAGAAGAATTCGCCGAATGGATTGACGAAGTCATCCTGATGGCACCCGATGGGCTTTCGGTCTATAAAGGCTTTAAATTTTTAATGCATAATCCGGCCGGTAAATATCTTTTTAAAACGGTTACTAAAAGTAAATGGCTGGCACCAGGTGTGTTGAAAGGTTTGAAACGGGTAAAGTTTATTGACGAAAGCTTGTATAAAATAGCTTATAGCGAAATGGACACGCCGCAAAAACGCCAGGATGTATATTACACATTAAACCACATCAAACAGTTGCAGCCCGACGTAGTTGAAATAACCGGTTTAATTAATCAGTATAAAATTAAATGCCATTTGATATTCGGTAAATTTGATATGCTGTTTCCAGTAAGCTCAGCGACTAACTTTATCAATAGATTAAACAATCCGCAAGTGCATGAGGTACCTCAGGGGCACTGGCTGGTTACCCCACAATTAGACGAATACTTGGTAAACTGTGAACTATGATACCTGCACGCCGCAACGATTTATTTAGTAACTGGTTTGCCAAATACATGCGTTACCGTATGCGCAAAGCTTTTAACCGTATTGTAGTTACACCCTTTGAGCCAAAGGCAGGGCATTCGGTATTGCTGCTTTGCAATCACTTTAGCTGGTGGGATGGTTTTTTCGGTAATTATTTAGCTTACTGGCACCTCAAGCGCAAGTTATACATTATGATGCAGCACGACCATCTGGAAAAGCGGATGCTGTTTAACTTGTTTGGTGGCTTCTCTATTGAAAAGGGAACGCGGGAGATGTTGAGATCACTGCACTACGCAGCTGATTTATTAAACACGCCCGAAAATTTAGTGGTAGTATTTCCGCAAGGGGAGTTAATTTCTAACCATGCAACAAATGTAGGTATCGAAAAGGGCATTGAGCGTTTAATTAAGCATATTAAAGGCCCCTGCCAAATTGTGTACTCATGTACGCTGATTGACTATTTTGAAAGCTTAAAGCCGTCGGCTTTTATTCATTTATTTGATTGCGGCGTAGCTGGTGAAAGGTCTTTCGATCAGTTGGTACAACACATCAACAATTGTCATCAGCAAGCGCTGAAAGATCAAATCAAAGTTGATCACTAAGCCTTACTAATAATTAACTGGCCATGCAGTGGTATTCGTAACTTTTAATACGGTTAAGTTTTTCTTTTAATACTCCTCTTGCGCGGTGCAGTGTAGTACGCGATACTAACTCTGTGATACCCAATGTTTCGCCAATTTCCTGGTGCGAATAACCTTCAATGGCATACAGATTAAATACATTGCGGTAATTGCTGGGTAATTCGCTAATCATAGTTAATAATTCTTTGGCTTCCAGGCCTTGCTCGGTATAGCTCATATTAACGGTTACACCTTCGGGCAGCGCATCGGTTAAGAGCATAGGTTTTTGTTTACGATAGCGCGAAATAGCAGTGTGTACCATAATACGGCGGATCCATCCTTCCAAACTGCCCTCGTTGTGGTATTTGTGCATCGAGGTGAAAACTTTAATAAAACCTTCTTGCATAATATCTTCGGCTTCATCACGGTCGGTAGCGTAGCGCATACAGGCCGCCAGCATACGTGCTGACAAAAATTTATACAATAATTCTTGTGATTTGCGGTCTTGCTGTAAGCATCCTTCCCATATCCTGTTTAAGCTGTTCTCGGTAATCATGGCTTTATACTATAAGTTGGTAAGCTTATGCCAACTTTGGCACCATGTTTTTAAGTTGCTGATAGTTAATTAATTAAATATTTGTAAGCCAGCATAAGTGTTCGTTACCGAACATTGAACGTAAATGGCCGGACATTTTAATGCCTGCGCAGCATTATTTATCTTTGCACCGTCCGGGATAAAAACCCGGCTTAATATTATGATGAAAGAGATTGAAGTAGTGTGCCTGCCCGAGGAACACGAAAATGAAGAGGCGTTAAAAACTATAGCTGCCCAACAGCTAAAGGTGCCGCTTAAACGCATCCAGGCCATAAAGATCCGCAAACGTTCTATTGATGCTCGCGGCCGTAAGGTAGTTTACCGGATGCATTTGCAGGTATTTATTGATGAACCTGCATCCCCGGTTAGTTTTAACATCGATTATCCTAATGTAAAAGAAAAGAAGCCAGTCATCATTGTAGGCGCCGGTCCGGCCGGAATTTTTGCAGCTTTGCAATGTGTATTGTCAGGTTTTAAGCCTATCATCATCGAGCGTGGTAAGGATGTAAAACAACGCCGCCGCGATTTAGCCAATATCAACAAGCAAGGGTTGGTAAATCCCGAATCGAACTATTGCTTTGGTGAGGGTGGTGCCGGTACTTACTCTGATGGTAAGCTATATACCCGGTCTACCAAGCGCGGTGATGTTAACCAAGTGTTGCAAATGTTTGTAGCACACGGGGCCGACGAGGATATATTGGTAGATGCCCGGCCGCACATCGGTACCAATAAATTACCACAAATCATCACGGCCATGCGCGAAACCATTTTGAACGCAGGTGGCAAAATACTTTTTGATACTAAGGTAACCGAATTAAATACCAGCTTTGATAAAATTACAGGTGTTAAAACCGCCTCGGGCGAAACTATCAACGGTGCCGCAGTCATTTTAGCCACCGGGCACTCGGCTCGCGATGTATTTGAAATGCTGCATCGCCAAAATATTTTAATCGAAGCCAAACCCTTTGCCTTAGGTGTCCGCATTGAACATCCACAACATATTATAGATAAAGCGCAATACCATTGTGATGCACGTGGCCCATACCTGCCACCATCTTATTACAGTTTAGTAGAACAAGTAGACGACCGAGGGGTATTCTCTTTTTGTATGTGTCCCGGCGGTATCATTGCCCCTTGCTCAACCGAACCGGGTGAAATTGTAGTAAACGGCTGGAGCCCGTCTAAGCGGAATAACCCTTTTGCCAATTCGGGCACTGTGGTACAAATCAACCTGGAAGATGTGGCCGGCGATGAAACAGATCCATTCAAACTGTTAAAGTTTCAGCAACAGGTAGAACAATTAGCATTTGCTGCGGGCGGCGGTAACCTGGTAGCACCAGGGCAGCGCATGGTTGATTTTGTGGAAGGACGAGTGTCTGCAGATATACCTAAGAACTCTTATTTGCCAGGCGTTGCCAGTGCTGATTTAAAAGAGGTGTTACCTAACTGGATACATCAGCGTTTGCAAAAGGCATTACCCACTTTCGGTCGTAAAATGAAAGGATATTATACCAACGAGGCTTTGTTGGTTGGGGTAGAGTCGCGTACCTCATCACCCGTAAAAGTACCCCGCGACCGCGAAACTTTGCAGCATCCGCAAAAACAGGGTTTGTATCCTTGCGGTGAAGGTGCAGGTTATGCCGGCGGTATTATTTCAGCGGCCATTGATGGGATCAACTGCGCGTTGGCTGCCGCAAAATCGATAGCTTAAACGCTGCTCATTACCTCAAAGCCAGTTGCGAAAAGCGGGGCAAAGTCGTTAGGAATTTGTATACCTGCTTTTTGCAACCGGCATATAGTAATTTAAAACTACTATGCATTTTTATCAGCCTCAGCTTTAAAATCATTTTCCGGCCACTCGGCGCGACCCCAACGGCCACGTTTGCGGCACATACGGTCGCTAAACTGCTCTTTAAAACGCGCCCGCTCTTCGGGACTCATCTGCTCTAGCCTCTCGGCCATTTTAGCACGCATCCCAAAACCTCCCCGGCCAAAACCTCCCGGCTTTCCAAACCCAAACAGAATTTTGCACAATACAAATAAGCCCATCGCCTGCCAAAAGGTAATAGTTCGTACCTGCAGTATTTCGGGTAGCAAATTATTCCAAAGCTCCATCACCACGAAACTGATCAGCGATAAAAAGGCTGCAGCCATTAACGGAATGAATATAAACCGTCCTTTATAAAATATCTTTTTCATGCGTTTCATTTTTAAAAATCGTTCATATCATCATACAATTGCTTAAGTCTTTTGCGCAAATGCAGCACGGCGTAACGCTTGCGCGATACCAGCGTTTGTACCTTAACCCCCGTTTCCTCCGCTATTTCATCAAAGGTTTTATGCTCCAGTTCCTGCCAAATAAACACCTGCTTTTGTTCGGCGGGCAATTCGTCCAGGGCTCTAAATAGTTCTTCCCAAAATAAATTGCGGATGTATTCACTCTCCGGTGTTTTACTTTCGCTCATCAGCATATCCATCCATCCCGAATCTGCTTCGTCTTCGCCGTCGGTATCGTCCGGCAGTAAATCATCCAACAACCATTCGGTACGCTTACGATACTTGTCGGTAATTTTATTACGTGCTACACGGTAAAGCCATGCGCCGGTTTGCTCAATGGGGTCGGCATTTACTACAGTACTCAACTGGTACCAAACATCCTGCAGTATGTCTTCGGCATCAGCATCGTTTTTTACCCGCCGCCTGATAAACAACAGCAAGCTCTTGCCATAATCTTTAATAGCTTGCAGAGTTAAGTTTCTTTTTTGATCGGGCATTAAGGCGGTAACCAATGTATAATGTTTTGTTACTATGGCAGACGATCAGCCCGGCAAAACATTTTAAATAAAATTAAATTTTTATATCGCTTTTGTAAAGGCTGATATTAAGCCAGGATTTATCTGTCATCGACAACGGCTTGTGGTATTATAATTGTCATAGATGAAGTATGACCGTGTCAGAACAACTCCAGCAGCAATTAGAAAATACTTTTGTAGGTAAGCCCTGGTATGGGCAACCCATTAATACGTTGATAGCTGAGTGTAACTGGATAGCGGCATTTGCCATGCTACCGGGCGCAGTGCATTCGATAGCTCATTTAGTATTGCACATGACGGCATGGACTGAAGAAGTGACCAGTAGATTAAAAGGTAATACCGCGTCCGAACCTGCAAGGGGCGACTGGCCTGCGCCTGGTGCAGCATCCGAACAAAAATGGCATGCGTTGGTTACTGATTTAGATGAGGCGAACAGCAACTTGGTTAAAGCACTGCAAGCTTTCCCTGAAGATCAGTGGAATAATTTAATTGATGACAAACGTGGTGTGTTTGAACCCAGGCCTACTTATCAAGAAATGGTCAAAGGCTTAATTGAACATCAAATTTATCATGCCGGCCAGATAGCCTTATTAAACCGTATAAATCATGTTAGTTAAAGAAAAGAAAACTTTGATATTAGGCGCAACCCCCGACAGTAGCCGTTATGCCTATCTGGCTGCCAACCGCTTGGTACTTACCGGCCACCCAATAGTGAACGTAGGTATTAAAAAAGGGGAAGTTGCCGGTGTACCTATTGAAAAGCCCGAAGAAGTACATAATGATATTGATACGATTACTTTATATGTTGGCCCACAAAATCAGCCACCTTTGTACGATTATATTTTAGCCACCCATCCCAAGCGTATTATTTTTAACCCAGGTACCGAAAACGCAGAGCTGCGCCGTTTAGCTAATGAGCGCGGTATTGAAACTTTGTCGGCTTGTACACTGGTGATGTTGAGTACGGGGGAGTATTAAGTCACGCCACAGCCCAAGCCCCCCAGCGCCCTAAAGGGGGAGTTTTTGAAAAGCAGGATGGCTTGTGATTTTACCCTTGCGTCTCAGGTGCTCCCCCTTTAGGGGGCTGGGGGGCTTGAGCTAAAATTCTTATTTCTTTGGGGTAATAGTTGTTTATCCGATTGGGCAGTAGTTTTGCCCATCCTAATACATGATCTTGATAAGTCATCAGGCTCCACCCCTTCTGATTTATGTTAAGATCGTCGATGTTATCTTTACGTAAATAGGCAATGGCTTGGTCGTAAGTAAGTTCGGTTTGTATAAAAGCGTCTCTGTCGATCATTAAACTTAAGGCGAGTTCGTGATCGGGTATCAGTTCTTTACCAGCTAGTTTGCCTAATCGTACGCCAGATTTTTTGATGTACAAATACTGTTGCAACATCTCTAGGCTTTCACGATGCTGCTTACCAATGGCCAGCCAGTCATCGTTCAGCTTAAAAAAATATTGTTCTGCCGGTCGGTCGATATAGGGTTTCAGTAAATCAATTTCTTTGTAATTAGGTTTACCCTGGTTTTTCGACCGGTAGGCTGGTAATTCTCCTGTATTTTCTTTTTTGCGCAGGCAGGCAGCAAATAAACCTTCGCCTTTAACTTTATCCGGGTAAAACCGATACCCCCATGCCTTGTGTTGTTCCGATTGGCTTTCCACAACATTCCAGGCGGCATCTAATGAAATCCGTACACTTTCAAAATCAAATTCGGTGCATAACCAATCCAGTATAGCTTCATCCTCTTGGTAAGAATAGGAGCACGTAGAATATATCAAATAGCCATCTTCGGTCAAAGCCGGATAAATATCGGCCAAAATACGTTCCTGCCGTTGCTGGCAAAGCTCCACATTGGCTTCAGACCATTCATCCATTGCTGCCGGGTCTTTCCGGAACATACCCGAACCTGAGCATGGAGCATCAACCACAATAATATCAAAGAAACTTTTAAGCCGGGCAAACGATTTAGGGTCGTTATTAGTGACTACGACGTTAGAGTTTCCCCACCTATTCAGGTTATCAGTTAGGATAGGCACGCGCGCTTTAATAATCTCGTTGGATACCAAAAGATCGTCACCATTAATGGCCGAACTGATTAACGTGCTTTTCCCACCAGGCGCAGCACATAAGTCTAACACTTTTACCGGGCCGTCCTCAGTGTTATATATAGTGCGCAAAATATGATCTATAAACATAGATGAAGCTTCCTGCACATAATAAGCACCTGCATGAAACAGCGGATCGAATGTAAATGACGGACGACTTGGTAAATAAAACGCATCCCGACACCATGGGACAGGCTGCGTGTTAGATAACTGAACTGCTTTATTTGGATTGATACGCACCGAAGTAGGTGCATCTGCATTTTGATGAACAGCGGTAAAAGTTTGCTCGTCAAACCCGTGGGTATCCTTTAACGATTGAATAAAACCTTCGGGAAACAAAGTGTCGTCGGCCATAGTATGCAAAGGTAGTCTTCTTTAGAAGGATAAACGAAATGGATTGGTTGGCGAAATATCTAACCGGACCAAGCAACATTCCCCCTGATAATTTTTATTTACCTAACCCTCAATAGATAATCGCCCTTAAACAGTCAAATGCTAAAAAAGTTTTCCATCGAGAGAATATTTTTCTACTTTTGCACTCCCAATCGCAAGGAGGGGATTTAGGGTTGAAAGGATAGAAGCAGAGAAGTGTAGCATGAAGGGGGAGATATAGTATCAAACCCGGAAGCGGCTTAAGCAAAGCAATCTGAGGTGTAAACGGCAGACGGACGAGCAAAGCGAGCGACCCGAAACGCGAAGAAAAAAAAGTTCAACTTTTTTTTAGAGAAGTAAAATTTAT
>CAJYJH010000012.1 GCA_913775265.1 uncultured Mucilaginibacter sp. | reverse complement strand
AGCCTGACTTGGGCTTCGGTGGTACAAAGCACAAGTCAGGCCTCCACGCATGACAACCGCACTAAGACTTGCGCTAAAGGGGTACAAAGATAACTGCTAATCATTTAAACTTTTGTACCAAAACAAGTTTTTAATTCGCTAAACGGGTTGTAATTAGATTACCTACACGAGTATCTAATGAGACTTTGGTGGGTTGGCTACTCGTGACCTGAACGCGAAGGCACGATTAACCATCGCTCCGCCCGACATACTCGCGCAAGTGGGGGGAATATATTTAGTTATGAAGTGAAAGATCAGACTTGTAATTATTAAGGTGATTAAAAGCTCGTTCGACACTCTCTGGTTTAAATAGTTCCTTTTTCCGCGGATTCCATTCAGCGATGGCCACCATTACGTCGTCGATGTTTGCTTTCGGGTTTTTTGAAATTATAAAATCTACGGTTGCCAAAATTTCAAGGGACAGTTCCGAGGTAAAGTTTTGTAAAAACAGCAGCATTTGTTTTAGCCTGTTCTTATCTTCCACCTTCATAGATTCTACATACTGATTAACTTCGTTCCACTTTTCGTAATTTAATTTAAGCGGTTCGAATGCTTTAGCCTGACCTTGTTCTAAACCTTTAATAAAAGTACTATTAAGATGATACAATACCTTTTCGACGCCAATCGCATATGGACCATAAAAATGAGGAACAAATTTAAGTTTCAGATTTTGCCCCATACGTTGTAAAAAATATGCCAGTTTGTTTGCTGCAAATAAACTGCTATACTCTCCAAAACTTTCAAAAGCAAATAAGCAGTAGAGGAGCGATGCGCGCGCCGGTGTAAGTTCTACTACACCTTTTAAATCTTGTTTTTGTAGAAGGTCTTTTATCTCAGCATTCGGCTCGAAAATCTGAACGTCTACATCCAAGTCTTGTAATGCATCAAATATCAGAGGTTTAACCTCGTTCCAATCTAACCCACCATTACCGGCACCAAGCGGAGGTATAGCAATGCTTTTTATATTTTTTTTGATTATTAGTTCGCGTAATGCTACCAATCCGTCTTTAATATATTCGATTTTCGACGGGTTACGCCAATGTATTTTGGTGGGAAAGTTGATAATTAGCTTGTCACCGTAAATTAAATTTGTATCCTTAACGGCAAGCAACTTACCTGGCTGCAGTTCATTGTTTTTGCACGCTTGTATGTAGGCCTTCTTATTATGGCTAAAGGCCTCTTTAAATTGCAGGGCAATGCCCTTCCCCATTACACCGACAGTGTTTACTGTATTCACTAAAGCTTCAGCGTCAGATTTAAGCAAATCGCCGGTTAATAATCTTATCATTTAATCGAAAAAATATCTTTTTTGTACATGAATGGGTATTGCTAAACCAGCAGCTTTTAGCTTTTGTTCTACCCATTCTTTCATTTCGTCTGAATAAACCCCTATGCCATCGATGCATTCCACAGAAACATTATTACGAACAAGGAATTCTGCTTGGTATCGGCGCGGACGATCGTAGTCTCCGTCTGCTTTACGAAAATTACTTTGCTGAATGCAGTCCCAATCTATTCCATCTAAATTAGTTAGATCATTATAGTGATTGGTTTCAACATCATTTGCCTGACCATCGGTGAAAAACCATTGCGGTTGCTGGCTAAGTGTGTCGATCAGACACCGTATAACAATGATTTCGTCATTTGAACGCCTCGGAACTTTTGGCTCATAATATCCAGTTACAATATTGAACAACATTATTGACTTCGAAGTGAAATAGAAAGGGACATAGTCTCCTATCACTCCATATCCATCGAGTTTCACTAATGTAGAGCTACGAACGTCAATAATTTCGGGGTTACCAATAGCAACAAAATTTTGATCTGCTAATGGGTGGTGTTTTGTTAACAGGCCATGCTCAAGTATATGCGCTAAATTGTCGCGGTGGGTAATACGGTACGCAAAAGTTTTGTCTCTGTTTATAAGCATCACACTCACCAAACATAATAAATTTACTAATATTTACAGGTTTGTAAATAAGATTTGCTTAAAAGGCATCTCTTCAATTGCCGCCAGTAACTAAGAATGGCCTGCAGGAGACCGAATAGGGATTTGAACGCGGAGACACGAGTAGCCATTGCTCTGCCCCAACCCGACATACTCGCGCCAGTGGAGGGGATATTAATCGTATACAATAAGAGATAATTTATCAATTAAACTCTCAACTTCCTTTCCGAAAGAATTTATGTTGGATTCCTCATCCATACCGTCCGACATTAGCTTTACTGTCAATTCATCCAAAATTTCACTGAAAATAATTTTATCGTCTACTAAAAGCACGTTAGTGCAATTGGTAGTATATTTCAATTTACCTGTCAGGTTTGTACTTATATTGCCGCTTAAAAATTCAAATTGTGTTTTATGTAAATTCATATCTATACTTTGGTAGCGCAAGTGTTAAAGCCCCTCTTTTAGCGCAAGTCTTAGTGCAGCGGGCCCAAACGAGGGACTGACTTGTGCTTATTCGGTTAAATTTGATACAACGTCACTTCTTGCAAAACACTATCAATTTGCCCGTAATTGCTGGCGCTGCTGTAAACGTAAGCTGAGGCTTCTGATACCCAACCGGCCCTCACCGGATTTTGGTGAATGTAATTAAGCTTGCGCTCTAAATCATCAGTATTTGGGTGTAACAATATAGGATGATTATCCTGCTGCCAAAACTGGTAATTGGTATTGTTGCTGTTGGCCTCCCCCACTTTGGCAAAGAGGTGCAACAACCACTTACGGCGGCTTTCCTGAATGTTGTCCTTGATTTCCTGAATAATGCGGTACGACGAATACTTTTTCAGGTCGCGCATAATTTCCGGGAGCGTAGCCGTACCATTACGGCTGATGATCAGATGCACATGGTTACTCATGATAACATACCCGTAAAGCACCAAACCTTTTTGGCTGATGCAATACCCCAGGCAATCCAGTAGCAGGTCTTTATAAACCCGCCGGGTAAATACATCTATCCAACCCACTACCGAAAACGTTACAAAATACAATCCGTCTGGATCGGCAAACTTATACTTGGTGCTCATTACCCCCGAAGATACATTTTGTAATGTAATAGTATTTGGGCGGATTTGTGAAAAGCGTTTGTATAGCGTGTATAGTGAGTGTGAGTAACAGCCATTGTTTTAGCGCAAGCTTTAGTGCATGAGGTAAAAGCGTGAGCCTGACTTGGGCTTCCGTCCGCAAAGCACAAGTCAGCTAATAGAGGGGGCTTTCTGCAACCAAAGCACAAGTCAGGCTTGCCCGCACGGCAGCCGCACTAAGACTTGCGCTAAATGGGGGCAGCTGCCCTACCCGACATACTTGCGCCAGTGGAGGGGGATAGTTCACTCAGACAATATTTTTAAGGGCACAAAAACGTATTGAAATCTTTCAACCAACTTAAAATCGGCCGGTACATGCACCAATATGCTTTGAGGATGTTTTTCCTGTACATCTGCATTTGCAAACGAGAGCGTGTTTTTAACATTTGATTTATCCGTCAAAAAATTTGGAACAGGTTTGCAGGATTGAAACACCAGCAAGGTATCGCGGGTATTGTCGTTACGGCAAATCCATAGGTTCACATACCGGTCGTCACCCGTGCAAGGCTGATGACTGGGATACGCCTTAAGCAATGAAATATTATAATAACTCATCGCTGTATCCTTTCGAAACGGCTTCAGCGTGCTCAAGTTGATAATTTTCGTTTTAATGGCAACCTTGGTCATGCTGTTATTTTGGCAACAAACGTTAAATAACAACAAAAAATCAACTAGAATAACCGTTTTAGGTGAGTTTATCATGAGCACAAACTATTTCTTGTGGCACAAGTTAATAAGCGCAGGCTATAATCGAAGTTTTAGCTATCAATAAAATCTTTCAGTTCATGGTTTGTGTTATCGCCCTTTGGCGCGAGTATGTCGGGCTGGATTGTGCGGTTGGCTACCCATGACTTTCTGGAGGCGGCACGAGTAGCCCTCACTCTGCCCTACCCGACATACTCGCGCCAGTGGAGGGCCAATGGAGGCCCCTCTTTAGCGCAAGTCTTAGTGCGTGAGGTAGCGGCGTGGGCCTGACTTGTGCTTCGGTTACTTTACAAAGCACAAGTCAGGCTCTCCCGCGTGGCAGCCGCACTAAGACTTGCGCTAAAGGGGGCTGGCGCACGAGTAGCCATCGCCCCGCCCCGCCCGACATACTCGCGCCAGTGGAGGAGGCATTACAATTGAGTAATTAAATCTTTAACATATCTATTGTATTCAACTTTTTTTAAAAATATAATTGAAGATACTCTTAAATTTTCCGGAGTCCACTTTTCTATGTTGTTTAGCACTTCCTGAGTCGGATTATAAAATTCGAAAACATGAACATTTTTTTTGGGATTACTCACACCAGGTAACTTTAGTTTAGCCGATAAATCATTTCCTGCATCATCAAGCGGACTAACTATAGTTTGATTAAAGTTTTTTACTTTAACTGTAACCACCCTACTAGAGTCGTTAAATCTAGTATTTATTATATTCGATGCCGTTCTGGTACTGTCAATCAATATAACCAAAAAATACCAACCTGCTTGCTTTTGCTCAATAGTTACGCATACTCTTTCGTGCATTTGCCGCCATTGGCAACTTGCCAAGCAAACAGCTAATAATATAAATATTGATAGATTATATTTTGTATTCATAAATCATATTTTTAGCTTATGGTTTGTGTTGTCACAAGCCACCCGCCATGGTTGATCCCTCCACTGGCGCGAGTATGTAGCGTTAGCCTTTGAACGGGCCCTCTTTAGCGCAAGTCTTAGTGCGTGAGGTAGCGGCGTGGGCCTGACTTGTGCTTCGGTTACTTTACAAAGCACAAGTCAGGCTCTCCCGCGTGGCAGCCGCGCTAAGACTTGCGCTAAAGGAGGGTAGTTGTTAGCCCCCCTTTACTGACGGGAGATTATAGCACTGGCACGCGGGCTGCTACTCGTGACTTAAACGCGCGGGTATAAGTAGCCATCGCACTGCCCTGCCCTAAATATTCACCAGTGGAGGGGCAACTACTCTTTACTTAAAATTGTACGCAAGAGAAGCCATTATCGTAAACTGGCCGACACACTTGCTAAAGATGATGGATTTTATCAAAAAATGATTGCACAAACATGTTGGCAAAAAGTTGTCCCATTCTTTTTTATGTTTGCAACTAATTGAAACAATCGTAACTTTTAGCTGAATTAAATTTTGTAATAAGTAATGGATAAAGAGTTTGATTTTAAAGTAATGGGAATCGCTAAAGCGATCAAGCAGGAGCGGTTTAGAGTTCCCCCGAACCAAAGAGAGTATTCGTGGACTGGTGATATACAAGTAAGAGACCTTTTACAAGACATTAATAATGCTTTAAGAAACCCGGACAAACCGTACTTCCTTGGAACAGTTGTTTTGACATTAGGCGAAAACGGGATTTTAGAAATTGCAGATGGCCAACAAAGGATTGCAACAACTACAATGATATTAGCTGCAATACGTGACTATTTTCGAGGTAAAGGTCAAGCAGATACGTTCAAATCAATTGAAACCGACTACTTATTTTCGTTTGACAGAAAACAAGGAGATTATACATCGAAATTGACACTCAATGTGGACGACAATGAGTTTTTTAAAAAAAGCGTTTTACATCATCACAATCACTCTAACACAATACCACTCCGTCACTCTCACAAGTTGATAGAGCAAGCATTCATCTATATAAAGAAATATATAGACGGAATAGTTCAGATGCATGGAAAAAGAGCCCCTGAAATATTAAACGATTGGATGAACTATTTAGACGATCAAGCTAATATTGTAATCTTGAAAGTTTCAAACGCTGAAAATGCTTTTATGATGTTTGAAACACTAAATGACAGAGGACTAAAGACTTCACAAGTTGATTTAGTCAAGAATCACATCTTTAGCAAATCAGGAGACAGGTTAGACGAAGCGCAAAGGATGTGGTCGTCAATGAAAAGTGCTATTGAAACGGTTGCAGATGGAGACGATGTAACTATGGATTTTTTGCGGTCTGTTTGTTGCATAATTGCAGGTCAGACTACGAAAAAAGAGATAATGCGGACCATACAAGGCAGGACTGAAAACAAGACTGATTCGCTCCAAATGATGGCACTTTTTGAAGAAATGAGCCACGAATACGCTGCAATTTTAAATCCTGATCATCCCAAATGGAATGACTTTGGTTCGGACGCGAAAAAAGCGATTCAAACAATAAATCTTTTGGGTGTAACTCAAATTCAACCGGTGATGCTCGCCGTTGCTAAGTACTTCCCTAAAAGACACATAGCAAATGCCTTTAAACTCGTTGTATCTTGGTCTGTTAGATTTATGATTTTGAATATTAGAGGCGGCAGATTAGATGAAGGCTACGCTCGTATAGCTCATAAAATTCATAACGGAGATATAAAAACACCAGTTGAACTACGCAATGACGCCAGTTCATTAGTAATTAATGATTCTGAATTCAAAGCTGTATTTGAAACAGTAAAGGTCGGTACAGCTAAACTTGCAAAATATTATTTACGCACACTCGAAATGACTGCAAATGAACAAGAAGACCCTGAGTTTATACCTAGCGATGAATTAGCAATAAATCTTGAGCATATAATGCCATCTGCAACAAATCAGGAAAACTGGCCGGATATCAATAGAGCAGATGCTGAAGCATACTTAAAAAGACTTGGTAACATGTGTTTGTTACAGGCAAAGAAAAATTCAGACATAGGTAATTTATCGTTTAATATAAAGAAAAAAACATATGAACAATCTTTATATCGATTAACTAATCAACTAAAAGATATAGATAAATGGGATATAGCAGCCATTGAAAAAAGGCAGAAGGAGATGGCGGATTTAGCAATCAAAGCTTGGCCCTTATAATGAAAGAGCGACCTTGAGCCGCTCTTTTTGCTCTTCATTATTACATACATTAATTTACATTAGTTGGTCACGATTGCAATCAATTACCTAATCAACAATTACCCTTGTTACTTAATTATATAATTTATATAGACGCATATATCAAATCGTCACGCTTTAATATTATCTCCCCCTCACCCCCAAAACCGATCCCGCTCATCCGCCACGCCCGGAATCCAGCTGGCTGTATCAGAAGGCAAACAGTCCCCCGGTTCTAATAGCCGCGTATTCTCGGCGCAGTAGCGGTATTCGAGGAGGCCTTTGCGGCCCAGGTGTTCCCACTTTACTTTCTGGATGTGTATTTCGGTAACGTCGTGCCCGCCAACGCGGTTGCGGTATACGGTGAAGCCGTTTTGGGTAATGTTAAAAAAGTGGGCCGACCCGCTGATGCTGTACAGGTTGGGCACCTCGAAGTTGCCGTCGGCCTGCTTGGGCATTTTGGTGGGATGGGCTACCAAAAAGGTATGCACGCCGTTGTGCTGGTTAAATTTCACAATTTTGATGAGCTGCTCGGCCGTAAACTTGCTTTCGTTATAACCGGCGGGCATGGTGTTTTCGATGCGGTTCCAGGGGTCCAAAATCAGTCCGTTAATGCCGTAGCGCAGCACCAGGCGGCGGGCCTTGTCCAGCAGTATGTCCAAACTAAATCCTTCATCCTCGGGGTAAATAATGTGGAAACGGCTTTGCAGCCAATCGCGCATTTTTTCCATATCGGCCTCGGTAATATTGGCCTTGGTGGCGGGCTTGCCAATCACCTTTTTAATGAGACGCATCAAAAACATTTCGCGCGGGTGGGTTTCGGGCGCAAACACGGCAAACTTCCAGCCGGCATTGAGGCAGAGCTGCAAACTGAGCTGTTCCAGAAAAACGGACTTGCCGTGCGAGGGCACGCCGGTAACGGTGGTAAGTTCGCCGGGCATAAAGCGCAGGTGCTCGTCAAAGCGGTCGTCGCCGGTGCGGTCGCCCTGGGGCAGGCCGTTGTGGTAAATGTCCATCACGCCGGGCCATAGCTCGTCCACGGTATACACCCCCGCAATGGGGAACGCCCGGGCCGCCGCCAGCCTGCCGCGCAGCCGCTCCTCGCCGTGGGCCATGAGGTACTCGTTGGCATCCTTGAGGCCCTCAAAATCCACCTTCAGGCAGCGTTCTATACCGAGGCGACGGGCCAGCTCGTCGCGCAGGGCATGGCCGGGGGTGTCGTCGTCGCAACTCAGGTAAATGGTGGTCATGCCCTCAAAGTGGCCGAAACAGGCATCGAGGTAATCGAGCCGGGCGTTGGCACTGGCGCCGTTGGGCACGCTCACCACCGCCGGGTAGCCCGCCTGGTGCCAGCTCAGGGCATCGGGTTCGCCCTCGCAAATAATGCACTCGGTTTGCCCAGCCAAACTGTCGAGGTTGTAAAAAATCAGTTCGGCATCCTTGCTCAGCTTAAAATGCTTTTGGGCATCGCGGTATTTTACGTTAATCAGCTCGCCGCCACGCAGGTAGTTAAACTGCACGGTGCTCACCACCCCACCCGCGCCCGGCATCCACTCGGGGCCTTCGGTAACACCCAGATCCAAGAGCGTTTGCTGGCGGATGCCCCGGCGCGCAAACCAGTCTACCCAGGGCTTGCTCAGCGGCGTGCGGTTCACAAAGGTGGGCCGCACGTAGGTTTTGCGCTCAAACTGCGCCATATCCAGCGTACGGCCCTTCCAGCCGCAGTGGTGGCAGTGGTAGGTGCCGTCGGGTATGTTCACGCTCAGGCAGGGGTCGTTCTTTTTACGCCGGGCGTGCGAGCATTTGGGGCAAGTGGTTTTGCCCGTGGTGGTAATGCGCTTAAGCTCAATGCCTAAGGCCTGTAGTTGTTCTCGATGGCTCATTGTACAAAGTGGGTTTGGGTGGTGGGTATGCGATTTTCGGGCGTAAACCAGATGGTGCGACACTTTTGCTGCCAGTTAAGCACCGGGCGGCCCTGCACATCGTGCCAGTTGGCCTGCCGGTAATGCGCCCAGGCTTTTTCGGCCGCGTGAGCGGTATAGCCATGCTGGGTGAAGAAGCTGCTTACCTCGGTTAAGTCCGGCTGCTGCATCGCTCCAAAACCTAAGTGCGCCCCGTTTACACTGTTTTTTTGGTTTGGATAGTTTAATCCTTTATAAGAGTGGGCAAGCGCCGGGGAAGCGGTGTTTACGCGGCGGGGAAGCGGTGGGGCGTTTCTTGCCGGACTTTTTATAGTAGCAGTGGCGGTAGCAGGTTTAGTAGCAGTAGCGGTGGCAGGTTTTCTGGTGGCCTTTTTTGGGGTTGCGGCTGTTTGTGCAGTTGATTTAGTTATGATAGGAGTTGGGTTTGTTTTGTGAGTGGTGTTGGTTTTAGGGTTGGTTTCTGCGGATGAATAGGCAGACTTAATTTTTGTTTCGGGGTGATGACTTTGACCTGCGGATGCAGCCATCCCCTGCCCTGTTTTTGAACTTTGCTCAACGCCATCTATTGCATCTTTTGATACACTAAGGGTAATATTATCGTTAGCGTTTTTTGCGTGCGATGCATTATCAGGCAGTTCGCCATTTTGGTCGACGCTGGCGAATTTGCGTTGCCGGGCACTGCCCAACTCCAGGCGATGATTGTCGGCTGAATCAGCACCGTGCAGCGACTGCCCGCCTACCGAAAACGATCTGTAGTCACAACCATCGGTATTGGTGTCCTGACAACTATCAAAGCCGTTTTCATCACCAATGCCGTTCACACAGTTACCAGCAACAGCATCGTTAGAACAACCCAATGCACCGTTGTCGAAGCCTAAACCAAGCTCACTTCCATCAACTAAAGTTGCGTCGCTAATACCGCCGTTACCGGCAAGCAAACTGTCATCCTCCGAACTACCATCCTCTCCAAAACTCTCACCCCCATACCAGCAACTGCTACTGCTACCGCCACCGTCCCAACGACTGCTACCGCCACCGCCACTACTACTATCTTCTAAAATTGCCAGAGACAACACCGACGGCCGTTCCTGATTGTTGGATTTGTATACAACCTGCACCAGTCCGGCGCATTCCAGTTGCACCAGGTATTTCCATACCGTTTTGCGGCTTTGCATACCGCAGGCATAGCCGGCATCTTCGGCGTTAAAGAAAAAGTTTTGGGTAAAGCGGCTGCGGTTGTTTACCTCCACCAGCCACATAAAAAGGGCGCACATGCCGGGCGTAGTTGCCCCCGGGTTGGCCGCCGCGAAAGCGAAATATTGTTTAGTTAATTGGTAACCGTTCATGGGGTTAGTTGATTAGTTAATGAGTTATTGAGTTATTAGGTTGAGGGTTGGAGTGAGTGGATGGTAATGAGTGGATGAGAGAATGAGTGAATGAGTGAATGAGCGAATGCTTTTCTTGGTTCTTGACTCTTGGTTCTTGGCTCTCATCAACACCGTCGTACATGGTTTGGGTGATTTATAGCATGATGTTGTTGAGGCGGAGACATAAATTAATGCTGAGAAATGAACTTTGCGAAATTGAATTTTACAATACTTATTGATTTCAACCTCCGGCGTTCAAGTACTTGTTTCTGGTTTTTCAGGTTTTATTTTAAATTTTTATGACTGATAACTTATGCTGCCAACTGATTAAAAAACAAATCACAGCTAACAAAGCAAACTATGGAAATAGTTTTGAATAGGCGTGTCTTTGCAGAGTTATTGGTTCTATCTTTTAAGTCGAAAAGACGTGCGAATATTAGCTTAATTATTGTCTTTGAAAATGTTCAGAATACATAGGATTGTAGCATATATTCACATAATTTTAGTTTACTTAATCATTATAAATAATTGTATTTATGTATACTATGTTTAATTACATGTACTATTTAATTATATAAAATCTTCATGTTAAAATTGTATAAAATAGACCTGTGCTTTACAATGAGGCTTTTACTTTATTAAGTTATTTCTGTGGTCATTTACTTACTTCGTCCGCTCATTCCCGCGGAGGTTACTTCTTTTGTCATAGCCACAAAAGAAGCAAGACTTAGCGCAGCGATCTCATGAACACCTATAAGAAAACAAACAACACGTGAATAACACCTGGCTGTTGCGATCACCTTACAGCCGCACAAGCCCCTCACTGGCCCGGGCGCAACAGCGGGCCTTTGCGCGCTTTTTGGAGTTGGTTGGTATGTATGTTTTTTTGATGTATTGTTACATTTTTATCTAAATCTAAATTTGCCGAATTTTGAAAATCAACAGAATTGAGTACTACCCTGCTCATCACAAGTCCTCTCCTTTGGAGAGGATTTAGGAGAGGTTTTTCCGGGGACGATTTAGGTGGGGCTACTCCTTCAAGCGGACGAGCGACACCGATCTGCTCTTGCTGCCGCAAGCCTGCGGCTTGTGGTTTTTTTGAAATCGCCCGGCCTCTCAAAATTAGCTCTTGCACCACAAGCCAGAAGCTTACGGCAGCGGATGGCTTATTTGCGACCTCCATTGTTTCCCCCTCATCATCTATCACATTCGTTAGCGCATTTTATAAGTTACAGAACCGTAAATACTATTAAATTTACCGAATTTGCAACTGTGTAATGGTGACACAAGTTTGTCGGTAGTTGGTTTTAGATCGCTTGCCAACATTAGCTATCGAACCAAACTTGTTGTAAATTTTCAACCGCGGTTTTGTCGGAAATGTATAATTGAAATTGCTATCCATTTAACCCCTCCCTGCCCTCCCGAGGGAGGGATGAAATGGCAGGTTAAAGCTCATCTAAACAAAACAGCCCCACCTAAATCCTCCCCGGAAGGGAGGACTTTGACTGGCAATTTCATCAGCTCGGCCACTTTCGTTTCCTTTATCACTACAACTTTCATTACCCTTCCAACCCCTCCAATATAAGGAACGGAAGTTTAGGTCAACTCCCTGTCACCATTCCCAGCTTCGGCCGAAAGCCGGGCAGCACTGACGGCCAAGTGCGCTGGCAGAGGCCTCTTAGATTTTGCAGAAGCGCAAGCCGTAGCGGGCCAGGGTAAAATATAAGCAGCCTGTGGTGCAGCCCGGCTTTGCAGGGTAAGGCCCTGTGCGCAAAGAAGCCTAAAAGGGTGACTTGAATTTTTGCTTCTTTTGTTTCCAAGACAAAAGAAGTAGCCGCTCCGGCAATGAGGAGACGAAGTAAGTAAAGAACCACAAGCTCTTGTTAAAAATCGCACAAACCTTCGTTACACTAAGCACTAATCTATCGCAAGGATCAAGATTTCTCACTATCGTTCGAAATGACAACTTAGGAAGAGAACCAAGAGCTAAGAACCAAAAAAATTATTCGCTCATTCACTCATTCTATCATCCACTCATTAGTATATACTCACTCACTCACTCACTCACTCACTCCTCCTCTTCCCAATAACTTAATAACCCAATAACTCAAAACCCTAATCCTCATCCAACATCTCCCGCACTTCATCCAGCAACTCCTCCATCACCATAAACTCCTGCCAGCGGCGGTTGGTGCCGTAGAGGCGATCAGTCCAAAAGATGACGTGCATGCGCCACAGCTCGTAGCAGGTAACGCAGCCGAGTTGTTTGGCAGTGGGATAAGCGGTGCTTTGTACACGGCGGGCGCGCACCTGGCCGTTGGCGTAGCGCACCATTAACTTAGGCATGGGTTACCTCCTTTACCCAAAAGGTATTGCCCTGTTCGGGGCGCTCAATGTGCAGGGGCAGCTCAAAACTGCGCACCAGGGCACGGGCGGCGCTCATGCTGTCGCGCAGCTGGGTGGGCGGCACTTTGTACACCAGCATATCCGGGTATTGCCGCACGCGGATGAGCGGATAATGCAGGCGGAAGGTGTCGAGGGCAGTTGGATTAGTCCGCGAGTCGGTAGAGTCCGGAAGTCCGGGAGTTTTAAAGGTTGACTGGATTGACTTGGGTTGATTCATGAGTTCAATAATTATTCGTTCATTTGATTTTGGTGAAGGATTGTCAATGTTACTTACACCGGTCATGCCGATGCATATCGGCATCCCACGCGCTGAGTTGCCGATATGCCAGATAGCGGACCCGACTAATGGCCATGTTACCGCTTTGACCGTGCATGTGGGATCCCGATATACATCGGGATGACGAATGGTGGGTGTAGAGTAAACGTTAATTTGCCGCGAGTAACAGGATCTTTCGCTATCGCTCGAGATGACAAGGAGAGGATAAAGTCACGAGTAAGAACAAAGAGTCAGAGGCAAATCACTCGACCAATCAAAAATCACTTATTAATCTCTCACTCACCGGCTCCGCAGACTCGCCGACTCAACGGACTTAACATCCACCTCACGGACTCGACCGACTCCTCCGACTCCCCGGACCCCAACACCTCTCAATTCAAAAACCTCACATTCGTATACACCTCGTATTTAAAATCCTGACTCAGGTTCCACACGTGGTCGTAGCGGGCCTGCAGGGCGGCTTCGTCTTGCGGGCTGTAGCCTGCCAACAGCCGGGCGGCGCGGAGCTGCAGGTCAAGGTCGTCAATCTGCTGGTTATAGCTTTTTACTTTCACCATGTTTAGCGGCAGCGTAAACAAACGCTGTTCGCGCAGCTGCAGCACCTTCTCGGGCGTGTGCATCAGTTTTATTTTTTTGGTGGTATTCATATCGGTATTTTTTTGATTTCATTGATTTGGGGGAGTGATTACACTGATTTGAGGGAGTGATTTTGTTGATGTATTGATTGCGATTATTTTGATTCACCCTCCTTTTGCAGCCTCCTATCCGCCGCGTCATGGCGAGGTACGAAGCCATCTCCTTAGTACATTCCCAACTGGTATGACAAGTCGCAAGACAAGCCGAAACGCTGGCTTAGCTTAAAGAGATTGCTTCGTACCTCGTAAAGACGTGCTGCTTTTTTCATTCACTCATTCATCACTCACTCACTCGTTTTTATCTGCACACTTGCACATCCGCACATTTGCACACCTGCACATCCGCAGATCCGCACATCCAAAACATTCACTCATTCACTAATTCGCTCATTGATTTTGCTTTACGTCAATATTTACACTATTTTTGCAGTGTCAATGACATATACAAATGTAAATACATTATTTACATAAATACTAAAAACATTAGCATTAATTTTTTGTTTGTTCTTTATATGACTGACTATCAAGGCATAAAATTTAAAGAGTATCTTAACCGTAAAAACATCAAAGTGGTTGATGCGGCTAAACAATTGGGGGTTAGCCGGCAGAATTTGTACCAGTATTTCAGGTCTGATACACTTTCGCGCGAGACTGTAAATAACTTATTAACAGTATTTAAAACATCCGAACAGGAGATTTTCGGCACTGTGCCCGAGGCGGTCAACGGTAAATCGATGGGCGAAGTAAACTACCCGCTCGACCCGAACGACACGCCATTTGTAGATATTGGCGGCGGCCAATACCTCATGATCGTTCCTCTGGTAAACGAGTATGCCTACGCGGGTTACCTGGCGGGTTATAAAGACACCGAGTACATTGAGGACCTGCCAAAGCATACCATCGTAGTGCAAAAGCAGCACCGCGGCCACTATCGCGCCTTCGAGGTGATCGGCGAGAGCATGGAGAACCCCGAGTTTCCGCGCGAGAGTATTTATGATGGCTCGATTGTGACCGGCCGAGAGGTACAGCCCCACCTGTGGCGCAGCCGCCTGCATACCCACCGCTGGAAGGATTTTGTGATCGTTCACAAAGAAGGCATCCTCATTAAACGCATCGCCAGTCATAATGTAGACAACGGTTTGGTAGAGCTCGAGTCGCTCAACCCCAACAAGGCCCAGTACCCCAACCGCACCGTACACCTGGATGATGTAGACCAGATTTATAATATTGTGAATGTGACGCAGTATAGGTAGGCCAATGAGTGAATGAGTGAGTTTTGAATGAGTGAATGTTTCAAATGTGCAGATATGCAAATGTGCAGATGAGGTGTTGGATGTGCAGGTGTGCAAATGTGCGGGTGTGCAGATGAGAATTAATCGCTTTTTTCTTGGCTCTTGGTTCTTAGCTCTTGGCTCTCGTATCCCGCTGTCATCCCGAGCGATAGCGAGGGATCTTGATACTTGCGATAGGTTGAGGTGATGTGAGTGAAAAATTTCAGTCATGCCGATAAATATCGGCACCCCACGCGCTAAGTTAGTTTGTGCGTCGTTAACCCGAGCCTATGTTTCCTTACTTACTTCGTCTCCTCATTGCCGGAGCGGCTACTTCTTTGTCTTGAAACAAAGAAGCAAAGTTCAAGTCACCTCCCGCTTGCTTCTTTTCGCACAAGGCCATTGCGCTGCAAAGCCGGGCAGCACCACACGCTCTTATATTTTGCCCGTGCCCACTATGGCCCTCGCTTCTGCAAAATCTAACATGCCTTTGCCACCACGCTGGGCTACCACGTGCTGCCCACCTTTCGCCCGAAGCTGGGGAGGATGACGAGAGGGATCAATTAAACCTGTAAGACCTACGATAGCCCGGGCGCAACAGCGGGCCTCTGCGCTTCTTGGATCATCGCCGCAAGACTGTGGCTTGTGGTTCTTGCCAATCTTCTGGAAAATTTAGTATGCGTTTCGCTTGTGGTTTTTATGAGTGAAATCGTAAAAGCCAATTCCGGCGCACATAGCTACCATGTGCTGCCCGCCTTTCGGCCGAAGCTGGGGAGGGTGACGAAGAGCCTTTATTAGCTACCCTCAAGGCACTCGCTGGCCCGGGCGCAACAGCGGGCCTTTGCACTTTTTTGATCTGAATTTAAGAATTAACAGAATTGATGATCACCATACCTAATCAAAAACCCTCCCTTCCGGGGAGAATTTAGGTGGGGCTGTGCCCTTCAAGGAGTTCGGACGGGCTCACCTACCTCAAGTAAAACTTTAGTTCGACACCGTTAGCAGGTATTTAAATACTTTCTCCCCCACCCCATCGCGGCTGGTCTTTACCTGATGATTTTTTGAGCCGGGTGCGCTGGCTATACTAATCTAATTGAACAACATACCGCATTTAATGCACGGTTACATACGGCAAATCTGTGCAATGCTAAACCTGCAAAAAGCAGCGATACTTTTTTTACTTTAAAACTTGTTAAATCTTGCTTACCTTACACCTAACCAATACCTGTAACATGCTAACTGTAAACCATTATCGCTTTCGTATTATTTTGCTTGTTGCATTGCTGTTTACCGGCAGTGCGGTTTTTGCCCAAACGGCTTACCAAAGCCTGGCTCTCCGTGCCGATAGCTTGTACAAGGCCAGGCAGTTTGCAGCATCGGCCGATGGGTATGCCGAGGCATTTAAAATTCAAAAGAAAGATAAACATGACCTTTACAACGCGGCTTGCTCTTTCGCACTGGCCGGTCGTACGCAGGAGGCAATTGGGTTGCTGAAGGGTGCTATCAAAAACGGGTTTGATAATTATGCACATATTAAACAGGATACCGATCTGAAGAGCCTGCACCCTACCAAAGAATGGCAGCAATTGATGGCCGGTTTAACCAGGCGCGAACAGAAAATAGAAGCGGGTTACAACCAACCGGTAAAACAAGAACTGGAAGAGATTATAAAAACAGACCAGGGCCTGCGGTATCAACAAATTGCGGCGCATAAGCAATACGGTTATCATAGCCGGCCGGCAGACAGCCTGGCCAAACTGATGATGCACCACGACAGTATTAACATTGCTAAAGTAAGCCGCATTTTAGACCGGTATGGTTGGCTGAGCAAAGACAAAGTTGGCGAAACCGGGAACGGGGCCTTATTTTTAGTGGTGCAGCATGCAGGGCTTAAAACGCAGCAAAAATATTTACCCGTAATGCGTAAAGCTGTTAAAAAGGGCCACGCAAGGGCCAGCAGTTTAGCCCTGCTCGAAGACCGCGTAGCCCTGGGCGAAGGACGGCACCAGACATACGGCAGCCAGGTTATGGCCGGCAATACCCCCGAAGAAAACTATGTGCGCCCGCTGGCCGACCCCGACCATGTAGACGAACGGCGTGCATCGGTTGGCCTGCAACCACTGGCCGAGTATGTAAAACAATGGAATATCACCTGGGACCCCGAAGCCTATAAAAAGCAACTCCCCGCCATCGAAAAACGCGAGGGCTTTACACCGTCGCCGGTCAAATAAAAATGTGCCGCTATAGTGCAGCTTTTCCGGTTTTTGTGATCACCACATCACTTGCAAACGGGTGGCCAGGCATTAAAAGTGATACCATAAACTACAGTTAAATGCCATTAAGCACGGAGGATGATTTGTAATAATGCCAGCCATAAGCTGCAAACCATCAAATGCATGAAAATTTTTGCTTTTTTACTCCTGATAATTGGAACGTGTTCATGTAATCATACCAATTTTAAAGGGGATGATTTTTACCTGGATAAAGGCGGCTTTGATATGGCGCGCATACCGCTGATTAAGCCTTACCAGGCCACCACACCTTCTACTAATCCAAACTGGATTGTAGCATCAGTTGATACTAATAGTGTTCCGCTCACTATTCCCGGAACCAGGGAAGTCAAAGTATTGGATTCGCTGATTTTGGTGCACAGCGTAAACACAACTTTAAATTATCAACCGGTTAAAGAAGCCTGGTTTGTGATCATTCCTAAAAAAGATTTGCTGAAAGGATTTGAATCGCATGAAAACTACGTTGCCTATATACTGCGACTGGGCCTGAAACACGAGCCCAAATTAATTAACATGGAGCGGGTGTTTAGCCATTTTGATGATAACGACACGTTAGACTGGAAGAAATTGCGTTAACTTTTTATCCAAATACGATCGCCACACCTTTTGCAGACAGGACGCAAGCGTTGCAAAGCTTTAATGAGGGGCCGGGTTGTAGAAGCAGTAATTATCGCAGATGTTTTTTTCAACAACACAAACCATAGGCTGCAATTATGGGCGCGAACGGTTAAGTATATATTTATCTAACCATCAGCTAAAATTTAGCTGCGCAGATAACTGTAATATATTGTATCTTAAGCCCACAATACACCGGTGTATTTTACCGGCACAATACCGAAACCCATTATAAACCTTATCTCACATGAAATACTTCACCTTAGGCCTGCTGATGATGTGCGGCTTGCAATTGTTTGCACAAACCAAGCCTGCACCTGCGCCTTCCGGTGGTTATGCCGTAATTAAAGGGCATATTACCAACCCCACTCAACGTTTTTGGGAACTGGCTTTAAACGGCTTACTGGATCAAAAACTGATAGCCATACCCATAGATGCCGGCGGCAACTTCAGCAAAATCATCAAGGTGGAGGGCGACGCGATGGAAATGCTCATCCTGACTGCCCAACGCACACTCTCGGTAATGAGCAAAGACACTATTACCATGACCTGGGACGACCAGGATGCGGAGCAAACGTTTGCCGTTACCGCTAATAACCGCATCCGTAACGGCGTGCTGCGCATGCAGAACCGGCTCGACAGTACTTTTTTGGTGCCTTATCAAAAACTGCATACCTCGCTCTATCAGGGTCAGCTTACCGATGCCGAACAATTTACGGCCATCAACAATTTGTTTAACCGCGAGATGAAAATGCTGATTAAAGACGGCGTATATGCCGGGTACGACAACATTGGCGTAGACATTTATTTTAAGTATGCCACGCTGATGTACAGGCGCAACTTACTGCCCGGGTACAACCTGCAGATTACTGAACCGGACACCAACGCCAAAAACATGTTTATTTTAAATGTCAGATGGCCTTACGCTATGGAGTCGGAGTACTGGTTTCGCGGGAGTAATATCTACCGCAGATTTTTGTATGACTATGTCAAATTATCATCCCCTATTAAAGGTACAATAGTGTTAGGCACGCGTGAGCAGGTTGAGCAAAAAACAACTACGCTTTATAACAACATGCCTTTAAGAAACTACCATGCCGGGATGAACGCTTTAAGCATTAACGAAATAAGAGAGTGGTACGGCACCCGAACTGTTATGGATAATTTTAGCTATCAAAACTATGACCAAAGCGTTGGCGTTTATAACGATTTTATAACCCAGGTTAAAAGCCCCCGTTATGCCGATACCTTGAAACAGTTTTACCAAAACATGAAGCGCCTTAAACCGGGCATGCCGGCACCGGGCTTTTCCCTTAAAGACGAGAACGGCCGCATGGTATCGCTCAGCCAGTTTAAGGGCAAAACCGTGTATATTGATTTTTGGGGCGTAAACTGCAGCCCCTGCCTGTACGACATTAAAAACAGCATACCGGCCCTGCACGAAAAGTATAAAGACAAAAACGTGGTGTTTTTAAATATTTGTGTTGATAGCAACGAGCCTACCTGGAAAAACAGCCTCAAAGAACTTAACCTGCATGGCACCAACCTGATAGCCACCGGTTGGACCCAACACCCCGCCGTAAAAGCCTACAACATTACCGGCATACCGCATTACGTTTTGATAGATGCCAAAGGCAACATCGCCGATAATAACAGCCCCCGCCCCGGTCAGGGTCAGCAACTATATACCGTGCTGGATAAGCTGCTGCGTTAGCCACAAACTAAGAAATTTATCTACAGTGTTTGGGTAAGAGATAAAAACACCTTTTGCTGCCGCAAGCCTCCGGGCTTGTGGCCTTGCGGACGGGCCTATACTCATGGCGATAAACCACAAGCGGGACACTTGCGAAAGCGGTTGCAAATAGCTAACTAAAAAGCGCAAAGGCCTGCTGCCCCATGAGGGTTACCTATTATCTTAGAAAAGCATTTTTGCTAACCGATGTTTTACTATTGGCTCTCGGGAACATGGATGTATTGAAAGCATAAAATTGTTCGTCTTGCCTAACCAGCAATAATTTACCGTCGGTAGTAGCGATGGGGCGATAATACATATCCCGCAAGCTGCTCGGAAATTGGAGCAGTGTAGTGGCATTTTTAAAATTTAATACGTTAAAGCGTTTATCGGCATCAAAAAAATAAATGATGTCCTCGTCATTTTCACGATAACTAAATTCGCCTAAACCGCCATGGCCAAAGTACGAGAGCTTGCTCATAGCCTTGGTTGCAAAATCATAGATATACTGCTCGTAAGTTTGTATAAAAAAGGCTTTATTGTTTTTTTTGTTGGTTACAATAAACGGGGTGCCGCCGGTTACAGGGATGGTGAACGGTGTGGTTTGACGTGTTTCGGCGTTTAAAATAAAGGTTTCCAAACTGTACGGATACCGGAGATACAGATACTTTTTATCAAAATCGTTGCGTGTTACCACGGTAAGCATAGGTTGGGTTTTACGTAGCGGATGCACACTCATGGCATCGTCTTTATCACTTTCAATAACGCGCCAGCTTTCGCCGCTGCTTTTTAGCGCACCGCAGGTTAAAATACCATAGCCGTTATCGGCAAAGTTGATTGATCCGGGGTATATTTCGGGATATATCTGGTTATCTTCGGGCAGTTTATTGATGGGTATTTGCTTAAGCACGTTTCCGGTAGCAGGGTCAACTTTCAAAATCAGTGGCTCATTGGTTAATACATAAAAAGCTTTATTGTAAGCGTTGTAGGTAAAGTTTACAATACTTTTAGGCAGCGGGTACTCCTTAATAATCTTAAAATCTTTGAGCGACATGGCCATCAGCGATCCGTTGCCTTGCGGACCTATAATAACATCGCCCTTTTGTATAGCCATCCAGCAGGTTTGGTTATCATCAGTTACCCAAAAATTTACAATACGCCCGGGCATAACCGTTTTATAGGTGTAATACTCTTTCTTAAACGGCATGGTAGCAGATAGTCCGCGCCTGTCTTTTACGGTGATTGAAAACGTGTATGCCGAACACAACGAAGCACACCCGTACTGAAAACGCACACCCTTATCACCGTTTAAATACCTGTATTTTAAGCTGGATATGCAATTTTGGTAGTCGGCCGTGATTTTGGTTACCGTTATGGGTTTATTAAAACCCAGGGTAATAGAGTCTGGCAGTAATACATCTTCATCGCCTTTACTAAGAAGCATGATAGGTGAATCTTGGTTTACGTAAACCAATGCAGTATCAGCACCGTTGGTAAGGCGTATATAAGTACTCCGCTCGTCAGGAGTTTTATTGGGCTGCAATATAAAGCTGATTGCCTTGCTACCCTCGCCCGAGGTTTCGCTCAATTTTAACCACGCCACGCTGCTGGCTGCCGTCCAGGCCGAATTAGATTTTACGGTTATGGTTTGCGCCGTAGAGTCGCTTGGCAAAATATAGTCAGATTTATCCGCGGTTAAAAAAGACTTTCCTGATTTTAGCTTAAACGTAACTTTAGTTGTTTGATCTTTTACTACTTCAACCTCCTGCATACCGGTAATATAATTATCGAGCGCTACCATCACTTTAACTTTACCGGCGGTAGCTTCGCTCAACGTAAAGCTTCCGTCGTCAGCCGAAGTGGCTTTGACTGATGTACCATCTATGGTGATGATGGCGCCTTTTAACGGCGCATTAAAACTGTCGGTAATAATGCCGGATAGGTTTCCTTTATCTATAGCTTTGGGCAGTAGTTTCGAGTCTTTTTTACAGGCAAAAAGGGCCACGCAAATTGTTAGCAGCCATGTGATATAAAATCGCATTTAGGTTGTTTTAAGCACCTAAAATTACATCATTTTTTAAAGAGATCAAATAACAGCATCAGGCCCTGCCCAAAATTTACAGTGCTAAATTATCCAGCGGCGAACTATTTAAAATAGTAACAAAACAACAACACCTGCCAAGCCACAAGCTGATGGCTTGCGGCTGCAAAGCTGCCAAGGGCTTTGTTTTTCTTTAATCCCACTATAATACTCATCCGCTTATCCCGCACATCCGCATATCCTAATATCATCCCACATTATCCATTCCCTCTAAACCATTCTCCCAACCATCGGTTACTTTATCAAACAAATACAACCATGGTTAAAAAGTTATTTACCGCGGCGGCGCTACTGTCGGCCATTACCATCGGCACCGCCCGCGCTCAGGAATATGTATCGCCCACCAATCCGGCCAAAACGGGCAATTCGCCGGGGGTTAAAGTAAAGCTCATTGGCCAAAGCGGACCGGTTAAAACTTACATTTTAATATTTGCCAAGGGCGATGAGGTGCTGTCGGGCTTAACCGAGTTTGCCCAGAAATACAAAGTAACCAGCGCCAGCTTTACCGCCATTGGCGACGCTACCGATGCCAAAGTGGGCTGGTACGAAAAAAGCCGCAAGATGTTCAAAGTAACACCGATTACCGAGCCTGCCGAAATCACCTCGCTCATTGGCGACATTGCTATGTATAACGGCAAACCCGTAGTGCATGCCCACATCAATTTGGCCACCAGCGACGGCCTGGTACACGGCGGTCACCTGCTCGAAGCCCACATTTTCCCAACCCTCGAAGTAGTGGTTACCGTGCAACCTACTACGATGTATAAGAAATTATATCCCGAAGCGGGAGCTACCGTGATTGATACAGAGAAATAGTTAATGAGTGAGTTTTGAATGAGTGAATGATTGATTTTCTTGGTTCTTGGCTCTGCTCCCAATCTGTCATCTCGAACGGTAGTGAGATATCTTGCTATTTGCGATGAAGTAATGGATACTTTGTGCGTTTTTAACTCGAGCCAGAAGTCATTCACCTACTTCAGTCCGCTCATCGCCGCGGGCGCTATTTCTTTTGTCATAGCCACAAAAGAAACAAAAAGGCCTAGCTGTTGCGATCACCTGTCCGCCCACAAGGCCCCCGCTGGCCCGGGCGCAACAGCGGGCCTTTGCGCTTCTTGTTTAATCAGATTTCAAGGAGTTAATTTTATCATGCTAATCAAAAAGCTCTTCCTCTATAGGCTGGCGCCCCGTCATCCTCCCCAGCTTCGGCCGAAAGGTGGGCGGCACAATGGCCACGTGAGGTGGCAGAGGCATTTTAGATTTTGCAGAAGCGTAAGCCATTGTGGGCAAGGGCAAAATATAAGCAGCCTGTGGTGTTGCCCGGCTTTGCAGCGCAATGGCCTTGAGCGCAAAGAAGCAAGCGGGAGGCGACTTGAATTATTCACCTGTTAATTGTTTTTTATAGGTGTTCATGAGGTCGCCACGCTTAGTTTTTGCTTCTTTTGTTTCCAAGACAAAAGAAGTAGCCCCTCCGGCAATGAGGAGACTGGAGTAAGTAAAAGATCACTGACTAACGTTCAAATCGCAGAATCACTCTATTATTAAGTGCTTGGGATGCCGAAATAAATTCGGCATGACGGCGGAGTTTACTGCCTTACTGTTACTTCATCGCAAGCATCAGGATCTCTCGTTATCACTCGAGATGACAGTGAAGGTTAGAACCATGAGTTAAGAGCCAGGAACCAGGGTAACTATTCTGTCATTCACTCACTCAGCGCCCTCAGCCTCAGCCCTTGTTCAGCCTATGGTTTGCGTTGTCACAAACCATCCATTAAAACTAAACGGCCATTGCTTAAACTATGAGTGATTGTAAGCTGCATACATCAACTATGATCAAAGATTTATTTTACGACAAACAATGTTTTGCCGCTTATGGGGCTGCCGTTAGCTGCTACTCCCTCAAGCATAATCTGGTAGTCTCCGCTAAGTTCTCCGGCAGCAAACTTAAGTTCAATATCGCCATTTTTATCCGTTTTTAATCCGGCCCCCCAGTACAGGGTAGAGTAATTTAACAGGCCGGTATCTTCTGGCGTTAAAGTGTACTGCTCAGAAGTTTCGTAAACTCCGTTAACCAACAAGCCTTCCTTTTTTTCTTGCTCTGCGGTACAGCCATCGTAAAATACAGGCACCACTTTAAAGTAACTGCCCTCCAGGTCTATCCTTTTAAAATACCACCTTCCGGCAACGGGCTTAACTCTGTCTTTCACTTCGGTTCGTTCATAATTTAAATAGGCATGCAAGCCGTTGTAACTTGCGTAATCGCCGCAGGCATTAGGCCCCGGCTCGCCCCTGCCCTTGCTAAAACCACTATTCGCTTGCAAAGCTTTAACTTCAACGGCTTGCAACTGAACGATGTTGGACAACAATTCAAGATCTTCATTATCGGCAATTTCGGTATTATTTGATAAAGCGTTTGTTGCGGCCGCCGGTTCAGCACTTAAATGGTTATTAACGGCAGTTGCCGGGTCTGATAATTTTATTTCGTAGCCTTTTTGCGAGCCGGCAACTTTGAGCAATATTTTTTTACGGCCGTTTGCCATCAGTAAAAGCGGATCAAGCAAAAAAGCGCCGTCTGTTGCTGTAGTAAAAACTATAGGCTTTTTGCCGCCAACTGCAACCACCTGTACCGGCTTTTTCAGGGGCTTTCCATTACGGGTAACTGAGCCTTTGGCGGTTAAGGAGGTATACTTATTTAAGGTATCTGCTGCGGTGGTTTGCATTATGTCCGGCCAGGCGTATCTGCGCCAGCCTTTAGTCAGCAGAAGATGCTCTAAATACTCCGGTTGATGAATATTTTGACCGGTTGGGTGTAACAGAGCGTTGTGCAAATGCCGGTTAAAGTAAAAATAGTCGGCCAACTGTTGCTCATTACCGGAGAGCCGGCTTGTGCGAACTGCTGCAACAGACAAAACAGCGTTAACCGGAGTTTTGTCGTTTTGAGTAAGATGTACTTTGAGTTTAACCGAATCTTTTTTATTGTAAACGGCCTTTTGTGTGAGGATGGACGGAACGATTAATTGGTCATGGTGCGCAAAAAAGGCACGTTCGGCTAACGGTTTTCCTACCGAGTCGATAACGGTGAGCATAGCCAAGCCTTCCGAAAAATTATTTAACGGGATTTTCAACGTCCGGGAAGGAGCAGTTAACCGAGCTTCAAGCAGCATATACGCACCTTGATGGTTATGCATCAGTATTTTAATAGTTTGGCTTTTGACTGTAAAAAAGGTAACGCTCAAGGTATCATTAATTACTGCCTTGGCTAGATGCAAGGTAAAATCTGCCCGGTTGGGAGTCGGCAAATCCAATACCGTATCCCGGTCGAGATAACTACCGGCCGGAATTTTTAAGATGTATTTTGATTTGAGATCGGGCGTCAGTTTAAAAATGCCGTCACCATAAGCATTTGATTTAACCTCGGCAATAACCTGGTTGTTTTGCATCAACCACCCGGTAAGAGCAATAGGGTGTCCCCAAGCGGTGCGCGTTTCAAAAGCGACGGTAGATAAAAGCCCCGCTGCCAGTTGCCCACCTTCAGGAAAAAATTGAACTTTAACTTTCCGCCTTAGCGGTTTAGGTAACCTCAGGCTACGGTATTGTACCTGCTGCTCATATTTTACAGTTACCCATAACTCAGCATCATCATTATTAATATCTTTTTCGGGTATGCTGATGACCGTCTCACTCATATTGTACGTTAAGGATTTTGCCTGATTTTGGCCTACCCGGTAAGTGATCTGCGGAGACGTATTTAATTTTTTATCAAAACCTTCAACATTAACTTTAACGCTTACCCCGCCGTTACCAGAGTTTAGCAGTGTAAGCTTTGTTTTAAATTGTGGCTCCGTAATAACTTTTATATTTATTAATTTAGTAAATGATATTAACGGAACACTTTGTCCGTTTACCAAATCGGTGTAAGCGTGTAACCGGTAACGCCCGGGCAAAATAGTATCGGGCAAGGTCAAGCTATTAATGCTTTTAGCATCTGAAATAACAAACTTGTCGGTCAGCGCTACCTGGTGGTTAGTGTTGTTGATTAAGGCAATGTACAGAATCCGGTGTTCTTTGTAGGGTTTGTAAGTGTTTAGAAGATAGGCCGAGAACCAGATTTTTTCGTTGTTGGTGTAAATAGCTTTGTCGGTATGTAAAAAAAGTGCAGCAGATGGCTTGGCTAAGTTATACAGGTTAAATTTTTGGTGCAGTAATTTATCATCTACCGTTTGGCTCCTGAGGGTAGTAGCCATCAGCAACAGAGCAAGAAGAAATGGATACCTGATGCCGGCCTTATATTTCATCCCTAACTGAAACAAATAATTGCATAAAAATTTTTGCAAATTGCCATAAACATCATCACTCCACCACGAGCTGCAAACATTGATGTAGTTAAGCACAGTGGTTTAGACCGGCACCATAGCTAACAAAAGTTTGTTTAGGCATGCTCTAACACCGTTTGTACTCCGCCGGTGATTTTAACTGCCTTAATTTAAAAAATTATTTAGAATGAGAGACGCCGTTATTCATCGGCATGACGTCTTTTTTACTCACTCACTCTATCATTCACTCCTTCAACTACCACTCCCAGACGACCTCTTAATTTTACGGCTTTTTAGAAACTGCTGGGTTTTGATGTTTTCCCACATGATGAGTTTTTCTTCAACGCGGTGAAAGGCGCGGATGTCGCCGTCTTGCGATACCACCAGGCCCAGGGCTTCGGGGTGGTTATAGCAGTAGGCAATCATCGAGCGGTGGCGGGTGCCGAAGTGCATGGGGTCGACGGCCTTGAGCGATTTGGGTGCGGCCGTTGAGGTGTTGGATACATATATTTTACGCGGCATCTTGCGGCTCTTGAGTACTACGCCAAAGCCCTTGGAGGTCATGTCGCGGTCGAAAAGCAGCACGCCATCCACACAGGTATGCGAGGCCAGAAAGGAAATAGCGCCTTTTATCTCGTCGCCAATTTCTTCCTTGGCCACCAGCGAGCGGGCCTCCTCTTGGTACCAGTCTTTAGAGATAACGCGCTTGCCCCGGTCAATCTCGTCATCAATCAGGCTCTCTACCATGTAATTACGAATCACCTCCTTACCATAGCGCGACATGGCCATCCGCAGGCGGTTGTATTTGATGTTATACTTCACATCGGCATCCGGGTGACTATCCGTAATCAGCAACGCGCCGCCATGCCGGTAGTTCTGGATGCGCAGCAGCAGGCGCGATATGGTTTGTATCCACAACTCGTCGATGAAAGTTTCCCACTCTGCGGGGTCCTCGCCGGGGTAGTTTTCTTTTAAAAACTCGCTCAGCTCATCTCTCAGGTCGGCGGCGTTATCCTTCAATATCTTAGATACCGGACCAATGGTAAACACATCCAGATAGCGCGATACCAGCACGTTTTGCTTCAGGGTGGCCAGCAGTTCGTAATCAAACAACACGTTAAGCGTGCCCACGTTGCTGATGGATACCTGGAACAAACCCGGCTGCTCGGAGCCCGAGTCCGACTCGTAATTCAAGAAACTCTGGTAATGGATGGCCTGGTCAATCATCCCCCAAATAAACAGCTTGCCTGCCGCATTATAGTATACCGCCAGCGAGGTGGTAGATGGGTCGGCCGCGTTGGATAGCTTGGTGAGCGTGCGGATGTTGTACTCCAGCGGCACATCAAAAGGCACCACGCTCCAGCGTTCGGCCACGATGCGTTTGGGCGGTTTGGGGTCGGGGTTATCCGGGTCGATGAGGGTAACGGTAACCTTAACCAGGTGAGCCTCCTCGGTTTGCATGCTGGTGTAAAACAACACCTCAAACAACTCCTCGAGCACGGCCAGCGGCGGTATAGGTAAGGGCAGCTTTACATGTTTGAGCTTATCGAGCACATGCAAGGCCAAGTCCTGCTGATTTGAATTTACCTTCGACATTCGGGATGGTTATGGATGTATTACAAACAGGTGGACAAAGTGTTTAGCCCGAAGCCAAGCCCCCCAAGCCCTAAAGGTGAGCAGCCCCACCTAAATCCTCCCCGGAAGGGAGGACTTTAAATTGCTTTTATGAAAATCAATGTTGCTGTCTGAGTAAACGAAAATTTAAATCAGACTTTACTGATTTAATGAACCTACCCAATGTATTACTGCTGCCGCAAGCGTCCCACTTGTGGTTAAATTGAATCATCTCTACCGCTTTACTATTTGTCTGAATCTGAATTTACTGAATTTGAAGAATTAACAAAATTATCTACCATCAATGCTAATCAAAAGTCTTCTCCTTGGGAGAGGATTTAGGAGAGGTTCTTCCGGGGAGGACTTTGGGTGGGGCCACTCCCCCTTCAGGGGCCTGGGGAGTTACCGGTACAATGTATCATCAACATGCAAAACGTTATTTTGGATAGCCAGCGTTGGAGGCAAAGGCTGTTTAAGCAACAAGCGCTTTTTAACCTCACCCGTACGCATATCAACCACGCTCAAGGTGTCGTTGTGTTTACATACGATACTGTTTTGATGCACCAGCACGGTGGCATCGGCCGGCCTTTGCCATAGCCGGGTTTGGGTTTGCAGGTTCCAGGCGGTAAGGGTTTGGGTGCTGTCTATACCGTAAAGCCTGTTGGTGGTAAGGTATTGTATGTGAGGTTGCCCCTGGTTAAAGTGGCAAAGTATGCGGCCGGTTTGCGTGGCTATAACATCGTAGCCGGAACCGGCAGGCAGGGCCACCGCATGGTTACCCGCCCAATACGCCCACGCTTGACCTAAACCCGGACCGCCCGACTTTACATAAACAGGCCGGTGCTGCCAGGCTATACTCATATCATCCAGGTTGACGGCCAGGCACTGTTGTTCGGTAAACGAGCTGTCTTTTTGCTGGATGTCTTTATTAATGTTAATCACCAGCAGGTTGCCATCGAGCATGGTATTAAACGAGGCTTCATACTCTTTGTATTTACGCTGCCACAAAATGTCACTCGTGCGCAGGCTAACCACATAAATGCCCCCGGCATCAGACGTAATGGCTTTATCCTGATAAACCAGATACGCTTGCGAGGCATAAGAACCTACCTGTACGCTGCTTTTAGCCAGCTGCCCATTAATGTTCATGGTTGCCAGCCTGCCATCGCCCACATAAAGGCACAGTGTTTTGTTGTAATAATGTACCGGCGAAAACAAAGATTCGGCTACCTGTTCGTTTTGTAATCCATCCCGGGGTTTAATGACGTTGAATGTGCCCGGCTGCGACAACAGATGGTAAAATAATTTACCGCGGGCATTAAATACGGGCGGCGGCAGGGCAAAGTACTCTGATCTACCTATTACCGTATCGCCTTTAATAATCAGCTTGGCATCCTTAAAAACAACATTCTTTTCAACCGGGCGCATTCCTAAGGCACGGGCCAGTTGGTGGGCAGTGGCGTAGTTGTATTGCTGCTCTTCTTCGCCGGGCATCACTGCCACAAAAATAGCCGCCAAAATACCCGCTATACCCAGTACCAGTATTGAGCCGTTAACTTTGAGGTTAGCCTTGATATCATTACCGTGTACCTTCACAAAAAAATATACCACCAGCAATACCCCTCCTACGCACATTAAAAACGTGAAATAGAAATCAGAAAATAAGATGAGCGGCAGCAGAAAAAGCAGCGAAATACCCACCGCCAGCAACACCGGTAAAAGCGATCGGAAAGGCGATGTATAACGACTGTTGGGCTTCAACTTAGATATAATGCCTAATAAAAGCAGCGGGACGCCAAAAATCTCAATAAGCACAAACAACAACAGTATAGGCATAAGGCGGTGATGTATAGGTAAAAACCTTTTGTTATGTGCTCAAAAGTAACTATTCAAATCCTTTTAAGCAGACGGCCTATTTATAACCTGCGCAATACTTCAAAACAAGTTATTAGGGGTTAACCTCCGCACCATCGCTACCATGCAGTAAACACCCGATTTTGGACGGATGATCCTGCACCAGCAAACCGGCATCAACCTTTCGCAGCATGCTCACAATCAAAAAATCGCCCCCGGCAGCCAGCGTAAAAAATATCCCGAATGAAAACACCAGGATATTGCCCTTGATGAGGGAAATCACTAACGGCACTATACCTAACACTAAAGCCGGCATCAGCGCACCAGTGATGTAATGGCCTACCCTGAGCGGTTCGGTGCAGTGGCAGTAGGGGGTAAACGATTTCCAGAGCACACCAAACTTCATGGAACGGAAACCCTTTTTAGCGAACATTGACCACGTGATGCCATGGATCAATTCGTGCACCACAATGCCCGCAAAAATAACAGCTATGAACAGCGCTAACATGGTTGTACTACTTAAATTATCAGGTAAAGCGCCCTGGTAGGCAGCCTTGCCAAACTTATTGGGCCACAGCAAAATATAAGACAAACCAAAAAGGATAGCCAAAGGTAAAAAATACAGCATAGACAACAATTGCGCTTTGCCTGCCGAAATGGTCAGGTCTTGAGCCGTGGTGTCATTACCAAGTGTTTGTGGTTGGGTGGTGTGATGAGGTTGCATAGCTAATCATACTGTCTGCATAGGTTTTAAAGCAGTTGATTTACCTGTTCGTTATTAATTATAAGGCAATATAATTATTTTTTGATCAAGTAGCTTGTAGTAAGTGTTATCACCGTACGTCCGCCAAACAGGTTGTGAATTCAGCATGTTGAGCGTGGCGGATAGTTTGTGACAATACCATTCATGGGCTAATAAAAAAATTGATTGCTGCTGTTAAAACATCCCGGTGGTATATTGGCCGGTATATAAACCTATAACTGTTAAGCATGTATTATGGGCATTGAATTAAATTCCTCCTTGCCGAAGAGGATTTAGACGGGGCTGCTACTCTCCCTTAAAGGAGCTGAGGCGTTACAAGTTTTGGTCAATCATCTGCTTCAACTTAGGTTCGCTCGGGCGCGGGGCATTGGCGTTAATCATCTTGCCGTTTTTGCCTATCAGCATGTAACGCGGGATAGAGTAGATACTATAACGTTTAACCAGCGGCGAGCGGTCGGCTTTGAGCAGCAGGTAACTATCAGGTGTGCCGATGCCTTCTTCTTGTGCGGCCTTTTGCCAGTCGCTCACTACAGCATCGGTAGATATATTGACGAATACGATGTTTTTACCGGCGTACTGCTGCTGCAGTTTTTTACTGTCGGGTATTTCGGCACGGCACGGTCCGCACCAGCTGGCCCAAAAATCAAGCAGGATCAATTTGTTTCTGTGGCGAGCTATTAAGCTGTCAAAGCTTAATGCTGTTTTACCATCACGGCCGAGCAGTTGATTAGTACCCGGCTTAAAATCTTTGATTGAGCTTTCGCTATCTTTCAACTTAGTTACCAATGGATTATAAACAGCATCATCGCTTTGAGAAAGGTACGTTTGCCAATAGTTTTGAGCTATGGGTACACTATTAAAAACAGCATTATAAAGGGTGCTTGCCCACAAAAAACTGCGAATGCGGCCGGTAAACTTTTGCTGAATGTAGTAAAAGTGGCGTCTTAAAGCCGTGGTGTCTTCAACATACCGGTCGCCCGGGGCGCCACCTAACCCAAATGCTACTGCGTTAGCGCAAGCAGCAAAAAACGATGGATTTGTACTGTAGCCTAATGCCTTTAACGCAGGTATTTTAGCTTCTGCAAGTTGCTGCTGGTAAAGCCCTTGTTTTAAAAGCCATGGCCTGTTGCCAATGTAAAGCAGCAGCGAATCATTGATGGCCGTGCTTTTAATACTGTGAGCCGCCAGCTGAGTAAAACTATTACTGATTTTGTACCGGGTGGCATAAGCCTTTAAAAAGTTGAGGCGTTTATTTTTAACCTGGTTAATGACGCGCTCACTGCTATGCAAAGCATCAAGACCGGACACTTTTTGATGGTAAGGCATCACCGTTAAGGCATAATACAAACTACCGGTTTTTTGTATCAGCTGCCTGAAAAAATCAAGCTCGCGGGTGCGCTGCTCATTACGGGGGATGAACAACTGCAGCGAATCGGTACGGGTGTAACGCAGGTACACGCGCTCGCCGGGGTAAACCAAAAAGAATGTTTGTTTTTCATCAGCGTTAACAAGCATAACCGGAGCTTTTAACGGCAGCTTAAGCCGGGCACCGGTTAGCGTTGGCGTATGCCCTCGGCCAAACAAATCATGATAATATAGATGGATGTTTTCAAAACTTTCTTTGTTCGCTTTGCCGGTATCCAGCATCAGGGATACACTTTGGGCAGCGGTACCGGTTGGTTTAGCCTTTTCGGGCGCAGCCTTTTGCTTGCAGCCGGCAGCTGTTACCAATGCTGCAAAAGCCAGCAAAGTAATTTTATTAAAGTTTAGGTTTTTCATGCGGGAAGGTATTTAGGTTATGGAGGCTTACTATCGCACATTTAAATCCGAGCATACCCACTGGCAAGGTTAGGCAATACGCGGTTTACAGCCGGTCATCAATCTATCAATAACGTTGTAATGGCAGCTTATGATCGGCCTTTTCAATGATTACTCTGCTTTTTGAGTACTGAAATGTACTTTATACGCTTTAAGCGGGTAACCCGCCTGCGACCGGAAACTTAGGCCGGTAGCCAAAAAATCGTAGTTTTTACCGGGTTGTAACGACAGCTTTACGGTGAGCGACTTTGCATCGGCACTAAAACCCACAACACCTGTTATCGGAAAATGCTCTTTACCACCCTCGCCCAAATTAATGGAAATGCCTTTACCCATTGGCTCCGAAAAATTAAAGGTCAGCTCGGTTAAGGTAGCCGGCACGTCTGTCTTAGATTCGATGGCAGGCGAAAAGCCGGTGATAACGGGCTGCCTTTGTGCATACTGCTTTAGCAATTCGTCTTTATTGATGGCCTCCGGATAGTATCGCGATGCCGACAGGAAGGCAATTACCCGGCTTTCATCGGCGTAATTTAGCTCGATGATGTCTTTAATGGCCTGCTTTTTATTGGCATGATTGTTATAGTAAGCTTTACAAATTACATACCCCATAAAGTAACCTAAGTCGGCATGGTTGGCCTGTGTACCATTGTAAAGCCAATTTACCACGGATGAGCTGAACATGTCAATTTTAAATTTATTTTTCAGTTCGGCTTCGTGCGCTCCACCGTAAACCATGTACGGGCTGTTGTTGGTTATTTTGGTCACCAATTCGGCTATAAAATCGGCAGAACCTTCCTGTATGCTCTTAACCAATAACGTTTCGCCTCCGCCCTTTTGCTGGGTATGCACATACTCGTGTACGTTTAAACTTACCAGGTTGGCCGCATCCTGATTTTGAAAAACCGACATCAACCAATCGCTCAACTCGCTGGCATCAGTATTTTTATCGGCAGTGGCAATTTCGGCACCCACCAAAACCATGTCATTAGTTGTTGTACCACCCGAACGCAAGCCTCCAACCGTGAAATACATACGCGAGGTGCTCATTTCGGGATATAGCTTTTTAAACCTCTTGATGCTTGCCTCGATAGCGGGCGCCTGATTTTTAACTTTAAGCGTATTTAGCCTGATACTGTTCCAAAATTTCGGGTACCTGTTAATAAGCTTTGCCCACAACCCGGCATCATAATTACGGGCCTTCATAAATGCATGCAAGCCTTCGGTTCCCGGATCGATATATAGCCGCTGGAGATAATGTTGCTGTTTTAAAGTATCCTTTGTAGTGCGGGCGCTATCGTAAGCCAGCCAAAAGCGGTCGATATCGGATGTGTAAACGAGGGACGACGGTTTAGTTTGGGCCAGTGCCGTAAAAGGAACTACAAGCATTAAAACCCACCAGCTAATGTATTTCATGATGATGCAATAATTGTGACGCTCTGAATATAGCTTAATCATCTTAAATACCTGACATTTTTTGCGGAAATTTATGATGCAGATGACTTTGCAGCTTTTAAATGGTGTGATCATCACATGATCTGCAGACAGTTTTTTTGTATAAAGAGGTTACCGGCTACATCACATGGAGGATGGTTTGTAGCAACATAAAGCATCACACTGATCAGCGTTTTTAAAACACAAGAGCCTCACCCATTATACCAGCTAACTTATATCAACACAAAACACTTGCATCTCAATAACTAAATATTTAGTTTTGATAATGAACCGATGGATCCTTATCATTATCCTAACCCTACCCTGCCTGCGCACCTTTGCACAAGCGCCGCAAAGCAAGGTACATTATCTGAATAAAAGCTTGATTAGCCTAAAAGGTAAACCGGCTACTACCATCATCATCAATCACACCCCCGATACTATAAAATTAACCGCTACGGTTGATCATCACCTGCCAACGGGCACGCAAAGTGCTGAAGTAGTGGTGGTGCCGGGCGGGCAGCAAACATTTGATCTGAAGTTTTACTATCCCGATTTTATCCGGACGGGCAGTTTTCCGTTCATCATTTATAACGCTCCCGGTAAAACGGTAGAATGTGTTATTGAAGGCACCTCTCCCCGCTCGGTTACTTTTAATGGCGACCTGAAAGACGAAAACACTTACTACCAGGCCTACCGGAAAGCCGAACGCGACAACCAGGTTTACTATCGCATAGGCGCCACTTTGCAAAACTTTGACACCTTTCCGCACCTGGCCGACTCTATCAATCACATCAACCTTAACTTTTTGTCGGCTTACCAAGGCACGCTGCCACAAGGCTTTAAGCAACGCGAACTACAGCGACTTAATTACAACAACGCCTTTTTGAAATATCATGTACCGTTCGACAAATCATTTAAAACAGGCAATGCTATTCAGGTTAAACCATCTTATTATGATTTCGAAAAAATGGTGCCTTTGACGGGTAAGAACGTTGCACTGAGCACCGAATACTTGTGGTACGCCACCTTTAACCTGCGCAGGCAGGCACTGCTTACTAACCCCGACGAAGACCAACTGAAACCTAACATGCTGCGCGAGGCGGCCCTGACCTACCCCAATGATGAACTGGGCGACGTACTTAAAATGCGCCTGCTT
>CAJYJH010000011.1 GCA_913775265.1 uncultured Mucilaginibacter sp. | reverse complement strand
AGATCCCGTTCCTGGATAGGATGGGCTTTGTGTTCATCATCTGTATCATCGGTATGTGGATCATCAGCACGATTGAAACCTCAAGAGGGGTAAAGACCAATGGACTGGACGTGGACACCTCGATGTTTAAGACCTCCAACTCGTTTGCCGTGGGTGCCCTGCTGATCTGTGGTATCCTGGTTGCCCTGTATACCCTGCTTTGGTAAGCAGCAATTAAATCATAACAAAAAGCGCCGGTGTCATCTCGATACCGGCGCTTTTGCTTTTATAGGAGTTTGATGTAGGTAACTTAAAGCGGACGTACATCAAATTAATTGAATTCATTAGCATAGCCTTTTCATTTTCATCCATTGTATATAAAATATTAATAAATTGTTATATTGGCCTAACGATATATGAATATCCATAGGTTATCTGATAGCGATTTGGTTTCAGCGCTCCAAAAGGGCGAAGAATTCGCTATTGCAGAAATCTACAGCAGGTATTGGCGTAAGTTGCTGGCTATTGCCTTTAATCATACCAAAGATAAAGTAGCGGCCGAAGAGATTGTTCAGGAAGTATTGATAAAACTTTGGGACAAGCGCGAGCAGGTGCAAATCGAATCTTTGCCTGCCTACCTGGCAACAGCAACCAAATTTTCGGTGCTAACGGCTATACAGCGGCAAAAGCGCAGAAGCGACATTGCCATGGCTATTTATGGGCAAAAACTGCATGATTTTGACGATGAAAAAATATACGTCCGCTTTTTGGAGGAGTATATCAACGGCATTGTCGAAACACTGCCCGAAAAGTGCCGGTTGGTATTTAAATACAGCCGGGAGCAAGGAAAAACTTTATCTCAGATTGCTTTGCAAATGAATATTGCTGAAAAAACAGCCGAAGCTCATCTCACTAAAGCTTTAAAAGTGATACGTCTCTCGTTGCGCGGCATTGGAATGATGGTTTTGATGCTGTTCTGGCAAAATCGTTAATGAAACCCAAGTAAAACATTTTATTTAATTATTGAATCTATTCATTTAGTATGAAATTAAAGCTTGTGCTGATTTTTTTGTTTAGATCAAGCGCATTCTCCAAAAAAATAAAAAATTATACAATCAGACTAAGGGTGAACCCCTGTATTATGTAACTATCTTTCAAACGCAATGATTTTTGCATGAAAGAAGAACAGTTACTCGCACTGATTGAGAAATATCTTGACGGTACTGCTACCGAACAGGAAAAGCAACGGCTTGACCATTGGTATAGGGAGCAAAGTGAGCAGGATGCTGTTTGGCATGCAGACTCGGCAAAAGAAGAGCAGGCTTTGGAGCAGCGTATGTTGCTACACATTTACCAGCATATTAGAAGTGATGGTGTACCGGTAAAAAATCTTTGGCATCGTAACTTATCCCGTTATGCTGCGGCCGTCCTTTTGGGCGTATCTGTTTGCGCCGCTTATTTCTTGTTTACCAGAAAACAAGATAAAGCAGACCAGCCTTTAGCTGTTGCGGCTCCTGCATCACTCTCAGAGAATCGTTTTGTCGTACTGCCCGACAGCAGTACAGTATTGTTGCACTCAGGCAGTTCAATCCGCTATGCTATGAATGGCCGCATACGCGAAGTGTATTTAAAAGGTGAAGCTTTTTTTGATGTAAAGCACAAAACTGCTAACCCTTTCGTGATTTATACAGGTAACATCAAAACTACTGTATTAGGCACTGCTTTCAACATCAAAGCCAACTCCGGCGAAAAGGTAGTGGTATCGGTGAGTAGGGGTAAGGTAAGCGTATCAGACTCAAAAGAGCATGTGCTGGCTACTTTGCTGCCCAATCAGCAATTGGTTTACAATGTAAACGAGCAAAAAGCTTTGCAGGAAAACGTGGAAGCTCAAAATACCATCAAATGGGCAAAAAGCGATATGCAGTTTGATGATATGCCCTTTAAGCAATTGGCCGAACGCCTAAGCAGGCGTTATGATGTCAGCGTAAATTTCAAAAACAAAGAATTAGAAAAATGCCTGATCACCGGCCGTTTTAACGGAACTGAAACGCTGAACCAAATATTGCTGGCATTGACTGAAACCATGGGAGCATCTTATACTATGGACGGTAAAACTGTAGCTTTAGATGGTGCCGGCTGTAATTAATGAACCAAAATATAAATTGAATCTCCAACCTCTAATTAATAACTATATGAAATATTATTACCCAGCCTGATCAAGCAGTATAAAAAGTAATGGTGTGCAGGAAGTATACCTTACAAAAAAACTCCCCGGCCTTGGACAGCAATGAGGAGTTTAATTAAAAAACTTATTTGACTCAATTTTTTAACTTATACAAATAATGCAAAAAGATACTGCTTTTGCAATGGGAAATCTCTGTTCCTGTTTTAAGAAGTTTTTACGAATCAACTGGCTGTTTTTCATGAAATTAAGTGTTTGCTGCGGAGCTATACTAATTATTAGTTCCTCTTTATTTGCCGCTACTTTAACCAGTGCTCAAAGCCTGCAAGGCACCAAGGTGCAGCTACAAGTTAACCACCAATCGCTCAAAGCCGCCTTGCGCAAGCTACAGGCACAATCGGGTTTCAATATTTTTTATCCGTCGGCACGGGTAAACGCTGTAAAGCAGGTTAATATTGATGCGCAATCGCGTAGTGTAGCCGAAACGCTGGATATCCTACTCGAGGGTACTGGTTTAGGTTACCAGCAGGATGGCAGCCGCATCATTATATCGCCGCTCAAGGATATTCCGACTCCTGTTAGTAAAACAGAAAATATAACAATTGTAAGAGAAAATGCACAGGCAGTGAGAGTAACCGGAACGGTTAAAGATGAACATAACCAACCCATGCCGGGTGTAACTGTACGTACCAAAGCGCGTAATGCGGTTACTGCCATTACCAACGCCGACGGTTATTTTAGTTTAGAAGTACCCGAAGGTCCAAACGTGTTGGTGTTTTCTTTTATAGGCTATCAAACTCGCGAAATCACTGTTAACGGCAATGCGCCGATAGATGTGCGCCTACAACCGGCTGCAGGAAGTATTGACGAAGTGCAGGTAATAGGTTACAGTACAACCACGCGCCGTAACAATACGGGTGCGGTAAGCTCGTTAACTTCTAAAGATATTGAGAACCAGCCGGTAGCTAACCCGTTGGCAGCTTTGCAAGGCAGGTTGCCGGGTGTACAATTAACCCAAAATAACGGTTTGCCGGGTAGCGGTTTCCGGGTACAAATTAGGGGTATAGGATCATTATCAAGTGGTACCCTGCCATTATATTTAATTGATGGAGTTCCTTTCACGCTGTTTAACGGAAGTGTGCCGGCAACTGATGGTCTAAATGCTTATGGCATCAGCGGAGCCAACGGAGGTGAGATAAGCCCTTTGAGTATGATTAATCCGGATGATATTGAGCGTATAGATATATTAAAGGACGCTGACGCAACTGCTATTTATGGTTCTAAAGGTGCCAATGGTGTTGTGTTGATTACCACAAAAAAGGGAAAGGCAGGCAACACCAGATTTAATGTGAATTTCTATCAGGGAGCCGGTAAAATAGGGCATTTTATTGATATGCTAAGTACTCCTGAGTATGTGGCTATGCGTCGTGCAGCGTTTGCGGCAACTAATGCTACACCTACAACGGCCAACGCACCTGATTTGCTGCTTTGGGACCAGAACACCACCACCAACTGGCAGAAGGAACTGGTGGGCGGTACGGCTCACACCACTAATGCCGATATTTCTATATCGGGTGGTAACGAACAAAATACCTTTTTGTTCAGTTCAAATTATCGCCGTGAGGGAACTGTATTTCCGGGCAGTTATGGTGCCAATACTTTCTCTAATCGTCTGAATGCCGGACACAGAAGCGCTAATAACAAATTCGGTATAGATCTGAGCGTAAATTACGGTTACATGCAGAATAATCTGATCAGTACAGATTTGTCTCAATTATATAACTTACCACCTAATTTGCCATTATATAACGCTGACGGCAGTTTGTATTGGAATAACTCTTTTACCAACCCAATGGCTTATTTGCTCAGGCCAACATCCAATACCACAACTAACTTCATTAGTAACTTAAACACTTATTATCAAATATTACCTGGTTTGCGTGCTAAGGCAAATCTGGGTTATACTGCCACGGGTTTAAGGCAATCGCTGCAAACGCCGTTAAGTTCATTAAATCCGGCAAATGTTAATCTGGCAGCACCCAATAACACACTGCGCTACGCTAACAACACCAACGTTAACTACATTGTGGAACCGCAGTTAGAGTATCAGCGTGATGTATGGGGTGGAAATATACAAGCCTTGTTGGGAGGAACAGTGCAGCGTACCATTGCGGATGGCATCAGTTTGCTGGGTACAGGTTTTAGCAGCGACGCTTTGATTGGTAACATTAACAACGCCGCTACCATTACTAATAACGGCAGTAATAACTCCGACTATAAATATGCCGCTGTCTTTGCACGTTTAAATTACAATTGGGGAGGCAAGTATTTATTAGATGGTACCTTCCGCAGGGACGGATCATCGAGGTTTGGTATTAATCGCCGTTTCGGTAATTTCTGGGCAGTAGGAGCGGGATGGATTTTTACCCAGGAATCATGGATGAAAAATGTGTCGTGGTTGAGTTTTGGTAAACTGCGTGGCAGCTATGGTTTAACCGGTAACGATCAAATTCAAAACTACTTATACGATGCTTACTTCAACACCAGTGGTTCTGGCAACAGTTATCAGGGGCAATCTATAGTATTCCCTTCTAACATACCAAACCCCGACTTGCATTGGGAAACCAATAAAAAGCTTGATTTGGCTATTGAACTCGGTTTTTTAAAAGATCGCATCTATGTGAAAGCCGATTATTTTCGTAACCGGTCATCAGATCAGTTAGTTAACGTGGCGGTACCTACACAAGCCGGCTTTAACAGCTATACAGCTAATTTTCCGGCAGTGGTACAAAACAACGGTTTTGAATTCGAACTGAACTCTACTAATGTGCAGTCAAAAACATTTAGATGGAGCACCAGCGTTAACCTGACCATCCTGCGCAATAAAATTCTCAAGATTGATAATGCAGCACGTTTGTTTAACAGTACCAGCTATATTGTAGGGCAGCCTGTAAACGCTATACAGTTATATAAATTTACAGGTATAAACCCAACCACCGGTGTGCCGACTTTTCAGGATTTGAACGGTGATGGCGCTATTACCTTTGGTGGCGACCGTATGCCTGCACCTTTAGGGCATCCTTACTACGGCGGTATGAATAACAGTTTTAGTTATCGTGGTTTGCAGCTGGATGTGTTTTTTCAGTTCAATCATCGTATGGGGTATCTAAACAACAGTTCATCCTATCCTTACGGATCAAGTCCAACCAATCAAAACGTTACTGCCTTGCAACGTTGGATGAAACCTGGCGACAATGCGCAGTACCCTGGTGCTACAACGGTTGGTACTACTCCTTACTTCAACTACAATTCGTCTGATACCAACTGGGGAGATGCTTCATTCATCAAATTAAGGACAGTTAGTATCAGCTACAGCTTACCTAAAACATGGATACGCTCAATCGGACTTTCTAATTTAAATGTTTTTGCACGTGGCGAAAACCTGCGCACCTGGGCTAAGCAGAAGTATACTTATGATCCGGAAACAACTGTTTCGGGCGCAGCACCAGGTTTAGGTACAGGGCAGTTTATAGCATTGCCGCAATTACGCACTATGGTTTTAGGCCTTAATTGTTCATTCTAAAAAGCGAATCAACATGAAGATAATCTATAAAAAAATTAAATTATTAGCTACAGGTGTGGTTTTACCTGCGGTAATATTTTTATCAGGTTGTAAAAAATTAGTGGAGTTAGATCCTCCTCAAAATAAGATCAATGCGTCTACAGCTTATGAAACGGACGGTACCGCTACTGCTGCCGTTATAGCTTTATACAACTACGGAATTTTCGGTATCATGGGTACCTTGCAGCAGGCAATTACATTGTATGGAGGTATAAGCGCGGATGAGCTTCATTACACCTTAACAACATCGCCGGATATTACAGAAATTGAAAATAACCTTATTTCAATAGGCAATAGTAACAATGCCAGCTTCTGGTATAACGCTTATGCCGAATTGCTTGCTGCCAATAGTGCTATTACAGGTATCACCGCCTCAACAACACTAACACCGGCCGTTAAATCACAGCTTTTGGGCGAGGCCAAGTTTTTCCGTGCCTGGGTTAATTTTTATCTGGTCAATTATTACGGTGGAGTTCCTTTAACCGGTAACGACCCACTTACCAATGCATTTCTGCCTCGTTCATCTGCCGATGCTGTCTGGACATCCATTATCGCTGATTTACGGGATGCTCAAAGCTTACTGCCTGTCACTTACGTAGGCACGTTAAAAAGCAGGGTAAACCAACATGCGGCTACAGCTTTGCTGGCCCGGGTATATTTATACCGTAAAGATTACGCTAACGCCGAGGCGCAGGCCTCACAAGTAATTAATTCCGGTACCTATACATTAACCACTACACCAAACGTATTTATAAACACCAGTACCGAAACAATTTTGCAGTTTGCAACATTTGTAGGCACTTCTACATTTGCTTCGTCATACCGTACGGCTACGTCGGCAACCAACGTGGCGCCACCAACCTACACCCTCACCAGCAATATTGCAAACAGTTTTGAGTTAGGGGATAATCGTAAAACCAACTGGGTAGATTCTACTACAAGTGGCTCTAAGTTTTATCGTGTTAACAAGTATAAAATATTTACGGCCACATCGGCCAGTGTAGGCAATGAGTTTAACGTAGTGTTGCGTTTGGCTGAGCAGTATTTAATAAGGGCTGAAGCACGTGCGCAAACCGGTAATTTGACAGGTGCTGCGGCAGACATCAATGTGATACGCAACCGGGCAGGTTTAGGTAACCTAAGTGCGGCCAATAATGCCAGCTCGACAGCCCTTGCAAATGCTGTAGCACAAGAGCGTAAAGTAGAGCTGTTTGGAGAGTATGGGCATCGTTGGTTTGATTTGCTCAGAACCGGGCAGGCAAACGCTGTTTTAAGTGCCTTAAAACCATCTACCTGGAATGCTACCCGGTCAGTTTTGTTCCCGATACCTGATCAGCAACGTCAGCAAAACCCTGCACTTACCCAAAATCCAGGATATTAATCAATCATTAATTATAAAAGTCACGTTCAATAGTAATTAAACAACTATGAAAAATTATATTACCAAACTCGGGATGCTGGCTGCACTTGCTGCGGGCGGCTATAGTGCAAATGCACAAACAGCCCCGGCCGATACGACAGCAAAGATGCTTAATCGTTTGGTTACCTCAACCAACGCGGCAGACAAGGCAACACTAAACGCTAAACTGGCCTCGCTTGGTGCCAGTAACAACGAAAACGATTTAATACTGGCTGAGCAGTTTTACTACCGGATGAAGAATAGTAAATCGATGGATTCTTTATATGCGGAGCAGTTAAAGCGCTTTCCGAACGGTATAGCAGCCCGCAACAATGTACAAAAAACTGTATTTGAGGCTAAAACAGGTGCAGCAAAAGAGGCGGCATATAATAAATGGGTTGCGACCTATCCGCCCGAAAAATTTAAGACCGGTACAATTGATGACGGAGTAGTTTACGATTATGCAACATCAGCAGTTGCACAGCAGTATGCCGAAGAAAAGAACACTGCAAAAGCCATCGAATTCATCAATAAGCTGCGTGCAGATTTTTGGAAAGGTAATGCTTACAGTGGACTAGCCGGAACTTTTAGAAAGAACGGTGATTTAGCCAATGCCGAAATTTATGCTCGCAAAGCTATGGAAAACGCTTTCTCCTATATGGACGGCAAAAAAGGCGATAGTGGGGCAGCTAAATTTTCTGCATCAGGTTATCCAAGCCTCACCAGTACTTACGCTGATATTCTGTTCGAAAGAAAAAAATACGGCGAAGCCTTAAAGTATTCGGAAATTGCATTCAAAAGTTCTACAACGCTTAATCCACGGCTTAACTATCGTTATGCGCAGATATTAATGGGCCTTAACCGTAATCAGGAAGCGTACGACAAACTGGAGCCGGTAATCAAATCGGGTAGGGCCACGCCGGAGATGGTATCTGTATTTAAAACCTTATATCGTAAGGTAAAAGGTAGTGAGGCAGGGTTTGATGCCTACGCGGCTGCCATCCGTAAAAGCTACCTCGAAAACCTGAGTAAGACGCTTACCCGCGACATGATAAAGGAACAAGCTCCCGGCTTTACCTTATCTGATGTAAACGGCAAGCAGGTTTCTTTGCAAGAACTAAGAGGCAAAGTAGTAGTGCTCGATTTTTGGGCAACCTGGTGTGGGCCTTGTAAGGCCTCGTTCCCGGCTATGCAGATGGCGGTGAACAAATATCAAAGCGATCCAAACGTGAAATTTTTGTTTATCCATACCTGGGAGCGTGGCACAGAGACTCCAACTAAAGACGCGGCCGATTACATCAAAGGTAAAAAATACACTTTCGATGTGCTGATGGATTTAAAAGATGCCCAGACCAAAGAAAATAAGGTAGTAAGCAGTTACAAAGTAAACGGCATACCTGCCAAGTTTGTAATTGATACCCAAGGCAACATCCGCTTTAAACTTACCGGTTTTGATGGTAGCGACGAAGCAGCAGTTGATGAATTATCAATGATGATTGATATGGCTAAAGCCAATTCGTAAAAAACGCAAAATCGTATAATTGCTATTATCGCAACTTCTTCTGTGCAGCTTAAATAAGAGCAGGCAACGTTCATTTGATAAAAATGTAGTTGCCTGCTTCTTTATTGCGGTACCTTATCGGCATAATAAGCTTACCAGTTGCTGATTCATTGATATTCATAAATCAAGACAGTGAAATGTACAAAGCTTAAAATATTTCATTTCGAAATACACCCGTTGAAAGTATATAAACGTCCCTCTTTTCCGAGCAACCATTACCATACTTTAGCTCGTCTAGACCTATTTATTACTCGCGTTTAGACAATCATCAAACTCAAAACAAAAACAACCCAAGCTCAGCAAATTTGAACGGGTTGATATAGGTGCAACACAACAATTGAGTGCTGCCATAATTGCGATAATACTGTTGCCGTGCTGCAAAAAAAATTGTGCAAAAGTGGTTTTAATCATGAGTGTAAAGCAGCCGGCAACTTTTTTGAGCAGTCATAGGATAAGCTTGTATTTAATTAGAAAGTAATTAGAGTTTGTCAATATTGTATGATGAAGATATAATAGAGCAATTATACCCCCTCTCTAATACCAAATTGCCCCCTTTTTTTGCGTTCGCAAATGCTTTAATTAGCAAACTATAGTCGATCCCAATTCAAACGCTACTCGCTGATGCTAATACGGTCAGTTACTTTAAAAGTAAATTTGTTCTTGGCTGAATCGCGGCTTAGTATCGTTGATAAATGGAAA
>CAJYJH010000010.1 GCA_913775265.1 uncultured Mucilaginibacter sp. | reverse complement strand
GAATTTCCAGTCTTTACAAGCACCTTCCTGATCGCCTTGTTTTAATTTTTCGTTAGCCTGATCCAACAAGTCTTTCCAAAGTTCTTCGTCGATGCCTAATTCTTTTTTTAAACTGTTGATCTCGCTTTCTTTTTGCGGATCGGCCTTGTCAGCATATTTATTGATGTAATAATTAGTAACCGCGTTCTCTAACTCCTGGCGGCGCTGGTACGCTACAATAGCCTGGTCCATGCTCATCATAGCAGTGGTGCGGCGCTGGCATTTAGCAAAATCGGGTCTAAATCGTATAGGTAGCACCACCCTAACGGCACTATTGTAATTAGCTGGAATTTGCCATTTACCTGACGTTAGCTTTACCACCCGAAGGGCTTCGTCGTCTAAATCGATACCTGGCCCTTGCTGCACCCGTGCACCGGTTACATTACCTTTTTTATCGATAATAAAACTTACCTGAATATTGCCCTCAATACAGTTTTGGCTCGAAAATTCGGGGTATATAATATGGCTGGCAATAAAGCTGTTTAAAGCGGATGCGCCGCCTTTAAATGTGGGCTGTGCCATTGCCGAGAAGCAACAGCAAGCCAATAGCAATATGTTTAATGAGAAAGCTTTTAGCATTTTAAATCAATTACTTAATTAAAACGCTAACAGTTTAATCACATTATAGTTGCTTTAGAGAATTGTAAAATTAAATCCGGATCGGGGATGTTTTGTTGATAGATTTCTTTTTCAGAGTACCTGCATACGCCGGGATAATCTCCGGCTAACCCCTGCATATCAAACATCAACTGAAAATGCAAGTGTGGTGGCCATTGTCCATTTTCATCTTCGGTGCCTAAATAAGCTATTTGCTGGTTTAAAGCTACCGGCTGGCCGATGGCTAAACCTCGTAATGAAGCGCGGTTTAGATGGCCGTACAGGCTGTAAAGAGTGAGCCCGTTTAAGTCATGTTCCAAGATAATAGTCGGCCCGTAATCACCAAAATTATTGTTATCCTGAGAGCTGTGTACTTTACCCGCTAAAGGTGCATAAACCGGCGTTCCGGCCGGGCCCCAGATATCTATGCCTAAGTGCAAACGGCGAGCCTCTGAGTCAGCAGTATTAAACAGGCTGCTGCGAGCATACAGGGTGCGGTGTTCAAAGTAGCCGCCTATACCGTAACGGCAACCACTTTGTGAGAGCTTGCGATTTACCCAAGCGCTAAACCTTGGTGTGTCGCTTACTTCATCTGCTGTAAGCTCACAGTTGTTTTCGGTAAAATCGAATGCCAAAAGGGAGTCGTTAGCCAGGTCAATATCTACTACCTTGCCTACACGGTCAGGATGGTTGAGTATAAAGCTGGCTAACTGCCCGTGCTTGTCCATGGCTTACTCTTGCCCTTCCTCGCTTTGGCGTGGCTCTTTGCTTATTTTATCAAAAATCTTATCCATACGCTCTACGTACTCGTTGGTGTCATCCACAAAAAACTCGAGCTGTGGAATTACCCTTACCTGGTCTTTAATGCGTGCGCCAAGCTTATACCTGATTTCGGAAGCATGGGCCTTTACGGTTTGTAAAGATTGTTGCGTATTGGTATTGTTAAAGAAACTTAAAAATACACGGGCTATGGCTAAATCGGGTGTTACACGCACCTTAGTTATAGTTACCAGTGTATTAGGTAAAAAGCTCATGCCTTCGCGCTGAAATATGGCGGCCAGGTCTTGCTGTAATACACCGGCAAATTTTTGTTGACGTTTTGATTCCATTGTAATCTCTTTTAGGGGAGTGAAACAGGTTAAAGCGAAACGCTCAAGTGTTAAAAGCCAAAAACGGCTGTTTAGTTTTAAGCAGGTACTATAAAGTATGCTTTGTGTAAAACCAACAGGAGATGATGGCTTTAATTACACAAGTCCTGCGGTATTTCTTTAGTAATTTTAAGCACTTTGCGTACAACAAGAGTGCTATCGTACTCCGAGCCCTGACCATCATTGCCTGACGGTATTTTTTCGCCCTCTACCTCCACATATACCGGCTCGTAAGGTTTCTCGAAGTTCATTTGTGAGTATTGCAGCTCTAATTGTGCCGAGCTATCGGCCACCCAGTATTCGTGGGTATCATCGCAGTTTTTAAACGATTTAATTTCAGGGCCGAAACTGTAAAGGCCTTTAAAAACCTCACCCTGGCCGTTTGATTTACCATTGCGTTTACAGGAGCAGCAAACTGCTGCCAGCATCACGATCATCAATTTTACATACCTGTACTGCATGTTGCAAAGTTATAAATCCTGTTTAATTTCGTCTAACCCTTTTACGCTTAAGCGTGCACTTACACCCGAAGCTATAACAGCAATACCGCTCACGGTTAAAAATACGATAATAAAATCATTAATTTTTAAGTGGATAGGGTATGCATCAATCACCATCATTTGTCCGCCCATTTTAATAAAGCCGTATTGCTGTTGCAATACGCAAAAAATAAGCCCGGCCAGCATGCCCAGCACACATCCTGAAACTGAAATCATCATGCCTTCAAAAAAGAATATTCCCTGAATCAGCGGCTTCCCCGCACCTAAGCTGGTCAGGATGGCTATATCCTTCCGCTTATCAATCACCAGCATAGTTAGCGAGCCGATGATGTTAAAAATGGCAATAATCAATATGAAAACCAATATTAAAAATACCGACCAGCGTTCGGTTTTCAGGGTTTTATACAGCTCGGTATTTTGCTCAAAGCGGTTTTTTACCAAAAAGCCGCTTCCCAGGTTTTCTTGAATAGCCTCTTGCTGTTGGTTAAGGTTAGTGCCTTTTTTAAAGTTGAGCTCAATGGATGAAACATCAGTTGGCTCATCAAGCAAGTCGCGGGTAAAGGCCAAAGGAGCTACTATAATGTCATCAAAATCCTGTTGAATAGAAAAAATGCCCGACACATTGATGCCCCGCCTTACAAATTCATCTTCGGGGTTTACCGCGTTAATTACCTTACGCCGCGGCGAGTATATTTGCAGCTGTGCCATAGGGTTGTTAATGTTTACTCCTAAGCTATTTTGTACTGTAGCGCCAATAACCACAAATGGGTTGCCGGCAACATCCAAGGTAAATGAGCCGTTTTGTATGGTGCTATCCAGTTGCGGATTTTTTAAAAAATCCTTGCTTACACCGCGGAGTGTGCCGATAAACTGGCGGTCGCCGTAACGGATCAAGGCTTTTTCCTGTAAGGTTTGAGTATAAGAGAAAAGGGCTTCGTTATGGCTGAGCTGTTTAAAATAGGGCGTGTTTGGGTCAAAGGTTTTGCCCTGAGCCGGTTCTATTTTAATCTCAGGCGTAAAGTTGCTGTATAACGAAAGGATAACCTTTTCGAAACCGTTAAATACCGACAAAATAATAACCAGCGCTGCACTACCCACAAAAACACCCAGCATGGATATGCCCGAAATAATATTGATGGCGTGCATCTTTTTACGCGAAAAAAGATATCGTTGCGCTATATAAATCGAGGTGTTCAAGGGGCTATATAAATTGTGTGCAATATGTTAGAATGCCGTTATGTAAATACAGATTAATAATTACTATTTGCTGTAAAACAGTGTATTATTAAACGGACAAAACAAGCTACTATTTTGTTTCTGAGGTTGTAAGGTATAAAATGATTGGCAGCCTATGTTTAAAAAAACGGGTTAGTTGCCTTTTCAAATCCGATACTCGTTTCCGGGCCATGCCCAGGGTACACCGTGCAGTCATCAGGCAATACAAACAACTTTTGCTGTATATTATTAATGAGTTGAGTATGATTACCGCCGGGTAGATCGGTGCGGCCAATGCTGCCTCTGAATAATACATCACCGCCTACAAGTATCTGGTCGGCCTGGCTATAAAAGCACAAATGAGCAGGGGAGTGGCCGGGCGCAAATATAAGCTCGAGCGTGGTATTACCGAATGTTATAGTACCACTCTCGGGCAAATAGGTATCAGGCAATGGAGATAACTCATAGCGGATGCCCGACTGCTGTGCCCAAACCGGCATGGCTTCTAACACGGCCATTTCGCCTTCATGAAATTGAGGCTTTAACCCATACTGGTCAAACACAAATTTGTTACCCAGTACATGGTCAATGTGGCAATGGGTGTTAAGGAGCAACACCGGCTTCAATTGATGTTGAGCAATGAAGTTTACCACTGCATTCTGTTCAGCAGCGGTATACATGCCCGGGTCTATAATAGCACACTCGCCGCTATCATCGTATAGTAAGTAGGTGTTTTCCTGGTAAGGATTGTTAGGAAATGCTTTTATGGTAGCCATGCGCAAAGCTATAAATTATAGTTAAGTATAAGCAGTTAAGCTTTTCGCGATAAATTAAGGGTTACCTACAGTTTTCCACCGGAAGCTTTTGATCAGAACTGCCATATCTTTCTTTACGAAATCGAGCACGGGCTGAATAGAATCCAGCCTGGGTGTGGTATTGAAATACAATGCGCCGCGCAAATAATGTTTGGTACTGTCAGTTAAAAAAAACTGAGCCGACGAGGCTGCGTTGCCATCAATAGTATAATAAATGCCGTATACCTTACGGTCAGGGTAGCGAATGATGCCTTCATCGATGGAGGTAGCCTTTACTGTATGTTTAAAAGCGAAGGTATGGGCATCTTCAACCAACGCATCAAATACTTTTTTAGAAGTAACAGGCTGGTAGCTTAGATGCAGTGTGCCGTTAAATTGCGGTAACTGCAGGTTAATCCAGCAGGGTTTGGCGCCGGGAGATTTGTCGGCCTCTACTTTAGCATAAGTGGGATAGGTAAAGGTGTAAGCGCAATCCGACTCGTACTGCTTGTATTCCCTTTTCGGAAAATAAATACGATAATACCCTCTTGGCTTAGGTGCGTATTCAGCCTTGTATTCGCAAGCTGTGAGGCCTACCGTTAGGCATAGTAATATTACCGCAAATATTTTCATGGATTTTGCTCTCTGGAATTCCATATCTCCCACGATTTTTCTGCCTGCAACAACAGCATTTCATAACCATTTTTAATGGTAGCACCTTGCTCTTTTCCCTTTTTTAAAAACAGTGTTTCTGCTGGGTTATAAATCAGGTCGTAAAGTAAATGCTCAGATGTTAAAGCCTCATACGGTATGTCAGGGCATTTATCCGTATCAGGCGACATACCCAATGGAGTGGTATTAATGATAAGCTTATACTTAGATATAATTTCGAGCGTGAGGTCTTTATACTGGATATGGTCTGCTTCGTTTTGGCGCGATGCAAACCTGGTGTATATGTTCAGCTTGTTGAGCACATATTTTACCGCACGGGATGCGCCGCCGGTTCCTAAAACCAAAGCTTGTGTATGTTGCGGACCAAGCAAAGGCTTAAGGGACATTTCGAAACCATACACATCAGTGTTAAAACCTTCCAGCCTGAACTCATGATCCTTGATGCCTACCTCGCCCGAAAAAGCAGCTGCTACAGGGCTTTCAGAAGTAATACGGATACAATTTACAGCATCTACTTCTTTAGCTTCGGGATGCACCCAGTCCAGGTAAAACATCACACCGATTTTATGCGGAACGGTAACGTTTAAGCCACAAAGGCCCGGATTAGCACGCAATAGTTCCGGAAAATCGCTCAGGTTTTTGATCTCGTACAAATCATAAACATGGTCTTCTATCTTCTCCTGCTCAAATTTTTCGGTAAAGTACTTTTTAGAAAAAGAATGCGTGAGCGGATACCCGATTAATCCGTATTGTTTGGTGGCCATGGTTAATCAATAATTTTGCCCGAAGGTGCCTTTTTATTTCGTAACAGGCAACACCTGTTATTGATTTAAAAAATGGTCGAAAGTATCGCTGCGCAAGCCCAAACGTAAAGTTTCCAGCGGAATCATATCGGCAGGGGCTATGTTACCTAAGTTTACGTTGCTCCCCAGTAATTTAATAAACCACACCTGTTGCGCCTTTTGCGGAGCTTCCCATATAATTTTATCTGCGGGTATTTGGGTCAATATCTCATCCACCAGGCCTTGTCTCACTTCGCCCGAATCACGATAAATACCTACGTTCCCGCTTTCGCGCGCTTCGGCAATTACTTTATAAGAACCAGCCTCCAGTTCGGCTTTCATCAGCTGGATCCATTTGTAAGGCGCAAATATTTTCTGCACATCTTTTGAGCCTACCTCAGATATTACGGTAACACGCTGACTAAGCTTGCGGATATATTCGCATTTAATATCATGCTCAATGGTAATTGATCCGTCAGATACTTCGGCGTATTCCAGGCCGAACCTATCCAGCATACGGCAATAATCGTCATACTGGTTACGCACAATAAAAGCCTCAAACAAAGTGCCGCCAAAATAGAATGGAATACCTGCCTGCCGGTACAGGTTTAACTTTTCTTGCAGGTTAGGGGTAACATAAGATGTTGCCCACCCTAATTTAATGATATCAGTATAGATGCCCGAAACCTCCAAAAAGTCTTCGGCTTGGCGCAGGCTTAAGCCTTTATCCATCACCATAGTCATTCCGCTTTCGCGAGGCTTTTCAGTACGTTCCGGAATATTATTAAGTTCGTAGTGCATAAATCTATTTGGTTATAGTCTATAACTAAAAGTTTTGACCTTGCAAAGATTAAAAATTATTGTCTAAACGTGCAACAAATTGCAAGTTACGCTTAAGTGATGACTTTCAAATTAGCTGTTCTTATCCAAATTAGTATCAAACAATAAAGTTGTTATTATCTTAAATAGGGTATGATTTCGACTCAAAACAACACTCCTGAAGATAACAACCTGTATGTTAAGCGGGTATTTATAGCGGCAGGTATCGTAGCCTTATTGGCTATCGTCATCCTGATTGTGAAAGTAGCTTTTAACGTATTGCTGATGGTACTGGCCGGTACCCTGATTGCCGTTTATTTTAACGGTTTGGCCGATTTAATAGAACGCCATACGCCATTGCAGCGTCGTGCAAGTATGCTGATTTCGGTTATCGGGTCTTTTATTATTATCGGATTGCTGTTTTGGTTTATGGGTACCAAAATACAGCAACAGGTAAGTGCCTTGAGCGAAGATTTTCCGGCAATGGTAACTAAACTGGAAAACCAGATCAAACAATACCCTTTAGGGGCAAAAGCTTTGGAAAACATCTCGGGCAATGATTCTCAAAAGCTCGTAAATACTGCACAAAACTTTTTCCGTACCAGCTTTGGAGTATTGGGCGACATTTACATCATCATATTTTTAGGTATATTTTTTACTATCAGTCCATCATTGTATAAAGATGGCATTGTTAACCTGATTCCTAAACGAGGGCAGCCAAAAGCAAAACAAGTAATTGACCGCTTGAGCCAGGTATTAAAAGGCTGGCTTAAAGGAATGATGATAGCTATGGTATTAATTGCCGTACTCACCTTTTTAGGATTAAGCATTATAGGTATACCGATGGCACTGGCACTGGCCGTAATTGCGGGTATACTCAACTTTATACCCAACTTTGGTCCGCTAATGGCTATGGTGCCGGCCGTGCTGCTTGGCTTAGTGAATAGTACGCAAACAGCCATCATTGTAGCGGCTTTATACATCCTGATACAAACGCTGGAAAGTAATATCATTACACCCACCATTCAGCGCCGCATGATCAACCTGCCGCCAGCGCTACTCATTATTGCGCAGTTGCTAATGGGTACTTTATCCGGAGCTTTAGGTATTATACTGGCTACCCCTTTATTGGCTATTACTATGGTACTCGTAGAAGAATTGTATGTTAAATACAACAACGACAAAGAAGAAACTGGAAAGTAAAACGCAAAAAAGGCGGCATTGATGGTGCCGCCTTAATTAGTTGTGTAAGTAAAGTGTGATTATTTAGTATAACGTGCAATGATATCCAATATCACTTTGTTCTTCTGCAATTGAGGCAGGTAATCAAACAAAATATAGTGCTTATCCGGGTCGGTAGTTAAAGCCAGTTCCAAGTTGCTTAAAGCTTCGTTATAATCACCTTTGGCAAATAAATAAGCTACCATGCGGTAATACAGCTCTGCAGCTTCCGGATTATTTTTAATTGCATCAGCAATTACTTCAATGGCATCGTGTAACCTGTCTTGCTCGTAAAGTATAGATGAGTAATCCAGCCAGGCATCAACATCCAACGGGTTTAATTCAACTACTTTATCATAAGCAGTTTCGGCTTCGGCTAAGTGGCCCAGTTTGTACTCAGCATCAGCAATGGCAAACCAGTAGTCGGCATTCAGAGCATCTAAATCGAGAGCTTTACGGTAAAAATGCAAAGCCTCAAAATAGCGTTCTTCAAAATCAAGCGTTACCCCAATACCAAACCAGGCGTCAGCCAGTTTGCTATCCATACGTACAGCTTTCTTGTAAAAAGAACGTGCCTCGTCCATTTGCTCCAGCTTTTCGTAGCACTCACCAATAGCACAATAGGTATCGGCGTTGGGTTGTTCGTACTCAAAAGTCTGGCGGTATACCTCGATCGCTTCAGCGTATTTTTCCAAGTTTACCAGTGCATTCCCTTTATTAAAGTAAGCTGATGCAAAGTTATCCTTAATTAAAATCGCATAATCATAAGCATCAATCGCTTTTTCAAACAAACCTAACTTGGTAAAGGCATTGCCTAAATTGTACCATGCTGCGTAACTGTAAGGCTCATTGTCAATATATTGTTGATAAAACTGAATGCTCTCCTGCTGATTGTCGATCACGTCGTAACAAAAAGCCAGTTCGTATAGAGCATCCTGGTTTTCCATGTTTTGCTTAAGGCATTCCTTCAGGTAATGGATAGCCTGCTCGTAATCGCCCATGTTTTGATAAACATAAGCCATGTGCAACAATATGTCGTCGGTTTCTTCGGCCATGTTCAAGGCCTTCTCGTAGTTTTCGATGGCCTCGTTATACCGGTCCATGCTTTCGTACAAGTTACCGCGAATGATATAGATGTCAGCATCTGAGGCTTCGAGCAGCGCGGCTTTATCCAGCGCAGCAAAAGCTTCAGATACTTTGTTAGTGACTACTAAAAGCTGAGCCTGCTTAATTAAAAATACGGCAGCAAACGGATGCTGGTTACGGGCATACTCCACTACCTGAAGCGCTTTCACCGGGTCGTTTTTCTCAATATAATAATCAATAATGTTTTCAAATGCCTGCGCATCGAAAAAATACTGATCATGATTGCGGATCATCTCCTCGTAGCGTTCTACCGAAAACTTGGGGTCTTCTGTAAAACCAAATTCATATTCATCTTCCATCTGATCGTATTTTAACAACTATACTATTAATATAGCAAAAATTAGGCTTACAATAGTTAGTAACTGAGTTTAAATTACAATTATAAGGGCTTAGGCTGCAATATAGTTTTCAACATTGCCCGGCTGTGGAAAAAAATAAATGTAACGTATTGACAATGAATATGTAGTAAATTGCCATGTTTATAGATTTATTTTGTCTGCACAAAGTAAGCTTTTAAGCTACAGGCATGGTATAGTCAAAGTGTCAGGTTGTAATTGCCTTTTAGGTTAAAACGCATGGGGATAGTGTTTTGTTATATAGTACCGGTTTGCTGCAATTAATCTTAAACATTGCCGTTTACAAAAAGAATTAAAGTTGAATTTATAATATCTTGCCTGCAAATTTCAAGCATGACTAACTATCATAAACATTTTATAGGATATGCCCTGTGCGGATCCTTACTGTGCGGCGGCATGGCCAATGCCCAAACTGCTCCCGTTGCCGACCCCGAATTGCCTAAAAATTGGCATACCTTGGATTTAAAATCCGACGGATATTTTGGCATCAGCCTGAACAAAGCTTACCAGGCACTTAAGGGCAAAAAGAGCAAAACGGTTGTAGTGGCTACTATTGACAGTGGTATTGATACCGCACAAGCCGACCTGAAAAGTGTATTGTGGGTAAACCCAAAAGAAAAGGCCGGAAACGGTAAAGACGATGACCGCAACGGTTATGTGGATGATGTGCATGGTTGGGACTTTTTAGGTGGTCCGGGTGGAAAATGCGATTTCACCGAAACTACCGAAGAGGTACGCGAGTACAACCGCTTAAAAGATAAGTACCTGACGCTTACTGAAGCAACAGCGCCCGATAAAAAGGAATTCGCCTATTGGCAAACTGTAAAGGCTACTTACGACTCAACCATCACTAAATCAACTACCGAGAGTAAACAGCTGTCGCAGATGATGAATGTGCTGATGATTACCAGCGGTTATGTAAAGCGTGGTTTAAACCTGCCATCAAACGGTAATTTTACCTTAGCCAGTTTAAACAAATTGCAAACTGCTAATGATACCATTGCACAAAGTAAAAACATCTGGACTTCTATTTTTCAGGAAGAAGGGCCAACTGCCAGCAATGATAAAATTTTAAAGGATTTGAGCGAGTATTTAACCAAGCTCAATAATGATATTAATCCTGATCTGGATGCACGCAAACGTATTGTGGGTGATGACCCAAATGTTTGGGACACCAAGCCTTACGGTAACAACATCCTTAAATTTGATGATGCCTCACATGGTACCGGTGTAGCCGGACTGATTGGCGCCGTGCGCGATAATAACTATGGCATTAACGGCGTGGCCGATAATGTACGTATTATGGCTATTAAGGCTGTACCAAACGGCGATGAGTACGATAAAGATATTGCTAAAGCCATCCGTTACGCCGTTGATAATGGTGCTAAAGTAGTAAACATGAGTTTTGGCAAAAAGCTGTCGCCGCACAAAAAATGGGTAGATGATGCCTTTAAATATGCTGCCGACCATGATGTATTATTAGTGCAAGCTGCAGGTAATGACCACCAGGATGTAGATGCCAAACCCGAATTCCCGAATGATATGTTTGAGGATGGTTCGGTTAAGGATGCGGTAAACGTGTTAAGCGTAGGCGCATCATCAGCTAAAATGGGCGAAAACCTGGCCGGTACTTTCAGTAACTACGGAGAAAATAATGTGGATGTGTTTGCCCCTGGTGTAAAAGTAACTTCGGTTGATAAAGATGCAGAGTTTAATACTGCCGATGGTACGAGCTTTGCCTCGCCTATTACCGCAGGTTTAGCCGCTTTATTGCTGGAGTACTATCCTGACTTGAGCGCTAAACAGTTAAAACAAATTATTATGCAATCGGCCAAGCCGCTTACCGGTACTATGGTGTTAAAGCCAGGAAGCCAAACCGAAAAGGTTGATTTTACAACCTTATGCAAAAGCGGAGGCATTGTAAATGCTTATGAAGCTGTACAATTGGCCAGTAAAATGAAAGGCGAAAGAAAGAAATAATTTAAGCCCAAAGAATTTTATATTTAAACGAACGAGCAGGCCCCAAGCCTGCTCGTTCGTTTTTTGTACTACCATTTAATCAGGTACGATGCATCGACGTACGAAATTTGCTTTTGCGATGACTTGTCTTTTACATCGTAATTCAAAAGCTTGATTTTGAAGGTGACTTTATGTTTGCCAACCATTCTTGTAATGGTCATTTTTTCTGCCGGTAAAATATAAGTGTTGGAGTTTTTGTTTGCAGTACTTCGATAGCGTTCAAGACTATCCATATGTCCAGTTATGGTCGTTAGCCATTGCTGCGCATCAAAAACTACCTGTTGTGTATCAATTTTTAACAGGTAGCGGCTATTAGATAGGGTCTTTTCCATTACTTTGTTTCGGTTGACATTGTAGGTATTCGCCTTGGCACCAGTATCTGTAACCGTATGGCTTGCATCCAGCAAATAGTCGTAACCGCTGATGTGGATAAAAGCTTTATTGCTGCTACGTAAACTGTAAAAAGTATTAGTATTTACATACAAAGTAGTATCATCATAACCCCAGCTATCAAACCGTTGTAAGTGCAGTTGTTTTTTTACCCATTCGGTTTTGTTTTCCTGAAGTTCGCTACGTGTTACTTTAAGTCCGGTTCGCCATCTGCTTTTTTGTTGCGCAAGGGTAACAGATACTTTATTTAAGTCCTGCTTAAAATACGTTTGCAAGGCATCCAGGTCATCATGTTTAATTAAGTATTCGATGACGCCAACAGCACGGCTTCCGTCTTTCCGGCTCATTTTATTACTGTTAACCGGGAGTAGCACCCCGTTTTTGTAAGCTTGATTTTGCCTGAAAATATTTTCTAAAATACGCCTTTGTGAATAAGAAGATACGCCGACTGCACTTTGCGGTCCGTATACTGCCAATAAAGCCAACAGGCATAAACTTATAGGGATGAGTTTTATGTTTTGCTTGCGCGACCATAAAAAGTATATGCTCATGGCCAGTAACCAAAAGGCAAGTACAATTAATAAGTAGCGGTACTCGGTGATGCCGTATTTAAATACCCTAACACCAATAGCTACAAAGAACAAGACGAGCAACGGCAGCAATAAAAAGTAAAAACTTTTAGCGTAAGTTTTTATCCACTTATTTTCGTCCTGCTGGCGTATCGGGTAAACCAACAGAATAGAGAGTATACCAAAAATAGCATAGCCTATAATTAAACTGGATACAGAGCCTTTGGGTAATTGCCATTGCAGTAGTATTTTAGTTTCATAAGCCAGTAAAATCAGCACATATACAGTGGCCAGCGGTATTAAAACGTATTGTGTAAATATCTTAAGGCCTTTGGGGTAACTATTATCATGACTGAGTTGTGAGAATTGATCGGGTACACCTGCCAAAAAAAACAGGGTATTGAACAAGCCTGTGATCCAAACCCATAAAATAAGATAAGTGTCGCTTCTAAAATCGACGCCAAATAAGAAGTTTACAGCTGCAATAGCTGCTGCCAGGCCAATAAACAGCACACCACTATATAAAACACTGGTTAAAATGCGCAGAAAAATAGTTTTGTTAAACTGCCAGAACCCTTGTATAGTATCGGTTTGGGTAAAGGCAGCAAAAGCCACCAATAAGTGCATGGCGAAGCTCAGCAGAAAAAAGCGTATGGTGTCCGAGCGATGTTCATAAGGATTTAGCCATGCCATTAGCAGTATCACAGCAAAAAGCGCAACGAGCCGCAACAACCATTTTTGGCGCAAGGGTAATTGTTTACTTTCACTAAACAGTGTGACTGACAAGCTTAGCAATACCCCTAAGTTGGCGCCGGTAATAAAGCGCCAGCACCAGCTTTGCCCGGTGTAATTTATATTGTTGAGCTCAACATTAATGGTTGCAGCAATGCAGCCCACCAGAGTAAAAAGAATTTCGAACGGGAAGCGTTTGATTACTTTTAAAGCGCTTGTGAGCAGGGCGTGTGCCGAAATTAATTTCATTGCGAAAGGCTTATAATAGCGTAAATTAAGATTAATAAACTAACCGTTGTTCATTTCCGGGTAAATTAGTAACAACTGCTTTATATCCGTTAAAACAAGTTGTTTTTAAACTCGCATTAATTATATTTGCTCCCGGAAAAAAATTTCATTTAAATATATAATGAGAGAAATACAATTCAGAGAAGCGCTTCGTGAAGCTATGAACGAAGAGATGCGCAACGACGATACAATATACCTGATGGGCGAAGAAGTTGCCGAGTATAACGGTGCTTACAAGGTTAGCCAGGGTATGCTTGACGAATTTGGTGCTAAACGTGTTATTGATACGCCAATCTCTGAGCTTGGTTTTGCCGGTATAGGCATTGGTTCGGCCATGAATGGCTTACGCCCAATCATTGAGTTCATGACCTTTAACTTCTCGTTAGTAGCTATCGATCAGATCATCAATGCTGCTGCTAAAATGATGAGTATGAGTGGTGGTCAGTTCTCTGTGCCAATTGTATTCCGTGGCCCAACCGGTAACGCAGGTATGTTGAGCTCTCAGCACAGCCAGTGTTTTGAAAACTGGTATGCTAACTGTCCGGGTTTAAAAGTTGTAGTACCGTCAAACCCGTACGATGCTAAAGGTTTATTAAAATCAGCTATCCTTGATCCTGATCCGGTAATTTTTATGGAGTCGGAATTGATGTATGGTGATAAAGGCCAGGTTCCTGAAGAAACTTACTATATTGAGATAGGTAAAGCTGCTGTAACCAAACAAGGTACTGACGTTACTCTGGTAGGTTTTGGTAAAATCATGAAAGTGGTTAACGCCGCTGCTGCCGAATTAGAAAAAGAAGGCATTAGCGCCGAAGTGATCGATTTACGTACTGTACGTCCTATCGATTACGCTACCGTAATTGAGTCGGTTAAAAAAACTAACCGTTTGGTATTGGTTGAGGAGAGCTGGCCTTTAGGTTCGATCGCTACCGAGGTTGCGTTTAAAGTGCAAAAAGATGCATTTGATTATTTAGATGCCCCTATCCTACGCATTATGGGTGGCGACGTACCACTTCCTTACGCACCAACTTTAATTCAGGAGTATCTGCCAAATGCAGAGCGCGTAATTAAAGCAGTTAAAGAAGTAATGTACGTAACTAAATAAGTTACGCTAACTGTTATACAGAAAGGCTTCGCATTTGCGAGGCCTTTTTTTTGTTTATAGGGGTAGAGGTTAATATGCTACTTCAACTCATATGTTGAGCGACATATCAATTAAATGTCACACTTCTGATTGATTTTGGCATATCGGGAAAAGTCGATATATCTTTGTGTATGGATCAGGTAGAAGTTTTCAAGGCGCTCTCCAACAAAACCCGTTTGCAGATCTTAAATTGGTTAAAGCAACCCGAGGCAAGTTTCCCCGAACAAGTCCAGTATGGTTATGCTCATGGTATTTGCGTAGGACAAATACAGCAAAAAGCTGGTTTAACTCAATCTACCGTGTCCGAATATTTATCTGCTTTGCAACGTGCGGGCCTGGTTAAATCTACCAGGGTAGGACAGTGGACCTACTATCAGCGCAACGAAGAAGCGTTTGCTCAATTAAGCCAGCTTATACAAACAGAAATCTAATAATACATCATACATGAAAACAGATAGCTTATTCAGGCCGTTTGCCCTGAAATCGTTAAACATTAAAAACCGAATTGTAATGGCACCCATGACGCGTTCATTTTCGCCCAATGGTGTGCCTACAGCAGATGTAGCAGCATATTACCGTATAAGAGCTGAAGGTGAGGTGGGATTGATATTATCAGAAGGAACGGTGATTAACCGTGTTGCTTCATCCAACGATAAAAACGTCCCGCATTTTTATGGCGAACAGGCCTTGAACGGATGGCAAAATGTGATTAATAATGTGCATGAGGCTGGCGGCGCTATGGGGCCGCAAATATGGCATATGGGGGTGATGCCTAATCATCAATCGGGCTGGGTACCGTCTGAGCCGTTTGAGGGACCATCAGGGTTGAACAACCCCGGCCTTAATAACGGCCGTGCTATGACAGATGCTGACATTGCTGATACCATTGCCGCTTTTGGTCAGGCTGCTGCCGATGCCAAGCGTTTGGGTTTTGATTGTGTGGAAATACATGGTGCACATGGCTACTTAATTGACCAGTTTTTTTGGGAAGGGACCAACCTGCGTACCGACGGTTATGGCGGCGCAACCCTGCCCGAGCGTAGCCGCTTTGCTATAGAAGTGATTAAAGAAGTGCGTAAGCGCGGAGGTGAAGACTTTGCCTTGATTATACGCTTATCTCAATGGAAACCTACGGCTTACACCAGTAAGATGGCTCACAACCCTCAAGAACTGGAAGCCTGGTTAAACCCGTTGGCTGATGCCGGGGTAGATATTTTTCATTGCTCACAACGCCGTTTTTGGGAGCCTGAGTTTGATGGATCAGACTTAAATTTTGCCGGATGGGCTAAAAAGCTAACCGGTAAGGCTACGATTACTGTGGGGTCCGTAGGTTTGAACGGTGATTTTTTAGCTGCCTTTGCCGGCGAAAGCTCGGAGGCAAGCTCGTTGGATGAATTGCTGCGCCGTATGGATCGTGGTGATTTTGACCTGGTGGCGGTAGGCCGCCCGCTGTTATCAGATCCGTTTTGGGTACAAAAAATACACGAAGGCCGCACTGATGATTTGAAAGGTTTTACCAAAGATGCTTTGGCAAAATTGGTGATGTAATTACAATAACTGTTTTATAGGTAAAGGCTGGGTTAATCGACCCGGCCTTTACTGTTTTAACTGAACGACTCCCTAAAAGCTACCATAATGGCCAAACGGGTTTCCCGGTCCAGGTCAAAATCTTCGGGCCAGTGAGGGCGCTGAGGAACGTCATTTTTAAACTCTACCGGAAACCTGGCAATAAATTCATTGAGCGGTAATTCATATTGCAGCCATTCGGTTTTATTATAAATTTCTTCCAGCCTAAACTCAAACTTCCGCATTTGATAAGAATCCATAAAAGCTTAGCTCCATACCCCTAAGGGGTGAGTATTAATAGTTAATGATAATGCAAAGTTAAGAAAATCGCTATCACTAAATACTCCCCTTTAGGGGGTTGGGTGGTATTTCATTAACTTCGCGGTTCGTAATTGAAAAGTGAACATGATTGATCATCACATTAAAATAGCGCAGGAGCTTGCGGTGGCCTCTAAACAAGTAACAGCCACCGTTAATCTGCTGGACGAAGGTGCCACGGTGCCATTTATTTCGCGCTACCGTAAAGAGCTTACCGGCAGCTTAGATGAGGTGCAGGTAACTATCATACGCGACCGCGTACAACAGCTACGCGAACTGGATAAACGCCGGGAAGCCATCCTGAAATCGCTTACTGATATGGGCAAATTAACGCCCGAGCTGCAAAAGCAGATTGAAGAGGCTGAAACAATGGTGCTGCTGGAGGATATTTATTTGCCTTATCGCCCTAAACGTAAAACCCGTGCTACTGCCGCGCGCGAAAAGGGCTTACAGCCTTTGGCCGAGGTAGTGCTGGCTCAAGGAAAACTGGATTTATCTGCAGAAGCAGAAAAATATGTAGACGGCGAGAAAGGCGTGAACAGCCTGGAAGAAGCACTGGCTGGTGCACGTGATATTATTGCCGAAACCATCAGCGAGAATGCCGAAGTACGGACTCAACTGCGTGAAATGTTTGTGGAGAGGGGAACCTTTCAAAGCAAAGTAGTACCTGGTAAAGAAGAGGCTGGTATCAAATATAAAGACTACTTTGACTGGACAGAACCGGTTAAAGCAGCACCATCACACCGCATATTGGCCATGCGCCGTGCCGAAAAAGAAGAGATTTTATACCTGGATATTATGCCGCCCGAGGATGATGCCATTGCTTTATTAGACCGCACGTTTGTAAAATCTAATAATACTGCATCAGACCAAGTGCGTCTGGCTATTGCCGACGGTTACAAACGTTTGCTAAAACCTTCCATGGAAACAGAAGCGCGTTTGCTAACCAAGAAAAAAGCTGATGAAGAAGCAATTCGCGTATTTGCCGAAAACGCCCGCCAATTGTTATTGGCTGCACCATTGGGCCAAAAACGGGTAATGGCTATCGACCCTGGCTTCCGTACTGGTTGTAAGTTAGTTTGCCTGGATGAGCAGGGTAAATTGTTAGAGTATACAGCCATATTCCCGCATACCGGTGCCGGGCAGGCCCGCGAAGCTGAAAAGATAGTAAAGCATCTATTCGAAACTTACAAAATAGAAGCTATAGCTATTGGCAATGGCACGGCCGGTCGGGAAACCGAAACGTTTGTACGTGGCCTGCAATTGCCTGGCGCGCTGATTGTAATGGTGAACGAGAGCGGCGCTTCTATTTATTCGGCATCTGAGGCTGCCCGTGAGGAGTTTCCGGACAAAGACGTCACCGTACGTGGTGCCGTATCTATCGGCCGACGGTTGATGGATCCTTTGGCAGAGCTGGTGAAAATTGATCCGAAGTCTATAGGTGTAGGACAATACCAGCATGATGTGGACCAAAATAAATTACAAACCTCGCTTGATGATACCGTGATTAGTTGTGTAAACGCAGTAGGGGTAGAGCTCAATACAGCGTCTAAACAAATATTGGCTTATGTGTCTGGCTTGGGTCCACAACTGGCGCAAAATATTGTAGATTATCGTAACCAGCATGGTGCTTTTAAACGTCGCGAGCAGCTTAAAAAAGTTCCCCGTTTGGGCGAAAAGGCGTTTGAGCAGGCAGCAGGGTTTTTACGCATTCAAGGTTCTGATAACCCTTTAGAGGCAAGTGGTGTACACCCGGAGAGATACAGCCTGGTGGAGCAGATTGCAAAAGACAACAACGCAACCATTCGCGATTTAATGACGAATGATAAATTGCGCAAAAGCATCCCACTACAAAAATATACCTCAGATAAAGTAGGTTTACCCACCCTGAACGATATTATGGCCGAACTGGCCAAACCCGGCCGCGACCCGCGCGAAAAATTTGAAGCGTTCAGTTTTACCGAAGGGGTAAATGAGATTAAAGATTTAAAGGTCGGCATGAAATTGCCTGGCATTGTAACCAACATCACCGCCTTTGGTGCTTTTGTGGATATCGGCGTGCATCAGGACGGATTAGTTCACCTGAGCCAGATGGCTAACCGATACATTAAAGATCCTAACGAGGTGTTGAAAGTGCACCAGCAGGTAGAAGTTACCGTTACCGAGGTTGATGTTGCCCGCAAGCGGATTTCATTAAGCATGAAAACCGAAGAAAATAAAAATAGCAACCCGGCACGTAAGCCTGCTTTTACAGGTCAGCCTAATAAAAGTAAGAAAGAGCCCGAAGGCGATATGCAAAGCAAACTGGCTGCACTAAAAGCCAGGTTTAAATAGCAAAACGCAGAAACGGCAATATTTAACACCATGTAAATATTGCCGTTATGCTTTTAAAGCAGGATATAGCTTAGTCTAAAGTGATCTGACGTTTAATAGGCTCTTCCAGCGAGATGAAAGTTTCGGTACGTTGTATACCTGGTACGCCCTGGATGTTTTCATTTAAAACCTCGCGCAGGTGATTGGTATCATGGCAAACAATTTTGGCAAAAATACTCCACTCGCCGGTGGTGTAATGCAGCTCAACAATTTCCGGGATTTCTTTGAGCGCTTTAACAGCTTCCTGGTATTGTGAGCCTTTTTCTAAATAAATACCTAAAAAGGCCGTAACATCAAAGCCAAGTTTCTGAGGATTAACCTCCAGGCTTGCGCCCTTAATTACTCCCATTTCTTCCAGCTTTTTCATCCTTACGTGTATCGTACCACCAGATACAATCAGGTCTTTTGCTATCTCGGTATAAGGCGTAGTAGCATTTTTCATCAAAATAGACAGAATTTGGATGTCCAAATTATCAATTTCTAAATTTTGAGCTTTTCTATGCGGCATAAATTTGTAATTAGGTATTTATATACAAGGATAATTAAAAATCAACTAAAAATGCAAATATTATGTTGAAATATTTGCAAAAAACTACAGTCGGTCTTAAATTTGTATTAAGCAAGTCAGAAAACTTGTTTGTTCTTTATAAAAAAAATACTGTTGGGTGGTGAAATTTTTGGCAGACACACCTCCTTGTCCCGGTGGCGGAGATCATGGGAAACCCGAAGCGGGCTAACCACTCTTTGAAGGTTCGAGTCCTTCCCCAACAGCTCTTCTCATAATTTAGGTTTATAATTGGTTAGTAAAAGTCCCCCTGCCCATCAGGGGGCTTTGCTGTTTTTAAGGGTTTGCTAAAACGTTTTTAAATCCAATTTTTTTAAGGCCTAACTTGCTTACCATATTTTACGTATCAGCATTAAAACATCATTAGAATTGATGATGACCTAATAATATCAAAATATAACCTAAGTAACTTTACAGTACAATATTTACTTATGCAGCTTGCATATTTTTGCCCGAAGCATCTGAAATTAATTCTGCTGATTATACTATCGAGTATTACCGTTTTTGCAAAGGCGCAATACTCTGTATCTGCCTGTGCTTTTGCTCATAATGATTACTGGCACAAACACCCATTGTATGATGCCTTAAATAACGGTTATACCCACGTTGAGGCCGATGTTTATTTGCGGCATAATAAGCTGATTGTGGCTCACCTGCTGCCATCACTCAAAAAAAATAATACTTTAGAGCGCCTTTACCTCGATCCGTTGATGAATTGTATTAACGGAACTGACTCAACCACCCGGCGCCCGGTTTACCCGCTCACCTTAATGATAGATATTAAATCAAACGGAGAGCATACTTACGAAGCTTTAAACCAATTGCTGCAAAAGTACCGTTCGGTATTGTCTGGCGTTGAGGACGGGCATTTTACACAGCGGGATATTACCATTGTGCTATCAGGACATAAACCGGTGAAAGCGCTTAAAGCACAAACTACACGTTGGGCATTTATTGACGAAGATTTAAAAACGGTTGCCCACGATACCACAGCCCGGAATATTTATCAAACCGCAAGTTGCAAATATTCTTCGCTCATCAAATGGCGCGGTAAAGGCGATCTGCCTTTTTATGAAAAACAACGTCTTTGCAGGTTTGTTGACATTGCCCACAAATTTGGGAAAAAAGTGCGCCTTTGGAAATCGCCCGACAACCCTGTAGTGTGGAACGCGCTCTTACAGTGTGGTGTTGATTTAATAAATACCGATAAGCTTATTAAGCTTAGGCAGTTCTTAAATAACCATACTATTGTTGCGGTAGGTGTAAAACATCAGCCGGTGGTTGATAATTTTTGAACAGTGGCTAAAAGTCACTTTGATGCTGCTTCAATTATTTGCTAATTAAGAATTAGCGTTATTTAAAGGTAGCCGTTCTGCTTTCAAAACCATGATCATGATTTACAATGACGTGGTTCGGATACAAGAAGAAATATTCAGCTCTTCATGGCGATTTACCGTTGTGCCACAAGCGCTGTATAATCAGTCGGGCAGGGTAAACAGGCGTTTAACTAACATCGAATTGGCGCTACAAAAATCACGGCGACGTACCGCCGACGACCGTTTTTTAAGGCGAAGGATATAATCGTAAAAAAACAAGCCTTGTCATAAAGTAAATGGCAAGGCTTGTTTTATAATTTACAGTTGTATCTCAAATTGTGCCAGGTTGATAAACTCCTGTACGCGGGCACTTACTTCTTCGGCCGTTAAGTTTTTGACTTTCTCGGTGCCAAATTTTTCAACACAGAACGAAGCCAGGGCCGAGCCGAAAATGATGGCATTTTTCATGTTGTTAAAGTTGATAGTGCCTACCTTGGCCAAATAGCCGATAAAGCCACCAGCAAAAGTATCGCCTGCACCTGTTGGGTCAAATACCTCGGCCAAAGGCAAAGCAGGTGCCGAAAACACTTTATCTTCATGAAACAACAACGCACCATGTTCACCTTTTTTGATAATAAGGTATTCAGGGCCCATAGTTAATATTTTATGGGCAGCTTTAACTAAAGAGTACTCTCCACTTAACTGGCGTGCCTCAGCATCGTTAATAGTCAGCACATCCACCATTTTAATCGTCTCTAGTAAATCGTTTAGGGCAATGTCCATCCAGAAGTTCATGGTGTCCATTACAATGAGCTTAGGACGATTTTTTAAACGATTGATCACCGTTTGCTGTACCTGCGGGGTAAGGTTGCCCAACATCAGATATTCGCAGTCCTGGTAAGATTCGGGGATAATGGGATCAAAGTCGGCCAGTACATTCAATTCGGTAGCCAATGTATCGCGGCTATTCATATCATTATGGTAACGGCCGCTCCAGAAAAACGACTTTTCGCCGGCTTTAATTTGTAAGCCTTCAGTGTCTATATGGTGATTTTTAAAATCTGCAATCTCGTTTTCAGGAAAGTCATCACCTACTACAGCAACAATTTTCACATCGTTATAAAAGTACGAAGCCGCTAAACTTGCATAGGTTGCAGCGCCGCCAACAATTTTATCCGTTTTTCCGAAGGGGGTTTCAATAGCGTCAAATGCCACAGTACCAATGACTAATAAACTCATGTAAAAATATTTTAAATTTTTTTTGTGCAAATATTGTGAAATATCCGCAGAGTTTCTACATTTGCACCACTCCAAACCGGAAAAGATTCCTGAGTAGCTCAGCCGGTTAGAGCATCTGACTGTTAATCAGAGGGTCGCTGGTTCGAGCCCAGCCTCAGGAGCTTCAAAATCAATGATTTAACCCCACTCTGGCGAGTGGGGTTTTTTGTTTCTCACACATTTCTCACACATTTTTGAAATTTTTTATAAATCATATGTAAGTTCTCAACATTTGATTTATGAAGATCAAAGATCAGTTGGGGCGCTAAAACAGATTTGCCTAAACGGAATTATTTTAATTAACAAACAGGTAAAGTTGATTTAACATAAACTTTTTTGAATTATTTGATGAGTAAATCCTTAAAGTAGAGCATACCAGAGTGTTTTAAGTATACTGTTTGTAGCTACCAATATTGCCAATGACTATTTTTTAACAAGAGGAGCGCCTGATTATTGCTACCGATAGCGGCAATGTATAATGTGATCGGAGACTACAGGCATAGGAACCCAAAGTCATGAACCTCGGAAAGCAAGAAGGGCGTTAATATGTTGATTATTTTTATTGTTAACACATTAATAATGCTATAACTTTACATTAAGGACCAACCCTTTTCATTTCTGTTTACGCCACCTTGAACTCCGGTGCACTGATTTATAGTGTATTATCTGTATCCGCGAATTTTATTGATGATGATTTGGATAGGCAGTATTGTTTAATTAATTATTTGTATAACTATGAAATGGATTGACACTACACATATTAGAAACTGGGCGCAACGCCGGGATTGTCAGGAGCATTTGCCGCTGTTGGTAAGAAAATTAGTTCGTGCAACCTCGGATTCTATCACGAGTATTAGTTTTCCATCTGGGGAAAACGTATTGATAGGAGGTTGGGATGGAATACTTGAGGTTTATGAAGCAACTGATCGCCTGCCGCTTGGATTATCTGTGTGGGAATTCGGCGCTAATTCCGACATTAAAGGCAAGGCCGACGATGATTATAACAAGCGATCAGCGGCTCCGTTAGGTGTTGACACCAAAAATACCACTTACATTTTTGTAACACCCAGGTTATGGACAAAAAAGCAGGAATGGATCGATACCAAAAATGCTGAGAGCATTTGGAAAGAAGTAAGGGTTTATGATGCTCAGGATTTAGAGGAATGGATCGAACTTGCACCAACAGTCGGTTCATGGCTTGCGATCAAACATTTGGGTATATTACCTTCCGAAGGTATTCAGCCCGCTGATGATTTTTGGGAGGAGTGGTCAACAGGCAATCGCTTTAGTTTTGTTCCGGAGGTTGTTCTCGGCGGAAGAAGTGACCAATCAAAAACGCTGATTGAAAAATGCAGCTCCCCTGATATTATCGCAGTACAGGGGAATTCAAGAGAAGAAGCGCTGGCTTTCATTGTAGCAACCTTTTTGACGGACCCGCAACGCACCGAAGATTTCTTTTCAAGAAGTATTATCGTCGATAGCATAGAGGCTTTTAGAGAATTGTTGATCATTGGTAAACCGTTATATTTGATTTGCAGATTCGATGACGATGGTGTCCTAAACCGTGCGAAGCAAAAAGGTCATACTGTTATTGTACCGATTGGCCTTGATAGAACTGATGCCTGGTCCGATAAGATAATTTTGCCGCCATTGCAACGTGACGCTTTTGTTGCTGCGATGGTAAAATCGGGGATGAATGAAGCCGAGGCCGAAGAAGTTTCAAAAAAATCTGCCCGCAATTTAATTGTAGTCCGTCGACAGCTGGATTTTAAGCGACTTAACCCGCAATGGTCGTTACCGGAAAATGTGAATGTAATTTTACCGGCCGTTCTTGCTGGCAGATGGAACGAAGATTTTGAGGGAGATCGAAAAATTATTGCCATGCTTGCCGGTGAGGAATACGAAGTTTACATCAAACGTTTACAGCCATGGTGTTTCAGCCCTGATTCACCCGTTGTGAAAATTGGTAGTACCTGGCGTTTGACATCGCCCATGGATGCCTGGACACATGCTGGCCGATATATAACAAAAGACGATTTTCAAAGATTAGCCGAAGCATTTTTGACGGTGCTTACAACCATCGATCAAAAATTTGATTTATCCTCTGAAGATCGGCATAAGGCTGGTTGGTATGGTATCAAAGCCATTTATTCGCGATGGTTGAGAGATGGTTTGATACAGTCTTTGATATTGACTTCCCTGTATGGCGAGAAATTAGGTTTAGATGTACCAGAGCAAGCTGTTAGCTGGGTCGATGGTTTGATATATAAATTATTAAACACCGACAAATTGGATATTTGGCGTTCGCTCGATCATGACCTCCCTTTAATTGCCGAAGCATCGCCGAACGCGTTTATGTCTTGCATTGAAGCTTTGCTTAAACTTGACCCGTCACCTATTATTCAGCTGTTTGATGAAGAGCCGGGGTATTTCGATAATCAAACCTATTATACGGGTTTACTGTGGGCATTGGAAGGCCTTGCCTGGATGCCGGATTACTTATCAAGAGTGACTTTAGTTTTAGGGCATCTGTCAGAAAAAGATCCAGGCGGCAGGTTACAGAACAGGCCGGTCAACAGTTTATATGATATATTCAGGTCCTGGTATCCGCAAACCTTTGCACCGCTTATTGCGCGAACTAATGCGCTGCGCCTATTGCAAAACAATCACAAAGAGATTGGGTGGACGATATTAACCCGAATGTTGCCTGACGGTGGCAGGAGTTCAGCCGGTCATATCCATAAAATGCGGTGGCGGTTAAGCGATCAGCCTCGTAGGCATAGTATGGAATACGAAGAAATGTACAATACTTACAAACAAGTGCTGGAGTTATTACTGGAGAATTTCGATGACTCTGAAACCCAATTCATTCGCTTGGTCGAAAAATCGGTGAATATTGAATATTTCGGCCGCGAAAAATTACTAGATTTTCTGCAAGAGCGGATGGCTAAAATTAAATTTGAAGGGACGGAAACGAGGGATAAGTTGAGAAAACTGATTAGCCATCATCGTTCTTGTCCAACCGCAGAGTGGTCACTACCTGAGGAAATTTTGACGCGCTACGAAAACCTTTACGAAAACCTTGAACCCGGAGATGATATTGAAAAAATATGGTGGCTTTTCACGGATAATTGGCCGCCTTTTTTGGAAGGCAAGTCAAAAGGCGCATCGCACTCTGAGCAAGCGGAGGAATTGCAGCAAAAACGGAATAATGTTTTAAATGAGGTTTATACAAAGTATGGTTTTGGGAAGATACTTGATTTAATTGAACGTGTGGGCGATCAACAGGCGCATATCTTCGGTTTTACCTTAGCGAATGTTATCAAAGATGTAGACGAAATTTATCACTTAGCTCAGTTTTTGAAAACTGAAGATAAACACTTGGTATTATTTCAAACTTTTTTGCAACGCAAGTTTTTTAGCGAATCTAAAGAGTGGGTATTCGCGCTATACGGCGACCTTCAAAAACAAGGATTTATCTTAGAAGATCTTGCCAAAATGTTTTTGAAATTGCGGGCTGAGGAGGCAATTTGGGAATTCATCGAAAGCACTAAAGACCAAAATTTGATAGATACATATTGGTCTTTAGTTGATTCCAATATGTTTTACATCGCCGAGAACAGCTGGAACTTTGTAATAAGAAAACTGATCCAATACAAACGTTTCGCAAGCGCCATTTATGGAATCAGCCATAACGTTGAGCAAATCACTACTGAATTGATCATTGAGGTGCTACAAAATTATCTAAAACACGAACCGGAGCCAAACGTCCACTTGGATAGTTACAATATCGACCATTTGTTCGAGGAGCTTGAAAAACGAGGCGAGGTAGATGATTCAGTTATGATTCCGTTGGAATGGTTGTACATGCCAATATTAGGCTCATCCTATGGCGATACCAAAACACCCAGATTGAGTAAAGCAATGGCTGAAGATCCTGATTTTTTCATGGAGGTATTATCCTTACTATACAAGCCCGATGTTGCTGAAGATAGACAAGAAGTTGAGGGCCTCAAAGAAGATGAATCAGAAGCGCTGTTAAAGCGCAGCATGGCCGAACAGGCTTTCAGCTTATTATACCACTGGAAATCTGTACCAGCTGTCAACGAAGAAAAAACAATTGATGAGGAAAAACTTAACGCTTGGGTTAACGCCGTTCGGGCGAAAGCAGAAGGAAAACACCTTTTAGGTATTGCGGACGATCAAATCGGTAAAGTGTTAGCCGAATATCCGGAACCGAATCCCCAAATGAAAGAAGGAATAGATATCAGCTGGCCACCTGAGCCAATATGTCAAATAATTGAGAGCATAGGCACAAAGCAAATATTGTCCGGCTTCAGTGCCGCCTGTTACAATAAACGCGGGTCATCGACACGAGGCCCTTTTGATGGTGGTATCAGGGAATGGCATTTGGTTGAGTATTTCACCAAACTAGCTGCCGAAAAAGCCGCCAAGTATCCTAAAGTGGCGGCAGTTTTCGAAAGCCTTGCACGCGGGTATGCAGCCGAGGCTAAACAGGAAGATGAAAGAGCTGAACGCGATAGGCTTGATTACTAAATATTTCAAGCAGAGCTAATTTATGAATACATGTTTATTAAATCAACAAATAGATGCAGCATCTGAAAGAATTTCTTATCCGCATCCAAACCTTTGATCTACGTATTGTCGAAGATAATATTCGAACGGAATCGGGCACGAATGAAAAGAAGCATGTCAAAGCTTACGATTTAACATACCAAACCCAATACTATGATTCCTTTGCCTATAGAAGCGAACTAAGGGTATTAAGGGACATGGCCTTTATCGACTTGCTTACCTTGGATAGAATGCGTATTCAGCTTCAATTGGTTGAACTATTCAAAGTTCGTAAACGGTTTAAAGAGTTCTGGGAGCACTACAATAATCATTATTCAGAAATGAAGCTGGTGTATCACCGGTCCTTTATAACCTCTGTTCGCCTGGAATATTTATTTATTGTAAACGGCTTGCAATCTGAACAATCCAATATAGAGATGGTTGCCAAATTTGCAGAGGATTTAGGTGATTCCGTTAAGCTTCGTGAGCGGTTTTTAATGGAATTAATTTATGATACTGAAAATTTAATCAAGGAGGTACTCCCTTTTGCTGACTTCAAGCAGTCGCAGGAGGCAAAGCGTCAAGAATTTGAACTGGTAAATGAAACATCAGCTACTGACAAACCTGACCAGTTATTAACTACTACAGACAATGAGACAATTGCTAAACCAGTTGATCGATATCCAACCTTTAAGCCCGGTATAGCCTTGCAATTGCTTGATCTGTTAAGGGAGTATTTCGTAACGGAAGACCACCCTAAACTTGAAAAATTATTACTGACAGGGGAAGGCCCGGAATCGCCTTTAGTGTTTAGAGGATTTGGTAACCAGTTGGCCGATGCTTTTAAACAAATTTTTGATGCCAATCTAATTGTGGGTTGCCGCATGTCTGACCTCGAAAAGTGGATCGCCCCTAAGTTTGCTTACCTATCTAATCAGGGGGAAGTCAGGGAGCTGACTGAAGGCTATCTCAACGGCCTGATGTCTACCAAAAGCCGCCCTTGTAAATCCCCCATTTTAAAAATAGAACAAATGGATAATAAATTCCTCATCCTGCCTACGCCCCGGAACAAAAAACAGCAATAAAATGAGGCGGTTATAGTGATGTTACGGTTTACCTCCTTGTAACCCTGCAAATCAAGCCACTACCATTGCAGCATTAAACAAATAATGCGCAATGGAAACACTAACATTCGATCAGTTACCCCAAGCGGTAAGTAAACTACACGATAAGCTGGAAGCAATTGAACAGCTTTTGCTTCATCAGCACGAACAGCCAATCGGGCACGAAGAACTCCTCAATATTACCCAAGCTGCCAAATTTTTAAATCTTTCCGTACCCACTATTTACAGCAAAGTATGCCGTAAGGAAGTCCCGGTGAATAAGCGCGGCAAGCGGCTTTATTTCTACCGTTCGGAATTAACTGAATGGGTAAAATTGGGCCGTAAAAAAACTGTCGATGAGATTCAACGCGAAGCAGTAAATCAGCTTGCTGCCACCACTCGTAAATCAAGGCCATTGAAAAACATAGGCAACGATTAAAGTACGTAAGATACTTGTTAGGCAAGTTTTGCAGTATGCTTAAGTGCTATCGCTTCAGTTTGGCTTAGAATAAGTAATGCGAAATCAGGAAGATAATCTAACATACCAAGTACCCATAGAATCGCAAGGTTTTTAGCTGACAGTAAGGCGCCAAATACCATTATGAAAAGTAAATTTTTGAGCGTTTTTCTTCATGAGTTTCCAGGGAGCTGTCCGCCATTTGGCGGCGGCATTCATACCCAAATGCGTCCTTTTCTTCTGGAAGAAAAGGAGCAAGCGGAAGTTGGGCAGAGCCCTACTTTGCTTGCCCCACGCTTCGCTATGGGGGTTTTACGTATCCTCCGGGGATACTTTAGTGCGTTACTGCCTATCAGGGAAAGGAAAACAGGATACTCGGCGGTATCCCGTATATCGGTATATCGGAACAGCTGTGTAAACAGCTATGCCAGTTTAAAAGAAAGGATTTACGATGGAAGATATTAATGTAAGATCAGTGAGATACCCAATCATAGTAGATCAAAAGTTTGAAAAGATAGCCCTTAAATTGGGCCGCACGAAGCGCCAGGTCTTTATCCAGATGGTGGACTATTTTTACAAAAGTAAAAAAGACCCAATAGACCTGAATGATGAGTTATTAAAGAATGCACTGATGAAGAACCACCAGCAGTATATCGGCTTTATCAAAAGCCAGGAAAACATGCTGCTAATCCCGATCAAAACAGAAATGGACAGGGTATCCGTCTCACAAGGCAAGATCATCGAACGCTTTAATACCCAAATACTCAAGGCTAACACTGACCTGCTGAACAATCAAAATACCCATGATCAAAAGCTCACCGCAATAGCGCTGATCATGGAAGCGGTGCAGCAGGGGCTTAAAAGCAAGGAAGCCCTCAAGTCGCAGTTCACTTTCATCCTGGACAGCTATATCAAGTCCCGGGATGCGTTTGGGATGATGACCTCAGCCAGGGATAAAGAAGAACTGATCACAGCTACAAAAGCGCAGATCGGTTTATTATAAGGTTATTAAAATCCCTACTGTAGGGGGGTTTGGGGGCATAATGTTTATCAATATTACGGACAACAAGGAAGCTACCAACAAAGGTAGCAGCGGCGGGCTGGTGCATTATCTGGAAAAAGAGAACCGACTCGATTTGAAAGGGCAGCAGCCGGAATACTGGTTCAATGGACAAGGGCTCAGGATCGAACCTTATGAGGTCAAAGCGAAGATCGATGGTAATGTTGCCAAGCTGGGCAGAGACGATGCCAAATTCTTCCTGGTCAATATTAGTCCTAGCCAGAAAGAGATCGCTTTTCTAATTGAGCAGTACGGCGAGGATGGTGCCAGGGAGCAAATGAAAGGTTTTGCCCTTAAGGTGATGGATGCCTACGCGCAAAACTTTAACCGGGATGGGGTGAACAGTCAGGAAGACTTGGTATGGTTCGCCAAGTTGGAAAACCACCGTTACTACAGTCACAAAGACCCGGAGGTAAAACAAGGGTTGAAGCAACGGGATGAGCGTAAAGACGGTGAGCAGATGCATGTACAGGTGATTGTCAGCCGTAAGGATGCCAGCAATAAGATCAAGCTTAGCCCGATGAACACTTCCCGAGGTAAAAACGTGAAGCACTCCAAAAAGATGGGTCAGTTTGACCGGGTGGCTTTCAAGCAGAGCGGAGAGATGCTGTTCGACCGCTTGTTTTCGTTTGACCGGCAGCTTAAAGACACGATGGCCTACGCCAATATTTATCAGAACGGCAACCTGGCGCAACGGGAACAACTGAACGTATTGGATTCGGGTGCGTCGCAGAATGAGCAGGGCAGATCTGTAGCAAACGAACTTATTCAGGCATACGAGCCAACGGCAGACGAACTTGAAATATCTGATGCAAAAATAGCAGAGAAGTCACTAAAAGCAAATCTGGAAGGTGATCTTTCTGATTCTCACAACGCTGATCATGACTATGCCGGCGTTATTTATACACCTGGCATCGAAATCAGTATAAGCGATGATATAGACGACGAGGCCATTCATGGCAGAAACCGGCGCAGGCAAAACCAGGCAAGGACAAACCGGCGCTAATGTAGGATGACTTCAAAATTTAAATCAGATCATAAAATATATAGAAGACTTAGGCAAGAATGCAAGGCACACAGACCTCAAGCGAAAAAAGACCTGCATTAGAGTTGCCGTACTGTAAGGGCATTAACACTAACGCTTTGCTCACTGATGGTAGCATTATTTACATCGGTATAAATCACGTTTACAAGAACTATAGGATACTTATATTAGAAAACAACTTCGTACTACTTTACATTGGGCATCAACAAAAAATAGAACTATTTCCGCCTCATGAACCTTTAAAGTGCTCGACCATTCGTATGCCTTCGTCACCTGTTAAGTAATGCTAATTTTATGGATTATCATATTAGCAGTTAAATGATGTTGACTTGTAATAATTGCTTAGCTTTAATAAATCGAATTATGAAAATCACAATAAAAGATCATAACGTATTCCAGCAAGGCGAAGCAGATATTAGAGAGATAGAATATCATTTCATGGTGGAAGAGGACAGCCAAAAAGCATGGGAAGGATCTGCAAGTGTCGTCGTGAGTGGTTCACTTCTAATAGATTGGTTAAGTCATTTCCGAACGAAATATAAAATGCAAGGCTTTGACGAGGAGTTTGCTAAGTTCGGTCTTAAAGTTATCGAAAAAGAAATATGGCAATTTGCGCTTGACAAAAAAGAACCGATAACACCGATTAAGTTTACTTACTATACCGGAAATGCGCCAAGCTTAGATTTTGACCACCATCAAATATCTGCTATAGAGGGATACATCATAGAAGGATAAATTTAAATAAAAGCGATCAGGCAAACAGAGTTTTTCTATTTAAACATCATTGTCAAAAATGCAGGCGGTCTTTATTGATACTAATATATTATTACACTTCACCACTTTTGATGAACTTCCATTAAAAGAACTGATAAACGGAGACTTTAAGCTTGTCTTTCCACCGATTGTTCTTGATGAATTAGATAAGCATAAGAATCATACCAATCCTAAGACTGCCAAAAGATCAAGAATGATAGCTGGAAAGCTAATTGCCATCTTAGATGGACAAAAAGGGCGGTTCCCTTCTACAATATTACACACACGTCCTGCAACATTAACTTTCGATGAGAACTTACTGGATCCAAAGCATCAGGATGATTGCTTATTAGCAAGTATTATCGAGTATAAGAGGAAGAACCCTTCTGAAGAAGTTCTCTTGATAACAGACGACTTAATGGCTGCGGCTAGGTCAAGAACCTTTAATATAAGAGTATTGAACCTTAATCCAGAGCTGCGTTTAAAAGAAAATCAAGATGAACAGACAAAACAGATTGAAAAACTTAAGCAAGAAAATGCTTTCCTAAAAGAGCGCATTCCCAAGGTAGACCTTTGTTTCGCTGACAAAACACAATTATTAAAAATTCCTGTAAAATCTAATTTGAAGGAAAGAAAGGAAGTGGTTGATAAATTAATGGCAAACATCGAGAGCGAACATCCAATGATGGTAATTGAAGCATATAAAGAACCATCCACATTGGCTGAAAAAATAGCCTCCATTAACAGGCCATTGTTGAGTAACAAAACAAAGGAAGAATATAATAAAGCTTTAGCTGACTTTTTTGAGGAGTACCGTGCCTACTGTAATAAGTTTTATGACTATGGTATTAGTCGTTTTATGTCTGTTGAATTAGAATTTACGATTTTCAACAAGGGAAGTATGCCTGCAGAAGACATTGACGTTTGGATACACCTTCCTGATGGATTTGAAACCTCTAATAAACCAGCTAAAGAGCCGAAAAAGCCTAAGCCACCTCACAAACCAAAACATGACTTAGATAATGGTTTAAGTATTCATTTGCCTTCGTTAAGCATTCCGAACTTTCCATCACCTCAGATGCCAAGAATTAATTTTGATGCCCCTAGCATCAAGAAAACTAATAGCTACGAGATAACTTATCACTGTAAGTTTTTAAAACATCAAATGGACAGAACGTTTGACAAAGTATATATTCAATATGAATCGTTTGATAAAATGAAAAATTTCACGATAGACTATCGGTTGAATATATCAAACGTACCAATGCCTATAGAAGGTGCATTAAACGTTGTTTATGAATGGAATGATTAGGCGTTCCTTAACGCCGAAAAAGGTCAATTTAACTTTTTGACGACCTCAAAGCTTCATTTTTCTCTTTTTCTGCTTGAAGTAAGCGTTCGAGTAATTCTACTTTCTCGTTGTATAACTCTACAATTTTATCGATAGGGTTAAATGTGCAGTGATAATTAAAGCCTGAACTGTTATCGTGAAAATTATTGAAATAGTTTACTACAGCCTCGTCGCTAAAGTTTTTGATGGCTTCGGGGGTTACGGCTAAGTATTTAGCGATTTTCTCTAAAACTTCATCTTCTATCTTTTCGCTTTTTTCGAGATTGGAGATAGTCTGTTGGCTTACGCCCAATTCCAAGGCCAGCGCTTCCTGCTTAATTCCCTTGATTTCACGAACCCGCGCAATCTTTCTTCCGATGTGTAAGGTAGTTTCTGCCATGGCGCAAATGTATTGGATAGAAGTAAATATACAAAAACCTTTCCTAATGATAAAGTAGCCTTGTTTTTTACTTCCCTTTTGCACAAATGAGCATTGCAACGTTTAAACGGCTGGAAGCAGAAAGACTGATAATGTTAGGGGCAGCGGTAGTTGCTTTTCTATATCCTTTAACTTTCAGGCGGTGCTTGTTTTGCGAAAGCGGTGCAATGCATTTATTAATTAAAGTGCTTCCTTGGTAAGATACCAGTGGCGGCTGGTTCGATATCAAGCGATATGGTTCGCTACAAGTTAGTTGACAGTGAACTTAGTATAAGCCGCGCAATGGTGCCCGGCGTTTATCCATACCATCATGTACACCGCCAATTACGCCCCCTGGGAGCATTACCCTAAGCTGTTGCGCTTTCATGAAATTCAAAACCCGATGCAGGTCATTACTGCCTTCTTTGATGCTGATAACCCGCTAGGACATGTCGAAACGTTGCGCAACTGGCGCTACTATGTCACCAATGATAGCGTTTACCAGAACGAACGACAGGGACCCTCAACTTTAGTTCATGACCATGAACTTAACGTGCGCTTGCTGGAAGCCGCCTTGTTGCTGTCCCTTGCTTACCGGAACGGTGATATTAAAGTAAATGCCGTTACTGATGAGCAAATAAGCATGGAAAAAGCACAATGGGAATATGACGCTGGACATTTATCCGTGGAAGAGGTTAGAAATCCATACCTGGCCATTTGGGGCTTGTTTGAAACCATACCACTGCAACAGTACCGTGACCTGCTTTATGAATGGCTGACTGCCGCCTTATGCACCCATACTGGAGATGAAGACCTGACTGCTGCCAAAATCATTACCGTCTATGACAACTTATTAAAATTGTATGACGCTGCCTGGGTACTTTACAAGCGAAACGAAGACAATCATTATCAAAACACTAAACTTATAAATGCTGATGGTAGAAAAGGCAACAAGTCTGTACACGAAGTTGAAAATCTAAAAGGGAAACCCTTAAAAGATGTAATGATTTACACCCTAGATAATTTCAACATTCAGGATAGGCGTAATGTACTCACCCAAGTTATCGAGAAGATCAGGTATAAGGTACCACTGGCGGAAGCTGTGTTTTACCTTGGTGCACCGCCTGATAAAGAGCGAACTGTATTTCTTCTAACGGTCGTGTCGCCTGAAGAAAATCGTACAGCCAGTGAGCTTGCAGATGTAATCGAAAACAGTTGCCAGCCTGTTGCTAATGTGACTACTTTGATCATCCAGCAACCCAGCTTGGAAAGGCGGTTAGCGCGGCATGACTTGTTCTATGAACAGGCGGTCGCCTGCACGATCGTTTACCTATCAGGAAAGATGATCCTACCCGCTGTAAACTCATCGGCTATCATCCGGAATTTAAATTGCGATAAAGTCAGTTGGCAACGCTGGTATGGCCAGGCAGAAGAGTTTCTGAAGGGTGCAGAATATCACTTGAAGGAAGGTGCTTATAAAGCAGCTCTTTTTTCCCTGCATCAAGCTGCGGAGGCTGCTCTGATCGCCATTGTGGAGGAAGTGACCGGTTACCGGCCCAGCAGTCACAATCTGTCGAGGCTGTTTAAGCTTACCGAAATGTTTACCGGTTGTATCAGCAGAGAGATGGAGATAGGGAGCTATATAGCCTGTAAGCAACAAGGGAATATAGTTACAGAGCAGCATAGCGGTAATGATAGAGAGTTATTTGAACTGCTAAAAAATGCTTATGTAGGCGTCAGGTATAAAGAGTGCTTCGACGCGGATGAAGCAGCTGTAAAAGCTTTGGTTGCTTTGACGACTAACGTCCTCAAGGTTATCCTTAAGGTTTACCAAGTACATTGTGCGCTGTGCTGCATTTGACCGCGATGGCCTCCGGCTGCGGCAGGCTACTGCATTGCGCTACGCTTCATTCCGCAGCCAGCCTCACCTTCGCACAGGCAGGAATGAAACTCGCTTGCGCTCGTAACATACCTGCCTTTTCCCTGCCCTTATTAATATTAACCCCACCATTGCATCGCTATCACAAAGTTAGCACCGCCGCAAAGCGTCAAGGGTATACGAGTGGTGCCGTTATTGTTATGTTTTTTGCCGGCAGGCACCACCCTTGACACTTTTCGGCTATCGTGCATTCCAGCTGTTTAAGCGATAAAATGGCTTAACTTGCGCATTTTACTACCACAGCTTACGACAAATACCTTAGGCATACTATGCAGATTATTTATTAAACCTTTCAAAATAATGTTTAATTTTCTGCCGAGTATATATTATTGAACAAGCCTACATCTTATTAGTGAACCAAACACCTGAACAATTAGCCCGCGACAACATCGACAAGCAGTTATTGCTATGTGGTTGGACCATACAGAGTAAAAAACAGATTAACCTGAGTGCTGGTAAAGGTGTTGCCGTTACAGAATATCAAACAGCAACAGGCCCGGCCGATTACATTTTGTTCGTTGACAAAAAACCCGTTGGCGTTATTGAAGCTAAACGCGAAGACGAAGGTTTAAAACTCACTGCTGTTGAAGATCAGTCGGTCGGATATGCTACATCGAAACTCAAATATCTTAATAACGACCCGCTGCCTTTTGTTTATGAAAGCACCGGGGAGTTAACCCGTTTTACCGATTACCGTGACCCTAAGCCCCGCTCTCGCCCTGTATTTACATTCCATAGGCCGGAAACTTTTCAGCAATGGTTAAAGGAAAATAAAACACTCAGGGCAAGATTACATGATATCCCGATGCTGGAAACTGACGGTTTGCGCGACTGCCAGGTTACGGCCATTACCAATATTGAAAAATCGTTTCGCGATAACCGTCCGAAAGCCTTAATACAGATGGCTACCGGATCGGGCAAAACATTTACAGCTATATCGTTTATATACAGGTTGTTAAAGTTTGCAAAAGCCAAGCGAATTTTATTTTTAGTTGATACCAAAAACTTAGGCGAACAGGCCGAACAGGAATTTAAGCGATACGGACCGCAGGATGACAATCGCTTATTTCCTGAGTTATATGGCGTTTCGCGCTTAACCAGTTCGTTCATTCCTAATGATAGCCAGGTTTATATTAGCACCATACAGCGGCTATATTCCATTTTGAAGGGCACTGAGCTGGACGAACGCGACGAGGAAGAAAATCCTAATGAAAAGAGAACTATTCTAAAAGAACCTCTACCCATTATATACAGTCAGAAAACCCCAATGGAATTTTTTGACTTTATTGTAATTGACGAATGCCACCGCAGCATTTACAATTTGTGGAAACAGGTATTAGATTATTTTGACGTTTTTCAAATTGGCTTAACCGCTACGCCCGACAACCGCACATTTGGTTATTTTAACCAGAATCTAGTTTGTGATTATGGCTACCAAAAGGCAGTTGAAGATGGGGTGCTGGTGCCTTACAATGTTTTCGAGATTGTAACCAAGGTAACTCAACAAGGCTCCAAAATTGAACTGGGCGAATATATAGGCAGGCGTGAAAAGCTTACCCGTAAGCAGTTTTGGAATACGTTAGATGAAGAAGTAGAATACAACGGTAAGCAATTAGATGATAAAGTGGTTAACCCTAACCAACTGCGAATGATTATTAGGGCTGTTAAAGACCAACTGCCGGTGATGTTTCCCGACAGGATACAACACGTCCCTGCTACAGATACCGCCCTGGCAACAGAAAAATTTGAAGTACCCAAAATGCTCATCTTTGCCAAAAGCGATAGCCATGCCGATGATATCATCAATATGGTACGTGATGAGTTTGCCGAAGAGAACAAGTTTTGCAAAAAGATAACTTATCGCAGCGAGGAAGACCCTAAAAGCATTCTTCAACAATTTCGGAATAGTTATTACCCGCGGGTGGCGGTTACGGTTGATATGATTGCCACCGGGACCGATATACGCCCGCTGGAAGTGCTATTGTTTATGCGCGATGTAAAAAGCCGCAGCTACTATGAACAAATGAAAGGACGGGGTACACGTACCTGCAGCCTGGAGGAATTAAAAGCCACAGGTACACCAGGAGCAAAGTTTACGAAAGACCATTTTGTAATTATTGATGCCATTGGCGTAGAAAAGAGCCAGAAAACGGATAGCCGCCCATTGGAGAAAAAACCGGGGCTATCATTAAAGGAAGTGGTTGAAAGTGTACACATGGGTAACACCAGTGAGGATATGCTCACCACGCTTGCCAACAGGTTAATCCGGTTGGATAAATTGATTAATGAAAAGGAAAAAATAACATTTGCCGAAAAAGCACAAGGGCAAACCATAAACCATGTAGTGAAGCAGTTGCTAAACGTTTACGACCCTGATACGCTGGAAAGCATGCGTTTGACCATTGAGCAGCAAATGCCGGGTGCCGCACCGGCCGAAAGGGAAACACGGCTTAAACAACAACACGAAAAGTTAATTGAGCAGGCCACGGAGGTGTTTAACAGTTTTGACCTGCGTAATTATGTAATTGACATCCGCAAGCAGTACGACCAGGTAATTGACCATGTTAACCCTGACGAATTGTTAAATATAGGTTGGGTAAAGGACAACGTAGCGATAGCCGAGGGCCTGGTGCAGGATTTTAAAACCTGGATTGAAGATAACAAGGAAGAAATTACTGCGCTACAATTATTTTACGGACAACCCTACCATCGGCGCGAGTTAACCTATAAAATGATTAAAGACCTGGTGGAGGCTATTAAGATAAGTAAACCCCTGTTAGCTCCCTTAAATATATGGCGTGCCTATGCCCAGTTAGAAAAGGTAAACGACCAACCTAAAAATGAATTAATAGCTTTAGTTTCGCTCATCCGTAAAGTTAGCGGTATTGATGAAAGCCTGACTGTTTATGATAAAACAGTCGATTTAAATTTTCAGCAATGGGTCTTTGCCAAACAGGCTGGTACCTTGAAGTTTAACGAAGAGCAAATGCAGTGGTTGCGCATGATTAAAGATTACATAGCCTCCAGCTTCCACGTAGAGCAGGAGGACTTTGAACTTGACCCGTTTAATAAGCAAGGCGGTTTAGGTAAAATGTGGGCTCTGTTTGGTGATAGTACCAGTGATATTATAAATGAATTGAACGAAGTATTAGCTGCGTAATGAGTACTGAAAAAGAATTGCCAGAAGGATGGAAATGGGTTAAATTAAAGGATGTAGTTTCTTTGTTGGGGGATGGGTTACATGGAACACCCGAATACTCCGAGAATGGCGAATACTTCTTTATAAATGGTAATAATCTTTCCAACGGTAAAATTGAAATCAAGGCAAATACAAAGTCTGTTTCTGTAAGTGAGTACGAGAAACACAAAAAGCAATTATCGGATAAAAGTATTTTGGTTTCTATAAATGGTACAATTGGGAATGTAGCTTTTTACAACAACGAGAAAATTATACTTGGGAAAAGTGCCTGTTATTTTAATGTAACTGATGTTATTAGTAAGCATTTTTTAATGTGGTTGTTAAAAGACATAAGATTTTTAAATTATGCACTTAATTCTGCCACAGGTAGCACAATTAAGAATGTTTCATTAAAATCGATGAGGGAATTTACTATACCCCTTCCTCCCATAGCTATACAAAATGACATCGTTTTAAAAATAGACGAACTATTTAGCGAACTGGATAAAGGCATTGAAAACTTAAAAACAGCACAGCAACAGCTCGCAGTTTACAGGCAGGCGGTTTTGAAATCGGCTTTTGAAGGTAAGTTAACAAATAAGGACTTAAAGGATGGTGAATTACCTAAAAGCTGGGTATTAAAAAAAGTTTCTGACATATGTAATGTTGTTAGGGGGGGCTCACCAAGACCCGCTGGAGATTTAAGATATTACAATGGAACAATTCCGTTTCTTAAGGTAGCTGATATAACTAAAGACAGTAATAAATATTTATTAGCTTTTACACACACAATTAAAGAGGCTGGGTTACACAAAACTCGAAAAATATCTCCTGATACTCTTTTGTTATCAAATAGCGGTGCAACTTTGGGTGTCCCAAAAATCTGTATGATTGATGCGACAATGAATGACGGTATAGCTGCGTTTTTAAATTTGGATAAAAGGAGCAATCATTATCTATATTATTTCTGGTTAAGCAAAACTAAAGAACTTAGAAATATTAATATGGGAGCAGCTCAACCTAACCTAAATACTGATATTATAAAAAACTATGTAGTGCCGTATTGTTCTTTTGCAGAACAATCAACAGTGGTAAAAGAAATTGAAAATCTTTTAAGTGTCTGTGACAAAATCGAAGAGACAATAACCAACAGCTTGCAACAAGCCGAAGCATTAAAACAAAGCATCTTGAAAAAAGCTTTTGAAGGGAAGTTGGTAAAAGCAGGTATACAAACGGAGGCAAAGGTTATTTCTATCAACGCAAAGCGTGATGTTTGGGAGCGCAAGGTTTTAGCCGGTAAAATTATATCCGCTTGCCACCATGAAAGAAGCTTTGGCACAACCAAGTTTCAGAAGTTACTTTATTTATGCGAGCAGCATGCACAGCTTTTATTTGATACACACTATATTAAGCAAACTGCCGGCCCACTTGATGCCACATTTATATATCCATTTATAAGAGAGGCTAAAAAAAGCGAATGGTTTATACAAGACACTGGTGTTGCACCCTATCATTTTGAACCGCTAAATAAATTAGAGAACTTAACCAGCGACTACCCAAAATTTTTTGAGCCTGTAAGCGATAAAATCAATTATGTACTCGGCTTACTTAAAGATAAAAATACCGACGATTCGGAACTTGTTGCTACCGTTTATGCCATCTGGAATAACTATATACTTGAGCAGCAGGAATTGGATCCCGAAGTGTTGACCAACGAGGTTTACGACTGGTCTAAAAGCAAAGCTAAATTTTCAAAGGCAGGGATTTTAGCAATGTGGAACTGGATGAAAGAAGTTGGGTTAGTACCGATCGGGTTTGGAAAGGTGATTAATAAGGTCACTTCATGATCTAACTATTTCAAAATTATAGAAGTAAGTATATTTGTTTATTAAGCTTTTACATGAAAAGTATAAAAATCAAGTCATTGGGGCCGATAGACGAAGCTAATATCAGCTTTGGTGATCTAACTTTTTTTGTCGGACCTCAGGCAAGTGGAAAGAGTATTTTATTGCAGTTGATAAAACTATTGATAGATAAAAAGCACATCAGACGAACTATAGAACAATATGGTTTTGTTTGGGGGAATACCGAAGAAGAAATATTAGACAGATATTTTGGAGAAGGAATGAATGGGATTTGGAATAGAAACACCGAAGTTACCTATAATGGAAGGGTATACGATGTAGATTATTTAAAGCCTAAGCAAAAAGAAAGTTATAAAGATGCGACCGACAAGTTATTCTATATACCCGCCCAGCGCGTAATTTGTTTGCAAAATGGATGGCCCCGTTATTTCAGCGAATATGAAGACGCAGTGCCTTATATTCTCCGAGATTTTAGCGAAACGTTAAGGCAGTTTTTAGAAAGCGGTTTAAGTAATAAAAAGGAATCAATATTCCCACAAACACAACGCTTAAAAGAACCATTAAGGAACTCCATTAACAACAGCATTTTTCATGATGGCAAAATAGTTATTGACAAATCGAACAAAAAACGCTTGCGATTAAATATTAATGATACAAGCCTGCCTTTTATGGCTTGGAGCGCCGGTCAAAAGGAGTTTATGCCGCTGCTGCTTAGCTTTTATTATTTGTGTCCGGCTTCTAAAACCACTCGAAAAGAAGATATAAAATACGTAATCATAGAGGAACCGGAAATGGGACTGCATCCAGAGGCTATCAGTTCAGTCCTTTTGCAAATCTTGGATCTTCTTTCGAGAGATTACAAAGTAATAGTGTCTACCCATTCACCGGTATTACTTGAATTTGCATGGGCATTTAATATATTAAAAGAGGCAAAGGCTAACGATCAATCACTTTTAAAGCTTTTCGAGTTAACAAAGTCCGCACCAATAAACAGGCTATTCAAGGATCTGTTACAAACTAAGACAATAAACACTTACTATTTTGATCGGGTACAAAAAAGTGTAATAGTAAGAGACATTTCGAGTTTGGATGCTGGCAGTGAAGATCTTGCAACTTCGGAATGGGGAGGGCTATCGTCTTTCAGTTCAAAAGCTAATGATATTGTTGCAACTATAGCTGCTGCAAACAATGGCTAAAACCACTTCAAATAAATTTAAAGAGGCTGTTGAAGCAACCGCCGAAATTAAAAACTGCTACCAGCCTGGACTTAAAGCATTAGGAGCTTATAGTGCGAAAGTTGCGCTTACGGACAACTCTCTTTGTAATGGAAGCGTAGATATTGACGAATGTGTTAGAACCAAATATCCAAACTCTAACCGTTGGGACTACTGCATAGGGTACAATAATAAAGCTTATTTCGTTGAAGTACATTCTGCTAATACAGCGGAAGTTTCTACAATGCTTAATAAACTACAATGGCTTAAAGATTGGCTCAACAGCAAAGCCCCGGAGCTAAACAAAATCAAAGCACCTGTACCCTTTTACTGGGTAATGTCTGGAAAATATGCAATTCAACCTAATTCACCACAAAGTCGGAAGATAGCTCAAGCTGGAATTAAGCCAATAGCAAAACTAAGTTTAACCCAATGACATCATCTGCAATCATTTCCAAAGTCTGGTCTTTCTGTAACACCCTTCGTGATGATGGCGTAAGCTATGGCGATTATTTGGAGCAACTTACTTACTTGCTATTTTTAAAGATGGCAGATGAATATAGTAAGCCGCCATACAACCGCCCTTTACCTATACCTGATGAATATAGTTGGGAAAGCCTTACATCCAAACGGGGCGCAGAACTTGAAATACATTATTCAATACTGTTACGTGAGTTAGCGCAGCAAAAAGGTGTCTTAGGGCAAATATTCACGAAGAGTCAAAATAAAATACAAGATCCAGCTAAGCTTTATAAGCTTATCGACATGATCCATCGTGAAAATTGGGTTATGATGGATACTGACGTTAAAGGCGACATATATGAAGGTCTGCTTGAGAAGAACGCTGAGGACACCAAAAGCGGTGCCGGGCAGTACTTCACGCCGCGCGCATTGATAAGCGCTATGGTAGCCTGTATTCGCCCAGAGCCGGGTAAAACCATTGCCGATCCTGCATGTGGAACGGGCGGGTTCTTTCTATCAGCCTATGATTTCATTGCTAACGAAAACAATTATAAACTTGACAAAGAACAGAAGCGCTTTTTAAAATACAGCACTTTCTACGGAAACGAAATTGTTGCAGGAACACGTAGAATGGCTCTAATGAATTTGTTTCTTCACAACATCGGTGATATTGACAGCGATAATAATATCTCTCCTGCGGATGCCCTGATAGCCCAGAGTAGCACTACTTATGATTATGTGCTGGCCAACCCTCCGTTCGGTAAAAAAAGTAGTCAAACATTTACCAATGAAGAAGGAGAGCAAGAGAAGGAAGACCTGACCTATAACCGTCAAGACTTCTTCGCCACTACCAGTAATAAGCAACTTAACTTTATACAACACATTCGTACCATGCTTAAAACAACCGGCATGGCGGCAGTGGTACTGCCCGACAATGTTTTGTTTGAGGGTGGCGCAGGTGAATTGGTACGTAAAAAGATTTTAGAAACCACAGACCTGCATACCATTCTGCGTTTGCCAACCGGTATATTTTATGCCAATGGCGTAAAGGCAAACGTTGTTTTCTTCGATGCAAAACCATCCGCAAAAGACCCATGGACAAAAGAGATCTGGTATTATGACTACCGTACCAACGTACACCACACGCTAAAAAAGAACCCGTTGAAGCTAGACGACTTACTGGATTTCATATATTGCTATCAGCCAGGCAACCGACATACCCGTAAAGAAACCTTTAATGCAGAAACCAATCCTGAAGGCCGTTGGAGAAAGTTTAGTTACGAAGAAATTGTAAGCCGTGATAAAACAAGTTTGGATATAACCTGGCTTAAAGATAAATCATTAGCTGATTTGGATAACCTGCCCGACCCGGATGTATTAGCAAACGATATTTTGGAAAACTTGGAAGCCGGGTTAGAAAACTTCAGGTCGATAATAAAGCAGTTGCAGTAGCAGGTTATTGCCTTTATTGTAACGATAAGACCTAAAAAACGGGTCTCAACCTTACATTATAGGTTTATTTACCGGCGTATTGGAGTTGCTTGGTTGTATTCATTACACGGGCATTACGGAGGTGTGCATTTATAGGGGAAATTAATTTATACGGACGATTAAATGCCTCTTGCCTGACTTTGAAATGATCAGCTAACTTTCTTATTACCTCCTTAGATAACCCTTTTTTGTAATTTAATATATCAGACACGTAGTTTTTGCCAATCCCTAAAATTGCAGCCATGTCCTGAGATTTTAATTGATGATCTTGCATGAAAGAACGTAACAGGGTAATTGGATCAGTTTCCTTAAATGTGTTATGTTCTTCATTATACTTCTCGATTAGTAGTGTCACTAGGTCAATTTCGTCTTGTAAGGATTCACTATTTGCTTGAGTGAGCAAGGTCTCCAACTGGGTGCAATATCGGTCATATTGATCCTTGTTTTTAATAATGGTATATTTTATTGTTGTTGCTTCCATGTTAGTAAAGATTGATAGTGTATTGGTGACCTTGTTTACAAATCTTATTGTATTCTGCATGAGTTCCAATCCAACAATAATAAATTAGCCTGTTTTACGCCAAATAAAAACTTGCAGATCATCCGGTAATTATTACCGGCAATATCAAAAACAACCTGGTTACTGCTTTTACCTAAGAAATCAGCGGTATTGAAAGTTTGTTTCATATCACTTGGTTGCTCCCAGTCTGCTAGCTTAAGTTTTTCTGTTCAATCTTCTAGAGAGATTTTACTTCTTAGATGTCTGTTGACAAATTCTTCTAATGATTGCTTTTAAATCAAATGGACTTTCATGTTCCTAATAACAAATATAACCATAGGTTCACAAAAAGTGAACTTCGAATTTTAGCTAAAGTCCATCAACTTATCAGCGATTTCCTGCTTTACGTTATCCTCGAAACCAGCCCAATAGTTTTGCGTGGTGTTTAAACTACGGTGACCTAAGCTTTCCTGTATCAACTCCATTTTTGCGCCATTACGGATAGCGGCGGTTGTGAACGAATGCCGTGCGTAGTAAGTAGAAATTTCACCATCCAGGTCTAGTTCTTTTGCTAACTTCTGAATATGCTGATTGACAAAACGAATGAAATTTTGGTTAACCCTTAGTTTCTCTGCTTCATCCATCTTTTTATTCAATATCGAGAACACATAATTGTCAGGCAAAACGGGGCGGGTGCCGTAACGTTCTATAACAGCCTTAATCGTTTCTGTTAAAGGAATAATGATGGGCTTCGGTTTGTCTTTAGTGGTATATAGCGTTTTATGTCGCAAAAATGAAATTGATTTCTTATTAATGTTTTTATACTTTAATTCTGCAATATCCCGAAAGTTCATTCCATTACACTGATAACTAAAAAACCAAAAATCCCTTGCTTTCTCTTTAGGGCTGCCTGGCTCTACCGGCGCAGTATACAGTTTTTTTAATTCCTCCTTACTTAGGGCCTTCTTTATGTTTTGGCCTGTAGGTATTTTATATTTTTTAAAAGGATACAGTTCAATTGCTATACTGCCTTCTTCCATAGCTTTATTGAAAATAGCCCGTAAAGGGCGTAAGTAGATACCTACAGTAGTTTTGGACTTGTCGGCAGCTACCATCCAGCTTTCATATCTGTTTAAAAAATCGACTGTAATCCGTGCAAATGAAAGGCTTGATGCGGGGTGTTTATCCTTGCCGGCAAATTCAAGCAATGACTTTAAACTTAAACGGTAGTTGGAGGCAGTGCCTGCACGGCCATTCCTCGTCAGTTCATTTATATAGTCCTGATAGTAGGCGCATACGTCTGTAGTGGCGGCTTGAGAGCGAAACATTTCCCGCTCAAATTTATCAAGGATAAATAAGCCATCCATTTTAGTAATAATTCTATTTGCCTTTGCTTCTATGGCATCTAAAGTTATTTTAGTTTCCTGAAATGCTTTCTTAGGTTTTTCGGTTAGATAGGATTGTTGGAACTGTTGAGCCGTCAGGTATATGTCGGTATGGTAGTGCCTAATATCGGTACGAGAGATGTATAACCTGATTTTTACCGGTGCTTTCTTACCGGTTTCAACCTTCCGTTCATCTAAATATAAGTTAACTTTTACTGCCATTTTTATTAAAATTAAGTAAAACGCCTATTTCTCTCACACAATTTTTTTAGAACATGTGAAATTACGCAAATTTCGCATAAAATCGCTTAGTTTAATCTCACACATTTCTCACACAAATGGACAAAGAATGGCAAAAAAAAGTAAAAGATCACAAAACGACATTTTTATAAAATATTGAAATACAGCTATTTGAATGTAAAACAAAATATCAAAACGAGCCTCCCATAGACTGTTAATCAGAGGGTCGCTGGTTCGAGCCCAGCCTCAGGAGCAAAAGCCATCAAATTTTAATTTGATGGCTTTTTTTTGTAACAAGTAAAATTTTGCTATACTTACGTGTTACTTAAATCTCAGTATTAAAAAAATAGCCAACTACTGTTCGAGCCCATTTTAATTTATATCAAGTTTTTAAGGCGGTATTTATTGCCTGATCAACCAAGGCGTGGTGTCTTTTGGGCCATACCATGGAAATGTACTTAATGAAGTTGATATGCGGGCCGTAGAAAACGCATAGGCATCAACGTATAATATCTTTCCATCAGCGGAGAGCACCCCATAATACGGAACAGATGTAATTCGCGGCCTGTCAACATCCGGGTTAGCACCAGTGAAGGCGATCCGCGAGCCGTCCTGTTTATAGTTTTCGGCGAAATTTAAATTTAGATCAAAAACGCCAAGAATATATTTCCCGCTTTGCTTGTAATTGGTTACGCCCTTTTCCAGGAAATTAATGATGTTCACATCCGGGAACCATTCAGGATAGTCATGCTGTGCCCAAACACCTACAACGCTGAGTGCATCTTTGGGAAACAGCTTCATATCGACCATGGAGATGATTGGTGAAGAGCCCCCTGTAATGGTTTTCTTATCGGCTGAAATAGTGTAGACCTATGGCGAATTGAATTGTTCATCCCCGGCAGATCAAAAAGAACGATGACCGTGGTCTTTCCCTCAGTATCCTCCTCTACTTTTGTTATTTTGCCATGCACATCGCCTCAGCGCCAAACGGAAAGCGTCAGATGTGACCACGCTGCAACATCGTTTCCCTCGCTAAATCTTAAAGACAAGGGCCTCGGAAAGTAGGGATTGCCTACATTGGCAAGGCCGGTATACTCCGTGTTTGAGAAGCTGTACAGACCCTTGTTTTCTTTATCTGAATCTTTTTTACAGGCAACACTCAGCAGCAACGTGCTGATGAATGTTAATGCAAAAACGAACTTGATTATTTTTTTCATGGTGATTTGATTAAGGTTTATTGTTAGTGTTTACCGGGAATAAGCTTTCATCTACTTGCGTTCCCTGGCCTGCCACGCGGCACCAAGTACCGGCAGTTTTGTGGTACACCTCCAAACGGCGAACCTTGATATTCAAATCACGTCCATCAACAACAATATTGACATTGATCAGCAAGTTGACTACCGCAGTTGTCCCATCGTAGATGCGAATCAACTCATTGTCGGGTATTGGCTTTACAGCCTTAAATACTAATTTTTCCTTTTTCTGTGCTTCTATCCATTGCTGCCGCGTGTAGGAGATATCGCCTTTCGGCCCTACTGCGACCATATCCGCACAATCTAATTTCGTTCCGAAGCCTTGACTTCGTAACAGTTGCCGGATTTCCTGCCGCTCCTTTGGGTAGCTCGTAGTATCGAGCTGCGCAAACGCGGCAAGCGATAAACAGGTCATAAAAAATAAGATGACTAGTGGCTTCATAGCAATTGTTTTTGTTCAAATCTACCGGGATTGATGATACCAATTGTGGAAAATAGCCCGACGTAGTCTTTCTGAAAACATACACCTGCTGTTTGCCTATCAGCGCATTTGGTCGTCGACGAAATGATCTCATAGGCGGCTTGGTTGCGCCGGTCGAATAAGTTGCCGGCAATAGTTTGCTTTGATAGCTGATATGTATCTTAGGGTGATAATTAGGGTCGATGCAACAAATACCGTTTGTTTATTCTAATAGCGCTAAGTGGCGAACCTTGCGGCATATAAGCTTTTGGATGCTCTGGTTCCTTTTTCAACTTTTGCTGTACTCGTTTTCGCCATCGCCTGTTTTACAGCAACAACCATTTCTGCATCGCCTGCTAATTACATCGCCGGAAACCTTGATGTATTTGTTCCCAAGCATATTTTTGGCTTACACGCTCATGTATTTGGTAATACCCAAACTGATATTACCAGGAAGATATGTCTGGGCAATATTAAGCGCAATGATATTAGTGTTTATAACCGCGGCTATGTCAGCGGCCTTATCTATGACAGTGATCGACCATATACGTCATTTTAATGCGAATAAAATTTCGCCGATGGTTGCCCGCGAGTCTCATCCGGCTTTTTATGTGCAGTTCGGTGTGGCTATGCTGGCTGGTTTGAGGGGAAGTATTACGGTTGGGGGAGTAGCGGCCGCCATCAAGCTAATGAAGTGCTTCTATGAAAGGCAGCAGGCAGCTCTGGTGCTGGAAAAAGAAAAAGCGAATGCCGAGCTGCAAATGTTAAAAGCGCAGTTGCATCCGCATTTTTTATTTAACACCCTTAACAATATATACTCATATACGCAGGAAGTATCAGAAAAGGCATCAGGTATGATCATGGGTCTGTCTCAATTGCTCCGTTATATCCTGTATGATTGCAGTAATCCATTAGTGCCGCTTGAGAAGGAACTGAAGATGATACAAGATTATTTTAAATTGGAGTCGGCACGTTACGATCAAAGTTTAGATCTATCTATTCAGATGCCAAAAACATCTGACCACCTAATTACCCCGTTGATGCTTTTGCCCTTTATCGAAAATGCCTTTAAGCACGGTGCAAGCCAGGTAACTGATCATCCTTGGATCAGTTTGGCTGTTTGCATAAACAATCATGAACTATCGATGAAACTGATCAATGGCAAACCCATCACTGGTAAAAAACTGAGTCCAGGGATCGGGATCGTTAACGTTCGCAAGCGCCTGGAACTACTGTATCCGGGCCAGCATGAACTGGTGATCAATGATGAAAAAGAGATGTATATTGTTAATTTGAAGATTGCACTGACAACCGGCCCTACGGAGTTAATTACAACTGTTCAACATGGAGCCGATCAAGAGATATAATTGCCTCATCGTTGATGATGAGCCCCCTGCGAGGGAAGTATTGCGACGTTATGTTGCTCAATTACCTATACTTAGCCTTGCGGGAGAATGTGGTAATGCACTGCAGGCCGTTAGCCTGCTCAAACAACAACATATTGATCTGCTTTTTCTTGATATTCAAATGCCACAGATTACAGGCTTGGATATGATCGGCACGCTTATCAATCCGCCGAAAATAATTCTGACGACTGCCTTTGAACAGTATGCTGTTAAAGCCTTTGAGCTGGACGTTGCTGATTACCTGGTCAAACCAATCCATTTCGAACGGTTCCTGAAAGCGGTTTTGAAAGCACTGCCGGAGCAGGAAGCCCGATGTGAAACCCAATCGCCAGTCAACGCCCAAGGCACCGCTGATCACGCTTTTCTGTACTTCCGGGCCGACCGAAAGATGGTAAAAGTTATGCTTGTTGATATTCAATACATCGAGAGCTTAAAAGATTATCTAAAGATAAATACAACCAAAGGCCCGGTCATTACGAAATACGCGATCAGTTCGCTTGAGGCAATGTTGCCTGCATCATTATTTATCAGAGTGCATCGGTCTTATCTTGTCTCGGTGAATAAGATTGATTCTTATACGCTGGAGGAGATTAATATAGGAAGTAACATCATACCTATTGGTAAGCTCTATCGGTTGCAGGTATTAGATATCTTGAACAAGCAAACTGGTTGATATTAAGCAATAGCTGATGCATTTAAAGTCTTCAATAATTCGACTAAATAATTCGATTTATGTCCAGACTCAGAAGTCACAAGGTGTAAGCACAAAAAACTGGTCGCTTGCCATTTTCGTTTACTGCGGGTATTAACAAGCTGATGAAATAGTTAACCTTACCGCCGCTACTGTCGATTAATTGAATAACCTTTTAAGTTAGAGATATCGAATTGACAAAGGCAGCTAGGCAAAACTGCTGTAGCCTCAGTAGATTAAATGAAAACTAGGCTGCCTATAAAGAAAATGCTTACATCGCGTAAAGTTATAAGTCACCTTTAATCATTATTAATATGATAGTGTAATAACAACAGGATTAGTTGTAGGAGCTGCTAATGGCATTGGGCAGCTGATGTATACATGATATGGGTTTGATGGTGATACGTGCTGATATTTCTTTTTTAAATAAGGATAAAATGTAGTTATTAAGAATGTATATGCTACAGATGAAATATCAGTGATTGAGTTAGTGTAAAGTCTGCAAGAGCAAGATATTGAGATTGATTATCTTACAATAACTATTGGCGATCGATGAAGGAGAAGTGCTTTCCTGTCCGGTAAAAAGTTTATTGTGGATACTTGAGACTAACGTGTTGTCGCAATTTCGACTGGTAAATCATCTTGTTCCGCTTATGCAGAAAATCGATAGCCCTGAAAATCTTTTAACAGGTTTTTCTGCTGGTTTGGATGTATTAGATCCAAGGTTAGTTAATCTTAATGCCATAAGATCATTGCAAAATATGTATTGATAAGGTTATTCAAAATAGTTCATTATGAGTTGTCAAAAAGCAATGTTTAGGTAAGTTTACTGCTTCCCCATAGAATAAAGGAAGATCTGAGCAAGAATTCCACTGATCTACGAAACGTAGTTTTTAAACTAGGATGTTAATTATTGTTTCTGAGGTCAAAGAACAGATGGTTATTAATAAAGTTGAAGTGTGATTATTAGAAACAAAAAAAATTTATCGGCGGGATAAGCTAACATCTCGCAAAGATGTTGGTCAAAGCTATCACCCATCAGGAAATTCTAATAAAACTAAAAAGGTCTGATCATTTTGCAAAATTGCTTCTGATCAGACCTTTTAAATGATTTGTGGAGAATATCGGAGTCGAACCGATGACCTCTTGCATGCCATGCAAGCGCTCTAGCCAGCTGAGCTAATCCCCCGCTTGAGGAGTGCAAATATATACGTTATCTTTACAAGTGCCTAATAATTTTTTTCTTTTTATCTGGCTATTTTTATAATACAAAATTTTGGCAAGACAGGCATCTGTAGTCATGTTTCTAATATTATTGGGTAATTAACAGCTGGAGTAATGAGCGGCATTTGGCAATGAAACATTTTGGCTCTCCGTAATTAGCTATCAACACAAGCCGGTTATTCTGTACCAGGTATATTAATGCAGTAAGAAGTGTAAATCATGTTCCAGAGAACGGCGGTATGTGTGCCATTATCAACAAGTTTTCTCGTCATTATGGCACAGGAAGTGTATATTTTTTGATAAACATATTGAAGTTAGAACTGTATCGTCTAAAAATAAAATAACTGCAACCTATTTCCGGTCGGCGGGATCCTGACTATAAATCAGGCTTAGTTGTTCATAGAGCTCGGGGTGCTTTTGACTAAACTGTTCGGGTTTTTCAAAGAAGTATTCTGACGCAACAGCCAGAAACTCTGCCTCGTTAGTAGCGCCATAAGGGTCAATATCCGAATTGCCCTTTTTTATCCGTCTAATCTCCTGGTGCATCATTTTTAACCATGGTGTAGCGTACTCGTGCGACACTAAATTTTCAGGTACGCCATCAGTGGCGCCATCGCTTTTATCTAAAAGGTGTACAAACTCGTGTATACCCGTATTGTTCTTGCCTGATGCTGAGGAGAAACCTTTCAAAAGCGCTGCTCTGGATAGTAACATTTGCCCGTTCATATAGCCTGAGCCCACCATGCCCATAATATTGCGGCCTTCTTGTTCTCCCTCAAACTGGAAGTCGTTATTAAAAGTGTCAGGGTATAAAATAACGTTTGTCAGGTTCGTATATCTCCATTCTTTGTATCCAAAAATGGGTATGATAGCGCTTGATGCGATAAGTATTCTGTCAAGGTCACTAACTTCTAATCCGACGCCTTCTATATTCACCGTTTCAAGAAAACCGTCAATCAAACTTTCAAAACGAAATTTATCAGCGGCAGATAGCTTATTGTAGTAGTCTACATGCTGCTCCAAAATTTGTTTTAGTTCGACGTTAAGGATGGCGCCAGCAGCAGGAGTACTATTTGTTTGTTTGTTAAACAGAATAAAAGCCAAATAGCCGAGTGCCGATAATATGATAATCGATATGATAATAAAACTGGTCATACTGCAAATGAGGATAACACTACTTGCAGCAAAAAGTTGTACAAAGTAACTTTAAACTTCAGTCAGAATCTTTATTTTGCTAAAAGGTTTTAGAAAATTTATCTCGTCATGCTTTATCTATAAATTTGTTATCTATATTAGGGCTTTATTCCGATCCAAACCAGTTATAATCAGCATCAAATTAGCCCCGTAAATGTGTCTTTTACCAAATCAATGACTTGCATATTCAGGACCTTTAAATGTCTGTTTATACAACCAAACGAGGTGCCTGAAGCAAAAAGTAGTTACCTATAATCAGATCATATAACCAAAAAGTAAACCAATGAGCGAAGAGAACAAACAATCAGAAACCTCCAGAAGATCTTTTTTGAAGACTGGTGCTATGGCAGCAGCTTCATTTATGATTGTGCCCCGCCACGTACTTGGCAAAGGGTTTGTAGCACCCAGCGACAAATTGATGGTAGCTGGTGTAGGCGCAGGCGGTAAAGGCGAGTCTGACATTAATAACTTTGCAAAAAGCGGCAAGGCCGAAATTGCATACCTGTGCGATGTTGATGACCGCCGTGCTGCTAAATCTAGAGCAAGGTTTCCTAAAGCCAAATATTACAAAGACTGGCGCGAACTTTTAGAAAAAGAAGGCAAGCATATTGATGCCGTTTCTGTATCAACGCCTGATCACAATCACGCCATAATAGCTTATCATGCCATGGCTATGGGTAAGCATGTATATGTGCAAAAGCCCTTAACTCATGACATTTATGAGGCGCGTATGCTTACTGAGGCTGCCAAAAAGTATAAGGTAGTTACCCAAATGGGTAATCAGGGTGCCTCAAATAACGGTACGCGTTTACTTTCTGAGTGGTATGATGCCGGAGAGATTGGCGATGTGCATACTGTATACTGTTGGACTAATCGCCCGGTGTGGCCGCAAGGAATCCAATGGCCAACAACAAAATCTGAAATTCCCAAAGAATTAGACTGGGACCTTTGGCTGGGCACTGCTCCGTATAAAGAATATGTAAACAAACTGGTACCATTTAACTGGCGTGGCTGGTGGGACTATGGCACAGGCGCGTTAGGCGATATGGGTTGCCACCTGGTTGAAGCACCTTTTAGAGTGCTTGGTTTACAATATGCTAAAGATGTACAGGCGAGTGTGGGTACGGTATATGTTGATGAATTTAAGCAAGGCCGCTTCCCTGAAAGTTGCCCGCCGTCAAGCCATGTAACTCTTACATTCCCTAAAACCAACAAAACCAAAGGCGACATTAAACTGCACTGGATGGATGGTGGCATACAACCGGAACGCCCTGAAGAGTTAGGCCCTAACGAAATGTTTGGTGACGATGGTAATGGTATACTTTTTATTGGCACCAAAGGCAAAATGATGGCCAACACTTACTCAGAGAATCCGCAGTTACTGCCCACATCCCGTACATCACAGGTAAAAGTTCCGCAAAAGTGGAAACGTGTTAAGGGAGAAGCCGAAGGACACTATGCACAGTGGGTAGAAGCCTGTTTAGCAGGTTATGGCAAGCAAGAAGTGAGTGCACCCTTCGAAACAGCCGGCCCATTAACCGAAGCCTTACTTATGGCCAACTTAGCCGTAAGGGGCAACGACCTGAAAGGCGGCCATATTAAATTGCTTTGGGATAATGCAAACATGCGCGTAACCAATTTTGATGAGGTAAACCAGTATGTAAAACGCGAGTATCGTAAAGGATGGAGCCTTACCACATAGGGTAATAAGATTATTGATTATTATATAGCAAATATTACACGGTAAGTTGCCTGATAATGTGCAACTTACCGTGTAATATTTTGCATTCGTTTCGAATTAAAAGGTTGATTTGTATGGATTGTGTAGAAGGCAAAACTTCAATGCTATCTTAAACTGAAAACCGGCGAAAAAAAAATGTTAAATACTTATGTTAAGCCTAATATATTCTCATGTTTATGATGCTGCACAGGTTGAAGTAGATTAAACCTCAATTACATTTCTTTCAGGGCTCATTCTTTGCCTAATTAATAGTTTATTTAGTAGCTTGCTAATAGAGCAATACTCTAAATTATTCTGTTTTTGTTGCATCTGTCTATAGCTATGTATTTAACGATGTTATTTATATATTTAGACGATGAGAATTTATACTAAACCTATTACGGTAATCTGCTGGATGCTTACCAGCAGTATAGCTTTTGCGCAGCAAGCTTTTAAGTGGGAAAAAGCTACCTCAAACGGTTATAACTACACTTATGTAAGCGGCGATCCTACGCACAGCCGCTTTTACAAGCTCAAAAACGGGCTAACCGTTATACTAAGCACTACCAAACAACAGCCCCGCATCCAATCGTACATTGCGGTAAAAGCGGGCAGCAAAACCGATCCTGCCGATCACACAGGCCTGGCTCACTACCTTGAACACCTGATGTTTAAAGGGACAGATCGTTATGGCTCTTTAAACTGGAGTAAAGAAAGCCCTTTGCTTGATCAGATTGATAATCTTTACGAACAATATAACTCTACCAAGGACGAAGCTAAGCGTAAAGAAATTTACAAGAAAATTGACCAGGTATCCGGAGAGGCGGCAAAGTTTGCCATTGCTAACGAGTATGATAAAATGATGGCTGCCATGGGTGGCCAAAATACCAATGCCTTTACCTCGTTTGAACAAACCGTATATACAGACGACATTCCGAGTGCATCGGTTGATAAGTATCTGACGTTACAGGCCGAACGTTTTCGTAAACCGATATTCAGAATTTTTCACACAGAACTGGAAGCTGTTTACGAGGAAAAAAATCGTGGTTTAGATAACGATGGCAGCAAAGTTTTTGAAGCCATGTTTGCCGCTCTGTTCCCAAACAATAATTATGGTAGGCAAACCACCATTGGTACCGTTGAGCATCTAAAAAACCCATCTTTAAAGGCTATCCGTAATTATTTTCATAACTATTACGTGCCTAATAATATGGGTGTCATCATGACCGGCGATTTTAACCCGGATGTGATGATCAAAAAAATTGATCAGCGCTTTGGTTACATGGCACCTAAAGCGGTACCGGCTTACACGTTTGCTCCCGAAAAACCAATTACAGCTCCAGTTAAACGCGATATTTACGGACCAACCCCTGAGAACCTAACCATCGCTTTCCGCTTTCCGGGCGCAAGCACACGCGACGCCAGAATGCTCAACTTGTTGGGCGATATCCTGACTAACGGTAAAGCCGGTTTATTTGATTTGGATCTGACCAAAAAACAACGTCTGTTAAGTGCCAATGCCACATCATACAACTTAAAAGATTATAGCGTATTGATGTTACAGGGCAGCCCTATTAAAGGACAAACGCTTGATACAGTGCGCAGCCTGATGCTGGCAGAGATAGCCAAATTGAAAAGTGGAAAGTTTTCTGACGATCTGATACCGGCTATTGTTAATAACAGCAAAAAGAGCAAGATTCAGGGTAACGAAAACTATGTTAGCCGTGCAGGTAACTTAATGAGCGCCTTTACCTCAGGCGTTGATTGGCGTAACGAGGTAGCTAACGAAGACGAACTGTCTAAAATTACCAAGCCACAAATAGTGGCCTTTGCTAACAAGTACCTAAACGATAACAACTACGTTATAGTTTACAAACACCTGGGCGAAGACAAAAACATTGTAAAGGTAGACAAACCTACTATTACACCGGTAGCCGTAAACCGCGAGGCGCAGTCCGACTTTTTAAAAACGGTAAACAACATGCCGAGTAATCAGGTGCAGCCAACATGGCTAGACTTTAACCGCGACATCAAGCGCGCGAACGCTGGTCCGCTGGAAGTGTTATCGGTACAAAACAAAGACAACAGCTTATTCAGATTATACTACCGTTATGATATGGGTAGCTGGAACAATAAGCTATTACCTATTGCTGCCCAATATCTGCAATTTTTAGGCACCGATAAAATGAGCGCCGAAGATATCAGCAAAGCATTTTACAAGCTTGCAGCTTCGTTTTCGGTAAATACAGGTACTGATGTTTCAACAGTATCCATCAACGGTTTACAAGAAAACTTTGATAAAACAGTGGCCTTGTACGAAGACCTGATTAAAAACTGTAAACCTGATGAGGCCGCGTTAGCCAGTTTAAAAGCCCGCATCCGTAAGGGCCGCGAAAACGCCAGGCTTAACAAAGCGGCAATCATGTCGGGCTTGTTAAATTACGCTCGTTATGGTGCACAAAACCCGTTCAACTATACATTATCTAACGAAGAACTGGATAACCTAAAAGCCGAAGACTTGGTAAACTTACTGCATAGCTTATCGGACTATAAGCATACTGTTTTATATTACGGTCCGCAGGCAGCCCCGGCGCAAGCTATTGCAGCTTTACATAAGGTACCGTCAACGTTTAAAGCCTACCCTGCCGCTAAGCAATTTACCCGTGTAAATCCTGATAAAAACCAGGTATTGTTTGCCGACTTTGATATGGTGCAGGCGGAGATTAATTGGATTCGTAACGAGTCGCCTTATGATGTAGCCAAAACCCCGGTAATTGAGCTTTACAACAACTATTTTGGCGGTGGTATGAGCAGTATTGTTTTCCAAACCATCCGTGAGTCTAAAGCGCTGGCTTATTCAACCTATGCGGTATACGTTGCTCCTTCTAAAAAAGAAGACCCCAACTACTTTATAGCTTACGTGGGTACGCAAGCCGATAAATTGAATGAGGCGATCAAAGGCATGAACGAGCTGATTACCGACCTGCCTGAGTCTGAAAAAGTGGTAAATACCGCACGCGATAATATCCGCAAATCACTGGAAACTGATCGCGTTACACAGGATGGCATTTTATTCAGCTACTTAAATGCACAACGCCGTGGCCTGGATTATGACGAGCGCAAGAACACCTACAATGCGGTAGCTAACTTAGACTATGCTGCTTTAAAGGCATTTCATGATCAGGAAATAAAGAATAAACCATTCACCTACTGTATTGTAGCATCAGAAAAAAGAGTGAAGGATAGTGATCTAAAAGCATACGGAGAGCTTACAAAACTGAGCTTAAACCAGTTGTTTGGTTATTAATGAACAGTTGCAGGAATGAGAGATTATTAGTTCATTCATTATGAGATAATTGAATTATAATTCAATATTTTTATAGAAAGAATCAATTAGTTTCTTGTAAGGGAATGATTACTTAGTTAAGTATCTCAACTGTAATTATAGCATTTAAAAGGCGGTCAAAGCCGGTCAAATTTAATGGCGGTTTCGATCGCCTTTTTTTGTGGTTTTGTTTATTGCGATTTTACACTAAAAGCAGTAACTACAGAATGCCTGCAAAGCATATTGCCGACGATTGTTTACTTATTATGCTGTTTGTTACAAAACCCTTATAGCTAAAGAAGTTAGATTGGTGGAGATGGATTGTGGCGAGATGATATTCTCAACAGCCGAGTTTTAAAAACAAAAAGTTTATAAAAAAGCAAAGTCCCCTGATGGGCAGGGGACTTATACTAACCAATTATAAACCTAAATTATGAGAAGACTATTTTGTGTTTCTTTCGAATACGGTGTAAAAGTAACACTTACTTTTTTAGTCTACAAGTTTTTTCTGAAAATAATTAGCAAAAATTTATTTAAAAGTCATTTGTTGTGATAATCTGCTACTCATGATGCGGTTGTGTTAGTAAAAGTTGAATTATTTTATAAGTTGTAACACGTTTAATACAATAAATTAAGATGACGAATTTATTTCAATATTAATTTATAATGCTGATACCTTCGCCGCTTGTTTAGAAATCTTTATGTCTGATATCTCACTTAATAATAATCAAAATAGTCTCTCTCCACTAGTGCTGTGGACACTTACCATTGCTACTGGCTTAGTGGTTGCCAATATTTATTACAGTCAGCCGCTGTTGGGCGATATAGCTCAGGCTTTTAAAGTTAGCAACGGCGTTGCCGGGCAACTGGCTATGTTTACCCAAATTGGTTACGCTACCGGCTTATTATTTATTATACCGCTGGCTGATATGCTTAAGCGTAAGAAAATGATGCTGATAGATTTTGCCTTTGTGGTAGCCTCTCTTTTATTAGCGGCCAGCGCGCAGAAAATATGGGTATTGGCCGTTAGTAGCTTTTTAATCGGCCTTACATCGGTCATCCCGCAAATACTGGTAGCTATGGTAGCACACTTGGCTAAACCAGAAGAACGTGGCAAAAAACTAGGTACGGTAATGAGCGGATTACTGATCGGTATTTTATTATCGCGTACCCTGAGTGGTTTTATTGGTGAGCATTTAGGTTGGCGTGCTGTATTTTACATCGCAGCCGGGTTAATGATGGTGATGTGGGTTCTGATAGCGCTAATTGTGCCCGAGGTAGAACCTGATTACAAAGGTAATTATGGCAGCTTAATGAAATCTCTGTTTTCGCTGGTTAAACAAGAGCCTAAACTCAGGCTTGCAGCCTTGCGGGGCGGATTATGTTTTGCCTGTTTCAGCGCATTTTGGACTACATTAACCTTCTTGCTGCGCGAGCCTCCGTTTAACGAGGGGAGTGCAGTGGCAGGTGCGTTTGGTTTGATTGGTGCATTTGGAGCGTTGACCGCTTCGTTGATAGGCCGGTTGAGTGACAGGATTAGCGCTAATTTGCTAATCACTTACACGCTCATACTCTTACTGGTGTCATTCATCATTTTTGCACTTTTTAGTAGGAGTTGGGCCGGACTGATTATAGGTGTCATTTTGATGGATATGGGAGTACAAGCAACGCATATTGCCAACCAGTCTATCATTTTTGCTTTAAACCCTAACGCCCGCAATCGTATCAATACAGTATATATGGTTACTTATTTTGTGGGCGGAGCTTTAGGTACATTTCTGGCTTCGCGGATGTGGAGCAGTTATCATTGGGCAGGTGTTTGTGCAATTGGCATTTCGTTATCCGTAATGGTATTGATAGTTCATCTTTTAAGCTTAAACAAGCAGCGTAAAAAGCTTATTCATTCAGCTGTTTGATACAGTCGGAGTACTGTTTGATGGTGATTGTGATAGGTTTTGAAGTGAAATTGATTTGACTTGATATGAAAATTTGCTATTGTAAATCAATGTGTTGATTGAAATGGTTAACTCTTTTGGTTATTTGGTACGGTATTGGATAAACTCAATGCAAATCACAAGTTATGGCTACCGTTAACAACGATCCAAAGGATAAACAGGAACAGGAGTGGGAGAACCCTCAAAATCCAGAAAATCCATCAGATGCTCGTGATGATGAACAAATAGATCGTCAGTACGAGGAAGCAAAAAGGCGCAAAGAAAACTTGAGCGAAACCGACCACATTGACAGAGACATTAAAAAAGATTAATTATTCAATCTAAAACATACGACTATGAGAAATTACCGTACCCCATCAGTAAGCAAAATGGTTAAACGTTTTGACAGTGAATTGAAAGCATTACTGTTAGAAGATTTAAAAGCTGTAAAAACGGCAAAAAACAAAATCATTGATAGCATTACCCAAAATATAAAAGGGCAGTCTTTTTCAGCCGCATAGTACAATCTGCAGTTGGGTAATTTATATGATTAAGCTTAACTGGCATAATCGCTCAAACGCATATAAAATCTTATTGTCGCGAAAAACAGTATACATCACATCACCTATGAAAAAAGAAAACTCCGGTTTATGCCGGAGTTTTTTCGTTTGTGGTATATTCAATAATCAAGTCGGCAGCATGTGCCGATGCACCGGGGTGCCCCATTAAACTGCGCAGTTTTTGATATTTTTGCATCATCATCACAATGTATGAATCGTTGTGCAGCAATAAATCCAACTCATGAGTTAGCGTATTAGTATTGCATTCATCCTGTATCAACTCTTGCACTGCAGGCTCATCTAAAATAAGATTAACCAGGGTTATGTATTTAATCTTTAAAAAGATACGTGCAGTGCTTACCATCAATTGGTTGGCTTTATAAACCGCTACCTGCGGTACATTAAATAAAGCGGTTTCGAGCACAGCCGTACCCGAGGCTACAATGGCAGCTTCGGCATGGTGCAAAATATCATAAGTAGCGTTAAAAATGATAGGTAGCTCGGCACCGTCTAAATATTGCTGGTAGTATATGGCATCAAAGGCGGGTGCACCGGCTATCACAAATTCGTACTCTATAAAATGGCGGGCAACTTTTACCATCTCGGGCAATAACCGGCTTATCTCCTGTTTACGGCTACCGGGCAATAGGGCCACAATTTTTTTATCATGTAGGTTGTGTTTTGCCAAAAAGCCGGTGTCAGCCTTAAAGGCAGCTACGGCATCCAGCAAAGGGTTGCCGATGTAGTCAACCTCCATATCAAACTTGCGGTAAAAATCTACCTCGAAAGGCAGTATGCAAAACAGATGGTCAACAATCCTTTTTATCTTGTAAACCCGTTTCTGGTTCCAGGCCCACACTTTAGGCGATATGTAATAACATACCAGCAGGCCTTGTTTTTTGGCAAATTCCGCAATTTTTAAATTAAAGCCCGGAAAGTCAATCAGGATTAATACATCGGGTTTCCAATCGGCAATATCCTGCTTGCATTCTTTCATATTTTGCAGTATGGTACGCAGGTTTAACGCTACCTCCACAATACCCATGTAAGCCATGCTTGCATAGTGCTTTACCAACGTTCCGCCTTCAGCTGCCATCAGGTTACCGCCAAAAAACCTGAAGTCGGCTTGCAGGTCTTTAGCTTTAAGCGCTTTAATCAGGTTGGCACCATGTAAGTCTCCTGAAGCCTCTCCGGCTACCAGATAATACTTCATGAAATCCTTACCTTTAAAATTAATACCATAATTAACATACTGGCAAACGTAGCCAGCATTACGCCTTTACCTGTGTGATCAGCGTGGCTTTTAAAGCAAAGCTTAACAATAAAAAGGTTAAGCCCGATAGCTATCAGGTAAGGTATGGCAGGTTTGTTTAACATAACAGTAGTGGGGTAGAGCTTCGCAAATAACACCCAGGCCACTGCGGGCAGCAGTAAGCCTATCAACAAACCCATCAGGATGGAATTTTTAAGCTGCATAATTTTCAAATTTACAATAACAGGCGGCTTTATTATGTTATTTTTATCAAGTATCAAAAAAGACAATTTTAAGTTTATGAAAAAGTTACTCTTGGTTACACTATTCTTTCTGTCTGCTTATACGGCATTTGCTCAAAAAATGGTACCGCAAATTAAAAATGGTACCGTACTTAATTACACTGCATATGCCCGCGCTTTCGGACAGGCTTTGCCTGCTATGCTTACTATTACAGACTTAAATGCACCGCTAAGGATTAAATGGATAATTAATGGTTTAGGAACGGGCACATTCGAAATTTCGGCTAAAGCTATACAGAGTGGTAACAAAATGGCACTCCGCGAACCCGGTTTTGATGAAGTAACCAAATTAAAAGATAACGAAACCCTGGCATTTCTTTCTAAAGATACTTTTTCCAACCTGCGGGATAATAAAGCTTTTGAACTAAACGGCTTAAAATTTAAAGTAGAAGAAGGCGCACCGGCTTATCAGTTGGACGGTAAAGATATTGATACGTTTTATGCCATAAGTGAAAAGGGCAAAACCAAACTTTGGGTACTCAACAATCCCGATTTTCCACTTATCTGTAAAATTGAGGGTGCGCCGCAAGGTATCGATCTGTCTTTGAATAGTATACAGTAAGCGCTGAGTTATAATTGCTGCTCTTAGCAAACAACTTGTAGTTGTTTACGTTAAAATGGTTTTGCCGGAGTAATATTTTGCATCAAGAGGATATTCACCAGCCGCTACTCAAATCCGGAAAGCCATTAAGCAAGCTGCAATTATGACTACTCAATCGCCTTTAAGTACCTTTCAGTATGTTGTTGATCTGTTAAAATCATCACGGACTTACTATTTGGTATTGGTTGATCCAAAGGGTGATTATGCGTACATCAACGATTACTTTTTAGATAAGTATGCAGGCTTTTACAAAGATAAAGCAAGAAGGCCTGCATCAGCTGCGCTACATCCTGATGATCATGATTTAGCTTACCAAACCAGTATGCAATGTTTGGCCCACCCTCACGAAAGTTTCCAGGTTACACTGCGCAAGCTGAATGGTAAGGGCGGATATATTATCACTCAGTGGGATTTTAAGGCAAATTTGCTGTCTGATGGCAGTATTGATGGCTTTATAGGAATAGGTTACGATATTACCGATTTTGAATCGAGGCAGGATCACATCAAATTTTTAACCTCAACATTGCGAGATGTGGCTTATAAGCAATCACATCTGTTAAGAAGACCTTTGGCTAATATTATTGGATTGGTAGATATACTGGATGCCAGCCAGATGGACGACACCAGTAAGTTCATCATTCACATGTTAAGGCAGAGCTGCGCCGAGCTAAACCAGGAATTTAACAGCTTTTTGATTAAGGATGGCAGCCAAACAGTGGGCGGTTACCAGGAAGTAGAGTAGGTGCCACCCATTAGCTCCGTTATAGTTTCCAGTTATTTAATGCCGCAATGGCGTGGTGTGCCGTCATATCAAACTGTACCGGAACTACCGATGCATAGTTATTATCCAATGCCCATACGTCAGTATCCTCACCCTGATCATTTAACTGGAAAACACCGGTAAGCCAATAATACGGGCGCTGATATGGATCAAGGCGCTCATCAAATTCTTCGGCCCATTTGCCTTGTGCCTGCCTGCAAATTTTAATTCCTTTTAAAGAGTCGCCCTTTGGGAAGTTGACATTGAGCAACGTACCTGCCGGCAAACCATGGTTTAATACCTGTGTAGCAATCTTTTTAACGTACGGGATGGATGGAGTAAAATCTGCTTGCTGGGTATAATCATCCAGCGAAAAACCGATGGACGGTATGCCTTCAATTGCACCTTCTACCGCTGCCGACATGGTGCCGGAGTAAAGTACATTAATAGAGTTATTTAGTCCGTGGTTTATACCCGATACACATAAATCAGGTTTTTGGCCCTTAAATATACGGTTTACGGCCAGCTTAACGCAATCGACCGGTGTCCCCGAGCACTTGTACATTTCTACGCCTTTATACAAATCAACAGCATCCAAACGCAACGGTTTGCCAATGGTAATAGCATGACCCATGCCCGATTGCGGACTATCCGGTGCTACCACCACTACCCGGCCTAATTGCTGCATGGCTTCAATCAGGGCTTTGATGCCAGGCGCTGTAATGCCGTCGTCGTTTACTACCAAAATAGTGGGTTGCTGCTTTTTCATAGGCTGCAAAAGTAGGCATTATTTGTAAATGCACAGGTAAGGTGCGTTGCTTCTTCAAATCGCTTACTATCAATAAACAAAAAGTTGCAACTTATTTTAAATCTTACGTATAAGGAATAAAAACAGGTAAAATAGTTGTTTTTACATCTAAAGTCACCCGTTTCTAACTAACACTATTGATTATACAGCATAACAAAACATCCATCGGTTATATGAGACCCATTGCTATACCTGCTTATATTGGTAACTACTACTATAAAAAGCAAGATCCTCAGCAGGTAAAAGAGGCTTACCAAAAACTGTACAAAGGCAACCCCGATGTGTCTATTGTAATGCCTGCCTATAATGAGGAGGCAACCATCGTTCAAACCTTGGCTTCGCTGTGCAGTAACGAGACCCAGTGGTCGGTTGAAATTATTGTAGTTAACAATAACTCCAAAGATGATACCGAGGCATTGGTAAAAGCCTGTGGTGTAAACTGTATACTCGAAACTACGCAGGGCATCACACCGGCACGCAATGCAGGCCTGGCTCACGCAAAAGGTAAATTTATATTGAATGCTGATGCCGATACTATTTACCCTAAGCACTGGATTGAAGAGATGGTTAAACCGTTGGCCGCCGAAGATCGTAAAGTGGCCATTACCTACGGCCGGTTTTCATTCATCCCGGTGGGTAAAACAGGTAGGTTTACTTATTTCTTTTACGAGTATCTGTCTGATTTTACCCGGCTATATAACAAGTATTTTAAAAACGAGGCGGTAAATGTTTACGGATTTAATTCAGGTTTCAGGCGTGCTGAGGGTTTGCAGGTTGATGGCTTTAATCATCCGCCCGGTACTAACGAAGACGGTTTTTTAGCGCTGAAGCTTAAAAATAAAAATTTCGGTGATATGTGTAGGGTGGATAACCCGGTGGCTATTGTGTGGACCACCGATCGCCGTATACAAATAGATGGTGGGTTATGGAAAGGTACCATAAAGCGCCTTAAACGGGTATTTATTTCATAGCTCTTTACTATAAATCAGAACATTTAAGCAAACCAACCGTAACAGGGCACATATAATAACTATGCTACCTATCCCTAACAGTCGATTAAGCACAAACAAAGTTAAAATTACTCAATCCAATACTATGGGATTTTCAAACTCAGGGCAAACCAAGATACTGATCATTGAAGACGATAATTACATGCAGCTGATCATGAAAAGATTTTTAGGCAAAGCCTACGAAATTGAGATCTGCCCGTCGGCCCTTGAAGCGCTTACCTTTTTACAGAACGGAAATATTCCTGATTTGGTAATATCAGATTTAAATACGCCTAATTTGAGCGGTTTGGATTTTGTTCAGCAAATCAGCAGCAGCGACTTCTTTAAATCAATCCCGGTGATCATTGTATCAGGCGAAGATAGCTCAGAAGTGCGTATCCGCTGCCTAAACCGCGGTGCCGACGATTTTATTGTAAAGCCGTTTAACCCTGCCGAACTCGAGGCCCGCATACGTGCCATCTTACGCCGCATTGGTAAACAAGTAGCCATATAACATGATGAATATTGTTCCGGCCGACCGCGAAGTAATTGCACTGGTAAGTTTCAGCGATGAGCTTACCATGTCCATCAACAATTGTAACTTTCAGGACAGGCAATTGATGCATTTTAAAAATGGTATGCAGTTGTTTTCCGAATGGCAAAGCAATAAATTAAATATTGTAGCTATTATATCGCAGGATGAGGTGCTGGCATCATCGGGTGTTACTTTGCTTGATACTTTGAAAAAGAACCAGATGCCTGATGTGCCCTTCTTTTTAATTGTAAATCATTTCAATAATAATCTGCGCGATCTGGCACTAAGTGCCGGCGTGGCTGATGCGTTTTGTATGCCTGCAAACATTAAAAACATTGAGGCCCGCGTAAACTTTTTAATTGAGCATTGGAAATCCATTCGTCAATCGGTAAGTAAACGTGCACAGGCATTATACAAAGTGCCTTCAGGAAAACGGATTTTTGATATGTTCTTTTCTGGAATGGCGCTGTTAATGTTATCGCCGCTGTTTTTAATCATTTACTTGCTCATCAGGCTGGAATCAAAAGGCCCTGCTTTTTATTACTCTTTGCGCGTAGGTACAGGCTACCAGGTTTTTAAGTTTTACAAATTCAGATCGATGTATGTAAATGCCGATCAGCGGTTAAAAGATTTGAAGCACCTGAACCAGTACGATACGGACGCGGCAGCTAAAAAGGCACCGGAAGAAAAAGAAGTCATTGAAAATACCTCGATCTTGTGTGCTGATTGTGCATCGGCTGGTAAATGTCAGTTTCCTATCTATGCTGATGAAGTGCACTGGTGCGAGCGCGAGTACATGGATACTAAAAAATCAAGCGCAGGCTCTGCTTTTTTCAAAATTAAAAACGACCCACGTATCACCCGTATAGGCAACTTTATCCGTAACACCAGTATTGATGAATTGCCGCAATTATGGAATGTGTTTATAGGCGATATGAGTATTGTGGGTAACCGCCCGTTGCCTTTGTACGAAGCCGAAAAACTGACTACTGATAAATATGCATTACGCTTTCATGCACCGGCCGGCATTACAGGCTTATGGCAGGTAGAAAAGCGTGGTAAAGGAGATATGAGCGAAGAAGAACGCCTGATGTTAGATAATGTTTATGCCGAAAATCATAGCCTGGCTAATGATGTAAGGCTAATACTCAAAACCATCCCGGCGTTACTGCAAAAAGAAAGTGTTTAACACTGTTTACTTAATTATAGCTTACTAAGTAATCTGATGCCATCTGTTTAACGGATGGCATCTCTATTTACACTTACCTGCAATGGTTCACATTCGGCGCTTACAAACCCGAATACACGTATCTTTACAGCATGATTTTTAGATTGGATGATCGGCTTGTTTTTCCAGATCCTGAACTGGCCGAATCTGATGGACTGCTGGCCGTAGGTGGGGATTTATCTGTTGATCGTTTGCTTTTAGCCTATCAACACGGCATCTTCCCGTGGTATAGTGATGATACGCCTATTTTATGGTACTCGCCGCATGAGCGTTTTGTGCTTTATCCCGATCAAATCAAAATCAGTAAAAGCATGAGGCAGGTTACGCGTTCCGGTCGGTTTAGCATTACCAAAAATCAGGCTTTTGAGCAGGTAATTAAGGCCTGTTCGCAAATGCCGCGCGAAGGGCAGGACGGCACCTGGATCACCGACGATATGCAGCAAGCCTACATCAACTTACATCGGTCGGGTTTGGCAAATTCTTATGAGGTTTGGCAGCAGGATGAATTGGTGGGTGGACTATATGGTGTGCATGTTGATCACGTGTTTTGCGGCGAAAGTATGTTTAGCCGTGTAAGCAATGCCTCTAAAGCGGCGCTGATTTTTTTGTGCCAGCAGGAGCAGTATCAACTCATAGACTGCCAGATGCATACTGAACATTTAGAGAGCATGGGCGCGCAGTTTATTAGCCGGACCGATTATTTGGAGATATTACAAAGCGGTGCTTAAGTAAAGCCTATCTTTGTATTTGTGAAATTGCAACAGCCGCTCAAGGAACGTATTATATTAGGTATTGACCCCGGAACTGCCGTAATGGGGTATGGGGTGATTAAAGAAACCGGCTCTAAACTGGAGTTGCTGAGCCTCGGCGTAGTTAAATACCCGGCGGCGCTGATGATCACATGCTGAAACTACAACGAATTTTTGAAAAGACCATTGCCTTGATAGATGGCTATAACCCGGACACCTTAGCTATTGAGGCTCCCTTTTACGGCAAAAACATACAGGTAATGCTAAAATTGGGCAGGGCACAGGGAACGGCCATTGCTGCAGCGTTATCACGCAACATTCCGGTAAATGAGTATTCGCCCCGTAAAATAAAACAGGCTATCACCGGCAACGGTAATGCTACCAAAGAACAGGTAGCAGCTATGTTGCAACGCCTGCTCAATTTTAAAGAAACCCCCGAATTTTTAGATGCTACCGACGGATTGGCCGTAGCCGTTTGCCACAGCTTCCAGAAAATAACTACCGGGCGTGGCAGTAAAATCAGCTACTCAGGCTGGGAATCTTTCGTGAAAGAAAACAACAAAAGGGTAGTGGGGATTAAGAATCAAGAGCCAAGAATCAAGAGCCAAGAGTAAGCGCATATCAATTCGAAACTTACGCTACTTGAGCTTTGAGTCTTGTTTATTGCTTCAGGCTATTCTATGTTTATAAATCCTGGTTCTTGGCTCTTGTTTCTATCAAGAGTTATTCTTCCCTCAAAGCTTCTTTAATCTTTTCAGCGGTTGCTTCCAGTTGCTCGGGAGTAAAGGTCAGTTTAGGACGCGAGAAGTTTAAGTCGCCTACCTCGTTCAGTGGGATGAGGTGAATGTGTACATGCGGAACTTCAAGCCCGATAACCGCAACGCCAATGCGTTTACATGGTATCACCTGTTTCATAGCTGTAGCTACAATTTTGGCAAACATTTGTAAGCCGGTGTACAGCTCGTCATCCAAATCAAATAAGTAATCTACTTCTTTCTTCGGTATCACTAACACATGGCCTTCGGCCAAAGGATTGATATCTAAGAAGGCCAGAAAATCAATGCTTTCAGCTACTTTATAAGCTGGTATCTCGCCTGCTACTATCTTCGAAAAAATGCTTGACATAGGATTGAGGATGATTAGTTATTGGGTATAATAAGTTATTGAGCTACTAATTGTTTGCAAAAGCAACCTAATAACTCAATAACTTATTAGCTACAAACCTACTACCGGCTGATTTCTAAAATCTCGAATTCCATTTTACCGGCGGGCACCATAATCTCGGTTTTATCACCTACTTTTTTACCCAATAAGCCTTTGGCAATAGGAGAGCTTACCGAAATTTTACCAGCTTTTAGGTCGGCTTCGCTTTCAGATACCAGTTGGTAACTCATGGTAGCGCCGTTTTTAGTATTTTTAATTTTTACAATAGATAAAGCCAATACTTTCGAAGTATCCATTTTAGATTCATCCAGGATACGGGCATTGGCTAAAGTTTCTTCCAGCTTGGCAATCTTAGTTTCGTGGTGGCCTTGGGCCTCTTTAGCTGCATCATATTCAGCATTTTCCGAAAGGTCGCCTTTATCGCGTGCTTCGGCAATAGCTTTTGCTATTTGTGCACGTCCCGAAGTTTTTAACTGTTGTAATTCTTCTTTTAATTTTTCTAAACCCTCTTTGGTATAGTAAGCAACATCTGCCATAAACACACAAATTTTAAATAGATATTTGATTCATTAGCTATCAAAAAAAACCGCCCTTCCTGTGGTTATAAGAAGGACGCGACAGCTATTAAAAACAAACAAGACTATGTGAGCCCTTAAGCTTGCATAGTCTTGCTTGGTATAAAAACGAAGATAGGATATTTAAGTTTGAATATCCAAATTTTTTATTTTGGCCGCCATTACCTCGCTAATCTTGCGGTACGACTCAACGGTCCAGCCGGCTACGTGAGGGTTTAAAATCACTTTTTCGCTGTTTTTTAATTCCTCAAACCAAGGCTGCTCTGCCAGTGCCGGAAATTTTTCTGTTTCTAATACATCCAGTCCAGCACCTAATATTTTACCTTGTGTAATACCGTTTAACACTGCCTGAGTTTCAACAACCTGGCCACGCGATGTATTCAATAAAAATATGGGCTTTTTAAAATGAAAAAGGTACTCATCGTTTACTAATCCCTTGGTTTCCGAAGTTAGCGGTATATGCAAACTTAACACGTCGCTATGTTTTACAATCTCTTCCATGCTTACTTCGCGGGCATAAATATCGCTGAAGCCAGTTTTATATTTATCGTAAGCAATCACGTTTACCTCAAAACCTTGAAGCTTACGGGCAAAGCTTTGCCCCATGTGCCCATAGCCTATAATGCCAACGGTGCGGCCTTTCAGTTCGTAACCACGGTTAGCCTCTCGCTGCCATAGGCCATCGCGTATCTCGGCATCGCCACGGTTTAAATTATTCATGAGTGATAGCAGCAAGCCAATGGCATGCTCGCCAACAGCATCCATATTCCCTTCGGGCGCGTTAATTAATGTAATGCCTTTTTTTATGGCGTAAGCTTCATCAATATTGTCCATGCCGGCACCGGCGCGTGCAATAAAGCGGAGATTGGCAGCCATGTCAATAATCCCAGCCATTACCTGAAACTTAGATCGGATCACCAAACCCTCATATTGAGGTAAGATAGCCAGTGCTTCCTCTAACTTAATTGTTGGTTGGTAGTCGCAAGTGTAACCCAAGGCTTCCACTTGTTCAATAAAGATTAAATGCAGATCATCAACGATGAGTATGTTATTTTTCAACGCGTTTCGGTAATTTTATTAGTCAGCAACACAAAATCATTAACAGTAAGCCGTTCGGCCCGCAAGTCCAGCATCGCCTCGTTAGCCATCGCTTCTTTGTTAATTAAAGCCGACAATGCATTGCGCAAAGTTTTACGGCGCTGGTTAAAGCCGGCTTTTACCACCTGCCAAAAAAGTTTTTCATCACAGGGCAACTGCTCTACCTCATTACGTGTTAACCTGATAACTGCCGACAGCACTTTAGGCGGCGGATTAAACACGCCTGCTTTTACCGTAAACAAATACTCTACTTTGTAATAAGCCTGCAAAAACACGCTTAAAATGCCATAATCTTTGCTGCCGGCTTTGGCCGTACAGCGTTCAGCAACCTCTTTCTGAAACATACCTACTACCTCAACCACCTGCTGCCGGCTATCCAGCACTTTAAATAATATCTGCGACGAAATGTTGTACGGGAAGTTACCAATAATGGCAAATGGACCAGTAAATACACTACTAAAATCCATCTCCAAAAAATCGGCGTTAATTAAGCGCTCAGCCAGTTGCGGGTATTTTTTCTGTAGAAATAAGTACGACTCAGTATCAATGTCAATAAGGTAAGTTTGATAGTCCGGTTTCTGTAATAAAAAGTCGGAAAGTATACCCATGCCAGGGCCCACCTCCAGCACCTGGCTGTACCGGTTAGCCGGACGAAGGCTATCTACAATCTTGGCCGCAATATTTTTATCAGTTAAAAAATGCTGGCCCAAATGTTTTTTGGCTCTGACTAACGACATCTCTTCTGCACAAATTTTTGCAAATTAAGTGATATTTGCGCAGGCATAGTAAACATTATTGCCGAAAATGGTTTATTTGCAAATCGCTAACTAATTAGTGAATTATTAAAATGGTATCACAGCTATTAAACACATAGTTGTTCTATCGTGGGCAAAATCACGTATTGTAGATTGATATTATGAGTGAGAAGATAAAAATAGGCATCAGTGTAGGTGATGTTAACGGCATAGGTTTAGAAGTAATTATTAAAACACTGGCCGATAACCGGATATTTGATTATTGCACACCTATTGTTTATGGCCATACCAAAGTGGCATCTTTTCACCGCCGTACTGTACAGGTACATGATTTAAACTTTAACGTAATTGATAGTGCCGCCAATGCGCATCACAAAAAGGCAAACATGATTAATTGCTGGGAAGAAGATGTGAAACTGGAACTGGGGGCAGCTAACGAAACCGGCGGCAAATATGCGTTCCTGTCTTTGCAGCGAGCCACCGACGATTTAATTGCCGGGCAGATTGATGCTTTGGTAACCGCGCCAATCAACAAGGATAATATCCAGAACGAACAATTTAGCTTTCCCGGGCATACAGAATATTTGCAGGAGCGCGATAACTCATCAGAGGTATTAATGTTTTTGGTAAGCGACACCCTACGAGTGGGAGTAGTGACCGGTCATATCCCGGTGTCGCAAATTGCACAATCTATCACCACCGAGAAAATACTGGCCAAGCTACGTTTAATGAACGCCAGCCTGAAACAGGATTTTTGGATACGTAAACCTAAAATAGCCGTTTTAGGTTTAAATCCCCATGCGGGTGATAACGGCCTGATTGGCAATGAGGAAAAGGATATCATTATACCTGCGCTGGAAGAGGCCCGTGCCAATGATATACTGGCATTTGGCCCATACCCGGCCGATGGATTTTTCGCCAACGGCAGCTATATGCAGTTTGATGCAGTGTTGGCTATGTACCACGACCAAGGACTAATTCCGTTTAAGCAAATTTCGTTTGAGTCGGGGGTTAATTACACCGCAGGCTTAAGCTTTGTACGTACCTCGCCCGATCATGGTACAGCTTACGATATTGCCGGTAAAAATAAAGCTTCAGAAACCTCATTCCGTGAGGCGCTATTTCAGGCTATACATATTGTGAAACATCGCCGCGAAACTGCAGTGCTAAACGAAAACCCGCTGCCGTTTAGCAAGCTAAGCCGCGACCGCGATTAGAGCTACGCTGTTTATTCACATAAATAGCGTTTGAGCGCTGATATGCTGTGTAATGCAGAGTGGACGGTGCGCTTTTCTAATTTGAAAAAACACTTTCGCGTTACATAATTTTTTTCTACATTTGCGGGCTAATTATCGCTCGTTGAAATCATTAAAAACATATTCGATACCTTTTACAGGTCTTAAGCTCGGCAAGCACGAGTTTGATTATGTAGTGGATAACGAATTTTTTAAAGAATTCGATTATTCGCTTGTCAAAAAGGCAAATTTGCAATGCAAGGTGGAGTTAGATAAGCAGGAAACTATGCTTATCCTTAACTTTCATATTTACGGTACTATTGACCTGGCCTGCGATCGTTGTTTGTCAGAATATCCGCAGCAGGTGGATATACGTGAGCAACAAGTAGCTAAGTTTAGCGAAGAAGAGGTAGATGAGGATGAGGAGATTATCACCCTGACCAAAAATGATACTGAAATCAGTGTTGCCGGGTTGATATATGAGTACGTAAATGTTGCCGTGCCGATCATTGCCAATTGTGGCAGCGAGGGGAGCACGCCATATTGTGATAAAGATATGCTTGATCGTTTAAATAAACTTTCGGGCAGTGATGAACAGGAAAAGAGTGTCGACCCACGCTGGGACGCGCTTAAAAAGTTAAAATGATATAATATTTAGAAGTTATGCCAAATCCAAAACGTAAGTTCTCCAAATCGAGAACGGCTAAACGCAGAACGCATTATAAAGCTGAAGCGCCATCTTTAACAACTTGCGCTACTACAGGTGCCGTACATTTGCCGCACCGTGCCTACACTGTTGATGGTAACCTTTACTACAACGGTAAAGTTCTTATTGAGAAAGCAGCTACAGTTTAAGACCTGATTTTCTGCAATGAAGATAGGCTTAGACATTATGGGCGGCGACTATGCTCCGAAAGCTGCGGTTTTAGGAGCAATCGAAGCTTATAAAGCTTTACCCGAACAGCAAAAGCTGGTGCTGGTAGGCGACAAAGAAATTGCTGTAAGTATTCTTCAAGAAAACGGGTTTAACCCCGATCACTTTGAGTTTGTACATACTACCGAAGTGATTGGTATGGGTGAGCACCCAACTAAAGCCATTACGCAAAAGCCCGACTCGAGCATTACTCAAGGGTTCAGGTTGTTGAAAGAAGGTCAGATACAGGCGTTCTCCTCAGCCGGAAATACCGGAGCTATGCTGGTAGGTGCCATGTTCAGTGTTAAAACCATACCGGGTATTATTCGCCCGGCTATGACAGCTATTGTACCCAAACTGAAAGGCGGTTTGGGTATTTTGTTGGATGTGGGTGCCAACGCTGATTGTAAGCCCGAAACGCTTTTGCAATTTGGTGTGTTAGGCAGTCTTTTTGGACAGCATGTTTATAACTTAGATAATCCGAAAGTTGCGCTGATGAATATTGGCGAAGAGGAAGAAAAAGGAAACATGCTTTGCCAGGCTACTTACCCGTTGATGAAAGATACTACCCGATTTAATTTTGTGGGCAATGTGGAGGGCCGCGATCTTTTTGGTAATGCTGCCGACGTGTTTGTTTGCGATGGTTTTACCGGTAATGTTATTGTTAAAATGGCCGAGTCTTACTACGTTATTGCCCGTAAAAAAGGCATTAACGATGAGTTTTTTGATCGTTTTAATTATGAGCAGTATGGCGGAAGCCCCATATTGGGTGTTAATGCACCGGTAGTGGTAGGCCATGGTATATCCAGCCCCGAAGCTATCAAAAATATGGTGCTGCTATCGCGCAATATGGTGGAGAGCAACCTTGTTGAAAAGATTAAACAGGCTTTTGTTTAAATATTTAATAAATGCATAAACTACAGGCTGCAATTACCGCTGTTCATGGCTATGCACCAGACTATATACTCACCAATCACGAGCTTGAAGCGTTGGTTGATACCAATGATGAATGGATAACCACTCGTACCGGTATTAAAGAACGCCGTATACTTAAAGGCGAAGGTACTGCTACATCAGACTTAGCTGTACCCGCGGTAAACGGACTGCTTGAGAAGCGCGGCATCAGCGCCGAAGAAATCGACCTTATCATTTTTTGTACTACTACGCCCGATATGCCTTTTCCGGCAACGGCGAATATTTTGGCCGACAAAATTGGTGCAAAAAATGCATGGGGTTATGATTTGCAGGCAGCCTGCTCGGGTTTTGTATTTGGTTTAGCTACCGGTGCTGCATTTATTGAGAGCGGTAAGCACCAGAAGGTGTTGGTGGTCGGCGGCGATAAAATGTCGTCGATTATTGATTACCAAGACCGTGCTACTTGCATAATCTTTGGTGATGGTTGTGGTTGCGCATTGTTAGAACCCAATACTGAGGGCTACGGTGTAATTGATTCTGTTTTAAAAAGCGATGGCTCAGGTCGCGAGTTTTTAAATATGAAGGCGGGTGGCTCTTTAAGGCCCGCCACGCATCAAACTATTGATGCGCGCGAGCATTACGCTTTTCAGGAAGGTAAAACCGTATTTAAATTTGCGGTAACTAACATGGCCAATGTAGCTGCCGAAATTATGGAGCGTAACAACTTGGTTGCAAATGATGTAGCCTGGCTGGTTCCGCACCAGGCTAATAAACGCATTATTGATGCTACTGCCAACCGCATGGGCATTAATGAAGAAAAAGTGGTTATTAACATTGAACGTTATGGCAATACCACTAATGGCACCATACCACTTTGCTTATGGGAGTGGGAAAGCAAATTTAAGAAAGGTGATAACATTGTACTGGCTGCCTTTGGCGGTGGCTTTACCTGGGGATCGCTCTACTTAAAATGGGCATACTAAATTTGGAACTATTTTTATTTAATTTGTTATAACTTAGGTTTTTAAATTATCGAGAAACCACTACACCTAAATATGGATATAAAACAAATTCAGGATTTAATCCGCTTCGTTTCAAAATCTGGCGTAAACGAAGTATCCATTGAACAGAACGAATTCAAGATCACGATAAAAACCAATCAGGCACCTACTATAGTTAATGCAACTATGCCGGTAGCACAGCCTGTATCGGCAGTGCCTGCAGCTCCGGTTGCAACGGTACAAGCTTCAGCTCCGGCCGAGGCTCCTGCAGCGGCTGATGAGTCAAAATACATCACCATCAAATCGCCGATGATTGGTACTTTCTATCGTTCATCTTCTCCTGATAAACCTTCGTTTGCCAATGTTGGCGACGAAATTTCGGCCGGTAGCGTGCTTTGTATCATTGAAGCCATGAAATTATTTAACGAAATTGAATCAGAAGTTTCTGGCCGTATTGTAAAGGTATTGGTAGAAAATTCTTCTCCGGTTGAATATGATCAGCCTTTGTTTTTAGTTGAACCGATGTAAAATTGCTTAACGCGTTATAAGGTAAATGTGCAGATGCTGTAAAAACATCTGCACATTTGCATATCAGCGTGTTTGCACATTTAAAATAGCTCATGTTTAAAAAAATATTAATTGCTAACCGTGGCGAAATAGCCTTACGTATTATTCGTACTTGTAAGGAAATGGGCATTAGAACGGTAGCTGTTTATTCAACTGCCGACCGCGATAGTCTGCACGTGCGCTTTGCTGATGAGGCTGTTTGTATCGGCCCGCCTGCCAGCCGCGATTCTTATCTAAACATCCCGAACATCATTTCTGCAGCCGAAGTAACTAATGCTGATGCTATACATCCGGGCTACGGTTTCTTGTCAGAAAATGCAAAATTTTCGGCCATTTGTGCTGAGTATGGTATCAAGTTTATTGGTGCCACTGCCGATCAGATTAATGATATGGGTGACAAGGCTGCCGCTAAAGCAACGATGAAAAAGGCTGGTGTACCTACCATTCCTGGTTCTGAAGGTTTGCTTAATGACGTTAAGGAAGGTATACAAGTAGCTAACAAAATTGGTTACCCAATTATATTAAAGGCAACTGCCGGTGGCGGTGGCCGTGGTATGCGTATTGTGTGGAACGACCTGGACTTTGAACCGGCCTGGGATTCGGCACGTGCTGAAGCCGGTGCTGCGTTTGGTAACGATGGTATCTATCTTGAGAAATATGTAGAAGATCCACGTCACATCGAAATACAGGTAGTAGGCGACCAATATGGCAGAGTGTGCCATTTGTCTGAGCGCGATTGCTCTATTCAGCGTCGTCATCAAAAATTGGTAGAAGAGTCTCCTTCTCCGTTTATGACCGAAAAGTTGCGCCGCAAGATGGGTGAGGCTGCGGTGAAAGGTGCCAAAGCTGTAAGATACGAAGGTGCCGGTACCATCGAGTTTTTGGTGGATAAGCACCATAACTTCTATTTCATGGAGATGAACACCCGTATTCAGGTAGAGCATCCGGTTACTGAAGAAGTAATTAACGTAGATTTGATTAAAGAGCAGATTAAAGTAGCGGCGGGTACGCCAATCTCCGGAAAAAACTACGAGCCTACTATGCACGCCATCGAGTGCCGTATCAATGCCGAAGATCCGTTTAATAACTTCCGTCCTTCGCCGGGCAAAATTACCAACTTCCACTCACCGGGTGGTCATGGCGTAAGGGTAGATACTCACGTGTACAGTGGTTATGTGATCCCTCCAAATTATGATTCGATGATTGCTAAGCTGATTTGTGTGGCGCAAACCCGCGAGGAAGCGTTAAATACTATGGAACGTGCATTAAGCGAGTTTGTGATTGAGGGTATTAAAACTACCATTCCGTTCCACCTTCAGCTATTGAAAGATCCTAATTTTAGAGCCGGTAACTTTACCACTAAATTTATGGAGACTTTTGAAATTGCCGAATAAGCACAACTTACAAGAGAAAAATTATATCAATACCATTCTTTATTTACAGAATGGTATTTTTGTTTGCAGTACATGAGCGATAATAAATTAGTAAAAGCAATAAAGGAAAAGAGTAAGGATCTCGAAGTAGAAATGTCGTTTTTCGATCATATTGAGGTGCTTAGATGGCACCTCATACGGTCGTGCATTGCTATCCTCGTATTTACCGTTTTAGCTTTTGTTTATTACGACTGGGTTTTTGATACCGTGATTATGGGACCCAAGAAGCCCGATTTCTGGACTTATCGCATGTTGTGTAAACTGGGCGATTATTTGAATCGTCCCGGTTTTTGTATCACCAAAATACCCGGCAAGATCATCAACACCGAGATGGCCGGGCAGTTTACGCTCGAAATCAATTCAGCTTTAATTATCGGCATTACTTTAGGTTTTCCTTATTTGCTGTGGGAGCTATGGCGTTTTATTAAACCTGCGCTTCATGAAAATGAACGCAAGGCAGCGTCCGGGTTTGTGGTATATGCTTCTTTGCTATTTATACTGGGCATCCTGTTTGGGTACTACATCATCGCTCCTGAGTCTATCAGCTTTCTGGCTAACTTAAGCGTAAGCGATCAAATCGAAAATACATTTACGGTAGACTCTTACTTATCGTCGGTAGCTACTTTAACCCTGGCAACTGGTGTGGTATTTCAATTACCGATGATTGTACATATCCTGTCGAGCATTGGTTTATTAACGCCTAAGCTGATGCGTGCCGGACGGCGTTATGCCATTGTGGGTATCCTGATTATTTCTGCCGTAATTACTCCAACACCCGATATGCTGACCATGATGATTGTGAGCGTTCCATTGTTTATTTTATACGAGGTTGGTATTGTGGTAGCAGGTCGGGTAGAAAAACGCAAGCAGAAAAAGCACGACGAATTAATGCTTAGAAAAGATCAGGAAAGTGCGTAAACCAACACTCGCGCTGATTTTAATTTATACCAATGAACAAAAATTTAAAAATAGCAATAGGCTCAGATCATGCCGGCTTTTCTTATAAAGAAGCTTTACTAAAATGGCTTCCACAAGCAACTGTTAAAAACTTTGGTACAGATTCTCCCGAGTCTACTGATTATCCTGACTTTGCGCACCCGGTAGCCTCGGCGGTAGAGAGCGGTGAGTTCGATTTCGGTATTTTGATTTGCGGCAGTGCCAATGGCGTAGCCATGACGGCCAACAAACATGCCGGTATACGTGCTGCCATCTGCTGGCAAGCCGAACTGGCAAGTTTGGCCCGTAAGCATAACAATGCTAATATTGTTTGTATTCCCGAGCGTTTTATCTCGTTAGATGATGCCAAGGCTATAGTAAAAATCTTTTTATCTACCGAGTTTGAAGGTGGCCGACACGCTACCCGTGTGGGCAAAATGTCTTGCTAAACTTAGTCACATATTTGTTGCTTATCCGCAAAGATGGGTTTGCGTATATTGCCGTTTGTAATCGGTTGATTTGAACATGAAGAAGTCTATGTTAAGTGGTGTAGCTTTATTGGCTGCACTCGGGGCGTGTGCCCAAAAAAATGCAACTGCCGTTAAATATGCGCAGGTAATCAGCGTTGAGGACGCCAAAAAACAACTTACTATTATTGCCTCTGATGCCATGGAAGGCCGTGAAACCGGAAAGCCGGGCGCAGACAGGGCCGCAGCTTATTTAGCAGGCGAGTATAAAAAGATTGGCCTATTACCTGCCAACAAAGGCTCTTACTTTTTAGATATTCCTTTAACCACTACCACTTTTAACTTTAAGTCGTTTGCGGTTAATGGCAGTACTTTAACTTATGGTACTGATTATAGTATAGCCGGTGGTAATGGTACACAAAATATTAAAGGTACCGAGGTTGTATTTGTAGGTTACGGCTCTGAAGCCGAAGTTGGCAGCGCCGATCTGACCGGTAAAATAGTGATGGTAATAGGTGAGCCTAAACCGGGCACCCCTGCAGCCGATCCTGCTCAGCAACGCCGTGGTGCTATGGGCATGATGGGTGCTGTGCGCAGCAAAAATCCATTATTAATATTATCAGTAAATAATGTACGTCCCGGTATGGGTGGTAAAACCGCCGAGCGCATGAGTTTAAAGCGTGATGCGCAACCTGGCCAGCGCCCCGGTGAAGGTAGCATTGTACCTGCTACACCACGAGCATTATCTGTAACCATCAGCCCGGCAGTAGCCAATCAAATCTTAAAAGCATCAGGTAAAACCTACGAAGCTTTAAAAGCAGCGGCTGCACAAGCTACAGTTGCTGCGCAGACAGTTAAAGCTGACGTGGCTGCCGATTATGAAACATCGGTAAAAGATGCTAAAGCCGTTGACATTGTAGCGTACATGCCCGGTTCTGATCCTAAATTAAAAGATGAAGTGTTGGTATTTTCTGCGCATTACGACCATATTGGTATGCTGCCTGAAGGTACTCCGGGTGACCGTATCAACAATGGTGCGGATGATGACGGATCGGGTACTACTGGTATCCTGGAAATTGCGCGTGCCTTTAGCGCTGCAAAAAAGGCAGGTAAAGGCCCGCGCCGCACTTTACTGTTTTTAGGGAACGTGGGCGAAGAAAAGGGTCTGTTAGGTTCTGAATATTATTCAGAGCATCCGGTATTCCCGATGGCTAACACCATTGCCGATTTAAATATTGACATGATTGGCCGCCGTGATCCCGCTCATAAAGATTCTCCTGATTATTGTTACCTGATTGGTTCAGATAAGCTAAGTACTACGCTTCATAAAGTAAGCGAAAGTACAAACAGTACTTATACTAATCTGGCTATTGATTACAAGTACAATGATCCTAATGATCCGGAACGCATTTACTACCGTTCAGATCATTACAATTTTGCTAAACACAATGTGCCTATCATTTTTTATTTTGACGGCGTTCACGAAGATTATCACCGCGTAAGTGATGAGGTAAGTAAGATTGATTTTCCATTACTGGTAAAACGTACCCAATTGGTATTTTATACCGGCTGGGATTTAGCTAACCGCGATGCCCGCCCAGCTGTTGATGTAGCCAACAACATGCCGGCTACCCGATAAGTTTATTATCACTTATATCAAGTATAGTATTAAGCGCCATGCATATCCTGCATGGCGCTTGTTTTTTATCGCCAATATTGATGTGTTAATAAATTATTAAGACTTAGCTGTATTTTCAGCACACATTCGGACGTTTTATTCATTCATATATTTATTATTCATTTAATCGCTCATTATATTTGCTTGCATGGGAAGTACGGCTGAAAAATTTTTGGAAGATTCGGAAGTAAAGGCATTTGAGCCCAACCACAGACGTATAATTAATTACAACATGGGCAAGTATCACACGGCAGTTGCACGTGGTACAGCGCGTCTGGCTAATTTAGAAACGGCCAAACGCAAAGCTCATGTGGTAAAATGGCGGGTGATGGAAAACCTGGATAAATTTTTGCCCGAGTTTGAAGCCAACTTTCAGCGTCGTGGGGGCAAAGTGATCTGGGCTAATGATGTTGTCGAAGCTCAACAAGAGATCCTGAATATTATTGAGAAAGCTGGAGCTCGCAAAGTGGTAAAGTCCAAAACTATGGCTACAGAGGAAATTCATTTAAATGAGTTTCTGGAGCTGAATAATATAGAGTCGCTCGAGACGGATTTAGGGGAATACATTGTGCAGTTGCTGGGGCAAAAGCCGTATCATATTGTAACGCCGGCCATGCACCTTTCTAAAGAGGATATTGCCAAACTGTTCAACGAGAAATTTGGTACTCCTATAGATGCTACGCCTGACCAATTAGCTGCCAAAGCCCGCGAACTATTGCGCGAAAAATATCTGCAGGCCGACGTGGGTATAACCGGAGCCAATTTTTTGATTGCCGATAACGGCGGCGTAGCATTGAGCGAAAACGAAGGTAATACGCGTTTAAATACGACTTTCCCTAAGATACATATTGCCGTAGTTGGTATCGAAAAGATTATACCTTCTATGGCCGATTTAGACCTGTTTTGGCCATTGTTAGCTACGCATGGAACAGGGCAAAATCTTACTGTATACAACACCATCCTAACCGGCCCGCGTCAGCCTAATGAGACTGATGGCCCGGAGGAGATGTATGTAATATTGCTGGACAACGGCCGTACTGATTTGCTGGCTCAAAAAGACCAGCGACAGGGTTTATATTGTATCCGTTGCGGTGCTTGTTTAAATGCCTGCCCCATATATCAAAACGTGGGTGGCCACACTTATAACACTACCTATAGCGGACCTATAGGTTCGGTAATTACTCCGCATATGCGGGGGATGGATGAGTTTAAGCACTTGAGCTATGCATCGAGCTTATGCGGCCGTTGTACGGAGGTATGCCCGGTTAAAATAGACATTCATAAAATGCTGTTGCTTAACCGGCGCGACGCGGTTAAAAGCGGTGTAGTAAGTACCCCGGAAAAATGGGGGTGGGCTGCCTGGAAAACAGCTATGCAAAGCCGTAAGCTCACCGACTTTTTGGGTGGCGGCATGAAAAACTTTTTGTTAAAAAGCTTATTTAAAAAGTCGTGGGGTAAATACCGCAAAATGCCGGTGGTGGCCGAAAAGTCGTTTGCACAACAATGGGCCGAAAAAAACGGACCTGCCGAAAAAGATTAACATGAGAAAAGTAATATTAAACCTGGCTGTAAGCCTGGACGGTTTTATTGAAGGACCTAACGGTGAGTTTGACTGGTGCCTGAACGATCAGGATTACGGCATGGCCGAGTTTTTCTTCGACACGAATACGGTTTTCATTGGTCGTAAAAGTTACGAATTGGTAGCCGGATTAGAAGATCAGTATTTCCCGGGAATAGATAAGGTATGTGTATTTTCCGATACTATTACGGAACCTATGCATCCCAAGGTAGATATTATCACGAGTCAAAGCTTTGATGAGCGGGTTAAGCAGATACTATCTGATGAGGAAGGTGGTCAGGTATGGCTTTTTGGCGGTGCTAATTTATTAGCTACCTTTTTAGAGAAAAGATTAGTATCAGAAATGCTTTTATCGGTTCATCCTGTGATTTTAGGTGGAGGAAAACCGTTGTTTCAACAGCTGCAAAGCAGAGTAAACTTAATGCTTACGGGTACACAAGCATATGATAGCGGATTAGTACAGCTTCGTTATATATTAAAGCCAGAGTTCGACTACGGTTTGCTAGATGCCTCGTTTACCAATACTGGATTGAACAATTTTTAAGCAACGTCTACTAACTCAACTTCTGCTACGGGGCTAAACAAATAAATGCGTTTGGTAGCAATTTCTACACATCTGAATCGTTTACGCAATTGCTCGTCTTTGCGAAAAACGCGGCCATCTTTAATTTTAAATACAGCTTTTAATGGTAGCTTTTCAACTGTGGTGGCGGTTGCGTGTGTTGCGTCATACCTACGCAATGCGCGGTATAGATTTAAATCGGAGCAACTGGAAGCGGCCGGGTTATTAAGATAAGCGCTAATTGCCGCAGTAATATCTGCCGGAAATACCTGTCTCTCAAAAAATGGCTGCATCATCTTTTTAAAGTTGCTTTTCCATTCGGGGCCATGCGGCTTAATTAAATGCTGATGCTGGTTCCAGGTGTGTAGGTGAGCAAACTCGTGCACGGTGGTTACCAGGAAAGCGTATGGATTGAGATTATGATTAACGGAGATACGATGGCCCTTGCCTCCAAATGGAGGCCGGTAATCGCCAAATTTGCTGTTACGGCTGCGTGATATCTTAAACTCGCATTTAAAATAGTCAATCCACTTAGCTACCAGCGGCGCTGCTCCAGCGGGTACATACTTTTCTAAAACTTTAGTCTTATCCACAAATACTATCGAACAAAAATAAAAATAGAATTATTGATTCATTAGCTAAAGAGTCAAATGCTTTCATTTATTAATAAATTAGTAGCTATGACGATAGAATCGGTAATTGACTTTTTACAGCGGCATATTGATGAAACTGATATTACACTGAAGCAAAGTGCCGGTGCTGAATTAATTAAACAGTTCGAAACATCTACAGGTGTAATGTTACCTAACGATATAAAGCAATTTTACAGATTTACCAATGGCTTTGAGTCGGAGGAAGATTTATTTAACATTGTATCTTTGGATGAGATTGTTGATAATAAGACAGGTAACATTTATTTAGCAGAATATTTGGTCTACTGCGATATGTGGCGTCTTGAGATTAACCCAGCCAACGTTAATGATTACCTTATAACAGTTGTATCTTCCAAGAGCGAAAAAGTTATTTTAACTAATTCATTTGCTGAATTTCTGAACCGGTTTTTAAAAGGTGGCGTGTTTGGCGACAATGGTTTATATGCCTGGGAGGATGAAGTTAATAAGGCTGGAAACGGGAACCTACAATAAATACTATTACTTCAACAGCATATACGTAATAAAGCTGGCTCCATAAGCTAAAACTGTCATGTACAAAAACTGTACTGCCGGCCAGCGCCAGTCTTTAGTTTCGCGGTAAACTATGGCTACGGTACTGGCGCATTGCATGGCAAAGGCATAAAACATCATGAGTGAAAAGGCAACTGCCAGGGTAAACGTAGGCTTACCTGTTTCCGGGTTGCGGGCGTTGGCCATTTTAGCTTTTACCGATTGTATTTCGTCGGCATTATCTACACTGTAAATGGTAGCCATCGTGCCGACAAAAACCTCGCGTGCGGCAAACGATGTAATTAAGGCAATGCCTATCTTCCAGTCGAACCCTAACGGTTTGATGACCGGTTCAATCACATGACCCAGGTGCCCGGCATAAGAGCTTTCCAGTTTTTCTGAGGCAATGGCATGTTCAATCTCGCTGGGTTTCATCTTTTGACCGTATTGCGGCTCCTGGTATTTTTTTTCAATCTGCTGAAAAGTATCTCCCGGTCCGTATGATGACAGTACCCATAAAATAACCGATACGGCTATAATCACTTTACCAGCCTCCAATACGAAAGTCTTGGCACGGTCGAACATCGTAAGCAGTACATTATTCCAGCGCGGCATCCGGTATACCGGTAACTCCATAATAAAGTAACCCCGCTCGCGTGCTTTTAAAATGTGCTTCATTACCCAGGCTACTACTACTGCCGATATCATGCTGAGCAGGTACATCGCAGTAAGTGCTAAGCCCTGTAAATTAAATATCCACCATACATTACGGCTGGGCACTACTAAGGCAATTAATAAAGTATACACAGGCAGGCGGGCCGAGCAACTGATGAGCGGTGTTACCATAATGGTAATCATCCGGTCTTTCCAGTTTTCGATAGTACGGGTACTCATAATGCTGGGCACCGCGCAGGCAAAACCACCAATCAGCGGCACAACCGATTTTCCGTTCAAGCCTACTTTACGCATTACCTTATCCATCATAAAGGTAACACGGGCCATATAGCCGGTATCTTCCAAAATGGCAATGAAAGCAAACAGAATGGCAATTTGAGGAATAAATACCAATACACCGCTTAAGCCGGCAATCACCCCATCGGCCAGTAAATCGGTAAGCGGACCGGCAGGCAACATTTGATGTACGCCGGTTTGCATCCAGACAAAAAGCGTTTCGATCAGCTCCATTGGGTAGGCCGACCAGGCAAATATGGCCTGGAAAATGAATAGCAAAATGCCAAAGAAAATCAGGAAGCCAAATACCCGGTGGGTAAGGATACGATCAATACGGTTACTGGTATTTTCTTCGTGTGCGGCTTCTTTAACTTTTACGGTATCGTAAAGTAAATCGTTAATAAAATTATACCGGGCAATAGTTTCGGTAGCCTGCGCCTTTTGCGAATGAAAATTATAAGTTTGCTCCAGTTGCTCAATACGGCTGCTTTCACTTTCTGATAAAAAGGTTAAGTGCTCGTGCTGATGAGCCAGCTGTAAAGCATAGTAAGGATTATCTATCTGCATTTCCTCGCCAATAGCGTCTACCAATTGCGGCGCGATGGCTTTAACGTCGATAGAGTCTTGCTGCAGGGCAAATTTATTGGCGTAAGAAATGTTTTTTTTGAGTTCGTCTATCCCCTCATTGCGCCGGGCAGATATAGGTACCACCGGAACGCCAAGCTTAGCAGCCAGGCTATCCACCTTAATACTGATGCCATCCTTTTTGGCCACATCCATCATGTTGAGGGCAACTACCACCGGTATTTTTAAATCGGCAACCTGAGTATACAACAGCAAGTTACGTTTAAGGTTAGAGGCGTCCAGGATAACCACTACTAAATCAGGTGCCTGTTGGTTACCTTTATCAGCTAATACCGAAAAAACGATGGATTCGTCGCGGCTTTTGGGGTAGAGGCTATAAGTACCCGGAAGATCAATGATTTCGGCACGGCGGCCGTCGGGCAGGTTGCAGTATCCGGTTTTTTTATCAACCGTAACACCCGGAAAGTTTCCAACTTTTTGGTTAAGGCCGGTAAGTAGGTTAAAAAGGGTTGATTTACCGGTATTGGGGTTTCCTACAAGCGCAACTCTAATCTCTGCCTTCAATGCAATAAACTACTGTAAAATAATGGTCGAAGCTTCTTGCTTACGTAAGCTAAGCATATAACCGGAAACGTTAATGGCAATAGGATCGCCCAGGGGCGCTACCCGCTCAATAACAATTTCCTCGCCTGGCAAGCAACCCATCTCCATCAGTTTTAAGGACATTTCCAGGTCGGTAAATTCCTTAATCACACCTTTTTTACCTACTTGTAATTGCGAAAGCTTCTTCATAAACCGAAACAAACATAGTGCTTATTTAAATCAAATCCAAATAAACGGTGTGTTTGATTTCGGTAAAAAAACAGGAATCTGTTGGTAAATTTTAGACTTTGCGTTATCCGCTAAACGTTGCGCTGCGGAGTATGATTTTTTAAATTATTGCCAAAATGAGGGCAGTTGCAGTCTTTTTTAAATATACCGCACGACGTTAACGAAACCAGCATAATCGCTACCGCACCAATCCATTTAATTTTTTTCATCATTGAAGGCTGTTACTAATAATAGTGTACTAAAAGTAGCCATTCCTGCGCCTACGCTGTCGGCAAATAAGTCATTCCATTCGCCGCTGCGCCAAGTAAAAACATACAACTGCAATATTTCTATCAGGCCGCCAAATATAACCGCTACTATAAACACTTTTACGGCAGTAACCAGGCTGATGTTGCCATTTTGTTTTACCAGGCCATAGTTAGCCAGTACGGTAAACATAAAAAAGAAACCGCAATGTACCAGCTTATCAAAACCGGGAAAAAACAAAGGGGAATGACCCACCTTGCCCATGCCAATGTTACACATCACTAAAACAAATAAAGCCCACCATAGGGTGGGCTTTTGATATTTAAATAGTTGCCTCATTAAGCGCCAACTAACGATTGGTAGTCATCTGCCGATAATAAACCTTCAACATCTGTTGCGCTGCTCAAGCTTACTTTCACCATCCAGCCATCGCCGTAAGGGTCGGTGTTTACCAGTTCAGGCTGGCTGTCCAGCAAAGGATTAATTTCTAAAACAGTAGCGGCTACCGGCATAAATAAATCCGAAACTGTTTTTACAGCTTCAACCGTACCGAAAACTTCCTCTTTGCTAACTTCCTGACCAACAGTGTTAATGTCAATATAAACAATGTCTCCCAGTTCGCGCTGTGCAAACTCAGTGATACCGATATAGGCTTCGTTGCCTTCTGTTCTTACCCACTCGTGGTCTTTGGTGTATTTTAACTCTGCCGGAAAATTCATATTAAATTGTATTGGTGCCCAAAAATAACAAAACCTTTAAGTATCGCACAATTTTGACTTGCTTAAATGTATTAGTTGCTGCGTAAAACCAAATTGTATCATTGTTGTTATGAACGTTAATCAACATTAAAATAATTATACACTATGAAAAAGTTAAGTACAGTATTAATGGTGGCAATAGCCGCATTAGCATTCCAGTCATGCGGTGGTAACGCAAGTAACGACAGTAAAGAAGCAGCTGACAGCGCTAATCACACTAAAGACACATCAACTAATGCTGCTGCAACAGGTGGTATTGCTGTAGAAACTGATGACGCAAAATTTGCTACCGAAGCTGCTGCCGGTGGTATGGCCGAAGTTGAATTAGCTAAACTTGCTGAAACTAAAGCAACTAACCCTAAAGTAAAAGAGTTTGCTTCAATGATGGTTAAAGACCATAGCAAAGTAAACGAAGAGTTGATGTCAATTGCTAAAACCAAAAACATCACCTTACCTACTACTGTAGATTCTGATGCTCAGAAATTAATGGAAGACTTGCAGAAAAAATCAGGTACTGATTTTGACAAAGCTTACGTTGATGCTATGGTAGATGACCATGACAAAGACGTTAAAAAGTTTGAAGATGCATCAACTGATTTGAAAGATGCTGAATTAAAATCGTTTGCAGTGAAAACACTGCCAACTTTAAAAATGCACCAATCAGCTATCAAAGCTATTAAAGACGGTATGAAGTAATCGCCTCTGGTGATTTCTATGAAAAGGCCTGCCTTAAAAGCAGGCCTTTTTTATTGAATTTGCTTTAACCTCATCGTCAGATAATTATAATTCAATTTTTATTGGGCGCGAGATTGATAAACATTTATAATTGTACTATGTCATCACCTATTGTAACCGGCATCTTATCTTTTGGTATGTCGGGGCGCATATTTCATGCGCCTTTTGTGCATGCGCATCCGGGCTTTAAGTTTAAAGCGGTACTGGAGCGTAATCAAAAAAAGGCAGCTAATTTTTATCCGGATGTGGTGAGTTATGATGCCATCGAAGATCTGCTGAACGATGATGAAATTGAGCTGGTGATTGTAAATACACCTAATCATTTGCATTACCAGCAGGCAAAGCAGGTGTTGCTGGCCGGTAAACATGTGCTGGTCGAAAAGCCGGTTACTGCAACATCAGCACAATTGATGGAATTGTTTAATATTGCCAAGCAGCAAAACAAGCATTTGCTGGTTTACCAAAACCGCCGTTGGGATAGCGACTTTTTATCTGTTAAAGAGGTGATAGAAAGCGGCCGTTTGGGTGATTTGGTGGAAGCGCATTTCAGGTTTGACCGTTACAAGCCCGTGCTAAGCCCTAAAGTTTTTAAGGAAACTGCAGCCAATGACGCCAGCGGATTGGTGTATGATCTGGGGCCACATTTGTTAGACCAGGTCATCAGTTTATTTGGTAAACCTGTTGCTGCACACAAAGTAACTGCTATGCATAGGTCCGGATCTGAAGTGCCTGATTATTTTAGCTACCAGTTGAGTTATCCGCATCAGTTAACGGTTTATGTCACCTCCAGTTTGTTGGTAGCCCAGCCTTTGCCCTCGTTTGTAGTACACGGCACCGCCGGAAGCTACATTAAAGACCGCTGCGACGTACAGGAGGCGCAATTAGATCAGGGGATTAAACCAACCGATGATCAATATGGTGTAGAGCCGGCTAATTGTGAAGGGCAGCTGGTTACGATAGATGTTACCGGCAATAGATTAGTAGAAAATATACCATTGTTGAAAGGCAATTATTTAAATTTATTTGAGGCGGTATATCAAACCATTGTCAATGGTGCGTTATACCCTATTACCGACGAACATATAGCCTGGCAGGTTGAGCTGCTGGAACAGAAAGATTAAACACAATGAAAAGAATATTATTTTTTTTAAGCCTGATTGTTACTGTAGGCTGTACCCGTGCGCAGAACAATGCAAACATTAAGAATATACCTGATTACCGGATATTGGATGCCGACAGTGTTTATCGCACACCTGCCAATCTCAAAAAAAATCAGCCGGTGATGATTGTCTATTTTTCGCCGGATTGTAGCCATTGCCAGCATTTAATTAATGAGATTAAAGGGCAGATGAAAGACTTCTCTAAGATTCAGATCGTGATGGTATCGGCGGTGGACTACCGGATGATTAAAGGTTTTTACAAAGAATTTGGTATATCGGCCTATCCTAATATTACCGTAGGTACTGAGGGTAACTCTTATAAAGTGCTGCAGTATTATAATGTAAAAACTACGCCTTACATTGCCATCTATAATCATCAGCATAAATTATTAAAAGCTTACGAAAAGGCACCTGAAATTGAAGAACTGGCTGTCATGGTAAAAAAGGCTTAGGTAGCCGTAAGCAATTATAAAAGCTATTAATCCAAGGAGTCATAGTAGCTTTCTGTTACGATGGGATTGATTTTTCGTAATGAAAAAATTACCTCCTTTGGCTGATAGTCAACAACAAAGTTACAAGCTAACTACGGGCAGCTACTGATAAAAAGCTGACTTTTGCCGGATGAAGTTTTCGGTGATATTACGGGGTCTATTTATATTAATTTCTTTAACAGTTTTAAAAGCCAGTGCGCAGACTGCTGCATCTGCAGGCGGTATAGTCACTGGCAAGCTGGTAGATGCCACCACCAACCAGCCGCTCGATTTTGCCAGCGTAAGCTTAACCAACAAAGCCGACAAAACCAATAAAGGCATACAAACCGACTTAAACGGAAATTTCAAGGTAGGAGGGCTTAAAGCCGGAACCTACCTGTTTAAGGCAACTTTTATTGGCTATCTTACTTACACTAAAGACAGCATTCGCATTACGGCTGCCGGTAATACTATTAATTTAGGCAGCGTAAAAGTAAAACCGGCCAAAGGTGTGCTTAAAGAAGTGGTTGTAACTGCACAGCGCAGCCAAATTAAATTAAGCACTGATAAAAAAGTATTCAGCGTTGATCAAAGTTTGGTAAGCCAAGGTGGTTCGGCTACCGATTTGTTAACCAACGTGCCTTCGGTACAGGTAGATGTTGACGGTAACGTTAACCTGCGCGGCTCAAGCAATGTGCGGGTTTTAATTAACGGTAAACCGTCTGCTATTTCGGGTGGCAGCGTGAGCGATATTTTGCAGTCCATCCCGGCCAGCGCTATTGATAATATTGAGGTAATTACCAATCCTTCGTCAAAATATGATGCTGAGGGGCAGTCGGGCATTATCAATATCGTGCTTAAGCGAAACGCGCAATTAGGTTTTAACGGCTCGGCGTCAGCTACTATCGGTACACAAAATACTTACAACGGTAGTTTAAACCTGGCTTATCAGACCTCAAAGGTTAACATTTTTGGTAATTATAGTTATCGTAAGGCCGATCGTATTGGCAATGGCTATACTAATCGTACTACTTACCCGGGTACCGATTCGGCCAGGTTTCAAAACCAGGAATCAGATCAAACCTTCAAATTTAATTCGCATAATATCCGTACCGGTATTGATATAAACCTGAGTCCTAAGTCGGTTTTAACGTTCTCTGATAATATTAACATTCGTAACCGCGACCGTTTTCAAAACGGGCTCACTAATATTACCAGCCGTAACGTACTGCTGCAGCGGCTTAGCCAAAATAACGTCTCTTATAACTCAGGGACCAACGTCGACCTTAACGCCGATTTTAGTCATAAATATAAAAAGCAGGGGCAGGAGTTAACGGCCAATATCGGCTACTCAACCGAAAAAGAAAACGGTGATGAGTACTTAAACACGCAATATAACTTTTATGCACCAGTTCGTCGCGACAGTGCTTTTCAACAAAACAACTTTACCGACCAAAAGCAGCGTAACCTGAATTTCCAGGCCGATTATACTATGCCTTTAGGTAAGAATAGCAAGATGGAAGCTGGTTACCGTACTACCATTAACCGTAATGATAACGATTACCGCGCATTTATACCTGCCAACAGCCTGACGGATCAGTTTGTGTTTGACCCAACCCGCTCTAACCATTTTATTTATAATGAGCAGGTGCATGCGGTGTATGGTAACTTCCAAAGGCAGTTTGGTAAATTTGGTGTGCAGGTAGGTGCGCGTTTAGAAGATGCCCACATCCGTACTCGTTTGGTGGATAGTGTACAGCAATACAAGCAGGATTATTTTAGGGTGTACCCAAGTATATTTTTGAGCGACAAAATAACTGAGAACCAAACGCTGCAGTTAAGCTATACCCGCCGTGTAACCCGTCCGCGCGACAGGCAACTATCGCCTTTCCTGGATCGTAGCGACCCTTTAAACTATCAGCAGGGTAACCCTAACTTAAGGCCCGAAGATACTCATGCGTTTGAGTTGAGTTATATTAATTACTGGCAGGCGGTAACTTTAACATCGTCGTTATACTATCGTTATACCAACAACAACATTCAGCAGGTACGCAGGCCATTAACATCATCGCTTACATTAACACAGTTTGATAATATTAACAGCGCTGCTAACGCAGGTTATGAGTTGATAGCTAAAGTAACAGCTTCATCAAAGCTTGATTTAACGGGTAACGTAAACGTTTTTTACCGGAATATTAAAGGTGATCCTGCCTTGTTTGTTCAGTCTACGTCGGGGTATGCCTTTAATGGAAACTTAACTGCCAATATTAAACCTATTAAAAAATTAGGCATACAATTGCGAGGTGACTACCAGGGTAAACAAGTAATAGCACAAGGGTTTAGTAAAGCACTGTACGGTTTAGATGGTGGTATACGCTACGATATAACCAAAACATTGAATGCCAGTGTAAACGCACGCGATATTTTTAACACCCGTAAATTCGGTTCTATCATCGATAACACCGGTACGGCCATACCTTACACCTCCGAGTCGTATCGCAGGTTTGCTACACGTACTGTTATGTTTACGCTGGCTTACCGTTTTGGCGGTAGTGGCAGTGAGCAAAAGCGCCAGAAGCGCGACCAAGATAACGGCGGAGGCGGTAACCCGGATGATATGAATCCGGGCGGGGGTGCCAACATCCGTTAGTAAGAATAACAAAATAAACGAACCCGTTATAGCTACTATAACGGGTTCGTTTATTTATAGAGAATATTATAGTGTTATTCTGCTGCTGTAAACTTCAAACAGCTTGGGCTATCTAATTGCACCTGAATGCCACTGTTAGTAAGGTGTCCATTATTAGGATTGATTTTGAAAACCACAATGTTGTTGCTTTTTTGATTAGCTACCAACAGGTATTTACCCGATGGGTCTATCACAAAGTTACGTGGGTGGTTACCCATGCTCGACTGGCGCTCAACAAACGTCAACAAGCCTGTTTCCTGGTTAATGGCATATACTATAATTTCATTAGCATCGCCCCGGTTGCTGGCATACAAAAAGCGACCATCAGGTGATACATGGATGTCGGCGCCGCCAATCTGCCCGGTAAAACCATCAGGCAGCATGCTTACGCTTTGCAGTGCTTTAGGCTGCCCGTTGTTGTAATTATAAGCAAAGATGTTTCCGCCCATTTCGGTAATCACATACATGTATTTTTTATTAGGGCTAAAATCAATATGACGTGGACCTTCGCCGCCGGGCAAACTGATAGCCGCCGGGGTAGATGGCGACAGCGGTTGAGGTTGTGAAGCTTTGTAGCGGTAAATGTTTAATTTATCATTACCCAAATTGCTGAACAATAGATATTTTTCATCAGGAGATAGCATGGCCGTGTGCACATGCGGTTTATCCTGCCTTTGTTTATTAGGCCCTAAGCCCTGGTTTGGCTCTTGAATAATCTGCGATGCAGGGTTTAATGAGCCATCTTTATTTACAGGGAACACATATAAGTTACCACCGGTATAGTTGGCCGTAAATACATTTTTTTGATCTTTATCAATCGATATATAGCATGGCCCGGCGCCCGATACCTGCTTGTTAATCAGTTCAATTTTGCCCACCTTAGGCTCAAAGCTAAACGCACTTACGCCCCCTTTGCGGTCGTCGCCAATTTCGTTAACCGAGTAAACAAATTTGCGGTTTGGCGATATACATAAGTATGATGGGTTGTCAACGCCGGTAGTGCGGTTTAAATAAGCCAAACGGCCACTTTCGGTATAAAAACGATAAACATATATGCCGTCGCTGCCATTACTGGTGTAAGTGCCAATCAGTAAATCTAGCATTTTGGGTGGCTTGGGTTGTGCCATTAGTAAGCCCGGCAACAAGCCCAATAAGAAAAGTAGTTTTTTCATAGAACTCCAATTAAAAACGCAAAGTAACAAAAAAGCCTTTCCTGTAAAGAAAAGGCTTCAAAAGTTATGTTATGGGCAAGTAATGTTTAAGATGCTGAGTAAATTATCAGGTTCTGTATTCCTGATTCTGTACTCTTGATTCTTAAAATTATACCTGCACCAGATGCTTTAGTTGGATAATCTCTTTTTCGTCCAGGTATCTCCAACGGCCGCGCGGTAAGTCTTTTTTGGTAAGGTTGGCGTAAATGGTACGGTCCAGTTTTACTACTTCGTAACCCAGGTGCTCAAAAATACGGCGAACAATACGGTTTTTACCGCTATGTATCTGGATACCTACTTCGCGTTTGCTGCCACCTTGTACATAGCTAACGGTATCAGGCTTTATCAGGCCATCTTCCAGCTCCAAACCAAAACTAATTTTGTTAAGGTCGCCCTGGGTTAAGCTTTTGTTTAGCTCTACCTGGTAAATTTTGGTGATGCTGTTGCGTGGGTGCGAAAGCTTGTCAGCCAGTTCACCGTCGTTAGTCATCAACAACAAACCGGTAGTATTGCGGTCCAGACGGCCAACGGGGTAAATGCGTTCGCGGCTGGCTTTTTCTACCAGGTGCATTACCGTGCGGCGCTCCTGCGGATCGTCCGTAGTGGTGATATAGTCTTTAGGTTTATTTAATAATACATAAACCATTTTTTCGCGTTTCAGCGTTTCGCCGTTATAACGAATTACGTCTTTAGCCGGGTCAACTTTAAAACCCAACTCAGATACTACTTCACCGTTTACCGAAACTACACCGGCAGCAATCAGCTCATCAGCCTTACGGCGCGAACAGATGCCGGCATTAGATATATAGCGATTAAGCCTTATTAAGTTGCTTTCTTCTTTATTGGTTTCGCTTTTTTTGCGGCCTCTTAAAACGCGTGTTGGGCGTTCTTCGTTAAAGTCGCGCTGCTCATCACCACGTGAGGTGCTGCGTTGTTCATCACGGTCGCGGTAAGGCTTATTCTTAAAATCCGGTTTTTCGCTCCAGCTACGTGATGATGCCGTTGGGCGGTTATATCTTTTTTCACCGCCTTCGCTGCTCTCGCCACGTTTTTTAAACGAGCCGCCGCTTTTAAAACCCTCACCGGTATTGCGTTTAAAGGTTTTGCCACCTTCGCCGCGGCTGTTGCCGCCAAACGAACCTGACTTTTTAAAGCCGCCTTCGCTGCTGCGTTTAAAAGATTTTTCGCCACCCTCACTCTGGCTGCTGCCGCGTGATGCAAAAGGCCTTTTATCACCTGATACTCCGTAGCTTCTTTTAGGCCGCTCCTCGTTATTGAAGCTGCCGGTTGACGGTTTGCGCGATGCTGAATAAGGTCTTTTTTCAGAATCGTTGCCAAAGCGTTTGCCCGGAGCACCGTCATCTGATTTTTTGAAGCCTGAATTTGCATTGCGTGTGCGAGGAGAAGAGCTGTTGCGTGGCTGGTCACCACTGCCGGTACGCCTGCCGGCTGATTTGTTGGACTTGTCGTCGCGACTGTTCCCTGGTTTTTTGAATACCATATTTTGTTGTTAAAGCTTTAAAAGCGGGGAGCAAAGGTACGAAAAATTGCCCATTAATAAAAAAAGTTTCCACATCAAAATCTTAGTTTACAGCCTTTAAACGTGCTGTTTTTGAAATTTTTCAACATGGAGTAAAACACTAAGCCGTTGTAAGTGTTTGATAGTCTGAAATGTTTGTTACCTTTGCACACACATCCTAACCTGTATTGTTGAACTAACTTTTATTGAATGATCAAAAATCACCTACTTACGTGCTCCGTAATGTGCGTGCTGTTTATCATCTCAAAGCTTTTTGTTTTTAGTGTTCCCGACAAAAAGCCATTGAAAAACAGTCCTGTTCTTTTTAACATATTTGAGGTTAAGAAAAGTACAGAAGAAAATGCCCCTCTCAATTTTGCCGAAGAGGAAGTGCCTGTAAATAACGCTAAAGTAAAGCGCAAGCTTGAATACTCTATCTGGAAGCATAGCTATGACGAAATGCACACCGACGAGTTGCAGGCTAAAGCCAATAAATGGTTCCCGGTTATCGAACCTATCCTGAGGCTTTACGGTATTCCCGAAGATTTTAAGTACATCCCACTGCTTGAGTCTGGTTTTAAAAAACAAGCGCGTTCGCCGCGGGGGGCTGCTGGTATATGGCAGTTTATGCCCGCAACAGCGCGTGAGTATGGCCTTAAGGTAGGCCGCAAAAGAGATGAGCGTTTAAATACCCGTAAGTCTACCATTGCTGCTTGTAAGTACTTAAAGCAGTTGTACAAAAAATTTGACAACTGGACATTGGCCGCAGCTGCATTTAATGCCGGCGCATCGCGTGTACAAAAAGCCATCAACCACAAAAATAAGGGCAACTACTTTTATATGCATTTAAACCGCGAAACCGGTATGTATATTTATAAGCTGGTTGCCATGAAAGAGGTAATTGACTACCCTGTTGAAAACGGCTACGACGAGGTTTGGGCAAACATGAAACCATCTGAAGTTTTGTCAATAAACTAAAATATTTAGTAAATACGGAGCAAATCAGGCTGCCGTGCATTGTGCGCGGTGGCCTTTTTCGTATATTTGCATCTCTATTTGAGCTAATTACGGCGTTAGCAAAACTAAGCCGTGCTTTACAAGTTTAATACTTGTTTCTAAATATAATATGAGCGAAAAAACTATTGATCTGGGCGAACAAAGTGAAGTAGAAGTGTATGGTGCCCGGGTACATAACTTAAAAAACATAGATGTTTCCTTTCCGCGCAACCAACTGGTAGTTATTACCGGCCTGAGTGGCAGTGGTAAGTCCTCGTTGGCATTTGATACCATTTATGCCGAGGGGCAGCGCCGTTATATGGAAACCTTTTCGGCTTATTCGCGCCAGTTTATGGGCGGTATGGAAAGGCCGGACGTAGATAAGGTATCGGGCCTGAGCCCGGTAATTGCCATTGAGCAAAAAACAACCAGCAAAAACCCACGGTCTACTGTAGGTACCATTACCGAGATATACGATTTTATGCGTTTGCTGTTTGCCCGTGCGGGTGAAGCTTACTCATACATCAGCGGGAAAAAAATGGAACGCATGAGCGAAGACCAGATTTTGCGCAATATTATGGAAAAGTTTGACGGCCAGCCGGTAAATATATTGGCGCCGGTGGTAAAAGGTCGTAAAGGGCATTACCGCGAACTGTTTGAGCAAATCCGTAAGCAGGGCTATCTGAAGGTATATGTAGACGGCGCTATTGTTGACGTAGAGCCTAAAATGCAGTTAGACCGCTATAAGATACACGATATTGATATTGTGGTTGACCGCCTGGTGGTTACCGAAAAAGACAGCAAGCGTCTGTACACCTCGGTACAATCGGCATTAAAAACGGCTAAAGGTATTATACGTATCGCTGATAAAGACAATAATGTGTCTTACTTTAGTAAGTTTTTGATGGATCCGGTTTCGGGCATATCTTATGATGAGCCGCAACCTAACACATTCTCGTTCAACTCGCCTTATGGTGCCTGCGACAAATGTGACGGCTTAGGATATATTTTTGTGGTTGACGAAAGTTCGGTGATTCCGAATCCGAAATTGAGCATCATGAACGGCGGCTTGGCGCCAATAGGGGAATACCGCGAAACCTGGGTTTTTCAGGTATTGAAGGCTTTGGCCAAAAAGTACGAGTTTTCGTTATCTGTACCTATCGAGAAAATTCCGCGCGAAAAGCTGGATATCATCCTGAATGGTTCGCACGAAATTATTACTGTGGCGGTAGAATACAACAAATGGAACGTACAAAACTATCAGGTAACGTTCGACGGTATTATCCGCATGCTCGAAGAACAGCAGGAGCGTAAAAGCGAAGAAATATCGGACGATATGGAAGCTTATCGCATCCTGAAAACTTGTCCGGTTTGTGAAGGTGCCCGTTTAAAGAAAGAATCGCTCCATTTTAAAGTTGACCAGAAGAACATCTTCGAGCTGGCCTGCATGGACATCCGTACTTTGCAGGATTGGTTTACTAACTTGGAGGAGCGCCTTAACGAACGTCAGAACGTCATCGCCCGCGAGATTTTAAAAGAAATTCGTGCCCGTATTGGCTTTTTGCTGGATGTGGGTTTGAGCTACTTAACCTTAGATCGTACCGCACGTACTTTATCAGGCGGTGAGGCGCAGCGTATCCGTTTGGCTACGCAGATAGGCTCGCAGCTGATGAATGTAATGTATATTCTGGACGAGCCAAGCATTGGGCTGCATCAGAGAGATAACGACCGCCTGATTAAAGCATTAAAAAACCTGCGGGACTTGGGCAATACCGTACTGGTGGTAGAGCACGATAAAGACATGATACTGGAGGCCGACTATGTAATTGACATGGGGCCGGCTGCCGGTGTGCATGGTGGACAGGTAGTGGCCGAAGGTACGCCACAGCAACTGATGAACGAGCATACGCTCACTACATCGTACATCAATGGTGAGCGTGAAATTGCCATCCCTAAAAAACGACGCAAGGGTAACGGTAAGTCGTTAACGCTTAAAAAGGCTACCGGTCATAACCTCAAAAAGGTAACGGTCGAGTTTCCGTTGGGTAAGTTGATTGGTATTACCGGTGTGTCGGGCAGTGGTAAATCCAGTTTGATTACCGAAACGTTGTACCCTATTCTTAACCACCATTTTTTCAGGGCTAAAAAGCATCCGCTGCCTTACGACAAGATTGAAGGCTTGGAGAATATTGATAAGGTGATTGAGATTGACCAGACACCTATTGGTCGCACGCCGCGTTCAAACCCAGCTACCTATACAGGGGTGTTTTCGGACATTCGTGCATTGTACGTACAGTTGCCTGAGTCAAAAATACGCGGTTATAAACCCGGGCGCTTTTCGTTCAACGTTAAAGGTGGACGGTGCGAAACCTGTCAGGGTGCAGGCATGAAGGTTATTGAAATGAATTTTTTACCTGATGTACAAGTGCCTTGCGAAGAATGTGGCGGCAAGCGTTACAACCGCGAGACGCTTGAGGTAAGGTATCGCGGTAAATCCATCAGCGATGTATTGGACATGAGCATTGAGGATGCTACTTCCTTTTTTGAGCATATCCCATCCATCTACCGTAAGGTAAAAACATTGAACGATGTGGGTTTGGGCTATATCACCTTAGGGCAGTCATCACTAACTTTATCGGGCGGTGAGGCACAGCGTGTAAAGCTGGCTACAGAGTTGTCTAAGAAAGATACCGGGAACACTTTCTATATTCTGGACGAGCCTACCACTGGTCTGCACTTTGAGGATATTAATGTGCTATTAGGTGTATTGCAGCAACTGGTAGATAAAGGTAACACCGTACTGGTAATTGAGCACAACTTGGATGTAATTAAAGTAGTTGACCATGTAATAGACTTGGGGCCAGAAGGCGGCTCGGGCGGTGGCCAGATTTTATATAAAGGCACACCTGAAGGTTTATGCAAGGTAAAAGAAAGCTTTACCGGGCAGTTCTTAGCCAAGGAGATGGCGCTGGCTCCGGTTTAGGCTTAAAGCTAAATAATAATTATGTTATAAGAGGTGCAAATTTGTGCCTCTTTTTTTGTGCTGTTTTGGCAGATAATTTCATTAAAAATCAACTAATTTTATTCAGCTAGGTGATGTAAACAAATGGTAGTATTCAGAGTAAAAAATTATGGTTACATGCGTGTTCTGATGTTGCTTTTTGGTACATTCCCAATTTTGTTTATTGGGATAGCAAGTTTCCTTAATCAAAATTACCTTCTAGCTTTTTTTATCACCTTGGCCATATACCATTGCCTTCATATATTTTGTTAAATATTTACGGAAAAAGGAAAATGAATATTTGATAACTGCGGATGAGCAAAGAGTTTCAATCTTAAAACACGGTAATTATACTTGGAACGAAATATCAGACATTAATGCTTTTTCTGAAGGATTTGGTAGGTCTCGAGCTTACTACGTCAAGATATTTTTGCTTAACGGAAAAGTTCTGAATATCGAAGTCACCAATTGCGACTATGAAAATCAGGATATTGCCCGTAAGCTTAAGGAAATCGGAAAGTTGGCCTGACAGCTAATCCTGAAAACAAAACGATATAGCTATTCCTTAATCTTTACATGTTACCCTTACTTACTGCCGCTCAAATACGTGAGGTGGATGCTTATACCATAGCTAACGAACCTGTATCGTCTATTGACTTGATGGAGCGGGCCTCCAAAGCCTGGGTGAGCTGGTTTATCAATCATTTTCCGGATAAAAGTCAAAGTATTGCAGTTTACTGCGGGACCGGTAACAACGGTGGAGATGGTTTGGCCATTGCCCGCTTGCTGAATGAGCACGGTTACCAGCAAATCAGCGTTAAAATAGCGCGGTTCTCCGAAAAATTTTCGGATGATTTTATTACCAATCGTCAGCGGTTACAGCAACTGCAAATTCCGATACAAGAATTACCAGCAGGATACCAAACTCTTACCGAAAACAGCGATATTATTATTGATGCCTTATTAGGGAGCGGCTTAAATAAACCGTTGACCGGAGATTTTGAAAGGTTAGTAACGTACCTCAATAGTTTAAACAAAACAGTAGTTGCCGTAGATGTGCCTACCGGCTTTCTAACAGAGGGCGATTTAGAGGAAAGCGCCGCTGTATTAAAGGCTGATTTGGTAATCACCTTTCAGCAGCCCAAAATTAATTTCCTGTTGCCCGAATCTGGAGATCATATTACATGTTGGGAAATGGTCGATATTGGGCTGAACGAAGAATTTATCCAGTCACTGCAATCGCCTTACCTGTGGGTAGAGGAACGTGATATTAAGGAAATGCTGAAACCCCGTAAGCATTTTAGTAACAAAGGTACTTATGGTCATGCCTTGCTGATAGCTGGTCAGGCTAAAACCATGGGCGCAGCATTACTATGCTCATCGGCCTGCGTGTATGCAGGTGCTGGGTTAACCACCGCCTGTATACCTGAAAGCGGCTTAACTGCACTAAACAGTTACCAAGCCGAAGTAATGGCCATCATTAGGCGCGAATATGAGTTGCCCGATCTGGAATTAGACAAATTTACCATTATTGGCATCGGCCCTGGTTTGGGCAAAGATGAAGACGCGTTGACTTTATTACAACATGTGTTGGATGGGTACGACAAGCCGATGGTGATAGATGCTGATGCATTAAATTTATTGGCTGCCCATCCGCGATTGCTGACACAATTGCCTGCCGGTAGTGTGCTAACGCCGCACATGAAAGAGTTTGACCGTTTGTTTGGCGAACACCAAACCTGGTGGCAACGCCTGCAAACTTTAAGGCAAAAGGCGCAGGAGTTGAATATTTGTATTATTTTAAAAAATGCTTACACCATAACGGCAACACCAGGCGGTACGCTGTATTTTAACAGTAGTAGTAATTCAGCAATGGCTACCGGAGGTATGGGTGATGTACTGACCGGAATCATCACGGCATTACTGGCTCAAAAGTATACGCCCGAACAAGCTTGTTTAATTGGTGTTTTTTTGCATGGTAAGGCAGGTGATGAGTTAGCATTACCTAATCGTTTACAGGTAGTATTACCCGGACAAGTAGCTGCCCGTATACCGGCCAGCTTAGCACGGTTGCTATAAAAAAATAATAGGTCTGTTGTACTTGTAAACAGACCTATTATCATTAACTGACCTTATAAAGAACAACAAATACTAATTAAAGTACTGATAAGACGCAGCAAATAGTAAAGCGTTACACAAAAATTTAAATTTTTATTATTTATATCATATATGGAGGCGAAACTGGATAATCTATTGGCTCAAAGCTGGGAAAAGCTGCAACAGGCAAAGCGAGGAAAAGCAGGGAGCAGATATATCACTGTATGTAATTTTGCCAATAATTATCCCAACGCTTATACGGTGGTGTTACGTGAAGCGCTGCCTGACAGAAATCTGATTATCTTTCATACCGATATTAGATCTGAAAAGGTTAGCGAGATTAAAAGCAATCCAAACCTTACGGTAGTTTATTATGACGATGCCGATCATATCCAGATTATTTTAAAAGCGGAAGCAGCTATTCATCATCAGGATGACATTGCCAAACAGCAGTGGCAACAAAGCGGATTTAAAAGCCGGCGTAATTATCTGACTGAGCATGCGCCTTCGTCGCCGTTAAATGAAGAGGGCAGCGGTTTAGAATATTTAGGTGAGCAAAAGTTTGACGACAGCGATCCGGCAGGATATAAAAATTTTGCTGTTGTTGTGCTTGATGTTCACTCCTTAGAATATCTGCAATTAAACAAAGATGGTAACCGCAGAGCTCGTTTCAAAAATGAACAGCAAAAAGGTTGGGCAGGTGAGTGGATTACTCCGTAATTATAATATAATAGCGTGATTAAAGGCTTGCCATCACCACCATTTGATCCATAGTTGGATTTACACTGCCACCACGCGGCTCGATAGTTACTGCAAATGCCTGCGCAATAGCAATATCTTTCATTTCCTTCATATTAGTAGAGTCGGCTTGTGGTTTATCAAACACTCCCAAGTCTACCGGTTTACCGTTGGCAATAGCCCAAAGCTGGTACTGATGGTTAGGGTCAGTTTCCGGTAACTTAGCATCGTGCATGTCTACCATTACTTTTTTACGTTCAGGGTTCCAGGCTACCGTAAGTACTGATGCAGGGGCTTTGTCTGTGCCTTTCAAACGAACGAATTGAAAAGCCGGATCATGATATACACTCAGTTCGGTATCCATTAAACTTACCTGGCGCGAATATTTTTGTTCACTCAATCGCAGGGATAATAATTGGTCTTGAGATTGATTAAGCTTTTTGTACACCACACTTAGTGCGGCTACACTAACACAAAGTAAAAGTAAGCTTGCAGCAAAGGCATACTTATAAAATATGCTCACTGTTGGTTTACCAGAATTATTTAACGGTACAACAGGCGCTTCATATTTATTAGCTTTGAAGTTACGGTCGTCGGCAAAGTTGGTAAGCAGATTATTTAACACGCGGTTACGCAACGCCTCATTTGGCTCAATAGCATGAGCATCGGCATACATAGTCATCGCTTGTGCAATATCATCGAGTTCGGCTTTTACAGCGGCGTGTTTTGCGGCCATATCTTCCACTTGTAACCTTTCTTCCGGGCTCAACTCACCCAAAACATAAAGTTCCAATATTCCCGATTCAATATATACCTTAGCGTCTTCCAATGTTAATTAAAATGTTTACGTAATTGCTGTATAGCTGTGCGTAAGCGCGTTTTAATAGTGCCCAACGGCATACCTAACTCTTCTGCAGCTTCGGTATGCGTATAACCTTTGAAGTAGATCAGATCAAGTATTGATTTTTGCTCAGGTTTTAGCGTATCTACCAACTCTTTCACTCCCAACAACTCAGGTTTGTACACCGTATTATTATGCGTGTCAATGTAACCTACGTTGTTTTCTATCTCCTGGTTTTTATTTTGGTTCTTAAAATCTTTAGATCTTAATTTATCAATGGCCAGGTTACGTGCAATGTTAATCATCCAGGTAAAAAGGCGACCTTTATCAACATTATAGGTTGCTGAGGAGTGCCAGATTTTAACAAAAGCTTCCTGGAGTACGTCTTCGGCAGTAGTAGTGTCGTTAACTATCCTGAAGATCACGCCGTACAAAGAAGCCGAATACATATCGTATAAGGCTTCGGCAGCGCGCTTTTCATGGTGCTGCAAGGCGAGGACCAGTTCCTCTTCAGTTAATGATAGTTTATGCTTTTTGCCCAAAGTGCGGTAAATATCTAAATATTAGAGCACAACATTATAAATCAAACAAATGTTTTTCGGCATGGTAAGAAGAACGTACCAGTGGTCCGCTTTCTACATATTTAAAGCCCATTTGCATGCCAACCTCTTTGTAATAAGCAAACTGATCGGGAGTAACCCAGTCAATCACAGGGTGGTGGTTACGGGTAGGTTGTAGGTACTGGCCTAAAGTTAAAATATGTACACCGGCATCATGCAAATCTTGCATAGCTTCAAGCACATCTTCTTCCTGCTCGCCTAAACCCAGCATAATACCCGATTTGGTACGTAAGCCTGCCGCCGAGATCTGGCGCAGACACTCTAAGCTACGATCATATTTAGCTTGTATACGTACCTCGCGGGTTAAGCGGCGTACGGTTTCCAGGTTGTGTGATACTACTTCCGGACGAACAGCCAGCACGCGAGCCAGGTTATCCCAGTTACCTTTAAAATCAGGCAGTAAAGTTTCTAAAGTAGTTTCGGGACTTTCGCGACGGATGGCGTTGATGGTTTCTGCCCAGATGATAGACCCTCCATCTTTCAAGTCATCACGGTCAACGGACGTAATTACGCAATGTTTCACCTGCATCAGTTTTACCGATGTGGCTACGCGGTTAGGCTCATCCATATCAACCGCCAGTGGTCTGCCGGTAGCAACCGCGCAGAATGAACACGAACGGGTGCAAATGTTACCCAATATCATGAAAGTTGCTGTACCGGCACCCCAGCACTCACCCATGTTAGGGCAATTACCACTCTCACATATCGTATGCAACTTATGCGTATCAACCAAGCTGCGCACATGAGCATACTCTTTACCTACAGGAAGTTTAACTCTTAACCAATCAGGTTTACGTTGTACCTGGTTAGCTGGAATTACCGGCAAATCAATCATAAAACAAATTTAGGGAATTTAGATCAGATGTAAGAACCGGCCAAAACAAAGAAACCTGATTTTTGGGCAAGTTAATAGCACTTTAAAATATGATGCTAACTTGGCGCCTGGCTCTTTGTTATGGCTCTACTCACTTATTGCACCATCTCCAGCGTTTCCTCTACAGAGATACCGCCGTGCGATTGGTCGAGAATGCATTCACCGTTTTTGATGAGCAGCAACTGAGGCGACTCATGGTGCACCTGGAAATCTTCAGCAATTTTGTTAGAAATGTCCCGGTGCTTTATCAGATCCAAAAAGTATAAGGGAAGGTTTTCGGGAAGCTGTTCCCAGTCGAGCTCAAAACGGCGTTTAGCCATCATGCTTATTGAGCAACGGGTGCTGTGTTTAAAAATGATGCTGTAACCGGGCTGCTGCTTAATCTCATCTAACTGATTCACCGAATCCAACGCTGTCCAATTCATATAGGAAGAAATATATTTTTAACAAAAATACATTTATAAGCGCAATGCGGTTAACGTGCGAACGTAAAATGACAATTTGATGTTAGCGGCCGCGGCGAGGGTATGAGCCGTATGCAGGGCATAATTTGTTAGAGCAAGAAGCAAACGTGCTTAACAAAGCTGCTAAAAAACCGATATAAATAATTTTTTTCATGCTGATGATTGTTACAGATTATAACCGGTTAATTCTGCAGTTGCTGAGCCATATCGGCCATTTTGATAGCAGTTACTGCGGCTTCAACTCCTTTGTTGCCATGCTTACCGCCTGCCCGGTCTGCCGCCTGTTCCTGATTATCGGTCGTTAACACACCAAAGATAACAGGCTTGGTGTGCTTTATGCTCACGTTGCTGATGCCATTAGCAACCGCGTCGCATATAAAGTCAAAATGGCGGGTTTCGCCTTGTATCACGCAGCCCAGGCATATTACGGCATCCAGGTGTTTATTGCTTAACAGCAAATCGACACCCGAGATCAGCTCGAAGCTACCGGCAACCGAATAGGTTAAAATATTATCGGTTAAAGCGCCGTGCTCAATCAGGCTTTGATAAGCACCTTCATACATAGCACCGGTAATCTGCGCATTCCACTCCGCTACTACAATACCAAAACGGTAAGGCGCAGCCGACGGAATGGTCGTATTCGAGAAGTCGGACAGATTTTTAAGCTGGGTAGCCATACCAGTGATATTTAATTAACAGATTATAAAGTTTCAATTAACGAATTATACGTAACCTCAGCAATTATTGTTTTGCTTCAGCACGTGCAATATAAGCGTCAATGTTTTGTGCCTCAGCGCTTGCAGCGTAATCTGTTTTAATTTTTTGGTAGGTTTCTAAAGCGCTTTTGCTATCGTTGCGAGCTTCGTAAACCAAACCTAATTTTTTAAGATAAAAAGGAGTTAAGAATTTATTGCCGGCTTTGTCAGCAGCTTTCTTAAAATAAGTCTCTGCTTTTTCGTAGTCTTTCAATTCAACATAAGCATCGCCGGTGCTTCCTAAGGCTTCGGCAGCTATCATGTTGTCATCACCTCTAAAGTTGTTCAGGTTATCGATAGCTTTACGGTATTCGCCTTTATTTAAATAAGCAGTACCGGCATAGTAGTAAGCTAAGTTAGCCGCTTTGGTGTTGCTGTAATCGTTAATGATTTTTTCAAAACCCGGATAGCTGGCATCGCCTTTTAAAGCTTTGTCCCACTCTTTTTTGCCCCAGTATTCTTGTGCAACATACATCTGATTGGCAGCCTCAGTTTCGCGCGGAGCCAGGTACAGTTTTTGGTAGGCAATATATACGGCAATTAATGCAACAATGGCAGCACCAATAAATAAAAGGCTTTTTTGATTCTCTCTAACAAAGCCACCTGTTGGTACTACAGTCTTCTGTTCTGTTGCAACATTGGCATTCACTTCCGTCTTTGACATTTCTATGCTAAAATTAAGTTTGCAAAAATAGGATATTTAAAAAATTTTATCAACATCTAAAACAATAAATAAAGGGCTTTAATTTTTAAGTTAATCGCTTTACAAAAACCTGTGGTGTATTGCTACCTTTGAACCCGCTTTATGTATTTGCAGCATTTATCAGTTATTAACTTTAAAAACTACACAGAGACCGAACTGGCCTTTACTGATGGGGTGAATGCATTTACAGGTAATAACGGATCGGGTAAAACCAATTTGCTGGATGCCATACATTACCTGTCATTATGTAAAAGCTACTTCAATACTATAGATAGTCAGCAGATTAAGCAGGGGACTGATTTTTTTATCATTAACGGGACTTTTGATCGTAACGAAGCACACGAAACGATAGCCTGTTCTGTAAAGCGTAATCAAAAAAAGTTGTTTAGGCGCAATAAAAAGGATTACCCACGGCTGGCAGACCATATAGGCTTATTTCCGCTTGTGATGGTGTCACCTTATGATGTGAGCATTATTATGGAAGGCAGCGAGGAGCGGCGCAAGTTTGTAGATAATGTGATTTCGCAAACTGATAATCGTTACCTCGACGAGCTGATTACCTACAACAAAATACTATCTAACCGTAACGCGCTATTAAAAAGCATAGCTGAAACAGGTCGGTTTGATCCGGGATTGCTGGAAGTGATTGATGAGCAACTGGTAGCATCGGGTACGCGTATTTTCGAAAAACGTAAAGGCTTTATGGAAAGCTTTACTGGAATATTTAATCAGTATTACCGGTTTTTAACAGATGATGCCGAAACCGTAAGCTTGGTATACGAGTCGCAGTTACTGCACGAGAGTTTTGCCGCTTTGCTGAATAAATCTACCGGGAAAGACCGTGTGCTGGAACGTACCACTACCGGCATACATCGTGACGATTTGTTATTTACTATCCATCAGATGCCGCTCAAAAAGTTTGGCTCTCAAGGGCAGCAAAAATCCTTTTTAATTGCACTAAAGCTGGCGCAGTATAGTTACCTGCAACAGCAAAAAGGATTTAAACCATTGTTGCTGTTAGATGATATTTTTGATAAATTAGATGAACACCGCATCACCAAACTAATGCAGTTGGTATCTAACCATGAGTTTGGACAGGTGTTTATTACCGATACCAGTGCCGATAGGGTAACACAGATTTTTAACCGCATCAATGTTGATTTTAAACTATTTGATGTAAAACAGGGTGAGGTTAGCCCGATATAATGATTCACTTCTAATGATTACCAACGATGCGTAAGGCTAACGATAAAACCATGAAACAGGCCATTGAGCAAATGCTTAATGTGTATAAAATTAAACGCCGTTTTGACGAAACGGCCATTATTGCTACCTGGCCAGATATCGTGGGTAAACCCGTAGCCAACCGCACCAGTGAGATATTTATCAATAACAAAAAGCTGTTCCTGCGCATCGAATCATCGGTAGTAAAAAACGAACTGATGATTATACGCTCACAGATTATGGAAAAGATTAATACCGAAGCCGGTGATACTTTGGTGGAGGAGATAATCTTCTTATAAACTGCGTTTCAGTTCCATTTTAGAGACAACTATACAAGTTAAGTTCTCCTTATTGATGCCTCGATATTTAATATATAATTGTATTTTGCATAGCTAACGCGCTGCGTGTGAACGGGGAACGAGATCAGTGTATATTGATTATTTGCGCAGTAATACGTGGAACTAATTAGTAAATCATGAAAAATAAAATCCTGTTTGTCGTTTGCCTCTTGTTCGGCCTCATGTTTATTAACGCCGGGCTCAACAAGTTTTTCAACTACATGCCCATGCCTAAAGACATGCCTGCAAGTATGCAAAAGCTAATGGCTGCCTTTATGCAGATTGGTTGGCTGATTCCGCTGGTTGCCGTTGTGGAAATCGTCGGCGGTGTGCTGGTTATCTTTAGTAAATACCGGGCTTTGGGTGCTATCATTATTTTTCCCGTGATGATTGGGATTCTTTTAGTCAACATTTTTAATGCGCCGTCGGGTTTGCCTATAGCTTTAGTGTTATTAATTATTAACCTTTGGATGATTATTGACAATTACAGAAAGTACCTGCCTATGGTAAGTTCGACATCTACTATTTGAACAATACATTAAATTATGGAAGCAAATACTCCCGTTAAAATTACTGTAACGGCTACCATTAATGCTAACCCCGAAAAAGTTTGGGAGTTTTGGACGCAGCCGGATCATATTACACAATGGAATAATGCATCAGATGATTGGCATACGCCATTTGCCGAAAATGACTTAACTGTTGGAGGTAAATTCAAATCGCGGATGGAAGCTAAGGATGGAAGTATGGGGTTTGATTTTGGTGGCGTTTATGATGAGGTAGTGCCACATCAATTGATAAGTTATTCCCTGGAAGACGGAAGAACGGTGCGGATTATTTTTGCTAACAAAGGCATGTCGACTGAAATCACCGAAATTTTTGATGCTGAAAACCAGAACCCGGCCGAGATGCAGCAAGCCGGTTGGCAAGCCATCTTAAATAACTTTAAAAAGTACGCCGAAAGCCACTAAGCTTTCAAGCGCATTAAATACAAAAGCCATCTGTAAAGCTATTAATAACAGCAATATAGATGGCTTTTTATGTAATACAGCCTCGCAGGCTGCATCAATTCAATATTAGAATTTCTCGAATGCCGAGAAGAAAAAGCTGCCTTCGATAGCGGCGTTCTCGTCAGAATCTGACCCGTGAACTGCATTAGCTTCGATTGACTCGGCAAATAACTGACGGATTGTACCCGCTTCAGCTTTTGAAGGATCTGTAGCACCAATCAGTGTACGGAAATCAGCAACAGCGTTGTCTTTCTCCAAAATAGCAGCTACGATAGGTCCTGAAGACATAAAGCTAACTAAGTCATTGTAAAAAGGACGTTCTTTGTGAACAGCGTAAAACTCACCTGCTTTATCGGCAGTAAGTTTAGTGTATTTCATTGCTGTGATTTTGAAGCCACCTTTAACAATGTGATCTAAAATAGCACCGATGTGGCCGTTACGCACTGCGTCAGGCTTAATCATGGTGAAAGTTTTGTTGTTTTCCATTTTTGCTTTAAAATTGGCGCAAAAGTAAAGGTTTGTTATTGAAACTTAAAGCTTTTTGTACAAATTGCATCACTTGTAATTCATTAATTTATTTAAATTTGCATCTTCTTTTTGTTGTTGATGTTAGATATATCCGCGCTAAGCCAGCTTTTAAACCAGCCCCGAAAAATAGTAATTACTACCCATCATAAACCTGATGGCGATGCTATGGGTTCGTCGCTCGGTTTATATAATTATTTAATACAGCAAGGCCATCATGCCAAGGTGGTTAGTCCTACCGATTACCCTGAGTTTTTATGGTGGATGCCCGGTAACGAAGAAGTGATTATCTATACCGAGCAAAAAGAGCAGGCTGCTCAACTGGTAGCCGAAGCCGAACTAATTTTTTGCCTCGATTTTAATACGCTTACCCGCATCAACGAGTTAGGCGAACTGGTACGCCAGAGCAGTGCCGTAAAAGTGATGATTGATCATCACCTGGAGCCCGAAGATTTTGATGATTACCGTTACTGGAACATTAATGCCTGTGCCACTGCTCAGTTAGTATATAGCTTTATTACTGATGAGTTGAAACGCCCTGACCTGATCAATGCGGATGTAGCTACTTGTTTGTACACCGGCATCATGACTGATTCGGGTTCGTTCAGATTTCCTAACACTACCGCTTCTGTGCACCGTATTGTGGCTGGCTTAATCGAGGCAGGTGCCGTAAACTGGCGCATTCACGAGTTGGTTTATAGCAGCTCGTCCGAAAACCGTCTTCGCTTTTTAGGCCATTGCTTAACCAATAAGCTTGAGGTTTTGCCCGAGTTTAATACAGCTATCATCAGCGTAACGCACCGGGAACTGGAGCAATTTGATATCATTACTGGTGATACCGAAGGGATCGTCAACTATGCGTTATCCATAACCGGTATCCGTTTGGCGGCTTTTATTGTAGAACGCCCTGATAGAGTAAAATTATCTTTACGTTCTAAAGGTGAGTTCCCGGCCAACGAAATTTGTAAAAAGTATTTTAGCGGCGGCGGTCACCGCAATGCCGCAGGCGGTCATTCTGAAGAATCATTGCCACAAGTAATTGATAAATTAAAACATATATTACCCGAATACAAAACACTATTAGTACAATAAAAATGAAAAAAAACTTTCTGTTTTTGGCCGTTGCAGCGCTTGGTTTTGCCAGCTGTAACAGCGGATTTAAAAAGAGCGATGGCGGCCTGCTATATAATATTCATGAAGACAAAGAAGGCGCTAATATTAAAGCCGGCGACTTTGTAGTAATGAACCTGATTGTTAAAAACGATGCCGATTCGGTTTTAAATAACAGCTATGACCAGGGCATGCCGGTAATTACTGCAGTACCACAGCCTCAGTACAAAGGTGATGTGGTTAATGGTATTTTGTTGTTAAGCCAGGGCGATAGTGCCACAATCAGAGTTAACGTTGACTCGGCTAAAGCAGGCAATCACATGCCTAAAGATTTTAAAGGTAAATACCTGACTTACCAGGTGAAGGTTGAAAAAGTAGTAGCTAAAGGTAAATTGAGCGATCAGGTGTTTCAAGGCCGTGTAGCTGAGTTATTTAAAGCCGAAACTGCTAAAATGGAAAAAGCAGAGCCGGTAAAAATCCAAAAATATCTGGATGAGAACAGCTTAAAGCCTACAAAAACAGCTTCCGGTTTATACTACGTAATTACCAAAGAAGGATCAGGTCCTAAAATTGCTAAAGCTGATAGCGCTGTAGTAAACTATACCGGTAAATTAATCAACGGTAAAGTGTTTGATACCAGTATTAAAGAAGTAGCTCAGAAAAACAAAGGTGTTTATAACGCTATGCGTCCTTACAAACCGATCCGTATTGCAGTAGGTGTAGGTTCCGTTATCCCTGGTTGGGACGAAGGTTTACAGTTATTAAATAAAGGCTCGAAAGCTACTTTCGTTATTCCATCAAAACTGGCTTACGGTCAGCAAGGTGCAGGACCGATCCCGCCTTATACACCAATTGTATTTGAAGTAGAACTAATTGATATTGTGCATCCTGATCCTAATGCACCAAAGCCGGCTGCAATGCCGCAAATGCCTACGCAACAGCCGGCAACTAAATAATTTAACGTTTTTTACGACCTTCTTAGCTTGCTAAGAAGGTCTTTTGCTATATAATGAAAAAGTATTTTGTTTTATCCGTATTAGGTTTAATGACAGCAGGTCAAAGTTTTGCACAAACCGGCTTTACCAGAACACCTAAGGGAGCGCTTTATAATATTGTTAAACCAGGTAACGGCGCTAAAGTGAAAGTAGGCGATGTCATCACTTTTCAGTTTACGCAGAAGAACGACCGCGATTCTTTGTTAGGTAGTTCATACCAAATGGGCCAGCCTGCTAAGGTGCAAGTGCAACCTTCTAAAAGCGTAGCCGACTTGATGGAAGTTTTCCCGTTGTTGAGCGTGAATGATAGCGTATTGGTGCGTGTACCTACCGATTCGGTATTTGCGGGACACGAAGAAAGCCGTCCGCCGTTTTTGCCTAAAGCGAGCTACCTGAATTTTGGTATCAAAATTCAAAAAATCCAGACGTTGGATGAAGCTATGGCCGAGCGTACTGCTGCCATGGAAAAACAGCGCGCTGAGCAGGCTGCCTTGGCTGAAAAAATGCGCACTGCCGAAGTGCCGGCCGTAACTGCTTTTATTGCCGATAAAAAGCTTACGCCTGTAACCACTGTTTCCGGTTTAAAATATATTGTTACCGCGCCCGGGACCGGCCGTAAGCCAAAGGCTTATGATACGGTGTTGGTAAACTACGCAGGTCGTACGCTGGACGGTAAATTGTTTGACTCGAGTATTGCTGACGTAGCCAAATCAGGTGGTTTGCAACAGCCGGGCCGCACTTACGAACCGATTAAAGTAGTAGTAGGCGCGGGTCAGGTTATACCGGGTTGGGACGAAGGTTTGTTGTTGTTGAACGAAGGGTCGAAAGCTACCTTTATCATCCCATCTAAGTTGGCTTATGGCGAACGTGGTGCAGGTGAAGATATTAAGCCTTACAGCCCTTTGTGGTTTGATGTAGAACTAGTAAAAGTGATACCGGGCAAGGGTAAACCAGTTGCACCAACGGTTGCGACAGGCAAAAAAGCAGCGCCTAAAAAAGCCGGTGTGAGAAAGCCGGCGGTTAAGAAAAAAGTCACACGTAAATAATATTATTAAAAAGCCCTCCGTTAACCACAGAGGGCTTTTTACTTTCGCAGCATGGTGTTAACCGATACACATACGCATCAATATTATGAAACCGACCCGGTAAAAAAGGCCGGTTTGATGCAGCGTTGCCTCGATAATGGCATCAGCAGGTTGTTTTTGCCCAACGTTGACTCGGGCAGCATTGCCCAGGTGATGGATATGGTAAATACTTATCCTGAACATTGTTTCCCGATGCTGGGGCTGCACCCTTGCGATGTAAAAGCTAACTGGGAGCAGGAACTGGAAACGATTTATGCGGCCCTACAGCAAACTCAAGTTTATGCCGTAGGCGAGATCGGGATTGACTTGTATTGGGATAAGACTTTTATTGCTGAGCAGCAACAAGCCTTCAAGCAGCAGATTGGCTGGGCCAAAGCTGCCGGATTACCTATTAATATACATTGCCGTAATGCATTTGATGAGGTATATGCCATTTTGCAGCAAGAGCATGACGAGTTTTTGAGAGGAATTTTTCATTGCTTTTCGGGTACGTTAGAGCAGGCAAATCAAATTATCGAGTTAGGCTTTATGTTGGGCATTGGCGGAGTAGTCACTTACAAAAACGGCGGTTTAGATAAAGTAGTGGAGCAAATCGATCTAAAACATATCGTTTTAGAAACAGATTCTCCGTATCTTACTCCTGTGCCGTATCGCGGTAAGCCCAACGAAAGTTCGTATTTGGTGTATGTAGCCCAAAAGGTAGCCGACCTGCACCAGATAAGTTTAGAAGAAGTAGCCCGCATTACAACCGAAAACTCAAAAATAATTTTTGGTGTGTAAATGCAATTTTAGAGAAGGAACCATATTTTTATAACAAAACCAATTATACATGTGCCAGATTTTGATCATCTATACCGGTGGGACAATAGGTATGATGACCGACCCCAGGACTAAGACTTTAGTACCTATTAATTTTGAGCAGATCATGGAGAACGTTCCGGAACTGGAACGCCTGAACTGCCGTATCATGGTTCACTCTTTTGAAGATGTGATCGACTCTTCGAATATGAGCCCTGCCATTTGGGGACAGTTGGCCGGTTTAATTCAGAAGCATTATCATGAGGTAGATGGCTTTGTAGTTTTACATGGTTCGGATACCATGGCATTTTCGGCATCTGCTTTAAGCTTCATGCTCGAAAACCTAGCTAAGCCGGTTATATTCACCGGTTCGCAGTTGCCCATCAGTGCTATTCGTACCGATGCCAAGGAGAACTTGATGACGGCCATTGAATTGGCCAAAGCTAAAAAGAACGATAAAGTACGCGTACCCGAGGTTTGTATCTATTTTGATTACAAGCTTTTCCGTGGTAACCGTGCCTTTAAATACAACTCATCAAAATTTGAAGCCTTCCGCTCGCCTAACTATCCGGTATTGGCCGAGTCGGGCGTTCATTTGCGTTTCAGTATAAACGATATTCGTCCTGCAGGTGAGGAAGAGCTCATCGTGCATAAAAACCTGGTGAATGATGTAGGTGTGTTAAAACTTTACCCGGGCATCAGTCCTAAGGTGGTGGAGACTATTGTTAATTCTGACGTAAGAGGTATTGTAATGGAAACCTTTGGTGCCGGTAATACCACCACCGACCAATGGTTTATTGATTTGCTGAAAGGCGCTATCGATAATGGTAAAGTCATCGTAGATATATCACAATGTAAAGTAGGTACGGTGGAGCTTGGCCGCTACGAAACCAGTAAGGCATTAAAAGACATTGGCGTAGCCAATGGTTACGATATGACCTTTGAGGCAGCCATTACTAAAACGATGTACCTGCTGAGCCAGTTTGATGACCCTAAAGAAATTACCCGCTGGATGGAGACAGATATTCGTGGCGAGTTAACGGTGTCGTAAACAGTCACTGACAAATAACTTAATATACAGCATAAGGGCTCCTTAACAATAAAGTAAGGAGCTCTTCTGTTTAAACCGGTAAAGCGTAAATTAAATTGTCGCCGTTAATTACCGCTCACCAGTAGGTAACATTGTTGGGCAATCTCCAACTCCTCATTAGTAGGTACAATCAAGATTTTAACAGGAGATTCGGGCTGGTTAATCTCGCGGATACCTTTACTGCGAACATTATTCGCAGCCGTATCCAGTCGCAATCCTAAGTAGTCCATATCGGTACAAATCAGCTCACGTATTAAAGCATCATTTTCGCCAACACCTGCAGTAAAGATGATGGCATCCAAGCCGTTCAACGCAGCAGTATACGCGCCTATGTATTTTTTGATACGGTAAGCATACAGGTCGTAAGCCAGTTTAGCATCTTCATTGCCCTCTGCAATAGCATTAGTAATATCGCGCATATCGCTGTAACCGGTTAAGCCGGCCATGCCGCTACGTTTGTTTAATAAATTGCTGACCTGCTCAATATCGTACCCTAATTGGTTGACCAAGTAAAATATTACGGTAGGGTCAATATCTCCCGAACGGGTACCCATCACCAGGCCGCTCAGCGGGCCAAAGCCCATGCTGGTATCTACCGACTGCTCGTTTTTTACTGCCGCCATGCTGCATCCATTGCCTAAATGGATGCTGATTAGCTTGCTGTCTTTTTTGCCTAAGTAATCGGCCGCCTGCTCAGTCACATACTTATGGCTGGTGCCATGGAAGCCGTAGCTACGGATATTAAAATCTGTATAATAAGCGTTTGGAATAGCAAAGCGATAAGCCTTGGGCGGCAAAGTTTGATGAAAGGCCGTGTCAAAAACACCAATCTGTGTAGCGTTGGTAAATATTTTTTCGGCTACCTCGATGCCTAAATAACTTGCTGGATTGTGCAACGGCGCTAACTGGAAAGTGCCTTTCAGTTTTTCTTTTACACCGGCATCAATGATGGTAGTGGTGGTAAATGTTTCGCCACCATGCACAATACGATGACCTATCACCTGGATGTCTGCGGGATCTTTAATTACGGCTAAATCGCCGCCGGTAAGCAGTTGGTTTACTTCTTTTAAGCCAGCTTCGTGGTCGGGCAATTCTTCGGGCGTTAGCTTAATAAGCTTCTCCTCGCCGTCTATATATACTTTGTGGGTGATGGTGGGATTACTTAGGCCAATGCGTTCAACCAAGCCACTGCATACTGGATTAGTAGCCGGCATTTTAAAAAGTTGGTATTTGATAGAACTGCTGCCTGAGTTTACTACAAATATATTTTTTGTGTTCATAGTTGATGGTGCATAGGTCATGGTTAATTGTTTGTGTTTGACAATTCATTTTAAATATCATTTGTAAGCTATAATCAATGAACAACCAATCAAACCTTACTCTTGCGCTTGAATGGCTGTTATGATAACGGTATTAAAAATATCGTCGACGGTACAACCTCGGCTAAGGTCGTTAACGGGCTTGTTGAGGCCTTGCAACATGGGGCCTATGGCCAAGGCACCGGTTTCGCGCTGAACAGCTTTATAGGTGTTGTTACCGGTATTTAGGTCAGGGAAGATCAGCACACTGGCCTGACCGGCAACTTCTGAGCCCGGAAGCTTGCTTTTGCCTACCATAGGGTCTACAGCCGCATCATATTGTATCGGGCCTTCTACTTTCAGGTCGGGGCGTTTAGTTTTTACAATCTCGGTAGCGCGGCGTACTTTTTCCACATCTTCGCCTTCGCCTGATGTGCCTGATGAATAGGAGAGCATGGCAATACGGGGCTCAATACCAAACCGCTGACTGCTTTCGGCTGATGATATGGCAATTTCGGCCAGTTGCTCGGCCGTTGGATTAGGGTTGACGGCGCAGTCACCGAAAACAGAAACCCTATCCGGAAGACACATAAAAAACACGGAGGACACCACCGATATACCCGGCTTGGTTTTAACAAATTGCAATGCCGGCCTGATGGTATGCTGGGTAGTGTGTACTGCGCCCGACACCATTCCGTCGGCATGGCCTTTGTAAACCATCATGGTGCCGAAGTAAGACACGTCGGTCATCATATCGGTAGCCATCTCGAGGTTCACGTTCTTGTTTTTACGCAGCTCGTAAAGAGTATTTACATAATCCTGGTAGTAACCGGAAAAAGCAGGGTCTACGATGTTAACCTTACTCACATCCAGGTTTAGGCCTAAACGTTTAATGTTGGCCGTAATATCGTCAGGGTTACCCAGTATCGTCAGCGTAACAATTTCCTGGCTGATTAGGCGTGCGGCAGCTTTCAAGATGCGTTCATCGTTGCCCTCAGGCAATACAATGTGTTTCTTTTGGCGCTTAGCCCAATTAGTCAGCTGATATTGGAACATGCGTGGCGTAATGCCATCACTATGTTTAAAGGTAACCATCCTTTCGTCGAGCTTGGCTACATCTACGTATTTATTAAACACATCAATAGCCAGTTGTATTTTCTTAGTATTATCAGCTGTAATGCGTGAGCGGATGTTGCCGATCTGCGTGGTAGTCTGGAAAGTGCCGCTTTTCACCGCTATAATAGGCACTACCGTCTGCAAACCATTAATCAGCCTGATAATAGGCTCTTCGGGTTCGGTACCTGCCGTAAGCACTATGCCTGCAATAGGCGGATAGCTGGTAGACAGGTTAGCCTGTAGGGCAGCTATGATAATATCGCCACGGTCGCCGGGAGTGATGATCAGTACGTTCTCTTTAATAAAATTTAAAAAGTTAGGTACTTGCATAGCTCCGGTTACAAAATTGTCTACCTGGTTGCTAAGGCGGTCTTTACCAAAAAGTAGTTTGCTGTCGGGCAGCTCCTCGCAAATTTCTTTCATAGTAGGGGCCAATAAGCCCCGCATGGTGGGGATGATAGCAATAATAATAGCATCTGATAGTTGCGCGTTTAGCAACTCTCTTACATCGTCAATTTGTTCGGTATTTACTTTGTTAGCTACCAATGCCAGTACCTGGATCTCGCGGCTTTCAAAATTGCGTATTACGGTAACGGCCGCGTTCACAATTTGAGCTGTGGTTTTATTTTCGCCCGAGATTACAGCAATAATAGGTGCACCCAGATTTTTGGCAATCGAGGCATTGACGTCAAACTCAAACGCAGTACCATCGCCCTGGTAGTCGCTGCCTTCAATAACCGTAAAGTCATACTTGTCTTCGAGTTGTTTATACTTTCGGATGATGGTATCAATCATCTCACCTTGGCTTTCATTCTCACTTTGCTGCATGGCTTCCTGCCAGCTGAAGGCATAAGCTTCGTCATAACTGATAGGCAGATCAAAATAGCGTAGCACGGTTTGTATATGGTCGCTTTTATGTTCTTCGGCGCGACGACTCACAATGGGTTTAAAAAAACCGATTTTTTGCGCTTTGCCTAAAAGCATATTGATGAGTCCGAGCGAAACGATGGATTTGCCGCTGTACGGTTCGGTACTGGTGATAAAGACAGTTTTAATCATGCAGCTTAGAGTTGCTTGTGTGAATAATGAGATATGGCTTTAATGACAAATATAGGCGCTAATAGTTCTGTTGCAATCGGTGTTTGCATCGTAATTAAGGAGTATTTATATGAATAGAAACAGTTCAGGCATTTAATTTTGTTAGTTAAATCTATGATTAAAATAAACTGCTTTTGAACTTGTCAAAATTGTTGCCAAAATACTGTCAAGTTGGCTTAAGGTGTCATTTGTAACGTATTGGTAATCAGTGCAATTATTTTGTAAAAAATAATGCTAATATTTTTAGTATTTAATTTTTAATTTGTAACTTTGATAAACAAGAAAAAAGGCCGTTTAAAACGAATGAGGGCAAGTTTTTCGAAAATTAAAATATGAGGCTAAAAAGGTAGTCGGTTAGCTTAAATAAAACCTGCCTTTTTAGCATAAAAACAGAGTATGGTATATGCTTTGCTTAATAGTTAATACTGATTAGCAATCAACCTGTTAACAGTTAAATGCCGGCTTAGCGGCTACGGCAAAACGTTGAAACCTGAATTACAGTTACAGCAGTTACAAAGTGTGCTGCGGTGTAAAAAGTAAATTAAAAATTTAAAAGATAGATGGACACGTTTGAGTTAACAACAATTACAGATGAGATGCAATCATCTATTACACACATGGCACAGATGCGTAACGCTTTAATTGCGTTTACCAAAGAAGTGTTGGTTAAAGATCAGGATTATGGGGTAGTGCCGGGTGTGCAAAAGCCAACCTTGTTAAAACCAGGTGCCGAAAAATTAATGAACCTTTACGGACTGGCTGTAGAGTTTGAGTGTACCGATAAGGTGTTAGATCTGCAATCAAAGTTTGTAGCTTATACTTATAAAGCAACCGTACGTAACCGCGATGGCCGTATTGTTACCCAATGTGAGGGGTCCGTAAATAGCTACGAACCCAAATACCGCTACGTATGGACAGAAAAGGTTAAGCCTTCGCAGGCTATGCAAGATCAGCTCAAAGCTGAAGGCAATGGCAAGTTCAGAAAAAGCAGCGGTGGTTGGGTATGGGTTGAACGTACTGAAAACCCTGACTTGGTAGGCTTGCAAAATACCATGCAAAAAATGGCACAAAAACGTGCATTTGTAGGCGCTATATTGTTAGCAACTAACGCCAGCGAGTTCTTTACTCAAGACGTGGAAGACATGGGTTTTATTGATGTGGAAGCTACTGTGGTAGAAGAAGCAAAAGCTCCTGCTAAACCGGTTAAAGAAGTAAAAGGCACTGTGCCTGCCCGTGAAGCGCAACCATCGGAAGCTAAAGAAGAAAAAAAAGCGGCAAAAGCAAAAGCACCGGCTAAAGCAGAACAGCCGGCTGATTCAAGCATTCCTGAAGAAACCCGTTCGGCCATTCAGGGTGCTAAAGATGTGGCTTCATTATATTTAATACATAAAAACAACGTGGCTCTGCAAAACGACGAGCAGTTTATTAAAATGCTGTCGACTAAAAAAGCAGAGATCAGGAAAGGAATAGCTGCCTAATGAGACATACCTCAGCCATGCAGCTGCCTGCCTGCGAAGCGGTAACCCTGTTTACCGGTAATGATTTGGCTCCCGAAAGCCTGATTAAGCTGGACAGGGCTACCATTGCCCGCATTGTGAACGACACTGAACAACTTATCGCCGATGGCGAGCTGGATAGTGTGCGCATGCTGGTATTAGCCAAGAAAGGGCAGGAGCTGTTTAACAGTTTAGAAAAAACGGCACGCCGTTATGCTGAAGAGCATGCCCGCGTTGCCAGGCACGATAAATTGCGGCTTTATGATGCCGAAATTATAGAGAAAGAAACGGGAGTAAGTTACGATTACTCGGTTTGTAATGATGCAACTTGGAACGAGTTGCACGACGTACAGGCAGAGATTAATCAAAAACTTAAAGAGCGCGAAGCCTATTTGAAAACGGTGACCACGCCAACCCTCAGCGTTGACCGTTACACCGGCGAGATGTGGGAAGTGAAGCCGCCTTTGCGTACCTCCAAACAAGGGTTAAATGTAAGTTTAAAATAATTAACCCTAATATATATCAGAAGCCTGCTTCAGTAATGAGGCAGGCTTCGCTGTTTAGTTGATAATGTAATTTTGCTGATGATTAGGCATTCTCACAATGCAACTATTAATAATCAATATTATATTTATGGTTCCTTGCCATTCAAGTTGCTACACCAATTTGTCAACCGCCTATGAAACTGCACCATTTAATAAGCTATATATTTGCCATAACCTTATCTATTTTAACGATGTCGTTCAAGTTGCAACCCGTCATTGATCTCGATGGTATCTGGCTTTTCCAGATAGATCGTAATGACCAGGGAATTAGCGAAAAATGGTACCAGCGTAAACTGAATGACCAGATTAATCTGCCAGGTTCTATGGCTCAAAATTTAAAAGGGGATGACATCACCTTAAAAACCAATTGGACCGGCAGTATTTACGACAGTTCATTTTATTTTAACCCGCGTTTAGTTAAGTACAGAGAGCCGGGTAATATCAAAATTCCATTTTGGTTAACTCCAGCTAAGCATTATGTTGGCGCAGCATGGTATCAAAAAGAGGTTGTTATACCCAAAACCTGGTTAGGGCAGCGGATAGTGTTATTTTTAGAACGTGCCCATATCGAAACCCGAGTTTGGGTAGATGATCGCGAAGCTGGTATGCAAAATAGCTTAGTAGCCCCTCACGAGTATGATTTAACAGCTTGCTTGTCGCCGGGCAAACACCGCATTACTATCCGTATTGATAACCGCATTAAAGAGATCAACGTTGGCCCCGATTCGCATAGCGTAACTGACCACACCCAGGGCAATTGGAATGGTATTATCGGTAAAATGCAGTTGCAGGCCGAGGTTCCGGTTTACATAGAGGATTTACAAATTTACCCTGATTTAAAAGCTAAGATCGCTAAAGTAAAGCTGCAAGTACAGAATACAGGCAAGACAGCATTTTTAGGTCAAATTTCCATCTCTGCAAAAAGCTTTAATAGCAAAGTTGTTCATCAAACACAGGTAATAAAAACGAAGGTAAGCTTACCGGCAGGATATAGTAAATTGGTAGAACTTGATTTGCCCATGGGCAGCAAAATGCAAACTTGGGATGAGTTTAATCCGGCTCTTTACCGACTTATAGCAATTGTGAATCGCCAAGCGCAGACACTATGCAACCGGCAAACTGAGTTTGGTATGCGTGAGTTTATTGTTAAGGGGACTGAATTTTTAATTAACGGCCGGCCGGTGTTTTTGCGTGGTACCGTAAATAACTGCGAGTTTCCGTTAACCGGATACCCGCCAACCAATGTAGCCGATTGGATGCGCATTTTTAAAATAGCCCGGGCACATGGCTTAAACCATATGCGTTTCCATTCGTGGTGCCCGCCTCAAGAGGCTTTCATGGCTGCCGATCGTACTGGGTTTTATCTGCAGCCCGAAGGCCCGAGCTGGCCTAATCATGGTTCGTCTATAGGGCGTGGGTTTCCTATCGATAAATATCTGTACGATGAAACTAACCGTATGGCCAAGTATTACGGCAATTATGCATCGTACTGTATGCTATCCGCCGGTAATGAACCGGCCGGTAATCAAGTTCAGTATTTAAATGCTTTTGTTGATTACTGGAAAAACAAAGATAGTCGCCGCGTATACACGGGTATGTCGGTGGGCGGCAGCTGGCCCGTAGTGCCCAACGCACAATACCAAGTACGTGGCGGCGTGCGTGGCTTAGCCTGGGAAAAACGCCCGGAGTCAATGTCGGATTTTAGCGAGGGCATTGCCAAATTCAGCGTGCCTTTTGTAGCACACGAGATGGGGCAGTGGTGCGTATTCCCCGATTTTGATGAAATCAAACTATACACCGGCGTTTATCGCGCCAAAAATTTTGAGCTTTTTAAGGAAGATCTAAAAGATCAGGGCATGGCCGATCAGGCACATGACTTCTTGATAGCTTCGGGTAAATTACAAGCCTTATGTTACAAAAATGAAATTGAAAAAACATTACGTACGCCTCATTATGCCGGTTTTCAGTTACTCGGTTTGCAAGACTTCCCGGGGCAGGGTACAGCCTTAGTGGGTGTATTAAATGCGTTCTGGAAAGAGAAAGGCTATATCAGCGCAGCGCAATATGCCCGTTTCTGTAATACTACCGTGCCACTGGCACGCTTGCCTAAATTTGTTTATACCAACAATGAAATATTGGAGGCGGGTATTGAAGTTGCACACTCAGGTGCACTGCCACTCAAAAATGCCGTTTTCGATTGGACGTTAAGAACGGAGCAAGGGAAGGTGATAAAGCAGGGCAGTTTTAAGTCGCCAGTTATCGAAAATGGTAATGGGATACCAGTAGGTAAAATTAAGGTTCCGTTGTCATCAGTTACGCAAGCCAGTCGCTTAAATCTCGAAGTTACGTTATCGAATACCATTTTTGCTAACGATTGGAATATCTGGGTTTACCCGGCATCGCCCGAGGTGCCTGAAACTGATGTTTATTACACCACACAGTTGGATGAACAGGCTAAGACTGTTTTAGATAATGGTGGAAAAGTGTTATTGAACGTTGCCGGTAAAGTAGTTAAAGGCAAAGAAATAGTGATGCACTTTCTGCCTGTATTCTGGAATACTTCCTGGTTTAAAATGCGTCCACCGCATGTTACAGGTATGCTCATTCAATCTAAAAGTGCTGCATTTGCCAATTTTCCGACAGATATGCACAGCGATCTGCAATGGTGGGAAATTGCCAACAGCGCTCAGGTGATGAATATGGAAGATTTTCCGGCAGGTTTTAGGCCTTTGGTACAGCCTATTGATACCTGGTTTTTAAACCGGCGTTTGGGATTGGTGTATGAAGCTAAAGTAGGTAAGGGTAAAATCATCGTGAGTAGTGCTGCGCTAAGCCCCGACTTGCGTAAAGATAAGCCGGCTGCCCGGCAACTATTTAATAGTTTAATCCGCTATATGGACTCAGCACAGTTTAATCCTGCCGGAGAAGTGAGTTTCGATGTGATTAAAGATATTGCTGTAAGTCCTTCTAAGTTTCAGTTTAACACTTATACCAAGGACAGTCCGGATGAGTTAAAACCAAATTCCAATCAAAATAAACTTAAAGTTAATGAGTGAGGAATTTTGGCTGGTGGTTTTAATAAGTACAGTTATGCAAGCTAATGCTCATAAAATATATCCTGCAGATTTAACTTAAGCTCATGAGCTTGTATTAACCGATCACCTTAAACTGGATATGCATGTTGATCCGGCCTGGCTCCATTTGATGATAATGTAATTAGTAGCTAATCGAAGTAATCAAAATACTCTTTCGGTCTATCTTTTAAAAACAACTTATCGGTTTATTGGCCAATATAGGATATGTTAATTTGTTAATGGTATTATTCCTTATAAGTATATTAATATTATTTAAGGAAAAAGTATTCGACTTTTTAATCATAAGGGTTAATAAATTTTCCTAAATTTAATTTGTTAAATCATGGGTTTAAAATTTATTTTTACGGAGTTAAAACCTAAATAGTCACTGCTTTATGAAAAGTGTTTTCGGCTTCAATATCATTCCCGAAAATGATGCTGACCGTGTAAAAGCGTTAAATCGCTATTTCATCTTTAATACGCCGTCTGAGCCTTCCTATAATAAAATTGCACAGCTCGCTAAAAGTATTTTTAAAACTCCTATAGTTCATCTTTCATTCATGGATGCTGATAGCGAATCTATTAAAGCAAGCATCGGTTTAGGCAGCTTGCTTAATGTGGATCGTGGTGAAAGTATGTGTGCTTTAACCGTATTTAATTCTGAGCTTACCGTATTTGAAGATGCACTTCAAGAGCCATTATTAAATAATCACCCGTATGTACATGGGCCTTTCGGGCTTCGTTTTTATGCAGGTGCGCCACTAAAAACACCAGATGGGTTTATTATTGGTACTTTATGTTTGGTAGACAAGCAACCGCGACAGTTTTCTGATAATGACCGGGAGATTTTGCAAAATTTGGCAGATGTAGCCATGGAACAAACGGAGCTAAGGCTCTCTACCCTACGCGAAACTCAAAAACAGGTAGATACTAATGATAAGCTGAGCGCCAGTGAGCAACGTTTGCAAAGCATTCTGGATACCATGTCGGAAGGAGTTGGCATTATTAACCAAGATGGTCAGATGGTTTACGCTAACTCGATGGCGCAAAATATATTGGGTTTAAGCGAAGGTGAGATAAAAGAACGTACGTTTTATGATAAAAAATGGCACAATTTAAAGGTTGATGGTACACCGCTCGATAAAGATGAGCATCCTATGGCTATCGTGTTACGAACCGGAAAGCCTGTTTACGATTTTGAATTAGCCCTGCAACCCGAAAATGGTGAACCAACTTATATTTCCGTAAATGCTGCACCGATCATCGACCCGCATAGCGGTAAAGTAACAGGGGGGATAGGGACGTTTATGGATGTAACCAACCGGCGCAAACTTCAAAAGCAAAAAGAAGAATTTATAGATATTGCCAGCCACGGGCTCAAAACGCCGGTTACCAGCTTAAAGGCGTCATTGCAGATGCTGGATCGAATGAAAGATAACCTTACCTTGGAGAGGTTAAATAAACTAGTTTCTCAATCTAATAAAAGCTTGGATAAACTAAGCAATTTAATAGGCGATTTGCTGGATGCCAACCGTATAAGTCCAGGACATTTTCAATTACACTACCCCAATTTTAAATTATCAGAGGTAATTGAAGAGTGTTATAAGGAAGGCCAGGCAGCTGCTAAGCACAACATTGTCTTAAAAGGCGAAACTGAAATCAGTATTTATGCTGATAGGCGCCAAATTAGTCAGGTAGTAACTAATTTAGTTAATAACGCTGCAAAATATGCCCCAGACTCAAAAACCATTGAGATAAGCGTCGATTTGCGGGAACAAGATATCAAGATAGCGGTGAAAGATTTTGGCCCGGGTATACCGCTTGAAAAAATACGCGACCTGTTTGAGCGATATTTCAGCACTGAGTATAGTGGTCCACAATTTCCGGGGCTGGGGCTTTACATAAGTAAAGAGATTGTTGAAAAGCACGGCGGCCATATGCATGTTGATTCGGTATTAAATGAGGGCAGCACATTTTGGTTTACTTTGCCCATAAAAAATAACAAAATATCGTCAAAGTATAATTGATTTTAATGTACAATATAATCTTATATCATGATTCGTATATTAATACACAAATTTTATTTAAATTGACAAATTTGTGTACCTTGGCTGTTACCTAAATTACCCTCAGCTATACAATATTTACGTTAGGTGTTATAACTTTTATAATTAAGTATAAGTATTTTAAAAAAAACATATCTTTGCTCTGTTGATATATTGTTAACGCATGGCGTGTTTATTTAAAAAGTCTTGAATACTTAAGTGTTTTTATTTAGCATTTTAATATTTATATTTATCTTGCAGAGGATTTACGGATACACATTGAAATCGATCTTTATCAATTACTTTTTTAATGAACAAGCTTAAACCAGCCCGAGTTTTACTGCTCTTTTCTGTGCTCCTAATCTCATTTTCTTCCTGTATAAGTACAAAAGATTTAAGGTATTTTCAGGATATTTCGGATTCAACAAAACTAAATAGTATAGTGCTTCCGGCGTATCACGAGCCTAAAATTCATTCTTTTGATATACTATCTGTTACTATTCAAACAAATGATCCTGCAGTTACAACTAATGTAAATACAGCGACTGCATCTCCTGCTGCGGCTGCGTCGCCTGCTGGTGGCGGAGCCGATTTGTCCGGATATATGGTAGACAGTCTAGGATTTATCCAAATGCCGGTATTGGGCACAATTAAGGTAGGTGAGCTTACCCTTCCTCAAGCTACAGATGTAATTAAGCAAAAAGCCCGTCAGTATTTTGTTGATCCTATTGTTATAGTTAGGAATAAAAGTTTTAGAGTAACAGTATTGGGCGAAGTTGGCGTGCCGGGTATAAAATATCTTTCTACTCCAAAAGCCAATATACTTGATTTGCTGGGCACGACCGGCGATCTTTCTATAGGTGCTCAGAGAAATAACGTGTTGCTGATGCGCCATAATGATAATAACACATTAAGTACCATACGCTTGGATTTAACAAGCAGCAGGATTTTAAGATCGCCATATTTTTATCTTCAAAGCAACGACGTGATTTATGTAGAGCCAAGCAAGCAAAAAGCTATTGCGTCTGATGTTGTGTTTACCCGAAACCTAAGCTTCGTTACTTTGGGTTTATCATTATTTTCAACCTTTTTATTCTTATTCAGAAACTAGTAGTTTTTCAACATGGCCGAGCTTAACAACGTCAATGCAGTAGAAAGGGATTTTTCGGTTGAAAATGAACAAAAGATCAATGTGGGAGAGATCCTGCATCGGGCGCTCAGATACTGGTATTTGTTTGTGATATTCATTGCTTTAGGTGTAGCAGGGGCAATAGTTATAGGAAAATTAACTACTGCTATTTGGAGTATTACCGGACAGATCATCATCAACGAAGACTCAAACAGTAGCATGTCTGGCGGGCAGGGCGGACAGTATTCATCAATCCTACCGGTAAAAGATAATTCAAAAAATAAGCTTGAAATCATAACATCGCGTACCTTGATCAGCAAGGTGGTGAAAAAAACTAATTTCAACGTTAGGATATTAGGCGACTACAAGTATAAAACCGCCGAAGTGTATGATGATGCACCATTTGATGTAAAGGTTATTTACAAAGATTCTTACTTTCCTGAACAGAAGTTTAAGGTTGCTATATTAAGCTACGATACTTTTAGTATTGGCCCTGATACTGAAAAACCGACGATGACAAAAGCGCGTTGGGGTGATACCGTTAACCTGCAGTATTTGCGATTGGTTTTATCCAGACGACCAAATTATTCTCCTGGTAACTTTAAAATAGAAGTTAAAACTCAGGACGAAGCTATAGACGACTTTTACGGCGACTTTAATGCAATGTATACAGATAAGTTTTCGACTTCAATTCTGCTATCATTTAATTATACAGAACCTAATCGTGGCCGGGCTATCCTTGATACTTTAATGGCTAATTTTTTGACGGAGGATGCCCAGTATAAAAAAAGGACAGCCGATAGTACCTTAAGGTTTATTGACACCAGGGTTAATGCTGTTTATAAAGATCTGGATGCTGTACAAACACGGCTTAAAGAATTTAAGCAGGCCAATAATATGATAGAAGTAGCTTCAAAAGCTGAAGCGTTGACATCTAATCAAACCACCTATCAAAATAATGCCGATCAGCAAGAAATCCAAATTAAGCTGGTTGAGGAGATGGAAAGGATATTAAATTCTCCGGAAACAAAAATTATACCTCCCAGTGTAACTGTTAACAATGGGTCTGTAGTTTCTAACGTCGATGCTTACAACGAATTAGTTAACAAAAGAATAGCATTGAAACAATCGTTAACTGATGCAAACCCTTTAATTAAAGGCATTGACGATCAGATGAAGCATGCTCGTGCTTCGCTGTTGGCCGGCTTGTCATCTTACAAAAGTAGCTTACTGATAGCCAGAAATCAGGTAGAATCCAGAGAAAATAAGGTATCAAAGCAGATTAGCGCGGTTCCGGGTGTTCAGAAGGACTATGAAGATATTATGCGCCAGAAGGCAATTAAAGAATCTTTATACAGCTATTTATTGCAACGCAGAGAAGAAGTGGCTATTTCTAACACTTCGACGGTAACTGATGCTCAGATCACTCAGCATGCATTGGCAAGTGGTGTGCCTGTAAAACCTGTAAAATCAAAGCTGTTAGCCATGGGCTTATTGCTAGGGTTGTTGATTCCTACAGTTTTGGTTGCCGGGAAGGAATTTTTAAACAAAAAGATTATCAGCAAATTTGATCTGGAATCAAGGACTAAAATTCCTATCGCGGGTGAAATTGGTCATAACGATTTAAATAACGCCTTAGTAATTACCGAAGGCGCCAGGACTATGGTTTCTGAGCAGTTCAGAAGTTTGCGAACTAACCTTCAGTATTTAATAAGTTCTGAAAAAACGAATGTTATTTTGGTTACCTCGACAATGAGTGGTGAAGGAAAGACTTTTATGTCTTTGAACTTGGGTAACTCGCTGGCTCTGGCAGGTAAAAAAGTGGTGATTTTAGAATTTGACCTTCGTAAACCTAAGCTTTCATCCAGTTTGGGTTTAGAATACACAAATGGTTATACTAATTTCATCATCACTAATTCAACAGATTATCAAAGCATTATTAAGCCACTTTGGACAAATCCAAATTGTTTTCTGATTTCTTCAGGACCGGTTCCGCCCAATCCAACTGAGTTACTGATGAGTGAGAAGCTGGATGCAATGATCAGTTATTTAAAATCTGAATTTGATTACGTGATTATTGATACTGCTCCGGTAGGTGCAGTGTCTGACGGGTTATTGGTGGAGAAATTTGCTGATGTTACTTTATATGTAGTAAGGCAAAATTATACCGAGAAAGGTCAGCTATCAATCGTCAATGATTTGGCCAGCATCGGTAAAATCAGAAATCCATATCTTATCATCAATGATATAAAATCAAGTTACCAGGGTTATGGTTATGGTTACAATTACGGTTATGGTTATGACTACGGTGTTGAGAAGAAGAAAAAAGGATTTTTCTCAAAGCTGTTCAGTTAATATACATGACATTTAAAGTTATCCTGTCTATTACTAATTGTCTTACTTGTAAAACTTCAATATAAATATTTACATCGCTTAACTTTGTATGTCAACATCTACACATAGTACTATCAATCAAAGCCACGATAACGAACGTTGGGACTTAGAAATAAGGCCTAAAACCAACTTGCTCGATATAAAACTTGCCGAAGTTTGGAGGTATCGGGATTTAATGTGGCTTTTTGTACGCCGCGATTTTGTTGCTCAGTTTAAGCAAACTATTTTAGGTCCAATCTGGCATATCATACAGCCAATACTGACCACCTTGATGTTTTTATTGTTGTTTGGAAAAATTGCTAAGTTATCTAGCGATGGTATTGAGCCTACGCTATTCTACTTATCTGGTATCACTATCTGGACTTATTTTTCTACCTGTTTAACCAATACGTCAAATACATTTGTTACCAACGCGCCAATTTTTGGTAAAGTATATTTTCCGCGCTTGGTTCTGCCTATCTCTATTGTAATATCTAACATGGCTAAATTCGGTATACAGTTTGTTCTGTTGCTTATTGCCATGGTTTGGTATCGGGTATTTAAGGGTGTTCCAATCAATTTATCAATTTACTGGTTAGCTATTCCTTTTTTAGTTTTTTTACTTGCGGGTATTGGTCTGGGTTGTGGTATCATCGTTTCTTCTGTAACTACAAAATACCGAGATTTTGCTCTGCTTTTGGTGTTCATCGTTCAGTTAGGTATGTATGCAACACCAATCGTTTATCCACTTTCGTCTATCGAGAAAGCCGGTATGTTAAAAACATTCATAAACATTAACCCGCTTACTCCAATTGTCGAAGGTTTCCGGTTTGCGCTTTTTGGTAAAGGCACCGTTACTTTAGGCGGCATATTATACAGTGTTATATTCACTTTTGCTTCGCTTTTAATAGGAGCTATTACTTTCAGTAAAACTGAAAGAACATTTATGGATACAGTTTAATAAACAGTATTAATTATTTACAGCATTACATCTTACCAGATATTTCATATATGAGCACTACGGTTATTAAAGTAGAAAACCTTTCTAAGCAGTATCGTTTAGGCGAAATTGGTACAGGGTCATTAGCACACGACATTAACCGTTGGTGGTATAATATCAGAGGTAAAGAAGACCCTTATTTAAAGATAGGTGAAGCAAACGATCGTACCAAAGCCGGTACAAGCCAGTATGTATGGTCGTTAAGAGATATTGATTTTACAGTTAATCAGGGTGATGCTGTTGGTGTAATTGGACGTAATGGAGCAGGGAAAAGCACGCTTCTGAAGGTTTTAAGCCAGGTTACGGCTCCTACTACCGGCTCGGTTAAAGTAAAAGGGCGTATTGCCAGTTTGTTAGAAGTGGGTACAGGTTTCCATCCGGACCTGAGCGGACGAGACAATATATATTTGAATGGTGCCATATTAGGGATGCGTAAGCATGAGATTAAACGTAAGTTTGATGAAATTGTAGATTTTGCTGGTGTAGAGCGTTATATTGACACCCCAGTTAAACGCTACTCATCAGGTATGTATGTGCGTTTGGCTTTTGCGGTAGCGGCTCACTTAGAGTCTGAAATTTTGATTGTTGACGAGGTGCTTGCTGTTGGTGATGCCGAGTTCCAAAAGAAATGCTTGGGCAAGATGGGTGACGTAAGTAAAGGCGAAGGCCGTACCGTTTTGTTTGTGAGCCACAACATGGGTAGTATTGCTCAGTTGTGTAACAAGGGTATGTATCTACGAAACGGAACGGTACACAGCACCGGCGATATCGATGCCATTTTAAGCAATTACGTATCGAGCAGTAACCAGGAGAGTTCTTATTCTAACACAACACCTAAGCCGGAAACTTACTTCTCTAAAATAAACTTCAAGCAAAACGGTGTTGATCACAACGGAGGCACATATTTATTTAATGAAGAGGCGGTATTAGAGTTCCAGATCGTAAATCGGGACTACATTCAAAGCTTAACACTAAGCATTATTGTAAAAGATACTTATGATGTTGCTCTGTTTTCTTCACATTTCGATATAAGTAAAGAAGATCAACAAAAAGATACAATTACTGTACGTGCTACTATTCCGCCTAATACACTAATTGCTTCGCAATATAACGTACAGCCGGTATTACATATTCCGAATAACCGGTTTGTTGATAAGTTAGATACCGACCTGAGTTTGACTATTGAAGACAGCGGTAGCGATTTTAGCCAGTACCATACAAATTCAGCCTTGGGTAAGGTTATTGTACCAGTAGAATGGGTAAAGGGTTAAATTAATTGAAACAGTATTGAGTGTAAGTAGCGAACTGTAATTCTCCTTTATACTTTTGTTTAAGTAACAGGAGTATATAATATTTACAGCGTTTTTCTACACTGAATAAAGTGTCAAATATGAAAGCAATAACGCTTTTAAAGAAAATTAAGGGTAAAGTAAAAGGCATTGTGGGCAACAACTCTTTACCTGAACAGGCGCATTCTAAAAAAAGAATAGGTGAGCGGGTTACGCTGTCAAACTGCAGATTAGCTGATCATGTTTCGGTAGGAAACGATTGTTATTTGCATAATGTTTCTTTGGGCAGTTATTCGTTCCTCGCTATGCGGGCTACTGCTATGAACACCATTATTGGTAGATTCTGCTCTATAGGGCAGGGCACCAGTATTTGTTTAGGTAGTCACCCAACGCATACATTTGTATCATCAAGTCCTGTATTCTATTCGCCGTATAGGCAATGTGGCACTACCTTCTCTGATGGCTCTTATTATGACGAGATGGGAACAGTGGAAATAGGTAATGATGTTTGGATCGGAGCTAATGCGGTTATAATGGATAACATTAAGATTGGGCACGGTGCCGTAGTTGGAGCCGGAGCCATTGTTACAAAGGATGTGCCGCCTTATGCTATTGTTGTTGGTATGCCCGCGAAGGTTTTGAAATACAGGTTTTCAGAAGATCAAATTCAGTTTTTACTGGATTTTCAATGGTGGAATAAAAGCGATCAGTGGATCCGTGATTCATATAAAGATTTTCATGACCTCGATTCTTTCATAAAAAAATATTCTGATGGTTAGAGTTAAACTTTGGGGAGGGTTGGGCAACCAAATGTTTCAGTATGCCTTGGGTCGGAGCTTGGCTTTAAAAAACCAGACCTATCTTCAGTTAGACCTGTCGGAGTATATGGTTAGAGACGATGCGGCCGATTATATCAGCCGTAACTTTGAGCTTGATCTTTTCAACGTTAATTATGTAACCGAGAGCAAAGAGAATTTTTTAGTAACTAAAATTCTTAATTATATCAGTCCGGTAAAATATGTTCAGGAAAAGGGATTTATATACGATCCGTCTGTTTTAGATAGAAAAGGCCGTTTGTATCTTTACGGTTACTGGCAGTGCGAAAATTACTTTAAATCAATCGAAAATACTATACGTAACGATTTTACATTTAAGAGTAAGCCTAATACCGCCAATACAGTGCATTTAGACAATATGGCTAAAGTTAACGCAATATCAATACACTTCAGGAGAGGTGATTATGTTACTGTGCAAACAGCTGTCAATTTTAACGGCATTTGCTCAATTGACTACTACAAGGCCGCTATTGCTGAAATAAAAAACAGAGTAACAAACCCTCACTTTTTTGTGTTTTCAGACGACCTGTCTTGGGTAAAAGAAAACATTGATTTTGAAGATCCACATACGTATGTTGAGGGTAATAGTGGCGAAAACAGTTATGAGGATATGCGTTTAATGGCCGCATGTAAGCATAATATTATTGCTAATAGTACCTTTAGCTGGTGGGGAGCGTGGTTAAACAATAATAAGGATAAGGTGGTGGTAGCACCCCAAAACTGGTTTAAATCAGAAAAAACGGATATTATCCCTAATCACTGGATCAAAATATGAAAGAGGCAATCATTAAATTTTTGGTTGCAAAGCTTCATCTTTTGCAGCAGTACCAACGAAGAAATTACTATAAAGAGCTTAGGAGAAAGCCTAACGTTTTTATCCACCCTGAGGCATGGTTAGGCGAGAGCAGTGTACTCAACATTGAAGGCACTTGCAAAAAAATTGAATTACAAAAAGGGGTTGGTACCCGTAACTTTTGCTCTTTTACAGTTTACCCAGAGGCTACTTTAATTATTAAAGAAAAAGTTTTTTTTAATAATTACTGTTCAGTAAACTGCTTGGGTTACGTAGAAATTGGCGAGAACGTAATGATTGGCGAAGGCGTTAAGATTTACGATCATAATCATGCTTATGAGTACAGCGGTCAGCAGCTTAACGTGCATAAAAACAAGTTTACCATCGGTAAGGTGATCATTGGTAAAAATACTTGGATTGGCAGCAACGTAACTATCCTAAATAATGTTGAAATAGGTGAGAACGTAATTATCGGTGCTAATTGTTTAATATATAAATCGGTACCTGCAAACAGCATTGTTAAACATGCCGAAAGCTTGATCATCACCAATCAAACAGATAAGCTTCAGCAAAATTAAAGTACAGAAAAATGAAAATTGCTTTTATTTCTTATGAGTTCCCTCCTGAAACTGCTTATGGTGGCGTAGCTACCTATGTATTTCAGGCTACCAAAATGCTGGCCGAACGGGGTAACCAGGTAGAGGTGTTTTGTCCTTCTTTAACAAAGGATGATTACACGTCGTCTGAAAATGGATTATTGGTTCATAGAATCAAAAGCAACCGCGAAAATTTCAACCATGCTATTGTTGCTAAGTTTACCGAACGCCATAATGCGGTAAATTTTGATTTGGTAGAGTCGCCCGAATACGGTGCCGACGGGCTGGAGGTTTTTAAGAAGTTTCCGCAACTTACTTCAGTTATCAAAACGCATACCCCAACTTACCTGCTCGAAATTATTAATCCGGGATACGAGCCGGATACCGTTTCGAAGATAAAAATGGTTTTGGGTGCCGTAAGAAGGTTTAATTTAAAATTGCTTGATAAAAAGCCTTACATTAAAGAGCAGGACGAAGAGTATCATATAGCGCAACAGGCTCACTTTATTACAACGCCCTCTAAATCTTTGGGTGAAATTGTAGCTAAAGACTGGCATATCAACAAAAAGAAGATTATTCTGCAACCTTATCCATACGTCCCAACTCAGCAGTTACTCGATATTGAGATTAAGAGACCAACAACTAAGAATGTTACTTTTGTTGGTCGTTTAGAAATACGCAAAGGGTTAGTAATATTAAAAGATGCGATTCCGCAGATACTAAAGCAAGACCCGGAGATCATTTTTAATTTTGTGGGCAAACCTATGTATTCTCCTAATCCAAGATATAACATGGAAGAGTACTTAAAGCATCATCTAAAAGGTTATGAGAAGAATCTCAAATTTCATGGTTTGATGAACTTAAGCTCGATGGCCGAAGTATTAAAAACTTCTGCTGTTTGTGTTTTTCCAAGCATTTGGGAAAACTTTCCAAACGTGTGCTTAGAGTCAATGAGTGCAGGCCGTGCCATTGTTGGCACTTACTCCGGAGGTATGGCCGAGCAACTTGCTGATGGTGCCGGTGTATTAATACCACCTTCGGACGCTAATGCTATAACCGATGCGGTATTGAAACTAATTAAAGATCCTGATTTGTGCGTGCAATTAGGTAAAACCGCCCGTAAAAAAGTTTTAGAAGTATATAACTCGAAAGTTATTGGCGATATGATGGAAAGCCAGTATCAATCAATGATAAACCAAGTTCATGCAAAATCCTGATATTTCAATTGTGATGCCTGCTTATAATGCAGGTAAGTACATCGAGGAATCTATACTGAGTGTACTAAAGCAAACGCATCAAAACTGGGAATTACTTGTTGTTAATGATGGCTCGACAGACGATACTCAGGCTATTGCCGAAAGCTACGCTGCAAAAGATAGCCGGGTAATAGTAATTAACCAGGTAAACAGCCGTTTGGGCGCAGCCAGAAACGCCGCTATTGAAAGAGCTAAAGGTACATGGGTTGCATTTTTGGATTCGGATGACCTTTGGGAACCAATTAAGCTCGAAAAACAACTTGAATTTAGCAAGGCTCATCCTGAGGTTAGTGTGATTTACACAGACGGGTGGATGTTTGCTGATCATGAGCCTGAGAAACTTGTTGATTACCCTACTATTACCGGTCAGCTTTTTACAGCTGAAGAGATGTATAAGAAAGAATATGTAGGTAATTACATACCTATTTTGTCAGTTATTGCCAAGCGCGATCTGGTAAGCAAAATAGGTAAGCAAGAAACTAGTAAATTCTTTTATGGTTGCGAGGATTGGGATTATTGGCTGCGGATGGCCATTGCCGGTGGTATATTCTATGGGTTAAAAGATAAATTGTTTTACTACCGTCGGCACAGTAGCAATATGTCAAGCAATGGGCTGAGTATGCGCTTAGGGCAAGCTTCCTTGATGATTAAGAACTTTTATTCTAAGTATATAAGCATAAGCGAGTTTAATCAATCAATGAGGTATTTTTTAAACGACCTGATTACTGATTTAGTGAAAGACAATCGTATTGAAGATGTTAACTATGTGATTAAAGAGCATGATAAAATATCTCCTGCAAGTAATTACATGGCGCAACTTAAACTTATTAACGCGTTAGGTAAAAATGCAGCTTTCCCGGTAAGAGTGCTTAATAAGCTTAAACCTCTATCATAAGTTATCACAGTATATGAGCCGGTCATTGCAAAGTTTTTCAAAACAAGGTATTTATACTCCCAATCAAAGGTTCTTCAATGATGAATTCTTTGTTAAGGATTTTGAATCGGCTTTGGTGCCCGAAGTACAGGTTATTGAGTTAAACGGTGTTCTGATAACTCCGGATAACTTAGTTTTTGTTAATGGGCGTTTAGCTGTGCTCAGCATAAATTTTAGTAACGAGTTAAATGCCATGTCGGGTTTAGCCAAGGTAAAGTCGTTTATTAAAGCCCGTTTTCTAAAAAAGGTAGTTAACCATAATCAAGGTGTTTTTTTGTATGCATATGATATGTGGAGTGCCAGTTATTACCACTGGCTTTGCGAAGTGTTACCCCGGCTTTGGATGTTAAAATCTGTACATCATGACGGTTTGGTTATCTTACCAGATTATTTTTCAAAATATAAATTTGCTCTCGATGCTTTGGATATACTCGGGATGAAGTATTTGCTAACCGAGAGGCAGCATAGCCATCAGTTTAAAAGGCTGGCAGCAGTAGATACTGAACCAAAATGGGGAAATGCCGTACCTGCAATTATAGATAGCATGGTTAAAGCTATTAAAATAGCTTTACAGTTGCCTAAAATAAAACCTCATCGTAAAGTATACATCTCTAGGGCTAAAGCCCCGTCGCGTAAAGTAAGTAATGAAGCTGAAGTTTTACCGCACCTAAAAAGCGCCGGATTTGAGATAATTTTTGCTGAAGAGTTGTCTTTTACTGAGCAAGTGAAATTGTTTAACGAAACTAGCGTGCTTTTGGCTATTCACGGTGGTGGTATGGCTAATATTGTTTTTATGCAGCCATTTACCAAGGTGTTGGAAATAAGAGCAGCCAATAAAGCTGCCAATCCTTTATGCTATTGGCGATTAGCAAATATACTTAACCTTGAATGGGAGTATTTCTCAGCTCAAGAGTCGTTAGATAATTCTAACTTTGATGATGTAACTTTAGATAAAGATAAGTTTGTAAAAGCTTTAAACTGTTTATAAAAGGTTCGATAAATTTACATTACTGTTGATAAGCATATGACGCTTTTTTACAAAATAATCTATATTCTTAGAAAAAAGCTCGGTGATGTAAGAATCAACTATCTTATTAAGGAGCAACAAACACTGTTTCCGGGAAGGATTTTGTTAAAAAAGTCGTTTTTCTCAAAAGCGCCTGAATTTCTTTTCGATTCTTCACCAAGTAAGCTCATCATTAAGGACAACACCGCCATCAGAGGGGATATTAGTTTTACATTTAATGAAGGCGGCGTAATAGAAATAGGTTCAGGCTGTTTTTTCAATAATAATTGCTCTATAAACAGCTTATCAAAAGTTTCCATTGGCGATAATTGCCTTTTTGGCGAAGGCGTAAAAATATATGATCATAATCATGAGTTTAAAAATTCAGATGCATTGATTAAAGATCAGGGTTATACTAAAGCGCCCATCCAAATTGGTAATAACTGCTGGATCGGGTCTAATGTAATGATTTTAAAAGGTGTAACCATTGGTAATAACAGCGTTATTGGCGGTGGTAGTATTATATTCAAAAATGTTCCGGCCAATACTGTTGTGGTAAATAAGCTAACCACCGAATTGCGGGAAATTCAACCGGTTAACCAATGAAGATAACTTTCATTTCAACATTGCTTTCTAAGTGGGGCGGCAGTGAAGTGTTATGGGTGCAGTGTGTAGAAAATGCGGTTGCACAAGGACATCACGTTCAGGTGGTAGTTTTCGAACAAACAGACGGTTACCATGCCGGAATCGAGCAGATCAGAAAAATTGCCCGGTCTTTTGTCGCGCTTCCTAATCCTTTAAATAATTCAGGATACCTATCAAAAGTAATCGCATCAGTTAAAAACAAGGTTTTCCCTTTTAAACCTGATGAAATTATCAATTTTAATCCTGATACTATATTAGTTAACCAACCCGATACTTATTCATCTGCGTTTAATCCTACTATCAGTACAATTTTAAACGCAGTAAATAAGCCTTTTTTCTTGTTTTCACATTTTAATGCTGATCACGAGATTTTGGCCTATCCTGATATTGAAAAAGCCAGAAAGATATTTGCTAAGGCTAAAGCTATCTTTTTTGTTTCGCAAAGAAACCTGGATGTAGCCGAGCGGCAACTAGCGATGAAAATACCTAATGCCAGCGTAATAGGTAACCATCCCGATATCAGTAAATTTGGTTTGATTGAGTATCCTTCGGTTAATGGGGTAATAAATTTTGGTTCGGTTGCGCGATTGGAAGCACAGTTTAAGGGTCAAGATATTTTACTTCAGGTATTATCTGCTCCCAAATGGAAAGAAAGACAATGGATGCTTAATTTTTATGGTACGGGTCCTGACGAAAAATATCTAAATGAATTGGCGGCCTACTATAATTTAACCGGCAAAGTAAAGTTTCACGGGCACGTAAGTGGTATAAAAGAAATTTGGACTAATAATCATTTGCTATTAATGGCCTCTACAGGTGAAGGCAAGCCGTTAGCTTTAGAAGAAGCCATGGCATGCGGCCGGGTAGCAGTAGTGTCTGATGTTGCGGGTAATAAAGAGTTGGTAGATGATGGTATTGATGGATTTTTAGCATCATCCTACTTTCCGGAGCCATTTGCTGAGGCGTTAGAAATCGCATGGCAGAAAAAAAGTGACTGGTCTGCTATGGGTATAAAAGCGCAGCAAAAAATTATTGATACTATAGATGTCAACCCACAGCAAACCTTAATTAATAATATTATCCAGGTTTAGCAGTATCATAATATCAACCATCTAAATCTACCTACAAACAGAAATTGCCGATAATGAAACATGCCATCTTAGTTACTGCTTACAAAAAAGTTGATCATTTGATCAGGCTTGTAAAAGCGCTGAATGATGATGACTTTTTATTTTATATTCATATAGATAAAAAGAGCAGTATTGCTGAAGCAGATATTGAGCGTGTAAAGGCGATTGAGCAAGTTAAACTCATAGATAAAAAATATGACATAAACTGGGGTAGCTATAATCATTTGAAAGCATTCTTATATCTGGCCGGCGAAGCTGTTAAGAATAACCAAGTTAGCTACCTGCACGCAGTTACCGGTCAGGATTTTCCGGTAAAAAGCTGTAAGCAAATCAAAGATTTTTTTGAGCAAAACAAAGGTACTGAGTATTTAGATAATAATCCGTTTCCGGTGAAGGGTTGGCCAGGCGGTGGCTTAGACCGGATAATTTATCATAACATGTATGATAAACTTAATCCTTCATCAAACTATCAGGGAAAGTTGATAAAGTTGCTGATTGATGTACAAAAAACATTCAAAATAAAACGTAAGCTACCCATAAGCTTATCCATGTTATATGGCGGCAGCACTTATTGGACATTAACCCGCGAATGTATACTATATGTTTTTGATTACATGCAAGCCAATCCGGCATTCGCTAAAATGTTCGAAAATAGTTTTTGCGCAGAAGAGATTTTCTTTCAAACCATCGTAATGAACTCTCCTTTTAAGGGGAATGTAATTAACAATCACCTGAGGTATATCAACTGGGAGTATAAAAATGGTTCGATGCCCGCTATACTGGATGATGACGATTTTGATGCAATTATCAAATCTGATGCTATTTTTGCTCGTAAGTTTGACTCACCAGTGTCAGATCATTTATTTGAAAAGATAAATTCATATATCAAATAAATCTCATATAGTATGCCTACCTTAGCATAAAATAAGTAGAATGTAATTTTATTAAATAATGCGAGCAAAAGTCGCTATTATTGAAATAAAACAAGCTGTATAATATTACATATCAAAAAAATATAAAATTGGAAGCCCCATTTAGAGGTCGCCTGATATTTATGAATAAACAAACCGAAACTTATTTTACCTGGTGTTTGGTTCATTTTGCAGTATTTAAGTAATAAAAAGTAGTGAACATATCAGTAATTATACCTGTAAAAAACAGGGCTGCTTTATTAAGGATTACTTTAGATTGTATCCTGACCCAATCCAAGAAGCCACACGAAATCATAGTAGTTGATGACGGCTCTACCGATGAGTTTCCGGAAGTAATTAATGATTATAAAGACAGGGTAATCTTTACCAAAAGCTCCGGCAAGGGTCCAGGGGCTGCTCGTAATACAGGCATGCGTTTGGCAACCGGAAATGCTATACAGTTTTTTGACTCGGACGATTTAATGACTGTGAATAAGCTGGAAGTGCAGGCCAGGCTACTCGAAGATCAAAACGCAGATTTTGTATACGGGCCATGGGTAAAGGCTGTAAATGAAGACGGGACTTGGAAACAAGCCGACGTAATTATGCAGTATCATCCTTTAGAACAGGGGAATTTTGCTGACTATGTATTACAAGGCTGGTGTAACATTACCCAGACCGTATTGTTTAAACGGGAATTATTTGATAGGGTAGGTTTTTGGCGCGAAGACTTAATGCCCCACGAGGACTACGAGTTTTGGTTTAGGATAGGCAAGCATACTAAAAAGTTCGTTCATGAAAACCAGTCGTGTGTTATCTACCGGCAACACAAACATCAAATAACCGACATGGACGTGCCCAATAAGGCAAGGTGGATGGATGGTATCAATGCCATGAGATACATACAAGAAGGTATAAATTATGGTGCTTCGGCGGCCAGTTTATGGTCATTCAAGGGTCGTGCTGCATTATCTAAAGCTGGATTTGTTAAAAATTTTGGTAATGATCCAGCTATAAATATTGGCTTACTGGATAAAGTTTACGGCTTTTTTCATAAATTGACTCAAAAGTTAACTCGGGTAGAAGGTACTAACTGGCAGAAAATGCACGGTATATCAAAATCAACCGATACTTTTAAAAACTACCTGAAACTGCTGAAAGCCTAAACTTTAAAGTTATCGAATATATGAAACTGGCGTTTTCAATACTGTCTCATAAAGAACCGGATGCTTTATTTGAAAAGCTTTTGGCTTATCTTAACCAGTTTCCTGATGCCTGTATTGTAGTTCATCATGATTATAATAAAAGTAGCTTTTCGGATGAACTGATTGCTAAGTACAATCTCCGTATGGTTACGCCGTATTTTAATACCAGGTGGGGCCACGTTTCAAAAATACCTGCTATTATTGGTGCTTTCACCAAAATAAAAGAGGTTGCACCCGATTTTGATTGGTTGATATCAATCAGTCCAAATTGCTATCCTATTAAGAGCGTGCAGGAAGTGCTTTCTTTTTTTGAAAATGCCAAAGCTGACTATTTTATGGAGAATTTACCCTTGGGCTTACAATATGAGGGTATAAGCAAATGGCATTATCAGGCACTGTTTACCAAGCGGATTGGAAAAATACCTTTCTTGTCTAAAAAAGGTAAGTTTTATTGGCGCCATCTTCGTGTACCGATAGATCGTAATAATACTCCATTTAATGATAGCATGTATCCATACTGCGGATCTGACTGGTATTTTTTTAACCGGAAAACTGTTGATCGTATTTTAAGCGCAGACATTGTAAATCATCCTATCACCAAGTATATAGCTAAAGCTAACGAAGAGCCTGATATGAATGCCAGTCCGGACGAGATATTATTGCAAACGTTTGTAAGAAATCAAAAGGATTTAGTAGGATCAGGTAATTACTATAGGTATATAGATTGGGAGAATGCTAAAGACTGGCACCCAAATACTATTACTTTGAGGCATTGGGATGCGATAAAGCAAAGCGATGCGCTTTTTGCCCGTAAATTTGACAAAGACGAATCTTCATCAGTCATCAAATTGATAGATGAAGAAATATTAAAAAATAAAGCGAATTAATTCAGGAAATGAAAATTGCTGTAGTTGGAACCGGAATTTCAGGTTTAAGTATTGCCAACATGTTAAACAAACAACATGAGGTAAAATTATTTGAACGCGCCCCAAAAGCAGGTGGCCTTATCAAGTGTGAGCGTGTGCAGGACTGCCTTTTTCATAAAGTAGGCGGTCATGTTTTTAATGCTAAAAACACTGAGGTGCTGGATTGGTTTTGGTCGCATTTTGATCGTGAGAATGAGTTTGTAAAGGCTAAGCGCAAAGCAAAGGTTTTTTTTAACAATGCAATTATTGGTTACCCGATCGAAAACTACATTTACCTGTTTGACAAAGAAACGATAAAAAAAATAATTCCTGAATTGTTGACGCTTCAATGCCAACCCAAACGCTCGCCATTTGAGTACGATAATTTTGAAAGTTTTTTGCAAAACAGCTTCGGTAACACACTGTACGAAACTTATTTTAAGCCATACAATAGAAAAATTTGGCAAACAGATTTAAGCACTGTAGCGATGGAATGGCTTGAAGGCAAGTTACCTATGCCTAACATCCAGGATATTTTTGAAAGCAATATCCTGCGCGAAGAAGAGGATAATATGGTGCATTCTACTTTCTATTATCCTAAAGAAAATGGTTCTCAATTTATTGTAGACCGTTTGAAGCAGGGACTGGATATTACCACCGATGCTGAGGTTACAGAAATCACTAAAAACGGCGAGCAGTTGCAATTACCGTCGGGAGAAAGTTTTGATAAGATGATCTATTGCGGCGATGTACGTAAACTACCTAAGTTCTGTAAAGATATCTTATCTGAGGCTGGTGTTGATGTAAGTGCCATAGAGCAACTTCGGTCAAACGGCACGTCAAACCTTTTCTGTGAGACTGATGATAATGATATATCATGGTTGTATATTCCACAGGACTTTACCAAAGCACACCGCATTATCTACACAGGTAATTTTAGCGACAGTAACAATCGTGGAAGCGCCAGAAAGACCTGCGTAGTAGAATTTTCGGGCAAGGTTGATTATGATACCATGGTTGAAGAGATTAAAAAGCTACCCGGTAATTTAAGTCCCATATCTTACAACTACGAACCAAATTCTTATGTAATACAGGATAAGCAAACCCGCAAACTGATACAGGATGCTAAAGCTGCTTTAAAACAAAAAAATATATACTTACTCGGACGCTTTGCCGAGTGGGAGTATTACAACATGGATAAGGCTATAGAAGCAAGTTTTAATTTGCACAAAGAAATTAGTGAATAACCAGTAGTCAAATGAAGCCTGGCATTATCAGAGATAACAATAAGCTTGAGACACTCAGGGGGTTTGCCGCAGTTTTTGTTGTAGTACAACATATTGTGATTGACCGTATTGATGCTAAGTTTAATTCTCCGGTATTACAGGCTTTCAGAACCCCTGGTAATTTAAGTGTGCTTATATTCTTTATGCTTTCTGGTTACGTAATAGGTATATCTAATAAAAGTAATTTAACATCTTCAACTATAGCGAGTTACTTAAAAAAACGCTTTGTCAGGATATATCCGATTTATGTCATTAGCTTAATATTAGCACTTTTAGTGTCGGCCAGGCATTACTCCAAGCTCATCATATTTTGCAACTTTGCCATGCTGCAAAACGTGTTTTCGATAGTGATACACGAAAACGATCCGATTTGGTCGTTAAATTATGAGGTGCTATATTATCTGCTGTTCATACCCATATCGTATTTTAACATTAACCCTGTACTGGTTTTTGTAGGGTCAATAATCATTAGTTTTTTAGGATATTTTTATTACTCATCCATTATTACAGCCTATATGATTGGGTTAAGCTTTTGGATAGTAGGTTATATTATAGCCAAAAAATTTACCGTTAAAGATGAAGAAACAAAGCCTCGTATTTTATTAAGCTATATCTTTTTAATCCTTGCTATGCAAGTGTACCATATATATTCAACAATGTACACCAAGCTCAGCATGCGTTTGTTCTATCAGCTTTTAAACTTTCCAGAATCATTTTATTGGGCTAAGGTTAAGGTTGGGTATGGTGATCTTTTTTATATGCCATTTTGCTTTTTAGTGGTAGTAGTTTTTTCTAACATAAAACTTAAATTCAGAAAGTGGTACATGGTAGTTATACACCTGCTGCCCCTAGCCAGCGTAATTACTATACGTAATACAATTCATGAGCAAAATAAGTATGAGATAATTGTTTGCTCATTGTATTATTTGATAAGCTTGATCTTATTTTTTATTAATAGTTCTGTGCTCGACAGGATATCTCTCAAATTTGTAAAACTGGGAGAGTGGCTGGGCAGCATATCGTATGGTATTTATATTATACACTTTCCAATATTAGTATTGTTTAGCCGTATCCTTTGGTTTTCAGGGTCGGCTGCTGAGTTTTTGATGAGATTGTTTATATATAGCTTGTTTGTTATCGGCACGAGTTACTTACTGGAAAAGAAATTTCAGTTATGGATCAAACGTTTATTATTTAAATAGATTAAAAAATATAGCTCATTTTCCCTATGAATGGCGTCGCGTCTTTGAAGTTTTTGAACAAGGTTTATACCAAGGTGTTCTCTGTGAATAATTTTGATTATACCAATGAATTATCACAGTTAAACGAACAGCAGACTTATGAGTTGCTTAAAACAACTATGGGTTCTGATAAGCCGGCCATGGTATGCCGTATAGGTAACGTAGAAATGAATTGTTTGCTACACTATCAAGCTATTCATAGCCAGGGCAGTACCTTGTCAAAGGCTGTTAAATATATTCAGGGAAAAAGTTTGCCTTTTTGGTGGGATTCTGGTATAAAGCACTACATGTCTAATAACGCAGGTTTTATCAATCCAACTGATGCAGAGCTTGAAAGGTTTTGCGAGCGTATGCTTGATGATATGTCTTACCTGGATATTTTGGGGTCGTGGTTGAAAGGTGAAGCTTATTTTAACAAATACATGCCACAGGCTAAAAAAGTTAAAATAAGTATGCTGGCTCCATGGAACTATCAGGCACCGTGGACTGAAGTTTTACGTGATAAAAAAGTGCTCATCGTTCATCCCTACGAAAAAAGTATTCATACCCAGTTTGCCAAGCGCGAGCATTTGTTTAAAGATGAGCGTATGTTACCTCCGTTTCAATTAGAAACAGTGCAGGCGGTACAATCTATAGCGGGTAATCCAACGGGTTTTAATAGTTGGTTCGATGCCTTGCATGCTATGGAAGATAAGATTAGCAAAAAGGACTTTGACATCGCCATTATTGGTTGCGGGGCTTATGGCTTTCCATTAGCTGCTTTTGTAAAAAGGTTAGGTAAACGTTCTTTAAACTTAGGCGGGGCCACACAAATACTGTTTGGTATAAAAGGTAAACGCTGGCGAGATCATCATGTGGAGAGTGCTTTATTTAACGATTACTGGGCCGACCCGCTACCTGAGGAAGTACCTGCAAAGTTTAAATCTATTGAGGGTGGTGCTTATTGGTAAAATTACTTACAACCTTAGTGTTTAATAATAGATAAACCTTAAACTTAATGATGAACGCAGCTAAAAATCTTATTTTATATCAGGCTAATGGTATGCGTTACATCAATCAGGCTTGGTACTCAATTGCCAGTCTTATTAATGTATACCAAGGTAAAGTCCCGGATAATATACATGTAATTGTATACACAGACGACGTAAGTGCTTTTGATGGTATCAAAAATGCTTTTGGCAATTTTGAATGCGTTTTGCTTACTAAGGCTCAAAGCCTGGAATGGGCAGGTCCGGCCAACTACATCTTTAGATTTAAGCCTAAGCTAATTGAAGATGCTTTAAACCGGTATAATGGTAATGCAAATGCACTTTATTTAGATACTGACACAGCCTTCATTAAAAAGGTAGATAATTTATTTAAAAGCCTGACGGCAGGAAATTTAATTTTACATGCCAAAGAATGGGTGCTATCTCACGGAATGAAGCAGTGGGGACTTGTTGTAATAGCTGAGCCACGGAGTGTAAGAATGATAAATGGGCAGGATATTCATATTAATGATGATACCTATATGTGGAATGCGGGCGCTGTGGGTATATCCGGCAAAAACGGAATTCTGGTTAAAGAGGTATTAAATCTTTTAGATATACTTATTGACGATGGGCCCCATTACCTTAGTGAGCAACTCACCTGGAGTGTAATGTTTAGTGGAAGAGGGAACCTTCAGGACGCAAAAAATCAGATATATCATTACTGGGATAATAAAGAGGAATTAGATGCGCACATATCAGATTTACTGGAAAAATCTGGTCATGATTTTAGAAATTTTTTGCGTTCAGTAAATCCGTTTATGTTTATTGAAACAACAGTGATGCAGAAAGTTGTAACAAAGTTTAAGAGTGTAATGTCGCGCTTTACAAAATAATAATTATGGTAGTATAAGGCTGACAAAGCTTTTGATTAATTTTATAGATCATAATTTTTAATTAAACGTACAAGCTTTAATACTTGTAAAAAGAAATTTTATTTAATGAACTTCACTTTAGTATCTACCGTTTTTAACGAAGCAAAGCGCTTAAATTTAACCATTAGTGATTTAACTCAGCAAACGCTGCAGCCATCCGAAATTATCATTACCGATGCCGGCTCCAATGATGGTACTTATGAGCTTTTACTAAAGTGGAAAGCAGAATCGGCAGTTCCGATTATTGTATTGCAAAAGCCACGCTGCAATGTTGCCGAAGGTCGCAATTTAGCTATAAAAGCGGCCAAATATGATTTAATTGTTAGTACCGATTTTGGTTGCCGTTTTGAGAAAGACTGGCTCAAAACTTTGGTAGCGCCCTTTCAAGATAAAAACGTTAAAGTAGCTGGTGGCGCTTTCGGCGTTATCGAAAACGATATTCAAACAACAGCAGCCAAGGCTGCTTATATACTTTCAGGCGGTTATCAAATTGATGCCACAGCGCCATGGTTTATACCATCATCTCGCTCAATTGCTTATTATAAAGAAGTTTATAATAAAATTGGCGGCTATTGTGAGTGGTTAACCCTGGCAGCCGATGATTTGGTGTATGGCAAGCAAATGAAGAAGTTGGGTTATAATTTTACGCCTGTAAACCATGTTGGTGTTTATTGGGGGCGTCATACTGTAGCTAAGGGTTATATCAAGGAAGCTTTCAGATACGGATTAGGTGATGGTGAGGCACGCGTAAACCGTAAGAGCTTTACCACAAACCTGCTCGAAACAATGATGCGTTATGCTTTTGTACTGTTTGCTTTAATCAATATCATTTTACTAATCACCGGGCATACCACAGCCTGGTTATTGATTGTTAATGCTTTACTTTTAATTGGATTTCGCCCTTATATAGGTTATACTAAAACATGGCTAAAGCTCAAAAACGAAAAATATAACTTTAACATATTCTTGTATGGTTTTTATCTACTCGAGAAAACCAGGTTCAGTTATTTGCAAGGTTATTTTAAAGGTTGGCTTTTTTCAACCGATTTGCAAAAACAGAAGGCTAAACTGCTGAATTTGAGTTAATTTGATAGGTTGACTTGTTATATATACACTATGTAATAATTTAAAACAGTAGTTATTAACCAGGCAACTAACGTTTACCTGGTTCATAACTACTGTTTTAATCGTAATTTTTTATTTCTCTGAGAATGCATTTCCGTTCAACCAGCCTATAATTTCGTCAGTTATTGTCAACGCAAATTATGGTTTTAACTTTGAGTGGTCATAAAATTAATGATGTATTGTTTTATTAGTATTTACTAATTCTGATGGCAGCTGCAGCATTCAGTTATAATTATATAGAAAGACCACTGCGGGACAGGATTAAGAATTTTAATTTTTCCCGAATAATTGCGCTAAGCAAATGAAGATAATTATTTATAACATAAATAGTTTTGGGGGCAATTATGAGTATGCTAAGTATTTATATGAAGCATATCAAAATAATCCTTCAATAGAAGCTGCACTCTTATTAATGCCCGAGAATGCTGTATATAACAAGCCTGGTGTTTTAAGAATGCTTTGCACTGATCTACCTGCTACTCAAAACAAGGTTTTCAAAAAAATACATTATTTATACCGTAGCCTGGTTAATCCTTTTAAGTTGCTCTTTTTTTTAAAAAAGCAGCCTGCATCGGTAATTATATTTAATGACTTTGATCAGCGCACGGCTTGGTTTTGGGCGCCATTTTTTAAGCCATTGAAAAAGAAACACAAGTTCGCAGTTATTTTACATGACCCGGACAGGGATAAGTTCTTTTCTATTCAAAGCCTTTCAGAAACCAGCATGAGCTCTATTATGGCATTTATGGATGTGGCATTTTTTCACGGGTTTTTGCCAGACAAACCTTACTACAAATATTTATTTAAAAGAGTAGATATTCCGCACGGTATATACGATGATACTTATATTGACGATGCTGTTTACCAACAAGTAAAGCACGAAGCATCGGGTAATAAAATTATAGGTATTTTGGGTAATATACGCGATGAGAAAAATTACAGAGTTGTCATCGATTCGTTAACACACTTAGATAACGTAAAATTACTTATTGCCGGAAAAGCTGCAAATTCAGGTGTATCTACCGATATATACAAACAATATGCAGCCGAAAAGGGCGTGAGCGATAAAGTTATCTGGAAAGAAGGTTATCTGAGCCAAGGAGCTTTTAATGCTTGTATAACAGCGTGTGATATTGTCTTATTATATTATAAACCTTCATTCACGTCGCAGAGTGGTGTTCTTAATACTATTGCGCCTTTTAAAAAGAAACTAATTATATCTAATGCTGAAAGTTCACTTAAAAAATCGGTTGAGCAATACTCATTAGGTCGGGTGTTACCGCATAACCAGCCGATTTTGTTGGCAAAAGCTGTTGAAGAATTGTTATCTTTATCTGATAATCATTTTTCTGCCAAGTGGGATAATTATATTACTAATTCGAGTTGGCAGAAACATGTTTCCATTGCTGTAGAAGCGTTTAAATAGTACTGCATGAACATTAAACTGTGGGGAGGGGCTTTCCTTAATTATTTTTACAATAATTTGCTCACTCATTTCCCTTCACATTTTTTACGAAAAGCATTTTTGCGGGCCTTTAATAAAAATATTGATCGTAGTGCTGTAATTTTAATGCATAGCCGTTTCCTGAATTTTTGGGAAATAGAAATTGGTGAGCGTGTGGTAATAAACCAGTACTGCTTGATGGATTGCCGTAGGTTTAAAATCAGGATAAAGCACGATACGGATATTGGCCCGTATACCAAAATATGGACTTTAGGTCACAAGCCAAATTCTGAAACGCACGATTTATATGGCGGCGATGTTATTATAGATCATCATGTTTGGATTGCCTCTAACGTTACTCTTTTACCAAATATTACTGTTAACGCGGGGGCTATTATTGCAGCGTCAGCAGTAGTTCATAAATCTGTTGGCCCATCACACATCGTTGCGGGCAATCCGGCTACTTTTATAAAAGAAAGAGTTAACCCACTGATTTATAAGTTAAGTTATAATCCAATATTAGAGTAACAAGTTGTTGGAGATAAATTAAATTAAAAATAAGTCCCTTACAATAATATATATGGATAGATTTCTAGTTCATTTCTTTCTTTTTGCAAACTTTATAGTAGCTATCATATATTTTATACGTAAAAAAAATGAAGTGCCTTTTTTTCTTGCCATGTTTAACCTGATGGTTGAATATCGTATCATCGCACTTGAAAACGGCACAAGTACATTTGTAGCGTACGATTATGGTATAGATTTTATATTTAACCTGCAATATGCATATATAGCAAGCGGTCTTATTACTTTAGGTACCACAATAATGCTATACAGCTACATTCTTTTTTTTAAAACGCCTGTTAAAAGCTTTAAGGATAGCAATCAACTATTAAGTGTTTTTATTGATAAGAATAAAAAAATTATCATCATTGGCCTGTGTTTCTTTACGTTGTTAACTATAGTTTTATCGAGCGCAAATACAGGAAGTTATAGCTTTCTTACAAAATTAGGGACAAGCTCTTTTATACTATTGCTCTTTTTGGTAGTTACGCTTGGTAAAAAGACATCAGGCTTAACTAAATTTATTTATGGTTGTTTGTTCTGCTTCTTGGCTTACCTTACCTATAGTACATCAATCAGGTTTCAGTTTTTGGGCTGGAGTATCCCTATTGGCTATTTTTTAGTTAGAAACGTAAAGCCGGGTAAAAAGATAGTTCTCGCCTTTAGCGGTATCTTTGTCATTCTAATAGTCTTTTCGTTAGCTGGAGCCATGCGTCAAAATAACGTAAGCGGGCTATCTCTAGGGCAGATGTATGACATGAGTGTTGATCGCATGTTGGTTGCCGACGATGTTAATTTCATTGACGGCTTTATGATGATTTACCAAGTGTACCCTAAGTTGCTTGATTATGATTATGGCTTAGAACATATTGCTATATTCCTGCGACCAATACCTCGTTCGCTTTGGCCGGGTAAACCTCTGGCCAGTTGGGTACGAAATTATCAGGCTAAGTACAATGGTGTAGTGTTAGACTCCGCAGGTTTTTCTCCTACTATATGGGGGGTGTTTTTTTCTGAGGGTGGTACAGCCGGCATTGTCATCTTTAGCATTTTCTGGGGATGGTTTTTGGGTTTCCTGTACAGGAAATTCAGTGTTTTTAGATCAGACTTATCTTACTTATTAATCGGTATACTGATTGTTAGTTTGATACCTATTTTTAGGAGTGGTGACATGGCAGGAGATTTTGCAATAGTGATAATGAGTTTTTGGCCTATAGTGATTTTTGTGAGGTATTATAAAAAGTTTGTTGAGCGGGAGCTTAAACTCGAACGATTAAAAATGTCAGTTGCAAAATGAAGCATAAGGTGATTTGTGTTCATATTGGTGCACGGGCGCATTATTTAATACCAAAGGCACTTCAATTAAAAGGTAACTTAAGTTATTTAATAACAGATACCTGGATCGCCTCGGCTGCAATAAGATCGGGGTTTGCTAACAGCCCGGTTAGGTTAGTTAAATCATTCGCCAGCAGGTTTTCGCCGGCTATTCCGTCAAATGCTGTAAAGCGGTTCAGCTTGAAGTTTTTAGCCGTTGAAGTGATGCTCAGAGCCAGAAAGTTAAAAGGCTGGGATCTGATTATAGAACGTAACAAGCATTTTGAAAATATTGCCGAAAAGATATTTAGGCAACTACCTGCAACTGATGCTGTTTTAGGGATCAGTTATACCTCGCTTAAGGTTTTTCATATTGCCAGGCAGCGCAATCAAAAAAAGATTCTTTTTCAGATAGACCCTGGTTTAAAAGAAGAACAGATCGTAGCAGATATTGTTGCCCGTCATGGTGACGTTTACACTACTCATTGGGAGCCTGCCCCTAAAAGTTACTGGAAAGCCTGGCGGGAAGAATGTGGTTTGGCGGATGTAATTATGGCCAATTCATTATGGAGTAAAGATGCTTTGATAGAAGAAGGTATAGACGAGCGTAAAATTAAGGTGATACCATTACCTTTTCAGATCGAAAAAAAACATCTTGATTTCAAAAAAGAATATCCGTTTGTTTTTAGTAAAGAGCGACCTCTGCGTTGCTTATTTTTAGGAACACTCACTTTAAGAAAGGGTGTTCATATTGCCTTAGAAGTTGCATCACGACTGATTAACAAACCCGTAGAGTTTGTAATGGTAGGGCAAAATGAGTTAGACATGAAACTGTTGGATAAACCAAATATTCAATACAATGGTGTCGCGTCTAGGGCAGATACGGATGTTTACTATCAAACCTCTGATATATTCCTTTTCCCGACATTATCAGATGGCTTTGGGCTTACACAATTGGAAGCTATGGCCTGGCAGCTACCGGTTATTGCCAGCAAGCATTGCGGCAAAGTGGTAGTTGATCAAGTTAATGGATTAGAACTTGATACTTGCGATGCTGATGCACTGGAAAAAGTCTTAATTGAGTGTTTGGAACATCCTGAACTATTAAAAAAAACGTCATCTAACTGTTTAGAAACCGTAAAACGGTTTAGTCTCGAAAACTTCGCCGATAGCTTGGCTAAACTAACAGAAGATTAAAACTTTCAGTATCATCTGATGATTAATAAGCCTACACTTACCTTTTACACCAATATACCAACGCCTTATCAGCTTTCGTTTTTTGATGAGCTGTCAAAGCTCTTCACGCTTACCGTAGTTTATTATTCGGCAACGGAGAGCAACAGGGAGTGGGATTTTAATCTGAACTTTGATTATAAAGTTATAGTGTTAAAGAATAACGGCATAGCAAAAGCCGTTCAAAAAAAGATTGTTGATTTTCATTTTAGCTGGCAGATATTTAAAACCGTTTGGAATGATAAAAGCGAAAACATCATTGTAGGCGGAAGTTACTGGATACCCAATGGATTTTTTGCATTGCTATTTGGCCGCATCAAAGGTAAAAAGGTGGCTTACTACAGCGAGCCACTATTTGAAGTAAAAGGTAAAATAAAATACGCTGTAAAATGGTTGATGCTGCGTATATTAACATTAACCTGTAACGCAATATTCTGCATTGGCAGGAAGGCTGCCCGTTCCTTTGAAGCTTATGGTGTTAATACGCCCAAATTTATTGTTCCTTACAACATTAATAGTAAAGAATTTATCAATATAGATGAGAGCAGAAAAGAAGAGTTTACACAGCGTTATAAGCCTAATGGAGAAATCATCATTCTTTCTTCTGGATCACTAATACAACGTAAAGGTATGGATATTTTAATATCGGCCTTTACCCAGATAAAACGCGATGATGCGAGGTTAATTATAATTGGCGATGGCGTTCAAAAAGCTGAACTGCAGGAGTTGTGTGGATTGGATAACCGGATCATACTGGCCGGATTTCAAAAGCCGGAGGATATTCCGTACTTTTTTGCCATAGCCGACATCTTCGCCTTTGCAAGCCGTTATGACGGCTGGGCTGTTGTAGTTAACGAAGCGATAGCCGCCCATTTGCCTGTAATTAGCAGTGACCAGGTTGGGGCTGCCGTTGAGTTGATTACATCGCCCGATTTAGGTATTATTTGCAAGTCAGATAGTGTAGAAGATTTTAGAAATGCAATGCAGGTTATGCTTTTTGATGAGCAAAAGCGAATGAAACTTAAGCAGGCATCTACCCAGTTGATACCTTTAATATCGTCAGATTATTATGCGGCAAAGGTTTATGATATTTTTACCCGACAATTAGCCTGACGGGAATACTACCACCTCCAACTATGAAAGTATTAATTATAGGTCCTTTTCCGCTTCCGATCGATGGATGCTCGTATGCCAATAAAATATTACAGCAAAACTTTGTAGCTGAGCACGTAGCACATGATACGGTAAATACCAATACATCCGTCATATCATCTAAACAGGGTAACCAATTTTCGTTCAAAAAGGCGTTTTCTTTTATACCGGTTTACTTTGGTGCATTCAAGATATTTTCAAATGATGTCGTTTACTTAACGCCCGGTCAAACCTTTTTCGGTATTGTAAAATACTCTCCGTTTATCTTATTGTGCATTTTGTCTAATAAGCCGTATGTTATTCATGTACATGGCAATTACTTAGGCAAGCAATACCAGTTGCTTACCGGAATAAAGAAAAAGATATTTCATTTTTTGTTATCAAAATGTGCAGCAGGTATTGTTTTATCAAAATCTTTGGTACACAATTTTGACGGTTTGATACCGCTCAGCAAAGTTTTTGTTGTCGAGAACTTTGTAGACAACACACTCTATTCTACCGTTCCTCAAAAACGAACTGATAAGCTGGGGATTATTTATCTCAGCAATTTGATGCGGGAAAAGGGTATACTCGATGTTTTAGATGCGCTGCTGTTGCTGCAGAAGTCTAATATTCCTTTCGAGGCAACCATTGCAGGTTCAATGGAGGTAGGCATCAAGCCCGAGATAGAATCGCGCCTACAGCAATTAGGTAGTTCTGTAGCGTATGTAAATACTATTACCGGCGATAAAAAGAAACAAAAATTGCAGGAGGCGAATGTTTTTGTGCTGCCCACTTATTACAAAATGGAAGGACAACCCATTTCATTGTTAGAAGGCTTGGCTACCGGAAATATCATTATTAGTACGCAGCATGCCGGTATCCCGGACATAATAGGTGCAGATAACGGATACTTGGTTAAACCACAATCTCCACAGGAAATCGCAGCGTGCTTAGAAAAGATATATGCAGACATACCGGGCAACGTTAAAAGGTTTGCCGATGTGAACCGTAATTATGCAGCATCGACTTTTACAGAAAACAAGTTTTTTAACAAGATTTTTGAAGTGTTGAAATTAGTGGCTAATCAGCATAGCTAAGCGTCGCTTCAATCCGATCCACATTTATATTAGTAAATCGCTGCTTATCTTATGAAAACAGATTTATCAACGTTCGATACCGGAAATTATAAAGTAGGGGCAGGAAAGCTTAAGGTCTTGAGTTGGTACCTGATTAATAATTACATATTTAATAGTCCGCTGCCATGGCCGGGTAAATTAAAGCTATCTATTTTACGGGCGTTTGGTGCAAGGGTGGGGACAGGTATTGTATTAAAGCCCGGAGTGCGAATCAAAAACCCTTGGCGCTTAAGTATCGGCGATAATTGTTGGGTTGGCGAAGGCGTATGGATTGATAATTTGGAAGATGTAACTATCGGAGCTAACGTTTGCCTGTCGCAGGGAGCAATGCTTTTAACCGGCAATCATGATTATACTTTACCTGACTTTCCGTACCGTTTAGGTAAAATTGTATTGGAAGAAGGCGTTTGGATAGGTGCTCAAAGCGTAGTCTGTCCGGGAGTAACCTGCCTTTCTCATGCCATTTTAACAGTAAATTCAGTAGCAACAAAGCAACTCGAGCCTTATAAAATTTACGCAGGTAACCCTGCCGTTTTTATAAGAGAACGTAAATTTAAGATTGATGAGCCCACTGGACTATAATATAAATACAGGATGTATGACAACCGCAGGTTAGTAGCTGTTTATTTGCCTGTTACAGATCATAAACATACATAGTACAACCTGTACTTGGATAAATTACCTGTCACTAAAAGCTTATCTGTAAATATATAAAAAAAGCAAAGGGCTTAGTTCAATTGAACTAAGCCCTTTGCTTTTATAGGAGATACTCGATTAATTGTTTTTAGAAATTGAAATTGTAAGCAACACGTAAAACTACGTTACTTACATAATCTCCTTTATGGTGAACGTTCATGAAAGCCAGTGAAGTTTCAAATTGTGAGGTTTCGTAACCAATAGACGGAGCAATAATTTTGCTGAACTTTGATTTAGACTGCAGATTTAAGTATGGATGTGCTGAAGCTAAACCAACCTCACCCATTAAGTACCAGTTTGGAGTAAAATAAGCTTTGGCACCTAATTTAAATGGTATCAATTTTAAATCAGGCTGCATAATTGATGCACTTGCGTTAGTTTTGCCTGGTAATAAATAGTATCCTGTGGTAGCAGTTAAACCAACGTTTTGTGTTAAGTCGTATTGCAAACGTACTGTACCGCCTACACCCGGGCTGTAATAAGAACTTCCAGGGCTTGAGTTTAGCAAACCTTCTACTCCAACGCTTATGTGCCATTGGTACTCACTGTAACGCGAGTTGGCCGTACCAAGTAATTGTGCATAGGTCGTTTTACTAATGATAAACGAGCTCAATAGGATAAGTAAGGTGATTTTGATTTTCATGTAATGGCAAATTTGACTTTGATCTCCAAAATAACTATTTTATTAACACTTTTTTGAAATAAATATACACTTATTAAAAAGTTACACAAGATAATAATAAATTTTTGAAAAAGTTTTATTTTTTTTGACCTTATACCTTACCTCTTAAACTTACGTTAAGCAAAAAATAAAATGTTTTATTTTTTGCTTAACGTAAGTTATTTTAGATTAAAATATTTAATTTGAAATATAATATCAAATTGGTCTTATCCTCAAATTCAAAAAAATAATTCTGTCAGTCCTTGTGCTTTTTTTACCGTAAGTTGTGTTTATTTATTACCAGCACAGATACAACATTTCGTATTGTGTTTTATAAATGCGCATGTTAGCTGATAAACCTGTTAATCCAAAATTTGTTTAGAACGACTCGAAATTTTATACTGCCTACAAAAGATTTACTCTACAGTCAATATTGTTGCAATGTCTGTAAATATTTTGCTTTCTCTTTTGCAGATATTGTTAATTTATCAATAACTTTTTTACGGTTATTTTAGTAAACATAAGATATATTACACTTTGCTAAGTGTTGCACCGGTTGTTGATAATCAATTAATAACCTTGCGCTGCGAGCATATCTTTCGCTCAATACATATTGTTTTCACTCAAAAAATAAAGATTAACTGATAGGAATCGTTACCTTAAAATGAGAAATTTATGTCTGGCCTTATTTACTATATCAGTTGCTTGGGTTTTTGGCAGTTGTAATACGCAAAAGCCTGCTCATACTTACAAGCCTATCTTTAACGGCGTTAATTTAATCGATTGGGACGGTGACTCACTTTATTGGCGGGTAGAAAACGGAGCTATTATCGAAGAAGTGACTGCTGCAACATTGTTAAAGCGTAATACCTTTTTGATTTGGCGTGGAGGCACAACTGCTGATTTTGATCTTAAACTGGAGTATCGTATATCAGCCAAAGGTAACAGCGGCGTAAATTACCGCAGTTCAGAAATTGATACGTTACGCTATGCCCTTAAAGGTTACCAGGCTGATTTAGATGGTAAGGACAAATACAACCTTGGCTACCCACGCTATTCAGGCCAAAATTATGAAGAACGCGGCCGCCAGTTTCTGGCCCTGCGCGGACAAAAAACTTTATTGACTACTGATAACAAACCTAAACTCATCGATTCTATTGGCAACACCCTCGACTTGGTTAAAAACATTAAGCCTGATGGTTGGAATAAATTGCGCATTGTTGCTAAAGGTAACCGCTTACAGCACTACATTAACAGTGTACTGATGTCTGAAGTGATAGATAATGACAGGGTAAATCGAAAGATGAATGGCTTGTTGGGCGTACAAGTGCATGTTGGACCTCCTATGAAAGTGGAATACCGGAACATATTGTTGAAAACATTGTAAGCATATTTGAATAATGTTTTTGTCTGATTTTGTCAGACGCTTTACTCAATTGCCTGTAGCAAAAAGTTTACTTATGATATTATTATAAAGTGTAACGTCAGTAATAACGGTGTTACATCTTTGTTGGCCAAAACATATAGGTTAAATTAGCTTAATGACGCTAGTGTTAACATAGCCTTATGGACAGGAGAGATTTTGTAGAAAAGCTGGCATTGAGTTCTGCTGCTTTAGTTATGCCGCAGTTAGTACAGGCCGGTTTATTAACCGAAGCTGGTAACGTATCCGATTTTGCCAATAAACTTAAACCAATAGGGCGCAGATTGGAAATGGATGGTTACTATGTATGGTGTAACAGTCCTATTGAAGCTGCAGATGGTAAAATACATATCTTCTTTTCGCGCTGGGTAGCCGGTAAAAAGATGGGAGGATGGATTAATGGATCGGAAATCTGCCACGCTGTTGCTGATAGCCCGGAAGAAGAATTTAAGTTTACTAATGTAATAATGGCGCCGCGCGGACCGGGTTACTGGGATGCCACGACCTGCCACAATCCGTCTATAAAATATGTTGACGGGCAATACTGTTTGTTTTTTATGGGTAACTCCAACGGAAAAACTAATACGAAGCGCATCGGTTTAGCCACCGCACCAACGCTGGACGGCCCCTGGAAGCGCCCCGACGCAACTTTGCTCGAAGCGGGCCCGGCCGGCGCCTGGGATGATCATTGCACCACCAATCCGGCTTTCATCAAACATAAGGGAGAATATTGGTTATACTATAAATCGTGGAACACGGCAGAGTACGAAAACTCGGCCGATCCGGTGGTAAGAGGCAATCGCAAATATGGGCTGGCTATAGCACAGAAACTGGAAGGGCCTTATATAAGATATAAAGGCAACCCTGTAATTGATTTTTCATCAAGACCCAACAATGCGCAGTTAGAAGATGCCTTTGTGTGGACCGATAAAGGACGCATCAATATGCTGGCACGAGACATGGGTATATTTAATCATGAATACGGCTTGCTGATGCAATCAAAAAATGGTTTGCGTTGGGATGAGCCGCAAATTGCTTATTACGATGCTTCGCATTACGGCATCAAACAGCCCGATCCGCCGTCTTATCTCAAAAAATATGGTCGGTTTGAGCGGCCGCAATTACTATTTCAAAACGGCAAGCCAACCTATCTGTTTACCGCATCGCAAGGCGGTAAGTACATGACGGCTTCTTCTTTCCTTTTTAAGATAACGTAATAAACATTTATGAAATATTGGTTTAATAAACTGTATTTGCTAACAGGTTTAACCCTGACGACGTCTGTTGTTGGAGCACAAACCCAAATAGACCGCAAGGCGCTGGTGCAAAGGCATAATGTAGTGCTACATACCACCGATTCGCTTTCATCGCTCTCGTTAGGTAATGGCAAGTTTGCTTTCACGGCAGATATTACCGGGTTGCAGACCTTTCCAGAATACTACGAAAAAGGTGTTCCGTTGGGTACTCAATCCGAATGGGGCTGGCACAGTTTTAAAGATACTGTCGGCTATAAGTTTGAAGAGACCTTGAAGCCTTACCAAATTAACAACAGGCAGGAGTTGTATTCGGTGCAATGGAACGAGCCTAAACGCAACCGCGATGCCTCCAACTGGTTTAGGCAAAATGTACACCGACTGCAATTAGGTAACCTCGGCTTCATTATTTATAAAAAGAATGGTGCGGTAGCAAATATCAGTGATCTCAAAAACATCAGCCAAAAACTGGATATGTGGACAGGTGCCTTGCAAAGCCATTTTGTGGTAGAAGGTGTTCCGGTAGATGTTACTACCTACGTAAACCAGCAGCAGGATGAAATAGCTGTAAAAGTAAACTCTGTTTTACTGCAGCAAGGGCGCTTAAAGGTGCAGTTGCGCTACCCATTCCCAACCAATGAATGGGGAGATTACGGCACTAACCATACCTATCCAGAAAAGCATAACTCCGGTATTATTCAGCAAACCGGCAATCAGGCGCTCATCAATCACCGATTAGATGACAATCAATATTTTACTCAATTGAACTGGTCGGGCAATGCAAAATTGGAGAATCCGGTCAGGCATCAATTTATACTAACACCCGGTAAAGCTGCCAATGAACTCACGTTTACCTGTTTGTTCACTCCTGTTCAGCAGTTAAGCAAAGCACACACCTATAACGAAACCGCTTCAAATAACCAGCAGGCATGGCCTGCGTTTTGGCAAAGCGGTGGGGCGGTAGATTTTTCGGGTAGTACCGATCCGCGGGCTGAAGAACTGGAGCGTCGTGTTGTTTTATCACAATGGCTTACCCGTATACAATCGGCAGGGGCTTACCCACCGCAAGAAACAGGTTTGGTTTACAACAGCTGGTATGGCAAACCGCATTTAGAAATGCATTGGTGGCATAGCCTGCATTATGCGCTTTGGCAACGCCCCGCGCTGCTCGAAAAAAGCATGGCTTGGTATAAAAATGCCAAGGTGGAAAACAATGCCCGTAAAATAGCGCAGCGCCAAGGCTACGAAGGTGTGCGCTGGCAAAAAATGACCGATCCGGAGGGTAACGAAAGTCCGTCATCGGTAGGGGCATTCCTGGTTTGGCAGCAGCCGCATTTTATCACCTTTGCCGAATCTGTTTACCGTTTGCATAATGATAAAGCCGTATTAAACCGGTACAAGGATTTGGTATTTGCTACGGCCGATTTTGTCGCCTCGTTTGCCTATTATGATAAAGCACAAAACCGTTATCTGTTAGGCAAAGGCATCATTTTAGCGCAAGAGCGCTACAAGCCCGAAGATACTTTTAACCCCACTTACGAGATGCAATACTGGTACTGGGCACTGCAAACCGCACAGCAATGGCGCAAGCGTTTGGGCTTGCAACCTAACCCAAAGTATGCCGAGGTAATGAGCAAGCTGTCGGCGTTGCCGCAAAAAGATGGTGTTTACCTGGCTGCAGAAAGTGCACCAGATTCTTATACTAATCCTAAGTTGCTGACTGATCATCCATCTGTGTTAGCTACTTATGGTATGTTACCCTATAACCAACGACTAGACACAGCAGTAATGAAAAAAACATTTGATCTGGTTTGGAAAACATGGGACTGGAAAGATACCTGGGGCTGGGATTTCCCGATGACAGCTATGGCCGCCACCCGTCTGGGTATGCCCGATAAGGCAATCAACTCGTTATTTATGCCTATAAAAACAAATACATATTTGCCAAACGGGCATAATTTTCAGGATGATCGTCTACGTATATATCTGCCCGGTAACGGCGGCCTATTAACCGCTGTAGCATTGATGTGTGCCGGTTGGGATGGTTGTAAACTCACAAATCCAGGCTTCCCAAAGGATGGTAAATGGAAAGTAAAATGGGAACGGTTACAACCAATGTTTTAATATGCTTGATTTAATAATTATGATATAACCATTTACTGATTTCCACTTAATGTTTATACTTCACTTGAGTTTCTGCATAACAATCTCTTTGATGCTAACGGTTTAACCGTTAGCATTTTTCGTTTTTTGAATGCTGTATCTCATCCATAGTGTACCCGCTTCAACCTGTTTAACATCCTTCAGTTTAAATAACGAGGCCGGGTTTTTTAACTGATTTTTATTAACCTCAAACAAACTGGTAGTTTGTGCCGTACCGTCAGCAACCGGAATCAGTAACAGGCTCAATTCATCAATCATTCCTTCGTTTAAGAACGATCCGTTTAAATGGCCACCGCCTTCCAGCATCAGGGTTTTGATAGGGAACAGATTTGCTAACTGCTCTAAAGCTATTTTGAAGTCAAGCTCTTCGTTGCCTGCAAATAAGTAGGAGATTTTGCGCTTTTGCAAATAATTCAAGTAAGCATCGCTTACTTGTTCGGTAAGTAATTCTACTATATGATCGCCGTCGATTTCATTGCTGTCCCATCCTAATTTGCCGTGTCTGTCTACCGCAATAGCAAATGATTTGGCATCCGGATCACCAATAAATGGTTCGCGTTTTATAGGCTGCTCCGGTTCAATAGGTTCAGGCTGCAAACCGCCCGAAAAATCTTTTTCTAACGAAACTCGGCCTAGTATCCAGGCTTCTGCGTTAAAAGTTTTATGATATTTTTCAAAAAGGCTGTCATAGTCGTTTCCCCAAGGCTCGTTGCGCCAATGCTCGGTAATAATTTTGCCATCTAAGGTAGTTAGCATATGGCAAATAACTTTTGGTCTGTTCATATCTTTCATCTATAACATTTAATTATCGTGTTCAAAAAAATTGTTCTATGCCACAGGTTTCGTGCCATCAAGTGTATCTCAATTAGTGGTCAGCCAAGGCAATGCTTATTATTGTGCACTTGTCCTTTAATCATTAATACTGTTTAATGTTTTTAATAACTGTTGTTTGGTTACTCTATAATAGTGGAGTTAATTGTTTAGCATTTGCGTCAGACGTACTACGTTTTCTATCAGTTATAGTGCCATTTCAAAATATGTATATTTGAAAATGTTTGTTTTCTTGCTCGTTTATTTGGTGTCGTTTGTCATCTCTTTAAGGGGGGTTATTATCGGTAAAACAGCAAGTGTACTTACCTTTATTATTTTCGGGTTGTCGCTGTATTACACAGCCATGTCTGTGGCGTTTATGTTAGGTTTAGCAAAGGTAATTCCTGCCTTTCAGGTATTTAAAGAGCTGCTGATTGTTTTAGCTTTCATTACTAATGTTTTCAGGTTAAAAAGCCGTCCACGCTTACACTTAATAGATTACTTAATTCTCATTTATTTCGGCTACCTATGTTCTTATGCCGTTTTACCGATAGGGGCACAGTCATTCGGCGAAAAACTGGTGGCACTAAAAAGTCACTCATTCTATCTGGTGGTTTATTTTACCGCACGGCTCACTGATATTAAGGAGGTTTATGTCAGTCAGTATTTCAATTACCTTGTTATATTAGCCATTGCTGCCGGTATTGTTTTAACTGGCGAATTGATAGTAGGTGCGCATCTGCAAACTTTTACCGGATATGCAGATTACAGCTATTACTTTTTTAATTTCGAACCTGAGGGTAACTTTCGTCTAAACTGGACTTTTGAGTCGGACGGTGGTAGGCCGCGGCATGCCAGTTTTTTTACTAGTCCGCTCGAGTTCGCCACTGCAACAGTTTTTGCCTTAGCTACTATTTTGGGGTTGTTTACAGATGATCGAAACAGATTTCGAATTAACGAGTGGGGGTTGGCAGCACTAGGGGCTACTCTTTTAGCTATCATATTTGCCATATCGAGAGCGCCGTTGGCTAGTTACGGACTGGTAATTTATGTATATGCATTGGTTACTAAAAAGAAGAAAATTGTACACGCCATACATGCTTTTGTTTTATTAGGAGCATTATACGTTGCTTATTTGTTTTTGGGCATTAGTGCGTCGAAAAAAGGGTTGACAGAAGTACTAATGAACACTATTGATTTTAGCGATCCATCCAGCGCGGGGCACGTTATACAATGGGTAATTGGTATTATGGCCATGGTAAGCCACCCTCTGGGTTTGGGTTTAGGGTCATCCGGCCGCGTAGCAGGCTCTATAGGGGAAACTATCGGCGGCGAGAACCAGTTTATCATTATCGGGGTACAGGTTGGTGTTGTTGCCTTATTGCTTTACATTTCTATTTACATCATGTTCATTAAAAAAAGCGTAGGCTGGTTGCAGATACTTAAGGGAAAAGAGAGAAAACTTTGCCTGACAGTATTGCTCATGAAAATAGGAATTCTGATCTCATTATTTACTTCCGAAGTAGAATCATCATCCTATGTGTCTTATCTTAACTGGTTTTTTTCGGGGTTGCTGGTCAGCACAGTAATGCAATATCATGTGAGTAAAGTAACCTCATCAACAAATATCAATGATAGTGACTTATTGGCTCAAGTTTAATAAACTTAAGGTTGTATTATACCGGTTTTAAAAGTACTATTATAATTGGTAAGTTATTATTTTACTACTGCTGCAGATATGCCATTTATACAGGTGTTTGTAGCTGAGTGCAATATAATTCTCTTGCAATCTAACCAGCAGACATCTGGTATTTTAATAATAAATGATTATCGAGTAAACTGCCGATAGTATGGTCCGTAATTAATACTTACGTCTTGCTGTCCCAGAATTGCGAAATTATCAGTATTGGTGGTTAAAAAGTTTAAGTGTTGACAGTTACTATCATAACAAAAATCAAAAACCATCGTAAAAATGGATATTTAAAGCGTTTAATATTATTGTAGTTGTGATCAGTGCCTTTTTGATTATTGCGCAAGATGAAAAAATATTTATTTTTTTAAAACAATTCTTGTGCAAGCTTAAAGGGTGCTTTTATAATCAATAAAGATTATTTAATTTAACCACGGCCTTTACCTGCCACAATTTGTTATGAACCCCCTTAAATATTTACTATTGGTAGCAATATTAGGTATTGCTCAAATCTCGTTTGCTCAAAAAGCGCAACTTATTAATTCTGGCGCTCTAATTAAAGAAAGTATAGCCTTATGCGACTCCGGAAAATTAAACGAATCCCTTACTTTATTAAATAAAGTAAGCCGGAGCGACACAAATTATGTGTGGGCATTATATGAAAAAGCCATTGTTTGTGAAGCTGATAGCCAATACAACAAAGCAGTGGGTTACTGTCAGGAAGCCCTTCGCTTAAAAGAAGACCGCGAATACGAGCCGCAGATTTATAATACCTATGCCAATACCCTGGTTGATATGGGTAAGCATGATGAAGCTATCCAGCTTTTTAATACCGCAATTAATAAATATCCGGCTTACTCTTTATTGTATTTTAATAAAGGCATTGCTTACTTAACTGTAAAAAATTACGCTGAGGCCGAAGCTTGCTTTCAAAAAACGTTGCTGATAAATCCTTATATGTACAGTGCCCACTATCAATTGGGGTTGGCGGCCGTTTGGCAGGGTAAAATGGTTCCAGGGTTTGTTAGCTTTATGTCATACCTTTTATTCTCACCGAAAGGCAAGTATGCTGGCAAGGCTATAAATATGCTTCAGCAGTTATCTATTAGTACTGATGAAGTATTGGCCTATAAAAACAACCGCAAAATATATCCGAACATGCTTTACCAGGATGCTGAAGATGTATTGTTTTCAAAAATCGCTTTGGATAAAGCTTATAAACCAACTATTAGTTTAGACGATCCTATTAGTCGTCAGATGCAGGCTTTAATTGAGAAGCTTCAGTATACGGAAACCGACAGCGATTTTTGGGTACAATACTATTTGCCTTATTTTAAAAAGGTATATAATGATGGTAAGTTTGAAGTGCTTGTTTTTCACATGTTTTCAAACGTACAGATTCCGGCCATCGAATCTTATGTGAAAAAGAACAAAAAGCAGCTAGACATTTTTGCGGAGGATGCCGGTAATTATTTCAACAACATTAGAGCGACCCGCGAATTGAATTTTAAACGTCGTGATACCGTAACACAAAGATATATCTTTGAAAATGGTGAACTGTTGGGTAAAGGCAAGCTCATTAACAATGGTAAAAATTTAACCGGTACCTGGCAAGGGTGTTACTCAGCAGGAAACCGCAAAAGCATAGGTAAATATGATGTCTTGGGGCAACGCACAGGTAACTGGCTTTGGTATTTTCATGATGGCAAAATAAAGTCGAAAGAACACTATGTGAATGGCAAAGTTGACGGACTGCAGGAGACTTATTATATTATAATAACGGTAATCAATCATTGCTCGAAAATTACGCAAACGGGCAACTCAATGGCGTATCTACCGGCTACTATTACGGAGGTGCCATTAAATTTGCCACTAATTACAAGCAAGATAAGAAGGATGGGGAGGAGAAAAAATATTACTCTACTGGGGCGCCCTTATCAGTAACCCACTATATAAACGGTGTAGTTAATGGTATAATAAAAGAGTATTACAAAAATGGCAAACTTAAAGAAACATCCGTGCAGGTAAACGGTAAATTGGATGGGCCGTACAAATTATACTTTGACAATGGCACATTGAAAACCGAAGGTCTGTTTGTAAAAGATAAAGAAGAAGGTGCTTGGAACTACTACTATGAAAACGGAAAAATCAGGCAGAAAATATCTTTTATTACCGGGCTGGAAAACGGCAAGCATGAAGAATATTTTAGTAACGGGCAATTATCAGCCGTTTATGGTGCAGTTAAAGGTCAGATCAATGGCGAGTCGTTGGAGTACTATAAAAATGGCAAAGTACTTAGTAAACGCATGTATAATAATGGGATATTAAAAACGGCTACATATTTTGATCAACAGGGTAATACACTGAGTACATTACAAGCCAAATCAGGGGGCAGCTCTTTGATAGCCTATAATACGCAGGGGTATAAACAGGCACATATGAACTACGATGCGGCCGGCAAACTGAATGGCCCCGACACTATCTTTTACTCAACTGGCAAAGTAAAAGAGATTGCCACCTATAAAGAAAACGCACTGAATGGCCCGCTGGTGTTCTATTATCAAAACGGGAAAAAAAAATCAGAGTCAACACAGGTAAACGGCGAAACGGATGGGTATTATACCAGTTATTATATGAATGGCCAACTTGAATCGGAAGGTTGGATGAAAAATGATAAAAGCGAGGGCGAGTGGACTTTTTATAACGAGAGGGGAAAGCTATCCGCCATATATAACTACCTGGATGGCGATTTTCATGGTTATCGTGAAGACTTTAACCAAGATGGTAAGAAAGTATCTGAGCATAAGTATAACCGCGCTTGGCTTGAAAAATTAACACAGTATGATAATTTAGGAAAGACAATAGCTGTCGATTCTTTTCCTAAATGTTCGGGCAAGTACACCCTATTGTATCCCAACGGTAAAGTAATGGCTCAAACATGGTATAAAAACGGCGAGTTTGACGGCGCTTATAAAACTTACTACTTTGACGGGACGCCTGAATCGATATACTACCACAATAAAGGTTTGTTAGACAGTACCTATATCAGGTACTATCACGGAGGCACCAAACACAGCGAAGGGCAATATAATTTTGGCAATAAAACAGGCTTATGGAAATATTATAATGAAGATGGGAAGCTGCTAACTGACGCTAACTATCTGCAGGATAATGCTAATGGTAACCGCACCTCTTATTTTGCAAACGGTACTAAAGATTATTTATCTTCTTATAAAGATGATGAATTAGATGGAGTAGCCCAAAAATACGACACCAAAGGCGAATTAGCTTATCAAATAATGTATGAAGAAGGACTCGCCAGAGCATATACTTATAATGGGTCTGATGGTAGACCCTTAAAGGATGTGACTATTGCTCCGGCTAATGGTACCTTAAAAAGTTTTTTCGCCAATGGAAAGCCTTCGCGCGAGTGCACTTTTACTGGCGGAATAAAAAACGGGCGCGATGTTTTGTATTATGCTAACGGGCAAAAAAGATCAGAAGATATAGTGGAGTTTAATATCTATCAAGGTCCCTCAAAATCATATTTTGAAGACGGAACATTAGAATCAGAATCTACATATGTTAATGATAATTTAAACGGCTTGGCCCGTGAATATCACAAAAATGGTAAGCTAAAGTTAGAAGCCAACTATGAAAACGGGCTGAACAATGGAGCAGCAAAATATTACAATGAAAACGGCCAGCTTATTAAAACCATGATGTACCAATATGGGAACCTTATTGCCGTAACTTATGAAAAATAAGATTGGCCATATATTTTGCTTAGCGCTGTTAGCACTGTTTTCTCAAACACAAATAGTAGCGGCTCAGAGTTTAGACGATTTACGCAAGCAGTACCCTGATGAAAAAGCTGTTTTTTTAAATAGGGTTTTTAGTTATGATATAACGCTTAAAGAAGACAAGCCCTGCGTAGAGAGCCATGAAACGCAACAACTAGCGTTTTTAACGCAAAATGCTGCAGCGTACATGAGCGGTTATAGTTTCTCACACAGCTCTTTTCATCAGCTTGTATCGTACAATGCATTTACACGTAGCGCCGATGGCAAAACACTTAGGGTTAGTAATTTTAAAACCAGCACAAGTAAACAAAGCTTTGTGTTTTATGATGATGTTAAAGAAACATCGTTTAATTTTCCGGCTGTTGAGGCGGGTGCTGTAGGTAGTCTTGATGTAACTTGGCATAACACAGATCCGCACCTGCTTTCGCCTTATTATTTTACCAGCTACATACCTGTAGCAAACAGCGAGTTACAGGTAACAGTTGCCAATGATATAGTACTTAAGTATTACAAGTTAGGGTTAGATACCGGGCAAATTAAAGTTACTGTAAATAAAGGTCGTAAAAGTACTTTATACACATTTGTCTACAAGCACTGTCCGGCCGACCAGCATTATGATGATGCGCCCAGCTATGCCTGGTACTCACCGCACGTTGTGTTTTGTATTGAGAAATATAAAGATAAATCAGGTAACACCATCTCGTATATGGCAAATGCCGATGATCTTTACAATTTAAACTTCAGCTATGTTAAATCTGGCAATGCAATGATTGATCCGAGCTTAAAGCATCTTACCGACTCAATTACTACCCAAGTTAAAACTCCAGAAGAAAAAGCCCGAAATATATATAAGTGGGTGCAGCATAATATTAAATATGTAGCTTTTGAGGATGGTATGGGTGGCTTTGTACCACGAGACGCTGCTTTGGTTTATAATCGCCGTTTTGGTGATTGTAAAGATATGTCAAGTATTTTAAAGCAAATGATGAACCTAGCAGGTATCCCTGCTTATTATACTTGGATTGGCACCCGGCATTTGCCCTATAAATTTAGCCAAACGCCCCTGCCACTGGTAAGCAACCATATGATATGTACTATACAGTTAGATGGCAGGTACATATATTTGGATGGTACCGATCCAACCTGCGTTTTTGGTATGCCATCATCACACATTCAAGGCAAAGAAGCCATGATTGGTATTAACGATAAGACTTATAAGGTAGAAACCGTACCCGTACCTGATAAAGAAAGAAACCTTTTTGCTGATACCACCTGGGTACAAGTTACTCCTGATGGTATTAACGGGCAAATTAAGCAGGAACTGCGGGGCTACTTTGCCTCCGAAGCCTACGGTAAGTTAATGTATTGGCGCGAAAAAGACATGAACGAGCACATGAAAAATGAATTTTCGCGCGGAACCAACCGGTTTAAGTTAGATACTTTTTTTATTGACCGTACAGCTAATAATAACCAAATTGTGTTAAAAGCCAATTTCAGCCTGCCTGGCTACGGCAAAAAAATCGACGATGAATATTACCTCAACTTAAACCTTTTTCGATTTTTTGAAAACCAGAAAATAGATTTTCCCAAACGCGCGACACCTATTGAGCAGGATTTTAAGTTTATAAAAAAGTACGTCACTATTCTAGAGTTACCCAAAGGCTACAAAATTAACTATCTGCCTAAAGGTAATACCTTTCGCAATAGCGCCTGTGGTATTAGCATAAACTATGAGCAAAAAGGTAATAAGATTATTCTTACACAAGAGTATGATAACAATGATCTCCTGTTAACCGCTGATAAGTTTGACGCCTGGAACAAGGCACTCGATAACCTTTTTGCTATGTATAAAGAAACGCTAAGCTTTTCCAAACTATAAACAGATATGAAGAAACCTATACTATCACTATTAATTTTAGCTGCTACGGTTCAATTTACTTACAGCCAAAAACCAACTATTTTAACAGAAGCGTGGGCTGCCAACCCGGCAATAAGTGCCATTAATAGTAAATACAGCAAAGAATCGGCTGTTGTACTATCCGACCGGCGCCGAATTGAATACGTAGACGACGGTAAGGGCGATGTATTGGCTTATTATACTTTGCACAAACTGATACATATTAACGATGACCGGTCTATTGAGCGCTTCAACAAAATTTACTTGGGCCTCAACGAGAAAGCTGACATTGTTGATGTCAAAGCACGCACTATTTTGCCAAAGGGCAAAACCTTTAATCTTAACCAAAATGATATAAAGGAGATTAAAGAGAAGGATGGAAATCTGTATAAGATATTTGCTATGGAAGGTCTTGAAAAAGGCTGCGAAGTGGAATATACTTATACCTTTAAACGCCCGGTATCTTTTACAGGACGTGAAGCATTGCAGGGAGACCTACCCCAACTTGAGACTACATTTGAGATTGTTTGTCCTGAACGGCTGCATTTTGAAATCAAGCCGTTCAACTTTAGTTTCAATCCGGTTGATACGGTAATTAACGGCAAGCGCTTTGTTAAATGCCTGCAAAAGGAAACCGAAGGTGTTGATGAAGAAAAGTATGCCTTTTATGATGCCAATGTAAAACGGATTGAATACAAGCTGGCCTATAATGATGCCGCCCGAAAAGGCGAACGCCTTTTCACCTGGAATGAATTGGCCCGTCGTATTTATAGTGTTTATACCGATTTCACTCCGAAAGAAAATAGCTCCATTATAGCGCTCACTGCCGAAAACGGATGGGAAAAGTTAAAAGATGAGCCTGCCAAAATCGTGGCTGTAGAAAATTACATTAAAAGCAAATACACATATAATGAAGATCAAAGTGATGCCGAAACTAACACCATTGCAGCAGTAGTAAAAAATAAGGCCGGAGGTACTGTAGGCTTCATGAAACTCTACACGGCAATTTTTCAAGCACTTGGAGTTAACTATCAGTATGTATTAGCAGCTGACAGAAGCCGTACGGCTATTGACCGAACATTCGAAAACTGGAATAATTGTGACTACGCGCTGTTTTTCTTTCCTTCATTAAACAAGTTTATTGCACCTACCCGTATCGATTTTCGATACCCTTGGATTGTACCAACCTGGGGCGGCAGCAATGGATTATTTTTTCGCCGCACCAGTTTGGGCAATATTACAACTGCCGTTTCCGAAATACGCAATATTGAATTGGAAGATTATACTCAATCTATCAATAACATTGATACCCGGCTAGAGCTGAATAGCAGTATGGATTCGTTAAGCATTGATGCCAAGCAGCATTATAGCGGATACGCAGCGGTTGATTTACGAAGTGCTTACAATTTTTCAAATGATGATACTCGCCAAAAAATCATCAAACAAATGGCTAAGATGCTTTCGAGTTCAGAAAATGTAATTTTCTCTGAAGTAATTGATCCTGAGTTTGAAAAAGCAGTTAGTAATCGCCCGGTAACACTGCACATTAAAACCAAATCGGGAGAATTGATTGAGCGGGCAGGTAACAAATTATTAATAAAAGTAGGAATGGTTATTGGCCAGCAGGTCGAAATGTATCAGGAGAAAAAACGTCAGTTTCCCATCAATATTGATTACGGGCATATTGAAGATCGTAAGATAGAAATGTTAATTCCTAAAGGCTACATAGTGAAAAACCTTAACGACTTAAAAATAAACCAAGTATACAAGGATAACGGTGCACAGACAATGGGCTTTACATCTGATTACAAGCTTAATGATAACGTGCTGTCAATCAATATAAGTGAGGATTACCGAAATACCTTTTATCCTTTAACACAGTTTGATCAGTTTCGTAAAATTATTAATTCTTCGTCTGATTTTAATAAAGTAGTACTTGTGCTTGAAAAAATCTAAGCTGCTAAATCTTTCAGTTGTCTGTTTATCCAAACAGGCCGCTGAAAGGGTTTTTTATGCCTAACTGAAAATTTCTGTGTATTTACTTATTTACAAAATATACAGAGTTGCCCGTGAAGCGAATAGTAGCAATACTTTGATATAAAGATTATACATATTTGTCTGCAAGAGTTTTGTGTACAATTAGCTTTAATTTTTGTTATGTAGCTCAGTGTTCAGACCTCTTTACTGAGAGGTTAGCAAAATGTTCTGATCATCCCTCAAAGATTTAATGAAACCTGATTTCAGGATTTTAAATAGATTTTTATCAAACTGTGATGTGGAATTGTAAAGACGGAGTGTCAAAAAGCAGAAAACGCCCCAACTTCAATGGTTTGAGGCGTCTTTCATTTGTTTAACCTATTAAGAGCGGAGAGGGAGGGATTCGAACCCTCGATACGCTTTTGACGTATACACACTTTCCAGGCGTGCTCTTTCGACCACTCAGACACCTCTCCGAAAAATGTTTGCAAATGTAATGTTCTGGGTGGGCATACGCAACAAAAAAGCGAAGCCCGTTTTAAACAGGCTTCGCAAGCAAAACTTCAACTAAATACAACCCTATGAACACCTGCAACCTATCAGGTAAACACACAAGTATGACTGTCGCACATCCGTAAGGTTTAAATGCGCTCAAAATAATCTGTTTAAACAGTCACTTGAATTATTTTAGCTATGTTTGCGGTTGCACATCCGCGCGGTTGTGCATTGTATAAAACAGGTTGCCCCTTAATGCTGAACCTCAACGAGATAAAAAAACCTATAGCTGCCGAAATTGATGTATTTGAGGAGAAGTTCAAGGCGTCAATGCAAAGTTCTGTTCCGCTGCTTGATCGTATTACTCACTATATTGTAAAGCGTAAGGGGAAGCAGATCAGGCCGATGTTCGTTTTTTTTGCGGCCAGCCTGTGTGGAGGTATCAACGAGGCGACGTACCGAGGCGCTGCTTTGGTGGAGCTGGTGCATACTGCATCATTGGTGCACGACGACGTGGTAGATAATTCTTATCAACGCCGTGGATTTTTTTCTATCAACGCCTTATGGAAAAATAAGATCGCCGTTTTGGTAGGCGATTTCTTGCTTACCAAAGGTATGTTACTCTCGTTGGATCATAATGATTTTGATCTGCTCAAAATACTTTCTAACGCAGTAAAACAAATGAGCGAGGGCGAATTGCTGCAGGTTGAAAAGGCTCGTAAAACCAATACCGACGAAGGTGTTTACTACGAGGTGATCCGTCAAAAAACGGCATCGCTAATTGCGTCTTGTTGTGCCTGTGGGGCATCATCAGCCGGAGCCGATGCCGAGACTATTGAAAAGATGCGCTTGTTCGGCGAAAAAATCGGCATTGCATTTCAGATCAAAGATGACATGTTTGATTTTGGTACCGATGATGTGGGTAAACCCTTAGGCATTGATATAAAAGAGAAAAAAATTACGCTACCGCTGATTTATGCACTTAACAATAGCAAGTCGGGTGATAAAAAACGTATCATCAATCTGGTGAAAAACCACAACGACGATCCGGAAAAAATAGCTGAGATTATCCGCTTTGTGCAGCAGAATGGTGGCCTAATTTATGCCGAAAGCCAGATGCAAAAATTTCAGAACGAGGCTTTCGATATCCTGAATACTTTCCCGCCCGGCGAAGCCCGTACCGGTTTAGAGCAACTGGTGAGGTACACTACCGAGCGGAAGAAATAGTTGTTAGATTATAGAGTCAAGAGTACAGATTCAAGACTTAAGAACCAAATTCAGTCAGCTATCTCTCAGCATCAAGGCAATTAATTTTATGATTCTTTAGGAGCATTCTGTTCGTTACGGAAAGTGTCTTTGGTGCTGATGTTGGCGAGTTTTACGGGTTTACCGCTTTTGGCAGATTCGTAAATGGCTTCCATAATTTTCTGGTCTTGTAAACCTTCTTCACCCGGCGTGTAGGGCTCTTTGTTTTCAATGATGCATTGGGCAAAGTGGTCCATTTCTAAAGCAAATTGTTGCTTTTCGCCTAAAATGATATTCTGTTTAGTTTCTTGTTTACCCTGAGCTTGTGAGGCTTCTATTTTTAATCCGTTATAATTGAACGCGGGATCCATGCCAAACCAGCCGCCATTTTCGGCATAGCAGCGGTAGTGTTTGGAGTCGTGTACGCTATAGGCCGTTGTGTTATTAGCAATCGTTCCGCTCGGGAAAAACATTTGCCACATTACTTTATCCTCTACTTCTTTAAAGCGCGGGTCGTTGGCGTCGGTGTGCTCTACTGCCGATACCATGTAAGGTTCTTCGCCGGTTAAAAAACGATTGGTGTTAATACAGTATAAGCCAATATCGGGTAACGAGCCGCCGCCGGCTAAAGATTTTTTTAACCGCCATTGGTTAGGCGTGCCAATATTTTGCACATTAACTGAGTTGATAATCTTTACTTGGCCAAAATGTTTTTCACGTGTCCATTGCATCATAAGGCGGTTATTGGGTTCGTATTGTATACGGTAGGCAATCATTAATTTTTTACCTGCCTTTTTACAGGCATCAATCATATTTTGCGCTTCCTTGCTCGAGTTGGCCATTGGTTTTTCGCACAATACATGCTTCCCGGCTCTAGCCGCCCTAATGGTAAATTCTTCGTGCATGCTGTTAGGCAGTACGATATACACGGCATCAATTTCCGGGTTATTTTTTATCTGATCGAAGTTTTGATAATTGTAAATGTTTTTTTCTGGGATGCCGTGCTGGGCTGCCACTTTCTTTGCTTTGGCTGCATCGCCGCTAACCAGTGCTATCGGCTTGGCATATTTGCACGAACCAAAGGCAGGCATTATTTGCCCCATGGTAAGCTCGCCAATGCCTACAATGGCGTAGCCAATACGCTCTTTGGGCGGGAGCATGGTGGAGCCGGTTTCCTGCTTACGTTCGGTTGGGGCATGCTGACTGGGTACATCCACGCGGATGGTGTCAGCCATTGCTTTGCGCGTACCGGCGCCGCTCATATTTTGGGCATCGGCCGTGCACGAGGCAAGCTCACCAATCACTGTTGCTGCTAACAAGCCTTTGCCGGTATTTTCTAAAAATTCGCGGCGGTTGCATCCGGAGTCGATGCCCATTAACGGTTGCATAAGCTGGTTGATGTTTTTCATGACGGGTATGCTTTACTAATAGTTATTAAAGTTTCTTTATTCACAATCGGAACCAATCTAATGTTTGTTTAAACTTTTGATTTGAAGTATGCTGATCAATAATGCTTAAGCGCAATAAACTTTAACCATAAGCTTATTGTTAGCAGAAAGAAAAATGTAAGTAACAAGTTGTTTAATTTTACCGCATGAGTATTGTTGCAGAGGGTTTAACCAAAGTATATGGCCAGCAAAGGGCTGTAAATGGCATTAGCTTTAAAGCAGGACAGGGCGTATTGGGGTTTTTAGGCCCAAACGGTGCAGGTAAATCTACCACCATGAAAATGCTGACCGGTTTTTTGCCACAAACCGCGGGTAAGGCCAGTGTATGTGGTTTCGACATAGTTACCCAACCGTTACAAGTAAAAGCCAATATTGGCTACTTGCCCGAGAGCAATCCGCTGTACACCGATATGTATGTGAAAGAAGCCTTGCAGTTTATAGCCGGTATTCATCAGTTACCTAACCCTGCACAGCGTATTGCTGAAGTGATTGAGCAAACCGGTTTAGGGCCGGAACAGCATAAAAAACTCCACCAGCTATCTAAAGGATACAAGCAACGTGTTGGCTTGGCTCAGGCTATTTTGCACAACCCCGAAGTTTTGATACTCGACGAGCCTACGTCCGGGCTAGATCCTAATCAGTTGATCGGTATCCGGCAGCTTATTCGTGATTTGGGCAAAACTAAAACCGTCATCTTATCTACCCACATTATGCAGGAGGTAGAAGCTACCTGCAGCCGGGTAATCATCATTCATAGAGGAAACATTGTGGCTGATAATGAACTGGATGCCCTCAAAGCGGCACACACAGGTAAGAGCCTCGAAGATATTTTTATACATTTGACCAATTAAAATTATCTATTCATTCAACTTAAACTTTATTATTGATGAAAAAACAATTACTCACTATTGTTTTTGTGTTACTATGTGCCTGTGTTTTTGCTCAAGGCAAGTCATCGTCTGATGCTAAGTTAAGCGTTGGTCTCGACTTTGGTTTGCCTGTTGGTAGTTTTGCTAAAGGAACAACTATAGGATTTGGTGGTAACGGTAAAGCGGAGTTTCCGCTATCTTCTAATTTTAATTTCACTTTAACAGCTGGTTATATTAGCTATTATTTTAAAGAGTCTCTTAAAAAATCTCTTAAGGCAGTAGGCCTAGATACCTATATGGGGTACATTCCTGTAAAAGCCGGTGGTAAATATTATTTTTCCCAGAATATTTATGGTGAAGTTGAAGTTGGTGCGCGTTTTAGTACTAACGATAATGGAGGCACAGCGTTTATTTATGCGCCAGGTTTAGGAGTTTCTTACCCAGTTAGCAAAAAACATGACATTGATTTTGGTGCACGTTATGAAAGCTGGTCACAAGGCGGTGGCAACATCGGTCAGGTAGCATTACGTATTGCTTATAAATTTGGTTTATAGCAAAAGTAAATCTTAAAGATCTTAAGTCCTGCTGCAATTGTGTAGCAGGACTTTTTTGTTTTAATTTGATTTCTATTTAATCTGCATGAAAAAATATTGTCTCCTGTTGGTGTTTTTGATTATCAAGATTTCTCCTGTGGCAGCGCAGAACCGGGCTGCTTCATCATTTAGCATAGGTGCCGAGCTTAATATTCCGCAGCGTAGTGCTTATAATATCGGGTATGGTGCATCGGGTAAATTCGAAATTCCGGTGGCCTCAGCTTTAAGTTTTAATATTACGGGTGGATACCATCGCTTTAGTTATAAAAGTTTTGCTATTAGCGGTTATAGTGAACCCGACGCCGATAGCTTTGTGCCCTTAAAAGGCGGTATTAAATATTACATCGACGAACGCTTTTATACCGAGGGAGAGTTGGGAGCCGTATTAAATAACAATTCGCAAAACAGTGGTAATTTATTTACATATTCTTTAGGGACTGGCTTTTTGCTGCCTTTGGGCGAAAGTAAAAGTAATATGCTGGATATAGGTTTGCGCTTTGAAGACTGGTCTAAAAACAGGTTGCAGCAGTTTGCCATAAGGGTAGCTTATCGCCTAGGCCTTTAATTATATTGGTTTTCTCTTGCAAGATTAATTTCTTACGTCAAACAAGTTTCGTTTTCAGCGTATTCATAAGCATATGTTCAGTATCCTCAAAAAAGAAATCAGCCTGTACCTGAGCTCATTGGTGGCCTATATTACCATTGGTGTTTTTTTATTGGTACTGGGTTTGTTCTTATGGGTTTTCCCAGAGTCGAGTATTATTGAGTACGGTTATGCCGGGCTGGAAAGCTTGTTCAGCACAGCGCCCTATCTGTTTATGTTCCTGATTCCGGCCATTACTATGCGTTCGCTGGCCGAAGAGCGCCGTGAAGGCACACTCGAACTACTGGCCACCCGGCCACTAACCAGTTGGCAAATTATATTGGGTAAATATTTGGCGTGCTTGTTACTGGTTGTTTTTGCACTGGTACCAACGCTGATGTATGTTTATTCGGTTTGGGTATTAGGCAATCCGCAGGGTAATTTAGATACAGGCGCAGTTATTGGGTCTTACATCGGTTTGTTTTTGCTGGGAGCCGCCTTTTCCGCTATTGGCCTGTTTGCATCTTCTGTTAGTAAAAACCAGATCATTGCATTCACTATTGCGGTGTTCTTATGCTACTTTGTTTACAGTGGTTTTAATTCGCTGAGCCAACTGCTGTCATTACAAAACTATGATGTACAAAGTTTGGGTATTACCCAACACTACGAGTCAGTAAGCCGCGGTGTGCTGGATACCCGTGATTTGGCTTATTTTATTATACTATCAGGCTTGTTTTTGGGGCTGACGCTATTAACACTGAGCATACAGCGACAGCAAAAATTGAAATATACCGCCTTGACGGTACTAACAGCTACGCTGGTCGCCATAGCCTTAGTATCAGTAATAACCTTCACCCGGATCGATTTTACTAAAGAAAAACGTTTTACCATATCTGGTGTAAGCCATAATGTGATGGATAGCTTATCGCAGCCCGTTAAGGTAACAGTGTATTTGCAGGGCAAGGATTTGCCCGGTGGTATGAAACGTTTGCAGCAAGCCACGCGCGATATGCTGAGCGACTTGCAAGCCTACAGTCACAGGCGTTTGCAATTTGAATTTGTAAACCCGTTAGAAGGTAAAAATCAGCAAGAACAGGAACAGGCCGTGCAGGATATGCAATCACAAGGCTTGCAGCCTACCAATCTAAGTGTTAAAACCGAGAATGGGGTTTCGCAAAAAATCATATTCCCGGCGGCTCTGGTTACCGCCGGCGATAAGCAGTTGGGCGTATCACTGTTACAAACCCGTATGGGTTTGTCGCCCGATGAGGTGTTAAACAACTCGGTGCAAAATCTGGAGTATGCATTTACATCAGCCATCAAAAAAGTAACCAGCGGAGGCAAGCCGCGAGTAGGATTTACAGACGGACATAGGGAGCTAACTGATGTACAGCTGAACGATGCGATGAAAAGCTTGTCCGACGGTTTCGAGGTTGGCCGAGTTAATCTGCAAACGATACCTTTTACCAATCTGCAAACGTTAAAATTATTGGTAATTCCTAAACCTGATAAACCTTTTACAGAAGCCGAAAAATTTAAGATAGACCAATACCTGATGTATGGTGGCCGCATACTGTGGGCTATTGACCAGGTAAGTGCCGAGTTGGATAGTTTGCGTGGCCATGGTGGCGAGCAGTTGGCCTTTGCCAAGCAGCTCAACCTGGACGACCAATTGTTTAAATACGGTGTGCGCATTAACTATGATTTGATTGCTGATTTAAACTGCTCGCAAATACCCATCAGTACTGGCAATGTAGGCGGGCAGGCGCAGATACAAATGCTTCCTTGGTTATTTTACCCTATTTTTATGCCTTTAGGCAAGCACCCTGTTGTTAAAAACCTGGAAGGGATACGTAGCGAGTTTGCCAGTACCATTGATTTGCTGCCGGTAAAAAATGTACGTCAAACGGTGTTGCTGACGTCATCGCCTTATAATAAGAAGTTGAGCGTCCCTTACACTTTATCGTTGCAGGCCGTAGAGCAGGAACCTGATCCGCGTGCTTTTCAGAGTGCCCCTAAATTGACCGGTGCATTATTGGAAGGAAAGTTTGCTTCCGTTTTTCAGAACCGCCCTGTTCCGCAGGGTATCACCGGCAATATGCCGGTTATTAACCAAAGTAAGCCTGCAAAGATGATAGTATTGAGCGATGGGGACATCCTGAAAAATCAGGTAGGCAGTGATGGCTCACCTTTTCCGTTAGGGTTTGATCGTTATACACAGCAAACCTACGGCAACAAAAATCTGCTGCTCAATATTGCCGATTACATGACCGACGATTCAGGTCTAATCAGTCTTAGGAATAAGGAAATTAAGCTACGTTTGCTTAACCGTGCCCGGGTGCGTAATGAGAAAACATACTGGCAAGTGGTTAATACCACAGTGCCACTAGGAATAGTGTTGATATTCGCAATTTTTCAACATTATTACCGCAGGCGTAAGTATGCCCATTAAATTTTATACTTTTGGGTTGATTAAAATTGGTTTATGAGATTCATTGTTTCTACGCTAACATTACTGAAGCAATTACAGGCGGTAAGTGGTGCGCTAAGCAGCAGTACGGTGTTACCGATACTGGAAAACTTCTTATTTGAGATCAAAGACGGTACCCTTACCATCTCGGCTACCGATTTGCAAACCAGCATGACCACATCACTTTCGGTTGAGGCTAAAGAGAACGGTCGTATTGCTATCCCATCGCGTATTTTATTAGATACTCTAAAATCGTTGCCTGAGCAGCCAATCGCTTTTTCGGTAGATGATAAAACTTTTGCTATCGAGATCAGCGCCGGCGATGGTAAATATAAACTGAGCGGCGAGAACGGTGAAGATTTTCCGAAAATTCCGGTAGTAGAAAATGCTTCGTCGGTTAATTTACCGGCATCAGTTTTAGCCGAGGCTATTAACAAAACCATTTTTGCGGTAAGTAACGATGAGCTGCGCCCGGCTATGACAGGGGTATACTGCCAGTTATCTACCCAACATTTAACGTTCGTATCTACTGATGCTCATAAATTGGTGCGCTACCGTCGTAAAGATGCGCAGGCAGCTACTAATACATCATTCATCTTGCCTAAAAAGGCACTTAACTTATTAAAATCAGCTTTGCCGTCTGATGATGTTAACGTATCGGTAGAGTATAATAACACCAGCGCGTTCTTCAAGTTCGGTAACATTAATTTGGTTTGTCGTTTAATTGATGAGCGCTACCCAGACTATGAGGCTGTTATTCCGCAAAGTAACCCTAATAAAATGACTATTGACCGTCATTCGTTTTTAGGATCGTTACAGCGTGTGGCTATTTATGCTAACAAAACTACCCACCAGGTACGTTTAAAACTAAGCGGCAGCGAATTGAATATTTCGTCAGAAGATATTGATTTTGCTAACGAAGCACATGAGCGTTTAAGCTGCCAGTATGAGGGTGAAGATCTGGAAATTGGTTTTAACGCACGCTTTTTAATTGAAATGCTTAAAAACTTAAGCAGTGAAGAAGTAGCTTTACACATGTCGACACCTAACCGTGCAGGTTTGTTACTGCCACAGGGAGGCGATGACAACGAGGATGTGCTGATGCTGGTAATGCCGGTAATGCTGAATAATTATGCATAAGTCGTAATTCAAATTATAAACTTGAAAGTGAAAGTCCGGCTGTAAGGCCGGACTTTTTAGTTGAGCATAGATAACAAACGCAATAAAAAGCAGTTATAAAACAGGTATGATTAAAAAAGTATTTTTTACGGGCTTATGTGCGGCAGGCTTATACTTGCTGGCTGCTTGCGTGAAAAATGACCCGGCTCCGGTAAGAAATGCTAACGTTAATGTTGACGTAGTTAACGCCACCGACAGCATACTCAATTTTTATGTAGACGGTACCCGGCAAAGTATTTTAACAGGTATTAACCCTGCGGCCAGCAATGGTTACACAGCAATACCTTACGGTGAGCATACTTTTACTTTTAAGTTCCTTCTCAACAAAATCAACTTTAATAACGTAGATACCATCTTTTCTTTACCTGTAAAGTTAGACTCAGGAAGTACTAATGACCGATATTCACTATTTGTTGGTGGCTTTGTTCGTAGTCAGGCATTCGTGGTTAAAGATGCCATTGCTGCTGATAGTAAAAATGCGAAAGTAAGATTTGTTACTGCATCACCAAATATGCCAGCCTTTAGGGTGTATTTTAATGATACCCTGGTTTATACTTCTTCAGCTTTTAAAGGCGTGCAGGCTTACACTGCAGCCACGCCAAGTATTAAAAAAGTGAATATCAGGCCCGTTAATGGCAATAATATTTTATACACAACTAATATTACTATATCTGCAGGTAGGTCTTATACGTTATTTACACAAGGAGCTAATTCAACGTTTAGGGCTGGTTTGATTACCAATCAATAAAGACACATGCTAAAAAAAGGAAGCCTTTTTTATCTCTTGTTTCTGCTTAACGCCGGTATTTTGTTCATCGGACTGCTGATGTCGTGCGGTAAAAATGATACCGCAACACCAACCAGTTCAAACGTGAGGCTACAAGTGATACAATTAAGCCCCAACTCATATCCGGTAACTTTATATATGGCTAATTTGCGTGTAGGCACAAGCAGTTTTAGCTACGGTAATACACCGTCATATTTTTATTTACCACGTACCGATACCCCATTGCAAATACGCATTGCCAGAAATGTGGATACCGCTTATAACGACAGGACTAAGCTGGTAGATAACACACGTTATACCTTATTTTTTTTAGGTTTATTCGGTGATGGGACTGACCGAAAACTGCAAACTTTGGTAACTACTGACGATGCTGAAGAGTTGCCCCCGGTTGGTAAAGGTGGTAAAGTTCGATTCCTGAATGGAACACCTAATACAAACGGATCATTTGATATCTGGGCCAACGGAAGCCCTGTAATTAAAGGAGTAGCCTTTGCTAAGGTATCAAACTTTACAACGTTGCCCGCAGGTAATTATACTTTCAGGGTTTATCAGGCAAACACATCTGTAAATAACTTAGGTGAGCTAACCAATGTAACCGTGCAAGACGGCCGGTTGTATACCCTATACTCCCGCGGATTGGTGGGTAGGGCAGTTACTGATACGGCGGCGTTTAACTTATCGGTAGTAGCGAATAACCCCACCGTTAGGTAAGCCTATCCCATTTAATTTATTACTTTTACCTCCAAAATACCTGCATTTTGGAAATTATAAAAAACCTAATTGATTTTATACTGCACATTGACCATCACTTGGTGCAGATTACCAATCAATATCAAGGCTGGACTTATCTTATTTTATTCCTGATCATTTTTGCTGAAACTGGTTTTGTAGTTACCCCGTTTTTACCTGGGGACTCGCTGCTATTTGCTGCCGGTGCGTTAATAGCAACAGGTAACTCAGGCTTAGATATTTACCTGCTCGCTATTATTTTAATTATAGCGGCATTTTTAGGTAATACTGTAAATTATAAACTTGGGCAGTTTTTAGGCATTAGGGTATTTAAACCCGAAAATAAGGTGCTTAAGCTTGATTACTATCTTAAAACCAAAGCCTTTTTTGATAAGCACGGTGGTAAGGCAGTAATTTTTAGCCGATTTATGCCTATTATACGCACCATTGCGCCGTTTGTAGCCGGTGTGGGCCGTATGCCTTTCGGTCGTTACAGCCTGTATAATCTGGTAGGGGGTGTAGCTTGGATTATTATGTTTTTATTTTTAGGTTACTTGTTAGGCAATGTGCCTTTCTTTAAAAAGAATTTTTCGCTAATCGCTTTAGGCATTGTAGCTGTGTCTTTATTGCCTCCTATATGGGCTGCATTAAGGAGTCGGTTTTCCCGCACTTCTGCTTAAATCCTGAGGAGCGGGCGGCAACGGTTTGTTTACCTTGCCATAATCGGGTAGCGGCGCAATCTGCCCTGCTCTGTATAAAGCAGCTTCGCGGGCAGCCTGTTGCTTGTCTACTAAGCTTAAAGCGGGGTCTATCAGTTTATTCAGGTCGGGTTGGCCTGCATCAACCCACGCTGAATACCAGTAACTGCCCACGTTAAGTAAAGCTAAACGCATGCGGCGTTGCACCATGCCTTTCAGTGCCTGATGGTATGCTTTACAATAAGCAGCCGAGTAATCGTTAACTTGGCGCTTGCCTCTCAAAACCATCTCATATTTTTTATCGGCCGGAAATACTTTGTCGAGCTGACGTTGTATGCGCAAAACGGAATCGACACTTTTGAAAGAGTTTCGGCATAAAATAAACGCCTGCCACAAAGGGTTTTCTAAGTATTTGGCGTTGCCGGTGTAATAATAGTACTTACTGCTGAATTGCTCGGGCAGGCGGCTTTCCCACAATGCATGTATACCATCCTGATGGGTAAGTTGTCCATCATGGTTGAGCGTTAAATGTAAAGGGACGCAGGCATCAGCTACATAGTGCCCTAAGTAAGCTGAGTAGTGCAGGATAGCACTGGTATCTTTACTTTTAAAGGCATCTACCAGCCGGTAATAATTATGTTGAATGGTCCAGGGTAGGGTGCCATACTTATAAAGTGTATCTACTGTATATTTTTGTACCGCATCATTCCACTTTTGCGGCATGGTATGGAAGGGGGCTTTGCCAAAATGATCGGCGTCAAAATAATGTCGTGGTATTTCGGTAGAGTCCACATAACGACGACGGTCGGGACTGATAGCATGTTCGGTTATGTAGGTAATATTAGCCTGGTAAAACGAGCTCATGGCTTTAGGCAGTGTGAAAATAGCCAGGCGGTTAATACGGTAATGTGCGTAAAAACCCCACGAAGAACACAATGCTAACAAAGCACAAAGTAAAAAACTGCGTAGAAAAAATTTCAAATCAAAATAAGCTGATAGATAAACGCTTAGCTCTTGTTTTGAGCTAATAGTGTTCTAAACTACACAAAACCCTATACTACAGCAACGCTTATTACGTATTAGCTAAGATAATTTTTGGTTCCTTTGAGGAGCGAATATTAATTCAATCTATCTGTTTATGAAAAAAATTACTTTGAATTTTAAACAAGCGTTGCGCTACGCAACAGTTTTGATGGGATGTGTGGTCTTGTTGTCTGCCTGTAAAAAAGATGATCAATATGATTTTGACGACGCGGTTCCGGCCTATGTTAACTTTATCAATACCAGTCCTGACGCGGGCAACGCTCAGCTGTACGTACAAGACATTGTAAGAACCCCAACGTCTGTTGGATACGGAAATTCATCTGGCTATTATAAAACCTATTTAGGCTCACAGGATGTAGCTGTTAAGGCTCCAGACGGAACAACTACGCTGACCGCATCAACCGGTCAGTTTGATGCTAATGCTAACTATACTTATTTTTTAGTTGGGCAAAAGGGTAGCTTAGGCTTGGTTGCTGTTACTGATGATTTGGCTGCTCCGGCATCGGGCAAAGCTAAAATCCGTTTTGTAAATGCTGCAATTAATGCAAACTCTGCAAAGTTAAATTTAGGTAGCACTACAGTTGCTTCAAATATTGCTTTCAGAGGCGTATCATCATCAATAGAGGTTAATGCAGGTTCTTATATTGTATCTGTTAGTAGTAATCCGTTTCTGTCATCCACACTTAATACAACGTTCGAGAGCGGTAAAATTTATACGGTATACGCTAAAGGTTTGGTAGGTACTACCGGTAACTCAGCTTTTAGTGTAAGTGTATTTACAAATAAGTAGTGTGCCAGTTAATAGTTAAGATGCTGTACATGAGAAATCTGATGTGAATTATTTTAATTTAGTGTTGATAGTTTTGTTTTTTTGAAATATATTTGCAGTCCGAAAAATAAAAAGACAATTAGCTAAAAAATGGCAAATCATAAATCAGCAATTAAAAGAATCCGGGCCAACGCTGCGAAGCGTCTGCGTAACAGATATCAGGCTAAAACCACCAGAAACGCTATCAAGAAATTAAGAGGCTCAACTTCTAAAGCTGAAGCTACTCCATTACTGACTACAGTAATTTCTATGCTTGATCGTTTAGCCAAGAAAAACGTAATTCATAAAAATAAAGCTTCAAACAACAAGTCAAAGCTGACTAAATTTGTAAACGGCCTACAATAATATTTTCAAAATTTTTTTGGACACGAAAGGCTGCATATATGTGCAGCCTTTCGTTTTATAGCTATTTTTAGATAGTTTAAGGCCGTGGAAGCTTACGAAGCCAAAATAAGTATTAAGGCATGGGCCGAAGAAGACCGGCCACGCGAAAAACTGAATACTCAGGGTCGCCGTGCGCTCAGTGATGCCGAACTGATTGCTATTTTAATTGGCTCGGGCAGCCGTAACGAAACGGCAGTTGAATTAAGCAAGCGCATATTGCATCATTACGATAATGATTTGCAGCGGCTGGGTAAGGTTTCGGTAAGTGAGCTTTCGAAATTTAAGGGTATAGGCGAAGCTAAAGCTATTGCCATTATTGCAGCGCTCGAACTGGGACGGCGCCGTAATGAAACGGATATTAAAGTGCCCGAAACCATTACCGGAAGCCAAAGCGTTTACCAGGTACTGCGCAGGCATTTGGTTGATTTAAACCACGAAGAATTTTGGATACTGCTATTAAGCCGCAGCTGTAAAATCATCGCCAAAGAACTTATTAGTAAAGGTGGACTTTCCGGCACGGTAGCCGATCCTAAGATTATTTTTGGTATTGCCCTGCAGCATCAGGCATCTTCTATTATTCTGGCGCACAACCATCCATCAGGTAATTTAAAGCCAAGCCAGCAAGATGTTGATCTTACCCGCAAAATACACCAGGCCGGTAAAGTGTTGGATATTGGTGTGCTAGACCACCTGATTATTACCGACGGTGGTTTTTATAGCTTTGCTGATGAAGGCCTGCTATAAAAACGACACGTCGGTTACTTGTGGTATAGAAGAGGTATCAAAGTCGCCTTTTTACGTTAATAGTGCCGGTTTTAAAACCGATGCCGCCCTGCATATCACTTCCCTCAATATTGATAGTATATGAGCCCGGATTATCGGCAGTATAAAAGCTAACTGTAGCTCTGCCATTTTGATCGGTAACAACATTGGGTTCCCAAAAAACGGTAGACCGGATATCGGTCATGTCAACAATACTATTAGGTTTATATTTAGGAGAATAGAATGCTTTAGGCATAGTATAAGGCATGGGTCGGTAAACACAAATACCAATCGCTTTTTTCATAAATGGTCCGTGCCCGCTTCTTGTGGTAACTTCAACAAACGTGTGGTTAAAATAAGGCTCTAACGGCTTTTTAGGAATAATAAAAGCACTGCTATAGGTCATTTGATATTTGCCGCTCGTCATCACTTCTATACCTTTAATTTCTTCTGCATCATAGTAGTCCAGGTATTGTTTGTAAAAAATGTCTATGGGCTGCGCTCCGTCGTAAAAAAAATCCAGTTCTATTCCATCAATAATTAAATGCGTTGCCATAAAGTTTATGCCATAATAACGGATGTCCTTTTTAGTAAATAGCCCGAATCCTTTAACCCGTTTTGCCAGTAAATCACCTAGTGTAGTACGGCCTGCCTTAATTAACTCTTCTTCATCAATGATTACATCGGCCTCGCCAGGGCCATTTAAATTTTTGGATTCTTTAATGATCTTTTTGGCTTTTACTTCAACAGCTTTCAAAACATTACCTCTTAAAACCCGCTCTTGCTCATTTTTTAAATCGATGCGTTTATTTATACTTCTTAGCTTTAAGGTGTCAATATTGGCATACCAGGGCATGGTAATGAGCTGATGAATAGTTAACTCAGGCGCTTTAAATTCGTCCATCTCAATACCTACATTAGCGCTTTTGCCTCTTTTATTACGTGCCTGAATAAAGTATGCAGCGCTATCTGTGGGGTAAACCCCTTTAATAGTAAATCGGCCCAGAGCGTTAGTAACAGTATCAACCATTAAAAATGGTTTTTTAGACATCAGCGTAATACCCGAACCTGCAACAGGCTTATTAAAAACATTGGTAACCTTACCATTTATGGTGTATTCGAGCTCGGGGGCGTAATTCGGTTTTACATCAGATTTAAAGGCATTTGTCCAATCGTAGCCTGTCCAGCCTTGTGCAAGCACTAATTCATCCATATGTAGCCATTTTTGCAAACTGCTTGCCACGTTAAGGTAATGTCCCGGCTGGTCGATATGCCCCTTCAAGTTTGATAACAGCAATAGATAGTTTTGAATGTTAAGTTGTGCGAGAGTATCTCCCTTTACCTGACCGTCATCAGTAACTGAAAGCGCAAAAGTACCTGTAACCGGATTACCATTTTTATCGGTAACTTCCATATTTAAAGCTACACTATCCCGCTGCCCATAATTTGACTGGTTGGGTAGTAATTTGATATTAAATTGGTCTTCATGATCAATATAGATCAATCTTTCGTTTATTACGGCATGATTTGATGTGGCGAGCACAATTCGGGCTAAACCTGTAGGAAAAACGCTTTTTGCAATTTTAATTCTCAAAAAAGGCTTGTCTAAAATTACAGAGGCTCCATAGCACATCATACTGCGTGCCTGTCCAAATATGTAGTAAACCTTATTACTATTTATAAGATCTGGTGTTGTTTTAAGTGTAATATAACAGGAGTCTGTTTTAAAGGCATTGGTTATCTGCATTGTAATACCCGACAATTTAACCGAAGGAAGATTATAGGTTTTAAATTGGCCACTGGGTAGCTTGATTTTTGCCTGGTATTTTTGATTAGCATCGGGTGTAAATATAAACGAGCCAATACCTTGGTAAGATGTGCTAAATCCTGTTACCGATTGCCCGCTGCTATCGTAAATATAACCGTTTACTGCAGTTCCTAACCCATCTTCGTTTATAGCTTTAAAAGCCACTCGAGCCGGCATGCCTGCTACCAGATAGCCACCCTCGGGCATAAATTGCAGATCTGTTTTTTCAGGGCGATTTAAGGCAAGTGGCATAGGTATACGGCGGTTACCTTGGCCTTTGCGTAAATCAGTTAACGATAGATTAAGCCGTTGTGCTCCGGGCTTTTCAGGCAAATCAAAGTTGACATTCACGATGCCGTCAAGGTCTGTTGATATATTGTCTTTTAAAATATTTTTTTTACCGACATTAACTCTTAACTGCATTTCGCGTAGCCTTACCGGTTGCTGGTTTAGTTCAGTGAGGCGTAGATTGAGTTTTATGTTTTCTTTTCCGCTAACATCAGCGGCCTGCGTGCGGTAGTTAATTAGCCAATCATTACCACTGCTATTGCTCACGTAAAAGGGTTTACGAAAAAAGCACGAATCACTAAAATTCCGCATCCAGTTGGTGTAGGCTATCAGCGTGTAATTACCTTGGGGAATGTCATCCGGCTCAAGCTTAATATTGCCAAAAGTAAGGGCATTATAAACCGGGGCCATCAAGCGTTTTACAACCCGGCTACTATCTCCTACTATTTCTACATATAAAATACCACTTTTTGTACAGGGCGTTAAATAAGCAGCATCCAACAGATAAGCCTTAAACCACAATGTATCGCCAACATTATAATTAGTTTTATCTGTTTGTAAGTATACCTTTTCAATACCCGTATTTTCAACGTGCTCATTAATTTTGTTAACCATTTGCTTAAGCGGACTTGCTGCAGGCGATTGCGCTTTTGACGGATTTGCAAACGTGGCAGTGCATAAGATCGAAATTAGCAGTAGCGCACTGTGCTTAAGTATTTTGTTCATGTGTAATAGTGAGGTTATAGGTAAGGATATGATAAAGTTAAGTTTTAACAGTAAATATGCAATAGTTGTAAGGGTAATTCAATCAATAAGGTATGCTTTCACAATCCTGCTATAAGCATATTTAACATTTGTTAACAGCGCATTTTAGAAAGATTATGAAAGCATGACCGTACTTTAGGAACCGTTATATACTTGATTTATGTTTCGATCCTTTTTTATATTATTTATTGGATTATTTACTTCATTAACAGTGGTTGTAATAGCTCAACCAATGAAGGGTGAAGTAATTGATGCTGTAACCAAACAACCTATACCTTATGCAACCATAAGCGTTAAAGGCGAAAGTTTAGGTACGCTAAGTATTGATGACGGAAGTTTTTTGCTTGATGTACCCAGTAAATTAGATTTAGGCGATAAGTTTATCACTGTATCCTCATTAGGTTATCAGCTGTTAACGATAAAATTAAAAGACTTGCAAAAGTCAAACCCTGTTATCTACTTAAACCCGGTAAGTAAAGAGCTTAAGGTGGTTAAAGTAAAGCCAACTCAATTCAAGACCAAGGTGTATGGCCGTACTGGTAACAGTACTTTTATGACCACTACCATGTTTACCCAAAGCCAGTTGGTAGACGATAATTTGGGGAAAGAACAAGCATCGGTAATTGGTATTGATAATGATGTTTACCTGCGCAACTTTAACATGTATGTTGTATTTAATCGATTTAAAACTGTAAAGTTCAGGCTAAACATCTACAGTATTAAAAACGGGCAGCCGGATTGTTTATTAAATAATAGCGACGTTATTTTTGATGTTCCGCAAAAGCGTGGTTGGGTGCAGGTTGACTTAACTCCTTATAACATTTATCTGCAAGGGTACCGCAAAGTTGCAGTGTCTATTCAGTGGCTTAAAAGTATTAAAGAAGACAGCACTTCCAGGGCTTTCTCTGTATCGGCGACATTATCGCCCACACATGCCGTATTCTTTAGAGATAAAACCCAGGCAGTCTGGGATAAAATCAATAATGCATATGTAGCCTTCAACATTACAGGCGACTACTTCAAACCCGGAAAGACTGACAAGATAGATTATACAAAAAATAAGGCAGAGCAAGAACCGGTTTTGAGTGATAGCCTCAAAAACTACCTGACTTACACCAAATATGCCGAACAAGCAGAAGCCTCACCCTATGGCCGCAATGCAGCAGCAGGAAAGTATATACATCTGAACAATGCAGCTATATATTATGAAACTTACGGTAAAGGCGAGCCTTTATTGTTACTGCACGGAAACAGCCAGTCAATTTCCGCCTTTTATAAACAGATAGAAACATTTTCTAAAAAGTATAAGGTGATAGCTGTAGATACTCGAGCCCAGGGTAAAAGTGCTGATTCGCTCGATCACGATTTAACTTATGAGTTGTTTGCCGCTGATATGAAGCAACTGCTGGATACTTTGCATATTCAAAAAGCTAATGTATTAGGTTGGAGTGATGGCGGCATCACCGCATTGTTGATGGGTATAAAGTATCCAGAGTATGTTAATAAGCTGGCTGTAATGGGCGCTAACTTGTCGCCCGATGGCATAGAGGCTAAAACAATCAATAATTTACAACGTGCTTATGATAATGAAAGAAAGTTTGTTGATCATATTTCAATGAATCATAAACGATTAATTAAAATTTTACTGACCGAGCCACATGTTAGTTACGCACAGTTAAAGCAAATAAAAGCGCCGGTTTTAGTGATAGCGGGCGAGCACGATGTGATTTTACCACAGCATACTCAAAGTATACAGCAGAATATACCTCACTCCAAATTATATATTATTAAAGATGCAACGCACTATGCACCGTTCGAAAAGCCGGCGGAATTTAATCAGGCGGTGTTAGATTATTTTGCACGGTAAATATTATGTAAGAGAGGCGTACACATGCGTAACAAATCCCTTATCAAGCCCTTACCCATTCTTTCAAATCAAAATCATATTTTTTAATAACACGGGCAGGGTTGCCTGCAACCACTGAATAGGGTGGAACGCTTTTCGTAACCACGGCATTGGCTGCTACCACGCTGTGTTTACCTACCGTTACACCGGAAGTAATTACCGCATTGGCGGCAATCCAGCATTCGTCTTCTATAAGAATAGGGGCAGTAAGTATTTTTTGGGTGTGGATAGGTTGGTTTACATCGCGGTATTCGTGATTTAAGGCGCTTACCACAATGTTTTGTGCCAGTATTACATCGTTGCCAATGGTTACGGGTCCAATAATCACGTTGCTCATCCCCACCAGACTATTATTGCCGATAATGACATCGCCTACACCGTTGTTGATAGTGCAAAAGTCTTCGATGGTTGAATTGGCGCCCAGCTCAAAACGGTTAAAGGGAAGCACATCAATGCGTGTACGCCTGCGTATGGTAGAGCCTTTTCCGCGTTTATGTAAAAACGGGTTCAGGAAAAGCTTTACCCACAGGCGCGGTGCAGCGCCACCCTTGGGGATAAGCATGCGGTGAACCGTCTTTTTTAACGACGGGTTATTTTTGATCTGATCTTTAAAAGACATTGGCCTTGTTTTCTAAGCTAATCATTACTGAATTTGCGGAGCACTTTGGTTCACCACATCCTGCTTGCGTTGTGCCTTTTCCCAGGCTGCACTTTGCGTTCCGGCAAAGTATCTGAAAATACCACGGATTACGGCGTAATTCATCATACAAAAATAGTAGGGGATAAACAGTGCTTTTACTTTGATTTCTTTACGTTCTAACAGCCAGCCGGCAAGCGACGCCGTGTAAAACACGACCTGTGCAGCTAACAATACCTGGTAAACAGTGGAGGAGTCGCCCTGAAGTACTATTACAGTGTTAAGTGTCAAAGCTAAAATCATCAAAAACGGCACCACTGTCCACCGTAGCACGCGGTGACTGATGTACTGGAACGACAAAAGCGGCTGTGGGAAAGGATTAAGCAAACTTTTAAGCCATACGATAGACTGGATACCACCTGCCGCAATGCGTATTTTGCGCTTAAGTTCCTCTTTAACGTTAGCCGACGAGGTTTCGCTGGCATAAGCCTCAAGTTCGTAAACTACACGGTAACCTTTTTGTGCTACTAATAGCGATATCATAAAATCATCCAGGATGGCGTTGGGCGATACGGGTTGGTAAAGGTTTCTGCGGATGCTGAACAGTTCACCGGCCGCACCCACTACCGAGTAGAGTTCAGAGTCCCATGCTTTGAGTTTCGACTCGTACTTCCAGTAAAAGCCCTCGCCTGCGGTAGCATCAGCCGTTTCATCTACCTGTACCCTTTTTTCGCCGGCTACGGCTCCTACCTTAGCATCGGCGTAATGGCGGCAAATATTAAGCAGGGCATCAGGGTTAAGGTAAGTATTGGCATCAGTAAACACCACTACCTCGGTGGTTACTGTATCCATAGCACGGTGAACGGCTGCAATTTTACCACGACGCTCGGGCGAGTGCAGCAGTTTAATCTGTGGGTAAGCTGCCACCAGCTCGGGCGTGCGGTCGGATGAACCATCGGTAATAAAAATCAGTTCCAGCTTATCTGCCGGGTATTGTAGTTGCAGCGTGTTCTTAATTTTTTCAATAATGAAGCCTTCTTCATTGTAGGCCGCTATCAACAGGCTGCAAGAGGGTAGAGAGGCTTCGTTAGTTTCTGGAACGACAGGCTCTCCTTTAAATATGCGTTTGAGCTTAACCAGCGCAAATAAAAGAATACCGTAGCCTGCAAACGCATAAAAAACAATAAACAGACTAAGCCAAAGTAATATTTTCATAGTTAATTAAAAGGGGTAACCTAAATGAGTACTGGTTTTACTGTTAGTAAAATTCCACCTGATGGCTTTAAGCAAAAGCCCGGCAAAACCTTTGTGCCCGTGCCTGGCATAATTTAGCAGGTTTCTTGGCGTAACTACCGATAAAAAGTACAAATAAAACACCATAATGGTAAGCGCCGAAGGGGCATTGCGCCTGATGAACAGGATACGGTTACGGTTCATAAAATACTCTTTTAGGCCGCTTATCTTACCTACCGAAACCGATTCTTTATGATAGATCAGGGCTCGTGGCTCCAGCCATATGTCGTAGCCTGCACGTTTGATGTGGTCGTTCCAGTCCATCTCCTCGTAATACAAAAAGAAGTTCTCGGCCATCATGCCTGCTTTATTCATAGCCTCCCGGCGTACCATCATGGCCGCACCGTGAATATAACCGGTAGGTCCGGTGGTATGGTCATACTGGCCCTTATCTTCTTCAAACTGACCGATGCACTTGTTGCGCATGGTATAGTAATTCATGGGGGTAAAGCCTGCGTATTGCAACATCCCGGGCTGGTCAAAGTAGCGTATCTTGGGTGACACCATACCCACTTTTGGATGCTTGTCTAACACAGCCACCAGGGTTTCTACCAGCCCCGGTGTAAACTCGGTATCGTTATTAATGAAGAACAGGTAATCGCCACCAGCTACTCCAATACCTAAATTGTTGCCACCGGCAAAACCCAGATTGACATCCGACCGTATAAAGGTCACGTTCGGGTACTTGTGTTGCCATTGTGGCACCGGATTTTGCTTGCTGGCATTATCTACCACAATGATTTCGATAGCCGGATAGGTATTAGTTGCCGAAATAGATGCAAGCAGCTGTTCGGTAATTTGATTTTGATTGTAGTTAACCGTTATGAGCGAAACCATTTTCATTGCGGGCGTTTACGAAAATGGTAGTATAAAGGTTGAGACGAATTAATCACTTTAAATTGGCAAAGCAAAAAAATATACAAAAGGAGGTTCAGCAATTACCGCATGTTGTTGAAAAGCAAGCCAATATTGACCATAAACTGGACGAGTTGCTTTCCCTGCTTGCTGATAGTGATATTGACAGTGCAAAAGCCCGCAGCATACAGCAACGGTTAAACCAAGCGGTACAAAAAAAGTCTTCGTATAAAAAGCAATTGAGCGCCTTTAAGCAAATCAATAACCTCGAAAATGCTAACCGGACTGAATTGCTTGATGAGTTTAGTGTTCTGTTAGCTAACCACCAGGTGGATACCCGAATGTCAAAAAAATATCTGCAGGGTGAACGTTTGGCCAGGTTTTTTCTAATCATTATCAGCCTCGTGCTGATCGTGCTCGGCTTTGCCATGATTGTGATGCCTGCCCCGCCTTATTTTGAGATGTTCACCATTTTTTATTTTAATATACAAGATGGTATTACATTAATGGATCTGATATCCCTGTTAGTCATATTGTCGGGGATATATCTGTTGGTAAGGTGTATTTACAAACCTTTAAAAACAACGTAATCATGGCAACTGGCTTATCAAAAAATATTTTACTGGTTGACGATAATCCGTTGTTTTTAAAAATATTATGTCAAGCTTTTACAACAGCAGGTTTTAACTGCCATGCCGCTAATTCGGGCGTTGAGGCGTTGCAGAGTTTAAAAGCTTTTAAGCCTGATGTAATTTTATCAGATTATGAAATGCCAGGCATGAACGGGCTCGAGTTTCGTCTTCAAGTTTTACAAATTGATGCTTTGAAGGAAATCCCTTTCCTGTTTTTAACCGCGCACGAAGACGAAGGTATAATGTACACGGGTCTGAATTTGCAGGCTATTGATTATGTACTTAAAACTACGCCTTTCGATGTCATTGTAGCCAAACTCACCAATCTTTTGCACACCGTTAGCAAGCAGCGCCAAATTACCGAACAGGAGATACGGAAAACGGTTGCTGCATTAAATATTAAGCCGGTACCCGCAGTACTACCGCAAATCGATGGTTTTGAGATTGATTTTTGGCATCATAGCTACCAGAATATACCAGGCGGAGATTTTATAGATTTTATCAATACCGGTAATTATCTGTTTGTAGTAATAGGTGATTTGATGGGCAAAAAGTGGAAAGCGTGGTTTTATACATTTACTTACTTAAGTTATATCCGGGCTGCAATCCGATTTAGCGTAATTACAGCACACAGTTCTTTAGCTAACACATTACAGCAAATTAACGCTGTGGTTTGCCAGGATGAAGGTTTGGCTAATATTTTATCAAGTCTTTCGCTGGTTCGGATTGAGAAGGCAACGGGTAAAATTATTTACTCAGGTGCCGGCGATTTGCCACTGCTGAATTACCGGGCCGATACACAAGAGTTAAAGCAAATAAAATCTACCGGTATGTTGTTAGGTGTACTGCCCGATGGCTTTTATACCGAACAAGAAATTGCAATGGCACCATCAGATCAGCTTTATATTTTTACTGATGGTTTGATTGATATTAGCAGCGGTGGAAAACAAAAAACAGACTACCGTTTCTTTGCCAATCAAATGTCGGGGTATTTGCAGGCCGGCCAATTATTTAACGATATTAAAAATAACTTGCAGCAAAAAGCTGCCGGTTTTACTGATGATAGCAGTATTATCTGCATAAAAAAAATTAATACCCATGCTTAAAATTGTAAACGAACACCCTCAATATATTGTAGCTAAGGTCGACATCGGCGAAGCTAATTTAACTCACTCCGATCAGTTTAAAACCGAACTGGTATCATTATTGAATTACAAGCAACGCAATGTGTGGCTGAACATGGAACAGGTTACTTATGTCGATAGCTCATTTTTGGGCGCATTAGTAGCAGGTTTGAAATATGCTTTGGGAGCCGGAGATGATTTAGTTTTATTAGGCTTGCAAAAAGATGTGCATGATTTACTTAAACTCATTAGGTTAGATAAGGTTTTTAAGATATACGCCGACGAGCAAGCTGCAACAGTTGCATTAAATCAGTAAATTAATGAACACCAGACAGAGTTTTGAATTTGATAACCAGGCAAGCAGTATTAGCAGCTTTAGTCATCAGATGCTCGAGTGTTTGGTAGGTCAGTTAGTAAATCACCACCACGATGGTCAACTGCTATCTAAAGCCCGATATATTATAGGTGAACTGCTGAACAACGCGGTTAAACATTCAGGATGTACTAAAACAATTTTCACGTTTACTATCGAAAACGATAGCTTGACGATTGCAAAATCGGACTACGGAACGAAGCTTGAATTGATGAATAAAGCAGGATATTTGAAAAGTGATGTACCAACACTTGTCACGGCCGATGGATTGCAAGAGCTGTACGTGATCAAGGAAAGTGAACAGCTACTGAGTTTTTTTTGCCGCGACCCCCAAAATGAAGAAATTACCATACAACATCTGCACGAGCACATGGGCTTGCTTATTATAGCTAAAGCGGCAGACCGGTTTACTTATGGGTTTAACGCCCCGGTTAACACGTTTACAGCTACGCTTAACTTAAATTAACGGCCTCCTCTAACCGCTGATTAAGCATTTTAAGCAGCTCCGGAGACTTCTCAAAATCAAATTTCCGTGCAAAAAAATGCTCCGGGTGGTTAAAGTTTTCCACGTCCGCCATCGTAAACGTCTTAGGGCTGGCAGCACCTGGCGACCAATCCATATAGCGCAGATTATTATTCACCAGTATTTTACAGTACGGTGAGTTGTATAAAATGGTCTGGAATATAAACTCGTCGGGCGCCCAGGTAAACTTCGTAAAATGTCGTAACCGGTTGTTTTTATCCCAGTACTCTACAATATGTTTCACACAGTTTAACGGTATGGTAAACCACTGCGAACGGCCAACGGGTACTAAACCACTTGGTATATTGCGCTTGGGTAACATGCGGTTAACCAGCTTTTGAGCAACATAACGCCCCGGAAATTCAAAGTTATTTAAATGATATTGCTCAACCCGAGGCAAAGCTTCCTGCCATTCGCTGTGCATTTTAGCGTAACTCATAAAGGCTTTACCTTTATGAGCAGATAAATACTGGTGTAAAGCCGCTGGGTGTTGTAAAGGGTAATCGGCGCCGCTAAGCAAATTTAAATAGTCGTAATTTTTTCCGGATGCCAGTATTTCTTTAAAGCCATTAATGGTAGCCAAAACAATATTACAAGCGCCCCAGGTAACCTTTACGCGTTGTTTAATAAAGCTAACATTAGGCAAATTGGCCAACCGTTTAAAATGGCTACAGTCAGTTTTTTTGTCGAGATGAATGTAAATAGCATCATCTTTATAAGTCAGGCTTTTAACCAGGCTTTCGAGTTGGCCGGGGTTATTGTGTGCCAGTATTAAGTGTGCTATCTTCATTGTATTTAGTAACGACCAAAATATTTACGGTCTGTTAGTGCTTATGATCAATCAACCTTTTTACTGAAAAATAGCGGTAAAGGTTTTAGGTAAACATTTATATAAATAGGGTGATCGTATTTATTTAGAGGGTGTATTAACGAAAAACAACATTGTAAAATCAGCGGAAAGATACGCTGTTAAATTGGACTGGTAAAAGCTAATCTGAATTATAAGGTAATTTTAAGCCTGATTTTTATGAAATTATGTGCTCGCAGGTAACTACCAATATTTATATACGTAATAGCCCAATATATAAAATGAATATAGTGCCCGCACCCACTCAGTTTTCGGCTATTACCTTGTTAGTAACTCATTACAACCGCAGCCAGTCATTGCAAAGGCTGTTGCAAGCTTTCCAAGATCAGCAGATAGTATTTGGCGATATTGTGGTGTCTGACGATGGCAGCAAGCCTGAGCATATCAGCAAATTGCAGCAGCTTTCTAACCAATATAACTTTAGGTTAGTTACTACACCCAAAAACAAAGGTTTAGGTAATAACATCAATAAGGGACAAGACGCTGTAAATACACCGTACACCTTATATGTGCAGGAAGATTTTGATCCTGCCACCGATTATGCAATGCATTTAAGCGATGCGCTAAGTATCATGAATGAGCGCGCTGACGTAGATGTGGTTCGCTTCTATGCCTATTTTAAATATCCTTACTTGAAGCCATACCGAAACGGATTTTCCGAAATGGTATTTAAAATATGGTATCCTGGTTACCGTAAGTTTCACGTATATAGTGACCATCCGCATCTGCGCCGTACTTCTTTCTTTACAAAATTCGGCCGTTATGCGGAGGGTATAAAAGGCGACCGTACCGAATTTTTAATGAACCTGTCGTTCATCAAAAAGAAGGGCAAAGCCATGTTTTATGAAGATTACAAAGGGCTGTTTGATCAGATTAACTCCAACGACGAACCCAGCACCATGAAACGCAGTGATTTACGGCAAAGCAGTAACCCTGCTATTGTGTTAGGCCGGGCGCTGTACCGCAATGTTAAGCATACGTGGGAAGTACTTTTTTAATAGCCGAATAAATTTCGGCTACATTGTTTGTCCAGGTGTGGGTACCGGCAAACTTGATGCGTTCTTGCTGCAAACACTCGCTGTTTTCAGATAACGCTTTATCAACCAGGCGCACATAATCTTCTTTATTTTCTCCTAAATAAACATGGTTGGCAAAAGTGCTCATGGCCTCGGTACGTGTAGCTACCGTAGGTTTGCCCATGGCCAGGTACTCATCAATTTTGCGTGGATAATTACCAATAGTCACTTGGTTAACAATCTGCGGGTTAATACAAACATCAAAAGCGCTGATGTAAGCCGGTAGCAGGTCCGGGTTTTTAGCTCCTAAAAAATGCACGTTAGGCATACGGTGTAAATCACTTTTCTGAAACTCACCATCCTCGGGGCCAACCAGTACGATATTAAGGTGCGGCCGTTGTTTAGCCAGATGTTTGATGATGTCCATATCCAAGCGGATGCTCTGTAATGCGCCTACATAGCCCACAATAGGCTTGGGTATGTAGACAATGTCTATAGGTGCCGGTTTTTCCTGGTTATAGCCGGTAAACGTATCCAGATCACATCCTTGGCCAACATAAAACGAATTGTTGTTGTATTGCTTACAATAATTGGCTAGGTAGGTAGAGTTAGCTACACAGATATCGCTTTTGGCAATCAGTTCGGGTTCCATGGTGGTGCCGTGCGTTTTCCAGTAATCTACAGCCAGCATAAAATCGCGGGAGTAGTATATACTGAGTGCCGGTTGTAACATCTCTTTCAGGTAGAAACACCGGAACATGTCGTTGTCGTTAAACAACACATAGTTTTTAAAGTTCAACTGTTTAACCGCTTTTTTAATAGAACGGGCAAAACGCTTGTTATTCACTTTGTTTAAAAAAGTGTAAACCGCATTGTGCTTCATCCAGTTAATAGATTCAATAATTTCGTCCGGGTAATAAGTCCACAAGTTTTGTTGCAGGTGGATTAAACCGTTGGTTTTACCTTTAATTACCTCTAACCTTGTTTTAACGTTAGATGAGTCTTTATGGCGAAGGAGTGTAATACGGTCGAGCGGCGAATTTACATATAACACCCGGTTGTGCTTGCTCAGCTCCAGAGCAATATTTTTGCAGTTGCTGCCAATTTCGGTATCCCAGGGTTGCTGCCCAACAATAATGATGTCTTTATTCTGGATTAAAGCGTTGCTGCTCATATAGCTTGCGCGGAAAGTGATGGTGTTTGTTCTAACTGCAATTTTTCTTTTTGCTTGGCCTGGTCTAACCTGAAGGTTACCTCAATCAATGCTACCTCAAAGTAAAAGAACACGTTGGATGGATATTGTACCAAAGCCTCCTGCGGAAAGTTAGCAATATTATAAGCAAATACAATCAACGTCATGGCCAGGCAATAAGTTTTAAGCTCCGGATCTTTCATCTGGTAGTAATTGTTAATTCCTTTTTTCAGGATGACGAACATCATCAAACAAAAAAGAAACAAGCCAATGGAGCCTTCCTCAACCGCCACCCTGATGTAACCGCTATCAGGCGGAAATGTAGACAAGAACGACCCCGGTGCAAACTTTTTTCCCCAATCGCCGGTGGAGCCCAAGCCTCCACCCATGGGGTGTGTTAATATATAAGGCTGTATACGCTTTTGGTTGCGCTTACGCAAAATGTACGAATCATCATTATTGGGCCTGAAAGCAGTCTGAAAACGCTGTATATTGGCATTACCTGTCGGGATGTTGATGAGTACCAATAAAAATACGGCAGCAACACAGGTAAAGATTAATACCCGTTTGCTGTAATTTAAAATGGCAAACAATAGCAAGGCCGCCGGTAAAAGTACGTTAGCGCCACGCGTACCTGAAAACAGCATGGATGTCATGTATAGACCGGCGCAAATTATCAGCACTACTTTTTTCCAGGGTTTAAATTTACCGGCAATGATACAGATACATAAAATGGTAGGCATTACCATATTGTAAGAAAACGATACCGGATCAGAAAAGGTAGAAAACTTACGCCAGTGACCGGCAATAAAAAGCAAAGATACAATAGCCGGATCCGAATGTAAATAAGCGTTTTCTACATCCGAAAAACCGATGTATTCCTGCTTATAGGCATACAGCGCAGCAATAAGGCTCATAAATAACCATAGCTTTAAAAGTATGCGCACATAGTTTACCGAGCGTATAGTGTACAAGTGCACAAAATATCCTAACAATACAATCGCAACGGTACGTATAGTAAATACCCAGGCCAACCGAGATTCGGCAAACGGGTTGCCAAACTCCAGCAAATTATAACCCAGCCAGATCAGCAGTACTTTTGTAATTGGGCTTTTAAAATAAGCCCAGTTATTATCATCACGTTTAACCCTAATGGCTAATCCTAATAAGAGCAAAGCCTGTAAGCCGTCCATTAAAGTACCTATCGGTCCGGGTACGCCCAAGCGCCCCAGCATAAACAGGAAATAGGCCATGATAAGCTGTAGGATAATGCCAAACTTAGGATAACTCACAATAGCATGCAATAGCGGGAAAACGCCAATAGCTATCAGCGTTAAAATGCCAAAAGACGTTCCGTTGTAGGCAGTACCTGCAGCGATAATTCCGGCAGCCACCAATAGGATAGCAATACCAACAGGTGTATTAAGCTTATCTACAAAATAGAGCTTAGCAAGCCGCTTACCCCAACTGGCCTTTGGTGTACTGCCATTAACGATGACCTGGAACTCGTTCACTTACAAAAACAATATCTTAATGAAAAAGAAAAACGTACTTACAAAAGCAACGGCAATAGCCACCCAACGGGTAATCTGATCTACTTTGGCCTGAACTTCCGGATCGGGCTTGTTATTGCGCAGTGCCTTTGGAGTAGGATTAATTCTCATGGTTTACTTAGCTGTTGTTGCCTGTGTGCCACGGGTAGCCACCGAGTACTGGTTGGCTTTACGCGCCTTAAGCAGCGAAAGTATCTGAAAGTAAATAAACTTAGGAATATTAACCAGCGAGGCATAGATGCGTTTGTCGGTTTCTGAGTTTACCAGCGAAAGGTAAAAGCCCAATACAAACAAACCGAAGCCTGCCGCCCAAAGCAATACTGCCGTCCAACTCACCAACATGTTAACGGCCATACAAAGCACCGACAGGATCAAAAAAATGAACAGCGGTGGGCGCAATAATACTAAGCCGAACAAAAACTGGTTTAAGCTAAAGTTTTTTATTGATTGCAATAATAGGGTAAAACCATACTTAAAGTATTTAAACCAAGTATTGATCCATCGGGCACGTTGTTTAACCAACTGCTCCGAGTGGGTGGTTTTTTCATCATACACAATGGCCTCACCGGTAAAGGCAATGCGCTTATCCTGACTTAAAATAGCTGCCTGCAATACCTTGTCAAAACCTGCACCACTTACATCTCTGCCACCCAGGCAATCTACATAAAGCTGGGTGGTAAAGGCCATACCCGAACCTGCGAGTGTAGTTGATGATCCTGCTTCGAAAAGCACCTTGCCATCATAAAAATGATAATAGATATCGCGGGCTGCATCCAGGCAAGCATAGGTGGTGTCCAGGTTTTTAGCCTCCCTTACACCTTGTACAGCTTCAAATCCCTGATCGAAACGTTTGTTCAGTTCGTTCAGGTATTCCGGATCAACCAGGTTATCACTGTCGATGATAGTCAATCGCTCGTGTGCACGTTTAAAATTGTTGATCGCAAAAAAGTGCGAGCGTACGTTGCCCGCCAATGTTTGCTCGGGGCGCAGAACGATGACGCGTTCATCGTCAAAATGAAGACCGCTTATATCGCATTTATCGGCTACTATATAAATCAGGTAGTTGCTGTAATTAAGGGCAAGCAGTGAGCTTACCACCTCGGGTATTGCCGTTACCCATTCGTAGGCCGTTACAATGATGGCATAGTCGGCTTCTGCAGTTTTAACGGCAGGCAAAACATTTTTTTTACGCCTTACACTGTAGATAGCTAACAGCAACAGCGGAAGTACCAGGTTGTATCCAATCAGCACCTGAAAGGCTATCCATAAGATGTTGATGATTTGCATCATAATAATACTTTTGCTGATGGTTAAGCCGCTTCTTCGGCAGGTAATTGCTTAGGGTCGGTTTCGTTAAGCACCCAACCAATGTACTGACCAGGCAGGCTCTTTAAGTAATTCACCTGTGCTTTATGATGATCTTTAATACCTTTGCCAGCCTTAAATACCGTTACAATTTTATCGGCTACGGTAACCCATTCTTTTGATTTATTAAGGGTATTAAGTCCGGGTGCCTCAATAATGATGATGTCGAAGATGGTTTTGAGATACTCAAACTTCTGCCTGATATCGTTTTCTGATGCAATTTGCATCAATGAGCCATCATTGCCCCGGTTGCCCAAAACACTGATTTTAGAAACCGAAGCAATCTGGTCGGCTTGTATCTGGCTGGTTAAAAAATCTTCGAGGTAAGCATTCGGTTTTACGGCTTTGGTAATATCAGGCGAGGTAAAATCACCATCGATCAGCAATACTTTTTTATTGATGAACGAGTACGCGTAAGCCAGATTCAGTGTTAAAAACGTTTTGCCTTCACCTTGCACCAAACTGTTTACCAATAGTATTTTATCATTTTTAAGATCGGTATCTATTTCGTACCTGATAGATTGCATCAGGTTTTTAAACTGACGTTCGTCTTCGTTGCTATGCGTATCTGTCCATATCTGACGCAAGTCTAACGTTGAGCCGTTCAACTTGTGTAAGTAACCTAAAACGTCTGTTTTGGTAGCGTTAGCCAGATCAGCTGGGGTTTTAACCGAACTGTCAAAATAGAACAGAACAAATAATACAACTACGCAGAAAGTTACACTTACTACACCGGCAATAATAACCAAGAGCATTTTTTTTGATGGCTGGGCGCCGCCCGGCATAGCCATCTCTGTTTGCTTCAGATGCACTAACGAATTGGAGTCGAACCTGCTTTGGTTATATTTGTAAAGCACTTCCAGGTACTCATCGCGTGCTAACTGAATAGCACTTTCTTGAGCTTGTACTATAGCCTCATGCGGAACCAAACTGGTAAGGCGCTGGTTTATGCGACCAATTCCATTGCGTATAGAGCCTGTGCTATTTTTAGACAAATCATATTGTACCTGTAAAGCCAGCTTTTGCTGTATCAGGCTTTGTTTGGCCACCAGCGGATTATTGATATACTTATCAGATGCTTGTCCAACCTGGTTGCTCAATACCCGGTTAAGCGAATCAATGCGTTTATTGTACTCAGGTTTGAAACCACTTTGCACATACTCGTTATTTAAAGCTTCGAGTTGGGAGCGGGTACCGTCCAGACTTTGGTTAATGCGTACCATTGAGCTTTCGGCATACTTACGGTCGGCCGGATTAAATTGGTCATCTATATCTTTAAGCGCTGCTTTATAGGCAATCGCGTCTTTTTCGGACTGCTGTAGGCGGGTTTCGAAATCAGAAAGCTGGGCATAAAGAGATTTAGATTGCTCGGTAAGGCTCAGTACCCGGTTTCTGATCTTGTAATCTTTAAGTATGTTTAGTCGTTTTTGCAATGAGTCATTTTTGGCCTTAACTAATTCGGCATAAAAGTTAACAGACTTTTGCTGATTACCTTTAACCAAAGAAGCATAGTAGCTGATAAACTCATCACAAAGACTGTTAACCGCCAACGCCGAAAGATCCGGGTTTTCAGATTCAAACTGCACAAACAGGTAATCGCTGTTATCTGCCCGGTATACAGTTAGCTTTTGCAGTAAGGATTGGTCGTCATATTTCATTGAAACCAGCAGGTCGTGCAAACCACGCTGATCGGGATTAAATAACGACAAAGACTCATGGCTCTGATAAAGTTTGTTATACACTTCTAAGGCATGAGCTTTGGCGCTTGCACTCAAACTATTGAAAACTTTGCTGGGTTTGCGGTAAGGCGTAGCTGAAGTCAGATCATGCATCATCAGCTTATACGACAACTGATCTATCACCTTTTTAGACTTGATCATTGCCAGCAAGTTGTTAAACTCCTGCTGTATCCGGGTATCTTGCAGTACAGCATTGGCGACTGACGAACCAACGCCTTGCTGGGTTTGGTCAACAATACCGGTAGATAAAGTGGTAGAAGATAAATAAGTATCGGGCTGATTATGTACCAGAAAATAAGTGATGATCACTGCTACAATAGGTACAATAATCAGGGTGTACTTGTGCCGTAGTAATACTTTAATAAAGCTACTTAAATCCATTACTTAATGTTTTCGAGTTTATCGCCAATAATTTCTTCTAAGTCGGCTTTAGACATAAAAAGCTCAGCCTCGGCCGTAATTTTAGTTTGAATTTGCTGAGTATGTGAAATCCGGGCTTTATTGTAAGAGTCTAAAGTTTCTTCACCTTTCTGAAACTTGTATTTAATATCGCGCATTACATTGTCGGCATCGCTGGCTGCCTGCATTTGCAGCTTAAGCGAAGCCACTTTTTGCAGATAAGTGTAATAGCGCTTTTTTACCTGCGTAGTTAAGGTAATCATTGATTCCTGAATGTCGTTATTCGCAATAATCAATTCTTGCTTGGCTTGCCTTACCGCATAAGGTTTTTGCAGGTACGAGCCCAAATTGAAAAACACACCAAACTGCGTTCCCTGAAACAAACCAGTACGGCTTCCAATGGCATCGCCCGTTCCGGTAGTCTGTAAAGCATTTAGGTTAAACGTGCTGTTGGGTTGGTATACGTACGAAAATGTTAATGCATCGAGGTATGACAACTTAGCGCGGCTGATATTGCCTTGAGCGATAGTTACACGGTTGTTTAAAGATTTAACGCGCGGTTGGTTAGCTTTGGCCGAAGCAATAAGTTTAGCCAGGTATGGCTCCGAAATTTCGGTAATCAGCGTGTTTTGGGCTTTTAGCCTTTGTGGTGCGGCAAAGCAAATTAACAGCACAAGCGACATCAGCGAATACAATCTGTTCATTAATTGAGGGTATGGGCAAGTTAAAAATACGTTAGCATTAAAAGGGTTAACGTGTTAATGCGTCTTTATACGGCAATATTAGCTGTGCAGTTTACACTAATGAAAAAAAATTTCGCAAATGGCTACATGTCCAAAAGACAGTTGTATTATTAAAACCGGTTGAGGGTTTCAATCACTTGTTTTATTTGTGCCGAAGTGTGCCAATAAGAACATGGTAAACTCAGTGTTGTGCGGTGTATTTCTTCGGCAATGGGGAATCTCTGGCCTTGCAATACAAATTGTAGAGCTTTTTGCTGATGCGGAGGTACAGGGTAATGGATTTCTGTACCAATACCTTGTTCCAGCAAGTAGGCTTTCAACTCATCGCGCCGTGGGTGGCGAATGTTGAAAATATGATAAACGTCGTGATAATCATCATCAACCACCGGCAGTATAAAATCAGATTTTAAATGTTGAAGGTATAAACCGGCTAATTCGCGCTTATGATTGTTAATGGCATCCAGTGCCTCCAGCTTAGTACTCAAAAAGGCGGCCTGTAGTTCATCAAGTCGGGAGTTGATACCAATGCGCTCGTTGTAGTATTTTTTCTCGGAGCCGTAATTGCGCATCTGGCGTACAATAATTTCCAGTTCCGGGGTATTGGTCGTCAATGCTCCGGCATCGCCCAAGGCGCCTAAATTTTTGGTAGGATAAAAACTGAATGCACCAAACTCACCAAAGGTACCAACCTTCTGACCTTTAAAAGTGGCGCCATGCGCCTGGGCACAATCTTCAACTAAAACAAGGTTATGCTTTTCTTTGATTCGCATAATCTCATCCATTGCACAGCATTTGCCGTAGAGGTGAACCACCATAATAGCCTTGGTGCGAGACGTAATAGCTTCCTCAATCCGGAGCGGATCAATATTGTACGTCCTGATATCCGGCTCAACCAGTACCGGGGTTAGGTTGTTGTTTAAGATAGCCAGTATAGTAGCAATGTAGGTGTTGGATGGTACAATCACTTCGCTGCCGGGATCAAAATGGTAAGCCTTAAGCGCCATGGTTAGTGCATCTAATCCATTAGCAACACCGATACAATAAGCTGAATTGTTCCAGTCCGCAAATTGCTGTTCAAAACATTTAACGCTTTCACCCAAAATATACCAGCCAGAGTTTAAAAACTCTTCAAATTGCTGCTTAAAACGCTCTGTAAACGGGCGGTTTAATTCAAGCAGATTTTCGTAAGCTATCATTTAGTATCAGGATAGGGGGCAAAAATATAATCTGCAGCATCAAATGGGGTAGAAGCTAAAACCAGTAAAATAGCATCAGGGCTAAAGTTGGTCATGATGTGCCAGTCTTTAGTTTCGAGGATCAGGCATTTTCTGGGTTCGTCAAGTTCAATGTGTTCCAGCGAGGTGCCGTCATGATTAATGATGGTGCAGCTCCCTTTAATGCAAATAGCTGCTTGTATAGTTTTATGGTGCCTGTGGCCACCCCGGGCTGAGTTATCAACGCCGTATATATAAAAAAGGCGTTTTATTTCAAATGGAATAGCGCTGTCTAACACAGTTAGGTGCCCGCGGTGGTCGCTAAACGTAGGTATATCAATTATATAAGCCATTTAGTTGTTTTAGTGAAAGGCTGGTGTTAATAATTCATCCAGCGCGTTCAGTAAGTCTGCACTTTTATCCAGGTTTACTTTGCGGGTAAACAAGTCTTCAGATTTTTTTAGTTTTTCGAAATCTTCCAAGGTCAGTATTTTAGGATGTGCTCCGCCCCCCGACCAATCAATATAACGGTAATCATTATTCACCAGTTCATTTTTATAAGGCGAGTTCATTAATATCGTTTGAAAAACAAACTCGTCACTAGCCCAGGTATGTTCAAAATAACGCTCTAAAACAGGTCTGCTTTCAACAAAGTTTACCACATACATTGCCCTTGATGGTGTAAGCATCCAAAACATAGCCTTACCATAAGGAACTAATTGATACGGTATTTTACGTTTTGGTGTGAGCCAGTTAATTAATTGAGCCAAACGATCTTTACCTTTAAATGTGTAATTGGTAAAGTGATATCTTGTAAAGCGCGGAATAGCTTCCTGCCATTCTTTGTAAACGTCTTTATATTCAATAAACTGCTTGCCGTGGTTGCGCTCAAAGAAATCGAGTATGTATTCGGCAGATTTTATTGGGTAATCCTGCCCACTCAGAAAATTGATGTAATCGTATTCAATACCCGAGGCCGTTATTTCCTTAATGCAATTAAAAGTGGCTTTGATGGTATTATATCCGGCCCACCGCACGTCTTCGCGGTTGTTAATAAAATAAACGTTCGGATACTTTCTTAAATACAAATAAGGGGTTACACTAAACTTTTTGTCTACATGAATGTAAAAATCAAGCTGTGGGTGTTGCAATGTGACAATTAAGCGTTCGGTAAGTTGCGGGCTGGTATAAGTTAAAATGAGGTTCGCAATTTTCATATGATAGTACTATATCTGCGCTCGTCCGCAGCTACGCTTAAGTGTGTAAAGTTAGCCGGTTAAATTAAATAATACTATTAAGAAAATTCTAAATACGGCTATTTGCCCTTTTTACGGCTTTAAACCGCCTTCGGTTCTAAGAAGTTTGTATCATTTCTGTTTATTTAACAAATGCCTTACATTAGCTACGTTACTGCAAAAGGATGAAAAATAAAAAAGCACCGCATATAGCTGTAGCTATCGATTGTATTGTGTTTGGCTTTGACGGAACGGATTTAAAGCTGTTGCTGATACAACGGGGCTTTAATCCGGAGCTGCATAAATGGAGTTTGATGGGCGGATATGTAAATCCCGAAGAGAGTGTTGATGATGCTTCTGTTCGCATTTTACACCAGCTTACTGGTTTGCAGGGTGTATATCTGGAGCAGTTGCATGCCTTTGGTGCGGTACAGCGCGATACCACCGAGCGTACGGTAAGTATTGCGTATTTCGCCTTGATTGATATTGCACGTTACAAACAGCAGTTAAGTGCCGATTATCATGCCGAATGGTTCCCGATACGTGATTTTCCGTCATTGATATTTGACCATAACGAGATGGTAGAGCTGGCCAAAAAACGATTGCAATATAAAGCGGCTTTGCACCCGGTAGTGTTTGAGTTGCTGCCGCAAAAGTTTACCCTCCCGCAGATACAAAGCATGTATGATGCGGTTTATGAAATTAACTTCGATAAACGTAATTTCAGCCGTAAACTGCTTTCTACCGATCTGCTTATCAAGTTGGATGAAAAAGACAAGTTGGGATCAAAAAAAGGCGCGTTTTATTACACCCTTAACAAGGATAAGTATAAAGAGAACTTGTATAAAATATTCAGTTTGATCATCACTCCTGATAACCTTCAATTTTTATAATTTAATTTTTTGTTGTAAAGTATAAGAAACATACTTTTACATTCTATTAAATGTCAAAATTACAATTAATAGCTAACCATGACTGATAAACCCCAATATGTGATTGGTGTTGACTATGGCTCCGACTCTGTGCGTTCGGTAATTGTCAATGCCGCTGATGGTAAAGAATTAGCTACTTCAGTTTTTTATTATCCCCGCTGGCAAAAGCAATTGTACTGCAATGCCGCTCAAAACCAATTCAGGCAGCATCCGCTCGATTACATCGAAGGCCTTGAGCATACCATTAAAACTTGTATTGCCAAAGCCGGACCGGAAGTGGCTGCCCAGGTTAAAGCGATAGCGGTTGATACTACCGGTTCAACCCCGGTAGCGGTTGACAAACAAGGTGTGCCTTTAGCCTTATTGCCAGAGTTTGCAGAGCATCCCGGTGCCATGTTTGTGCTGTGGAAAGACCATACCTCGGTAAAAGAAGCAGCTGAGATTAACGAACACGCTACCAAGTTTGATACTAATTACCTACAGTATGTAGGCGGTATTTATTCGTCAGAATGGTTTTGGGCCAAATTGCTGCACATTTTGCGCACCGACGAAAAAGTGCGCGATGCCGTTTACTCTTGGGTAGAACATTGCGACTGGATTCCGTTTTTGTTAACCGGCGGTACTGATGCCAATAAAATTATGCGTGGCCGTTGTTCAGCAGGACACAAAGCCTTATGGGCAGAAGAGTTTGGCGGACTGCCACCAAATGATTTCTTTTCATCATTAGATCCTTTATTAGAAGGTTTTACTGAGCGTTTATATAAAGACACTTATACGTCTGATGTATCAGCCGGAAACTTGTCGGCCGAGTGGGCAGACCGTTTAGGCCTGTCAACCGACGTTTTGGTAGGTGTAGGCGCTTTTGATGCGCACATGGGAGCAGTAGGTGGCCAGATTGAGCCTTATCATTTAAGTAAGGTAATGGGTACTTCTACCTGTGATATACTGGTAGCTCCTAACCGCGATATGGATGGCAAGCTGGTGAAAGGTATCTGTGGACAGGTTGATGGTTCGGTTATCCCGGGTATGGCCGGTTTAGAGGCCGGACAATCTGCCTTTGGCGATACTTATGCCTGGTTTAAAAACTTAGTGGCCTGGCCGGTACAAAACCTGTTAGCCGACTCAAAAGTAATTGATGCACAAACTTCCGGCGCTTTGCAAGAAGAAATGATTGGGCGTATCATCCCGGAGCTGAGCAAGCAAGCCGCAGCTTTACCACTGGATGAAAAAGCAGAACTGGCTACCGATTGGTTTAACGGCCGCCGTACGCCTGATGCTAACCAGTTGTTGAAAGGAACCATCACCGGTTTAGGTTTGGGCAGCGATGCACCACGCGTGTTTCGTGCACTGGCAGAGGCTACCTGTTTTGGCGCCCGCAGTATTGTAGAGCGTTTTAAAAGCGAAGGTGTACCGGTTGAAGCCATTATTGGCATTGGCGGGGTAGCAAAAAAATCACCTTACATTATGCAGATGATGTCTGATGTATTGCAGATGCCTATCCGCATACACCAGTTTGAACATACCTGTGCCTTAGGTGCAGCCATGTTTGCTGCTACTGTTGCAGGTATCTACCCTAAAGTAGAAGAAGCCATGACCGCTATGGGCGGTGGTTTCGACGTAGAATACGCGCCAAACGCTGCTAATACCGAGTTTTATAACAAGCGCTACCAGCAATATCAGAAACTGGGTGCTTATACCGAAACTACTGTTTAAAACCGAACTACTATGTACGAACATATTCAGCAGGCCGCTTACGAGGCCAATATGGAGTTGCCCAAGTTAGGCTTGGTAATCTTTACCTTCGGCAACGTGAGCGCAGCCGACCACAACTTAGGTGTATTCGCTATTAAACCAAGCGGCGTACCCTACGAGGACCTATCGCCTGAGAAAATGGTGATTGTTGACTTTGACGGCAACACTGTTCAAGGTGATTTAAGGCCATCATCAGACACTAAAACCCATGCCGTGTTATACAAAAACTGGCCAGGTATAGGTGGTGTATGTCATACCCACTCTACTTACGGTACTGCCTGGGCACAGTCTCAGCGTGATATTCCAATTTTCGGTACTACCCATGCCGATTATAATACGGTAGACATACCTTGTGCGCCACCCATGGTTGATGAATACATTAAAGGCGACTATGAGTATCAAACCGGTTTCCAGATTATGGACGCCTTCCGCGACAAGGGTTTGGATTACAAAGAGGTAGAAATGGTATTGGTAGGTAACCACGCGCCATTTAGCTGGGGTAAAACAGCAGCTAAAGCAGTACACAACAGTGCCGTTTTAGAAGCTATTGCTAAAATGGCACTGTTAACTGAGCAAATCAATCCGCAGGCTCCGCGCCTGAAGGACGCCCTCATACGCAAACATTACGAACGCAAACACGGACCGGACTCGTACTATGGGCAGAGTTAGTTGATAGGTTGATTAAGTGAATAGTTAGATAGGTTTCTAATAATCTTAGCCTGCCTGATTATTCATTTAATTGCTAAATCAACTTCTTAACTAATCAACAATTTAACTAATCAACAAACATGATAAATTTAAAAGAACTTGAAGTCTGGTTTGTAACCGGCAGTCAGGATTTATATGGCGAAGAAACCTTGAAGCAGGTTGCTGAGCATTCGCAAGAAATTGCCCGCGGCCTGGATGGTATGGCTGATGTGCCGGTAAAAGTGGTATTTAAGCCTACTGTAAAATCATCCGACGAGATTTACAACTTGGTTCAGCAAGCTAACGTGGCAGCAGATTGTATCGGTTTAATTACCTGGATGCACACTTTCTCGCCTGCTAAAATGTGGATCCGCGGATTGAGTATTCTTAAAAAGCCAATATTGCACCTGCATACGCAGTACAACAGCCAGATTCCATGGTCGAGCATTGATATGGATTTCATGAACCTGAACCAAAGCGCCCATGGCGACCGCGAGTTCGGTTTTATGGCATCGCGTATGCGTTTGCGCCGTAAGGTAGTGGTTGGTCATTGGCAAGAAAAAGAAGTCGGTGAGCAAATTGGCGTTTGGGCACGTGCAGCTGCCGGTTGGCATGATTGGCAAGGTGCTAAATTTGCCCGCTTTGGCGATAACATGCGCTACGTTGCCGTAACTGATGGCGATAAAGTAGAGGCTGAATTGCAATTTGGTTTCTCTGTAAACTCATATGGTATTGGTGATTTAGTACAAGTAATTAATGCGCTTGATTACTCGTTAATCGATCAGCAGATTGCCGAGTATCATGATTTGTATGACGTGATGCCTTCACTACAAAAAGGCGGCGATCAGCATCAGTCTTTAATCGAGGCTGCTAAAATTGAAGTGGGCCTGCGTACATTCTTGAAGCAAGGCGGCTTTAAAGGCTTTAGCGATACCTTCGAGGATTTGCATGGCATGGTACAATTACCGGGTATTGGCGCACAGCGTTTAATGGCCGAAGGTTACGGTTTTGCCGGCGAAGGCGACTGGAAAACCGCTGCTTTAGTACGCGCCATGAAAGTAATGGGTGCCGGCTTGCCGGGTGGTAACGCCTTTATGGAAGATTACACTTACCATTTTGACGGCAACAACTCGATGGTGTTAGGTTCGCACATGCTGGAGGTTGACCCTGCCATTGCTACCGGTAAACCAAAAGTTGAAGTGCATCCGTTAGGTATTGGCGGTAAAGCCGATCCGGTACGTTTGGTATTTAACGTAGGTAGCGGTGCCGCTTTAAATGCATCCATTGTAGATATGGGTAACCGTTTCCGCATGATTGTTAATGAAGTAGAAGCTGTTGAGCCAACCAACGATTTACCTAAATTACCAGTGGCCCGCGTGTTATGGAAACCATATCCGGATATGAAAACCGGTTGTGCGGCTTGGATTCAGGCTGGTGGTGCACACCACACCTGCTATAGCCAAAACTTAACCGATGAGCATTTGCATGCTTTTGCCGAAATGGCGGGTATTGAATATTTACTGATTGGTAAAGAAACCAAACTGCGCGAATTCCAAAAAGAAATTGCCTGGAACGACGCTTACTATAAGCTGATCAAATAATTATCGAGTAATTGAATATGAAGAGCCATCGTCTTGAAAAAACGATGGCTTTTTTGTACGCAGAAAATTTATTTTTCTGCTGTAACCATTCATCACTGTGCCGCGTCTTATCAATACTTAACACCCAAATCATCATGAAATCATTAACTACAGTTTTATTAATAGCATCACTGGCTGCGGGATCAATTAGCACTTCTATATCAGCACCTATTAAAGTATCAGTTGCCGGCGACAGAACAGAGATTCAGGATCGTCATTTATCGGGTTTTTCGTCTATAGAGGCGTCAGGCTCTTTTGATGTATTTATTACACAGGGAAGCACCGAATCGGTAAAAGTGGAGGCAGAGCATGATGATTTGGATAAGATTGTTACCGAAGTGAAGAACGGCGTATTGCATATAGATAATAAGCGCTCCAAGGGTGGGATGAGTTGGGACTGGGGTAACAGAAAACGAGTAGTGAGGGTAGTGGTTCGTAATCTTAATGCCGTTAGTGTAAATGGCTCCGGCGATGTGGCTTTTAATGAAGGGCTGCGCACGCAATCTTTATCCTTGATGGTTAGGGGGGCTGGTGATGTAGAAGGTCGTATTGAGGCCGACAATCTGGAATGTGGCCTGTCGGGTTCGGGCGACGTGGCGCTGAGCGGCCGTGCGAATAACCTCAGCCTAAAAGTATCTGGCTCCGGTGATTGCGATGCCCGTAAATTGGAAACTGTAAACGCGTCTGTAAGATTAAGTGGGTCTGGTGATGCTACTGTAAATGCCAGTCAGCGCGTAGATGCTAAATTATCAGGGTCTGGTGATATCCGCTACACCGGCACTGCCAAACAAATATCTACCTCCAAATCCGGCAGTGGTGATATCAGTAGGATGTAGTATTGAAATAAGATTATAACCAATCATTAAAGGCGTCCAAGTGGCGCCTTTTGTTTTGTGCTTACTTATAGCTTGCAAAGCGATTGTTACTCAAACAGTATTTGTTATATGTTGCGTAAGCGAAGAAGCGATAGCTTTAAGACTAATTCGTAATTGAGCAATAACCTTATTTAAATAACCGATGAATATTGCAAACTAAAAAGCCGATGCTGTTTGCAGCACCGGCTTCTGTAAGATATAAAGTCTTGCAATTTTTATTGCTGACCGCCAAGCACGTTACCGAACTTTGCCTCGTAGCCTTTAAATTGTGCGCTTAGTTTATTAAACAACGCGGTTTGTTTGTGAGTGCTGGTATACTCCATCAGGCCGTTTAGTACGTACAAGCCTAGCTGTACGTCGCGCTGATTCATCTCACCACCGCCATTTTGCATTACCTTGTAATTGTAATCGAGTATGTTGGTCACAAAATCATCTAACTGGTTGGTCCATTTATTGGCCAGTGCAGTCTGATTTAAGTTATATGCGTTGTTGGTTAAGTAGAACTTGCGTAAAGCAATTTCGCTGTAAGGGATGTCATCAGGCATTACTTCAGCATAGCGGTTCAGTGCTTTGATAGCTAAGTCCTGGTGACCTTCTTTGGTCAGATTGGCAATTAACGAGTTAAATTGTTTTTGAATAATAGGCAAGAACATCGTAACCGATTCATGATCCAAATATTTGGCGTTTTTCATGTTACCCCATTTAAACTTGGTCATCATGTTGTTATACATCACCAAGGTATTCATTGGGTCAGGGGCATTTTGTGCGGTGTCTGTTTTTAAAGGCTGCAAGTGGTAAGCAAAACCTTCATCGTGCAAGTACTTATCCAGGCCCATCATGTTTTCGCTGCCTACTGTAATGGCAAAATAGACAGGGCGTTTCCAATTGTTATGTGCCAAGATATCAATTAATGCCAGGTTATCTTTAGTTACGTAATTCGAATTCATTTTCCAGGTAACGGCAGGCACAATGTCAGCTCTCTGGCTGGCCGATACCGTACCGGTACGGATCACTTCATCCGGATTAACAGTAATCTTAAAGTTTTTAGTAGGCAGATAGTTTTGTGTTAAGCCACTTTCGTATTGCACTTTCGTGTCCGGATTGTCAGAAGTGATAAAATCAAATACCTCTTTCAACTCCGTAGTGTCTTTCACGTTCATCTGCTCATTCCAGTAAATGATGTCGCGTACGCCTGATGCAAATTTGTTGTTCGGCATAGTGATAGGCAATGGCTCCGAGTCATTCATTTTTTGCTTCATCTGGCGGATGTACCAATCGGTACCCAGTAAGCTTAAGTTTACAATACGAACGTCTGGACGAATACCTTCAACCTCCTGGGCATACCACAACGGATAAGTATCATTATCACCATAAGTGAACAGGATAGCGTTAGGCGCGCAAGTATTCAGGTAGTTGCTGGCCATATCACGTGGCGTAAGCTTAGTTGAACGGTCGTGGTCGTCCCATTCCTGGCTGGCCATCAACACCGGTGCAGCTAATAAACAAACGGTAGTGGCAATACCGGCACCAACCTTAGGGCTCACAAATTTGCGCAGCAAATCGGCAATAAATAATACGCCTAAACCAATCCAGATCGTGAACACGTAGAAAGAACCGGCGTAAGCGTAGTCACGCTCGCGTGGCTGTAGTGGGTTTTGGTTCAGATATAAAACAATGGCCAAACCGGTAAAGAAAAACAATACTGCTACCACACCAGCATCACGTTTACTGCGCTTAAAATGAAAGAATAGGCCCAGCAAGCCAATAACAAACGGTAACCCGAACAAACGGTTATAAGCCTTGCTATGAGTTACGGTATAGGGTAATGCTTTACCAAAGTTTAAACCGCTAATAAAGTTACCGTCGGTACCGTTACTGTTGTTTTGGCCATCCATATCGTTAGTGCGACCCCAGAAATTCCATAAAAAGTACCGGTTATACATTTGCTGTACCTGCCAGCTGAGGAAGAAGCCAAGATTATGACCCATGTTTGGTGTTTCTTCCTGGCTCATCTGCAGCCATTCGCGGTAAAAAGCAGATTTATTAGGATCGTTATCAAAAATACGCGGGAACAGAGTATTATGATCGTAAGTGGTTTTAAGCTTTTTGCCTGCTACTTCGTATTTCTTTTCACCGCGGCGATATAACGTGGCGCCTTCGGTTTGGTCAACCGGTTTGCCGTCAAAGTACTGTCCGTACAGTAAAGGAGTTTCACCATACTGATCGCGGTTCAGGTAACTGTTTAAGGCAAAGGCATCCTGAGGATCGCTGTTGTTCAAGTTAGTACCTGCTTTAGCACGTATTACAATCATCACAAATGAGCTGTAGCCAAACAAGATGAAAAGGGTACAGATCAGTACCATGTTGAGCGAGTAGCGTTTTTCGCGTACTTTTAAAACATACTCTAAAAACGCTAATACAGCGCCGGCTGCAATAAAGCCTATTATGCCTGCACTAATAGTTAGTGCCGCTACAAAGGCAACTATGGCGGCATACAAAGCCGGTTTTGATGTAGTAACCGAATAATATAAACCGGCAACTAAAGCAACAAGTACCAGTACGTAAAACACGATGGCGCCACTGTTAAAGCTAAAGCCAAGAGTATTTACAAACAGCAAGTCGGCATAAGCTGCACCTTTAACAGTAAATTGGATAATGCCCCAAAGTACCAGGCCTAAAACTACCACACCTAAAATAAAGCTCCAGATAGTGCCTGATGTAGTTACGTTTTTTGAACGGCGGAAATAGAAAATCAAAGCCGCAACCGGGATAACCAACAAGTTTAACAAGTGGATACCGATAGACAAGCCCATAATATATGCAATAAACACAATCCATCGGTCGGCCTGAGGCTCATCAGCATGGGCATCAAATTTTAAGATGGCCCAAAATACTACAGCTGTACATAAAGATGATTGCGCATAAACCTCCGACTCTACCGCCGAAAACCAGAAAGTATCAGAAAAGGTATAAGCCAAGGCTCCTACCAAACCCGATCCCATAATGAGGATGAGGTTAGTAGTGTTTAAATCTTCCGCTTTTTTAACCAGTATTTTCTTAGCAAGCATGGTAATGCTCCAGAACAAAAACAGTATAGTTGCAGCGCTGGCCAGGGCAGAGGCCATGTTGGTCCAGAAAGCCACTTTAGTTACATCGCCAAAAGAGAGTAACGAAAATGCTTTACCAATCATGGTAAATAAAGGGGCACCGGGCTGGTGGGCTACCTGTAAACGGTATATACAGGCAATAAATTCGCCACAATCCCAAAAACTGGTAGATGGCTCAAGTGTTAAGGTGTAGGTAATGGCAGCTATCAAAAAGGCCAGCCAGCCAAACAGGTTATTGATCTTAGAATAATTCATTGTTTATTTTGAATACAATCTGTAGTTTACAATTTTAAGCTGCCGAAATTAATAAATCTAAACGTAGGATAAGTCAATAACTTATGGTTTAACATAATTTTAACTGATATTCTGTGACTTAGCCCAAGCAGGTAAATTTTTTGAAAAATATTTTTGCAGCTATCAAAATTCGTCTTACATTTGCATTCGATTTCGGAACGGAAACAGAACGAAAGAGGATTGTCCGATAGTATAAAGGTAGTACGACGGTTTTTGGTACCGTTTGTCTTGGTTCGAATCCAGGTCGGACAACAAAACAAAAATTCGAATTTCAGATATTGGAATTCGAATTTTTTGTTTTAGCGAATATCTGATCGTTTTTAAAGCAATCAGGTAAGTGCAAGGGAGCAGTAAGATTTAAGTTTGAGCATAAATCCGGATGATGGCCAGGTATAACAGCACGGCAGGTAATCCGCAATCCGTTTTAAGAAGATGCCTTTACAGTTTAATCCGGTTAAATTGTTTTCGGGCTCAGGTACACAAGACCTGGCCGCTAAAATAGCTAAAGTATATGGTCGCGATTTGGGCGATCTTACTTTGTCAAAATTTAGCGATGGCGAGTTTCAGCCTTATATCAACGAGTCGGTAAGGGGATGTGATGTGTTTTTCATCCAGTCTACTAATCCGCCTACAGATAACCTGATGGAACTACTTATGATGATTGATGCCGCACGCCGTGCATCAGCTCATTATGTAACCGCCGTAATTCCATATTTTGGTTTGGCCCGTCAGGATCGTAAAGATAAACCTCGTGTAGCTATCGGCGCCAAGCTGGCTGCTAATCTGCTCACTGCAGCAGGAGCCAACCGGGTAATGACGATGGATTTACATGCGGCCCAGATACAAGGGTTCTTTGATATACCGGTAGATCACCTGGATGCTTCCATCATCTTTGTGCCATACATCAAAAGCCTGGATTTGCCCAATTTAACTATTGCTTCTCCGGATATGGGAGGCTCGTACCGGGCGCGTACCTTTGCCAAGTTTTTTAACGCCGAGGTGGTTATTTGCGATAAGCGCCGTAAGCGTGCCAACGAGATTGAAAGCATGACCGTAATTGGTGATGTTACCGGGCAGGATATCGTGCTGATTGACGATATCTGTGATACTGCAGGTACACTGGCTAAAGCAGCCGGTTTAATTATGGAGCGTGGCGCTAACAGCGTACGTGCCGTATGTACCCACCCGCTGTTATCGGGCAAAGCGTACGAAACAATTGAGAACTCGGCTTTAACCGAGTTAATTGTGACTGATACCATTCCGCTAAAGCAGGAATGCAGTAAAATAAAAGTGCTGTCAACAGCTGAGCTGTTTGGTAAAGCCATTGCTAACGTAAATGAGCACGCTTCTATCAGCCAGTTGTTTAGAATAGATTAATAACAACCCCACCTAAATCCTCCCCGGTAGGGAGGACTTTACAGTAAGGTTGAAAAATTGAATTAATTAATAAATTAACCATAGATGGCATTCAAAGCTCCCTCTCTCCCGGAGAGGGTTGGGGAGAGGCCGAAATTTTAACAAAAAATGAAATCAATTGCTATTAGCGGTTCTCCAAGAGAGAACGTAGGGAAACGCGACGCTAAAGAACTGCGTTACCAGGGCATGATCCCTGCAGTACTTTACGGTGGTGCTACACAAACCCACTTTGCAGTGTCCGCAGCTGATTTGAAACCGGTTGTTTATACACCCGAGGTTCAATTCGTTGACTTAGACATTAACGGTACAACAGCTCAGGCTATCATTAAAGACATGCAGTTTCACCCGTTAACCGACGAAATTCTGCACGTTGACTTTTTACAGTTAGACCAAAGCAAACCGGTAACTATCGAAATTCCAATCCGTTTAACCGGTACTTCACCGGGTGTTAAAATGGGTGGTAAACTGGTACAAAAGCTGCGTAAATTACGCGTTAAAGCTTTACCTGGCGATCACTTAGATACCATCGAAGTTAGCATCGAAGGTTTAGAAGTTGGTAAATCAGTTCGTGTACGCGACATCAGCGTTCCAAATCTGACTATCACTAACACTCCTGAAGATACTATCTTATCTATCACTACTTCTCGTGCACTGCGTCAGGCTGAGCAAGAAGCAGCTAAAGGTAAATAAGTTTAAAGCTTACCATACAAAAAGCCGTTCCTGGAAACAGAGAACGGCTTTTTTGTGACCTTCTGTTAACGGGTTGGTGCAATCAGTTGAAGTGAATTAATCGGGTCAGTAATTAAAGGTTTTGTGTTTGTTAAAGTTGGATTGTTAGCTTTGCATCCACCTTTGTAGTGTTGCTAAAAGGCAACATCCGTTTTATTGTATGAAATATTTAATTGTAGGCTTAGGTAATATTGGTCCCGAGTATAAAGATACGCGCCATAACATTGGGTTTATGATCCTGGATGAAATGGCTAAACAAGAGGGCAGTCAGTTTCATAACATGCGCCTGGCCTATTACACCGAGGTAAGCCATAAAGGACGGATGCTGCACCTTATCAAGCCTACTACTTTCATGAACCTGAGCGGAAAAGCGCTGAGCTACTGGATGCAGCAGCTTAAAGTACCTATCGAAAATGTATTGGTTTTGGTAGATGACCTGGCTTTGCCCTTCGGTACGTTACGCCTTAAACCTAAAGGCAGTGCCGCCGGACATAACGGGCTAAAGCACATTGAACAGGTGTTGGGGCATAACAACTACGCACGCCTACGTTTCGGTATCAGCGATAACTACCCTAAAGGTCGCCAGGTTGATTATGTATTAAGCGGATTTGACCATGATGAACAGCCGGAATTACCGGCATTGATTGACCGTTCTATTGAAATGATTAAAAGTTTTGCAGCTGTTGGTGCCGAGCTTACCATGACTCGTTTTAATAAATAAGAGCTACACTGCTACTTTGTAGATTTTAAGTTAAAAAATGTTAAGGTTTGCAAATGATTGCGTTTAATGTAATTATTTGCATAAAATTGGAGTTTGCTTGTAACGAATAGGCTTAAATAAGCATCTATTGGTACAAATGGCCCTGCCATTGACGTGCAAATACAAACTGACCTTAGCACATTACAATGATTAAACATCTACTCGCTACTATATTTACTGTATTGGTAATATGCTTCGCAGCATTATCGCAAACCAATCCTCCTGCAACAGTTACCTTAACCGGTACCGTAGTCGACTCGTTAAAAAAGCAACCCCTGGCTTATGTAACCGTGGCCCTTACCGATGCAGCCACCAACCAGCCTGTAAAAAGTACATTTACTAAAGATGATGGTAGTTTTACCCTAAGTGGTATAGCTGTTAAACCTTACAAACTCAATCTGATTTTTGTAGGTTACAGCCCTAAAGTAATTAACCTTACCAATCCATCTCAAAAAAATAATTTAGGACAACTACTTATGAGCGTTGCCAGCAATCAGCTGAAAGAGGTAACTATTACGCACGTTAAGCCACTGATGAAACGAGAGGTAGATCGCATAAGTTATGATGTACAGGCTGATCCGGAAAACAAAGTAATTACCGTGTTAGATATGATGCGCCGCGTTCCGCTGCTGTCGGTTGACGCTATGGATAACATTAAACTACAGGGTAACACCAATTACAAGATATTAATTAACGGAAAACCATCCGCCCTTATAGCACGTAACCCGGCTGATGTATTCAGGTCAATGCCTGCGAGTAACATCCAAAAGATTGAAGTGATTACAACGCCGCCGGCTAAATACGACGCTGAAGGGTTAGCAGGCATCATCAACATCATCACCAAAAAAGATATTGAGCAGGGCTACAACGGTAGCATCAACACGAGGTATAGCAATATTTGGGGACCGGGTGTCAACTTAAACTTAACGGTCAAACAAGGTAAGTTTGGTATAGGTGGTTATGCGGGTTATAACAAGCGTAACAGGGTTTCAACCGGTTTTTCTAACATCAATCAAAGCAGCACCACCATTGATACCAATGCACCCAATTATGAGTATTCGGATTTGAGGCAATCGGGTACAAATTCAAATACCGGCAGATATGCTTATGCTACCACCGAAGCTACCTATGAAGCAGATAGCCTGAATTTACTAACAGGTACTTTTGAGTATTATGGCGGTAAAGGTATTGCGGACCGCGATTTATTAAGCAACTTAACCAGTACTAATGCTGCCAGCAGTAATAGTTACCGATCATACAATAACACGGAAAACAAGGACAATGGATTTGGTGCTGGATTAAATTACCAGTTAGGGTTTAAGCGTAATAAAGAGCAATTGCTCACAAGTTCTTACAAGTATAACTACTCCGGTAACAACCAGTTCAATGATATTGAGTTTGTACAACGGGTTAATTATAATAACCCTAATTACCGCCAGTACAATACATCTGGCAGTAAAGAACACACCTTGCAATTAGATTATGTGCAACCGCAAAAAAAGTGGAATATTGAGGCCGGTGCAAAGGCTATATTCCGCAACAATTTTAGTGACTCATACAACGAGTTGCTTACCAGCGCCGGGCAATATGTAACCGACCCTACACAGATCAATAATTTCGATTATCAGCAAAATGTATATAGCCTTTACAATTCTTATCAGCTAAAATTTAATGATAAATGGGTAGCCAAAGGGGGCCTGCGTTTAGAACATACCACGGTTAACGCCAATGCTGCAATAGATCAGCGCTACTCTAACCTGATACCGTCAATCTCTATACAACGTACGTTTAAAAGCAGTAGTTTAAATCTGGCTTATACCGACAGGATACAACGCCCGGGCATATGGCAGCTCAATCCGTTCGTTAACAGCCAGAACCCGAATTTAATTAACGTAGGTAACCCTGATCTGCAAGCGGTAGTGAGCCATGGCATCGAATTAAATTATAGCAACTTCAAAAAAGGCTCTATTAACGTAGGGCTTAATTATAAGTTTGCCAATAATACGGTCGAAAATATAACGGTGATTGATCCGGCGACAGCCGTGAGCGTTAGTACATTTCAAAATGTAGGAGCTAACAAGCGCCTGGGTATTGATTTTAACGTGAATTATCCTTTGTTTAACAATAAATTCAACTTTAACCTAAACAGTCAGTTAGTGCGGGTATGGCTTAAGGGATACGTGAACAATGTGTTATATAACACCCGGGGTTTTCAAGGCCATACCTTTGCCGGTACAAGTTACAAGTTTGATAATGGTTATCGCCTGGGGCTGAATTTTGATTTTGACAGCCGTTATGTGTTGCTGCAAGGTCGCGATAATTATTGGTTAGGCTATGCAGCCAGCGCTTCAAAGGAGTTTTGGGATAAAAAAGCTACATTTTCTGTTTACCTCAACACGCCGTTTCAAAAGTTCCGTACTATTGATAACACCATCCGCACACCAACGTCATATCAGTTAACGCTAAATGATATGTTTGCCCGTAATATTAATGTTAGCTTTAATTATAAGTTTGGTAAGCTTAACAGCGAATTGAAGAAGAACAAGCGCGGCATCAGTAATGATGACATAGGCGGTAGCAGCAGAAATTAATATCTTCGCGGCCATGAAAGTATATGGCATCCCTAATTGTAATAGCGTAAAAAAGGCGTTAGACTGGCTGAAACAAAACCAGGTTGAATTTGAATTTCACAATTTTAAAAAGTTAGGTATCTCTGCCGAAAAACTGCAGGAGTGGAATCAAAAGGCCGGTTACGAAACCTTTTTAAACAAACAAGGCCTTACCTGGAAACAACTGGATGCCGACACTAAGGCAACTGTACATTCTGCCAACGAGGCCCTGCCTTTACTGCAACAAAAAACCAGCATGATCAAGCGCCCGGTGATTGAAGATAACGGCTTTTTGTATTTCGGTTTTAACGAAGAAGCCTATCAACAGCACTTTAATAAGGAAGTGAAATAGTATTAGTAAGTAACTTTCATTTTACTTGTAACACAATAACTTAATTAGTGTTATTATTGCTGTTTATTTCTAACTAAAACTATATTTCCTGATAATGAAATTAAGCTTTGTGGCTGGCTTATCGCTGGCTTTAATGGCTGTTACCGGTATTAGCCGTGCACAACAGCAGGCCGATCCGTCGGTATCTAAATACAGCTATACCGATGCCTTTGGTCCGCTGTTTTATCAAAAAAATGGTAACGAATTCAGAGCAGCAAGTGGCGAGCCGGGTCCGCGTTACTGGCAAAACCGTGCCGATTACCAGTTATCTGCCCGCCTTAATGATCAAACCAACGAGATTACCGGTACCGAGGTGCTAACTTACACCAACAACAGTCCGCAAAAATTGGGTTTTTTATGGATGCAGCTCGATCAGAATTTGTTTAAGCAAGATTCGCGTGGTAGTGCCATCATCCCGTTAAGCGGTAGCCGTAATGGCGGTCGTGGTACTTTTACCAATGGCTATAATATCAAATCGGTTAAGGTTAACGATGCCGATGTGAAATTCCTGATCAATGATACCCGCATGCAGATTTTTCTGCCTAAAGAGGTAACGCCTAACGGGGGCCAGGCAAAAGTTAAAATAGAATACTCTTTTATTGAACCCGATTACGGATCGGACCGTACCGGTATACAGCAAACCAAGAACGGTAAAATATTCAGCATTGCTCAATGGTACCCACGTATGTGTGTGTATGATGATGTAATGGGGTGGAATACCGTACCTTACAGCGGACCAGCCGAGTTTTACCTGGAGTATGGCGATTTTGATTTAGCCATCACGGTGCCGGCTAGTCACATTGTACTGGCCTCAGGCGAATTACAGAATCCGCAAGAGGTATATACTGCCGAGCAGCAAAAACGTTGGGCACAAGCCGCGCAAAGCAACGAGACCGTAATGATACGTACGCAGGATGAAGTAACTAACGCTTCTTCGCGTCCGGCTGGTAAACAAGAATTAACATGGCGTTTTAAAATCAAAAATGCCCGTGATGCATCCTGGGGGTCATCAGCATCGTTTATAGTTGATGCTGCTAAGATTAATTTGCCAAGCGGTAAAAAATGTATCTCGGTTTCGGCTTATCCGGTTGAATCGATGGGTAAACTGGCTTGGGGACGTTCAACTGAATATACCAAAAATGCTATTGAGCATTATTCGTCTAAATGGTTTGAATACCCTTACCCGGTAGCTTCTACCGTTGCTGGTAATTTAAATGGTATGGAATATCCGGGTATCGTTTTCTGTAGCAGCCGCAGTAGGGGGGCTTCACTATGGGGTGTTAACGACCATGAATTTGGCCATACCTGGTTCCCGATGATTGTAGGCTCTAACGAGCGTTTGTACGGTTGGATGGATGAAGGTTTTAACACTTTTATCAATAGTTTATCGACCGCTGCATTTAACAACGGTGAGTATAAAGAGCGCCCGATGGATATGCACCGCGTGGGTGCAGCCTTTACCCGCCCCGAAGTAGAACCAGTATTAACTACACCTGCCGGTTTAAAAGAACGTAACACCGGTTTGTTATTGTACTCAAAACCTGGCGTTGGTTTAACCATGTTGCGTGAGACTATTTTAGGACCTGAGCGCTTTGACTTTGCTTTTCGTACCTATATTGAGCGTTGGGCATTTAAGCACCCAACACCTGATGATTTCTTCCGCACGATGGAAAATGCATCAGGCGAGAGCTTACAATGGTTCTGGCGCGGGTGGTTTGTAAATAACTGGCGTTTAGATGTTGCCGTGCGCGATGTTAAATATGTGGACAATGATGCCAGCAAAGGTGCCTTGATTACTTTGGACAACTTAGAAAAGATGGCTATGCCCGTTATACTCGAAGTTAAAGAGAAAGGCGGCAAAACCGAACGCATTAAGTTACCGGTCGAAATTTGGGAACGTAATAACACCTGGACTTTCAAGTATCCATCTACGTCGGAAATTGAATCAGTGACGTATGATCCTGATAAAGTGTTGCCTGATTATAATGAATCGAACAACACTTTTAAAAAGTAATAGAAGCCCGGCTGTTAAGCCGGGTTTTTTATTATTAAACTTTAACAATTTACAGGCAAACCAAGCCGTTGCAGCAGGGTTTTACATAGACAGATACGGATTTAATATGATACGTTTTAAATATACAATAGCGCTTTTGCTGATGCTGACAGGCTTTGCAGCCAGCGCTCAGGATAACCGAATCAGGGGGCAGGTGATTGAAACCGGTACCAATACTAAGCTGACGGATGTACTGGTGCGTAATACTAACAACAATCAAGTAATTTTAACTGGTGATAACGGCTCTTTTGACATTAGGGGCATGATTGGGCATACTTTGATTTTTTCATCGCCGGGATACGTTTCTGATACGTTATACATAGCCGATTTAAAGTTTAAGAATGTGGTTATGGTACCGCTGGGCATCGCGTTGCGCGAAGTAAATGTACGCGGTCAGCGTTTTAATCCGCGTACCGAGTATCGTCAGGTATATGAGAAAAGCAAAGTGTACGTGCTATCACCAACTTCGTGGTTTGGTAAAGAGGCCAAAGATGCACGCAGGCTCAAAAAATATTTTGAGCGCGAAATTAATGAGCGTCATGTAGACTCGGTGTTTACTAAAGCTTATGTGAGCAGTATTGTGCCATTAAAAGATCGTGAGCTGGAAAACTTTATGATCTTATACCGTCCGAGCTACGAATTTATCCGCAGCAACAAAGCAGAGTCGCTGGCGGCTTATATTAATGACTCCTATAAAAAATATATGGCGCTGCCGCCCGACCAACGTAGCTTGCCAAAGCTTACTGCACAGTAAGCACAACTGCAAAAAGATTTAAGCGCCGGGCCTGTTTGTCCGGCGTTTTAGTTTAAAATAATCCGTCTTTTATGACGGTAATCAAACCACTGCTTTGCTTCTAAAACCGGGCTAATTTATATAACTTCGTTTATGCAGTCGATAGACTTAAGCCCATTTAAAACCAACCTGTTTTTTAACATATTAGATATATTACTGGTAGCCATTTTAATTTACCAATTGTATAATTTAATACGTGGCACTATTGCGGCTAATATTTTTATTGGCCTGGCTATGCTGTGTGTGCTTTACTTTATTGTAAAAGCACTGGACATGAAGCTGCTCACCACCATTTTGGGCAATTTCATGAACGTGGGCATTATCGCTATCATCGTCGTTTTCCAGCAAGAAATCAGGCGGTTTTTGTTACTAGTGGGGCGTAATGCTTCGTTGCAGCGCAACCGGGCCTGGTGGCGGTATTTTTTAGGGAAGTCGGATGTAGAGAAAGACAATTACAAACGCATTAAGCCTATCATTGATGCTTGTAAAAGCATGAAACAGACGTACACCGGTGCGCTGATTGTTTTTGTAAAGGATTATGATGAGCAGATCTTTCAGACCAGTTGTGAGGTGATGGATGCCAGAATCTCTAAACGATTAATTGAAACTATATTCCAAAAAAATGGGCCATTGCATGATGGTGCGGTTATTATCTCCGGTAACAAGATTAAATCGGCCAGCTGTATATTACCGTTAACGGATAATACCGATTTGCCGGCTCAATTTGGTTTACGCCATAGGGCAGGGATAGGTGTTACCGAAGCTAATGATGCTACGGCGATCATCGTATCCGAAGAAACCGGCGAAATCTCTTATGCTAAACAAGGGAGGGTCAAAATGAATATCAGCTTCGCCGAGCTCGAGAAATTGTTGAATAAAGATTATTAAAGCCTGATTGCCTGAGATGTTTATTTGATGTTGAGTAACCTCAAGTTGCTGATGATCCTATCTCAAATAATCTACGGATTAACTTCTTGCTGTTTTTGTTTAGTTGGATCAACAATATCAATGCGTTTAACAAACATCGTATAGCGGGTACTGGTGTCTCCTAACTTTGCAACCGGCATATTATAGTACTGACGGCTATCCTTATTACCTGCTACAGGCATAGTGCTGTAAAATATCTCGTGCTGGGTGTTTGGGTTAGCACTTACACTGGCCTTACGTATCCTGTCGGTCAGGGCTTTTTCAAATGCTTTGTTTTTATCAAGTGGTGTCCCGGTGACTATATTGATGTTGGTATCCAGCTTGAATTGCTGATCCATAGGTGTTAACAAAGTAGATGGTGTATGGCTTTTTTGAATTTGAGCATTTGCAGCTACACCTAATACACTCAGAAGAATTATGGAAAGGCAGGTCTTTTTCATGGCTTTAAACAATGATAAGCTAAGATATTATATCAAAAATTTATTGGCTAACTATTTACTGTTTTTAACATTTGACCGCATGCATCGTTTGGCTTAAAGCAAGATAGGCTGCCTGTGATGATCAGGCAGCCTATTTCAGGTTAAATGTTTACGCTATATACTATTGTAATTGTTTAATAGCGTTATCGGCTGCGGTAACCGATGCTGTGTCATTCATCTTAGCGCGCTGGTCTTTAATGTTTTGCAAAAAGTTAACTAGCGCAGGGGCAATGCCGTATTGTTTGTAACGCACACCTACCGCTTTGATTTGCTCAATGCCTTGTTGTGCATATTCCGATTTTTGCAGGCGGCCAACATAAGCTACATAGCTGCGCATAACCGCAAACTTGCCTTGTACGTCGGCTTCGTCAAACTTACTGTTAACATAAGGCCATTCAGCATCAGTACCGTTAACCGCATAAATGTTTAAAATGCTTTGCGCTAACTGGCCATCGCTGCCTTTTTCCAGGCTTTTAGCCAACGTTAAGGCCGAAGACGGATCAAGCTGCGCAAGGGCATTAAGTGCCGAAGCTTGTACGGCATACGATTGACTGTTTAAAGCTTGTTTAAACAGGTTGATGTTTCCTGATGCTTTTAAACCGGCTAAAGCGTTAATAGCGGCAGCTTTAACCAGGTTATTTTTATCCGTTTCCACCATGTTAATTAATACTGGCTGAGCGGCATTGCGCACATCATCATTATTAAGCTTCAAAGCTCTGATTGCATCCATACGGATACCGTAGTATTTGTCTTTTAAAGCCGCCAGGATAATTTTGCGGGCATCAGCATTATCCGAACGCTGAGCAGTTGCCCAGGTTAAAGCTTCTGCACGGTCTAAATATAAAGGCGCGTTGTTGTATTGAAATAAAAACTCGGCAGCTGTTTTAGTATCTGTTTTTTTAGCTAACAGCATTTTGTCGCCGTCAACATTTACCAAATCGGGTTTGGCAGCCAGTTTAAAAGTTAGGGTGTCGATTTTATCGCGCATCCAAACCATGTGGCGTTCTTTTTTACCACCACTGTAGATGTCAACAGCCATAGGTAAGATAAAGGCATTACCTGCCTGGTTTTGCTGCAGATAAACAGATTGTGTTTTAGTAGCCGCATCCCAATTGTAAGTAATATTTAACTCCGGATGACCGGCGTTATAGTACCATTGGTTAAAAAACCAATTCAGGTCTTTACCGCTGGCTTCTTCTAAAGCTAAACGTAACTGCTGAGCCTCGCCGTTTTTAAAGGCATTATTTTTCAGGTAAATACTAAGGCCTTTATAAAAAGCATCGTTACCTAAAAAGTTGCGCAGCATGTATAGGATTGAGCCCCCCTTTTGATAGGTCACCACGTCGAACATGTCTTCTTTATCATTGTAATGAAAACGTACTAAATCTTTGGTAGGAGCATCTGAAGAGCCGAAGTAAGCTTTGCGGTCTCCATTAATATGGGCATCCCCTTCGTCTTTGCCGTATTTGTGTTCAGCCCAAAGGGTCTCGCTAAAATCGGCAAAAGATTCATTTACGGTCAGGTTGCTCCAGCTTTCGGCGGTTACATAATCACCAAACCATTGATGAAACAATTCGTGTACTACAGTACTCTCACCTTGGGCGCTGTTGTAATAACGATCCTGAAACTCACGTTCCGTGCCTTGTACATAATCGCCATGCAGGGTTGCTGTGGTATTTTCCATAGCACCGCTCACATAATCGCGCACTACAATCTGCGAGTATTTGTTCCAGGGATAATCAACACCTAAAATTTTTGAGTAAAACTCCATCACCTCCGGCGTATAACCGAATATGGTTTTAGCGTAAGGTGCATATTTAGGCTCCAGGTAATAATTTACCTCTTTATCGCGCCATTTATCTTTGTAGATTTTAAAGTTACCTACCGCCATCATAAACAGGTAAGGCGAGTGTGGTAAATCCATTTTCCAGTAATCGGTGCGGGTACCATTACCGTTGTTTTTTTGTGATACCAGTTTACCGTTTGATAATGTAACGTATTTGGCTGGTACCGTCATATAAATTTCGTCGGTAGTTTTTTGGTTGGGCTTATCAATGGTCGGGAACCAGGCCGAAGAGCTTTCGGTTTCGCCCTGCGTCCAGATCTGTACCGGTTTGTCTTTAACAGCACTGTCCGGGTTGATAAAATATAAACCTTTGGCATCATTAATGGCTGCACTGCCTTTTACCTTCAACTCGTCGGGCTTAGCCGTATAGGCGATATAAACAGTGTATTTCTCATTGTTCTGATATACCCTGTCTAAACGTATGTTAAGCGACAAACTATCCTGGTAGGTAAATTTTAACGGGGTGTTTTTAGTGCCGTTTACAATAGCAATGCTTTTTATATCCATACCCTTGGCATCTAACCGCAAGGTGTCGGTAGGGTACATGTGTGGTTTTAAGGTTACCCACTCTTTGCCATACATATACCTTTTTTTGTAATCAAAACTTACCTCGAGTTTGGTATGCACCAAATCGTTGATCTTGGTAGGAGTGGCCCGGTAGATTTTTAGTGCCGGGTTTTCGGCAGCCGGAGGCTGATTTTGTGCAGCAGCCGGTAAACTTAATGCGGCCAGGCAAATGCTTGTCCAAAAAAGTGCAAACGGTTTATTTGTTAACATAGAACTATAGGAAATATATCAGTTTGTTGTTTATACAGATTTAACTTAATGACAATCAAAGGTAATTGTTAAAGTATAATTATAAAGCTTGCCTAAACTAAAACAGCTTTATTTTAAGTGATTTTTTAAGACAGCAATATTTTGACGTCGTTATCGACCTGTATAATAATATCATGATGAACTTTTGGATTGTGACTTCTGCTAAAACAAAAAATCCGGCTTTGCGGGCCGGATTCTGTATCATGAATGTAAATGCTTAGCAATATTGATCGAAAGCATCAATCAGGTTATCGGCAATCATTTGTGCCGGACGACCTTCAATTTGGTGGCGCTCAATCATGTGTACCAGTTTACCATCTTTAAACAAGGCCATAGCCGGCGAAGATGGTGGGTAAGGCAACATGTAACGACGAGCCTCATCAACAGCGTCTTTTTCCATACCGGCAAAAACAGTTACCAGTTTAGTAGGGTGTTTTTCGTTCTGAACGGCCAGCTTAGCAGCAGGGCGCGCCATAGCGGCAGCACAACCACAAACCGAGTTTACCATTACAAAAACGGTTCCTTCGCTTTCAACTGCATTTTTTACTTCTTGCGCGTCTTTCAGTTCTTCAAAACCGGCGTTGGTTAAATCAGCCCGCATCGGGGCAACTAAATATTCTGGGTACATGTTGTCTTATAATTTTTCGTTGAGCAAAAATACCAAATACCTATTTAAAATACTTAATGCGTTAAAATATTAACAATTAACTGACGTTTTTGCATAACAAAACAGCGTGACTACCACGTATTAATGCCCTGGCCGCATTTGGGCAACCCCTTATTGATTTTATATTTTAAACTATTGCATGAACTTAAAACAAGCAGATTTGAGTAGAGAAAGTATTGTGGAATTGCGTCAGCTTAAGGCCCGTAAAGTGCAGATTAACCGCTTGAAAGCATTAACAGCGTTTGCTTTTGCCGCCATAGGTCTATTAATGGTGTACATATTTCAGATGAGAGCGCATAATCAGGTGCAGGCCAGCGAAAACAGCCGGCTAAGCGCGCAGGTTGCCGCCTTACAAAACCAGATGAACGATGATGCTACCCGCCTGGAACTAATCACCGCCCAAACAGACAGCACTAGCAGCAAGGCGCTTACTTATATTGAAAGTATACAAAGCAAACTAACTAAGATTAACTCTTACCTTAATAAGCGCGGTTTGCGGAGCATCTCCTTCAAACCTTCAAAAGCGGTTAGAAAGAAGAATGCTTACGTAGAGCTTTACCAAAAATATAACCGCTATTTAGATAAGCTGGTAGATAACATTGCCGAGATGCCTATGGGTTACCCAAGGGTAAGCGACTTTACTTCTTATTTTGGCTACCGTAGCAATCCGTTCAATTTTGGCCGCAACGAGTTTCATCCGGGCATCGATTTTCGGGGCCAGGTGGGTGAGCCGGTTAAAAGCACAGCAAGCGGCCGCGTAGTTTATGCCGGTAAAGCCGGTGGTTATGGTAATTGTGTACGCATCAGCCACGGCAATAACATTGAAACCTGGTACGGGCACCTTTCCCGTATTTTGGTAAGAGAAGGGCAGCGCATCAGCGTAGGCGAGTTGATTGGTAAAGTAGGTTCAACCGGTCGTTCAACAGGGCCGCACCTGCATTACGAGGTTCGTCGTAACGGCGAGGCGGTTAATCCAAAACAGTATCTAAGCTTAAACTAAACTCTGTTTAAATAAGGTCTGCTGTATGTCATGTTGTGCGTTAATAAACAACGGGTTTGTATAACATACTGGTATTAACTACCTTTGCGTCCAAAATAATTAAGTATGTCATCAGTAGAAACTACCTACGTTAAACACAAAGTAAAAGATATGTCTCTGGCCGATTGGGGCCGCAAGGAGATAGAACTTGCTGAAGCCGAAATGCCTGGTTTGATGGCTTTACGTGCCGAATTTGGTGCATCTAAACCATTAGCCGGTGCACGTATTGCAGGCTGTTTGCATATGACTATCCAAACTGCTGTTTTAATTGAAACACTGGTTGAACTGGGTGCCGAAGTTACCTGGTCATCTTGTAATATATTCTCAACCCAGGATCATGCTGCTGCTGCTATTGCTGCTGCCGGTATTTCTGTTTATGCCTGGAAAGGCATGAACGCCGACGAGTTTGACTGGTGTATTGAGCAAACTTTATATTTTGGAGAAGACCGCCAGCCACTAAACATGATTTTAGATGACGGTGGTGATTTAACCAACATGGTATTAGATAAATATCCTGAACTGGTTAGCGCTATTAAAGGCTTGTCTGAAGAAACTACTACCGGTGTACACCGTTTATACGAGCGTGTTAAAAATGGTACCCTGCCTATCCCGGCTATTAACATTAACGATTCGGTTACCAAATCTAAATTTGATAACAAATACGGTTGTCGTGAGTCGTTAGTTGACGCTATCCGCCGTGCAACCGACGTGATGATGGCTGGTAAAGTAGCTGTTGTTTGTGGTTATGGCGACGTGGGTAAAGGTTCGGCCGACTCATTGCGCAATGCAGGTGTTCGTGTAATTGTTACCGAAATTGACCCTATCTGTGCTTTACAGGCAGCTATGGAAGGCTTTGAAGTAAAAAAACTAAGCACTGCTATTGCTGAGGCCGACATTGTGGTAACCGCTACCGGTAACTGCGATATTGTACGCGAGCAGCATTTCCGCGCCCTGAAAGACAAAGCTATTGTTTGTAACATCGGTCACTTCGACAATGAGATTGACATGGCTTGGTTAAACGGTGCTTACGGCGATACCAAAGTAGAGATTAAACCACAGGTTGATAAATATACTATTGAAGGTAAAGACGTTATTGTACTGGCCGAAGGTCGCTTAGTAAACTTAGGTTGTGCAACCGGTCATCCAAGCTTTGTAATGTCAAACTCGTTCACTAACCAGACCTTAGCTCAATTAGAACTTTGGACCAACGGTGGTGCTTACGAAAACAAAGTATACACTTTGCCTAAACACTTGGACGAAAAAGTAGCCCGTTTACACTTAGCTAAAATTGGTGTTGAACTGGAAGAATTAGATCAGTACCAGGCAGATTACATCGGCGTAACTGTTGATGGTCCGTTTAAACCAGAGTACTACAGATATTAATCGTAATTGCGATCGATACAAACAAAAGGGATCCAGCTTTAAAACTGCATCCCTTTTTTTATTGTGTGAGTTACAACTTCTCGAAAGGCACATTACTAATCCTATACATCTTCCAGTCTTTATAATCAAAGTGCCACCATTCTACTTTAAAAACGGTAAAACCGTAGGCCTCCATTTTACTGCGTAGCAGGTCGCGCATGCGGTGTTGTTTTGCAGTGCCACCGGTATAATCTGGGTAAGAGCGTTCACTCATTTCGTCGTAAGCGCCGGTCATTTCAACCTCTTTACCGGTTTTAAGGTCGTACAACGACAAATCAACTGCACAGCCCCGGTTGTGTCTCGAACCGTTTTTGGGGTTGGCTACAAATTGCCGGTCTTCGGGCTTGGTTATATCCCAAAAAAGCTTGGTCACACTCCATGGCCGGTAACCGTCAAAAATTAGCAATCCATACCCTAAAGGCTTCAATTCGCGGTTTACCTTGGCGACAGCCAATGCTGCATCGCGTTGCAAAAAGGCACGTGGCTGAGTATATACGGCGCGTTTGGCCAAGTTATTTTTGGTAGCATAGCGTATGTCAAGCTTTAGGGTTGGATCTATTTTAGTAAGTTCTACCAAGTCGGTGGGTTTAAAATTACCCTTTTCTTTAGGTATCTGGGCTGCACAACCTAACAGCAGGTAATAAATACTGCAAACAACCAGTAAACTTAACAGTCTTTTCACTGTAGTAAAATAGAGGAATTTAAATCCTCCTGCAAATGCTTAAATTCAATAATTTAAAATTATCGACCCACCGCCTTATGTTTAAATCTACTCAACCCTTTAAAGTCTTTTTGTTGATCTGCGTTATCAGCCTTGCTGCATGTAAAAATGACAAGCAGGGCAGTGATATGACCGTGTCCAGCTATTTTAAAGATAGTACAGCAGGTGCCAAAACAGGTGGCGTACAGGTTATACCCATCAACACCCCAAAAGGGAAATTCAATGTTTGGACTAAAAAGATTGGTAACAATCCGAAAATTAAGGTCTTGTTATTGAATGGCGGTCCGGGGGCAACGCATGAGTACTTTGAGTGTATGGAAAGCTTTTTACCCAATAAAGGTATTGAGTTTATTTATTATGACCAGTTAGGCTGCGGTAATTCTGACA
>CAJYJH010000009.1 GCA_913775265.1 uncultured Mucilaginibacter sp. | reverse complement strand
AGATCCCGTTCCTGGATAGGATGGGCTTTGTGTTCATCATCTGTATCATCGGTATGTGGATCATCAGCACGATTGAAACCTCAAGAGGGGTAAAGACCAATGGACTGGACGTGGACACCTCGATGTTCAAGACCTCCAACTCGTTTGCCGTGGGTGCCCTGCTGATCTGTGGTATCCTGGTTGCCCTGTATACCCTGCTTTGGTAAGCAGCAATTAAATCATAACAAAAAGCGCCGGTGTCAAGAAGATACCGGCGCTTTTGCTTTATATACACGTGGGGGGCAATTATTTCTCCATAAATCTACGGATGCCTAACTCTAATCCGCGTAACTCCGCTAGGCCGCGTAAACGACCGATAGCAGAGTAGCCCGGGTTTGTTTTTTTGTGCAAGTCATCCAGCATCTTGTGGCCATGATCAGGGCGGAAAGGCATGCGCAGATGTTTTTCGCCGGCTGATCGGCGCTTCTCTTGTTCGGTCACCAGTGCTTTCATCACGGCAAACATATCTACATCGCCATCTAAATGGTCAGCCTCGTGGAAGTTGCCCAAAGTATCGCGCAGGGTGGCCCGCAAATGAATAAAATGTATGCGGTGTCCTAAGCGCTCCACCATTCCTGCCAGGTCATTATCAGCCCTCACACCAAATGATCCGGTGCAATACGTTAACCCATTGTGGTAGCTATCTACCGCATTGTATAACTGCTGTATATCGGCTTCGGTGCTTACCACGCGCGGAAGGCCCAAAATAGGATACGGCGGATCATCAGGGTGAATGCACATCAATATGCCCGCCTGCTCTGCTGTTGGTATCACCTGTTGTAAAAAGTAATACAGGTTAGCTTTAAGTGTATCTTCGTTAATGTGGTTATATGAGGCCAGCACTTCCAAAAACTGTTCGAGCGTATAACCTTCCTCAGAGCCAGGCAAACCTGCGATAATGTTTTTGATTAACAGCTTTTGCTCGTTGTCGCTTAAATTATCCAGATATTTTTTGGCGGCATCCTGTTGTTCAGGTGTATAAGTTTCGGTAGCGCCGGGGCGTTTAAGCAGGTACAGTTCAAATGCGGCAAACGCGGTTACATCAAACCTCAATGCGGTAGACCCATCAGGCAGGCGGTAGTCCAGGTCGGTACGAGTCCAATCGAGCACCGGCATAAAATTGTAGCACACAATGTCGATGCCGCAAATGCCGAGGTTAAGCAGTGTTTGCTTGTAGTTTTCGATGTACTGCTCAAAATCGCCGGTACGTTTTTTAATATCCTCGTGTACCGGTACGCTTTCAACCACCGACCAGGTTAAGCCGGCATCTTCGATGATTTGCTTGCGTTTCTGTATTTCTTCAACAGGCCAAACCTGGCCGTTGGGGATGTGATGCAGGGCAGATACTATTCCGGTGGCTCCGGCCTGTCTTACGTCGGCTAATGATACCGGGTCGTTAGGGCCGTACCAGCGCCAGGTTTGTTCTAAGCTCATTGTTTTAGTTGTAGGGTTGGAAGTTATTAAATAACGGCTAATTTAATAATACCTGTAATAAAATGGAGTGCGAGTGCATAAATGTATTTTTAAGTACGCTAATGCTTTTTAATTGCATAAAAAAGGCATCCCCGAAGGAATGCCTCAATAAAATTACATAACCTACCGTTTACCAGCCCGGTGATTGCTGGGTACGGATATTAGGATTTGCATCAATTTCGCCTTGCGGGATAGGAAACACCCAAACTTTGGAGGCGGATGTTAAAGCGGACTGCAGCCCAGAGAATGCACCAACATTATCAGTACGGGTGATAGTTCGGCTGGTACGCTTTAAATCGAACCAGCGGTGACCTTCGGCAAATAGTTCTTTGCGCCTTTCGGTAAATATGGCATCAATCAAAGCCTGTCCGCTCAGGTTAACCGCAGTGTAATTGCTGACACGGGCGGCGCGCAGGCTATTTAAATCCGCCAGAGCCAAGGTTTCTTTACCTTGCTGCATGGCGCGTGCTTCAGCACGGATCAAGTACATTTCACCAGTACGTAAAACCTTCCAGTTCACTACGTTGTCAACACTGGTGCCTTTACCAATATGCTTGTTGACAATTTTGCGGGTAATAGTACTGGCTGGATCGGTTACAATGGCTGCACCTGTACCAGTGCTGCGGCTGGCCACATTAGCAGAGTATCTAACGTCGGCCGTTTTATCAGCAAACAGGTTCATAAAGCCTGCCGTTGGCCGGTAGCAATTACGGTTTAAGCTGGCCGTATGTACCTGTGCATGAGGGTTGCCTTCAGATATATTGCTGTACACCAGCGCAAAGATAACCTCGGATTGCGAGCCGTCTTTCCAGATGTTGGCAAAGTTTGAGGCGGCAGCTAAGGGCGCTGCTGTGATCACTTGTGTAGCGTAAGCCTCAGCTTGCGTGTAGTTTTTACTGTAAAGATAAACGCGAGCCAGTAAGGCGCGTACCGCAGTAAGGTCAATATTAGCTTTGCTGCTTGCCGAGTTAATCGGTGCATCTACGTTAGCCAGCAAGGTTTCGGCAACGTTCAAATCTGCAAATATGCGGTCGTAGGTATCTTTAACAGTCAAGCGCGAAGGCTTGGCAAAGGCATTAACTTCTGTTACGTAAGGGATACCCAAACCGGTAGAGTTACGTTCGAAGTCGCTTCCCCAATAGCGCAGTAAATCAAAATGAGCCATAGCACGTAAAGCCAGCGCCTGGCCTTTAATACGGTTTACCTTTTGTGCATTAGCCGACTGGAACCGATCAATACCCCTGATGGTGATATTGGCCTGAGTAATCACGTTGTAAGCTGCTGTCCAGGCAGTGGATACTGTGGTTTCGTTAGGGGTGAAGGTGTAGTTAGATAAACGTCCGTAATTACCTAAATCCTCATTGGTTTGCAGCAGGTCGTCGCCCATCATGTCAGGCAGGGATGACCAGGCACCCGTGCCGGTAGATCCGTTACCATAATAACCGTTTTGGCGCAATAATGAATAAGTACCTGTAAGCGAATATTCGTAGTCAGTTAAGCTGGTAAATATCTGCGAGCCATCTAAGGCATATTCGGGAGCAACATTAAGTACTTTTTTACAGGAGGTGGTCGCTAAAGCCAAACCAAGCCCTGCACCCAATACATAATTTCTAAATTTCATTTGTTTTAACGATTAGGGGATGATTTATAAAGCGATGTTTAAACCTGCAGTTATTGTTCTCAAGGCTGGGTACTGTGCACCAATCAGGTTACCGGTAGCATACTCGGGGTCAAAGCCTCTGTATTTAGTCCAGGTAACCAGGTTTTGCCCCTGTACAAAAACGCGCAGCGAGTTTACCTTTACACGCGACAGCCATGTTTTGGGCAGTGAGTAACTGATGGTGGCATTACGCAGGCGTAGAAAGTCGCCGATTTCAACAAAGCGGGTAGTTTCGGCAATGTAAATGTTGTTAGGGCTTGGTATGTCAGTTACCTGGCCCGGTGTGCGCCATTCGCGCAACAGATCGGCGCTTAGGTTGTCGGCTGCATAAGGGTATTCCACGTTGCTACGGTCGTAGTTTAATATTTTGTTCCCCTTTACAAAGCTGAGAAACGCGCTGGCCTCAAAACCTTTGTAAGTAATCGAGCTTCCAAAACCACCAAAATATGGAGTCTCGGCGGAGCCTACCAGCACACGGTTGTTGCTGCTGTAGGTTTCGGTAGGGTTGTTGTTTTTATCCAAATAAATAGAATTGCCATTGGCCGGGTTTACACCCACGTATCTCACCATGTATAGCTGGTTTAATTTTTCTCCTACACGGTTGATGTAAATGCCGTCGATAATTTCGTTTTGATCGGGCAACAGTGCAACGATTTTACTCTTGTTATAAGTGAAATTAGCAAACACATTCCAATCAAAGTCTTGAAGCTTCAACACATCAACATTCAAAGATGCTTCGATACCCGAGTTACGCAATTTACCACTGTTAGAGATCAGCGAAGTGCGGCCTACCGTTCTGGATAGCTGCTGGTTAAGGAGCAGGTTAGAGGTTAGGGCATTATAATAATCAAAGCTACCGCCAATGCGTCCGTTCCAGGCTGTAAACTCCAGACCGGTGTTAAAGGTAGTACGGCGTTCCCATTGCAGTTCTGGGTTGTTCAATTGACTTTGTACCAAGCCGCTTACACCGTTGTAAACAGCGCGACCGTATAATTCTCTCGGTAAAAAGTCGGCCGTAACAGGCTGATTACCTGCCGATCCGTAGCTGGCCTTCAATTTTAGATCACTGAAGATGCTTTTTACCGGCGCAAAAAAGTCTTCGTTGGAGGCTATCCAGCTTACACCCACCGAACCAAAATTGGCATAGCGGCGATCTGCACCAAACCTCGACGATCCGTCTCTGCGCAGGTAGCTCTCCACAAAGTAGCGCTCTTTGTAATTATATTTAACATTGGCAAAGTAAGAGAGTAAAGCGTTAGGGCCCAACAGGGCCGAAGGGTTATTCGGGTCGGCACCGCCGCCGCCTGCAACCACCGGGATAAAATTGTTGGTGGCAGTACCCGGTGTAATACCCGATTCGTTTTCGAAAGCGCCGCCCAAACCGTAACCGGTAAACCGGAAGCTGTTGCTTTTAGCGCTTACAATCTCGTTAAATAGCGTTGCCGAAATACTATGATCCTGGTCGATTTTCTTGTTGTATCCAATAGAAGAGGTTAATGTGTAACGGGTAAGCTTACCATAGCCACGGGTTAACGCGCCACGACCTCCCGGCTGGTTAAAGCCAATAACCGGCGAAATAAAATTGGTGATCTCATTAGAGGTATAATCAACACCACCATTTACTTTGGCGTATAAGCCTTTTACCACAGGCACATGATACACCGCATAAACATTGCCTACCAGTTTTAGCTGACCGCGCGAGTTGTTATTCTCTAAAAGGTATGGCAGCGGGTTAGGCTGACCGGTAACACTTTCGGTATAGCTGCCATCAGGGCTGTATGGCGTCAGGTAAGGATTAATCCAGCGGATGGCATTTAATGGTGATGCGTTTACTGTATTGGCCTCGCTGGTATTAGAAAAATTGGAGTAACCGTAAGAAGAATTTAAGCCAAAGTCAAAATCCTGCGTACCGCTTGATAGGTTTACACGACCATTATAACGCTTAAGGCCGGTGGTTAAGACCGTGCCTGATTGATCGAACAAACTACCTGATACAAAATATTTAGTTTTATCAACACCGCCCGATACTGAAAGATTATGGCTTTTGGTGATGCCGGTTTTAAAGATGACATCTTTCCAGTCGGTATTGGTTTGTTTTAATACGGCAATCTGATCGGCGGTCCAGCCGTTGGGGTTACCGTTGGCCAGTTCATAGTCCAGCTTTTGTGCCGAGTTCATTAAGGTTACCTTGCTATCTGGCGCTGTAGATCGGCCAAATTGGGCATCGTAACGCACTATAGCCCTACCTGCACGGCCTTGCTTGGTGCTGATTACAACAACGCCGTTTGCACCCCTTGAACCGTATTGTGCTGTAGCCAATGCATCTCTCAGGATGGTGACGTCGGCAATATCCTGCGTGTTGATGGTGGCAAAATCGGCAGCGGTAATTTCGATACCATCCATAATGTACAATGGATTGGTAGAACCTAAGATTGAACCGCGTCCGCGCACCACTACGTTAGCAGCTGCACCCGGCTGACCCGAACTGGCCTGCACCAGTACACCCGGCGCACGGCCTTGCAAAGCTTGGTCAAAAGAGGCAATAGGCACCTGGTTAATTTGTTCGGCTTTTATTGTAGCTACTGACCCAGCAATTTCGCGCTCGCTTTGAGCATTGTAGCCGGTTACAATAACTTCGCTCAGAGATTGACGATTATCATCGAGGGTAATGCTGATGGTACCGGCGGTGATGACGGCCTCTTGTGTTTTGTAGCCCAGATAGCTAATGGTAAGTACTTTGGCTGATAAGGGTGCATCTAATCCAAAGTTTCCCTGTGCATCGGTCTGCGTGCCGTTGGAAGTGCCTTTCACCATTACGCTAACGCCCGGTAAGGGAGTGCCATCAGCTTTTGCGGTTACCTTACCATTAACCGTTCGGCCCTGCGCAAAACAGCACGAACTGATAAGTAAACCTAATAATAAGTTAAGTAGGGGTTTAACCATAAATTATAGTTTAAATAAAAATGCCGCGAAAATACTATATTTTTAATGGAATTGGTTTCTTAAAACTTCTGATTTGTAAAGTAATATGTGTTAATTAATTGTTAACACACGCGACACTCAAAACGCATCAGAAACCAGTATGAAGCGCTATGTTACTCAGTTTAATTGTCAGGGCACTATCGCATTTTTTAGCACTGCTAACGTTAAGTATCAAGCATAATCAGGTTTAAGCTACCAAACACAAACGGCCTTCAGTATACAAATACTAAATATCTGTATCCTGAAAGGCCGTTGAAAAAACTATTGTAACGTCGTTATATTTGTGCTAATTGATGAAGTATTGCGCTGTTGCTTTACTCGAGCGGCAGTTTAACATAAAAAGTCGAGCCAACACCGTGCTCGCTTTCTACCCACATCTCGCCGCTGTGGCGTTTGATGATTTCTTTGCTCAGATAAAGCCCTATGCCAAAGCCGGAAATGTTTTGCGTTTTTTGATCGTCGACCCTGTAGTAACGGTCAAACAGTTTGGCCTGGTCCTGCGGTTTGATACCCATGCCCTGATCTTGTACGCTCAATATTGCAACGCCATCGGCCTCTTTTACAATAACCGTAACTACTGTATTGGCAGCCGAATACTTTATAGCATTACTTAGCAGGTTGGTTACCACAACGCCTATTTTGTCGCGGTCGGCATGCAGTATCATTTTGCCGTGTTGCTGCAGTTCCAGTTGATGCTGGCTGCTGTGTAATCTGGCATCTTCTACCATTTCGCGCACCAGGTCGTTAAAACTGAAAGTTGTTTTTTGCAGGTGTATTTTTCCCGATTCCAGCCTCGAAACATTCAGGAAGCCGTTGATGAGGTTAGTCATCTTTTTGATTTGCTGCTGAGTTTTGCTTAGGTTTTTTTGTGCAAAGGTGTCGTTGTTTTTATCGGCATTACGGCTTAGTAACTGGGCATAAGCCATGAGTGAAGTAAGCGGCGTTTTCAGCTCGTGGCTTACCATGCTAATGAAATCATTTTTCCGCAGCTCGTCTTCTTTAGTTTCGGTAATATCTATAATGGTACCTACTACAGCTTTTACCTCCCCCTCGTTATCGAGCTCTACCTGCCCAACCGAGTTTATCCAACGGAGGTTGTTAGCGTCTAAAGTTTTTATCTGGTAATCTTCATCAAAGCTGCCCTTATTTTGGATGGCTTCATTAATAGCCCTCATCAAAGGTTCAGAATATTCGGGCAAAATAAGTTGTTGTGTAGCTTCGAAGCTTAATGGTACGCCATGCGCCAATCCGTGTATCTGACGGGCTTTTTCTGACACCTCTAAAACATCCGTGCCTATTTCGGTGCGCCAGATGCCCATGCCGGCAGCGTTCATAGCCAATTGCAGCGTAGCATTGGCTTTTTCTATTTCTTTACGAGCAATTACTTGTTCGGTAACTTCGGCCGCCACAGCTACAATGCCGGTAATCGTGTCATATTCATCGCGTAGCGCTTCCATAGTAACGTTGATGTACAATGTGTCTGGTTGCCCATTGCGGGTTAAGTGAAGCGGAACCTGACCCGCCTCATAGCGTTTACCAGTTTCATAAATATTAGTCATAATATCTACAAAACCTGCAATTGCTAACTGCGGCATCACATCAAATAAGGGTTTAAAAAGGATGTCATTCTCGTTAAGTCCCCAGTACTCCAGTATCTTTTCGTTAGCCAGTTCCACTACGTAATTGGCGCCTCGAAATATGGCAATCGCCACAGGTGCTTGCGTAAACAGGCTGCGCAACTGCTCTTCGGCATGCTGCCTGGCTTTTGAGATGTTGATTTGCGCCCTGATTTTGGTCAGCAGCTCGGCTGCCGAAAACGGTTTCACCAAATAATCATCTGCGCCAGCTTCCAGTCCGTCAATCCGTGCCTCTTCGCCGGCTCGTGCCGATAAAAAGATAACCGGTAAACGAGCGGTGCGCTGGTTGTGTCGTATATGCTGCAGCATAGCTTTGCCATCCATCACCGGCATCATAATGTCACTGATGACGAGTGCAGG
>CAJYJH010000008.1 GCA_913775265.1 uncultured Mucilaginibacter sp. | reverse complement strand
GGTTTTTGGGGTACTGCTTTGCTCCGGCTTGCAGTTCGGGCGTTAATAACAGCTTTTTAAAGTAACCGAGTGCATCATTACGGAAACTGGAATAATTAACACCGGTGTTTTTTTTAACTGCATGCTGAAATGGATAAGCCAGAGTTTTGTAAGCGGCGGCATCATGGTTAACATTTCTCCAAATTTGGCTTCCATAAGTTTCACGGCCGTAAGCTACCATCATATAACCCAATGGGTACCAATCGGGCACAAAATCGCGGTACGATCCGTTACGCAGCTTCATCCAACTATAGTTTTTGCCAGCTGCCCACAAGCTGCGGTAGCCGTTATAAAAATAAGGTAAGCGACCGCGACCCTGAGTAGTTAAATGCGTTTCATTGTAAACGGCATCGCCTTCGGCAAACCAATTAGGGACAGACAATGCATATCCCAATGCCTGCCCTGCCTCGCCAAACAGTATTCTTAAGAAACGAGTCAGCCCAACATCTGAGTTGTTGTACTGCTGCACATGCCTGAATTCGTGTATGGCCAGTTGGTCGGCAATATCAATACTGCCCAATGAAAAACTATTTTGAGCGGGTACCGCATAAAACTCACTCCTGAAAGGCGCCAGCCCCACATAACCATTAGTGGTTATCAACTGGTTTTGCAACACAATGTTAATTTGCCTTTGCTTAAAACCAATGGTTGGCTTAGTAAGGTTGTTGATGCGTTGTACTACGCCAGCCACTCGTTGCCCTACCGAATCCAGCCCGACCGGGAAAATAACCCGCGCTGCAGGGGTATTAATCTGCCTCCATTTTACCGAGGGCGGGTTGCCGCCAAACTCTTGCGCGCTAACGCTGTAAACGCTCAAAGACAAAAGGCTGCACAGCAGGGCACGGCTAAAAATGGGCTTAAACATTGGTGTGAAAATATACAGAAAACCTGATTTAAACAACGCTACTTCAATTCACATAAGCATGACAGGCATTAAGTTAAAACTCGCTACATTTGCCGCCTGTTAAGTAATAATTATGGCTAAAGTTTCCATCAACCTGGCAACAGGCTCGCTGCAAAAAGAAGAAGTGATTGTAGGGATTGACTTAGGTACTACCAACTCGCTGGTAGCGTTCATCAACCCCGACAAAAACCCGCAGGTGATTAACGATACCGGCAAGGGCGTACTGGTCCCCTCGGTAGTGCATTTTGATGCTACCGGCAGCATCACGGTTGGAAACGAGGCCAAAAACTATCTGGTAACCGACCCGCAAAACACCATTTTTTCGGTAAAACGCTTGCTAGGACGCTCATACCATGATATTGAGAATTACAAAGATTTCTTCTCTTACAAAGTTATCGACGACAATACCGAAAGCTTGGTGAAAGTAAAAGTAGGCGACCGTTTCTACACGCCTATTGAACTTTCGGGGTTGATATTGAAGGAGTTAAAAGAACGAGCAGAACATGCGCTTAAGACACCGGTAAACCGTGCAGTGATCACCGTACCGGCATATTTTAACGACTCGCAGCGTCAGGCCACGCGCGATGCCGGTAAACTGGCCGGGCTGGATGTATTACGTATTGTGAACGAACCTACTGCTGCCAGCTTGGCTTACGGCATAGGCTTGAGTCCGGAAGAAAGTAAAACCGTCGCGGTATACGATTTGGGCGGAGGCACTTTTGATGTTTCTATCCTACAAATTCAAAATGGTATCTTCGAAGTATTGTCTACCAACGGTGATACGTTTTTAGGTGGTGACGATTTTGACCGAGCCATTTTAGAATACTGGATCGAAAAGAATGAATTAAATAAATCCGAACTGGCCGAAAACCGTGAGTTGATGCAGCAGCTACGACTGAAAGCCGAAGAAGCGAAAAAGGCGTTTGCTCACCAAAGCTTGTTTAACGAAAAAATAGGCGATATCTGGTGTACCATTGACCGCACTACCTTCCAGGATTTAATAATGCCTAAGGTAGAGCAAACCATTACGGCTTGCGCCAACGCTTTAAAAGACGCCGGTTTAACCACGCAAGACATTGACGAAGTAATTATGGTTGGCGGATCTACCCGCACGGCTTTAGTTAAAAATAAAGTTGCCGAGTTTTTTGGCCGCACGGTGCATGATGATGTTAACCCTGATGAGGTAGTAGCTTTAGGTGCGGCCATACAAGCCGATATTTTGGCGGGCAACCGTAAAGACATTTTATTGCTGGACGTTACTCCCCTGTCGTTAGGTATCGAGACTATGGGCGGCTTGATGGATGTTATTATTCCGCGTAATTCTAAAGTACCAACTAAAGCTGGTCGCCAGTACACTACCTCGATTGACGGACAAGTGAACATGAAGATTTCTGTTTTTCAGGGCGAGCGCGATTTAGTGAAAGAGAACCGTAAACTGGCCGAGTTTGATTTAAAAGGTATTCCGGCCATGCCTGCAGGCTTCCCGAAAGTAGATATTAACTTTTTGCTGAACGCCGATGGTATTTTAAAAGTGCAGGCTATTGAGTTACGTTCGGGTACCAAGCAAGAGGTTGAAGTAAAACCTGCTTATGGCATTACGGACGATCAGGTAGAACAGATGCTGATGGATAGTATTACTCACGCTAAAGATGATGTAAACCAACGGATGATCATCGAAGCCCGTACCGAAGGCGAACAGATGGTATACACTGCAGAGCGCTTTATACAAAAACACGGTGAACTGCTAACCGTTGCCGAAGTAACCGAAACGCACCAATACATACAGGCATTGAAGGAAGTGCTTACCAGCAACGATAAAGATTTGATTTTGAAAAAGGTTGACGAATTAAACAACCTGACTCGCCCCTACGCAGAGCGCGTAATGGATCAGGCCATCAGTACGGCTATGACGGGTAAGAAAATTGATGATCAGGAATAATCGTTTATAAAATATCCGCTTATCCTCATATCGTGATTAAACAAACAGGGCCTCAAAATGAGGCCCTGTTTGTTTTGTCGCTATTTCAACTTTTCTATTTCTTCCTGCTCTTTTAAAGCCTGGATGTTGTTTTTGTCGCTAAACTCATCGGTTTGGCTGGCAAAATCATCCAGTATGGCAGCAATGGTGTCTAGGTTGTCGGCCACACGTTGGTGCATATCGGGCAGGTCTTTCTCTAAACGTTTGTTGCCCAGATCTATATTGTCTACTTCAATTTTACCAATTTTCTGAATAATAGCTTGTTGGCTATTTTTTAAATCTTCCAGCTCATGAACAATTTTTTCCATGAGTTCAAACTTTCTGATCTTATCCATAACGTTTTCGTTTCTTGTTAGTACAACAATAGAAACAAAACTTTCATAAAAAGTTTGAATTTAGTTTTACAACTAATAAATTAGTTAAAAATTACTGACCTATGAAACCTATCTGCAATAAGCTGTTTGCCTACCTCACTTTCTCGATAATCACAATTGGCACTATACACGCACAAAAAGTAAACGATGCAACTCTGCTCGATTATTATCATGGGCAACGCTACCTGGAAGCGGTTAATTATCTGAAAAGCGTTTACCAGGAACCTATCATTGACCCCACCGCTCTTCGCAACCTGGCTTATGCATCGCAGATGGCCAGTAAACTGGCAGATGCTGAAAGTTATTATCAACGACTTTATGATCTGGACAGCACTAAGCTTAATGTGCTGACCAGCTTGGCAGGTATTAACCTGCGCAGAGGTAATTTGGATAAGGCCGGTAGATATTATAAAAAGTTAATTGCGGCAGATTCTACTAATTACATCGTCATCAAACAACTGGCAGATATTAGTGATCGCAAATCTGATACTACCAATTATGTGAAATATTTGGCAATGGCCAATAAACTCAATCCAGAAGATGCAGACGTGGCAGGTTTGCTTAGCAACTGGTATGTAAACACTAAACGCAATCCGCTTGCTGAAAAGGTGTTGAATAAAGCTATTGCTGCTGACCCCGAAAACGTGGTATTAATGCAAAGTCTGATTAAACTGTTACATGCGCAGGAAAAATGGGTTGAAACCATCAAGGTAGGAAGCCAGCTATTGCAGAAAGGCGACGGTTCTTATCAAACAATAATCAAGTTAGGCCAAGCCTATTACCGGCTCAAAAATTACATGTGCTGCCTCGAAACGCTTGCAGGCATGGAACAAATGCAACAAAACGAAACATCCTATTATTACATGGCTTTAAGCTACAAGGCCCTAAAAAAATACAATAAAGCGATAGAAAACTTCGAGCTGGCTATCAATGATGGTATCTCACCCGCCATACCAAGCTATTACGGCGAAATGGCCGGCAGCTACCAGGAGACCAAACGTTTTAAGAAAGCAGTGCAGCATTATGAACGCGGGTTAACATTTGCGGAGCGCCCTTTGCTGTTATACTCATTGGCTACCTTATATGATACCGAACTGAAAAACAAGACCAAAGCAGTTAAGTACTATAAAAAATATTTAAGCACCAACCCTCCCGCCCTGCAGCAGGTATATGTTGATTATACCAAAAGCCGCATCAGCGCTTTAGGCAGCCAGCTTTAGCGTTGCAGCAAACGGGCTACATATTTGCCAATGATATCAAACTCGAGGTTAACCACCGAATCTTCGCGCACCTGTTGCAGGTTAGTGTGCTCATAAGTATAAGGGATAATGGCTACCGAAAAGGTGTTAGCTTGCGAATTTACCACAGTGAGGCTGATGCCGTTAATACAGATAGATCCTTTTTCAACGGTTACATTGCCGCGGATTGGGTCATATTCAAACGTGTATTCCCAACTGCCATCCAATTCTTTGTAGGCGGTACAAACGGCAGTTTGATCTACGTGCCCTTGTACAATGTGCCCGTCTAACCGGCCGTTCATCTGCATACAGCGTTCCAAGTTAATCAGGTCGCCGGTTTTAAGCTGACCTATATTAGTCTTATTAAGTGTTTCTTCAATAGCTGTAACCGTATGCACATCATCTTGCAGAGCCACTACAGTAAGGCAAACGCCATTGTGAGCAACCGATTGATCAATTTTTAGCTCTGATGAGATGAATGAACTAACTGTGATATGCAGGTTGCCGCCATCGTGTTGTAAATCGGTAACGCGGCCTAAGGTTTCAATAATTCCGGTAAACATAGGATGAGTGTTCTACTTGCTGTATGCTTAAGTTTGCGATGGCAAAGCTAAGTATTATCTTGTGCAGCTATATCACTCCAATATCATTATGCCTCGTCAAAGTGCAGGATTATTGTTATACCGATATCATAAAAAGCAACTGCAGTTTTTTTTAGTCCATCCCGGTGGCCCATATTTCGCAAATAAAGATGAAGGTGCCTGGAGTATACCTAAAGGAGAATTTACGGATGAAGAAGATGCCTTGTTAGCGGCTCAGCGCGAGTTTGAGGAAGAAACCGGTCAGAAAATAAGCGGCAACTTTATCCCGTTGCAAACCATTAAACAAAAAGGCGGCAAATTAGTGCATGCCTGGGCGGTAGAGGGCGATATTGATGCTGAGGCGGTTGTTAGCAATACTTTTAATATGGAGTACCCTTACAAGTCCGGCAAATGGATAACTGTACCGGAGGTAGACAAAGCTGGCTGGTTTGGCTTTGATGGTGCTTGTATAAAAATCAACCCGGCGCAAAAAGCACTGATCGAAGAGCTTAACAATAGGCTCCTCGATCAGGACAAATAAATTATTGCTGAGGCGGTGTTACCGGGGGCTGCTGGCCAGATGGTGGCGTACCTTGCTGAGCTTGACCCTGCGGTGCCTGCCCTTGCGGACCGTTGCCCGGACCACGTCTGCGTGGGTTTTCAGGCTCTTTTACCTCAGGGTGAGCTTTGCCCTGGTGGCACATGTTACAGTTAACGCCTAACTGCATCACCATACCTAATGAATCTTTTCCGGCTTTAAAATATTTTTTATTGATGTCTGATGTCATGCGATACATCTGGCGGGCCATTTCTTTTTCGGGCTTGGTATCTAATGCCCAATCCATCTTTTTGGTTTCTTCGTTACGCACATGGCAAAAATTGCAACGTACCCCTAACGAATGGCTCCAGTTATCCATCACAGCATCTAATTGTTTATCAGATATATTTTTCGGAAGAACCTTCAGATTCTTGAACTTCTTTTCATCGTCGGCCTGACTTTGTTTCATAGAAGTAGTAGAAACAAAGACCACAGCAGACATCAGTCCGATAGTGGCTAAAAATTTCTTATTAATCAGCATAAATTGTTTAGTGTTGTTGCGTAAATATATACAATTGTACTTATTTACCTAAACATGACACAAGATATGTTGTAACAAATTCACTGCATAAAGCTTTGCGTAAGCTGCTCGCTGATTTGCCATAATTTATTACGGGCCGATGTGTTCTGAGCAGCAAGTGTAGGTTTAACTGGCTTTCCCTTTTTAAAATATTGACCGCTTAACTTGGGACTCAGTTTAGTTTCGCCGGCCAGGTAAATGCTGGTTTGGGCTCCCTCTCGTGCCGTAATCATAAACGGCTTGGCCAGTAGCATCAATACTTTGCCGATGCCTCCTAACTGACTACCAAAACCGGTATTGACCACACCCGGATGCAGCGAATAAGCTGTGATACCCGAAGATACATAACGCTCGGCAAGCGCTTTAGCAAAATAAATATTGCACAATTTAGCCAGAGCGTAAGCCTTAAAAGCCGAATATCCCTGTTTAAACTGGACATCATTCAGTAGCTGAGGCCGGGCCATGCGATGAGCCTCTGAGCTGACATTTACAATGCGGGCCTGCCCTTTTTGTAATAAAGGCATCAGGCTCATGGTTAGTAAAAAATGCCCCAAGTGGTTCATGGCAAAAGTAAGCTCATTACCATCTTCACTAAGCAGCTTGCTGGCGTTAATGCCGCCTGCGTTATTTATGAGCACGTTAATAGCCATCAACTTGCCTTTCAGTTCATCGGCGGCATGCTGCACGGTTTGCATATTGGCCAAATCGCAATAGATGACAAATATGCTGCGGTTACCGGTTTGAGACACTATCTCTTTTTTAAGCTGTTCGCCTTTCTCCACATTACGTACCAACAGATAAACTGCATGGTCTTTTTTGGCCAAGGCTAACGCGGTTTCTTTTCCAATTCCTGATGTTGCTCCGGTAATAACAGTGGTTCTGAATGGCATGTTGTATTAAGATAAATAATGTATGCTGCTAAAATAAAAGTCGGTTAATAACCTTTTGTTTCTGTTAAGTAATATTCAACAAAGTTTGGAGCTTATAATTCTATAAGCGAGTGAGCTTTTTTAATCAACTTAGAATCATTAACGAAAAAATAATTTGTTTAATTACGAAACATTCGTAGATTTACGAAGTTATCGTAATATATGGAAAAATTATCACAACAGGAAGAAGATGCTATGCAACTGATATGGCGCACCGGCAAGGCATTTATTAAAGAAATTTTGGATCAAATGCCCGAGCCTAAACCGCCATATACTACCCTGGCGTCGACCGTAAAAAACCTGGAACGCAAAGCATTTGTAAAAGGTGAAAAAATGGGCAATAGCTATGTCTATTCCGCATTAATTAAAGAGGAAGAATATAAAAAGAGATTTATGAGTGGCTTTGTAAGCAATTATTTTAAAAGCTCTTACAAAGAGATGGTTACCTTTTTTGCACGCAACCAGGAAATCAGTGCCGAGGACTTACAGGAGATTATAAACCTGATTGAAAAACCTAAAAAATAGCTTTTATGCCTACTCTACTCATTTACCTTTTTAAAGTAAATGTCGCGCTCGTTTTATTCTGCGCAGGCTATTACTTTATTTTTCGCAGGCTTACCTTTTACACCTTAAACCGGGTATACCTGATTGTAGCACTGCTGTTTTCCTCTACCTATCCGCTGGTAGATTTCGGTGCTATACTGCTACAGCATGATGTTGTAAAACCGTTGCAAATAACCGATGCCCAATTGATTTACAGCATCTCCACTTATGGCAAAACTGAAGCTTCTGCAAGTTTAGAAACTTACTGGCAGTACCTGCTTATCATTTTTTGGATGGGAGCTACATTTATGGGTATCCGTTTAGTGTTGCAGTTTACTTCTTTGTTCAACGTTCATCGCCGTTCGGTATCACAAACCATTTGCAATCGTCAGGTTCGCATCATTGAGGACGAGGCCAGTGCATTTTCGTTTTGGCAAAGCATTTATATCAACCCAACTAAATATTCAGAAAACGAAATAGAATCAGTGGTTGCTCACGAAGATGTACACGTTAAACAATGGCATACGCTTGATATTTTGCTGGCCGAAGTTAGCTTGGTATTTTACTGGTTTAACCCCGGCATCTGGCTCATTAAAAAAGCCATCAGCGAAAATCTGGAGTTTATTACCGATCGCGAGATTTTAAAGCAAGGCATTAACGCTAAAAACTATCAGTACATTTTGCTGTATGCCAGCTTTAACACGTCGCCCAACGCCGTAGTTAATCATTTCAACATATCCACCATTAAAAAACGTATTATGATGATGAATGCAAAAAAATCTTCTGCTTTTAGCCTTGGCCGATACGGTCTGATAATCCCTGTAGTTGCAGCACTGCTATTCATATTCGGCACGTCCAAAGCTGAGCTAATTAAAAAAAGTGTAGACAGGGTTAATGAAATTACGGATAGAGCGCTAAGCGTCGCAAAGGATGAAGCAGTCAATAAAGCTGTTGAAGCTAATTTAACAACGACAACTACGCAGGAGGAAAAAAGACATACCAAACAAAAGTTAGCTGCTTTCAGCAGGGCCATGCCAACCATACAAACTGCAAATGTTATAGCAGATACACCCAAAGTGAAGTTTATCCCAAAAAAAGCAATCATGTTTCCGCCCGGAAGCGAGTCTACTTACTGTGTTTTAAACGGCAAACAGATTACAACTGAACAAGCAAACAACATTGAAACTGATAAGATAGAAAGTATAACAGTTCTCAAGGGTTCATCGGCTGTTAATTTATTTGGAGAGGCCGCCTCGCAGGGAGCCGTTATAATTGTAACTAAAGGCGAAGAAAATTCAGCCGCCGTGCAAAGCATTATGCAAAAAATAGCAGCGGCCCGCGTTACCGAAATACAGGGTGCAACAAACGCCGGCACCTCAACCTTTTCAACGGTGATGCCAACACCTAAGTCTAATGCAAACACATTTTCAACTGCATCGGCCAAAGCGGACTCTTCAATAAAATCTAACAACAATCCACGTCCCGTTGTAGCTATCGGATCAAAGCCCCAAAACCGCACAATAACCGTTCGCGGCTTCGCGTCACCTCAAAAGAAAACTACTGTTGGGCCTAACGGATCGTTACGTCAGGTGATTACTGAAGGATATCCAACACATATAACACCTGAAAAAAAATCAGACTTGGCCAGCCCTCTATTTATTATAAACGGCAAACCTGCCACTAAAGAGGACTTTGATAAACTTGACCAAGATAAGATAGAGAGCATAAACGTGTTAAAAGATGCGTCTGCCAAAGCCCTTTGGGGAGAGAATGCAAAAGATGGAGTCATTTTAATTACCACGAAAGAAGGCTCAAAGGGTAAAACTCAAAATTAGATCATAAAAGAATAGAGAGCTTTAGATAAAGCTCTCTATTCTTTTATGATAACTTTTTAAATTATTGAACTCCGTTTGTTAACTGTAACCTGGTTCCGAGAGTGATTATGAATTTTGTTCCTGCATCGAGCGTGCTTTCTACTTCAATGCTGCCACCCAAGGCCTCAACCTGATTACGGGTGATAAATAACCCTATGCCCTTAGAGTCAGTGTTTTTATGAAAAGTCTGATACATTCCAAATAGCTTCTTGCCATAACGCTCCATATCAATACCGGTACCGTTATCCTCAAAAACCAGGTATACGTTACCATCTTCATCCTTACTGTAACAGCTAATAACCAATTTACGATCAGGACTCCGATATTTTAACGAGTTGGTGAGGAGGTTATGAAATATACTCTCCAAATAAGCTGGGATATACATGATAGACGGACATGCCGTAAAGTCATAGTGTATTTGCGCATTAGCCGACTGGATGTTGCTTTCCAGTGCGTTCAGTACATTCTTAAATACAGGTTCAATCTCAGTCCACCGACGCTCCTGCTTGATATCTGATTCGATTTTAACAATCTGATTCAAATGCTCAATTGTTGTATTTAAGCTATTGCTGATAGCAAAAATGTGCTTAAATATTTCCTTCTGCTCCTCGGGTTCTTCCGATTCCTGGTATAACCTAACCAGATATTGCAAGTTGTTAGCATGAGACCGCAGGTTATGCGATACCATGTAAGCAAAATTCTGCAGCCGTTTGTTCTGGTGATCTACAAACTTAAACGAATCCAGCAGCTCCGTTTCCCGGCGCTTAACTTGATCAATGTTTTGTATTATACCCCTAACCAGTTGCACCTTACCATATTCGTCAACAGTAGTAAACGCGTTTATTTTTATCCAAAACGTATTTTTACTATTGGTTTTTACTTGCAGTTCAATGTCACAAGGCTTACCAAAGGTCATACTGTCGTTGAGTGTGCGCTCAATCAAAGGGCGATGCTCGGGAACAACCGTACGGATCAAGCTATCAATATCAGCCGGAGGCAACAGTGGCAGCTCAAGTATTTCGGCTGCCTCTTTACTTAAGCTTAATACGCGGCTGCGGGCGTCAATTTCCCAACTACCGGCTTTAGTTATTTTATTTACAGCAGCATACTGCCTGTTACTGGCCGCTAACTGAAACTCTGATACTTTATACTGATGTATATTAACAATGGTACCGGTGATGGTAGTATCCTGATCTCGGGTAAAACTACTTTGAAACCATTGGTAACCATTAGTGGTAAATAACCGTATTTCTAAAGTTTTTGATTTACCGAGTAAACAGTTATAAGTTTCGGTAGTAACCACCGAAACATCTTCGTGATATACTATATTGCTTATGAAATAGGCATACGACAGATCGATATCCTTGGGTTCTAAACCCAAAGCAGCATAAAATCCTGCCGAGCAGCGTAATTGCTTGGTCCGGAGGTCAACTTCCCAAAGCGCTGCATGCAAATTATGGAGCACTGGAGCAATACCGGTTCCCTTATAGTCAGGATCTTGTTGTTGTATAAAACTCATAGTTCAAGTACTCCATAATATCTATACAGCTATCTCCTATTATATATAACCGTACAATGTATTGATTAGCAATTATTAATATTTATATACTTTCTCTTTATACCTGATTACTTTAATATTTGTTGCTATCGGGCTATTTATATTATCCACATTTGAAATCAGGATTACAGCAGAAACCTTAGCGATGCAAAAGCACAGCCCGGATAATGCTCAAGAATGCTTATTGTAACGACTTTTAATTTGACCAAACATCGTGGCCCCAGTCATTTAATGCAGGAAACAACACATCAGCCATTAATTCCCGCAATTCAAAACAAAGAACTGCGTTTTCTTGATTAAGTTGTCTTTGCAAACAGATTAAACTTACTCAAATAAGTTTTATCGCCCATTTGTAAGCGATTTGATACAGACTTAATTAGTTATAAATATAGCATTACAAACGGTGTTTACAAACAATATGTTTATGTAGCGGAGTAAGAAATATATCCATTTCTTTTTAACTTGCCTCGGCCAATGTTTCGTTTTCCAAAATAGAGAGTAAGGCCTTTTCTGCTGTATTTAACTCCGAAGCTTTATGATCTTTTACCTGATCCAAGCCTTCAATATATTTAAATAAAGTACCATGTTCGTAACTGCTGATGATGGTTGGATGCACATAATACTTTTTGCAAACTGTACGGGTATTACCTAAAGTTACCGCCACTTCATCAAGTACGCTGATGATATTTTTTTTACACTGCGTTTGACTCTCAAAATTACCAGCTTCTTTAAAAGCATATAATGCACTTACACTACCTGCCCAAGTACGAAAATCTTTTGCGGTAAAATCTTCTCCTGTTATGTTTTTTAGGTAGTGATTAACATCCCCCGAGTCTATAGTACAGCGTTTTTCTTCGTCATCGTAATACTGAAAAAGCTCTTTACCGGGTATGTCGCGACACTGTTTTACTAACCGAGCCAGCTTTTTGCTTTGCAGGTCAATTTTATGATAAACGCCTTTTTTGCCCTTAAATTCAAAATTAATTTTGGAGCCATCAATTTTTACATGCTTGTCCATCATGGTGGTTAAACCGTAAGATCCATACAGTTTTTTGTACGACTCATTACCAATACGTATGCTCGTGAGCTCCATTAACCGTACCACCAATGCCAACACTTTATCATGGTCAAGGTTGCGGCGATTTAAATCCTTATCCACCTGTTCGCGTATGGCAGGCAAATGCGTTGCAAAAGCCTGCAGGCGATGGTATTTAGACTGATTACGCAGTTTATTCCACTCGGCATGGTAGCGGTATTGCTTACGGCTGGCAGCGTCCGTGCCTGTGAATTGCAGATGGCTGTTTTCGTGCGGCGAGATCCAAACATTAGTATAAGCCGGTGGGATAACCAACTTGTTAAAGCGTTCAACCAGCTCTTTATCTTTCACCGGGGTACCATCTGAATCGTAGTAGCTAAACCCCCTACCCGATGCCTTGCGCGTGTAACCGGGTGAAGTATCGCTTACATAACGCAATCCAGCGGCTTTGGCAGTAATCTTAGGATCGCGGCCAATTTTTTCGAGTTTTTTTAAGAGGCGGTTCATGGTAAAATGAACAGTAAATTAACACTTAAGTTTTACCACGTACCGCCGCCAATTTTTTTGAGCTTGTCTTGGTGAATAAGCTGCGTATTTAAGCCTGCAAACCCGCTAATAAAGACAAACCATTTAACCGGATGCAGATGTCATGGACTCAACTAATTTTTGAACACACCGACTCTATAAACTTCTCAATACTGAAATCACGTAGTCAATCTGCTCAGGGTGTATATCCAAATGTGTTACGAATCGTATGCGTTTGGTATCCGTGCTTCCGCATTTGATGCCCTTAGCTACGAGTTTGGTTACGATGTTATCAGCAGGGCTATCAACATCAAACAATACAATGTTGGTTTGTGTAGGCACTACGTTGGTCACCCAGGCGCATTTGCCTAACTCATCAGCCAGCATAGCGGCATGTTGATGGTCAACCTTTAATCGTTCTATGTGATGATCGAGCGCATAAATACCTGCTGCCGCTAAAAAACCAGCCTGACGCATGCCGCCGCCCAATACTTTGCGGATACGACGGGCATAGGTAATGGTATCTTTATCGGCCAGTAACACCGACCCGACCGGCGTACCCAAACCTTTAGATAAGCAAACCGAAATACCATTAAAATATTTTCCATAGTCAACAGCCTGGTCACCGGTGTGGGTTAATGCGTTAAATATACGTGCCCCATCTAAATGCAACTTTAAGTTACGCTTACGGCACAATTCTGCTATAGGCTCAATTTGTTCCAACGTGTAACAACTGCCTCCGCCTTTGTTTACGGTGTTCTCTAATACTACTAAACTGGTATGCGGATAATGGATATTACCTACCGCGTTAATTTCAGGCTCTATCATATCGGCAGTGAGTATACCGCGCTCGCCGTTCAATAGCCTGGTAGATACTGCAGAATTAAACGCTATTCCCCCGCCCTCGTACCGGTAAACGTGCGCAGTCTGGTCGGCAATCAGTTCGTCTAAAGGCTGCGTAAAACATTTGATGGCAATTTGGTTGGTCATGGTGCCCGAAGGGCAAAACAATCCGGCCTCCATGCCAAACATAGCAGCAGTTTTGGCTTCCAGTTCGTTCACACTTTCATCCTCGCCAAAAACGTCGTCGCCTACCTTGGCGCTGAACATAGCATCAAGCATGCCCGGCGTGGGCTTAGTCACGGTATCACTGCGTAAATCAACAGTCATCATAAATTAATAAAGTTCTTTTTTAGTAATTTCAAATATCCTAAATCTTAACTGAAGAGTTTATCTTGTGATGTGTATTTTCGGTGTTACAAGCCCTGCGGCTATCTTTCGATCAGATAATTGATGGCTTACTTCTATTTGTTTCTATAGCATTTCGAAGAATCATCAAAAAATAATAAATCAGAAAACACGTTTCATCAACGATAAATAAGTTTCACTTTTGCCCTGTTATGAAAAAGTTAATTACCACCGCCGTTTGTCTTGTCAGCTTAAATGTTTCTGCACAAAAATGGCAACAAGGTTACTTTTTCGATATTAAGGGCAACAAAGTGCCCGGCCTTATCCAAAATAATCCAGGTGGCAAAGGACCGGTTAAAAACGAAGGTTTCATCGTTTATAAAGATAATCCCAAAGCCAATGAAATTAAACTGAGCGCCGGCGAAATTAAATATTTTGTAGCCGGACAAGACAGCTTCATTGTAGCTCATCCTCCCTCTTACGAAACCTGGCCCAAAGCCGAACTGGACTTTGTAAAGGTAGAGTTGGACGAACCTTTAAAACTATATACTTATAACGGTAGCTCGGGCAAAGGCGGTGGCGGCTTCAGGTTAGCGCCAAGCTTTTCAGGCGGTTTTGGTACAGGCGGCTACGGCGGTGGCGGTGTAGGCATCAGCCTGGGTGGCGGTGGCGGCAATAACGGCGGTTATGCGCGGGGTGCTACCTATTATTTTGGCACCAGTGTTGGCGATATGAGCCAGATTACTCCTATGAACTTTGTTGATGTAATGACCGATATTATGGCCGACGAACCTCAAGTGGTTGAAGCTATACAGCAAGGCAAATTCAGCCTGAACAAAATGGACAACCTGCTCAACTATTACCGCAAACTGAAAGCAGCCCGGCAAAATTAGCGTGCCTGTTGCAATTCACCTTCTTTGTTAACGAGTCTGTTGCGCGACGGGAGAACGATGCGTAGTTTTTCCAGGTGATGATCGAAATTTTTAAATAGCAATTGGTAAACAATAACTGCCCAAAGTGCTATATATGGCCATACCTTAAAGGCATAACGACTAAGGTATGGTTTACGAATAAATGCCGGTATGGCATCTGTTGAGGCGAGTGCTGCTATCAGACCAATAAACACTACAAAGGCCAAATTACTGCCTTTAAAAGGATGTTCCTGCATCATTAAATAAAGCATTGCTCCTATTGCTGCTATAATATAGGTAGGCGGCTCAGATCCGGTACTAAACAGAACCACAATCAATAACGTTAGAGCTAAAACCTGTAAGCGATAAGTAATAAAACGAAACTGCTTTACACGCAGAACGGCCAATCCTAAAGTGCCTGCGCCTACTAACAAAAACGGCAAATTCGGAACGTTGAGATTGCTGGTAATACGCCTTACCACGCCCATCATAGATAAATCCTGTGCGGAGTTTAAGCCTATATTCTGGATATTTTTATCACTCAATGAATGATACCAATCGGCATAGGATTGCAAAATAAAACCGGGACTGGATATGAGCATGGGCAACCCAACACCTACTGCAGCCCAAACAACACACCATATGATAAATGCCGGTTTACGTTTAGAAAATATAAAAAATACCAAGCCAACTATAGGATACAATTTAATCAATGTACCCATTATAATGAAAAAGGCAGCCCACTCGTCTTTTTCCTTTTCAACCATATAAAAGCTGAAGATGATAAAAGCGGCTATTACCGGGTTGAATTGTATGGAGTGTTGCGTGTTGGCAAACTCAATAACCGTGAGCAGCAACAGTAATATTTTCCGGTTATTAGCAATGGGTAATAATGTAACGGCCCATATCAAGACACCGGCATTCATCAGGTTCCATAAAAAAAAGCCAAGACCGGTTGGCAGCACAGCAAATGGTGCAACCACCAAACTAAACAGCGGACCATAATGGTTAGTATCAAAATACTCGGCCGGATACTGGCTATACAAATTGGTTTGTGCCACCGTATGGTGGTAAACCCCGGCAAAAATACTGTAGTTGTTATACCTGTTATTAAAGTATTTGTACTGCCAGCAAAATATGCTCACAGCAATCCACAAAAGGCAAACCAGCCTAAATTTGTTATTAGAAAAGAGATCAGCAATCATTGTAACGGAGCGGTTACAAATTTATCAAAAAGATTAACTTTCTACAATCATTAGGTAACGCTACAGGTTTTGCGCTATTACAAAGCCGCAGGCCCACGCCCACTGAAAGTTGTAACCGCCCAACCACCCGGTCACATCAACGCACTCGCCTCCAAAAAATAAACCTTCCACCTTCCTGGCCTCCAAAGTTTTTGACGACAGCTCTGCCGTATCTACACCACCGCGCATTACCTCTGCTTTGTCGTAACCCTTGTCGCCGGCTGGCTTTACTATAAAGTGATGGATAACTTGCTCAATTAGTTCTAAATCTACTTTAGATAACGAAGCCAGGTTTTTACTCATCGGCAAACGTCCACTCAATGCCTCCGCAAATTTACGGGTGTACAAGCCTGCCAGCAAATTGAGTAATTGTTTTTTGGGATTAACCAGCTTTTCTTGTTGAATAAGTTGCACGATGTTTTGATTGGGTAACAAATCCAGGTTTATCTCTTCTCCCGCCCGCCAGTAGGTTGATATCTGCAAAACGGCCGGTCCGCTCAATCCCCAGTGCGTAAACAGAATATTTTCTTCAAAACTGATGTTCTCGTTACTAACCCGGCAAAATATACTGCTGCCGGATAGCTGCTCGTACCAGGCCTGATCTTTACCCGTAATGGTCAATGGCACCAAGGCCGGCGCAGGTTTAACAACATTTAATCCATAGTTTTTGGCCAGTTTCAATCCAAAATCGGTAGCACCTAATTTGTGTACAGGCAAGCCACCGGAAGCAATTACTACTTTTGGAAAAACGGCTTCTACAGGTCTTCCATCACGGACCATCTTCACACTGAACTGTCCATCATCCAACTTTTGGACCGCGTTTACTTCGGCGTTCAACCACAGGATCTGATCCAGATCATGACATAATTGAGTAAACACCCCTACAATGTCTTTGGCCTTATTACTCTCCGGAAACAGCTGACCTAACGTCTTTTCTTGTCCGCTAATGCCGTAGGTTTCAAAAAAATTGATGGTATCATCTACCGTCCATTGCGATAAGGCTGATTTACAGAAATGCGGATTGCCCGATACAAATTGCTGTTCGGTGGTGTGCAGGTTTGTGTAATTACACCGTCCGCCACCACTGATCAGTATCTTGGCACCCGGCCGGTTATTTTTATCGACCACCAATGTACGCTTGCCTAAAAAACCGGCCTGAACGGCACACATGAGCCCGCAGGCACCGGCACCTATTATTATAGCATCATATTGGCTCTGATTTGTTAAGTTTGTGCCCATGGACGAAGTTTCGCAAATATCGGAATTTGGAAAGATATTTATCTTTTTGATTACGGGCTTTGTTTTAGTGGGCATGACGCTGTTTTTAAGCCGGATGATTGCCCCCCGCAAACCTAACCCCGAAAAACTGTCTTCTTACGAGTGCGGCGAAGAGCCTGTAGGCAGCGCCTGGATTCCATTTAATGGCCGTTTTTACGTGATCGCCCTTATATTTTTGCTTTTCGATGTAGAAATGATTTTCATTTTTCCCTGGGCTACGGTATACGCCGATCCGGATTTAATTGCCGCTGATAAACGTTGGGGCATATTTACATTGATTGAAATGTTTGTGTTCGCCGGCGTATTAATATTAGGTTTGGTATATGTTTGGCGAAAAAAGGATTTGGAATGGATAAAGCCCGCACCGGTCGTACCGACCACTAACCTTAATATACCGTTTAACCTCTACGACAAAATAAACCAGCAACAGGCTGCGTTTAAGCCCAAAGCTTTTGCTATTGAAAGGGTTGAAATTCCGGTTGTTGCAACAGCAAGCCCAGAAACGGTTACTGTTAAAAAACCTTTGTTTAAACCCACTTTTAAAAAAACTGAAAATGGCTCAGGAACTGAATGAAGAAGGTGGCGTTATTGTTACCAAACTGAACGATTTGCTTAATTGGGCCCGTTTATCTTCCATTTGGCCTTTAAGCTTTGGTATAGCCTGCTGCGCTATCGAAATGATGGGCATGTATGCCTCTACTTATGATGTTGACCGCTTGGGCGTATTTCCTCGACCTTCGTCTCGCCAGGCTGATGTAATTATTATTGCAGGCACTGTCACTTTTAAAATGGCCGAACGTATAAAACGCCTATACGAACAGATGCCCGAACCGCGTTATGTAATCTCGATGGGCTCATGTTCTAACTGCGGCGGACCGTATTGGAAACATGGTTATCACGTAGTAAAAGGGGTTGACCGCGTTATCCCGGTTGATGTTTATGTACAAGGCTGCCCCCCGCGTCCTGAAGCGCTGATAGGTGCAATTATTGAATTACAGAAAAAAATTGAGAGCGAAAGCCTGATTTCTTTTAAGTAAATATTATCGAGCCAAAATAAATTTATTTTCCCTGCGTTTAGGTTCTTAACAAATATTAATCAGATATTTGTTATAATTAATCGTAACTATTTCAAACCCTTAACGTAAAAGAAGCCAAAATCAAAGAAACTGTATGAAATTCATGTACAAAGCACCCCTAGTTTGCGCGCTGATGATGAGTGCGGCCAGCATGTTAAGCACCGGTTGCAAAACATATGATGATGTTGCAACTCGTTACACTTCCAAACATATCAAAGCTCATACCAATCACGTTACCGCTGAGGTAGCAGAAGCTAACGAGCTTGGATTTGTTCTGTTTGCATTAACAGATGCAGGAGCTAACGATAACCAGCTTTTAAATAAAAATTCTGCTTATTATAACGAAGTAACTCAGCACTTTGCAGCTTTTAGAAATCACAAAGCTGTTAAAATGTTTAACGAAGACCTTAAAAAAGATATCACTAATTTTGATCGTTTCCGCAATGGTTTATACGCTTTCAGAATTAATGAGCGTAATGATCTGGTTTTAAAAACCGATTACCGTATCGACTTGAATCGTATAGATTTTAGACGTTACATGTCTGCTATGCAAGACTTCATGGAAAAATCTAACTTCCGCGATTTTTATGCGAAGCACCAGGCACAATACAGCAAATTGGTTGATGGCCAAAATGACATGCTCAACATGAACGCAGCATGGGCTAAAGCCAGCAAAGAGTACAAGAAACCATTTAAAAGCTACCAGGTAGTAATTTCTCCTTTAATGAAAGGCGAAGCTAAAACTTTAGCTATTGGTGGTGGCAGCTATAATGAGTGTATCATTTTTGCGGAGTCACCAAGCAAAGCTTTGATGTATTCTGCCGCTAAACCCGTTGGCGAAGACTTGAATTAATCATTTTTAGTTCTCTTCATATTATAAGGCCCTTGTACCAGTTACAAGGGCTTTGTTTGTTTTATAGCATTTTGGCTTATTAAATTTCCTTTTTAAAAAAAAGAGCGCTATTCCTTCTCAGATTAGCGCTCTTTTATTTTATTTGATTAAACTGAATTATTGTCCTTGAGCTAAGGAATAACCAATTTTATCATTAAACTTCATCAGGAACTCAACCGAACCCACTCTCACGGCATCAGAAACCTCGGATGCTAAGTTAAAGATGTCTTTTTGCGTAAGCGTAGTACCTTCAGCTTTTTCGTAGCGGATACGAAACTGATTTACCAACTCGGTGTAGATAGAACCTGTAGGCCACACTTGAGTACCACGGTTCGAGATCATAATTAACTCAAACTTGTCGTTCAGTTTGCTTTTGGCAATTTCGGCTAACTCTTTTGGCTGGCCGGTAAATTCTACAAACACGTCAACACCCAAAATCTCTTCTTTAACGTTTGCATCGGTTACCGTGATTTTATTTTTAGACGGCTGGAAATCAGCATTAGTTTTACATTCAAAATTTGGCTGCCCATGTGCGCCGCCAACTGATGGATGTTTGCCTAAGTTAGCAATAATGCACTCTGCAAACTCGGTGGTGTTGGACGATTTGGTTGCACGATCGCCAAAATCACCAGTATGTACGCCTTTTTCTAAGGTATATAACAAAGCATTCTCTATAGTTGCCGCATGGGCTGTTAAACCTAAGTAACGCAACATGGATATACCTGATAGTAATAATGCAGTTGGGTTAGCGATGTTACGACCTGCAATATCCGGAGCTGTACCGTGTACAGCCTCAAAAATCGAGATGTTATCGCCAATGTTTGCTGATGGAGCAAAGCCCAGTCCGCCTACTAAACCTGCGCATAAGTCAGATACAATATCGCCCTGTAAATTGGTTAATACAATAGCCTGGAACATTTCCGGGTGGCTTACCAGCTTCATACATAGATCATCTACGATAATGTCTGATGCCTGCAGGTCAGGATACTCTTTAGCTATCTCATAAAACGTTTCTAAAAACAAACCGTCAGTCAATTTCATGATATTGGCCTTGTGACCGCAAGCCAGTTTTTTCAGGCCTTTACGACGAGCCATTTCAAAAGCATAACGGATTACCTGTGCCGAACCCGGACGGGTGATAATACGGCGACCAACAGCTACATCATTAGTAATCATATGCTCGATACCTCCGTAGGTATCTTCGATATTTTCGCGGATAATAGTAAGGTTGATGTTAATACCAGCCTTTGAGAAAACCGTTTGCACACCGTTCAGTGATCGAAAATCGCGCTGATTGGCATAAGTGTTCCAAACTTTACGGGCGGTAACGTTAATACTTTTTACGCCCTTGCCTTTAGGAGTCTCCATCGGGCCTTTAAATAAAATACCCAGGTTTTCGATGGTTGCCTTGGCAGCTTCGGTCATACCGGTTGAGTGGCCTGCATCAAAATATGATTTGCCCATTTCAACAAACTCATATTCGAGTGGCACTTCGTTGGCTTCGAATATGTTTAAAACGGCCTCCATAATTTCGGGACCGATACCATCGCCTTTGGCTACTGCTATTTTTGTCTTCATTCGGGGTAATTTATTAATGGTAATAAAACCTGGCAAATATACAGCTAAACACGTAAAATGATTTAGGTAAAATGATTTAGGGTTTTTGAAAGATTTGGCCTAAAATTGTAACTTTTAAATATGAAAGCATTTTATGGCGATTTGCGGCTTGGTATTTTAGGCGGCGGCCAGTTGGGCCGTATGCTCATCCAGCAGGCAATTAATTATAATGTAACGGTTAAAGTACTCGACCCTGACCGGGAAGCACCTTGCCGGAAATTGTGTGATGAGTTTGTAGTTGGCTCGCTTAGCGACTACGAGACCGTGTACAACTTTGGTAAGAAGGTTGACCTGCTCACCATTGAAATTGAAAAGGTTAACGTAGATGCCTTGGAGCAATTGGAGCGTGAAGGCGTAACGGTTTACCCGCAAGCCCGTGTTATCAGGCTCATTCAGGATAAAGGCTTGCAAAAACAGTTTTTTAAAGAAAACAATATTCCGACTGCTGAGTTTCAAGTCATTTCCTCCGCCCAGCAATTAGCTCAAAGCACCATACCGTTTCCTTACATTCAGAAACTACGCAGAGACGGTTATGATGGTAAGGGTGTTTATAAAGTGGTTGACGAGTCGTACCTGGCCGGCGCTTTTACAGAGCCCAGCCTGATAGAACGTTGGGTTGATTTTGAGAAAGAGATTGCCGTAATTGTAGCCCGCAACGAAAAAGGCGAATTGGCTACCTTCCCTCTGGTTGAGATGGAGTTTAATCCTGAAGCCAACTTGGTAGAATTTTTAATATCACCATCTACCCTATCGTTCGAAATACAACAAGAAGCGGCGGATATAGCCAAAAGAATAGCTGAAAGTTTAAAGATTGTTGGCCTGCTGGCTGTCGAAATGTTTTTAGACAAAAGCGGCAAAATACTGGTTAACGAACTGGCACCACGCCCGCACAATAGCGGTCACCAAACTATTGAGGGCAATATAGTTTCGCAGTTTGAACAACATTTACGTGCTATATTTAACCAGCCTTTGGGTAACACCGAAAGCCTGTCGAACGCTATCATGATCAATGTACTTGGCGAACCGGGTTATGAAGGTCCGGCGGTATACCAAGGCATCGAAAAAGTTTTGAAAAGTACAGGCGTTTATGTTCATCTATATGGCAAGGCGCTTACCAAACCTTTCCGCAAAATGGGACATGTAACCATTGTTGACAACGACCGGGAGAAGGCTATAGAGAAAGCGCGCTTTGTGCAACAGACCCTCAAAGTAATCAGCTAAGCTTTAATCATATTTATCAATCACTCATAAATCATCATGTTAGATATTAAGGTAGGCATTATCATGGGCAGCAAGTCTGACTTGCCGGTAATGCAGGATGCTGCAGATATATTAACCGAGTTAGGCGCAGGCTACGAAATTACGGTAGTCTCGGCTCACCGTACTCCGGAGCGCTTGTTTGATTATGCCAAATCGGCTGCTGAGCGTGGCTTAAAAGTAATTATAGCAGGTGCCGGTGGTGCTGCGCATTTGCCGGGTATGGTAGCCTCGCTTACCCATTTACCGGTGATTGGCGTCCCCGTTAAATCGAGTAATTCTATTGATGGCTGGGATTCTGTACTTTCCATTTTACAAATGCCCAACGGCATTCCGGTAGCTACCGTAGCATTAAATGCCGCCAAAAATGCGGGGTTACTGGCAGCTCAGATTTTGTCAACAGCCGACGAAGATTTAGCCCAGGCACTCATCGACTATAAAAAAGAGCTTGCCCAAAAGGTGTACGACTCGGCTTTAGAAATGAAGGCACAGGGATTACCATCACGGTTTGATAACTAAGCCGCGATACACAACCAGTTATTGACCGCTACAATTATTTGAATGAAAATTTTAGGCATTATACCCGCTCGCTACGCCTCAACCCGTTTTCCGGGAAAACCATTGGTTGATATTACCGGCAAGGTAATGATACAACGCGTGTACGAACAGTGTATTAAATGCCCAAGTTTAGATGATGTTATTGTAGCTACAGATGACGAACGGATATTAAACCACATCCATGATTTTGGAGGCAAAGCCGTGATGACATCGCCCGACCACCAAAGTGGCACGGACCGGTGTGCCGAGGTTGCCGCCAATTATCCGGAATATGAGGTGGTGATCAATATACAAGGCGACGAACCATACATCGACCCGGTACAGATTAGCAAGGTGGCAGCGTGCTTCATTACGCCCGATACGCAGATTGGCACACTAATCAAAAAAATAACAGCGGCCGAAGATTTAACTAATGCTAACTCGCCAAAAGTGATCATCAACAAACTGTCGGAAGCTATCTATTTTTCACGCACGGCCATCCCCTATCTTCGTAATCACGAACCACAGGAATGGCTCCTGCATTTTACTTACTTTAAGCATATTGGCATTTACGGTTTCCGTTCTGAAGTGTTGCAACAGGTTACCCGGCTGCCAATATCGTCGCTAGAGAAAGCTGAAAGCCTGGAACAATTGCGCTGGATAGAAAATGGCTACCGTATCCGCATTGCCGAAACCGACCTGGAAACCCAAGCGGTTGATACGCCCGAAGATTTGCAAAAGTTGCCCCGTTAAATCTAATACCCAAAACCTTTCATGCATGGCAAAGTTTAATCAGGTGATTACCGCCACGCATGATGAAAAGATTATTACACCTATCCATATTTTTCATTCTCGTATCTATTTATTCATGCAGCGACAAAGGCCCGATGGCGCTGTTCAAAAAGATGTCGCCGCACGATGCTTATGCACAGCGACTAAAGGATGCCGGGCTTGATCGCTCATCCATGGGCAGCACATGGTTGCAAAAAAGCGAGACCAGTATTACCGATGCATTGAATATAGATATCCCGTATAAAGAAACCGGCTACTTTTCGGCAGAAAAAATACCCGCAACGGCGCTACGCTTTGAGGCACGGCGTGGACAAAAACTTCACATCAACCTCAGCAAAAAACCATCACAAAACTTCACCATATACTTAGATTTACTGGAAGAACGCGATGCTAACAGTCGCAAAGTAATTGCCTCTGCTGATACGTTAGGGTTACTGTTAAATTATGAAGTAAAGACTACCGGAAAATATATATTACGCTTACACCCCGAGTTGTTGCGAAGCGGGGAATATACGCTGAGTATCAGTACCGGACCATCGTTGAGTTTCCCAGTTTCGGCTGCAGGCAAACCGAATATTGGCAGTTTTTGGGGCGATGGCCGCGACAATGGTGGCCGCAAGCATGAAGGTATCGACATTTTTGCACCTAAGCTTACTCCCGCTATCGCTGCTGCCGAAGGAACAGTAACAAACGTCACCGAAAATAAATTAGGCGGCCTTGTTGTTTTTATGCGCCCTGAGAGCCGTGATTACACATTGTATTATGCTCACCTGGACAAACAACTGGTACAAAACGGCCAAAACGTGCGTATTGGTGACACCATTGGCTTAGTTGGTAACACCGGGAATGCCCGCACAACACCCGCGCACCTGCACTTCGGCATTTACACCAGCGGCGGTGCCATTGACCCATTGCCATTTGTTGACCGTAGTATTAAACAGCCCAAAGCTATCAGTGCAAAATTAGACTTGCTGAATGCAACTGCCCGAACCGCCAATGCTAATACCCGGCTCTACGTACAACCCAACGAAAAAGCCATGGTGAAAACCACGCTGCCTGTAAGCACGGTTTTACAAATAGAGGCAGCAACCGATGGCTGGTACAAAGCAAGTTTACCCGACGGAACACTGGGTTACGTGTATAGTAAAAACGTAACCTCTACAACAACCTTACGCAAAGCAAATATCAACAGCAATCGGCCTTTGCTCGATTTTCCTGACTCACTAAACGGCGCCCGAAAAGCCACTTTAGCTGCCGGCCAACAGGTAAATATTCAGGGCTCGTTCCGGAATTACTTTTTAGTTACCGATAAAAATGACAACACCGGATGGATTGAGGCAGAGCGTTAAGATTTAAAGATAATAGCAGTTTACTATAAGGCACTAAAATAACTGAGAGGCTTCGAGTTAAAATAATTTACTCCCTAATCATCCGATACTCAGGTATCAGATTTACCTTTTCCTGACTACATTTTTTCTGAAACCTAAACCGTCAGCCAAAAAAATTGCTATTTTTGCATCCCGTACACATAGCATTGGTTTGGGCGTAAGCCTGAGCCTGATTCATCAAAATCATGACTAAATATATTTTTGTTACGGGCGGCGTTACCTCGTCGTTAGGAAAAGGTATTATCTCTGCATCACTGGCCAAATTGCTGCAATCGCGCGGCTACCGGGTAACCATCCAAAAATTTGATCCTTACATCAACGTCGATCCGGGAACACTGAACCCGTACGAACATGGTGAATGCTATGTAACCGAAGATGGTGCAGAAACTGACCTTGACCTTGGCCATTACGAGCGTTTTCTAAATACGCCTACTTCGCAAGCCAATAACATTACTACCGGTCGTATCTATCAAAACGTAATCAACCGCGAACGCGAGGGTGCATTTCTGGGCAAAACGGTACAGGTAGTACCTCACATCACCGACGAGATTAAACGTAACTTCAGGATATTGGGAGAGAATGGCGAGTTCGACATCGTAATTACCGAGATTGGTGGTACTGTAGGTGATATCGAATCTTTACCTTTTGTTGAAGCTGTACGCCAGTTTAGGTGGGAAGCTGGCTCAAGCAACTCATTAGTAATCCACTTAACCTTAGTTCCATTTTTGGCTGCGGCCGGTGAGCTTAAAACCAAACCCACTCAGCACTCGGTAAAAATGTTACTGGAGTACGGTATCCAGCCAGATATTCTGGTTTGCCGTACCGAGCATCACTTAACTGCCGACATACGCAAAAAAGTGGCGCAGTTCTGTAACGTAAACATCAACGCGGTTATTGAGTCGATTGACGCATCAACCATTTATGATGTGCCTTTGCTGATGCTGAAAGAGCAACTGGACAAAACCGTTTTAACTAAATTAAAACTTCCTAATAAGAACGAACCTAACCTCGAAAGCTGGAAAGACTTTTTGGGCCGTCTAAAAAATCCTACCGCCGAAGTTCGCATTGGTTTGGTAGGTAAATATGTTGAGTTACCTGATGCTTATAAATCAATCACTGAAGCGTTCATCCATGCCGGAGCTAAAAACGAGTGTAAGGTAAAGGTCGAATATATCCACTCCGAGCAATTAACGCCGGAAAATGCCATTGAGCGTTTGCGTGGCTTGCATGGGGTACTGGTAGCACCGGGTTTCGGCCAGCGTGGTTTTGAGGGTAAAATTGAGGCTATACGCTATGTACGCGAAAACAATATTCCGTTCTTCGGTATATGTTTAGGCATGCAATGCTCCGTGGTTGAATTTGGCCGCCATGTACTGCACTTGGAGGCTGCCAACAGTGTTGAGATGGACGGGCATACTACCTACCCGGTAATCAGCATGATGGAAGACCAGAAAAATGTAACCAATAAAGGCGGCACCATGCGTTTGGGCGCTTACCCTTGCGACTTGAAAAAAGGTAGCAAGGCAGCAGCCATTTATGGTAAGCAGCACATCACCGAGCGCCACCGCCACCGTTACGAGTTTAATAACGAATACTTGAAACAGTATGAAGAAGCAGGTATGATCCCTTCGGGCATTAACCCCGAGAATGGTTTGGTAGAGATTGTTGAACTTAAAAACCATCCATTCTTTGTGGGTTCGCAGTTTCATCCCGAATTAAAATCAACGGTTGCTAATCCTCACCCACTTTTTGTTAACTTTGTTGCTGCTTCGCTGGCTTATGCCCGCAAGAACTAATTAATTGCACTTACATAAATAATGGATAGAAATACCTTCACGGGCTTATTCCTGATCGCGGTGATCCTGATCGGCTCGTTCTTTTTAATGAAACCTTCTGAAGAGGAGGCAAAAAAAGCTCGTCAAATTGAGCACCTCGACTCGCTTAAAAAAGCAGGTGCATTAAAAAAAGCCCCGGCAGTAGCCAGTAAAGACACGGCAAAAACTCCAGTGGTTGACTCGGCTGCACTTAAAGCTCCTTTTGGCAGCTCAACCGTTGGCCAGGAACAACTGATCACCGTCGAAAACAAAGACATTCGTGTAAAACTGAGCAGCCGTGGTGGCCGGGTTTACAGCGTAGAGCTTAAAAACTTTAAAACGTTTGATAAAAAACCACTGATTTTATTTGATGGCAACGGCAACCAGTTTGGTTTACGCTTTACTGCAGGCAGCACCATAATTAACACTAACGACCGCTACTTTACACAATCAACCACTACAGCCAGTGTAGCAGGCACTGATAGCAGCGCCATCACCATGCGTTTAAGCTACAGCCCTACGCAGTATATCGATTACGTTTACACTTTACCGGCTACAGGTTACAAGCTTGGTTTTACCATTAAAACCAACGGTTTAGATAACGTGGTAAGCAGTAAAGCATTGACCCTTAACTGGGCGGCAAGCCTACACAAACAAGAAAAAGATTTAGCCCAAGAGCGTCTGTATTCAACCGTTTATTATAAAACAACTGAAAACGACGTTGACTATCTTAACCTGACTAAAGACGACAGCAAACAAGTTGCTGACGAAAAAATACAGTGGATTTCTTTTAAGCAGCACTTTTTCTCGAACGTGTTGATTGCTAAGCAAGGCTTTGATAAGGTGAACGTTGCCGTTAGCACCGACGTAAACTCAACCGACGTTAAGCAGATGAAAGCTGGTTTAACATTGATTGATAACAACTCGGGCGTTTACCCAATGGAGTTTTACTTTGGTCCTAACCGTTTCAGTACTTTGCAAAAGCAAGGTTACAATCTGGAAAAACAAATTGACTTAGGTTGGGGACCACTTAAGTTTATTAACCGTTGGGCCGTTATACCAGTGTTCAACTTTTTGCAGCAGTTTAACTGGAATATGGGCTTTGTGATATTAGCCTTAACCGTGTTGTTGAAACTGGTGTTATCGCCACTTACTTATAAATCGTACCTGAGCATGGCCAAAATGAAAGTTTTGAAGCCGGAGATGGATGAGATCAAAGCGAAAGTTGGAGAGGATAACCCAACCCTGTTACAGCAGGAATATATGAAGCTGTACCGTAAGGCAGGCGTTAACCCATTGGGCGGTTGTTTACCATTGTTGTTACAAATGCCTATCATCTTTGCGTTCCTGCGTTTCTTCCCAAGCTTATTTGAGCTGCGCGGCGAAAGCTTTTTGTGGATGAAGGATTTGTCGACTTATGATGCAGTTATCAATTTCGGCTTCAACATTCCGTTCATCGGTAACCACTTAAGTGCAATGTGTTTATTGATGACGGTTTCTACCCTGATCTATACTTACTTTAATAACCAGGTATCAGGAGCTACAGGTCAAATGAAGTACATTGGCTACATCAGCCCTATCATGTTCTTAGGCTTCCTGAATAGCTACCCATCAGGTTTGAACTATTACTATTTCTTGGCCAACATGTTCACCTTCCTGCAGCAATACCTGATCCGTTTGTGGGTAGATGATAAAAAGATTCATGCGCAAATTCAGGAGAACAAAAATAAGCCTGAAGATGCCAAGAAAAAGAAATCTGGTTTCCAGGCTAAACTGGAAGAGATGATGCGCCAGCAACAACAAGCGCAACAAGCTCAAGGTAAAAAGAAATAATTCACTTTTAATACCAACAGAAAAGCCGCAGTTCAAATCGAACTGCGGCTTTTCTGTTTCTAACATAACATGGCTTTAAGTTTTTGCTTATCGCAGAAGCCCTTAACCTTTGATCAATCTCTGAATTTCATCCAGCTTCATCAGCGCTTCAACAGGTGTTAGGGTATTTACATCCAGGTTGTTCAGCATATCGCGAATCTTTACTAATACCGGGTCATCAATTGAAAACATTTGCAGCTGCAAAGCCTGCTTCTGTACCTTTTTAATGCTCTCTTTGATATTTTCACCGCCGGTGCGTTCGGCTTCGAGTTTCTTCAATATCTCATTAGCACGGGTAAGCACCTTGTGGGGCATACCGGCCAGTTTTGCTACGTGGATACCAAAACTGTGTTCACTACCACCGGGTACCAGCTTACGTAAAAAGATAATCTGGTTACCAACCTCTTTAACCGTTACGTTAAAGTTTTTAACACGGCCAAACATATTCGTTAGCTCATTCAACTCATGATAATGGGTAGCAAACAATGTCTTAGCCTTAGCACTTGGATGGTTGTGCAGGTACTCGGCAATAGCCCAGGCAATAGATATACCATCATAAGTACTGGTACCACGTCCAATCTCATCCAGTAATATCAAGCTCCGGTTGCTCAGGTTATTCAGGATGCTGGCAGTTTCGTTCATCTCCACCATAAAAGTAGATTCACCCGACGATAAGTTGTCTGATGCTCCTACCCTGGTAAACACTTTATCTACCAAACCAATAACCGCTTGTTTAGCCGGCACAAAGCATCCCATCTGCGCCAGCAGTACGATCAGACCGGTTTGCCTTAACAAGGCAGATTTACCAGCCATATTCGGACCGGTAATGATGATGATCTGCTGGCTTTCCGAATCCAGGTAAACATCGTTGGTAATGTATTCTTCGCCTGGAGGCAGGTTTTTCTCAATTACCGGGTGACGGCCGCCTTTAATATCAATCAGTAAACCATCATTAATCTGCGGCTTTACATAATAGTTTTTGATGGAGACAGTGGCAAAATTGAGTAACACGTCCAACCTGGCAATGAGCTGCGCATTGAGTTGGATAGGTTTAATATAATCGGTTAAAGCATAAAGCAGATCGTTATATAACTGCGTTTCAAGCGCCAGGATTTTCTCTTCGGCACCTAAAATCTGCTCCTCATATTCTTTAAGTTCAGGCGTAATGTAACGCTCGGCATTAACCAGCGTTTGCTTACGTATCCAGTCCGACGGTACTTTATCCCGATGAGCATGGGTAACTTCTAAGTAATACCCAAAAACGTTATTAAAGGCAACTTTAAGCGACGGTATACCCGTGTGCTCTGCTTCGCGTTTTTGAATTTCGAGCAGGTAACCCTTACCTCCGAATGCAATTTTTCGTAACCGGTCGAGTTCCTCGTGTATACCCTCGGCCATCACGCCACCTTTCACCAATTGCACGGGAGGCTCCGCATGCAGTTCGCGGCCTATTTTTTCGCAGATGTAATCGCAAGGATTAAGTTGATTGCCAATGGCTATCAAAGCTTCGCTGCCCTGCCCCTGCTGTGTACACATCAATTTGATATTGCTGATAGCCTGCAATGCCTTGCGCAATTGGCAAACCTCGCGCGGGTTGGCCTTTTGTAAACCGATTTTACTGATCAGCCTTTCCAAGTCGCCTATCTGGCGTATACAGCTTTGTAAATCATCGCGTAGCTCTTCATGGTCTATCAAGTGCTGCACTACGTTTAACCTGTCCTGGATTGGCTTTAGCTCTTTCAAAGGCATCACAATCCAGCGGCGTAACAACCGTGCACCCATCGGCGAGCAGGTATGATCGAGCACATCAACCAATGTTATAGCATTCTCGTTAGCCGAACCCACCAATTCAAGGTTGCGGATACTAAAACGGTCTAGCCATAAATAACGGTCTTCCTCTATGCGACTTATGGCACTGATATGTTGCAGATTGCGATGTTCCGTTTCGTTTAAATAATGCAAAGCCACACCTGCAGCAACAATACCTAAACTCAGTTTTTCGATACCAAAACCTTTAAGTGATTTAACGCCGAAATGCCTGGTCAGGGTTTCATAGGGGTAATCGCCGCTGTACGCCCAATCATCCAGCATATAGGTATAATACCCGTCGCCAAATTTCTCTGTAAAATCACGGTTGCAGCTTTTAGGGAAAATTATCTCGCTTGGGCTGAACGACTGCAACAGTTTGTCAATATAATCGGCGTTACCCTGAGCTGTTAAAAACTCGCCGGTCGAAATATCAATAAAGGCAATACCTAAGCTGCTTTTTTCAAAATAGATGGATGCCAGGTAATTATTGCTTTTTTGCTGAAGGATGTTATCACTCACCGCCACACCGGGTGTCACCAATTCGGTTACCCCGCGCTTAACAATGGTTTTGGTCATCTTAGGATCTTCCAGCTGATCACAGATAGCTACCCGCTGTCCGGCACGAACAAGCTTAGGCAGGTAGGTTTCGAGCGAGTGATGCGGGAAGCCGGCCAGTTCTATGTGCGTAGCAGCACCATTAGCTCGGCGGGTAAGTACAATACCTAATATACCGGCAGTTTTAACGGCATCTTCGCCAAAAGTTTCATAAAAATCGCCGACACGAAACAACAACAAAGCTCCCGGATATTTGGCCTTGATCTGGTTGTACTGCTGCATCAGCGGCGTTTCTTTAGTAGCGTTTTTGCCCAAGCGTTTTAAAATTTAATAAACGGTAAAATTAAGGCTTTGCATTTTACTAAAGGTTCAATGTTGAAAATTTGTAGGATGTTAATGCCTTAATTGAAGAAAAAAGCCGATGCAACGAAGAAGTTGCATCGGCCCTAAAAATTCGTTGTCACTATCTAAGTGTTTAAAGCTGTTGTTTAGTTTTTTAAACCGATTATATGACCTGAATAATTAGTCAACATTTGGTTATCAACAAAAAAATTGATGCTCAAAATAGAGCGATAATCGCCGGTAATATTAGGATTTTGTATCTCCGTCAAATTACCAGTTGACGTGGTAGTGTACTTGTATACAAATCCTTTGTTAGTGGTAATGGTTACGTCGGTATTAGCCGGAAGCCTACCAAGCGCTTTTGTTTCCTTACTGTTTTCAATCACGGTAACAGATGGCGCTCCAGTATCAAACAAAACCAATGCAGCTGTTGATGTAGAACCATAGGTTATTGTTGCAGGTATGTTAGGAGAATACCCTCCCGTTGTATAACTGGAAAGCGGATGCATCACAAAGCCAGACGTCGTAGCCAAGTCATCCGGCACCAAGCCAATCGTCAACAAATTGCGGACAAAATCGCCTTGAGTAGTGAACGGACTACTTAACTTAGCCAGCTTAAAACCACTGGTTACACCGGTTGGCAAGGCAAACCCATTAAGCGGGCTTTCGATAGCAGCGTAGCTAAAGCCGCTGCCGTTACCTGGCCCCACTCCAAATACATCAGCCGAATGCTGCGGCAATTGCTTACCCGTGCCGTCTACAATTTTATAATACAGGAAGAAAGCTATCCGTTTGGTAGTGACGGTGCCCGCAGAATTGCCAATAGTGATTGGTGCGTATGCTAAGTTTCCAAACTCTTTGGTGCTGCCGGTCAAGTCGCCATAGGATACAGTTGCTGTTCTATTCGTTATAGTAATGCCATTCACGTTTATCGAATCTCCGGTGAATTGTATCCCGTTAGCTGTAATCATTGATGCTGGAATTAAACCATTGGCATCCATAGTTAAGCCAGATGAACCGGTATCAAAAATTCCGAAATAAGTTACCTGCTGGCTACCAATCTGGCTGATGGGAATAAATATGCGCTTGTTGGTATTATCCGTGTATTGATAAAGGCCTAAAGTAGCCAGCGGCTTAAGCACAGGTGCCGGATCGGTCGACCCTCCTTTTTTGCAAGCAGTAAAAAATAATGCAATTACGATGAGTATCGTATTGATTTTAAAATGTGATAGGTAAGCTAATTTCATTGAGTTTGATACGTAATGTTGTTCACTGCACCATTATGATGCTCTCTTCTCTACATAACGCTATCGTATGAAGAAAGTTAATCAATTATTAGAACTTTAATGTAAAAATTATCAATTAACAACCATCAGGGGTAGAATTGTGTTATCTGTTAAGCACTCACTGCCGACTGAATTTTAACGCCCAGCTAATTCATCGAACTTCAGTATCCAAAATATGCCGAATAAAATATTCACAGTGCGTTGCATCGTAACAGCAATTGAAGTTAAAAGACAAAACAGGCGGCAGTGTGATTGGAGCCAATCATAAACTCATAGTCAAACATAGCTTTGTAAGTTTCAATGTAAATTATACCAATAATTCCCCACATAGAGTAAGTAAATGCCCGCCCGGTAAACACTCGCCAACATTATCTAATTTCATTCAGCAAAACCTTCAATTAATTTATTGACAATTGTTCTGTTCTATAATGGCACTTTATTGCATCTGTTTCCCAAAAACACACTTTTTAAATCTCTGTATTTAAACTTGTTGCATGCAATATGTGATCTTGGCAATAATTGGAATATCCTTTGGCTAATATTTAACTGTTAGTTAGTTCGTTCACCTAACAACATTACGCCAGAAATCCTAATCCATGAAAATTGCAACTGTTTTGATTTCAGTATTAGTTGCCTGCTTAAGCGCATCTTTTGGTCATGCTAGGGCCAGTTACTCGAGCTATCACGAAGTACCAATGGTTTCCAGTTTGCAGTCAATAAATCAAACAGGTAACACCACGCAGAATCGTATAGCAGCACCTAATGTGCCTATTAACGACCACCTGGGCCTATTAATGCTGGCCGGTAGCACAGCAGCCGTTTGGATGATGTACAAGCGTAAAAAGCACGCCAACGCTATATAAAAAATCAGATAATAATTGAGGCTATGAAAATTAACGCAACTACCGTTAAGCAACAGGTTTTGGAAATTCCTAAGCCACTCAGAATTTTTATCCTGCGTGCTTTTTTCTGCCTGCTGGTTTGGAACATTATTCATAATAAGTTCTTAAGTGCTGATAACGATTTAGATGCTTTTTTTTCCAGTACTTTGGCAGGTACCACCAGTTTTTTACTTAATGTGTTTTCTATCCACCATGTAAGTACTTCGGGGATGGAAAATGGATGGATTACTTTGTTTTTCGGCGGTCGCCCCATACTTAACATATCTAATGCCTGCAACGGATTAGATGTAACTGCTCTTTTCATTGCATTTATTTGTTGCATTCCATCTAACCTAAAACGGATGGTGGGTTATATCTTACCAGGTTTGGTTGGGCTATTCGCCTTCAACGTGGTTCGTTGTATTATTTTATCGTTTTTAGGATATTATCAGTACAGCGGTTTTGAATTCTTTCATCATTATGTTTTTACCACGCTGATCTACGCCGTTATACTGCTCGTGTGGATTTCATACCTGAAAGCATCTTTTACTCATGAAACTCAAAAAGCGTGAGATAGGGTACTTTGTTGTACTGCTTATCCTGACTTTACTTTGCAAACAAACAATCATCGATGCAATAGCAAGCAAGCTTGGCTTGGATGTTCATTTCGATGCACAATACTTAAAGCTAGCCGGAGTACTGCTAAACTTTACCATCGGCTATGTCGGACTCATTAAACACGAAGTCAAGTGGCTAAAGATCGCCTGGTTAACTGTTTATGGTATACTCCTATTGGTAATTGCTACTGACAAAGCTACAGAATATAGCTTCAACTATTCGTTGATCGACTTTGATTATAGCCTTTTTGTCTCTCCTGTTTTTTACTTAGTAGGATGTATGTTACCTCGCTACGTAATCATGGAGCATATCAACCTGGACCATCTGAAAGCGAAATAATTTCGATTTATTTACAATAATACTAAGATAGTACAACTTGGAGGTTTGCATAATTGATAACTTTACGGCATGTTAGCCGCTACGTTTCAGTTACTGCCGATCTATAAAAATAACCTGCGCACCAGCCATCAGTATCTTTTTCATCGCAGGAGTAATTTACGGATTAATATTTACCCTTTAACGGGTGCTGTTGCATTCGAACCCAAAAATAACGAGGTACAATATTATGCCCGGATGTTTAGCTGGTGGATTGCTTTTGAGACCGAAGGTTACCGGCAACAACCACATGCACTAATACAAAAAGGTATAAAATGGTACGCCGGATTGAAGATGTGCCCTAACGCTCTGTTAAGTCAGTCAGCTCCCGAACATCAAAATATCATAAAGTAAACTTACTGACCATGACTATGGCCATCAAAACTGTATCTTAAGAGATACGCTGAGTTGTGCTATACTTACATTTAAATGTATCGCCCCCCTTTCTTAAACCGCCTTTTTGTCTTAATTAACTGATAGCTTGAGTCTTTGTCAGCATTTTTGGCAAATGGCACAGAAGTAGTGCATAGTAAGATAAAACAAAAGCTATGGGCTTGGTTACGTTGCCAAAATTTAACATCAGAAAAGTTAAAGCAGACTTTAAAGACGGATTGAAAAAACTTTCTTCGGGTGGTTTTAAAAATATCTTTAACGGGATTGATCAATTAGGCATTAAGCAAGGTGTCGATCGCTTAGGGATTGATAAGTTTGTTACCCAATGTGCCTTGCTGGCTGCAGGGTCGGGAGCGGTTACAGGCCTGGGTGGCGTTACCACGATGCTGATTGGCGTGCCGGTAGACTTTATAAATTTGGTTACGCAGCAGTTTAGGGTAACGATGGCTATTGCTTACCATCAAACCGGCCATTACTCTATCAATTTCGAAGACTTGTTTAAAATGGTAGCCTCATCGTTAAAGGTAGATACCGGCATGAGTGTTTCTAAAAGTGTGATGGAGCAAGTTGCCGAAAAATTATTGCTGAGCGTAGGCACTAAAACCGCCGAACGGTTAGTTCCGTTAGTAGGCGCGGCCATTGGTGGCACGGTAAATTATCTTTTTATTAAACGCGTGGCTGCATCTCTGCTACCACCAACAGGCAACAACAAACCCAAAGTAGTTACCCGAGGTTAGGTTAAACCTGTTCAACGTTTATTAAGGTTGCGACACACGCTTTAACATCCTCACGCCAAATGGCAACACATCATTAATAAAAAGATAATTGTGACTTGAAAAAATATGGTATTGGGGTGCTAACAAATCTTTAAATTCTTCTCCATCTTCAAGCTCCATGTGTACGCCAATATCAACCTGTTGATCGGATTGGCTTACAGCAACAACAATTAAATCGTGGGCCGTTTCGCGGCTAAAAACCAGTTGCTCGTGGCTCACGTGCAGTTGCCGGTAAACACCGGTTTTTAGTACAGATTGTTGGTGCCGTATGGCTATTAGTTGTTGTATAAAGTTATGCAAAGGCAGAGCAGTTACATCAGGGATAACATCCACCGGCGGACGCAACATGGTATCATCATGTGCACCTTTAACGGCTTCAATACCCCATTCGCTGCCATAATATATAGCCGGGATGCCAGGCATTGTAAATAAGATAGCATGCAGCGGATAGATGCCCCTAACATCATTCAGGATGCTGGCAATACGAGTGGTATCGTGATTATCGGCAAAATTATACAGCAGCAAATCCTGATAAACACCCTCATAGCCAAATTGGCGGTTTAGCGAGTGAGCAATCTCAAAATAGTTTTTATCATTATGACTGGAGTATAAACCTTTGTAAGCTTCGTAATTGGTAGTTGAGTCAAGCATGTAGTCATTGGCCCATTGTCGGTAATCACCCTCAATCACCTCTCCCATCAGCCAAAATTCTGATTTTCGGCTACGGCAAAACTCAGATAAAGCTGCCAAAAAATCTTTATCCATAATTTCGGCTACATCCAGCCGCAGACCGTCAATGTCAAACTCATCCATCCAAAATGCAACTGCGTGCAGCAGATAATCTATGACTTGCGGATTGCGGAGATTAAGCTTTACCAGATTGTATGCATCAAACCACCCTTCGTAATAAAAACTATCCCCGTAAATACTTTGGCGGGTAAAATCAACATCAACAAACCAATCCTTGTAAATTGATGCCTCGCCGTGTGATTGCAAATTTTTAAAAGGTGGAAAATTGCGGCCCACATGGTTAAAAACTGTATCTATTACCAGCTTGATACCATGATGGTGAAGGTTACGGCTAAAATCTTTCAGCGTTTGATTAGTACCCAAACGCCTGTCGACCAAGTAATAGTTAGCGGTGTCGTAACCATGAAAGTCAGACTCAAAAACAGGGCCCAAATATAAGGCATTACATCCCAGTTGCTTAATATGCGGTATCCAGTCGTTCAGTACAGCCATGCGTTCAACGGGTTCACTTTCAAAATCGTTAGCCACAGGCGCACCAACCAACCCTAACGGATAGATATGGTAAAATACGGCGTCGCTCATCCACGATGGCACTTCTCTTTGCATGTAAGCAGTTATTCAGTTAGCTATATACAGTAAAGCCAGGCAAGCTTTTATGTGCTTATAAATTACAAGGTTTTATTTATTTTTTTTTCAAGTAGGGCTTTACAGCTTTTTCCCAAATGGCATAACCTTCGGCTTTCATGTGCAGACGATCACCCACAAACAAATCGGGCCTCGATTTACCGTTTTTAAGCATTGGTGTAAACACATCAACAAAGCTTGTGTTTGGCTGGCTTGCCAAAAAGTTACGAATTAGGGTATTAACCTGAGCACATTTTTGCTGGTACTCGTCTCTTGAGGGACTGGGCTTCATGGAGATGTATACGATAGGCACATTGGGTAATTTGCCTCTGATAGCTTTAAACAAGGTAACGGTTTTTTGCAAAATGGTATCAGCTTTTTCGCTGGCATTAGGCAAATCGTTTTCGCCCACATATAGTACAATTTGCCGGGGCTGATAAGCAAAAATCAAGTCGTTGGCAAAAAAAGTAATATCATCTATTACAGCGCCGCCAATACCACGGTTGAGTACCTGATAAGCACCGAAAGCTTCCTGCAAGTGGGTCCATTTGCGGATAGACGAACTACCTACGAATAGAATGGAATTTGGCTGCGTTTCGTAAATTTTGTCGTAACTTTTAATAGTCGCTACGTCATCTGCAAAGCGGTGCTGAACTTGAGCACTTCCCATACCAACAAATAGTACAAATGCATAACAGGTTAAAATAAGCTTTCTCATATTTAATTGTCGGTTATTAAGTTGCAAACATAAAAATAACCGCACAATTAAACATCTTATGAAGCTTATTGATGTCAGAGCTATAGTTTTACTATGTCATCAAGCTTTTTAATATTGGCCCTTATTCTTTGGTACTGGCAAGTGCCCAGTAAATTAAGGCCGGCTGAAAAAACAAACGTACAAAACGCTTGCGGTCGGTGTCTAAACCTAAGGCGCTACGGTGATGCTGATATTGCGCCAAATTCCCCGGAAACACGGCGGCAAAAAATGTAGCTGCCACCTTACCTAAAGTTTCGCGATGCTTTTTAGGCGTTAATATAATAGCAGCACCCAAGGCAATTTCGGCGTACCCGGAATATACAACCGTGTCGTCTTTCTCTAATGGTATCCAGTTGGGCACCTGTGCCTGAAAACCTTTACGGGCAAAACTTAAATGGCCTACACCTGCTACAATTAAATTGGCTCCCAGCAACACGCGGGCAACTTTTTTCACCTGTTCTCCTTTCATGGCAGCTTAAAATTTGTTTAAACTAATCAACAACTGTTCCAATAATAATTTTGATATACACAGTTATTTGTTTAGTATTAACCTAAACGATTTGAAAAGATGTTGATTCTTCATTCAATGTCACTTTAAAATTAACTTTCGCTTTACGGGGCTTTACTTAGCTTTGCATGATAAAGCTTATGGATACTCACCAACAGAATAAACCCGTTATAAAGTTAAACGTACCCGACGACCAGCATAAGTTTAAACCTTTGCCCGAACCATCAGGTGCCTACCCTTACCGTTTATCGGCGGATAAATATCTTAGCTTAAACCGAGAGCAAATGGTTTTTCATATGGTGGGCGATACAGGCAGCATCCGGCAACCCGACTTTCAACGCATGGTATGCGGCGCTATGATTAAGCAGTATCAATCGGCACCGGATAACGAAAACGAGCCACAGTTTTTGTATCACTTAGGCGATATTGTGTACAGTTACGGAGAGGCCGGTAATTACGATGAGCAATTTTTTGGCCCGTACAGCCAGTATCCGGGGCCAATATTTGCCATAGCAGGCAACCACGACAGTGATATAAACCCTAACGCCGCAAAACCTTATCAAAGTTTGGATGCATTTAGAGCCGTGTTTTGTGATACGCAGGACCGCGCTATACCATTCAACCACAGCAGTATGCGCCAAAGCATCACGCAACCAAATATTTACTGGACGCTCGAAACACCATTGGCAACCATTATTGGCCTGTACGGTAACGTGGTAAAGTTTGGCCGTATTACGCCCGAACAACGCGAATGGTTTTTGGCCGAATTAAAGTATGCACAATCATTAAGGCTGGACAAGGCAATTATTGTTTGCGTACACCATGCGCCTTTTTCGGCTGATAATAATCACGGGTCGAGTTTGTATATGATTGATTTTTTGGAGCAGGCTTTTGATGAGACCGGCGTGCGGCCTGATATTGTTTTCAGCGGGCACGTACACAATTATCAGCGGTTTAAAAAAGAGTACCCAGATGGCAAACCCATTACATTTGTAGTGGCCGGTGCAGGTGGCTATGATGAGCTACATGCCGTGGCCAAGCCCGGAGATGAGCGTTTCACATCGGCCGACGACCGATTCGACAAAGTAACGCTCGAGAACTATTGCGATGACAGGCATGGCTTTCTAAAAATCAAGTTAAGCAAAGAGCAAAATAGCCTAAACTTGTACGGCGAATATTACACCATGCAAACCAACAGCGAACTTTACGACAATACAGCGTTGACGGATCAGTTTAACATCAAAATCAGTTAACATTATTTTATATATTTTTTGGGTGTGATAAATTACACGTCATTAGCGCCCGGCTGACTGAATAAGATTTTAAATTTAAAACAGGCTGCTCATGCGCGAGTTGTTATTTTAAGGGGATGTTGATAAATATAATTCTTTTAAAAAAACAGCCGTTATGAAACCACCCAAGAAAACCGAAAGCAGCAAGGTAGTTACCGCCGATGATAACACCAAAGCACGCAACCGCAAAAAGGTGTTTAATTTGAAAGGTACCGAATCGGGCATGGCATCAGGCATGAAAAAAGGCGACAATGCCAACAGGCAGCCGGAACACTAAGAAATCTTGCTGTATCAGGTTACCTCGAACAACCGGTGACGGATGGCAAAAATGACTAAGCCGGCGTTGTTTTTACATCCAGTTTTGGCCAGCAAATTCATGCGGTGACCTTCTACCGTGCGTGCACTCAAAAACAGCTTGTCGGCTATTTCGGTCGTAGTTAACTCTTCGCAGGTAAGCAGCAAAACCTCTTTTTCGCGACGGGTAAGGCCGGAAGGCAGTGTATCTGATGTTTTAGCAGGTTTTGATTTACCCTTTGACTTTGCAGCCCGCGTGAGGGCCTGCAGCGTTAATTGGTTAATATAAAACCCTTCCTTTTTTACTGCTAAAATAGTACTCACCAGTTCTTCTTTATTACAGTTTTTGGTAAGGTAAGCAGCAGCGCCGTCATCAATTACCCGGGTAATCAACTCTTCTTCCAGGTGTACCGAAAGCATAATTACTTTAAGTTCCGGGTGTTGCTTTTGCAGCAAACGGTTCAGTTCAATCCCGTTCATGCCGGGCATATCTATGTCCAGCAGGGCTATCTGCGGTTTAATGTTGGCGGCTTCAAACTGCTGTAAAAAACTGGCAGCACTATCGCCGGTAAATAATACCTCAAACTCGGGCACGGTTTGCAGCAAAAGCTTCAGGGTTTCACTAAATAGCCGCTGGTCATCAACCAGGGCCAGGCGTATATCAGGCATGGGCCGGCTCGGTTTTGGAAAGTGGATACTGCATATTAATTTCAAATCCCTTTTTACCTGCCGCACCTAACTGGTATTGTGCACCAATCAGCGACAAGCGACTCTCGATGTTACGCATACCAATACCATTAATAAAAGCTGCACTATCAGCCGGCAAACCTTTGCCATTGTCGTGATAAGCAATGAGCAGTTGGTTTTGCGGCGCCGATATGTTGATAGCGATCTCGGTTGCCGCAGCATGTTTAATGGTATTGTTCAGTAACTCTTCTAACACACGATACAGGGCTGTGGCAGTTTCCAAATTAAGCTGGCTAACCACATCAGGTACTTCGTTATTAAGTACGGCACTCAAGCCCGAACTGTCATTAATATATTGCAGCTGTTTGTTTAAAGCAGCCTCGAGGCCGTATAAACTCAGCAAAGCCGGCGACAGGTGATGACTAATGTGACGCACCTCTTTGATAATGCTGTCTATCTGTTCGCGGCAGCGGCCTTTAAAAGCCTGGTAAACTTCGTTGGCATTGTCGGGAGGTGTATATAGTTCGAGCGATAAGCGCAGACCCGATAGTGCCGCACCAATATCGTCGTGCAAGTCCTGCCCTATGCGGCGGCGTTCATTTTCCTGGGTGATTACTGCCGCGGTTAATAAATCTTTTTGGTGCTGCAGTGCAGCTTCCTGCGCCTGCTCACGCATTTTGAGCATCCGGTTTTGGCTGCGGATTTGCAACAGTATAACCGAGCAAAATAATAAGAGCATACCAGCCGTACCTAAAGCCAGTAAAAGTATAAGGTTGTTATCCATTTTATTTTGAGCAAACCTGCGGTAAAAAGCATGTTTAACGCTGCAAAATAAGCTATTATCTATAATTAGGCTTTATAAATTTACACCGAAGCAAGCAGTAACTTAAGTTTCTACAGGGACTGTTTATTTAACCAAACAATTTTGACTTTCTGCTAAGTATGGTATACTGCGAAATAAAGCTTTTTAATATTGCCAGGTAAAAAATAATAACAGACACTAACACCAACTTGCCACTCATAGCATCTTCGGCCTATTGTTAGCTAAAGCATCTATCTCCTACTATGAGATGCTCGAATTAATATGCCCTTAAGCATCTATAACACTGTTATTCTCTTTCTTAATTTGTAAAAGCCTAACGAAAAAGATAAACTCAGTAAAAGTAAAAAAGTAGCTTGTACATTCCATATAATTATATATATGAGAGTTTTTGGATCTACTATATAATTAGATAACAGAAAAATAAATAAAGAGCCCGAAAAATACAAGAGGATGCCTGCGTTAAACCAGTTTACAGGATCCTGATGCCAAGCATATATTTTTGCTGCAGTGTCGTTATTCTTATTGAAGAGTGCGATACTTAGGATAATAATTAGGAGTGATTCTATCGAAGGAGCGTAATCATCAAAACGAATTACACCAATGAAAATAATGATGAGATAAATTGTCAATATGCTAAATAAGATTGCCATTGCTATTATCACGCGCCTCATAAGTAACGATTGAAATTGGCAGTAATAAAAACCCGCAAGTAACAAGAACTCACCTACTGTGTAAGATTGTACAATAATTAAATTGTTGTGATACAAGTACGCAAAAACCCTTGCTAAAATAGTGGACAACGCCGAAAAACCTAGCATAGCCAGCAAAAAGCGATGAATAGTATTCACTTTCTTATAAACGCCCAAACCAATTACTAATGGAATGAGAACCGAAGCAGGAGCAATGTAATTAGAATAAATATGAGGCATAACTTATGCTAGAGCTTTTGATTGACTTGACAATTACGAAAGGTAAATCAATCGGATTCAATTTCCTTCTAGCCTTGAAGATTATATTAAGATTTTAACTTATTTAGTAGAGAACAACATGCGGTAGATAAGGTCGACCGATCAAAAACATTGCTATGATCCTCTTCGTCCGGATCACCGTTACTGCCAGGTAAGAAGATAACGTCCTCACCATCAACAACAGGCACTAACACCAGCTTGCCACTCATGGCATAATCAGCGTTGTTCAATCCTAAGTAAACTGTGATAACTTATCGGGCGGCAACAACAGCTTCTTGCTCTTTTTTTATTTTGTAAAAACCAATTGAGAATAAGACGTTCATACAAATTGAAAAGGTAACAAGTGCATTCCAAGCAATATAAAAATGTGACTGGTCATATAAAAAATAATTCATCAGTAAGAAGATGAATATAGAGCCTGAAAATTGCAAGAGTATCCCCGTATTAAACCAATTAACAGGCTCTTCATCCCACCTATTTGATACATTTAAGGAATTATTGCGACTTTTTACAAATACTAAACCTAAAAAGATTAAAAACAATGATTCTACAGAAGTTGGGTAATCGTCAAATCTGTTTACATCGTAATAAATTATCATTGTATAAACACATAAGAGAATAAAGAAAAATACCATTACCAGAATTCCCTTCCTCATTTTTGAAGACGAAAAATGAAAATGGTAAAAGCCAGCAAGCACCGGAAATTCAAATAGAGTATATAGATTGTTAATAATTATGTTATTGTGAAAGAGATAAGCAAATAATCGTGCTAAAACACTAGCTATAACTGAAAGGCTTAAAAATGCAATCAAAATACGACAGCCTGTATTCAAGAATTTATAACGCATGACTCCGATTGTTAGCGGAATCAATGTAGATGCTGGAGCAATTATATAATTGTAGTAGTTGGACATAACTTATCTTTCGAGATTATATGTTAGAAAATATAATCTCGAAAGATAGGTCAAATACGGTTTATACCGTGTTAAGTTTAAGAATTTAATTCGTTTGGTGAAGAACAATATGGTGGACATGGCATAGCCCTGTCATAAACATTACTATCATCCTCTTCATCCAGATCACCGTTGCTGCCAGGCAAAAAGATAACATCCTCGCCATCAATAACCGGCACTAACACCAGCTTGCCACTCATGGCATCGTCAGCGTCGTTGTATCTTGAGTAAAATGTAATTACTTATTGGGTAGTAACAACAGCTTCTTGCTCTTTTTTTATTTTGTAAAAACCAATTGTAAATAAAACGTTCATACAGATTGAAAAAGTAGTATAAGCATTCCACGCGATATAATAAAGCGACTCGTTAAAGAGGAAATTGTTTATCAATAGAAATACAAATAAGGAGCCTGAAAAATAGAGAAGAATTCCTGTATTAAACCAATTGACTGGCTCATTTCCCCATCTTTTAAAAACAGCTAAAGACTGATTTTGACTGTTTGACAATACTAAACTTAAGAAGATTAATAGCAATGATTCTGTAGAGGTTGAGTAATCATCAAATCTATTTGTCCCATAACTAATTACCATTAACGAAATGCACATCAAAGAGAAAGCAATGATCATAATTATTATTATCCTTCTCATCTTCAATGATGAGGACAATCGATAATAGAAAAAACTGGCTAAAACCGGAAATTCAAAAAGTGTGTAAATATTATTGACAATAACGCTATTATGAAATAAAAAAGCAAACAATCTCCCAACAATAGACGCAACAACGGAAAGGCCCAGAAAAAAAACTAGAGTACGATACCCCCTATTCAGCAACTGATACTGACTTAATCCAACTATCAAAGCAATCAACGTAGACGCAGGAGCAATGATGAAGTTATAGTAGTGAGACATGACTTACCTTTTGCAATTGTTTGTTTTGAATTAACAATTGCGAAAGATAAGTCAAATATGTGTTTTTGGCAGATAGAGTTTACGAATTTAATTCGTTTGGTAAGGGACAATTTGGCGGACAATTAGTGGTTCGATCATAAACATTACTATCATCCTCTTCATCCGGATCACCATTACTGCCAGGCAAGAAGATAACATCCTCTCCATCAACAACGGGCACTAATACTAATTTGCTACTCATAGCATCATCAGCATCATTCAAACCCAGATAAGCTCTCACGCCCTCAGCATCAGGATTAGCAGTTAATAAATTCTTGATGGACTCAATTGGAATCAAAAATGCTTTAGTTTGGAAATCACACTCCGACTCGGCCAGGTATGTTCTCCAGTTGGTAGTTAACCTTACGGCTTCGGTAACGGTAATTTTGCGGCCGGCTTCCGGCAACTCGTCATTAGTAGGCATAAATTTAATTAATTAAGGGTAAAAATTTGGCGGCAAATATAGAATGATGTCTCCATGCCCATGAAAGTATTTTCAAACAAAATCAGAATTCGAGCGGAGCTGTCCTCAATTTTATAAAGCGGTAAACACTGCAACAATGTAATGCCTTCATTCGCCAAATAAACCGATACGTACATTTTCGCATTTACAAAACCAGGTAAAAACCCGTGGTTTTATTTCAATAGACTTATCTACTTTAGCACCGTTCCTTTTGATTAACGCTCAGGCAATATCATCGTTGTTAAAGTTGATCAAAATTAAATTACGCCTAAACCTTACTTAACTGCAATGTTGTCCGGCGGGTGCATGAGATTCGCCGGCACACATTGCGGTCTTTACCCTCCCTAATCTACACCCAAAACCTTTACGCGTCAAAATATTTATAATTCACTGATAATTATAGATTTATAAAAAATAAACACTATTAACTTTCTAAATTTTTCAATAAAAAGTGATTGCATTGCAATCGCGAGATGATTTACTCTTTAAGATGAGTAGGTTGTAGTTTAAGCGCACAACAAAAATATTTTAAGTAAAACGCTTTACTTTTGCATAAATTTAAAAAAGTTTATACCTTGTGCAGCTCAAACTAAGCCCTCTACGGGCTTAAAAATTGTGATAAGGTTTAGGTTGAAACCTCCCGACAGCGAGTGCCGGGAGGTTTTCTTTTTTAGTGTCACTGCTAACACATGGTTCATCCTGCGTTCAGCAACCGCGTAGTTTTACGCAGTTTTAAATAACCGGCAAACTACGGGCATAGTGCAGGGCAGGCTTATGTAAATTTGTTGCGTCACAAATGTTCAGCAACAACCTCATGCAATTTCTGTCGTTTAACTTGACATTATCCTATTCAGCAAATACGCTAAGCCATAGAAGTAAAAAATCAGCCCGCCCGCAGCCGTTTAAACCGGTTTGCCCGGTTGTCAACTATACCGACATAAAAGTTTATACATCCGGAAACCTTATACCCTGCCTACATTTTACAACCCTGCTATGCGTTTAAATCACTTTCTGCGTCTTTCGCTCGATTATCCGCGCACGCATCAATTATTGCTCCGGTTGTTGTTAGATGATGTCCGTTTTACGCACCTGCTCACCGGCTTGCCACAAAACCATAATTACACTGTGCGCCTGGAAGCCGAAGCCGGCCAGTACGATTTAGGTTTATACCAAAACGGAGCAGCTGTTTGCTATCTGCAAAACGGTACCCACGAGTTTTACATTTTATCTGCCGACACCAATTCGAGCCGACGCTGGACTTACGAAGACCTCATCCCGGTACTCAATTGTTATCTCGAGATCTGCAGCAATGCCTCAACCCATAACACTACAGTATCGCTGGCGCAAAACTATTGCAACGCCTTGCAGCAAAAATACCGGCTGACCCAAATGCCGGTTTGTGGGTTATCTTTTTAAGACTTTTTTGCTACAAAATATTGAATTAAGTTAGCTGCCTCCACAACTACTGAAGTTATTTATAGGTAGGAATTATTTAAGGTCAAGCTGGAGTGTTGTCTGAGGTTTCTAAGATAGGTGCAGCTACAGATAATCTTGTATATTCTATTTAAATTAAAATACAGTATTGATCTATGCAGATAAGTTGAGTAAGCTTTTCGATACTTATAACATTGCTTAAACTCCTGAGTTTATAATCCAGAAAATATCTAAGCTAAAATTGTAGGGCCGCATAGATAATGCAAAACTAAAAAAGGCCATCTTCTATTGAAAACAGCCTTTTTTGAAACTTTGGGTAAATGATGGGGCTCGAACCCACGACCCCTAGAACCACAATCTAGTGCTCTAACCAACTGAGCTACATCTACCGTGTTTGTGGGGACAAAAATAGAAATCTAAACCTGTAATGCAAACTCTTTTTTAAAAATTTATCTGTAGGTCAAAAACAGGCGTTTTCTTATCATTGCACTCGTTTTATGATTGAGATTTTTACAGACGGCGCATCAAGCGGCAACCCCGGTCCGGGGGGTTATGGTACTATATTGCGCGCCGGCAAACACTATAAAGAGCTGGCCGAGGGCTTTCGCAAAACTACCAATAACCGCATGGAACTTTTAGCCGTTATTAAAGGCCTGGAGGCTCTCAAAAGCCCAAATCAACAGGTCACCATCTATTCCGATTCTAAATACGTAGTTGACGCTATCGAAAAGCGCTGGGTAAATGGCTGGGTAGCCAAAGACTTTGCCGGAAAAAAGAACAAAGACTTATGGTTGCGTTACCTGGAGGTAAGCAAGCTGCACAACATCCGTTTTAAGTGGATTAAAGGCCATGCCGGTCACCCCGAAAACGAGCGGTGCGACCGGCTTGCCGTAGCTGCGGCTCAGCAGAAAACGTTGTTAATAGACTCGGTATTTGAAATGGAAAGCAGTAAATAATGTTTTTTGCCTAAGCTCTTTATTTATTGTATAGTTACTAAACCTTCAAAAGTAGTTTTGGTTATTTGCGGCGAAAAACAAGCCAACATTTCCTCTGCTTTTTCGACCATATTAACCGAACCAATGACGATAGCCGAACGCTGATGTAATTCTTTCACCTCCAGTTCGAGGATACGCTCATAGCCGTTGGTGGCTTTGCCCCCGGCCTGCTCCACAATAAAAGATATCGGATTACACTCATAAATTAACCGTAGTTTACCTTTGGGTGCCTGCGCTGTCATGGGGTAAATAAAAATACCGCCCTTAATTAAGGTGCGATGTATATCGGCTACCATAGAGCCGGTGTAGCGTGATGTATACGGGCGCCGTGTGCGCTCATCTTCTACCTGGCAATATTTAATATATTTCTTTATGCCATCTGGAAAGTGTGCATAGTACCCTTCGTTGATCGAATAGATTACACCATCCTGCGGTACCATCATATCCGGGTGCGACAAGCAAAATTCACCAATAGACGGATCTAAAGTGAAGCCATTAACCCCTTTGCCCGTAGTGTACACCAGCATGGTCGACGAACCATAAATCACATAACCGGCAGCAATTTGCTCAATACCTTTTTGCAATACGTCATCCAGCGTAGCTCTGCCTTCGGTTGATTTGCGGCGAAAGATGGAAAAGATCGTCCCTACCCCAACGTTCACATCAATGTTTGACGAACCATCCAGCGGATCGATAGCCACGATGTATTTAGCATTTTTAGAAATTTCGGAGTCGATATAAATGTACTCATCGTTTTCTTCAGATACCACGATGCAACATTCGCCGCCACTTTGCAGCGCCGCGATGAATTGCTCGTTGGCATAAACATCCAGTTTTTTTTGGCCTTCGCCCTGGATGTTTACCGTGCCCATATCGCCGATAATATCGGCTAAACCGGCTTTGTTAATTTCGCGGTTTACAATTTTGGCGGCTATGCCAATATCACGCAACAAGCGCGATAGCTCACCCTTGGCATACGGGAAATCCGCCTGCTTTTCGATGATAAATTGTCCAAGTGTTTTTACTGCTTTCATAGGCTTAGTGTATTTATTACATATTATTTAATAATTCTATCACATCCAAGTTATGAATTTTATTACCAGAAATGCAAAATTTTATCAATGTTTTAATTTTATGCCAACCTTGTTTTCCGGCTGCCCCGGGGTTTAAATGCAAACAATTGATCTTTTTATCAAATATTACTTTCAATATATGAGAGTGTCCACTAATAAATAAGGCGGGGGGCTTAGTGTAAATTATACGCTTAACAGCAGGACTATATTTGTCAGGATAACCGCCGATGTGCGTCATCCAAACATCGACATCTTCACACATAAAACGGAGGTTTTCCGGATAGGTTTGCCTGATGTCGGGTCCATCAATATTGCCATACACGCCTCTGAGCGGTTTAAAGGCCGCCAGCTTTTCGGCCAGTTCGAGCGTACCAAAATCGCCGGCATGCCATATCTCATCACAATTGGCAAAATGTTTAAAAACAGCATCGTCCAAATAGCCGTGCGTATCTGATATAAGCCCTATGCGGGTCATAGTATAAATTGAGTTTGATTAGAAAATTATATTAAACTGAATCCTGCTTTAAAAAACAGTCAGGAAAGCAGAAAGCAACGCCTGGTATTCAGCATTGTAAACACCCGGCGCATCATATATACATAAACGCGTGGTGATAACAGGTGTTTGCTTACGCCCCAAAACAATAACCCTGCGATGTGGCTCAGCCTTTGGATAAGATGATATATCGACAGCGCGTTGCAAGTACAACCCGTTTTGTTTGGCCGACTGTAACATTAGGCTAACGGTATTTAGCGGAGCAATCAGCCAGCCTTCACCATCTACTGTAAGATGCAAAGCCATGGCGGCAATCAACTCGTTAAAAAAATTACTATCCGCATGCTTGGCCAAGGCCTTCAACTTACCGGGCGATGGCAGTGATTGTATATAAAAAGGAGGGTTGGATACTATCAAATCAAACTGCTGCGAGGGATGCTCAGTAAAATAATGCTGAAAGCTTTGTGCATGCACCTGCAACCGGTCATCAAACTGAGAGTTGCTGAAATTTAACTTCGCAGTTTGCGCAGCAGCTTCGTCCATTTCTACGGCAGTGATGTTAGATGACGAATATCGTTGTGCCAGCATTAAGGCAATTACACCTGTACCGGTACCAATATCTAAAATGCTTGAAGGGTTATTGTTGCCGGCCATTGCACCAAGTAATACACCATCGGTATTAATCTTCATGGCGCAGTTAGCTTGGTTTACGCTAAATTGTTTAAAATGAAAAATGCCGGACATGGTTTAGCCCTCGTATAACTCGAGCGGTAGTCCGTCGGGGTCGGCAAAAAAAGTGAACCGTTTACCCGTCAACTCATCTATGCGTACAGGTTCAACCGTTATACCCTGTTTTTGTAAATGAGCAACAGCTTCGTCAATGTTGTCAACAGCGAAAGCAAGGTGCCTTAAACCGGCTGCTTCGGGTCTTGATGGACGGACCGGCGGATTGGGAAATGAAAAAAGCTCGATCTGGTAGCGGCCGCCCACTGCCAGATCAAGCTTGTATGATTGTCGTTCGGCGCGATAAACCTCCTGTACAACAGGCAGGTTAAGCACCTCGGTATAAAAACGTTTAGAACGCTCGTAATCTGAGCAAATAACAGCGAGGTGATGTATGTGCTTCAGCTTTAACATTATTCACCTAAAGCTACATGTAATACGTTGTCGTATAACAGCTTTACATCGGTTACGTGGCCAAACAGTTCTTCGTCTACATTAAAGAAACCGTTGGTTACGGTACCTAATATGGTATACTCAACTTCGCTGGTAGCCATCATTTCGGTAAAGCGATCCTGATCTTCGGGCGATACGCTCACCACTACCCTACCTTGTGCTTCACCAAACAAGAAAGCATCTTTACGAATGTCGGCATCAGTTGCAATATCGAAACCTAAGCCTAACGGCATAGCCGATTCGAGCAAGGCAATGTACAAACCACCATCAGCCACATCATGAGCTGATTGAATAGCTTTATGCTTAATTAGTTCTTTAATTACCTGGTGCATGGCGTACTCCTTATCTAAGTCAAAGTAAGGCGCAGGTGATGCCTGTATTTTGTGGTACGATGCCAGGTATTGAGACGATGCGATATCATTTTGTGATTCGCCGATGAGGTAAATAAAATCACCAGGCTGTTTAAAATCAGCCGTCATGATGTTATCCTTATCATCTAACACACCTAACATCCCAATAGTTGGCGTCGGGAACACCGGACCTTCATCTGATGATTGATTATAAAAACTTACGTTACCGCCGGTTACAGGGGTATCAAACTTGCGGCAAGCTTCGCCCATACCTTTGATGGCACCCACAAATTGCCAGAACACTTCAGGCACGTATGGGTTACCAAAGTTTAAGCAATTGGTAATAGCCACCGGCTCACCACCCGAACAGGTAATGTTACGGGCAGCTTCGGCTACAGCAATAGCACAACCTTTTTGCGGATCGGCATTTACATAGCGCGAGTTACAATCTACCGTTAAAGCAATGGCTTTACTAGTACCTTTTACGGCAACGACGGCAGCATCGCTCGGACGGTTGGTGGTCATGGTGGCTGTGCCTACCATGCTATCATATTGGTCGGTTACCCAACGTTTTGATGCGATATTAGGATGTGCAACCAAATGCTCAGCTACATCTACCAGATTTTCGGGCACTGCAACATCATCAATGTTAAATTTCTGATATTCCTGGTAGTATGCCGGCTCGCGGTATTCGCGTTCGTAAACCGGCGCACCGCCGCCCAATACTAAGTCTTCGGCAGGTACGTCGGCCACCATTTCGCCGTTCATGTAATACTCCAGGCGTTTGGTATCAGTTACTTCACCAATTTGTACACAGTTTAAATCCCATTTATCAAAAACAGCCTGCACATCTGCTTCGCGGCCTTTGTGCACCACAATCAGCATACGTTCTTGTGATTCTGATAACAAAATTTCAAACGGCTTCATGTTATCCTGACGGGTCGGTACTTTATCCAGATCGATACGCATACCATGCTCGCCTTTGGCCGACATTTCGGAGTTTGAACAGATGATACCGGCAGCCCCCATATCCTGCATACCTACTACTGCGCCCGTTTTAATTACTTCAAGCGTTGCTTCCAGTAAAAGTTTTTCCTGGAACGGGTCGCCTACCTGTACGGCAGGCAAATCGTTTACCGAGTCTTCGGTGATATCTTTAGATGCAAACGCAGCACCATGTATACCATCTTTACCGGTTGATGAACCCACAATGTAAACCGGGTTACCTACACCGTAAGAGGTTGCAGACACTGTTTCGCCAGCCATCACAATACCGGCCGACATAGCATTTACTAATGGGTTAACGTTATAACACTCATCAAAAAACAGCTCGCCGCCTACGGTTGGAATACCGAAGGCATTACCGTAATCACCAATACCTTTAACAACACCCTTTACCAGCCATTTGGTACGGTCGAGGCTCAGGTCGCCGAAACGCAATGAGTTTAATTGCGCAATGGGGCGTGCACCCATAGTAAATATATCGCGGTTAATACCACCTACACCGGTAGCAGCACCTTGGTATGGCTCTAATGCAGATGGGTGGTTATGCGATTCGATTTTAAAGGCACAGCCTACGCCGTCGCCTAAATCAACCAATCCGGCATTTTCTTCGCCTGCTTTGGCCAGCATACGCGAACCATCGCGCGGAAGTGTTTTAAGCCATTTAATGGAGTTTTTGTAAGAGCAGTGCTCGCTCCACATTACAGAAAAGATAGACAATTCGGTGAAGTTAGGCGTACGGCCCAAAATCTCTTTAATACGTTCAAACTCTTCGGGTAACAGGCCTAAATCTTTGGCGGTATCAACGGTAGTCGGTTGGTTTTGCTCCACAGTAACTAATTTTGATGGATTTTGAAAGTCCAAAATTAGAAAAATGCCTTGAAAGGCGATACTTAAATTTCGATTTGCTTACTCACACACCAAACTGACAGCTAACAATGCTTGTGATAAGAGCCACCATCGTAATACAAAGGCATGAAAAAGCAAAAGCTGCCCAAATAGGACAGCTTTTGCTTAAGCGATATACTATATAACTTATATACCTTCAGTGCCTGGCTCATGACCTAACATTCTGCCGGTAGTGCGGCCATGCGGACGGCTCTCGAAATCGGTTTTTGCGTTACCTACTGACGGGAATTCCTGCGGATTAGGTGGCGTTACGTCAATCTGCTCACTGTATGAACCATCACTGCCTTGCTCCGGCTGGCTTACTTCCTGCTCGCTTGGGTAACGTAGGTCTTCATCGTCCGACTCTTCGTGCTCAGGTATTTCGTTTGGTTCGTCAGTTTCGTCGGCCTCATCATAACTTGCAATTACACCTGATGATAAATCGCGGCTGGCCTGTCCGTTGATGCGGTTGTAATCGTCATCTTCATCGTCGTCCAAGTCATCATCATCTAAATCTTCGTCATAGCCAGGTACAACGTCATTATCTAAATCGTCATCTTCATCCAGATCATCATCGTCTAAATCTAAGTCGTCATCTTCGTCCAGATCATCGTCATCATCCGGGTCAACGGCAGCTTTAGATAATCTTTCGCGATCAAGTTCATCAGCGTTAAATCGACGGGAAAGTTTGGTGGGTATCTCCTGTTCAGCAGTCCAGGTTTCTTGATCAAATGCTAACATAAGTTTGTGTTTTACGTGTTGTAGAATAACTTTAAAAAGAAAAGCTTTGTTTTAGCTTTTGCCACAATTAACTATAATTTCTGTAGATTATAGCGAAGCGACTGAGGCATTACATCAGCTCACTGTCGTTCTTTTCGTGATATACTTTGTAAGCTAAATAGGATAATATGATAGCTGGTACAAGATACAAAAACCCTACCGGAGCACTCACTTTAGGGGTGGTAACAATCAATTGATAAACAGCTAATACAAGCGCGACGAGAGCACCAATCAGATAGGCATAAAAAAATTTGTTAGTCATACCGGCAAATTATCATTGGTATTTCATTTTAACCGATGGCGGCAATTTATGTTTTATACGCCGTTAGTATATCAACACACTAACCGCGCAAATACGTATATTGCCGGTTATTACCTAATTAATACGCGATGCATAACTGGGAAGATATTTACTTGGAAGCAGAGGAAGCGATCCGCAATGCGAACTATTTACAGGCCAAGCAACTGTTAGAAAACATTATACTCGAAGAACCGTCAACCGCACAGGCACACAACTCACTGGGTTGGCTGTACCGCACACAGTTTGATGACTATGGCCGCGCCGAAAACCATTACAAAGCTGCCATTAAAAGCAATCCGCAATATCCGCACGCTTATATTAACCTGATTGTTTTATACACCAATTTAGAACAATGGGAAAAAGCACGCCATATTGCTGATAAGGCGCAGATCAGGCCGCTGGTTGACAAAGCTTTACTTAATTACCGTTTGGGCATCATTGAAGAGTACAATCAGAATTTTGAAGAAGCGATTAACTTTTACAAAAAGGCTATTAAGCTTTGCCTAAATTTTGACTCGATCGAAGATTATAAAAGAGCTATTGGCAACTGCGAGTACAAAGCTACACTGTAACAACTTGCAAAAGCATTTTAAACAAAAACACCCTGATAATTTAATCATCAGGGTGTTTTTGTTTAGTCTATTTTGATTACCCCATTGGAGTTACATCTTTTTAAACACTACAACCCCAAGCGGTGGAAGTGTGATATTGATCGAATTTTCTCGGCCATGCCATGCAGAAGAATCCGTATCTAATGGTTGAGGATTACCTACACCACTACCCCAGTATTTCGTTTCATCAGAATTGAAAACCTCTTTCCATTGACCGGCTGACGGTACGCCAACGCGATAGTTATAACGAACGTTTGGTGTCATATTCAGTGCTACTAACAATCCGTTAGCATCATCGTTTCCTTTGCGTAAGTAAACAAAGATAGAATCCTGAACGTTGCCGCCGTCTATCCACTCAAAGCCATCCGCACTGAAACCTTTTTCGTACAAGGCCGGCTCACTGCGGTATAAATGATTGAGCGCTTTAACAGTTTTCTGCATCCCTGCGTGGCAATCAAATTGCGTTACCCACCAGTCTAAGGATTTACTAAAACTCCACTCGGCATTCTGACCAAACTCGGCACCCATAAACAACAATTTAGCACCTGGGTGGGTAAACATATAACTATACATTAAACGCAGGTTGGCGTAGCGTTGCCACTCATCACCGGGCATTTTGGTAAGCATTGAGCCTTTGCCATACACTACCTCATCATGCGAAAACGGCAGCATAAAGTTTTCGGTAAAGGCATAAATCAGGCTGAAAGTTAATTCGTCGTGGTGATATTTGCGATAAACCGGATCTTGTTTAAAGTAACCAATCGTGTCGTGCATCCAGCCCATCATCCATTTCATACCAAAGCCTAAGCCGCCGCTGTAAACCGGGCGACTTACGCCGGTAAATGAAGTAGACTCTTCGGCGATGGTTTGCACATCGGGGAAGCTGCCGTAAACGGCCATATTAAACTCTTTTAAAAATTCAATAGCCTCTAAGTTGTGGTTGCCGCCGAATACGTTAGGTACCCACTCATCATGCTTGCGCGAGTAATCTAAATATAACATAGATGCTACGCCGTCTACTCGTAAACCATCTGCATGATAGCGGTCCAGCCAAAAAAGTGCATTACTGATCAGGAATGATTTGACCTCATTGCGACCGTAATTAAATATGTAAGAGGTCCAGTCGGGATGGTAACCCTGACGAACATCGGCATGTTCGTATAAATGCGTACCGTCAAAGCGATACAGAGCGTGAGCATCACCCGGAAAATGCGAAGGCACCCAATCCAGTATCACGCCAATACCTTCCTGGTGGAAGCGCTCAATCAACTGCATTAATTGCTGAGGCGTGCCGTACCGGGATGTGGCCGCATAGTATCCCGTAACCTGGTAACCCCAACTTGGATAATAAGGGTGTTCCATAATAGGCATAAACTCTACGTGGGTAAATCCCATGTCTTTCACATAAGGCACCAGCCTGTCGGCTATCTGGTTGTAAGTATAAAAGGCATCAGGACTTTCGTTATCGCGTGCCCATGAGCCTAAATGCACTTCGTAAACCGAGTACGGCTTGTCTAATGCATTGTGCTGATAGCGGTTAGCCATCCAGTCGCCATCGCTCCACTCATAGTAGGTATCAGCCACAATAGATGCTGTTTGTGGTGGTTCTTCCCAACGCAATGCGTAAGGATCGCCTTTTTCCAAATCTTCGCCTTGCGATGAGTTGATGAAGTATTTATAAACCTCGCCGTTGCCTATGTTCGGAATAAAGCCTTCCCAAATGCCCGAAGCATCCCAACGGTGGTTGAGCGGGTGTGAACCCTTGGTCCAGCCATTGAAATTACCAATTACTGAAACGTATTGCGCGTTGGGTGCCCAAACGGCGAAATAAGTGCCGATTACACCTTTATGCTCCACCACATGCGAACCTAACTTTTCGTATAGCTTGTAGTGCTTACCCCCTTTAAACAAATCGATATCAAACTCGGTAAAGCGGCTGTAAGGCTCAACTGGGTTAAGCGTTACTGTTAAAGGTGCAGGAGTTTCAGTAGTTTCGGGTATAACAGGCAGATCAGCTTTCTTAACTTTACCTGCGGCAGCAGCTTTGCCTTTTTTCTTTTTGGCAATCTCCTCTACTAACTCGTTTACAGATATTTCTGCAGGGAGTTCCTCAGTAGCTTTACTCTTACGCTTAGTGGGTTTAGCTGCCTTTACCGGCTCCGATTCCGGGAACGTTTCTTTTTCGGCAGCCTCTTTTTTCTTACTTACGGAGGCACGCTTAGCTTTTACCGGCTTAGACTCCGGAAATATTTCCGGGCTTTCGGCGGGTGAGTTGACTGAAGTTTCTTTTTCAGATTCGGCGCTGCCGGGTAGTGGTGCAGGCGTTGTTTTTTTGGGTTGCTTTGCCATAGTTAGAGAGTCTTAAGCAAGACATTGGATTCTGTGTAAATGCAGCAAAAACGGTAGAAGTATCTGCTTTATAACTAAATCCCCAACACTGCAACTAACTACTTGTTTTGCCTGTTACAATAGTAATCATTTTTGGAGCAGTAACAAGTCTGAATAATAAACTATTACCTTCTCAATTAAATTATTGGATGTTTTTAAGAAGATAGTTTTTTACCGGAGCAACTTCAAATTTGCTAATTTAAAGCAACTACAAATAGTATTTTTCTCCATTACTTTTGATACGCCCCGCGTCCAGCAATTGCCGTATAACGGTAAGCCTTTCGTTACTTTTACCTTTAGTAAGCGCACCCACCAATTGCTCTAAGCTGAGCGGTGCAGCGGTAACTGCCTCAATAATATCATCGGCAATTTGCTGGTGTAACTCTTCCGCTTTTTGCTCACGCTTTTCGCGCAGACAAACATCGCATACGCCGCATTTAGGTGCGTTTGGCTCGTTAAAATAGGCTAATAACTGAATACTTCGGCATTTATCGGTATTTACGTAGGCCAGCATAGCTTCCATCTTTTTTCGGTACACAGCTTTGCGCGTATCGAGGTACTGGCGGTCGATCCATAAATTAGCCGACGTTTGCCGGGGCTTTAAATAAGTAACCTGTGGCTTATCGGTTTGCGGCTGGTAACTCAGCGCACCGTAATCGTTTAGTTGCTGCATAGCTTCGTTGACCTGCTGTACACTGAGATTTGTACGCCGGGCAATATCAAATTCGCGGATGCGCACATAATTATCAAAAGCCCCGCCGTAGGAGCGCAGCAAGGTTTTGATGAACGGATCCCAAGCCGGGTTTTGTATCTGGAAGTTATACAACTGCTCATGTGCAATTTCGAACTGAAAACGCGACGGCAAAAACACACTTTCATTAAATGACAGATATTCGGCCTGCTCCAAAAACTTAAGCGCGTTTAAAGACTTGAGTGCATCCAGTTTAAACCGGCCACAAAAATCGGCCAAATCGAGTTCAAAACTCAACCCCTCCCCTGCACCGTAGGCCAATTGGTAGTAATTAGCCAGGTAATGGTAAACCTGCTTAATTTCATCAACCGACGGAAAGCTGATTTCGAAGTTTCGTTCCTGCTTTAAACGGTCGGCTTCGCTGTACAGCAGTACCGCATAGGCCTTTTGCTCGTCTCGACCGCCACGGCCCGCCTCCTGGTAATAGGCTTCGAGGCTCTCGGGCAGATCTTTGTGTAATACAAAACGCACATCGGGTTTATCAATACCCATACCGAAGGCATTGGTAGCTATGATGATGCGGATGTGATTACTCTTCCACTGCTCTTGTTTAGCGTTGCGCGTGTCGCCATCTAAACCGGCATGGTAATAATCAGCAGCTACACCGTTATCATTAAAAAATTTGGAGAGCTCTAACGTTTCTTTACGGCTCCGCACATATACAATACCACTACCTTTTACGCTGCGGGCTACCTCGAGCATGCGGCGCAGCTTGTTTTCATCTTGCTGAACGCGGTAACTGATATTTTTGCGCTCGAAGCTTTGTTGAAAAACGTTGCGCTCTCTGAAAGCTAACTTATCCTGAATATCGTCCCTGACTTCGGCAGTTGCCGTAGCAGTAAGTGCCAATATCGGCACCTTTGGATGTAATTCGCGCAATTCGGCTAAATGCAAATAAGGCGGACGAAAATCGTATCCCCATTGAGAAATACAATGCGCTTCGTCAACTGCAATCAAATTAACCTTCATGTACTTAATCCGCTCGCGTACCAGATCGCTCAGCAAACGCTCAGGCGAGAGGTATAAAAACTTAACCGGACCGTAAATACAATTATCCAACGCAATGTCTACCTCGCGCCGGTTCATGCCCGATACAATGGCCATCGCTTCGATGCCCTTGGCTTTCAGGTTATCAACCTGATCTTTCATGAGCGCGATGAGCGGCGAGATTACCAGGCATATCCCATCCATAGCCATAGCAGGCACTTGGTAACAAACCGACTTGCCTCCACCAGTGGGTAGCAACGCCAGTGTATCCTGCCCCTGTATCACCGATTCAATAATCGGCTGCTGCAATGGCCGGAAAGCGCTATGTTTCCAGTAATGCTGTAATATCTGTTGTATCGTCATGCCCGCTGTACAATGATAGTGGTTTTATGGGACGTTATAGTAAACAAGAGAAAAAGCACAATGGATTGTCTAAAGTTGATACTTTTTTGAAAGAAAACTATTAGATAATAAACAAGAAACCTCCAGTTAATTATTGCTAAGAAATAAACTGATTTTACACCGTAATGCCCTCAGCAAGAAAACAGGTGATATATTTATTGCATATTAAACTTAACACATGAAAATACTTCTGATCCTGTTTCTAATTGTACCCTTTGCTGGAACTGCTCAAACTAAAAACATAGATGGTTTTTGGAGCATCAGGTTTGGTACTTCAAAACAAGAGGTGGCTGCAGCTATGAAAGCCAAAGGGGCTACACCAAGCACTTTAAACACTCCAGATAACCTCTTGTCATATCAGGACGTTACTTTTGCGCAACGGAAAGCAGTGTTAATGATGCTTAAATTTGATAAAGACAAATTGTATGATGTTAAAGTATTGTATCAGCCAGAGCAAGATAACGAGGTCAATCAGTTTGAAACTATGGTCAAAGAATTGAAAATTCCTTATGGAGAAACTCCCGTTTTTAGAAATTTTGATGACCCCTATCAGTTAGGCGATGGCTTGGAGTTAAACGCAATAAAGGCAGGTAAGGCACAATATGCTGCATTTTGGTCTACAGTGAATTCTAACGGAGATAAGAATTTTGTTTCTCTTACCATAGACAAGAACTTATTTATCAACCTAGGGTATCAAGACGGTACAATTATTAAAAATTTGATTGCTGAGCGTGATAGGGCTAAAACAAACGACTATTAATACAAACAAGCCGCGCTACTTTGCACCAGCGCGGCTTCCAATCGAATTTAACTCTTAAAACTTATGTTCCGAGTGATTCTAACGCAATTATGAAATAGTATCGGCTTTGTATTACCGGTCCTGAAGCGAATTCAGCTTTAAACCGCTATATACTCTTTTACGCTAATCAATTATTTGATGTTGCAAGCTTTCTAAATTTTATAACGCATGTCGATTATATGCGCAATTATTTTTTCTATTTAGCACAAATACATTAACTACTAATTTAAAATTAATCTTTTAAAACTATTTGGGGTGTTTTATCTTTTAAGTGTTCACACAACATTTAACTATTAAAACATCTACTCCCGCATGTACACTTTAGGAATCAACGCTGCCTTTCACGACTCGGCAGCGTGTATCATTAAAGATGGTCAGCTCTTGGCCGCTACTGAAGACGAACGCTTTACCCATATCAAACACGGCAAACGCCCGGTACCCTTCAGCACTTGGGAACTCCCTTTCCATGCTATTGATTATTGTTTAAAAATTGCCGGCATCCATATTAATGATGTAGACCACATTGCCTATTCGTTCGACCCATACCAACTAATAAATGAACGGTATAAAGGCAAAGGCACTATCGATATTCCATTTGAGCCGAGCATTGAACCGGTTAATCAGGATTGGCTAAATGTTTGGGATCCTTTGTTTTTATCATCTATAATCAATGCCGTTGGGCAGTTAAACGATGGCTGGCCTCATCACTTGCAGCAACGCTTTATTGGTGCTAACGTGCCGCGCGAAAAATGGCATTTTGTAGATCACCATGTGGCCCATGCGGCCAGTGCTTTCAATTGTTCTCCTTTTGAGCGTGCAGCAGTAATGACGGTTGACGGACGTGGCGAGCAAGCTACTACCACTTACAGCGTAGGCAACGGACACGACTTAAAACGTATAGGGCAGGTAAACTTCCCTAACTCCTTAGGTTTGTTGTATGAAGAAGTTACAACACACTTAGGTTTCTTGCATTCATCAGACGAATACAAAGTGATGGCCTTAGCCAGTTACGGCAAGCCTGAGTTTATAAAGGACTTCAGGGAGATTATCAAAGTTGGCGCGAACGGACAGTACACCATCGAAAATAAAAACTTTGTTGAACGCTTTGGTCCTAAACGCCTGCGCCACGAAGAATTTACGGCCCACCATTTTAACATTGCCCACTCGTTACAATTAGTGCTGGAAGAAACTTTATTGGAACTGACCGACTGGCTGCAAAAAGAAACCGGTGAGCAAAACTTGTGTATGGCCGGTGGAGTGGCACTAAATTGCGTAGCTAATGCCCGCATACGCGATAAAGGCGCTTTCCAAAACATTTGGGTGCAACCTGCATCCGGCGACGATGGTACGGCGTTAGGCGCTGCCTTGTGGGTGGATGCAAAACAACGCAAGGCTACTAAGCGCGACTTTGTGATGGAACATTGCTATTGGGGGCCAGAATATACTGATGCCGAAATCGAAAGATGGCTGAAGCTTTGGAAAGTGCCTTACCGCAAGTTGACCAACATTGCCGAAGAGACTGCTGATATACTGATGCAGGATAAAATTATTGGCTGGTACCAGGGCCGCATGGAATTTGGTCCGCGTGCGTTAGGTAGCCGATCTATTTTAGCATCACCAATCAGTCCGGCTATGCAACAGCGATTAAATGAAGTAAAAGACCGTGAAGATTTTCGCCCGGTAGCGCCGGTGGTGCTCGAAGAAGAAGCAGGCAACTGGTTTGAGAATGCGAGTTACTCGCCGTTTATGCTGTTTATATATGATGTAAAACCAGAAAAGGCTGATCAAATTCCGGCAGTACGCCATACCGACGGTACAGCCCGCATACAAACCGTAAACGAACGCCAACATAAAAATTATTATGATTTATTGAAAGCCTTTCAACGCAAAACGGGTGTACCGGTACTGGTCAATACATCTTTTAACACTTTAGGTAAACCTATTGTATGTACACCGCGCGATGCTGTGGAGTGTTTTTGGTCGTCGCCTTTTGATGCCTTGGTGATTGGTTCATTTGTGATTGAAAAATAATGCTCCGCGTTTCTGTTGTTATACCTACTTACCGGCGCCCCGATCTGCTTTTTAAATGCATTGGGGCGCTGCGTGAGCAGACATTGCCCTTAGCAAATTTTGAAATCATTGTAGTGAGCGATGGCCCTGACCCTGTAACTGAACAAGCATTAAGCGATTGGACAGACCTACCAGTAAACCTTCGTTTTTCACCTCTACCTAAAAAAGCAGGCCCAGCTGCTGCGCGCAACCATGGCTGGCAACAAGCACGAGCAGAATTAATTGCTTTTACCGATGATGATACGCTGCCAACACCCGACTGGCTAATAGGTTATCTGGAAGCATTGCAAGGCGAAACATTAGCGGCATTTACCGGCAAGGTTATAGTACCGTTACCACCCTACCCTACAGATTTTGCTCAAAACACTGCCGGACTGGAAACAGCCGACTTTGTTACAGCAAATTGCGCCTGCACCAAAGCAGCGCTGCAACGAATTAGTGGCTTTGATGAGCGTTTTACCATGGCCTGGCGCGAGGATAGTGACTTGCATTTTAAAATACTGGAGGCTAATATTCCTCTGCGTAAAGTAGAAAAAGCTGCAATTATACACCCGGTGCGAGAAGCACGCTGGGGTGTAAGCATTGGCGAACAAAGAAAGACTTTGTTTAATGCGTTGCTTTATAGAAAGTATCCTGTTTTGTATGAACAGCAAATTCAAGCCAAGCCACCATTCACTTATTATATAATGGTAGTTAGTTTGCTGGTAGCCTTTGGGAGTTTAATAATGATGAACACAACCATCGCTTTGATTGCTTTAGCAGCATGGCTTTTGTTAGTTTTACAATTTACGCTTAGGCGCTTGGCCAACACATCACATACGGCATCTCATGTTTGTGAAATGATATACACTTCAGCCATCATACCGTTTACCTCTATTTACTGGCACTTTTATGGATTGATCAAGTACAAGGTTTGGTTTGTTTAGCCTTACCCTTTGAGTATCTGCATAGGACTGATGCGCCGCAAACGGTAGCAGTTCATAGCCGTATCGCCTAATTGATCTATCAATTTGTAATTGGCAATAGCACCTACGGCAGCACCGATTACCGGTAACAATTGGGCCATTTTGGCCAGGTCGATGTAATCCCGATATTCCTGCTGAAAAATGCGCCAGTCAAACTCAGCAACATCATCGGGCAAAGAGCCACTGTAGCCCTGCCATCCGGCTACCAGTTGGTAAACTTCATTTCGGCGTTGCTGACTGGAGAAAGCTAATTGAAAGATATAGAGGATGTACAAACGTTCTTTATAATCCTTCACGTCATAACCATACAAGGCAGCAATTTCAAACAACAGCTTTAATTTGATCCCTAATAGTAACGGGAAATCTGCCAGGCCCATTAAAAACCCACCAGCACCGGTGATGGCGCCTTCTACTGTAGCTGTTTTCTGGTAGTTTTCAATCTTTTGCCGTACCAATGCTTCGCGCATTTGCAGCGACATGTCCATCGCAGGTATATCTCCGGTAGTATACTTGGCGCCAAACAGCACCGCCTTAATCATCTTTTCTATGGTCACCGTAATAGCCTGATGAACTTTATCTGGAATAAAATCATTGATTTTGTTTTGCACTGATTTAGATAGCTTATCGGTAAGTGAAGGTGTTTTCTGCATCCGGTGCTGCCAAAACTGTAACTGGATATGTGCTTGTTGTTCGTAAGGAGTCATAATATTATAGTTAAGCGTTTGTATTGCTTAACTATAAAACTGATACATGTAGTTGGATAGATTGTTTGATTAAACGGGACTGGTATTGCCACTCACAGTTTTAGCAAGGTATTATAGCGTCTAACTTCAATATTATATTTCGGATAGATATAAATCCATGACGACGAAATCTGTTGGATAGCGCTGTCAGTCAACCTAACTTTATTACTCTATAATGGTTTTGTTATTGAATGCGTTTGTAACTCAACAAAGCACAATGCAGTTTAAGTAGCATGGAATCAACAAAAGTCATATATTTCAAGGTAAGCAAAGTTATGCATGTTGTAGGTATTGGTCACATTGTTACCGGCCAATCAGGTAATGGCGAAATTAAGCCAGGTGCAACCATTATGTTGAATGATGATCAGCAGCAAGCATTCATAGTTGACGCTGTAGAACAGATTTAATATGCTGAGGATCACACTGCCGAAACTGCACTGATTCTGGAGGCTGTTAAAGGTGAAGCAACCGAACTGCTAATCAACATATCGTCAGCTCAAATTTTAACAATAGCTTCTCCTTTGTGATCAACAGAATCCCTGTTACCTATAATTTCATTCAAACCATTCTACAATTTAAAGCGTTTTGTCGTTGAAACTGATACATAAAAACCAAGCTTATGCATTTCAGAAATTCGGTTGCAACCGTCGCCTTCTTAATCTCTTCCTTTGCCACCCCAGCCTTTGCTGTTAAATATTTAAGAATCTTTGAATCACCAAAGCATGTTATGGCTGCACCAGCAGTAGAGGGCTGGTATTTCAGGGCTGTAAGCGGTTATCCGGCTGCCGTTACCTTTGAGCCAGTAGTATTATTTAAAAACGGCGAGTATTGGGAAGCCGGAGCTGAAGCTTTAGAAAATCTCAATGTTGCAGCCGACAAAGCTAAACACCCACGTGCCTGGGGTAAATGGAAAAAACAGGGATCAACTTTTTGGTTAACCGATAGCAAAGGCAAAAGCCACGATTACAAATTAGGCGAGGGCAACTGGTTCCCGGCCTATGCCTATACCGGCAGCCTTAAAATAAAACGAGCCTACGAGCGAAGCAGTGGCGGAGATTATGGTAACGGTCTGAGCGCTTTAACCATCAGCAAAATCAATTTTGTAGATGCAACTCATTTTACCGAGGGCAACAACGGAGGTGTAATGACATCCAATGCCAGTGCATGGAAAAAATCGGGAAAACAAGGCACCTATCGCATTTATGGCCATACTATTGAGTTTACTTATCAGGATGGTAAAACAGTTAAAACATCGTTTGCTTTAGGAGCCGAAGGTCCGCCTATGAAACCAGTAAATACGCTGATTTTTATAGGTGGTTATGCCTACACTGATGAATATTGATCATTCATCTTAAAACCGAAATATATCTATTAAGCTTCAGCGATAAAGTCTTATAAAGACGAAGGCCGGATGATATCACCCGGCCTTCGTCTTTCTTTATAATCGCGTAATATATTTCCTTATCGTAAATCTACTACTTCAACGCCGGAATGTGCTTTACTGTTAAATGTAAACGCATCAGCACCAATAGTTGGATTAGCGATTAAGCTGTTAATGGTATACAGGTAACGACTACCGTTCTTATCAAACATTTGGGCACTGTAAATCTGCTTTTTGGCAGCGTCAATCAGTAGTTTTACCTTAAATATATTTTGCTTAACATCAACCGGTGTCAGTTCGATAGCTTGGTAATTTTTGCCACCTTGCTTTTGCAGACCGGTATAAATGTATTTATACCCTTTTTCGTAAATAGTAAATACCTGCGCAGGGTTCAAACCCTCGGTATTGTTCTTAACATCGTTTACCTGTACTTCCTTTTCGCGAGGCAAATAAGTCCACAGCGTTTTGCCGTCGCTGGTAATTTCCTGAGCTATAGCCGTTTTAGCAGCATTACCGTAAACGGTTAACTTATACTTGTTGGTTTTGGCCTGCGTATATAAAGTACCCGATTGCGTTTGGTTTACTTTGTCCTGAGGGTTTTGAATGTTGATGGTAAAATCGCTTTTAACCGTATTATAGGAGCGATATTTCTGACTCACACCATTTAAGATACTTTTGGCCTGGGCATCCTGCTGCGCAAATGCAGTAGAAACAGGTGCAGCGACTAACATCAAATAAGCAAATATTTTCTTCATAAAAGATTTCGTTCTGTTGTTATAACCTGAACTTGATCAGGCTCAATGTTTTTTACGATTGATGGTTAGAACAACAGAAGCAGTGCTAAGTTTAACCGCGTGCAGATTTTTGTATCTCTTCCAGGTGGCGTTCCAAGCTATACTCGTCCGGATATAACACCTCGCGGGCTTTACTACCTTCAAATGGACCAACAATACCTGCCGCTTCCAGCTGGTCTATAATACGCCCTGCACGGTTGTAGCCCAATTTAAGTTTACGCTGAACCAGTGAGGTTGAACCTTGCTGATGCAAAACAATCAAACGGGCAGCATCCTCAAACATCGGATCGCGATCGTTCGGGTCAAACTCTTTAGGGCTGTTGGCTTCACCTTCGCCTACGTACTCGGGTAGCATAAAGGCGCTTGGGTAGCCGCGCTGGTTACCAATAAAATCTGAAATTTTTTCTACCTCCGGTGTATCCACAAAGGCACACTGCAAACGAATTAAGTCACTACCGGTAGAAAGCAGCATATCACCTCTACCAATCAGCTGATCAGCTCCACCAGCGTCAAGAATAGTACGCGAATCTATTTTAGATTGTACCCTAAACGCCAGACGTGCCGGGAAGTTGGCTTTGATAGTACCCGTAATAATGTTTACCGACGGGCGCTGCGTAGCAATAACCAGGTGTATACCCACGGCACGTGCCAGCTGTGCCAAACGGGCTATCGGCATTTCTACTTCTTTACCGGCCGTCATCATCAGGTCGGCAAACTCATCCACGACCAGTACAATAAACGGCATAAACTTATGTCCGTTTTCGGGATTAAGTTTACGGTTGATGAATTTTGCGTTATACTCTTTCAGATTACGTACCTGCGCATCTTTCAGCAAATCATAGCGCTGATCCATCTCAATACAAAGAGAATTGAGCGTATTGATTACCTTTTTAGTATCGGTGATAACTGCATCTGCCTCATCAGGCAGCTTGGCCAAAAAATGGCGCTCAATCTTCCTAAAGAGCGTTAGCTCGACCTTTTTAGGGTCGACCATCACAAATTTTAACTCTGCTGGGTGGCGTTTATAAAGCAGGGAAACCAATATAGCGTTGATACCTACCGATTTACCCTGACCGGTAGAACCTGCAACCAGCAAGTGAGGCATTTTGGCCAAATCCGCTATAAACACTTCATTAGAAATAGTTTTACCTAAAGCTATCGGCAAATCCATGGTAGTGTTCTGGAATTTTTCTGTAGCCAAAACGGATCGCATCGAAACCATTTCAGGGTGCTGATTTGGAACTTCTATACCGATGGTACCCTTACCCGGCATTGGCGCAATAATACGGATGCCTAAAGCGGCCAAACTTAAAGCAATATCATCTTCTAAGTTTTTTATCTTGGATATACGTACACCCGGAGCCGGTATAATTTCATAAAGCGTTACTGTGGGGCCAATAGTAGCCTTAATTTTATCAATCTCAATATTGTAGTGGTTCAGTGTTTCTACAATCTTGTTTTTGTTTTCTTCCAGTTCGCCAGCATCTACACTAACTTTGTTGGTTCCATAATTTTCCAGCAATTCCAAGCCCGGATATTTGTAAGAAGAAAGATCAAGTTTTGGGTCAAAAGTTCCGAATTTTTCGACCAACTCGTTCGCCGACACTTCCGGTGCCTGCTCAATGCTTAGTTCGGGCAGTGGGCGGGTATCTTCAATCGTGAAAGGAACTTCGTCTTCTGCTTCGGGCACATCGGCATCGTCTAACTCCTCGTCGGCTACAGCTGTATTGGTCGGGCTAAGCACTATAGGCTCGTGAACCAAAGTATTACTTAACACAGCAGCATGAGGCACAACAGGCTCCGGCTCCATAGGTTCAACAGTAGCCACGTGTCCAATCGGCTCTTGCTGCAAACGTTCGGTAGGACGCGCCGGAGGAACGCTTGTATGAACGCCGTTATCCCTTACCCGGTTATTGGCACGAGGCCACTCTACAGGTTCGGCCAGCAATTCATCTTCCAAGTCGACGCTTTCAGGCGTTACCTTATCAACCGAATCAGGTTTTACTAAAATACGCTTAGGCCGCTCGGGTAGCTTAAAGTCAATATTGTAGGCAATAATTAGCACAGTTAAAGCTGCAAACACCAACAAACAACCGGTACCGGCCTGCCCTATCTGAGCATTCAACAAACGAGTGTTCCAGTAACCAAATTCGCCTTCCAGGTAATGTGCATAATCGCTCACAAAGCCATGCAAAAAGCCAATTGCTATAGAAAAAAACACCAAACTGAATAGTGAATAGGCCAGCATTTTGCCCATCGGGAACAACCTTACTTTGAAAAGCATACGGTAACCGATTACAAAAAATATCATCACAAAAATAAATGATGCTACACCAAACCACTCGTACATAAATTGATTGGCCAGCAATGCCCCTAATTTACCCAACCAGTTTTCGACCACCGGGTTAGTAACGCCATTGTCTAAGAGCTCTTGTTCCGTTTTAAATAGATTACCCCAGCCACCATTTGCTTTGAGTACATAGCTTTGGTCTGACTGCCACGTAAATAAGTATGAGGTGAAGGCAATGAGGAAAAACACAGAGATAACGAGGCATAAAAGGCCTACAATTTTTATGGCCCGGCCATCGCCAAAGTTAAAAGTTGGCAAATTCTCCAGCTTGCGTTTCATCGCTTTCTCGCGCTCCGTACGGGCTCCGGTACCCTGGCGCGGGCGGTTTTCATCCCTGAAAGAATTTGATTTAAACTGATTTCCTTTTGGCGGCATCTCTATCAACAGTTAAAGTACAAATATAAAGTTAATAGATAAGATTTGTATTTGGCACGGTTTTTAATTTACTAAAGTACAAACACTTGAATATGGGACGATTAGAATACTTAATTACTACTGGTGATATAAACGCATTGAATCAATTACTTGCTCAAAATCCTGATGCGGCCAAATCAACTATTGATGAAGGTGTATCACCTTTAATGCTTTCTTGTTTTTACAAAAAACCAGCTGCTACCTCGGTATTACTTAAATACATAGATAAACTAGACATTTTTGAAGCTGCTGCAGCCGGAAAATTCGACATTTTAGCATATTTAGTGTACTCTAACCCTGAGTTAGTTTATACTTATAATGAAGATGGCTTTACCCCGTTGGCCTTGGCTTGTTACTTTGGCCAGTACGAAGCTGCTCGTTATTTAATTTACAAAGGTGCTGATGTAAACCAGCCTTTAAAAGGCGAGTCAGGCATCCGCCCTATTCACTTGGCTGTTGCCGGAAATCACCTGGATTTAGTGCGTATGTTATTAGAGCACAATGTACAGTTAAATGTACAACATGATACTGGAATTACTCCACTTCATTACGCTGCTAAACATGGTGATCCTGAGATGCTTATATTACTTTTAGAAGAAGGCGCTGATGTAACCCTAACCATGGAAGACGGCTCACTTCCTGCCGACTTAGCACGCGACAACGGTTATGCAGAAATAGCCGAAATACTGAGCATATAAAAATCGACATCCCATATATATTTAAAGCCTTCAATCTTATGATTGAGGGCTTTACTTTTTATGGTCGTCTCGCAACGCTTTAATCTAAATATCAATAATTATTGGCTACTATCGGCAAACTTTAGATTGGAAAGAAAAATTTGCTATCAAGATATTGTGTGACTTTACGAACACTTATATTCGTTTAAACGTTAAACCTTTCTAAACATAAACAAGCTAACAGATTATGAAGGCGGAAAAAATGGTAATGCTTACCGGCAAACAATATCAGGAAGTTAAACAACAGTTAGATAAACAGTCTCCTTTTACCTACAATGTGGGCACTAACGGCAAACCCGAGTTACTGAATATCACCGATATTTACCTTGATACCGACCCCGAATTTACTCGTAACCCTAAGCAATACGCTGCCGTTAGCAACGATAACTACGTACAAGTAAAAGTAGAGTACGAAGAATAATCGATTTCACGACCATCACTTATCATTGCAATAATTGACTGAAATTTTTATTGCACCCGTTTGCTTAACTTTGCAGTGATGGTGAAGAATTATATTGCACTGTTGCTGACGTTAACGTTCAATTTTTGCGCATTGGCACAAAATGTTGATACGGTGCAACAGGTTATAACGGGCAGGGAAAATAGTTTAGCGCAGCAGGCAAAGCCTTACGTGATATTAATTTCGGTGGATGGCATGCGGTATGATTATGCCGAGAAGTATAACGCTCATCATTTACTAAAGTTAGGTGCCAGTGGCGTAAAGGCTAAGGCTATGTTGCCATCCTACCCGTCCATAACGTTTCCAAATCATTACACCCTGGCTACAGGATTATACCCGGCTCACACCGGGTTGGTCTGCAACCGTTTTTATGACCGCAATTTAAACACTGCATATTCATCCAAATCCATTACGGCGATTGAGGCTCGCTGGTACGGCGGCACGCCTTTATGGGTACTGGCCGAAAAGCAAAAAATGGTAACCGCCAGTTTTTATTGGGTAGGTTCAGACGCACTAATACAAGGTACCTACCCTACTTACAGGTATAAATACAACGAGCAAATTGGCATCAACAGTCGTATCAATATAGTAATTAACTGGTTAAAATTGCCGCCGACTAAACGTCCGCATTTTATCAGCCTATACTTTCCGCAGGTTGACCATGCTGGCCACTACTTTGGTCCGGATGCGCCACAAACCAGGCAAGCGGTTCTGTTTATTGACTCGGCCATTAACGAATTGCAGAAAAAAGTTAAGCAGACCGGCCTTAATGTCAACTTTGTTTTAGTATCAGACCATGGCATGCTGCAATCAAAAAATAAAGAGCCTTTAATGATACCTGGCAGTATCGATACTGCCAAATTCAGGATAACCGGCGAGGATGTTTTGGTTGAAATTTATTCAAAAGATAGCACCAATATCAAAGCCATTCAAAGCACTTACGAAGAATTGAGGCGCAGTACCCAAGGGCAATTTGATGTCTACCTCAGAACAAATACACCTTCGAACTGGCATTATGATAAGGCCAACGATACATATAACCGGATAGGTGATATCTTATTGGTACCCAAAGCGCCATACGTTTTTGTTTTTAGCGCAGATGCCAAACATAAACCAGGTACCCACGGCTACGACCCCAAATTAGTACCCGAAATGAAGGCCAGCTTTTTTGCCTGGGGACCGGCATTTAAAAAGCAATCTGATATTGATGAGTTTGAAAACGTAGATATTTATCCCATGATTGCACATTTACTTGGACTGAAAATGACCGAACCAACTGACGGTAAAGACGAGTTGGCAAAAAAGATTTTAGGACAAATGGCAGGTAATTAAAAACGCTGGTTTTCACAAAGGCACAACATAACCGTTTTAAAAATCAAATATATACCCGCGAGAGATTGATCAAACTTAAAATTTTCTTAAACGAAAAAAGCGCTTGACAAGCGCTTTTTTCGTTTAAGAAAACTGTGTTTTTAAGTTATGCACGGATGAAGTTGGTTAATATAGCCAACACTTGATCGGTAGTCAACGGTTCATCAAAAGACTCCTGAGCAGCGCTGGTAGATACAAAACCAGCAATGTTAACACCAGCTTGAGTGGTTAATGCCTCGCCTGCATAAACTGCGGCGGCTGTATTTGCAGCCAAAGTCGGTGAAGCAACACCGCTTGCAGTGGCACCATCACCAGTGATCCATGGTTTAATGGCAGCACCGCTACGGATCGCTCTTAAGCGACGTAAAAACGCAGCATGACGAGCCTCAACTGAGTGAATGTTTAGAGCTGCAGTTAATACCGTTTGATTACCCAGCAAGAACGGAGCCTGTCCTTTATAAGCACGCACACCAGTGTCTTCAAATGCATTAAGTACCGCCAAGAATACGTTATAGTCAGTAAACACTGTTGGAAATGGTGCAGTGGAAGTGTTAGCCGATCCCTTATTACCTGTATAATCAAAATTTGGCGTGTTTGCTGCAAAGCTTAAAGCCGCATTCATTGAACTGATGTTACTGCCAAGTTGGAGCTTTAAAAAAGTGACGTGCTTAGTTTCAACATCGCGCAATAACGTTATTGCATTTCTGTCTTGGTTAGGGATTAATCCGGCACGTCCAAGACCCGTGTTGTATAAACCCAACTCAGCAATTTCGGCAGTTAATGCAAAGTTTAATACGTCGTTAACCGAACGAGTTGCACTTTGACCGTAAGCTTTTTTAAATAATGTGCTGAAAGCAAACGGCAGAGCGGCTGCAGCTACTTTGGTACCAAAGCTGGTTATATTTTTTATAGCAGCACGGCGCGGACTGATTCTGTCCTTAAACTCCGGATCTGCAGTTTGTATATCTTCAATCAGATTTAAAAGATTCATAGTAAAATGTTTTTGATAGCTGTCTAATTAATTACATTAAGTTTGGAGCAATAAGCGGTTTACCAGACAAGAACTGGTTAGCCTGATCTAAGACTTTTTGCGGAGTTTGAGAAAGTTCCAAACCACTTCCGGAAACGTTTACAATGGTATCTTCTTCAATGGCGATGCCTAACAAAAGACGTATTAAGGCAGCGTGACGAGCTTCTACAGATACAATTTTACCGGCCAGTGTTAAATAATTAGGATCTTTAATTAAGTAACCCGCACCATTGTATGCAGCAACACCCAAATCTTCGAAAGCTTTCGCATAACTTAATACACTAGTTCTGTCGCCAAAATTAATTTTTGAGAAATTTGGTGTTAAAGCGCCTATCGCATTACCGGCCAAAGCAGCTTTGAAGAATTCACGGTGAGCAACCTCATGATCGCGAATGTCAGTCAAAAAGCTTCTTTCTTCTGATGTAATGTTTGCGTATGGGCTTGATACCACCTGAGTATAAAACGCTGCTTCTAATTGCTCTAAAGCATAAGCATAATTTAATACAGCTAAGTCGCCTGTACCTAAATCAATTGCCGTTGGATCACTTACTACGCCGCCATGTTTTTGGCAAGACGAAGCAGTAGCTACAACTCCGGCAGCAATGGCACCAGCACCGGCAAACTTAAGAAAAGACCGTCTGGCCATTCCCTCTTTAGCAAGAACATCTTCTTGTGTCGTTGTTTTCATAAGTAAGTAATATTTGTATTAGATTATTACTATTACAATTTTGTTAATCATAAGTTTTACAGATTTAACAACTCCTCATTTTGTTACATTTGTTTTGTGAGCAACCTTGAACAACATGTTGAAGCTTTAATTTTTGCATCCGAACAAAGCATCCGTTTAGAAGAGATTATTTACTGCCTTCAGGCTGCGCTGCACACTGATATTGACGCGGAAGAAGTAATCGATATGCTGCGAAAAATTGAGTTGAAATACCAAAATTCTACGTTGGCTATAGAATTGGTTAACATCAATAACGGCTATCAATTTTTAACCAAAAAGACCTATCATGCCGTAATCAGCCAACTACAGCTGCAACGTTCAAAAAAGAAATTGAGTCAGGCAGCGCTCGAAACCTTAGCCATTATTGCTTACAAACAACCTGTAACAAAGGTTGAAATTGAACAAATAAGAGGTGTAAACTGCGACTACTCCATTCAAAAACTGCTCGAAAAAGATTTGATTGCCATAACTGGCAGGGCCGAAACCATTGGTAAGCCTATTCTATATGCTACCAGCAATTTATTTGCAGATTACATGGGCATCAATAGTATTAAAGACATGCCTTCTTTAAACGAGCTGAGCAAAAACGAAAATGCTATTGGAAATCAACAGGAATAATTTTTTTACTGCGTTTTATCTGCAACGATTTTTAATTATTTTTGAAATAGTAACAAACGCCAATACTATTGATACCGGCCAAAGTTTAATAAACTGTAGTTACCACTTAAAAAAATGACTATGCAAACGCCAAAAACAACAGCTTCCAGAAGCACTCCTAATGGTGCCTCGGCTAACAAAGCAGCGGCCAACCCGGCTGAGCAAAAAAAATTTAACGATGATGATTTTGATGACGACTTTGAAGACGAGTCGTTGGATGACTTAGATTACGATGGTGCCAGTTACGATGACGAAGACGACGATTATTAATTTTGTATAATAACTGATATTTTTGTGTAGCATCCGGTTGTGCCGGATGCTTTTTTATTATCTGCCAGCACATCAACATGACGATTACCGAAGTTACTGATAAAAACACCAGCAAAGCTTTCCTGGATACGGCCCGTTTTATCTATCGGGAAGACCCAAACTGGATTTGCCCTTTGGATAACGATATTGAAGCTGTGTTTGACCCTAAACGAAATGTGTTTTTTAGCTTTGGTAAAGCTAAACGTTGGATTTTAACTGATGAGGATGGCAAACCGGCCGGGCGTATAGCTGCGTTCATCAACGAAAAAAAGGCGTATAAGTACGAGCAACCTACAGGAGGTATTGGCTTTTTTGAATGTATAAATAATGAAAAGGCGGCGTTTTTATTGTTTAACATCGCTCTGGATTGGTTAAAGCAACAAGGCATGCAAGCCATGGATGGGCCTATTAATTTTGGCGAGAACGATATGTTTTGGGGCCTTTTGGTTGAAGGTTTTATGCCGCAGTCATACGGTATGAATTATAATCCGCCTTACTATAAAAAATTTTTTGAAGATTACGGATTTACTACTTTATATGAACAAATTACCAATCATATAAGTGCTCATAAACCCTTTCCCGAACGGTTTACTAAGATTGCTAATTGGGTTGCGCAAAAACCGGGTTATACCTTTAAGCATCTTAAAACATCAGAAATAGAGCAGTTTGCAACTGATTTTATGGAGATTTATAATGATGCCTGGAAAGACTTTGAAAATTTTGTGCCTATACAAAAAGCAACCATCTTTGAGACGTTCAGAAAAATGAAGGCCATTATGGACCCTAGCCTTATCTGGTTTGCTTATGTTGATAACGAGCCGGCAGCTTTTGTAGTGGTATTACCAGATGCAAACCAGATGATCAAAACTTTAAACGGAAAGCTCGATCTGATTGGCAAACTTAAATTTTTGTACTACCGTTGGAAAGGTGTGAACCGCATGCGGGCCGTAGTAATGGGCACTAAAACCAAGTTCCAAAAACATGGGCTGGAATCGGTGCTGTTTATCAAGCTCAAAGAATACGTGTTGCCGCTCAAACAATATGATGAAATGGAACTTTCGTGGGTAGGCGACTTTAACGATAAAATGCTTGCCTTGCATGAAGCAATGGGTGGTGTATTAGGAAAAAAACACGCCACCATGCGTTACATTTTTAAATAGTTAAAAACAAAGACAATATTTAAGTATAGATTAACTATTATACTTAAAACAATTATATATCAAGCTGATAAATAAAAAAGCCGGTAAGCGTACAACTTACCGGCTTTCAAATTTATGCACTCACTTTGTTTTGTCGAAGTTCTTCAAATAATTCAATTACTTTTTTCTGGAGGTCAATAACTTCAGTTTCCCTATCCATCAACTTCTTGTTAACGTTCTCCAATTCATTAACATACTTCTGTTCGTACTCTGCATCGTTAAACGTAAGTAACTGAACCACCGACATATCAAACAAATTAGATATCTGTTCTAACCTTGATAAGTTGATGTCGGTAATGCCTGTTTCAATTTTTGAAAATGCAGGGATCGAGATGTCCAATCGCTTGGCGACGTCTTCCTGACTCCAACCTTTTTGATGTCTTAATAATCTAATTTTTTTGCCGAGTGTTTTCATTTTATTTTCGAATATTTAGAATAGGGATTTCGCAATAGTTAAATAAAGATATACTATAATTTTTATTTTTTAAAAACCTGAGTTTGTTAGCTCAATACTTTTTCTGTTAATGCTGTTAAGTCAAGACCGCCAAAATTTCCCGAACTCATTAATAATAAGTTTGTTCCAGTTAGCTTTTGCTGCTCTAAGTACTCTTTTAGCTTTTCGGGCTGGTCAAAGTAAATTAGGTCTTGCCTCTTGATTGTACTTCTTACGAAACTTTCTTCGTAAGGTTGCATCTTTTTATGAAAAAAAGTTTCTGAATGGATAAAAATTATTGCCGTATCCGCTTCATCCATGCATCCCGCATATTCTCCCAAGAAATTTTTGTTCAAGCTACTAAAAGTATGTAACTCCATGCATGCTACCAGTTTACGCTCAGGAAACTGAGTTTTAACTGCATGTATAGTAGCTTTTAACTTTGAAGGTGAGTGTGCAAAATCTTTATATATATTGGTACTATAACCTTTTCCTAATAACTCCAACCGCCGGGCTGCACCCTTAAAAGTGCGCATGCTATTGTAAAAATCGTTAGTAGCAATGCCCAATTGGTTACATATATTTCGGGCAGCTTCGAGGTTAAACAGGTTATGCTCTCCAAATATTTGCAACTCATATTCACTACCATCAATCAGCACCGAAGTAATACCATCGTTTACCTGGTATGCAGGTGCGTTGTAGGCAAACTTCTGGATGGTAGAATCATCATCTGCGATTACCTTTTTCAACACCTCGTCGTTACCGGCGTAAAATAAAGTACCATTAGGTTCCATGGTACCGATAAATTTTGCAAACTGTTCAATGTAATTTTCAAAGGTCGGGAATACGTTGATATGGTCCCAAGCGATACCACTTATTACCGCCAGGTTTGCGCGGTAAAGATGAAATTTAGGGCGCCGGTCAATCGGCGATGACAAGTATTCATCCCCTTCAATAATCATCAACGGCGCGTCGCTCAAACCAACCATCGTATCAAATCCGTCAAGCTGTGCCCCTACCAGATAGTCGAACGCTTTACCTGCAGACTGAAGGGCGTGCAGTATCATAGAGGTGATACTTGTTTTACCGTGACTGCCGCCAATCACTACCCTTAGTTTATCCTTTGACTGCTCATAAATATATTCGGGATAAGAGTATGTTTTTAAACCGGCCTGCTGCGCAGCTAACAGCTCGGGATTATCCGGCCGGGCGTGCATGCCTAAAATAACGGCATCCAAGTCGGAGGTTATTTTGTCGGGATACCAGCCATATTCTTTCGGCAATAAACCGTGTTTAGCCAGTCTGGATACAGAAGGTTCAAAAATAACGTCGTCTGACCCTGTTACCTCGAAACCTTTTTTATGTAAAGCAATAGCCAGGTTATGCATAGCACTGCCACCAATGGCTATAAAGTGTACCTTCATTTAAAATATTAACAATTGAGCAATTGGCTACAAAATAAAGAAAAATTCTTTTAACCTGTAACAAAACTTATACACGACCTAATTGAATCTACAGTCAAATTAACCGAAGTATTTTAGTGTTTGCGTTATACCCAAACAAAAACTTTGAATAGACGCTAAAAAGCGCGACTATTGTACTGTAACAAAAATAATTACAGATGAACGGACGCTTTCAAATTGCTGTACATATATTAACGCTGCTTCATTCGGCCGGCGATGAAAGCTTATCATCAGAATACATGGCCGGCAGTATTAACGTCAATCCGGTATTGGTACGTAAAGAGTTGAGCAATTTACGCAAGGCTGGCTTTGTAAAAAGTAAAGAGGGAAATACGGGCGGTTATATGTTAGCCAAACCGGCACAGCAAATCAGTATTGCCGATATATATAAGGCTGTAGAGCAATCTCCATTGCTGGGCAAAGCCCGCAACGTGCCTAACCCAGCTTGCCCAATTGGCCAGCAGATTGATCAACACATGTATGCGCTTAATACGCAGCTTATACATCTGGTAACAGATCATTTAGGCCAGCAAACGCTAAAACAATTTTATAATCAATTCAAATAATTTTTAAACCATCAATCATCAAAATATGAAAATAGCAATTATCGGAGCCACTGGTTTTGTAGGCCCTAAAGTAGCAGCCGAAGCCTTAAACCGCGGACATGAGGTCACCGCGTTTGCCCGTCAGCCCGAAAAACTTGACCTTGAAAACGAACATTTAGTTAAACAATCGGCCGATGTTTACAATGCCGATATTCTGGCCAACCTGCTGGTAGGTCATGATGCTGTGATTAGTACCTTCAACGCCGGTTGGACAAATCCACATCTGTACAACGATTTTTTGAGAGGATCACGTGCTATACAACAAGCCACCAAAAAAGCCGGCATTAAACGCTTTATATTTGTTGGCGGTGCAGGTAGTCTCGAAATTGCACCCGGCGTGCAATTGGTGGATACACCTGATTTTCCAGCCGCTTACAAACCAGGAGCTACCGCAGCACGAGACTATCTATATGAACTACGCCAAGAGCAAGAACTTGACTGGACTTTTTTAAGTCCGGCCATTAACCTGCATCCAGGCAGCCGTACCGGTACTTTCCGCACAGCTACTGAACAGCCTGTATTTAATGAGGCCGGCAAAAGTGATATTTCTGTTGATGACCTGGCCGTTGCCTTGATTGACGAAGTTGAAAATAATCAGTTTGTAAAGGCTCGCTTTACCGTAGGTTATTAAGCGCTTGGTTGTTTTAATTGACAGGCCCATGCTAAGCAAACAGCATGGGCCTGTTTTTTTAAGCATTCTTCCAACAATCTAAAAGCTTACCCATTATTTAGGTTAAGAGAAAAGTTAAAGCCTCACTATAAGCCGTTTAAATTTTCGCAGCTGGCTTTGCAAAACCTAAGTATCAACTTCCGGTTTTCTTATTGATGAATAGTGAGAATATCGCAACCCAAAATACCCTGAAACTTTACCCTTACCAGGAAGCCGACATTAATACTTTGTTTGAGCGCATGGCGCAATCATCGGACAAGAAACGGCTATTATACCAATTGCCCACCGGCGGAGGCAAAACCACTATATTTTCTGAAATCGCCAAGCGTTTTATACAGCAATACAACCAAAAGGTCATTATCCTTACCCACCGACAAGAACTATGTAACCAAACCTCAATGCGATTAAAAACGTTGGGGGTAAAAAATAAAGCCATTGTAAGTGCTGTAAAACAACTGAACAAGCGCGAAGCTTATTCCTGTTTTGTAGCCATGGTTGAAACGCTGAAAAACCGGATTAAAGACGGCATCATCAGCACAGATGAAATTGGCTTGGTAATTATTGATGAAGCGCACCACAACTCGTTTCATAAGTTATTAGGTAAGTTTAGCAATGCCACTATTTTGGGTGTAACTGCTACCCCATTCAGCTCCGACATTAATTTGCCCATGCGCAAAAATTATGATGAGTTGATTGTTGGCGAAAGCATTGAGTCGTTAATTCAACAAGGTTATCTGGCCAAACCAGTGAGCTGGCGGTATGATGTAGAACTCAATTCACTAAAAACCGGCATACATGGCGATTTTACCGTAAGCACATCAGATGAATTATACTCTTCACCGGCTATGCTCGAATTGCTTTTACACGCTTATGAGGAGCATTCTAAAAACAAAAAGACGTTAATTTTTAATAACGGCATTTTTACCTCTAAAGCGGTTTGCCACTATTTTGAAGAAGCTGGGTACGCCATCAAACATTTAGACAATTATACCTCCGCAGTTGATCGGGCGGAGATACTAAAATGGTTCAAAAAAACGAAGGGGGCTATTCTCACCTCAGTATCCATCCTGACTACCGGTTTTGACGAACCTTCTATCCAAACAATAATTCTGAACCGTGCCACTACATCTATTACCCTTTATCATCAAATGATTGGTCGCGGTTCCAGAAGGTTACCGCAGAAAAAGACCTTCAATATTATTGACTTAGGCAACAATACTGACCGCTTTGGCGAATGGAAATCTGCGGTTGACTGGAAATCGGTTTTTGAGAGTCCGGAAGCTTATTATGAGGGAATGCACACTCAAACCAGTTACGAAGCGCATAATATTCCGGCTGATTTAAGGGCATGTTTCCCTAATAGTTTACAGCTATCTTTTGATATACAGAAGGCCTACCAAGAGGCTATTGATAGCGGCAAAAAGGCCCGAGTAGTGATGAGTGAGTCGGTAAAGCAGCATGCATTGATGTGTATTGAAAATAGCCAGACCACCACTGAAGCTTTAGCACTTACCCAGGAGCTAAAAAAAGAAATTGAATGGCGAGTGAAGCAATATGCCAAGTGCTTGGGCAAGGTGACTAAAAACTATACTGAATGGTTACAGGAGGATTATAAAAACAAACTCAATATCTTGATTCAACGAGCTATGCGTCGCCGCGAGGTTCAGCAAATGGCGTCATAAATTATTGACTTTTGCTTTAAAGAGTAGAACAGTTTTTTGTCTTAGTGCTCAATTCTATTTTAAGTGATAGCTTTGACTGAAAATCCGGTGTTTAGATAATCTTATCGAACATCGAAATTTAACCAAACGCAAACATGGAAATAGGTATCAGTACCTTTGGAGAAGTACAACCTGATGGTAAAGTCGGAAATGCTATACATGCACACCAACGCGTACAGCAATTGCTGGAAGAAGTTGAACTGGCCGATGAAGTTGGTTTAGACGTTTATGCGTTCGGTGAACACCACCGACCCGATTTTGTCATATCAGCGCCCGAAATTATGATAGCTGCAGCCGCTTCAGTCACCAAAAAAATCAGGCTTTCGAGTTCGGTAACTGTATTAAGCTCGGCTGATCCGGTGCGTACGTTTCAAAATTTTGCTACGGCCGACCTGATCTCGGGCGGACGGGTAGAAATGATTGCCGGACGGGGTTCTTTTATTGAGTCGTTCCCGTTGTTTGGCTATGACCTGGATGAATATGATGCGCTGTTCGCCGAAAAACTGGAAATGTTTTTGCAGATCAACAAGCAGGAAGTTGTGACCTGGCAAGGCAAGTTTCGCAGCCCTATCCGTAATCAGGGCATTTATCCAAGACCGCTACAATCGGCCATCCCTGTTTGGTTAGGTGTGGGCGGCACACCGGCTTCTGCCATGCGGGCCGGCAAATTGGGTTTACCTATGATGATTGCCATATTGGGCAGTGCACCTAAACATTTCGTACCTTTTGTTAATACTTATCGCGAAGCGGCACAAAAGGCGGGGCACGATGTAAGTAAACTACAATTGGGCATCAGTTCGCAGTTTTATGTTGCCGAGCAAAGCCAGGAGGCAGCTGATGAGTTTTATCCATCATACGAAGCGCTGATGAACCGCGTAGGTCGCGACCGGGGCTGGTCGCCGATGAGCAAAGCCCAGTTTGAATACTTACGGCAAGATGGCCCGCTGGTTGTAGGTAGCGTGCAACAAGCTGTTGATAAAATATTAGGTCAGCACGAACTGTTTGGTAACACCCGCTTTTTAGCGCAACTGGTTACCGGTCTTACACCGCATCGCCAAATGTTAAAAGCCATAGAACTTTTGGGTACGAAGGTAGCGCCGGCTGTACGTAAAGCATTAGGAAAATAAAAGCGCTACGAAAACTCTGATGTAGTCGTTTCTTTGCGGCGTTCTCCGATTTGCTGACGCCACATGGCATAGTACAAACCTTTAGCATTAACTAATTCTGTGTGAGTTCCGGTTTCAGCTATTTTGCCTTTTTCGAGTACTACAATGCGGTCAGCATGCATAATTGTACTCAAGCGGTGAGCGATTAATATAGTAATCTGCTCGCGACGGGCCGATATAGCCCGTACTGTATCGGTAATCACTTCTTCGGTGATAGAGTCGAGCGCTGAAGTTGCTTCATCAAAAATCAATAATTTGGGGTGCCTGATGAGTGCTCGTGCTATCGAGATGCGTTGCTTTTCGCCACCTGACAGCTTTAATCCACCCTCGCCCAATACGGTGTAAACGCCTTTATCAGTGCGGCTGAGTAGCTGGTCACAAGAGGCCTTATGCAAAGCTTCCATCATTTCTTCATCAGTAGCGTCAGGTTTCACAAATAGTAAGTTTTCTTTAATGGTACCTGCAAACAGCTGAGTATCCTGCGTAACAAAACCTATTTGCCGGCGCAACTCATTATACCGGATATCAGCTGAGGGGATGTTGTTGAAATAAATCTCACCGTCTACCGGCCGGTACAATCCCACCAGTAATTTTACTAAGGTAGATTTTCCCGAACCCGAGGGCCCAACAAAGGCAATGGTCTCGCCCCTTCTGGCCTGGAAAGAAATTCCGTCCAATGCATTATGCTGTGCCGTTTTGTGTTTAAAAACTACCTCGTCAAACTTTAAATTCTCTAACGGACCGATCTCGATAGGTTCTTCAGGCCGCTCTTCAATAGGCTTTTGCATCAGTTGGTCAAATAACAATAGGGATGCTTCCTCTTCGCGGTAGAGCAAGATGATATTGCCTAAATCCTGCAGAGGCACAAAAATCGACGTAGAGATA
>CAJYJH010000007.1 GCA_913775265.1 uncultured Mucilaginibacter sp. | reverse complement strand
CTCGGTTACCTCTTTGATTTTTTGAATGGCTTCCAGAAAAACTTCAATCGTGTTGCTTTTATGAAAATCGAGCGACACCTGTATAAAGGTTTTAATACCTAAGCCCAGTTTCTCTTCATCTACCAGGGCATGATAACTTTTAATGTACTCTGCGTTTTCCAGTTTGCGAACACGTTCGAGGGTAGGTGCCGGAGATAATCCAATTTCGTTTGAGAGCTGAAGGTTGGTTATCCGTCCGTTTTCCTGTAATATTTTTAAAATCTGTAAATCTATCTTATCTAGTTCGGCACCCATGAGTACAAAGATATTGCTCAAAGGCACAAAATAAAATTTTTTATTGACAATGATAAACAAAAGCTAATTCTACCAGTTAAGAAATTTAGACTTATCTAAATTTAATATTAGATTTGCATAAATGCACTCATTTACAGAAGAAAATTATTTAAAAAGCATTTACCGCTTGTTACTGAGCAAGGACAGTGCAACTACCAATGAGATTGCTGCAGCCATGGGCATCAAGGCGGCCACGGTTACCGACATGCTTAAAAAACTGGCCGAAAAAAAGCTAATTAACTATACTCGTTATCAGGGTGTAAGCCTAACTGAACAGGGCGAAAAGTCGGCCTTGGGAATTGTGCGTAAGCACAGACTGTGGGAATATTTTTTAGTAGAAAAACTACGATTTAAGTGGGACGAGGTACACGATATGGCCGAAGAACTAGAGCACATTACCTCTGTAAAACTGATTGACCGGTTGGACGAGTTTATGGGATGCCCAAGGTTTGATCCGCACGGCGACCCGATTCCGGATGCTCAGGGTAAGATCAATCAGCATGAGGCTTTGCAGCCCGCCTTGCAATTAAGTAAAGGACAGTGTGCTAAAATTGCCGGCGTAACCGACCACTCCGCCTCCTTTTTACAGTACCTCGAAAAAAGCCAGCTTACTTTAGGGCAAACCATTACGGTAACCGAAGTAAGCAATTACGACTTATCGGTAACGGTGCAGCCATCAAACAAAGAGTTTAACATTAGTCACGAGGTGGCCAAAAATATACTGGTATTATTATGAGTTCTCACAGCGAATCGTTAAGCAGTGTGCATAGTTCGGTAGATACCGAGAGTAAAACCGGCTGGCGTAAAATTTGGGCCTTTATTGGTCCGGCGTACCTGATTAGCGTTGGATACATGGATCCGGGTAACTGGGCTACCGATTTACAGGCGGGTAGCCAGTTTGGTTATAAGCTGATTTGGGTTTTGCTGATGTCGAACCTTATCGCCTTACTGTTACAATCGTTAAGCGCACGCTTAGGTATTGTACGGGGTTTGGATATCGCTCAAGCTTCAAAATCTACCTACCCGCGCTTTGTAAACTTTAGCCTGTATGTATTGGCACAAATATCCATCATCGCTTGCGACCTGGCCGAGATTATCGGGATGGCGATAGGTTTGCAATTACTGTTTGGCCTACCGCTCATATGGGGAGTATCTATCACTATGTTGGATACCCTGCTCCTGCTGTTCTTACTAAACAAAGGCATGCGCAGGCTGGAGGGCTTTATTGTATCGCTGATATTTATTGTGGGTTTATCTTTTTTAATAGAAATGGTTATTGTAAAGCCCGATTTACCTGAACTGGCTAAAGGTTTTATCCCAACCACCCTGAACCATGATGCGCTTTATATTGCTATTGGTATTATAGGGGCAACGGTGATGCCGCATAACTTATACCTGCATTCGTCGCTGGTGCAAACCCGCAAAATAGACCGCAGCAACGACGGTATCCGCAACGCCATTAAATTTAATTTTTGGGATACTACCATTGCCCTTAACTTGGCCTTTTTTGTCAACGCGGCTATTTTGATTTTAGCGGCCAGTGCATTCTTCAGGAATGGTTACCATCAGGTTGCAGAGATTGAAGACGCGCATAAACTACTCAATGATATTTTTGGTAGTATGGCTCCCAAACTTTTTGCCATCGCATTAATTGCCGCCGGGCAAAGCTCAACCGTTACCGGCACATTAGCAGGGCAAATTATTATGGAAGGCCACCTGAACCTGCGTATTGCTCCATGGCTGCGCCGGTTGCTGACCCGCTTATTAGCAATTTTACCGGCTTACCTAACCTTGCTTTACGCCGGCGAAAATGGCTTGGGCCGACTGCTCGTGTTAAGCCAAGTGGTATTAAGTTTACAGTTAGGCTTTGCCGTAATACCGCTGATCCACTTCACATCCGATAAAAAAACCATGGGTATTTTTGCCAATAAGCTTTGGGTTAAAATCATGGCCTGGTTTTTTGCTGCATTGATTGTTGGATTAAACGGCCGTTTAGTGGTTGAAGAAATTAGTAAATGGTCTGAAGCCAATCCGGATTCGGCAGGCTTAATTCGTTATTTAGTTACCCCTATTGCTGTCGCCATTGGTGTTTTGCTGCTGTATGTTTTTGTGAAACCGCTCATCAGCCTCAGCCATAAAAAATTCACGGCTGTACCTCATGGTATTGCCATGTCGATACAGGAGCTACAGGTTATTGACTACAAAAAGATAGGCATTGCGATTGATTTTACTCCGAACGATGAGATAGCTATTAAACATGCTATAAAACAAGGTGGTAAAATGGCTGATTATACCCTCATTCACGTGGTAGAAACGGCTGGTGCCCGTTATCATGGCACTCAGGTAATGGACTATGAAACGCAAAGCGACTTTGCCAACATGGAGCAATACGTGACTGCGTTAAAAGAGCTAGGCTATAACGCTGCAACTAACATAGGTTACGGAAACCGGGGCAACGCCATCGCTAAGGTGGTGACATCGGAAGCTATAGAATTTCTGGTAATGGGATCTCACGGGCACAAAGCTTTTAAAGATTTAATTTACGGCACTACTGTTGATACAGTAAGGCACCTGGTGAATATACCGGTACTGGTAGTAAAATCGCCACAAAAATAAATTGCATATTTGCAGGCTAAGCCATGAACGAACAACTATACATCAAAAATAAAAAAGCATACTTTGAATATCATGTACTCGACGAATATACCGCGGGTATAAAACTGTTGGGTACTGAGATTAAGTCGATCCGTGAGGGAAAAGCTAACCTGAATGATGCCTTTTGCACTTTTATCAGTGACCAGCTTTATGTGCGTAACCTGCACATTTCTGAGTATTCGCATGGCTCTTTTTATAACCATGAGGCTAAGCGCGACCGGGTGCTGTTGCTCAACAAAAAAGAACTCAAAAAGCTACGCACCCGTACCGAAGAAAAGGGCTTTACGATTGTGCCACTGGCAATGTTTATCAGCGAGCGTGGCTTTGCTAAATTAAAAATAGGCTTGGCTCAGGGTAAGAAAACCTTTGATAAACGCGAAACCATGAAAGAGCGCGATAACAAGATTGAATTGAGCCGGGTGATGAAGCGTTGATTAGAATATAGAGTAAAGAATCAAGAATACAGGTTCTAAACGTCGCTTGCCGTCAAGTTAACTGCTTAACCGAATGCTATCGAATTATCAGACTACCAAGCCTGATCGCCCACTAAAGGAACAAACCTGAAGGTGTCGAGCACTACTTTTTCGTAATCGTTATCGCCTACCTTTAATATGGTTACCATTTTTTGTTCCTGCTCGTCGCCTACCGGAATGACTAACATACCTCCTACTCTTAGCTGACGAAGCAATACTTCCGGAACAGTGGGTGCGCCGGCAGTTACAATAATTTTATCGTATGGTGCGTGGGTTTCTATTCCTTTAGAGCCATCACCTAAATAAAAGTGAGGACGGTAGCCCATGTAAGGCAATACTTGGATGGTGCGTTGATAAAGAGCTTCCTGACGCTCGATGGTATAAACCTCGGCACCTAATTCTAACAACACACAAGTTTGATAGCCACAACCGGTGCCAATTTCAAGTACTTTCTGGCCTTTACTGATGTGTAATAATTCGGATTGGTATGCTACTGTATAGGGTTGCGAAATGGTTTGCCCCGCACCTATCGGGAAGGCAATATCCTTGTAGGCCTGGTTCCAGAAAGTTTCGTCGAAAAAGTAATGACGGGGTACTTTATTGATGGCTTGCAACACTTGTTCATCTTCAATACCCTTCTTCTTTAAAACATCAACCAGCCTTTTGCGGGCACCCTTTTCGCGGTAATTATCTATAAACTTGTAAGCCATTTGAACTGCAAAACTAAGAAAATAACGGCTTTTTCGGGAGTTAAGCAAGCTATAAAATTTAGCAAAGCTGCTAATGGTTTGAAATGCAACCTCCTAATTTTTCAGGAAACGCCACATTACCGTCGTAACATCAATAAGGGTCTACATCGGGTTGCACCAGGCAGCCTTTGCTCAATTTTGTAGTTTGGAATTGCAGAATTACCTCACGTATAATGGTTTTCACCTTTACGATAGAGATGGTATCGCGCTCAAATTTGAGCATGATAGATTTGATGTAAAAGTTGCGTATCCGGCTGATCAAAGGAAACTCCGGACCAATTACCCGGTCGCCAAAATGCTTGCGCAATTCGTTAGCCAGATACTCCGCCTGATGAAATAGCCGCTCGGCATCTTTGTGCTTAATGTCCATCTGAATGATGCGGTAAAACGGTGGATATTTGAAGTTTTTACGCTCTTCTATTTCAGTGAGGTAAAGCTCTTTGTAATCATTGCGAATTACCTGGTCAATTACGCGGTGGTGAGGATTATAAGTTTGAATAACCACCTTACCTTGTTTACCTCTTCGCCCAGCCCTACCGCTTACTTGCGCCAGCATCTGAAAACTGCGCTCATTAGCCCGGTAATCCGGGTACTTCAGCAAACTATCCGCATTGATAATACCGATAACTGTCACGTCCGAAAAATCGAGTCCCTTGGCAACCATTTGGGTACCTACCAAGATGTCAATACGTTTTTCCTCCAGGTCGTTCAACATGTTTTGGTAAGCGTTCTTGGCGCGGGTAGTGTCCAGGTCCATCCGGGCGATGCGGGCTTCAGGCAGCAACACCTGTAACTCATCCTCGATTTTTTCGGTACCGAAGCCTTTGTATTCCAAATGGGTTGATCCGCAAGCCGGGCAAGTATTCAGCGTCTCTTCTTTGTAACCGCAATAATGACAGTGTAACTGGCTGCTGCTTTTATGAAAGGTTAAGCTTACATCGCAGTTAATACAACGCGGCGTAAAAGCACATACCCGGCATACCAGTACCGGTGCATAACCACGGCGGTTTTGAAAAAGGATAACTTGTTCTTTATTCTCGATAGCCGTTTGCATATCCTTCATCAGTACACCGGTAAAGTGCGACTGCATGGTTTTGCGCTTGGTTTCTTCTGTAATGCTTACTACCTCAATTTCGGGCAAGCTTACGCCTCCAAAGCGTTCGGTCAGTTCGGCAAAACCGTATTTTTTGGTACGGGCATTAAAGTAAGATTCGAACGAAGGCGTTGCAGAGCCTAATAAGACCTTAGCCTGGTAACGGCTGGACAAATAAATGGCCGCATCACGAGCATTGTATCGAGGTGCCGGATCAAACTGCTTGTAAGAGGTTTCGTGCTCTTCATCAATGATGATCAGGCCCAGATTATCAAACGGCAAAAACACCGAAGAGCGAGCCCCTAACACTACCTTATACTCATGGTTCAGTACCTTTTGCCAAACCTCCACCCGCTCGTTATCATTAAATCGCGAATGGTAAACACCAATATCATTACCAAAATATTTACGCAAACGCTCGATGACATGGGTAGTCAACGCAATTTCAGGAAGCAGGTAAAGGACTTGTTTACCTGCTTGTATGGCATCCTCAACCAGCCTGATGTAAACCTGCGTTTTACCTGACGACGTTACCCCATGCAGTAAAACAACTTCTTTCTCAGTAAACTGATTACGGATACTATCTAATGCATTTTGCTGGGCCTCGTTAAGCGTAAAAGTAGCACCCGACTCTAAAGTGTCGTAATACAGCCGACTTACATTCTTATCTTCAGCAATCAGGATTTTTTTATCAGTGAGCGCTTTAATGATAGACGCCCCAACACCGCTGACATCAACCAGGTCGTTTTTAGAAACCAGTTTTTGCTCGCGCGACAACTTAATGTATGCCAGTACAGCATCTGCCTGCTTAGGTGCCCGACGCTCCAGTTGCACAAATAGCGCCCTAAGCTGATCATTATCCTCGTAAATAGGATTAAGCTTAATGTAAGTACGCTTACGTGGCTTGTAACGCTCTGTAACTTCTTCGGATATATAAATGATGTTTTTATCAAACATCGACTTAAGTACCGGCATTACCGTTTTTTGCCCCAGTAACTTTACAATATCGCTTACGGTAAGTATGGGTTGTAAATCAAGTGCATCAACAATTAAAAACTCCTTATCATGCAGTAGTGAACGATCAATGCCCTCGTCGGGGTTGAGCATAATGCGGGTTTCGCTTGCCAGCTTAAGGGCCGATGGCAAGGCGGCGCTCATTACCTCGCCTACATTGCACAAATAATAATCGGCCAGCCATTTCCAAAACTCCAGTTGCTGTACGGTTACCACGGGCTGATCATCCAGCACCTCCATTAAATACTTGGCTTCGTAACGTTCGGGAGCTTCGGTAGAGATTAACCGGATGATCGCTGTGTAAAGTTTGCTTTTGCCGAATTGCACCACTACCCTTTTACCCACGGCTACCACATTGTTTAACTCATAGGGTACCCGGTAAGTATAATTCTTAGCTATGGACAAAGGCAAAATTACCTCGGCAAATAGCGTTAAACGGTCGGCGTGGCGGGTTTCGGCAAACTCAAGCATTATAATTTATTTTTTATGGCTGCAAGCGCTACCATAAACCAACCGGCTATAAACAGCAAACCACCAATAGGTGTTATAGGGCCAAGTATACGCAGCCAGCTCCATTGCAGAATAGACGAACACGACAACAAATACAATGAGCCGGAAAAGAAAACAATACCCAAAACAAATAGCCAATAAGCGGCGTACACCTGGCCACTGTCGTTACGGGCTAAAGTTGATAAAAACAATAATGCCAATACGTGGTAGAATTGATATTGCACTGCGGTATTCCAAACCTGAATTTGCGATACTTCCAAACGGACTTTA
>CAJYJH010000006.1 GCA_913775265.1 uncultured Mucilaginibacter sp. | reverse complement strand
ATGCTTCTTTGAGCCTGCGGTACTTTTCGCGACTGGCATTGGATGCCTCCTGCGCCTGCAAATAGCGGGCATTGGCCGATTGCACCTGCGAGGCCATTTCCGGTGCCTCCAGCACAGCCAGCAACTGTCCTTTGCGTACCACCGAGCCGCGGTCTACATTAAGTTGCTTTACAAAGCTGTTGATTTTGGCAAATATGTTTACCTCATTAAAAGGCTTTAGCTGCCCGGGCAAACGCACATAGCTCGACAAGGCTTTTTCGGTCACGGTGGCAGTCTCCAATTTGTCGTCGGTTTTGGCTTTACCGGCGGTAATATCAACCGGTTTATCGGCATGTGAGCAACCGTAAAGGGCGGCTGCCACAAAGGCTATGGTAATTAATTTATACTTCATGAGTTTCGGGATGATTTAAGATGAGGCCTTGTTCTGTTGATGAATTTTCGGGCATTAGAGATGGCGAATTGTAGCTGGTTTTGTTTTGCACCCAGGCAAATACCAAAGGCAAAATAAACAGGGCGGCAATGGTTGAGGCAAACAACCCGCCAATAACGGCACGGCCCAGCGGTGCTGATTGCTCACCTGCTTCGCCCAAGCCTGATGCCATCGGTATCATACCGGCAATCATGGCCAAACTGGTCATTAATATCGGTCGCAAACGGATGGATGCACTCGTTGTAGCTGCCTTGGTTGCGTCGTGGTAATCCAGCCGCAATTTTTCGGCATTGGTAACGATCAGGATGGCATTAGCTACCGATACCCCTACCGACATAATCATACCCATGTAGCTTTGCAAATTAAGCGTTGAGCCGGTGAGCAGCAATGCACCTATGGAACCTAATACCACTGCAGGTACGGTGGATAATACCGTAAGCGATAATTTTACTGATTGATAGTTAGCTGCCAATAATAAGAAGATCACCAGAATGGCGAACAATAATCCGTTTTGCAAACTCGACATGGTGTCCGTTAACAAGCTCGACATCCCCTGCACTTGAGTGACCACACCTTTAGGCGACTTGCCTACGGCTTTAATAGCTTGCTCTACGGCAGCAGTTGCACGGCCTAAATCTTTATCGTGGATATTGGCGCTCACCGTAAGGTAACGCCTTGGCCCCATACGGTCATACTCGCCCGGAACGTAAACCGTCTGAAAATTGGCCACATCGCCAAGCACCGGACTGCTTTGCCCTTTAATAAGCGGTATCTCGCGTATCTCGTCCATATTGTTCATCACATACTCGGGTATTTGTACCTGTACCTGGTAGGTGTTGGCAGCCTTCTCGTCCAGCCACTGGTTTTTTTCGGAAAACCTACTGGATGAAGTACTGGCCGTAACTGAACGTGCTATCTCGCTTACGCTTAAACCCATTTGGGCCAGCTTTAACCTGTCGAGTGTTATTTTAACCACCGGAAATTTGAGGGGCTGGTTAATCTGCACATCACGCAGGTAATCAACTTTTTTAAGTTGGTTAACCAGCTTATTGCTGTAACCTTCAATCTGCGCCATGTCTTTACCGGCTACAGTTACCTCAATGGGCGTAGCCGCACCCTGGCTCATAATTTTTTCGGTCATGTCAATAGGCTCAAAAGTTACCCGCAACTCGGGTATAGCATAGGCTATGTTTTTACGCAGTGCTTCCTTAAAATCGTCCATGTTTACATGATAATCTGCATCCAGGTTTACCTGCAAAATTGCTTCGTGCGTGCCGGTATTGAATACGTAGAGGTTACTTACCCCGTAGCTGCTCGGTATTAAACCCACATAGCCCGAACTGATAGCCACGTGATGATTGGAGGTGCTGTCGATGATCTTCAATACTTGCTTCAGCTTGGTTTCCGTACGCTCCAGGCGGGTACCGTCAGGTTCTTTGATCCGTATCTGGAACTGACCATTGTTGAGCTTAGGCATCATATCCTTACCTATAATTATAAAGCCTCCCAATGCCAAGGCAAGTACCACCAGTAAGTATACTGGTACAATCATTCGCTTTTTAGGCATCCAACGGTCTAACACCTTTACAAAGCGCAATTTCACCCGCTCAAATAAATCGTTTTCCTGGGGATGATCCTGCTCTTGTTTTAAGTGGTTTTTTACTTGTTCTTTCTCCTGCCTGTCCAAAGCTTCTCCGGCATGGGCATGCAACTGCCCGTGGTGACCGTGCTGGTATTGCTCGGCATTAATCAACCAGTTACTAAGTATAGGCACCAGCGTTTGCGCAATGATGTACGACACAATCATGGTTAAGCCAATAGCCAGCGACAGCGGCAAAAACATGGCCTTGGGCACACCCTTCATTAAAAAGGATGGTGCAAACACCGCCAGTATACAAAGCAGGATAAGCAGCAACGGAAACGATATTTCTTCGCAGGCATCATAAATGGCCTGCTTTTTACCCTTGCCCATTTCAAGGTGCTGGTGTATATTCTCGATAGTTACCGTGGCCTGATCGACCAGGATACCGATAGCCAGCGCCAGTCCGCTCAAGGTCATGATGTTGATGGTTTGACCGAAAAAGCCCAGCAGCATCACCCCGATAACAATGGATACCGGTATCGTAATAACCACGATTAAACTGCTACGCCAGTCGCGCAAAAACAGCAGCACCATCAGCCCGGTTAACACCGCGCCCAGGCCGCCTTCAGTCAGTAAGCTTTCCACCGCATTAATTACGAATACCGACTGGTCAAACTCGTACGAGACCTTTACATCATCGGGCAATAAACTCTGAATGTCAGGCAGCTTACTCTTAAGCGCTTGCACCACTGCCCAGGTAGAGGCATCGGCTGTTTTTACGGCAGGGATGTATACCGAGCGTTTACCGTTAATTAAGGCATAACTTACGGTTACGTCGGCACCGTCAGACACCCTTGCCACATCCTTAATAAACACCGGGCTACCGTTTTTGCTGATGACCGGGATGTTACCAAAATCTTCAACATTGCCAATCAGCGAGTTCATGGTGGTAACATACATGGTATTATCCATGCGCAGGTTACCAGATGGCGACATTACGTTGTATTTGGTGAGCGATGCGACTACCTCATCAGGCGTCAGGCTGTAACTCCGTAGTTTGTTCGGATCAACATTAATGATGACTGAGCGTGAGTTTGCCCCGAACGGTGGCGGTGCCGATAAACCGGCAACCGACGAAAAGGTCGGCCGCACGCGCGTAGTGGCCAAATCATAAATATCTTTGAGGCTGCGGGTTTTGGATGATAGTACCAACTGGCCTACCGGTAACGATGAGGCATCAAAACGCAATACCTGTGGCGGCAATGCACCCGGCGGAAAAAACTTCATGGCGCGGTTTACCTGCAACGCTACCTGCGCCGAAGCCTCGCCCATGTCGGTGCCTTCGTAAAAGCTTAGCTTTAATAAGGTAAGCCCCTGTATATTTTTACTGGTGATAGATTTGATACCGTTTACATACAAAAACTGATCTTGCAAACGGGTGGAAAAAAAGCCTTCCATCTGCTGCGGCGACATCCCCCCGTACGACTCGATGACGTACATGGTAGGCATATTGAGCTGCGGAAATATATCTATCGGAATTTTTATTGCACTGAGCACCGAAAACAACAGCAGACTGATGGTAACAATCACTGTTGTAACCGGCCGTTTAAGTGCAGAGGTAACCATTGACATAGGATGTATTAATTTAACTGGTTAAGAACTTGATTGACCTGGTTTTCAGTAATAGCTTTTTGAAAGAGTGCCTGCGTGTAGCTGTTTTTGGCCGATATGAAATCAATTTCGGCACGGTACAAAAGGTTTAAGGCAACGTTGAGCTCCACAATATCAGTCAACCCACTTTTATACAACGCAAACTTTTGGCGGTAGGCGGCATTGGCGGCTTTAACCTGCCGCGGTATTTCCTGCAAACGCTCTAATGCCGTAGTCACATTGGCATCGGCCTGACTGGTATTGGCAGCTAACAATATCTTTTGCTCGTTAAGCTTGGCCAGGGTGTACTGCGACGTTATTTTTTGGGTATTCAGTTTTAACTGCCTGCGTTTTAAATCAAACAAGTTGTAAGTGATACCTAAACCCACCACATAGTTTTCGCGCTGTAAACCCAAGCCGTTATGCAAACTTGTAAAGCCACTGTTGGCATCCAAACTGGCAGCCCTGCCCCATGCAGCAGCTTGTAATGATATTTTAGGGTTATAACTTTTTTTAACCAGGTTTTCACGCTGCAGGCTATTATCATACAATGAGCGGTAGTACTGAAGCAGCGGGTGGTTAGCAGTGTCCGGTGTCATCAGCATGCCGCTGATTGAGTGCAAAATCAGGTTATTTTCTGATACGGTGTCAGGTACAATGTAGTCAGATGGCATTCCGCTAATGGCGGATAGTCGCAGCTGAATTTGCTTCACCTGATTTTTGAGCTCAATGTAGTTTAAGCGAGCTTTAGACAGTTCGGCTTCGGCAACACTGGTGTCTACCCCGGCACGTATACCGCTCCGGGCCAGTGCACGGATGGACCGCCTGATTTCTTTGTTGCGTTCAATGTTGCGGGCCTGCACGGTTAAAAACGCCTGCAGTTTTAGCAGTTGCAGGTAGTTATCAATGGTATAGGCCTGCAGGTTATATTTTGAGGCAGCAAACTGGCTCTTCTGCACATCCACCTCAGCTTCGGCAACTTTATTCTGTGCCTTGTAGGCTCCAAAATTGTAAAGTTCCATGTCAAAGGCAGCAATGCCCAGGTTAGATAGCACAGCGGTGGTATTGCTCTCGTCGCGCACCCCACGGTTGTTAGACGGCACAATGCCAAAACCAAAGTAGGCACCGCCCACATTGTTGTTGGTACCAATATTGGCCTGGTAATTCAGCTTTAAATTAGGTAGCCAGTTGTAACTTGTTTCGCGGGCCTGGGCTTCTTTAATCAGTATGGCCGACGAGTCGGTAATGAGTGTTGGCGCATTGGTGGCTACCCGGTTCAGCAGTTCATTAAGCTTAATGGTGCTGTCAGGATTTTGCGCATATATGGGGCCGGCAACCAGCAGCAATAAAGCCAGGCACCAGCCATGTTTAAAACAAAACATGTGTTTATAAAAACTATTGTAGATAAAAAGGACAAAGCACTGCCAATAGGCAGCTCATTTTCTGGCGATGATAAGCTTTCCTTTATAATCAGATAGTTAGGTGCCGGGTAAGCAGGTAGATAGGTGCTGCCGAGGCGCAGGTATGTTGTTGATACCGTAAAAAGCGGTTAACGGCATTGAAAGTTAGGACCGATAACAGCGAGTAAAAGCAGGCCAGTAAGGCATTGATAGTAAAAATAAAGGCATCAGCTTTGTCGCGCAGCAGAGTTTGAAACACAACCGACTTGGCTGTTACCTCTTCCATAAATTCGGGCTTGCGCTTGGTGAATACTTTTGCGAGTACATTGGTTTCGTGCGGACTCTCGTGCAAGGCGCTGTACACACCAAAGCCCACAAAAGGTTTCGCAATAAATAATATTGCGGCAATGGCTAAAATCAGCTTATATGTTTGCAGTTGGTTCACGTAAAAACTATTACCTTTTACAACGTATAAAGTTGCGGCTAATTTATAAAAATGCTACTTGGTAACATGAATGTTGCATTTATTAATTGAGGATTAAAACCAATCTAAATCAAGTTAATTTACGACGTTTGCATCTCACCTATGGAAGATTTATTACGCCAGCAGATCGAAAAAATTGTAAAGCTCACCGACGAAGAATTTGCTTTTGTGCTCACTCATTTTACACAGCGGCAATTCAAAAAACACCAATACGTGGTTCAGGGAGGTAACGCTGCCCCGAACGATTATTTTGTACTGAAAGGCTTGCTTAAATCATTCTACCTGGACGAGTCGGGCAAGATGCACATATTGCAGTTTGCCATGGAGGACTGGTGGATATCTGACCCGCAGGCTTACCATAATAAAACGCTGGCCACACTGAACATTGACTGCCTCGAGGATACCTCAACCATGTATATCTCGATTGATAACCGCGAAAAGCTTTGTGCCGACCTGAAAAAGATGGAATACTTTTTTATGAAAAAAACCACCGCAGGTTATATCGCCCTGCAACGCCGCATTTTATCATTGATGAGCCAAAAGGCCGACGAGCGTTACCATCAGTTCATTAGCCTCTACCCCTCGTTGCTGCAACGGCTGCCTAAAGCGTTGGTGGCTTCGTACCTGGGCATCTCGCGCGAGACATTGAGCCGCATCAGCGCGGTTTGATGTGATATAGATCACGCTTATTTTGTGAGGTATATCCTTTGCCTGCCGCCTCACAATACCGACTATTGCATGTTTAGTAATCACACATTGATTTAACCTGACATGGAAAACATAGCTTTAGTAGTGGGTGCCAGCGGCATCACCGGCAGTAACCTGGCCGAAAAATTAATTGAAAAAGGATGGACCACTTACGGCCTGGCCCGTAATCCCAACACCACCATACCCGGCTTAAAACCGATTGCGGCCGACTTGCTGCAACCAGAAAGTTTGGCTGAGGCATTGGCCGGTATTAAGCCAACGCATATCTACATCACCAGTTGGATGCGTAACGACACCGAGGCCGAAAACATAAGGGTAAATAGTTTAATGGTGCGCAACTTACTGAGTGCATTGTCAGGCTCAAAATCGGTGCAACATGTTGCCCTGGTTACCGGTTTAAAACATTACCTCGGTCCGTTTGAGGCTTATGCTAAAGAGGGCTTTTTACCAACCACACCTGTACGCGAGATACACCCCCGTTTAAACATCGAAAACTTTTATTACGCACAGGAGGATGAAGTGTATGCAGCAGCGGAGCGCGACGGTTTTACCTGGAGCATCCATCGTCCGCACACCGTAATTGGTAAGGCGGTAGGCAATTTGATGAATATGGGCACTACCCTGGCTGTTTATGCCAGCATCTGTAAAGAAAACGGCCGACCATTCAGATGGCCTGGATCACAGGCTCAATGGAATGGTTTGTCGGACGTGACCGACGCCCGCGTTTTAGCTGAGCAACTCATTTGGGCCTCAACCACTGATGGTGCCCGTAACCAGGCATTCAACATCACCAATGGTGATGTTTTTAGATGGAGCACCTTGTGG
>CAJYJH010000005.1 GCA_913775265.1 uncultured Mucilaginibacter sp. | reverse complement strand
CAAACACTGCCTCGGGTGCAATAGGCGAACCCATCACCGGAATCCGGCTCAGCATAGCCCCACCGAAACCCATCCCGGTGAGGTATAAAAACTGTTTTCTGTTCACGTTGGATTATAGTTGATTGGTTAATTAGTTGAATTGTTTATTGGTTAAATCTTCTTATTGAAATTTCATTAAACCCCTCCTTGCCCTCCCGAGGGAGGGATGAAAAGCGCAATGAATTACTAACCCAACTTTCTGACGGTATTGATGACGTTTACCTTATCGAATTTGGAGGTGGAACAGCCATGCGATACAGCACTCACCTGCGAAGGCTGGCCTTTGCCATCGAAAAAGGAACCGCCCATACGGAAATCGTTACTATCGCAAATAGCCGAGCATGAGTTCCAGAATTCCTGCGTGTTAGCTTGATACGTTGCACCTTTTACCATACCAGTAATCTGGCCATTACGTATTTCGTAACACAACTGACTGCTGAACTGAAAGTTGTAACGCTGCTGATCGATCGAATAAGAATTACGACCAAACATGTACAAACCTTTCTCCGTGTTCTTAATCATTTCGGCCGGTTTAAGTGGAGCCTTGCCGGGTTGTAGGTTTACGTTAGGCATTCGCTGAAACTGGACATCGCTCCAGGTTTGTGCATAGCAGCAACCTTGCGAGGAGGGTAACCCTAAAATATGTGCCTGGTCGCGCGTGGCCTGGTAGTTAACCAATACGCCGTCTTTAATAATATCCCACTGTCCGCATTTTACACCTTCGTCGTCATACCCAACTGCACCTAACGATCCTGGTTGTGTTTTATCACCTACAATGTTAACCAGCTTACTGCCGAATTGGAACTTTTTGCTTTCCCATTTATCCAGCGTTAAAAAACTGGTGCCGGCAAAATTGGCTTCGTACCCTAACACACGGTCCAGTTCAGTGGGGTGCCCAACAGACTCGTGGATCGTAAGGAATAGGTTAGTTGGGTCTAAAATCAAATCGTACTTACCAGGTTCAACCGGCTTGGCTTTCAGTTTTTCTTCTAACTGGGCAGTGCCAATTCGTACGTCTTCCAGCATATCATACCGCTTTTTATAAATCGGGAATATGCCTTGTATTTTTTCTTTCTCATCGGGTATAAGGTATTCAAACCCCATCCCTACCGGTGCGCTTAAGGAATTGCGGGTTTCAAAAGCGCCGGTTTTTGCATCTGTTTTAGTGAGGGTAAAAGTTGGCCATAAGCGGTGAATATCCTGGTCAATATAAGAGCCCTCGGTTGAAGCAAAATACTTTTGCTCGTTAACCATAAACAAATTGTTACTGATAAAGCTTGCACCTGCCTTTAAAGCGACGCTATTAGCGGCCAGCAATAAATCAACCTTATCTTTAACAGGTATCTCAAAAGCATTCTTTTCGATAGGCGTTTTCCAGCTTACCTCACCGTAGCCTTTTTGAGGAGCCAGTTGTACCGGTTCGCTCAGCAAACGTGAGTTTTCTTTAGCAATGGCTACCGCCTGTACGGCTGCTTTAGCAATGCTATCGTTATCCAGTTTATCGGTAGCAGCAAAGCCCCAACAACCGTTAGCCAGCACCCTGATGCCCATTCCGTACGACTCGGCACTGGCAATATTTTGCACCCGGGTTTCGCGAGTGCTGATCGACTGGTTAAGATAGCGCCCGATACGTACATCGGCATAAGTGGCACCTTTACTTTTAGCAGCATTGAGAGCAACATCGGCCATCCGTTTCTTAATGGCGGTATCTACCGGCTGCAAAACCGTATCGTGCGGTACAGGCGAGCCGCTAACCGGAAATCCCTGTAGCATGGCGGCCCCCATGCCCATACCGGTGAGATACAAAAAGTCTTTTCTTTTCAAAGCATTAGCGTATTGATTGCCTAATATAGCAATCAGACGCTATTTTTCAACGATCGAGGCGGCAGAATCAGCTTTTGCCAGCCGCTGCTGTGGCGAAAGCTGCATAAACTTTTTGTAACAGTTATTTACATAATCAACCAATATAAACGTGGCACTGATATACGTATTTACAGACGGCCTGTATAACACTATATACATCTCAATATCCTGTCCTTTTAACGGCAAATACTGCGCGAGGGCTTTAGGAGTAAAAAGCCTATCTATTTCCTGCTCAACCTGGTTTTCCTTATCTTTCTTTTCCCGCCGGGCTTTCTTGCGTTCGTCCTTTTTAAAGTAATGCAGTCGAAATGCCAACCCACCTTTAAAATTCCCGTTAGCATCGTTTTGGTAAGCGGTTGTTTGGCCATGGTAATATGGGTCATAAAAACTCATACCCGGGCCTTCGGCACTGGTCACTTTTACGTCGGGTAAAAGGTGCTGTTGCGGCAGCAAAAATATTTCCATCTCGTTGAGCCGGGTCACTAAAACAGTATCATTCTGGTAGGCAAACCCTTTTATTAACAGCATATCGTTCAGTTTAGCCTTGATACTAAACTTACCATTATTATCAGTAACCGTGCTTTGGTTGCTGTTTAAATTCTGAACAGTGATGCCGGTTAACCCTACCCTGGTTTTATTTTCAAATACCCTGCCCTTTAACATTTGCTGGGCAATTGCCGAAAACGACAAGCATAAACAAAACAAACCAAGTATTAGGTATTTGTACATACCCGAAAGTTAAGCAATACACACTGATATGTTTGTTAAATAATGTTAAAGCATTTTCAATCAGCTTCATTTAAAATAGCAAAGGGCCGTGCAATTAAATTGCACGGCCCTTTGTGATGCCTTTAAGCATTTACCTTATGATGCAGTCGGGCGGTCTTCGCCGTGCAATTTATCACTCACCTGGTGATGGTGCAGCTTGGCCTCAATTGCTGACGTGCTGTTATTACCATAAGTACCATAAGCATCAACCAACACACCTTTTAAATTATGTTTGGTTGATGAAATAGCATAAACAATAGACATATCTGATGGATTGCTGGCACCTTCAAAGCGGTAAAACTCATCTACCTCAAAGTCATCAGCATGCATATGTATATCTTGAGACTTATCATCTATGGTTTCACCGTCGTCTTCAAAACTAAGGTTAGCTGTATATCCTCTTTGCAACAGGTCGTTAGTGGCATCCACTAAGGTTTCGTAATTTTTCATAACGGTATAAGTTTTAGTGTTCTTTTGTTTAAGGCAGTAGGGTTGATGTTCTGCTGAGATATTAACCACCCACAAGCGCATCTTGTTTGCAGCAGCAAACCATTTAAGTAGTGTAAAATCTGTTATAAAGGCCAAAAGCAATACAACAGTGAAACAACTATCAAAAAAGTTACAGCCTTTAAAACTTCATTTTAAGTAGATTAGGAGAGCAAAAACTAAAACTATTATTCCTGATGAAATTTAACCTACCCGGCGCAATTGCGTTAATGCTATGGCTGTCAGCCCCGGCCATGGCACAAAAGGTACCTACGCCCAAAGAACACTTTGGCTTTAACATTGGCGATGACTACCAGTTGGCTAACTACACCCAAACCGAGGCTTACTTTAAAAAGCTGTCAGCATCACCGCGTACCAAGCTGGTTGATATTGGCCTGACTGAAGAAGGCCGCCACCAATGGATGCTTATTGTATCATCGCCCGAAAACATCAGGAACTTAGAAAAATACAAAGATATATCGCGCCGTTTAGCCCGAACTGAAGGCCTGACTGAGGCACAAGCCAAAACTTTGGCCAATCAGGGCAAAGCTATTGTTTGGATTGATGGCGGTTTACATGCCACCGAAACCGTAGGTACCCACCAATTGATTGAAACCGCTTACGAATTAGTTAGCCGTACTGACGATGAGACCATGCGCATATTAAATGATGCAGTTATTTTGTTGGTGCACGCCAACCCTGATGGGCAAGAGCTGGTATCTAACTGGTACATGGGCCAAAAAGATCCGGCCAAGCGTAACATGAACATTCCGCGCCTTTACGAAAAATATATTGGGCACGATAACAACCGCGATTTTTATATGATGAATATGAAAGAGTCGCAGAATATCACACGCCAGCAATTTTTGGAGTGGATGCCGCAGATTGTTTACAATCACCATCAAACTGGTCCTGCAGGTTCGGTAGTAGCCGGTCCGCCCTACCGCGACCCATTCAATTATGTTTACGATCCACTTTTGGTAACCAGTATTGATGCCTTAGGCGCCGCCATGAGTAGCCGTTTAAATGCTGAAAATAAACCGGGCTACACCGAACGTAATGGCACTTCGTTTTCTACCTGGTGGAACGGTGGCTTGCGTACCACCACTTACTTTCATAATATGGTAGGCTTACTTACCGAAATTATAGGCAGTCCCACACCGGCAAGTGTACCGCTGGTACCCGAACGGTTAATTCCAAGCAGTAATACCCCGTTCCCGGTTACGCCGCAAAGCTGGCATTATAAACAATCTATTGATTATTCATTGTCGTTAAATTATGCTGTATTAGGCTACGCCGCACGCCAGCGCGACATGTTGCTGTACAACATGTATGTAATGGGTAAAAACTCTATCAATCGTGGCAGCCAGGATAACTGGACACTATCTCCTAAACGGGCGGATTCTATCAATGCGGCATATCGCAAAGATCAGCCAGCTACAACAGGCAACACCGGTGGTGGACGAGGTTTTAGAGGTATGCCTGTTAAATACTACGATCAGGTTTTAAAAGACCCAACACTGCGCGATCCGCGTGGGTATATCATCCCGGCTAATCAAACCGATTTCCCTACGGCAGTCAAATTTATCAATGCACTGGTTCGCGCCGGCATAGTTATTCAAAAAGCCACTGCCGATTTTAAAGTGAATGGTATAAGCTATCCGGCAGGCTCCTATGTGGTAAAAACCGACCAGGCATTTCGTCCGCATATTTTAGACATGTTTGAGCCGCAGGATCACCCCAACGATTTCCAATACCCGGGCGGCCCTCCTATCCGCCCTTACGATAATGCAGGCTGGACATTAGCCTACCAGATGGGTGTAAAATTTGACCGATTGCTGGATGCGTTTAATGGTCCGTTTAAACGTATTGGCTACGGAGAGTTGCAAACCCCGCCGCTGCATGCCGTGCCTGATGCTAAAGCAGGTTACCTGATCAACCCTTCGGTTAACAATGCCTTTATCGTTGTGAACGATCTGTTGAAAGCGGGTGTAGAGGTTTACCGTTTGCCTAATGGCGCTTCAGATATGAATGTTCCGGGAGCTTTTTTCATTCCGGGAACGCCTGCCGCTCATAATGAGTTGGCTAAAGAAACCAATTTTGGCGTGAATACCGTTGCCACTTCTAAAAAACCTAAAAGCGCCGTTAAGGTATCAGCTTTGCGTATTGGCTTGTGGGATACCTATAGTGGTTCTATTCCGTCGGGCTGGATACGTTGGTTACTGGAGCAAGAGCATTTTAACTTTGAACGCGTTTATGCCCAGCAAATTGATGCCGGTAACTTAAAAAATAAATATGATGTTTTAATTTTTGTAGGTGGCGCTATTCCCTCGGTAAATGGACGCCAGGGCGGTTTTGGCGAATTTGGAGGTCGTAACACCTCAGCCGATGACTTGCCTGCTGAATACAAAAGCCAAACCGGCCGTATTACGGCAGACAAATCAATCCCGCAACTCAAAGCATTTTTAGAGGCGGGTGGTAACATTGTAACTATTGGCAGCAGCGCCAATCTGGCTTATCAACTCAAACTACCTGTAAGCAGCGCTCTGGTTGAAAATACAGGCGGACAAGAAAAACCATTAAGCGGTGACAAATTCTACATTCCGGGCAGTGTTTTACAGGTTACTTATGATATCACTCAACCGGCCAACTGGGGGATGCCAGCCGTTGGCGATGTGATGTTTGATAGCAGTCCGGTATTTAAATTTGCCGATGGCGCATCACAACAAGGCATCAAACCATTGGCTACTTACACCACCGATAAGCCATTGCGCAGTGGTTGGGCCTGGGGACAAAAATACCTTAAAAACACAGTTGCCTCGTTTGTAGCACCAGTGGGTAAGGGTAATCTTTTTGTTTACGGTCCCGAAATTACTTTCCGTGCGCAGGCTCATGGCACGTTTAAATCGCTGTTCAATCAGTTATATAATGTAGAGTAACCACTCATCAATTTTTTGCGAGGGGAACGGCAAGACGCTGTTCCCTTTTTTTATGGATTGACTTTTGTAACATGCTTAACGTTGTTACGATTTATTTCAACCGGTAATAATTTTGTGATACAGCACATTACCGAAGATTTAAGCGTAACTTTTGATTAGTGAGTGTCGTTTACAAATACTATTGATGAAAAAGCTTTTATTGCTGGCGTTGCTGTTTACGTTTTATCATGCCCATGGCCAACTTAAACTGGCTTTCCAGGTAGACACCACGCTGCAAAAAAATAAAAGCTTGTACGAGTTTGTGAATAGCTACTTCAATCAAACATCTATCAATAACACGCTTTGGCATCCCAAGTACAAAAACAAGACCTACTATAATTACACAACCGACTGGATATGGCGGCGCTTTACACCTAAGCAGATATCTAATAAATTTAACTTGGAGATGGTAGAACTGCAGGATTTTAACGATACGCTTTCGTATTTCAAACTGTCAGTACAAAGCAAACCCGCTGTGGTTAACGACTCTTACACCAATCTTTACAAATACTATCTGGTTAAAGTAAAAGGCAAATGGTACCTGGATAATTGCAAAGATTACGACTTTAAAAACTTCAGTAAATATTCTACTAAAAACATCCGCTTTTTCATTTCGCCCTCTTACCAGCTTAATGTTAAAGGGATGCACAAGGCCAGCACTGAGATCGACTCATTATGCCGAATTTTAGATAAGCCGGGGCTTAAAAAGCCTACTGAATATTATATGTGTGCTGAAGAGGATGAACTGAATAACCTGGCCAACATTGTAAACGGCAGGGGCAGCTCAACCGGGTACACTAATAGCGAAGACGGCGTTATAGCCGGGCTCAACGATAACCCGTCCTACAAGCATGAATTTATTCATGCCATCTTAGGTCAGGGGGCTGACTGTTTCTTTTTGCAGGAAGGTATGGCTATGCTATACGGCGGCGGCAATAAAGGCCAAACCAGTTACCAACAAGGCATCGCTAACCTACGCGAATGCTACAATAGCGGTAGTTGCAACTTCAACAACCTGTACGCTCTAAAGACTGACACTCAATTCAGCAACATACTGTCTTACAGTTTTGCAGCAGCTTGTTGCAAATTTATTATTGACGATTACGGACTCGATTGCCTGTACGAGCTTTATTATGATAAGGCAGTAACCACTCAGAATTTTTTAGATAAACTCAGCCAGAAAACCGGTAAAAACCGGGATGAGCTTAAAATCAGTATCGAAAAACAAATTACAGCCGCAATCAACTAATGCAAAATGTAGCAGCGCCTTGTAAATAATCGATTTTGTATTAAAACCTACACTTTTAGTTAGACAACCGTATACTTTTCAAATCACACAAACACCGTTTTGATACCGCTTTATAATTAAAGTCTTTCGCTTTTTATCTGTCCGTAAAATAGTCATCATAAAAAATTAAATAAATTACACCACAGTTAACTGCTGGCACATCAATTGTTTAAATATGAGCAGTAATGTGAGTGTGATTTTTGATGCAGAGTAGTAAACAGCCATGTGTAAAACATGGCTGTTTGTGTTTACTCATATTAGCAATATTGCAACGTTATTGTTGTATGCAAACCAAATCTGCAAATTAGTAGTTACCTTTGCGCCCAATTAAATTTATTTTAGCTTAATTCTGCCTTAGTTTAATTAATGAAAGAGCATCTGCAACATACTGTATTTTCTGTTATTTCGGCGGTGGCAGACCGTCAGCAGGTGCAGGCTTTTGCCATAGGTGGTTTTGTAAGAGATATCTTTTTAAATCGACCATCTAAAGACATTGATATTGTTGTAGTAGGTAACGGGATTGCTTTTGCCGAAGCTGTTGCTGATGCCTTAAAAGTTAAGGTTTCGGTATTTAAAAGCTTTGGTACCGCTATGCTTAAATACCATGATGTAGAGGTTGAGTTTGTTGGCGCCCGAAAAGAATCATACCGCACGCAATCGCGCAAACCTATTGTAGAAAATGGCACACTCGAAGATGATCAAAAGCGTCGTGACTTTACCATCAACGCCTTAGCTATTGCATTAAACGGACAACACTTTGGCGAATTGGTAGATCCTTTTAACGGAATGCAGGATTTGGAGCACAAGCTGATCAGAACTCCGTTAAATCCGGAAGAAACCTTCTCAGACGATCCTTTGCGAATGATGCGGGCAATACGCTTTGCCGCACAGCTAAATTTTGTGATCGACGATAATGCCGTAGAAGCAATAAAGCTAAATAAAGATCGTATCCATATCGTATCGCAGGAACGCATTACCGACGAGTTGAATAAAATCATTTTGTCGCCACAGCCTTCTATTGGATTTAAATACTTGCTGGATACCGGGTTGATTAATCACATATTCCCGCAGATGGCCGCCCTTTATGGGGTTGACTATGTGAATGGTCGCGGTCATAAAGACAACTACTACCATACCCTGCAAGTGCTGGATAATATATCTGCCACTACTCAGGATTTGTGGTTGCGCTGGGCTGCTATTTTGCATGATATTGCCAAGCCTGTTACCAAGCGTTTTGAACCGGGCCACGGCTGGACTTTTCATGGGCACGAAGACCGTGGTGCGCGGATGGTGCCTAAACTATTCACGCAGCTCAAACTCCCCCTTAACGACAGGATGAAGTTTGTGCAAAAGCTGGTGCAACTGCACATGCGCCCTATTGTTTTAACGCAAGAAATTGTAACAGACTCAGCCGTTAGGCGTCTGCTATTTGAGGCAGGTGATGACATTGAAAGTTTAATGTTGCTTTGCAAGGCAGACATTACGACCAAAAACGAATATAAAATAAAAAAATATCGGCAGAACTTTAAACTTGTGCAGCAGAAGCTGAAAGACGTTGAGGAGCGCGACCGGGTAAGAAACTGGCAGCCACCTATAACAGGCAATGATATTATGCAGCTTTTTGGGCTGAAAGAAGGACGCGAAGTAGGTATTATTAAAAATCAGATACGCGAAGCCATATTAGAAGGAGACATACCAAATACTTACGAAGCCGCTTTAGAGTTTACTATTGAAAAAGGCCGCGAGATTGGCTTAAAAGTTGTGGAAAGCACAAATTAAAATTTGACTATTATTTTTTAAACAACCAACCTAATAAAACATGGCACTATACCGCTTCAGGGTTACTTTTGAAGATTATGACGATGTAAGCAGAGAAGTTGATATTAAATCGACCCAAACATTTGCCGACTTACATCATGCAATCCACCAATCTATCGGTTTTAACCCTGATTACTCTTCGTCTTTTTACATTAGCAACGACCAGTGGACTAAAGGCGAAGAAATAGCTTTTAAACCTAACGAGCGTAAGGCTAACCGTGGCATTACTTTGATGGAAAATGCCAAGCTGAGCAACTTTATAGACGACCCTCATCAAAAGTTTTATTATACCTCAAACTTTGAGCGCCCGTTCGACTTTCATGTAGAACTGGTTAAAATTTTAGATGAAACGCCGGGTACAAGTTATCCTGCTACGGTAAGGAGTTCGGGCGAACCGCCAAAACAATTTGGTAATGTTTATAACACAACAGTAGCTACTGCAGCCAATGAGGATTTTGACTTTTTGAACGAAATGGAATACAATCCTGAAGAAACTGAAGATTTTGAGGAAGTTTCAGAATCAGGTGGCAGCTCCCGTGAGGAAGGTGACGACTCCGAAAACCATGAAGAAGACGAGTTTGGCGGTGACTTTTCAGATGATGACTTTTCGGACGATGAAAACCGTAGTGGCCGTGGCCGTAATGATGACTATTAGTTAATTATAAATTTATATTTAAAGCTGTGCTTATTGAACAAGGCACGGCTTTTTTGTTTCTTTAAGTTCCTATAAGTAAATGAACACAGGTCAGAAGTATTTGATAAGTATTGTTGGCCCAACGGCTGTTGGCAAAACTGCGGCGGCTATCCAAATAGCAAAACATTACCATACCGAAATAATCTCTGCCGATTCCCGACAGCTTTTTCGCGAAATGACTATTGGTACCGCTAAGCCATCTGATGACGAATTGAGCCAGACCCATCATCATTTCATCAACTCTCATCGCGTTACTGAGTCATTCAACGTAGGCGACTTTGAAAAACAGGGTTTAACTATTCTCAACCAAATATTTGAACAGCATAACATCGCCATCATGGCCGGCGGATCCGGTCTTTATGTAAATGCCCTTATCAACGGCTTTGATGACCTGCCTGCCGCACTACCGGAGATTCGCGAAAAGCTGAACCAATTGCTGTCTACAGAAGGGATTGATGTTTTACGGCAAAAACTTTTGACTGCCGACCCAGCATATTACAAACAAGTCGACTTGAATAATCCTCAACGCCTCATCAGGGCTTTAGAGGTGTGCGAGAGCACAGGCAAACCCTACTCATCATTTCGGAAAGGCAGTCAAGCTAAAAGAGGCTTTAACATCATTAAAATAGGCTTGGATCTGCCGCGTGAGGAGCTATATGACCGCATTAACCAACGGGTCGACCTTATGGTAACTAACGGATTGATTGATGAAGTAAAAGCCCTGACCCAATACAGATGCTTGAATGCTTTGAACACGGTAGGCTACAGTGAGATATTTGATTATCTGGATGGCAAAACCGACTTAAACGCTGCTATTGCTTCAGTTAAACAAAACACCCGGCGCTTTGCTAAAAGGCAACTCACCTGGTTTAAAAAAGACAAGGGCATCCAATGGTTTAATCCCACTGACGCCCTCACTATGATTGATTATATTGATACTACAATTGCTCGCTTAAACGCTTGATACAAGTTTCCAGGCTATTGCGCCAGTACGGAATTTCAACATTAAAGGTAGATTTCACTTTGCTTTTATCCATTACCGAAAATGCCGGCCTTACCGCACGGGTAACATACTCGGATGTACGCACCGGGTATACTTTAACCTGGGTATTTGAGATATTGAAAATACCCATAGCAAAGTCGTACCATGACGTTACTCCTTCATTACTGTAATGATAAATACCGTACTGTTGATTATCATTTTTAATAATGTGCAAAATACAATCAGCTAAATCAATAGCATAGGTAGGTGTACCCACCTGATCAGCAATAATTTTAAGCTCATCTTTTTCGGCACCCAAGCGCAGCATAGTTTTTACAAAATTATTTCCATACTCAGAGTATAACCAGCTGGTACGTAAAATATAATGCTCGGGCAAAAGTTCGGCTACTGCTTGCTCGCCCTCCAGTTTAGTTAAACCATAAATGTTAATAGGCGCTGCATGATCAGTTTCAACCAAAGGCTGTGTTGTATTACCTTCAAAAACAAAATCTGTTGATACATGGACCAGCGTTGTACCATAGGTTTTACATAAAAGGGCCAAATTAGCAGCACCATCTTTATTTACTTTGCGGGCAGTGTCTACATCGTCTTCGGCCTTATCTACAGCAGTGTAGGCAGCGCAATTAATGGCGTATTGAGGTTTATGCTCTTCAAACAGCGTTTTTAAACCTTCTTCATCCAAAATATTGGCTTTGCCTTCACCCGGAAAAATAATATCGGTAACACCCTGTTCGGCAGCAACCTTTTTTAAACAATGGCCTAACTGGCCAGAAGCACCGAAAACTAAAATTTTACTCATTTAATTGTTATGTTCAAGTAGTGTTTAAAAGTAATAAAAAACTACTTGCCAGCTTTACATTCTTCAAAAAGCTGTTCTTCTACCAAATGGCAAATAATATGTCCTATCAAAATGTGTGACTCCTGTATGCGTGGTGTAACTGTAGATGGCACTTTTATACAAATATCGCACAAGTCGGCCATTTGACCTCCTGTTGCTCCGGTTAAACCAATGGAAATCACACCTCGGTCTTTACAGCTATGTAACGCCTTTATAATATTTTGCGAGTTGCCAGATGTAGATATGCCAATAAAAACGTCTCCTTTGTTCCCGTGCGCCTCGATCTGCCTGGAGAAAAGACGCTCGAAGCCATAATCGTTTCCGATACCAGTTAATATGGAGGTATCTGTTGATAAAGCAATAGACGGAATAGCAGGGCGGTCAAAATTAAAACGGCTAACAAACTCGCCCGAAAGATGTTGTGCATCGGCTGCACTACCACCATTACCTGCTAATAATGTTTTGTTCCCACTTTTGTAACTATTAGTTATAATTTCGACCGCTTGAGTGATCAAACGTAGCAAAATTTGATCGCTCAGTAAATCAGTTTTTACTTGTATTGATGATGATATATGGGATTGTATAACAGACAACATAAAAAAATAAAATATGCCGTAATAACCAAAATGTGATCATGATGTTTATCACTGTCCTAATTAAAATACCTAAACTCTATTTAAAATGAAGTTATCCACATAATACTCAAGTGCACAACCTTGAAGAATGCATTTTCGTAAACCATTAAAAAATGTTAAAATCAATGCAAAGGCTATACTCGTTCGTTCACAAAAGGAGCTTGTAAAATTCTATAGATTAACCAATAGTTATAATAAAAACATTATTATCACGTTTACGTCAATGCAAAAAAGCTGTTACGAAAAAAAAAAATATTTAATCGTAACTTATTATTTTTTAATTCAGTATAAGTGGCTATGTGCTCTGAATATACATTAAGAAAGCACAATTAATATGGTTGTGATAATTAAACATTAGATTTAATATCAAAATCTTAAACATAAATACAAATCACTAAACAAAAAATAATTTACCAAAAACAAAAAAAATTAAATTTATCAACTTTTTAAACTTCTTGGAATCCTTTTTGCTCTAAGCTAAAAACCTGCCAGACTTGCCCCAGAGAGCAGGCACTACAACGAAAAGCTAAGCGGTACATAAAGGATCATTGTTGAATGCTAAAAAATTATTAAATCGAATGAAAATTAAACTTAATCAACTTGCCATCACACTTTCAGCGGCCGTAGCTTTTACTGCATGTAGAACTCAAAACCGTATTGTTGGAATGGATAATATCCATACATCCAGGCCAACAATGCAATCCCTTACACCTTTAGCACCAAGAGGCATGGTGTATGTACCAGCAGGAACGATTGTCGAAAAAGAAGATAACAAAGATACTTCGGTCGTTAAAACTGCACCAAAGGTAGTGACCGTTAGTGCATTTTTTATGGATCAGACAGAAGTTACCAACAAACAATACCGCACTTTCGTTGATTGGGTGGCTGACTCTGTAGTGGTAACTGACTACCTTAAAGATGAAAAGTATTTTCAGAAAGTAAAGAAAGCCCCTGTAGCTAAACTTTCAAAATCAAAAGCTACAGTTGCTGAAGTTGGTGCACCATTATTTATTGACAGCACTAAAAGAATTGACTGGAGCAAGGTGGGTAATATGAAAGAACCACTTTGGAAAACTGCAGATCCGGCTATTAAAGGTTTACTTTACGGTAAACTCTACACTATGATTAATGGAAAACCAGCCTTGTTACCAGGCAAAGTAGTTTACCGCTATGATCGTCTTTCTGTTGACCGTAATGGTAGTTCAAAATATATAACTGATACCGTATCTGTTGTTCCTACTCCTAAAGTATGGTCTAATGACTTCCCTAACTCACAAATGGAAGTAATGGATAATAATTATTACACTAACATAGGGTATGATGAATATCCTGTAGTAGGTGTTAACTGGAAACAAGCCCGTGCATATACCAACTGGAGAAGCAAAATGATTAATGCTACTGCCGGCGAAGTGTCTTTAGTAAGAATGTACAACTTACAATACAATTTACCAACAGAGGCTCAATGGGAGTATGCTGCGTCAAAAGACTTAAAACCAGAAGATTTTGATAAATTATCTACTGTCAGCATAAAACAGAGAGAGGGCAGAAAAACTAAAAAAGTTGACGCATTAGGTGTTAACTTCAAACAACAAGAAGGCGATTACCGTAAAGATGGCGGTACTTATACTATGCATGTTAAATCTTATGCACCGAACTCTCTGGGTTTATACAATATGATGGGTAACGTAGCTGAATGGACTTTAGATGCCTTTAGCCCATCATATAGAGAATTGGTACACGATTTGAACCCAGTGTTACTGTACGACGCTGCTGATACCGAAAGCGAAGCTATGAGACGCAAAGTAGTAAGAGGGGGATCTTGGAAAGACAATGCTGATTTGTTGACTCCATCAACCCGTGCTTACGAAATACAAAATGTTGGTCACTCTTACATTGGTTTTAGATGTGTGATGCCTGCACCAGATGTAGTAATGGAGCAAACTAAAACCAGAAAATAATAAGATTCGTAATTAACGCTAAATAAAACATACAGGATACTAACAAAGCCGGTCTAGGCCGGCTAATAAAAAATAAGACGATGAAAACATTAACTCATAAAATTTTCATAGCTACCTTCTGTGTGCTTGGAGTAGTATCGGTAAGCAATACTGCTGATGCCCAAAAACGAAAAGCAAAAAGCACCAAAGCCCGCACATCTGTTAAAGCTAAAACAGCTGCAACAAGAACTCCTCAAAGCACTCGTGTTAATACCTTAGCACAGAACGCGATACCGGCCAGTAACACTGCAGACGCTTTACCTCCAAATCAGCCACTGCCAACTGATGGTTACGAGAAAAATGAAATGTACACTAATGCAAAGGCGTTTAACTACCCTGGCATTAACAGCCGCGACGTTAAATTCTATAAACGTGTATGGCGCGACATTGACGTCAACGATCCTAAAAACTCATTATTTAACACTCCAGGTGCTACTTTAGCCGACATTGTATTAGAGGGTTTAAGAACAGGCAAACTTACGGCTTATGAGCCAAGCGCTACTAACAGCGACAGCACATTCGCCAGACCATTGACTTTAGGCAAAGCCTTATCTAAATTGCAAGACAGTGTGATGGTTGATCAGTTTGACCAAAACGGCAACAAAATAGGTTCTAAAATGGTGTTGAATGATTTTAACGCTGCCCGTGTTACTAAATTCAGAACGAAAGAGGACATCTATTTCGACAAAAAACGTTCGATGATTGTTACGCGCATTGTAGGTTTAGCTCCTTTAATGTCTGCTCAGGTTGCTGGTGCAAACGTAGGTGAAACTCCGGCCTTCTGGTTATATTTCCCTCAATGCCGTGACTTCTTTGCTACTAAAGACGTAACTGATCCGGATCGTAACATTTACGACACTACTATCGACGACTTGTTTGTTCAAGGTAAATACGCCAGTTCAATTGTACGTGCAAGTGGCACAGACAACCGTCCTAATGCTCAGTTAGCAAACAATGCTATCGCTGGCGCAGCAATTGACCCTGCAGCTGCCGAAAAAGATAAAGCTGAAGTTTCAAAATCAGTAGAAGCTAAAATTGACAACTTTAAAGCAAGCACTTGGGAATATAAAATGAAGGCCTCTCCAAAATCAGACGCTGACAAAAGAGAAGCTATGGCAACTGAAAGAAAACAGAAAAAAGCTGCCGCTGCTGCTGAGAAAAAATCAAAGAAAGCAAGCACCGATAAAAGCTCAAAATTAGCGAGCAACCAAAACGATACTGAATAATCAGTCTCAATAATTTTTAAGGCAAAAGGCTCCGGAAGATGATTCCGGGGCCTTTTGTTATTTCCAGAAATTATGACAAATTTAAATGCAATATCGCTTTTTTAACAAATAGATCAATACAGCTGTCTGTGTCACAATGACGTAAGAGCTAAGGGTGTGTAAGATATAATAAACATTCTCCCCTATCTTGTTAGCTTTTAATTTAAATAGAACTACTACACTTGCATATTATCAAAAGCTTGCTGTAAATATATCTATTAAAAAATCAGTATCCCATCTTCTACTCAAGTTATTTGTGTTTCAAATAGTTACAACTCAGATTTTCGCGCAATAATCTCCAAATAGCGCTAAGTTCAATTCCGTTAGTTGATAAACTACATGCTATAAAAAACGCCCATAGGTGCATTACCTACGGGCGTTAATATTGAAAGAATTTAGATTCTATTACTTCATGTACTGAGAGAACTCTTTGTGCTCAATAACGTGCTGAGGAAGAGATTTAAAGTACTCGTAAGTGATTTTCAAACCTTCTTGTCTCGACACTTTAGGCTCCCAACCTAAAATAGCTTTTGCTTTAGTGATATCCGGTCTGCGTTGTTTTGGATCATCAGTAGGCAATGGTTTGCTGATCAACTGCTGATCGGTACCGGTTAACTTAATGATTTCTTCGCCAAACTCGCGGATGGTGATTTCGTCAGGGTTACCTACGTTCATGGGCTGAACGTAGTCGCTTAATAATAAGCGATAGATACCTTCAATCAAATCATCAACGTAGCAGAAAGCTCTTGTTTGTGAACCATCACCAAACATTGTTAAAGGCTCTCCTCTTAAAGCCTGACCAATGAAAGCAGGTAATACACGTCCATCATTCAGTCGCATTCTTGGTCCGTAAGTGTTGAATATCCTTACAATACGGGTTTGAACACCGTGGAAAGTGTGATAAGCCATAGTAATTGCTTCCTGGAAACGTTTAGCTTCGTCATATACACCACGAGGACCAACAGGGTTTACATTACCCCAGTATTCTTCTGGCTGTGGATTTACAGTTGGATCACCATAAATTTCAGATGTAGAAGCTACTAAGATACGTGCATTTTTAGCTCTTGCTAAACCCAACAGATTGTGAGTACCTAATGAACCTACTTTAAGAGTTTGGATAGGAATTTTTAGATAATCAATTGGCGATGCAGGACTTGCAAAGTGCAGGATATAGTCTAACTTGCCTGGAATATGCACAAATTTAGAAACATCGTGGTTGTAAAACTCGAAGTTTTCAAGTTTGAACAGATGCTCGATATTGGCTAAATCACCTGTGATAAGATTATCCATACCTATTACATGGCAACCTTCTTTAATGAAACGATCACATAAATGCGAACCCAAAAAGCCGGCTGCACCTGTAACGAGAACTCTTTTCCCTTTTATATCCATTTTTTAATGAAATTATGTGTGAATGGTTAAGCTATTATACTTGCTGTAAAGTTAATTTTAATTTATGAACGATAGAGTATCGTTTAATTAACTTACAACTTTTCTACCGATAGAGTTGTAGTAGAAACCGCAATCAATCATCTTATCCAGGTCGTAAAGGTTACGGCCGTCAAAAATCACTTTAGCTTTCAGCAAGCTCTCTACCTTGGCAAAATCCGGTGTACGGAACAATGACCATTCAGTAACAATTAATAATGCATCAGCATCTTTCAACGCATCATACTGATTGTCGGCATACTTAACCTTATCACCAATTAACTGCTCTACATTTTTCATACCTTCAGGGTCAAATGCAGTTACAGTAGCACCAGCTTCAACTAAGGCATCGATGATATACAATGCTGGAGCTTCGCGGATGTCATCGGTTTCTGGTTTAAAGGCTAATCCCCAAAGGGCAAAGTGCTTGCCTTTCAAATCGCCGTTGTAATATTTCTTTACTTTCTCAGTCAGTACGTTTTTCTGGATCTCATTCACGTCCATTACCGAGTTCAGGATCTTAAAGTCGTACTGGTTCTCTTCGGCCGATTTAGCCAAAGCTTGTACGTCTTTAGGGAAACAGCTACCGCCGTAACCAATACCGGCAAACAAAAAGCGTTTACCAATACGCTCATCTGCGCCAATACCTTTTCTAACCATGTCCACGTCTGCACCAACTAACTCACATAAGTTAGCGATCTCGTTCATGAATGAAATCTTGGTAGCCAGGAACGAGTTTGCAGCATATTTAGTTAACTCTGATGAACGCTCGTCCATAAACACGATCGGGTTACCCTGACGTACGTATGGGCCATAAAGTTCGGCCATCAGTTTGCGGGCTTTCTCGTCAGTAGTACCAACTACCACACGGTCAGGCTTCATAAAGTCTTCTACCGCTACACCTTCTCTTAAAAACTCAGGGTTAGATACTACCGCATAAGTTACGCCTTCGGCAGCATGCTGCTTCATTACTGCGGTAACTTTATCTGCAGTACCTACAGGTACCGTTGATTTGGTAACGATAACTTTGTATTCGGTTAAAAGCTTGGCGATATCACCAGCTGCGCCCAACACGTAGCTCAAATCGGCCGCACCATCCCCGCCCGGAGGCGTTGGTAGCGCTAAGAAAATAATTTTAGCCTCTTTAATACCTTCGGCCAGGTTAGAAGTAAAAGATAAACGGCCTTGCTCAATATTCCGGTGGAATAAAAGCTCCAGACCTGGTTCGTAGATGGGAAGTTTACCTTCCTGCATCATAGCCACTTTTTTTTCGTTTATGTCAACACACGTGACATCATTACCGGTTTCGGCTAAACAGGTTCCGGTAACTAAACCTACGTAACCAGTTCCTACAACTGCTATTTTCATTTTTTTATAATTTGGCAAATATTATTGTTTCACAACATGTTTGTTCAAGAAGTCTTGATAAGCCAGGCTTATACCTTGCGGCAAATCAATAGTGTGTTTCCATCCCTGACTGTGAAGTTTTGATACATCCATCAGTTTGCGTGGTGTACCGTCTGGTTTAGAAGTGTCAAACTCGATAGTGCCTTCAAAACCAACAGTTTCTTTAACCAGCTCAGCCAATTCTTTAATAGATAAATCTTCACCAGTACCGATATTTACCAAGCCTGGCTCATTATAATTCTCCATTAAATAATAACAGGCTGCGGCTAAATCATCAGCAAACAAAAACTCTCTTTTTGGAGATCCGGTTCCCCAGATAGTTACTGATTCTACTCCCTGTTCCTTAGCCTCATGAAATCTGCGGATCATTGCAGGTAAAACGTGAGAATTTTGTGGATGGTAGTTGTCATTATAACCGTACAGATTGGTAGGCATAACCGAGATGTAGTTACAACCGTATTGTGAACGGTAAGCATCACACATTTTAATACCTGCTATTTTAGCAATAGCGTAAGGCTCGTTAGTCTCCTCTAAGGTACCTGTCAACAGATAATCTTCCTTTAATGGCTGCGGAGCCATTTTAGGATAGATACAGCTTGAGCCCAAAAACATTAGCTTCTTTACTCCATTGAGATAAGCATAATGAATGATATTGTTTTGGATTTGCAAGTTATCATATAAAAACTCGGCCCGGTAAGTGTTGTTGGCCACAATGCCGCCTACTTTAGCAGCTGCCAGAAAAACGTAATCAGGTTTTTCCTGCTCGAAAAAATCTGCTACGGCTTGCTGGTTGCGCAGATCAAGGTCACTGGAGTTACGCGTAATAAAATTGGTAAAACCTTCTTCTTCTAATTTACGCATAATAGCAGAGCCCACCATACCGCGGTGCCCTGCTATATAAATTTTTGCTTCTTTTTCCATTGAGCCGAAGCTTATTCGAACTGGTTTTTGATTTGGTAACCTGATTCTTTCAACAGTTTTTCGCGCTGGAACAGGTCAACGTCAGCAGCTACCATTTCAGACACTAAGCCTTTCAGGTCGTATTTAGGTTCCCAGCCCAATTTAGTTTTTGATTTGGTTGGATCACCTATCAACAAGTCAACTTCAGTTGGACGGAAATATTTAGGATCAACCGCTACTACTTCAGTACCTTCAGCTACCTGGAATTCCGGTTTTGAACAAGATACTACGTAACCTTTCTCGTCCACACCTTCGCCTTTAAATTCAACGGTAATACCTACCTCGGCAAATGCCATCTTAACAAAATCGCGTACGTGGGTAGTTACACCGGTAGCAATAACGTAGTCGGTTGGTTCGTCTTGCTGTAAAATCAGGTACATTGCCTCTACATAATCTTTGGCGTGTCCCCAGTCGCGCTGAGCATCAAGGTTACCCAAGTATAATTTATCTTGCAGGCCCATCGCAATTTTAGAAACTGCACGGGTGATTTTACGGGTTACGAAAGTTTCACCCCTCAGCGGGCTCTCGTGGTTAAATAATATACCGTTACAAGCGTAAATGCCATAAGCCTCACGGTAGTTTACGGTGATCCAGTAAGCATACATTTTAGCTACAGCGTAAGGGCTGCGCGGGTAAAACGGCGTAGTTTCTGACTGAGGAACAGCCTGCACCAAACCGTAAAGCTCAGAAGTTGAAGCCTGGTAAATTTTAGTTTTTTTCTCTAAACCTAAAATGCGGATAGCTTCTAACAAACGCAGGGTACCGATACCGTCAGCGTTAGCCGTATATTCAGGAGTATCAAAACTTACCTTTACGTGCGACATGGCACCTAAGTTGTAAATTTCGTCGGGTTGTACTTGCTGAATGATACGGATCAGGTTGGTAGAGTCTGATAAATCGCCGTAGTGTAATACCAGTTTTGGATTAGGTTCGTGCGGATCCTGGTAAAGGTGATCGATACGATCGGTGTTGAACAACGAAGAACGACGTTTGATACCGTGTACTTCATATCCTTTACTGAGTAACAACTCGGTTAAATAGGCTCCATCCTGGCCTGTAATGCCCGTAAGCAACGCTTTTTTCATATGTGTAAACTTTGTGATATTGTATATTAGCTTTCTGAGCTTTATATATGCATTAATTTAATTGTGCAGGAACGGCAGATGCATCAAACACTTTTTCTACAAAACTTCCCATCACGTTATCAATATTTAGATACTTGATAGCGTAGTTGCGGGCATTTTCGCATTTCTGTTCAGTATCGCCCTGATGATGCTGAACTTCCTTTATTTTTTGAGCAAGTAGTTCGTAATTCTCAGGTTCAATGATGTACCCAAGGTTATACTTACTCAACAAATTATGTAAAGATGTGCCAGGCAAACAGGTTACAATACTTGTGCCTCCAACTGCCAGTATAGTAGTTAATTTAGACGGCATTACCAGGTCGCCGGCATTGGCCTTTTGTAACACCAAGTGTAAATCAGCCATATTCAAAAACTCGTTGAACTTGTCTTTATCCTGTACGGGCATAAAAACTAAATTAGTCAAGTTTTTTTCGTTGGCCATCTCAACCAGCTTTTCTTTATAAGGGCCTGATCCGCAAATTATAAATTTAATTTTTGTTTCGGCTCTTAACAAATCTGCTGCATATATTACATTCTCAAGACCCTGCTTTTCACCAACAGCTCCCGAATAAAGCACCACCAGATCATCAGTGTTAAACCCCCAAGACTTTTTCAAAGCCCCACGATCCGCTATAGGATAAAAGAAAGTTGTATCAGCCCAGTTAGGAAAAAAGATTACTTCTTTATCCACTTTAGCGGCTACCTTTTCGATCATACCCTCGGATATAGTGCTTACAAAATCAACTTTCGTCAGGATGCTTGCCTCAACTTCATAAAGTTTATCTAATAGTTTTTTATTAGATAACATTCCTAAATCCTGAGCTGCTTCAATTTGTAAATCCTGAATATGGTATAGAATCTTCCCGCCGGTAAAGTTTCGAACCGCTAACCCCAGGTATGCCAAATGGAATGGTGGCGCAACAGTGATAATTAAATCAAATTTTTTAGAGAGCAGTAGAAGTTTTAGAATTACCCATGATTTAGATATCCAAAAAGACATATCCTGAACCATACGTTTTTTCCCGCTTGGCTGTGAGGGAATATAAGACGGGCACCTGTAAACCGTGACTTTTGTATTACTTGCCGAATAATCTATTACTTCCTTTTTAAACCACCGGTTAGTATAAGGTTCCTGTACCTTCCATTGCGGATAATAAGGAAAGGTGGTAACAACTGTGCAGTTATAGCCATTTTTTGCTAACCAGTCAATCATCTCGCCGTTATATTTACCGATACCTGTTGGCTCCGGCGAAAAGTTATGGCTGATTAACAAAACGTTTTTTGAATTCATTAAAACTTTATGCTTGTTATGGCTATATAGTATAATAACAGATATGATTGCACATTACAACAAAGATAATATTTTAGCCAATTAATTGAAATAATATAAAATAATTATTCCATTTATTAGTCATATCGCAAAACAAAAGATTAATCAAACTATCAAATTTTTGTTTTGCTGATTTTCAATGCATAAACATACATAAATTAACAGAATAGCTAAAATAATATAACAGCGTATTATTGTATGTTTAAACGGCAGCTTTGTGATTGGTATGCTTCTCTATTTAGGCTTCGCCAATTGTACCATTAAAATTCATAGGGAATCCAGGATTTTCAGATTGCACCTTGATACGCCCGTTAGCTGCTTCGTATTTTTCTACATTATCTTCTAATGCTGATAATAAGCGTTTAGCATGCTCTGGAGTAAGTATGATACGTGATTTAACTTTAGCCTTAGGTATGCCTGGCATAATCCTTATAAAATCTACCACAAATTCAGCATTTGAATGTGTAATTACAGCCAGGTTTGAATACACACCTTCGGCAATCTCCTCCGTTAGCTCAATATTTAATTGACCTTCATTAATTTCTTCCATGTTACTAAATTACAAAAGCCTGCGAACTGACGTTCCCTTTTAAACGATTAAAATACTATAAAGTTCTAAACATCATAAAAACGAAACACGGGTCTAACAAAAAAGGCCATCCTGAATAAGCAGGATGGCCTTTAAATATTTACTAACTCTTCGGATTAAGCTTCTACGTCTTCAGTTTTTGATGCCATCAGGCGATCAAATTCTTCCTGAGAACCTACACGAATGTTATCATAAGCACGCAAACCTGTACCTGACGGTATTAAGTGACCTACAATTACGTTTTCTTTCAAACCTAACATCAAGTCGCGTTTACCTGCGATGGCCGCTTCGTTCAGTACTTTAGTTGTTTCCTGGAACGATGCCGCTGAGATGAACGATTTAGTACCCAACGACGCACGGGTAATACCTTGCAGTATTGGGCTTGAAGTTGCCGGGATGGCATCTCTTACCTCTACCAGTTGCTGATCTTTGCGTTTCAACGAAGAGTTTTCGTCTCTCAATCTACGTAACGATACAATCTGTCCGGCTTTCAGTGTGGTTGAATCGCCTGGTTCTACAACTACTTTTTTGTCGTAAATATCATCGTTCTCGATCATGAAATCCCAGCTGTCAACAGCTTCTCTTTCCAGGAAGCGGGTATCGCCCGGATCCTCAATAGATACTTTCTGCATCATCTGGTGAACGATAACCTCAAAGTGCTTATCATTGATTTTCACACCTTGCAAACGGTAAACTTCCTGAATACCGTTAACCAGGTACTCTTGTACCGCAGCCGGGCCTTTAATAGCCAGGATGTCGGCAGGAGAGATTGAACCGTCTGATAATGGCATACCAGCTTTCACAAAGTCATTATCCTGTACCAGGATGTGTTTAGACAATGGAACCAGGTATTTTTTAACCTGACCGTCTTTCGACTCGATAGTGATTTCGCGGTTACCACGTTTAACACCACCTAAAGTTACCACACCATCAATCTCGGTTACTACAGCCGGGTTAGATGGGTTACGCGCCTCGAACAACTCAGTTACACGTGGTAAACCACCGGTGATATCTCGTGTTTTACCGGTAGAACGAGGTATTTTAGCAATAACCTGTCCGGTTTGTATTTTCTCACCTTCTTCAATGGCAATGTGCGCACCTACCGGGATGTTATAACCTTTAATGATATCTCCACCCCTCTCAGCAATCTGGATTACCGGGTTTTTGGTTTTATCGCGGGTATCGATGATTACCTTTTCACGGTGACCGGTTTGCTCATCAGATTCCTCACGGAAAGTGATACCTTCCAATACAGCGTCAAACTTGGCAACACCTGCAAACTCCGAAATAATAACGGCGTTGTACGGATCCCATGAACAGATACGCTCACCTTTGGTAATCTTGCTGCCATCTTTGATGTACAGGTAAGAACCATAAGGGATGTTGTTGGTCATGATCACTTTGTTGCTGCCCGGCTCAATGATACGGAACTCACCAGAACGACCTAATACTACTTCGACAGTGCCGTCTTCCTCAGTTTCGAAAGGTACAGTACGTACGTTTTCAAACTCGATGATACCGTCGTAACGTGCATTGATCTGAGATTCTGCCGCGATGTTTGATGCAGTACCACCCACGTGGAAAGTACGAAGTGTTAACTGTGTACCCGGCTCACCGATAGACTGTGCTGCAATAACACCAACCGCTTCACCGGCTTGTACACGTTTACCGGTAGCCAAGTTACGGCCGTAGCAAAGTGCACACACACCACGCTTGCTTTCGCAGGTTAATACCGAGCGTATCTCTATACCTTCTAGCGGAGAGTTTTCTATGCTCTTACCAATTTCTTCGTCAATATCCTGACCTGCAGAAACCAACAATTCGTTAGTAAGAGGATCAAATACATCATGTAACGATGTACGGCCTAAAATACGATCGTATAATGGCTCAACAATGTCCTCGTTATCTTTAAGGGCAGTAGTGAAAATACCGCGTAACGTTCCACAATCAGTTTCACCCACAATCATATCCTGGGCAACGTCATGTAAACGACGGGTTAAGTAACCTGCATCCGCTGTTTTCAACGCCGTATCCGCCAAACCTTTACGAGCACCGTGAGTAGAGATAAAGTACTCTAATACCGACAGACCTTCTTTAAAGTTTGATAAGATCGGGTTCTCGATAATCTCACCACCCGAACCTGATTTTTGCGGCTTGGCCATCAAACCACGCATACCTGCCAGCTGACGAATCTGCTCTTTAGAACCACGTGCACCCGAATCAAGCATCATATAAACAGAGTTGAAGCCCTGGTTATCTGTAGACAGGATTTCCATTACATTCGCAGTTAAGCGATTGTTGATACGAGTCCAGATATCGATGATTTGGTTGTAACGCTCGTTGTTGGTAATGAAACCCATGTTATAGTTATTCATTACCTCTTCAACCTCGCGTGATGCCTGCTCAATCAGATCAACTTTTTGTGCAGGAATATTTACGTCTTGCAGGTTAAATGATAAACCACCACGGAATGCCATTTGGAAACCTAATTCCTTGATATCATCCAGGAACTGGGCTGCACGGGCCATACCGGTGTTTTTAACTACTTCACCAATAATGTCACGCAGTGATTTTTTGGTTAACAGTTCGTTGATGTAACCTACCTCTTCAGGTACGTGCTGGTTAAATAACACGCGGCCTACAGTAGTTTCAATCAATTTATTTACGATGCTGCCATCGCGTTCTTTAACATTGGCTTTAACCTTGATAAAGGCATGCAAATCAACCTTCTTTTCATTGTAAGCAATGATCACCTCTTCGGCAGAGTAGAAAGTCAAGCCTTGTCCGTTTACTACACGCTTCTCATCAGTTTTACGGCCTTTAGTAATATAGTAAAGACCCAAAACCATATCCTGAGACGGTACTGTAATTGGCGTACCGTTAGCAGGGTTAAGAATGTTGTGCGACGCTAACATCAAAATTTGGGCCTCCAGAATAGCAGCGTTACCAAGTGGTACGTGCACAGCCATCTGGTCACCGTCAAAGTCGGCGTTGAACGCGGTACAGGTTAACGGGTGTAATTGGATCGCTTTACCTTCCACCAGTTTTGGCTGGAAAGCCTGGATACCCAAACGGTGCAACGTAGGTGCACGGTTAAGTAACACCGGGTGACCTTTAAGTACGTTTTCCAGAATATCCCAAACTAATGGGTCTTTGCGGTCAACAATCTTTTTAGCTGATTTTACTGTTTTAACCACACCACGCTCAATCATTTTGCGGATGATAAATGGTTTAAACAACTCGGCAGCCATATCTTTTGGTAAACCACACTCGTGTAATTTAAGGTTTGGTCCAACCACAATTACCGAACGGGCGGAGTAATCCACACGTTTACCTAATAAGTTTTGACGGAAACGGCCTTGTTTACCTTTCAGGATGTCTGAAAGTGATTTCAGGGCACGGTTACCTTCGGTTTTAACCGCGTTAACTTTACGTGAGTTATCGAACAACGAATCCACAGCTTCCTGCAGCATACGTTTTTCGTTACGTAAAATCACCTCTGGTGCTTTAATTTCAATTAAACGCTTTAAACGGTTGTTACGGATGATAACACGACGGTATAAGTCGTTCAAATCGGAAGTAGCGAAACGGCCACCTTCTAATGGCACCAACGGACGTAACTCAGGCGGAATAACCGGAACGATTTTCACAATCATCCACTCAGGGTTATTATCAATACGGGTCTTGGCATCGCGGAAAGCCTCAACAACTTGTAAGCGTTTTAACGCCTCGTTTTTACGTTGCTGAGAAGTTTCGTTAGCAGCCTGATGACGTAAATCGTAAGAAAGCTGATCTAAGTCGATACGTTTTAATAATTCTTCCAAAGCCTCAGCACCCATTTTGGCTACAAATTTCTGAGGATCTTTGTCGTCCAGGTACTGATTTTCTTTTGGTAAAGTATCTAGTACATCCAGGTATTCTTCTTCAGTCAGGAAATCCATTTTAGAAATTCCGTCAGCTTCTTTAATACCAGGCTGAATCACTACGTAACGCTCGTAGTAAATAATTAAGTCAAGTTTTTTGGTTGGTAAGCCCAGTAAGTAACCAATTTTGTTTGGTAACGAACGGAAATACCAGATGTGCGCTACAGGAACCACCAGGTTGATGTGTCCCATACGCTCGCGACGTACTTTCTTTTCGGTTACTTCAACACCACAACGGTCACACACGATACCTTTGTAACGGATACGTTTATATTTACCGCAATGACATTCGTAATCTTTTACCGGACCGAAAATACGCTCACAGAATAAACCATCACGCTCGGGTTTGTAAGTCCGGTAGTTGATGGTTTCTGGTTTTAAAACTTCACCGCTCGAACGCTCCAGGATAGACTCTGGTGAGGCTAAACTGATGGTAATAGTGGTAAAGTTACTTTTGATTTTATTATCTTTTTTGTAAGACATATATCTTTTTTAATGATTTAGTGAATAAGCAGCAACCTTAGTTAAACTGCTTTCCTTGCACATAAAAGTTAACAAAGGATTGGATGACTAATCATCCAATCCCTCACTAATCAATCTTTATTATTCTAACGTGATGTCCAGACCTAAACCTCTTAACTCGTGAACCAATACGTTGAATGATTCAGGAACCGAAGGAGTTGGCAGGTTCTCACCTTTAACAATAGCTTCGTAAGTTTTAGCACGGCCAATAACATCATCCGATTTAACGGTCAGAATTTCCTGAAGGATGTTAGCAGCACCGAAGGCCTCAAGAGCCCAAACCTCCATCTCACCAAAACGCTGACCACCGAATTGAGCTTTACCACCCAATGGTTGTTGTGTAATTAATGAGTACGGACCGATTGAACGAGCGTGCATCTTATCGTCAACCATGTGACCCAGTTTCAGCATGTAGATAATACCTACTGTAGTTGGCTGGTCAAAACGCTCACCGGTTAAGCCGTTGTGTAAGTAAGTACGACCGGTAGCCGGTAAACCAGCTTTAGAAATCCAGTCTTCTACCTCCTGGTAGCTTGCACCATCAAAAATAGGGGTAGCAAACTTAACACCTAACTCTTTACCTGCCCAACCTAATACGGTTTCGTAAATCTGACCTAAGTTCATACGTGAAGGTACACCCAGCGGGTTCAACACAATATCAACCGGAGTACCATCTTCCAGGAATGGCATATCCTCATCGCGAACGATGCGGGCTACAATACCTTTGTTACCGTGACGACCGGCCATTTTATCACCTACTTTAAGCTTACGCTTTTTAGCGATGTAAACTTTAGCCATTTGTACGATACCTGATGGTAGCTCGTCACCTACGCTGATCGCAAATTTATCACGACGGTAAGCACCCAACTCCTCGTTTACTTTGATACCGTAGTTATGCAGTAACAACTTAATCTGATCGTTTTTATCGTCATCAGTTGTCCACTTAGTTGGGTTGATGTTTTCGTAGTTAAGCTCAACCAAAGTTTTTTGAGTAAACTTAACGCCTTTAGGTACTAAAAGCTCTTTGTAAACATTGTAAATACCTTGTGAGGTTTTACCGTTTACAATTTCAAACAACTTATCAACCAAACGGCTCTTCAGTTCTTTGATAGCTCTTTCGTGTTTGTTATCTAATTTCTCTAACTGTGCTTTTTCTTCTGCTTTAGAAGTCTTTTTAGCACGAGAGAACAATTTAGTATCAATTACTACACCGCTGATAGATGGTGGAGTTTTTAAAGAAGCATCTTTTACGTCGCCGGCTTTGTCGCCAAAGATAGCACGTAACAGTTTTTCTTCCGGTGATGGGTCAGACTCACCTTTTGGAGTGATCTTACCAATCAGGATATCACCTTCTTTAACCTCAGCGCCTACACGGATGATACCGTCTTCGTCAAGGTCTTTAGTAGCTTCTTCAGAAACGTTAGGGATATCTGGTGTCAATTCCTCTTCACCGCGTTTAGTGTCACGAACTTCAAGTTCGAACTCTTCAACGTGCAAAGAAGTGAAGATATCCTGAGATACCACACGCTCAGAAATTACAATCGCATCCTCGAAGTTATAACCTTGCCAAGGCATGAACGCCACCTTCATGTTGCGGCCTAAAGCCAGCTCACCATTTTGTGTAGCATAACCTTCACATAGCACTTGTCCTTTTTCAACTCTTTCGCCTTTCTTAACAATAGGCTTCAGGTTCATGGTAGTGCTCTGATTAGTTTTCTGGAACTTAATTAAGCGATAAGACCTAATATCGTCATCAAAAGAAACCAAACGGTCATCTTCGGTACGGTCGTATTTAATACGGATTTCATTAGCGTCAACGTACTCTACTACACCATTACCTTCAGCGTTAACCAACGTACGAGAGTCTTTTGCCACGCGGCCTTCCAAACCTGTACCTACAATCGGCGCCTCAGGGCGTAAAAGCGGCACAGCCTGGCGCTGCATGTTCGAACCCATCAATGCACGGTTAGCGTCATCATGCTCCAGGAATGGAATCAACGACGCTGCAATTGAGGTAATCTGGTTAGGTGCAATATCCATGTAGTCCAAGCGCTCAGGCTCAATTACCGGGAAGTCACCTTCGAAACGGGCTTTAACACGTGGCGTTGCAAAGTTACCTTTGTCGTCATAAACTGCGTTAGCCTGTCCGATGGTTTTGCCATCCTCATCCTCAGCAGACAAGTAAATTACCGGCTCTTCAACAGCAACCACGCCATTATCAACACGTTTGTAAGGAGTTTCGATGAAACCTAAGTTGTTAATTTTAGCGTGTACACATAACGAAGAAATCAAACCGATGTTTGGTCCCTCTGGTGTTTCAATGGTACACAAACGGCCATAGTGAGTATAGTGAACGTCACGTACCTCAAAACCGGCACGCTCACGCGACAGACCACCTGGACCAAGCGCCGATAAACGGCGTTTGTGAGTAATCTCGGCTAATGGATTGGTTTGATCCATAAACTGAGACAACTGGTTGGTACCAAAGAACGAATTTATTACAGATGATAATGTACGTGCATTGATCAGGTCGGTTGGTGTGAACACCTCGTTGTCGCGAATGTTCATACGCTCACGGATGGTACGAGCCATACGTGCTAAACCAACACCAAACTGTGCATACAACTGCTCGCCTACCGTACGAACACGACGGTTAGACAAGTGGTCAATATCATCCACCTCAGCTTTTGAGTTAATCAGTTTAATCAGGTATTTAACAATAGCAATAATATCCGCTTTAGTTAATACCTTGATTTCGTCTGATGTATCAAGCTTCAGTTTACGGTTGATGCGGTAACGGCCCACATCACCCAAATCATATCTTTTATCAGAGAAGAATAAACGATCGATGATACCACGAGCAGTTTCCTCATCTGGTGGTTCGGCGTTACGTAATTGACGGTAGATGTGCTCAACCGCTTCTTTCTCTGAGTTGGAAGTATCTTTTTGTAGAGTATTATATATAATGGTATAATCACCACTGGTGGCTGCATCCTCTTTATTCAAAATAATGCTTTTCACACCAGCATCGATGATCATGTCGATGTTGTCATCATCCAGTATAGTCTCGCGCTCAAGGATAATTTCATTACGGTCGATAGATACCACTTCACCGGTATCCTCGTCCACAAAGTCTTCTACCCATTTTTTAAGCACCCTTGCAGCAAGCTTACGGCCAACAAATTTCTTGAGGCCAGATTTGCTTACTTTAACCTCATCAGCTAATTCAAATAATTCAAGGATGTCTTTATCCGAATCATAACCGATGGCGCGTAACAAGGTAGTAACCGGAAATTTCTTTTTACGGTCGATGTAAGCATACATTACGTTGTTAACGTCTGTAGCAAACTCAATCCATGAACCTTTGAAAGGAATAACACGGGCTGAGTATAATTTAGTACCGTTGGTATGGCGGCTCTGACCAAAGAACACACCCGGTGAACGGTGCAATTGCGAAACGATTACACGCTCTGCACCGTTAATAACGAAAGTACCTTTAGGCGTCATGTAAGGGATAGTACCTAAATACACATCCTGTACAATGGTTTCAAAGTCTTCGTGCTCCTCATCGTTACATGATAAGCGAAGCTTTGCTTTTAAAGGCACACTGTAAGTTAAACCACGGTCGATACACTCTTGTATATCGTAGCGTGGCGGATCGATAAAATAGTCCAGAAACTCCAGAACGAAAATGTTTCTCGAGTCGGAGATCGGGAAGTTTTCGGCAAACACTTTAAACAAGCCTTCCTTGTGACGGTTGTCTGAAGTGGTTTCCAGCTGGAAAAATTCCTGAAAAGACTTCAACTGTACATCCAGAAAGTCAGGGTAGTCGATGACGTGCCTGCTGGTTGCAAAGTTTACTCTTTGGTTATTTTTGTTTGCCAAGGGATTATAATTTTAAGATGAATTAAACTCTTATGGGTTTATTTAAAGTTGTTCCTGAACTTCAAACAAAAATGAAAACGTTATAAACAGCAATAGACCCCGACCAAATACAGGTCGGAGTCTCATTGCTTTTGGGCTTTATTGAGTTAAATTACTTAACTTCAACTACTGCTCCGGCTTCTTCTAAAGCTTTTTTCAAAGATTCAGCTTCTTCTTTAGTTACACCAGCTTTAACTTCTTTTGGTGCACCGTCAACTAAGTCTTTTGCTTCTTTCAAGCCTAAGCCAGTTAAATCTTTTACTAATTTAACAACCGCTAATTTCTGACCGCCAGCTTCTTTCAAGATAACGTCAAATGCAGTTTGCTCAGCAGCTGCAGCAGGGGCATCGCCACCAGCAGCAGGAGCAGCAACAGCAACAGCTGCAGCAGCAGGCTCAATACCATACTCGTCTTTTAAGATCTGAGCTAATTCGTTAACTTCTTTTACTGTTAAGTTTACTAACTGTTCAGCAAACGATTTTAAATCTGCCATTTTATTTCTTTTTTTAACTTTGAATACTTTGTTTTAATGTGCTTCCTTAAAGGTGGACGCTTAACCTTCTCTTTCTTGTAATGTTTTAACCAAACCTGCGATAGTAGTTCCGCCTGATTGCAGAGCAGAAAGTACGTTTTTAGCAGGAGATTGTAGTAAGCCAATGATTTCGCCAACTAATTCTTCTTTCGATTTAAGCGTTAACAGCGCGTCTAACTGGTTATCGCCAACAAAGGCGGCAGAGTAAACGTAAGCGCTTTTTAAAACAGGCTTGTCGCCTTTTTTACGCAAATCTTTGATCAACACAGCCGGAGCTTTAGCTGACTTTGAGAATAAAATAGTTGATGTACCTTTTAATGTATCGTACAAAGGAGCAAAATCACCGCCGGCAGCTTCTAAAGCTTTTTTAATCAAGCTGTTTTTTGCCACCTGCATAGTAATATCGGCATCGAAGCATTTGCGACGGATGTCGTTTACTTTAGCAACAGTTAAATCTGCAGTATCAGTAATATAGAAATTACCATACTCTTTGATCTGCTCGGTTAGAGCTTCAACCAGTTCGTATTTTTCTTCTTTATTCATGATTAGATTCCCGCTACTGTTTTGGTTTCAACTTCAATTCCTGGCGACATAGTTGAAGAAACGTGAATGCTCTTAAAATATGTGCCTTTAGCTGCTGATGGTTTTAATTTAGAAATGGTTTGCAATACTTCCAAAGCATTTTCGTAAATCTTGTCAGCAGGGAAAGATACTTTTCCTATTGAGGCATGGATGATACCGGTTTTGTCAACCTTAAAATCTATCTTACCAGCTTTAACCTCAGTTACTGCTTTACCCACTTCTGGGGTTACAGTACCTGATTTAGGGTTAGGCATCAGGTTACGCGGACCTAAAATACGGCCCAAACGTCCTACCTTTGCCATTACGCTTGGCATAGTGATGATAATGTCAACATCAGTCCATCCGCCTTCTATTTTAGCAATATAATCATCCAAACCTACGTAATCTGCGCCGGCGTCTTTAGCTTCTTGCTCCTTGTCTGGAGTACAAAGCACCAAAACGCGTACAGTTTTACCGGTTCCATGAGGCAGTGTTGCTATACCACGCACCATTTGATTGGCTTTACGCGGGTCAACACCTAAACGTACGTCGATGTCAACAGATGCATCAAACTTAGTTGTAGTAATTTCTTTAACTAAATTAGTGGCATCCTGCAAAGAGTATGCTTTGTTAGCCTCAATTTTTGATAGTACTGCTTTTTGATTTTTTGTTAATCTAGCCACTGTCTTAAACTGATTTGTGTGTTAATTATTAATTCCAGGGTGCTGTACCAGAAACGGTAATACCCATGCTGCGAGCAGTACCAGCCACCATTTTCATGGCCGATTCTACTGTGAATGCGTTTAAGTCAGGCATTTTATCTTTAGCAATGGCTTCAACTTGTTCCCAATTTACATTGGCAACTTTTTTACGGTTAGGCTCAGCCGAACCGCCTTTTAGGCCAGAAGCTTCCAACAGCTGTATAGCAACCGGAGGAGTTTTGATGATAAAATCGAATGACTTATCGGTATACACAGTAATTACTACCGGCAACACTTTACCAGGTTTGTCCTGAGTACGTGCATTGAATTGCTTGCAAAATTCCATGATGTTCACACCTTTCGCACCCAATGCAGGGCCGATTGGAGGTGATGGATTTGCAGCGCCACCCTTAACTTGTAGTTTTACTAACGCACCGACTTCTTTTGCCATCTTTAATAAAATTTAATGTACTTAATGTTAGTAAGTTGGAAGCAATGTAACATTTAAGTGCCGAACTAAAAAAATTCGGCCCGCAAAGATATGAACTTTACGGGCCGAATACAAATTATTTTAAATATTATTCTTTTTCCACCTGCATGTAGTTTAACTCCAGCGGAGTTCGGCGACCGAAAATCTTTACCATTACTTTCAGCTTCTTCTTCTCTTCGTTAACTTCTTCAATAACACCGCTAAAGCCGTTGAACGGACCGTCCATTACTTTAACGTTCTCGCCTACATAGTATGGTACTGCAACCGTCTCACCTTGCGCAGCCATCTCATCAACCTTACCTAATATACGGTTAACTTCGGACTGGCGCAGAGGTATAGCATTACCTGCTTTATCACCTAAAAAACCAATTACGCTATTGATATTTTTGATAATGTGTTCAAGCTCACCATCAAGGGCAGCTTCCATCATCACGTATCCAGGGAAATAGTTACGCTCTTTGGCAATTTTCTTGCCATCGCGCATTTGATAATATTTTTCAGTGGGGATTAACACCTGAGGAATCAGGTGCGAAATACCTAAGCGGTTTACCTCAGCATCAATATACTGCTTTACCTTTTTTTCTTTACCGCTTACGGCTCTAACTACGTACCACTTCAACTGATCACTCATCTTTACTTAAATAATTACTAGGCAAGTGAACTGTAAAACTGTCTTAAAATGTAGCTAATAACCTGGTCCATGCCAAAGATAACCAAAGCAATCATAATTGCAGCTACCAGCACTAACACTGCGCTGCTCTGAAGCTCGCGCCAGGTTGGCCAGGTTACCTTCTCGGTTAGCTCAATATAAGACTCTTTAATATATTCAGTTACTGCTGACATTTGTTTAAACTACTTAGAAGCACGGGAACAAGGATTCGAACCCTGATCAAAGGTTTTGGAGACCTCTATTCTACCGTTGAACTATTCCCGTGTGTGCTTTTAATTTTTAAAACAAAGTACCGGCACTGGGCCGAGTACTTTGTTTATAAATTAACCTTACCTTTTGCCACCTTTAACAGGCGGTTGGCTTGGTCTTATTTTAAAATTTCAGTTACCTGACCGGCACCTACTGTACGACCACCTTCGCGGATAGCGAAACGTAAACCTTTTTCCATCGCGATAGCGTTGATCAAAGATACAGTGATAGTAACGTTATCACCAGGCATAACCATTTCTACGCCTTCTGCTAACGAAATCTCACCAGTTACGTCAGTGGTACGGAAGTAAAACTGCGGACGGTATTTGTTGAAGAATGGAGTGTGACGACCACCTTCTGCTTTTGATAATACGTAAACCTCTGCTTTGAAATCGGTGTGAGGAGTTACTGAACCTGGTTTACAGATAACCATACCACGACGGATATCAGTTTTCTCAATACCACGTAACAATAAACCTACGTTGTCACCAGCTTCACCACGGTCAAGGATTTTGCGGAACATCTCAACACCAGTAACGGTTGATTTTAAGTTTTCAGCACCCATACCCAGGATATCTACTGGCTCACCAGAGTTGATAACACCACGCTCAATACGGCCAGTAGCAACAGTACCACGACCAGTGATTGAGAACACGTCCTCAACTGGCATCAAGAAAGGAAGGTCAGTTAAACGCGGAGGAATTGGAATGTAGTTATCAACAGCATTCATCAAATCCATGATTTTTTCAACCCATTTTGGCTCGCCGTTCAAACCACCTAAGGCTGAACCTTGAATTACAGGGATGTCATCACCAGGGAAATCATAGAATGATAATAACTCACGGATTTCCATCTCAACAAGCTCTAATAACTCAGGATCGTCAACCATGTCAACTTTGTTCATAAAAACAGTTAACGCTGGTACACCTACCTGACGAGCTAACAAGATGTGCTCACGAGTTTGAGGCATTGGGCCGTCTGTAGCAGCAACCACTAAGATTGCACCGTCCATTTGAGCAGCACCAGTAACCATGTTTTTCACATAGTCAGCGTGACCCGGACAGTCAACGTGTGCATAGTGACGGTTTGCAGTTGAGTACTCAACGTGCGCAGTATTGATGGTGATACCACGTTCTTTTTCTTCTGGAGCAGAGTCGATTGAATCGAAAGAACGAGCTTCAGATAAACCTGCATCAGCTAATACCTTGGTAATAGCGGCGGTAAGTGTTGTTTTACCGTGGTCAACGTGACCGATAGTACCGATGTTTAAGTGCGGCTTACTGCGGTCAAACTTTTCTTTTGCCATGATTTATAAATGTTTGTAGGTTAATTTATTCTTAATTGTCGTTTATTTAACGCCGAGCCAACGAAGGGATTTGAACCCTTGGCCTCTTCCTTACCAAGGAAGTGCTCTACCCCTGAGCTACGTCGGCTTATTATCTTTTTCCATTCAACCCCTGCTGCATTAATTTATAAACTATTGCAACACTAATTGAACCTGAGCGGAAGACGAGGTTCGAACTCGCGACCTATAGCTTGGAAGGCTATCGCTCTACCAACTGAGCTACTTCCGCGATTTACACAAAGAGTGAATTAATGATGGATGAATCAGTGCGTAAACAATTTAAACACTTATTCGCCCTATCAACAATTCACTCATTGATTTAATTGTGGGGAGAGAAGGATTCGAACCTTCGTAGCCGAAGCAGCGGATTTACAGTCCGCCCCATTTGACCGCTCTGGTATCTCCCCAAGTTCTTACTCAACTTTTAAAGTTCAAACCTATTTTTTTGACGGGCAAAAATATATTTTAGTTTGATACTTTTAACAGTTACTGCTAAAACTTGAGCCCCCTATCGGAATCGAACCAATGACCTACTGATTACAAGTCAGTTGCTCTACCAGCTGAGCTAAGGAGGCTTTTATATTTATTTAAAGAACCATTCCCTTTTTTTTAACCGGAGTACCTCTCCGAAAGGGAATGCAAATATACACACATTTACTACCGCACAAAATATTTTTTAAAAAAAAATCAGCAGGTTTTTTGCCTGCTGATTTTTTTGTTTTTATATGTCTGATTATCAGTATTCATCTTCTTCTAACGCACCGGTTTCAACTTTTCGGGCCGCATCGGTTATTGCGTTTTGTTTCTGTTTATGCTTCTGGATTTGCTTGCGCAGGCTCTCTACAGCCAGGTCGGTACCTTCTTCAAAGGTTTTGCACTGATGGCTGGCAAATAATTGATTGCCCTTAATCAGCAATCTCAGCTCCGTTATTTTGTTGGCTTCTTCGCCGGTATTTTCTAATCTTAAAAAAACATCCCCACTTGTTATACTATCACTAAACTGTTCCAGTTTGTTGGCTTTTTTCTGAATAAAGTCTATTAACTTCTTGTCTGCACTGAAATGAATCGCATGAACAGTAATTTTCATATGTTCCTCCTTGTTAATTTGCCTTTGGATGGGCTTGTTTATAAATAGATTTGAGTCTTTCAACAGAATTGTGGGTATACACTTGCGTAGCATTCAAGCTGGCATGACCCAACAGATCTTTAATAGCGTTAAGGTCGGCTCCCTTATTAAGCAGGCTGGTAGCAAAAGTGTGGCGCAACACATGCGGGCTGCGTTTTTGCTGGGTAGATATATGTGTTAAATACTTTTGCACTATCAAATAAATCATCTTAGGATAAGCATCAGCTCCTTTATTGGTAACGATCAACTTTAACGAATTGTTACCAATTATTTCATTTTTTCTTAACGCCAGGTAATGCTGCAGTAAGTTGCTTAGCTCTTTGTTGATAGGTATAATACGTTGTTTGTTGCGCTTACCCAGCACTTTAACTGTGCTTTGATACAGATCAAGGTCCGCTTCGGTTACGCCTAATAATTCGGCCAAACGCATGCCGGTGCCAAACAACAGCTCTATCACCAGCTTATCGCGCTGGCCGATAAAATCGCAGCTAAACACGTCGTTTTTATCCAGCAATTGCGACAACTTTTCATCTTCTACCACCGCAGGTAATTGCTTGGTTACTTTAGGCGCTTGTATGCGTGCCGTGGGTACGGCGGCAATGTGTTGCCCCTGCAATAAAAATTTAAAGTACTTGCGCAAGGTGGCCACCTTACGGTTAACCGACCGGGGAGTTAATTGCTGATCCATCAACGATACCATCCAACTGCGGATATGCTGATGGGTAACTTCGGCCGGATGGGCAACGGTAATTTCGGGATCGTTCAGGAATGCATAGAATTGAGTCAGATCAGACTCATAAGCAGTAACGGTATGCGGCGAGTACCGCTTTTCGTATTTGATGTAAGATATAAACTGCTCTAAAAACATAAAAACTATTTGCACAAAGCCCGAAAAGGCAAAGTACAAATAGTTTTAATATATCAAAACAGGAACTGTGAAAATTACACAGTCTCTATGTTTAAGCCTTGTTTGTAGATGGCGTGTTTAACCACATTTCTGCGGGTAACTGATTTTTTCTCGTAAGCCTGGCGACTGCGCAACTCGCGTAAAACACCGGTTTTCTCAAATTTCTTTTTGAAACGTTTAAGGGCTTTATCTAACGATTCGCCGTCTTTTACATTGATAATAATCATAATCCTTCTATATACCTCCTTTCAGGAAGGGCAAAGGTATAAAATTTGCAATAATTAATTTAACAAATTTTAAAAGATTATTTCATTCAAAATGAAAGCTTTAAATGTTGCAAAAGTGAGCTATAAAATCAGAGTTTATTCAAATCATCCAGGTATTGTTCAGCCTGCTCCATAATCTTTTGCTTTTCATCAGGCTTCATTTTCTTCAACGTCATGTAAGCCATACCTATCCGTGGGTTACCTTGCAGTTTTTCGGCGTTGCGTTCGTAGAAGTTCCAATATAAGCTGTTGTACGGACAAGCACGCTCACCGTACTTCTTTTTATAATCGTAGTGGCAGTTTTTGCAGTAGTCGCTCATTTTGTTAATATAAGCGGCCGATGCAGCATAAGGTTTCGAGCCTACTACTCCCCCATCGGCATACTGACTCATGCCCCGGGTATTGGTAATTTCTACCCACTGTATAGCATCAATATAAACACCCAGATACCAGGCATCCACGTCATCCGGGTTGATACCGGCCAACATGCAAAAGTTGCCAATCACCATTAAACGCTGAATATGGTGCGCCCATGCATCAGTGAGCGACTGCCCTATGCAATGCTTCAGGCAGTTCATTTGCGTTTTGCCATCCCAAAACCAATGAGGTATCTCAGTACGATGTTTAAAAAAGTTTTTCTCTTGATAATCGGGCATTTGTGCCCAATATACACCGCGCATAAACTCGCGCCAGCCTACAATCTGCCTGATGTATCCTTCTACCTGCGCCAGCGAAATTGTTTTAGGATGCTTCTTATAATAACGTAATACCGTGCTTACTACTTCAAAAGGCGATACCAGTTTCACATTCATGGCAAAAGACATGCGCGAATGAAATAAACTGATGTGCTTCTGCAACATGGCATCTTCATAAGTACCAAAATTGGGCAGCAAATGCTCACAAAAATATTTTAATGCACTGAGCGCCTCTTGCCGCGAGAGCGGCCATGCGAAGTGTTCGGCATCCACTTCTCCGAAATATTTCACTTTGGCTGCATCAATCATCTTTTTTAATGCAGTAACATCATGATTAAACATTAATGGTGGCACCAATGGCACCTTGCCATCATATTTATTACGATTGTCTGCATCAAAGTTCCACCGTCCGCCTTCCGGTTCGTCATCGTCCATCAGCACGTGTAGCTTTTCGCGCATATTGCGGTAAAAGCTTTCCATCAGATATCGTGTCTTTTTTCCGAAAAAGTTTTTGACATCCAATCGCTCTGTCAAAAAATGCTCCGTGTCGGCACTACCGGTTTCAATATGCAGACTTTTGCAAATTTCCTTCAATTGCTCATCCAGGCGGTACTCGTCCGGTAACTGATATTCAAAGCGGGTAATATGTTTTTTTTTGATGATGCGTTTCAGGTTCTCGGCAAAGTCCTGTTCATTATCTTTATCATCAAGCTTAACGTAAATTACCTCATGGCCAAGCCTAGTAAGCTGGTGAGCAAAGTTGCGCATAGCGCCGAAAAAGGCAAGGATTTTTTGTACATGATGCATCACATACTCCTGTTCTTGCATTACTTCTAACAGGATAAATGTTACATCAGACTGCGGTTCTTTAAACCAACTGTGCTTAATATTGAGTTGATCGCCCAGAATAAGGCGGAGGGTTTTAGCCATGATGGTGTACAACAAGCAACATAGCCGGAGGTTTTAAGGCAACCTATCACCAATAGTTATGCTACTTTCTCTTCGGCAAGCCATAGTTTAGCATACTCTCCTTTAGGATCAAGGTCTGCCAAATTCTTAGGGCTGAAATACCGGTTTTCGCGCGGGTCGTTACCTACGCCGGCAATGTATGCCCAATTGCCCCAATTACTGGCCGGAGAATAGTCGATGAGTTTTTCTTCGAACCAGCGGGCACCCCAGGTCCAGTTCACTTTTAATGTTTTAACCAGGTAGGCAGATGATGCCTGGCGACTGGCATTACTGATAAATCCGGTAGCATTGAGTTCGTGCATACTGGCATCAATAAAAGGCACACCGGTAGAACCTGTTTTCCATTGCTCAAATAGCTCTTCCTGGTTACCGGACAATTCGGGCGCTTCAGACTTAAAACCTTCGGCCTCAAAAAACTTACGGCTGTACTTTTTAAACATAAACCGGAAGTAATCCCGCCATAAAAGCTCCAGCATCAGCGGGTGATTATGCGCAGTCTGACCATGATTGATAATTTCCCAGTACACCTGCCGTGGCGATACACAGCCTAAAGCCAACCAAGGCGAAAGCTTAGAAGACGCTACATTTCGGTTGCCCTTGCCACCTGCTGCAACGGCATTAGTAGTAAAATAACTTTCGAGTTGCTGTAAACCAGCAGTTTCGCCGCCTTCAAACTTAAAAGATGCCCTTATATCTTGCACCGGCTCAGTCAAACCTAATTGTTCTAAAGTTGGTAATTCGCCAGTATCAGCAATTAGCGGGGTTACTATATGTTCGGGAATAGCCAGACATGGGCGCACGCTGCTATCACGTTCCACCTTCTTTTTAAAAGTATTAAAGCTATCCGGAATATCCTTGATCGGGAAAGGCAAATCTTCTTTATGATAAAGTGTATGCCCGATGAAATGCTTTAAATTAAGCTTCATTTTCCATAAGGCTGCCTCTACTTCTTCAGAAATATTGGTTTCTTCGAAAGCTACCTCGCGGTGATGGTAAACTTCGCTTACCTGGTACTGCTCGGCCAGTTGCGGAATCTGCTCGGCAGGGTTGCCATGCACAATCAATAAGTCGCCGCCCAAAGCCTGCAACTTTTCGCGCAGATCGGCTACGCTTTGCAGTAAAAAACGGGTGCGTATGTTCCCGGTTTTATAGCCCGATTCGGTTTTAGTAAAGTAATGAGGGTCAAAACAATATACCGGCAGTATTTTATCGGCCTTTCGGGTAGCTTCCAACAATATTTCATTGTCATGTACCCGCAAGTCGTTTCTAAACCATACCAGTATTGTTTTATCACTCATTGTTTTTAATCAATCTAAATTAACATACAAAAATGCCAATTATTTGTTTCTCCGGCACCGTTCGCTACAGTATTTGACATCATCCCAACACTTTTCCCACTTTTTACGCCAGCTGAATGGGCGCTTACATACTTCACAAACCTTTTCGGGCAGGTTCTCTTTTAACACTCTTTTTAGGGCAGACATATACAGGCAAACAATTGGTTATCTTTTATTTAAAACTATAACAACGAACTGCCGGAAGTGTATCAAATATAAGTATAAAAAAGCTTGCGCTTGTAAGTTAGCTGTAAATTTTGCCTGTGGTATTGTCATCGCCTGACATTATGTACTACTTAAAGCCTTAATTACGTTACTGTTTGTATACTGGCATGACAAGTGCTTGTGTATAAACACGTACATTTATTAAAATTATCAATCAACATTATGGCTACTACCGAAAGTATACAAACCGCATATATTGATTATGTATTGACCGAAGGACATGAACCTAAGTCGGTTTATCTTTTTGCTAAGAACAACGATATTACCGAAGAAGAATTTTATCGCTTTTTTGGATCGTTTGAGGCTGTTGAACAATCTGTTTGGGCGGATATTGTTCGCAAAACCGTTACCGAAATAAAAACTCAGGAAGTTTGGCCGCAATATTCAGCGCGCGAAAAAGCATTGTCTTTTTTTTACAGCTTTTTTGAGTTATTAAAAGGCAGCCGGAGCTTTGCTGTTTATAGCTTTAAAAAACACGCAAGGCCCATTGGCACACCCCGCGTTTTAGACAGTATGAAAAACATATTTGAAAGTTTTGCCGACGATATATTACGCGACGGATTGGAAACCGGCGAATTAACCGACCGCAAGTTTTTCACCAATAAATACAAAGATGCGCTTTGGATGCAATTTAACTTTATTTTAAAGTTTTGGATTGATGACAACTCTGCAGGCTTTGAAAAAACTGATGAGGCTATTGAGAAAGGCATCAACGTAACGTTCGACTTGTTTCAGCGCTCGCCGATTGATAACCTGTTTGACTACGGCAAGTTTTTGGTAAAAAATGGCGGCTTTAAAGAGAAAATGGGATTTTGAGCTATTAAAGTATAGTCATCAATTTCATTTTTAAATACTTCTAAATCTATACATGACTCAATACGCTGCAATTTTTGATATGGACGGTACACTGGTTGACAATAACCCGTACCATTTTAAAGCTTGGAAAGAGCTTTTTGAACAATATAACCGTGTAGAAGTTACGACCGATTTATTTAACGAGGAAATAAGCGGTGTGCCGGGTATGGTCATTATGCGAAATTTCTTCGGCAATGATTACGATGAAGAGGAGATGAAAGCCATGTTTCAGGAGAAAACCGTACGCTACCGCGATATTTATCTACCCAGCATGACACCTATCAACGGGTTAGAGCGCTTATTGCAGGAATTGAAGAATGCAGGTGTAAAGCTCGCAGTTGCATCATCGGCTACGACATCAAATATTGACTTTGTGTTGAACAACCTTTCCTTAAAATCAATGTTTGATACCATTGTTGATGGGCCACGCGTAAGCAAGCCGAAACCTAATCCGCAAATATTTTTGAAAGCCGCTGATGATTTAGGTGTAAAGCCAGAACATTGCATTGTATTTGAGGATTCGCTTTCGGGTATAAAAGCTGCTAATGCGGCCGGCATGAAAGTAGTAGGAATTACCACTTCGCATACGGCAGATGAACTGCATCCGGTTGATATGGTGATTAATGATTATGCCGACGTTAATGAACATCGGTTAGCTGCGTTATTTGAGAAAGAAAAACATGAGTGAAGATAAAGCGAAAGAGCAAAACAGTATACCCACCAGTAAAGTAGAAAGATCGGCCCGGTTTGTTAAAACCGGATTCAAAGTTGGTGGCAACTATATTAAGCACTACTCTAAAAAGCTGTTTAACCCGAATTTAGACCGTAGTGAACTTAATGAAGATAATGCAGCCGATATTTATGAGTCTTTAAGCGAGCTAAAAGGCAGTGCACTAAAAGTAGCGCAAATGCTAAGCATGGATAAAAACATCCTGCCTAAAGCTTATGTGGACAAGTTTTCTCAATCGCAATACAATGCTCCTCCCCTTTCAGGACCACTCATTGTTCAGACCTTCAAAAAATACTTTGGCAAATCGCCCGAGCAGATTTATGATAAATTTGATCTGCGCTCCAACAACGCCGCATCAATTGGCCAGGTACACCAAGCCGAACTAAACGGCGAGAAACTTGCTGTTAAAATTCAGTACCCCGGTGTAGGCGATTCGATATCGTCTGACTTAAAACTGGTAAAACCCTTTGCCTTTCGCTTGTTGGGTATGAGCGAAAAGGAACTGGAGGTTTACATGCAAGAGGTTGAGGAACGCCTGCTGGAAGAAACCGATTATGAACTGGAGGTTCGCCGCTCGATAGAAATTTCGAAAGCCTGTTCTGCCATTTTGCAGCATACCATTTTTCCGCGCTATTACCCCGCTTTATCCAGCAAGCGCATCATTACCATGAGCTGGATAGAGGGTCAACACTTGAAAGAATTTTTACAGACCAACCCCAGTCAGGAACTGCGCAACCAGATTGGCCAGGCCTTATGGGACTTTTATAACTATCAGCAACACGAGCTCCGCGCGGTTCATGCTGATCCGCATCCCGGCAATTTTCTGATTACGCCCAATGGCGAATTAGGAATTATTGATTTTGGATGCATTAAAGAAATGCCCGAAGATTTTTATTATCCTTTCTTCTCGCTAACCTCCACAAACCTGCTCGATAATAAAGAAGAAACCATTAAGGCATTCCGGAAACTTGAAATGATTTTGCCTAATGATACACCGCAACAAATCGAGTTTTTTTATAAGATGTATCATCAAATGATTTCGTTGTTTGCCAAGCCGTACATGAGTGCTTCGTTTGATTTTGGCGAGACAGCGTTTTTTGATGAACTGTATGGTTTTGGTGAACAGATTTCGCGTATGCCCGAGTTTAAACAAGCCCGGGGAGTTAAACACTTTATTTATGTAAACCGCACCAATTTTGGTTTATATAATATATTGCATGAGTTGAAAGCGCAGGTAAAAACAAATACTTACAAGCCGCATGTGCAGCTAAGTTATTAAACAATAGTAGTAGCAGTATTCTATGGCAGCCTATTGGGCTTAATAATGTCTTTAAAATATATATATGCGTTTGACCATATATATATTTTAAAACCCCCTGCCTGTTTTGTTGTTCCAATACAACGTATGAAGATATTGCTGACAGGTGCGAATGGTTACATAGGAACACGACTTATTCCGGGCTTGCTGCAACAAGGGCACGAGGTGATATGTATGGTACGCGACCCAAAGCTTTTTGAAAAGCAAAGTCCGTATTACAATAAGGTAACTACTATTCCAGGAGATTTATTGCGATCGCGCAGTATACAACAGTTGCCTACCGATATAGATGCTGCTTATTATCTGGTGAATGCGTTACCTCAAACCTCGGGTTTTGCCGGTTTGGAAGCTTTATCAGCCGAAAATTTTGTACAGGCTATAGACCAAACTCACTGCAAGCAAATTATATCACTCAGCGAGATTGATGATCATTTAGGTCATGCCGGTTTGTCGCGCCAACATGTTGAAGATATTTTACGCCAAAGCAACTCTGCCCTCACTGTGCTCAAATCAACCATGATTGTTGGCACCGGAAGCATTGCTTTGGAATTAATGGACGGTTTAACAAAAAAATCACCTATTATAATTGCTGCTACCTGGGCTAAGGCGCAAGAGCAACCCATATCTACCCAAAACGTTATTGATTATCTGGTAGGCTGCCTGCATAACGAGGACACGTTTAACAGCGAATTCCATATCAGCGGACCGGAAATATTGACTTTTAAGCATATGTTGCTTTTATATGGCGATGTATGCCGGCAGCGTAAGGTAAAAATTGTTACCGTTCCGCAGGTATCATCAGCATTATCATCATATTGGCTCAACTATCTAACCCCAATCAGTTATTCACACGCGAAAACTTTAGTTGAAAATTTAAAATTTGACGTTGTTTCGCGTGACGACACTATCGAAAAGCTGATTCCGATAAAATTGCAAACCTTAAAAGAGGCACTGGAAAATTCGATGCTGCATAACGTTGCCACAAACTAATCAGCGATGTGTTAGTTTATAACCTATGCCCAATCATCATGTACTTATTACCGGCGGAACCGGACTTATTGGCAAGCCACTGACCGAGGCTTTACTGGCTAAAGGTTACCAGGTAAGCCATCTGAGCCGCAAGCCAGGCAAAAATCCAAAAGTAAAAATTTTTTTATGGGATGTTCCGAACCAGCAAATTGATACGGCCAGTATTAACGGTGTAGATACCATCGTTCATTTGGCCGGTGCAGGTATTGCCGACAAGCGCTGGACGGCTAAACGCAAAAAAGTACTGATTGATAGCCGTACAAAATCGATTAAATTAATTTACAGCTTGCTGCATAAACATCCGAATCATCAGGTGAAGCAAATAATCTCGGCGTCGGCTACCGGTTACTACAGCAACCGTGGGAACGAACTGCTTACGGAAGAAAGTGTGCCACTACATGATTTTTTGGCAACCTGCTGCATTGAGTGGGAAAAAGCAGTGGACGAAGGGAAGCAATTCGGTTTACCTATTACCAAATTCAGGACTGGTGTAGTACTTACTACCAAAGGCGGTGCGCTTCCGCCCATTGCCTTACCCGTAAAATTTGGATTAGGTACGGTGTTAGGCAACGGTCAGCAATATATTCCGTGGATACACCTGCAGGATGCCGTTGACATGTACATGCAAGCGATTGAAAAGCAGTTACAGCCCGATGTATATAACATGGTAGCGCCCAATCCGGTTACCAACCAACAACTCACTAAAGCCGTAGCTAAGCAACTGCGCCGACCGTTGTGGTTGCCTAAAGTTCCGGCTGTTATGCTCAAGTTAATATTTGGCGAAATGAGCTTAGTAGTATTGGGCAGTACGCGTGTATCGGCACAAAAAATACAAGACCGCGGCTTTAAATTTAGATACCCTGTTATTGAAGATGCATTAAGTAATATTTATGGATAAACCTGCTATCACCTTACTCTGGCTCAGGCGCGACCTGAGGCTGCACGACAATGCCGCCCTATACCATGCTTTAAAAAGCGACAACCCGGTGCTTTGCCTCTTTATTTTTGATAAAGATATATTGAACAAACTGGAAGACCGGGACGATGCCCGAGTAACCTTTATTTATCAAACCATTCAAAAATTACGTAAAGAACTCCATAAACATCACAGCAGCATGCTTATTAAATATGATAAGCCAATGCATGCCTTTAAAGATATATTAAAAGAATATACCGTTGCAGAGGTTTACACCAACCGCGATTACGAACCTTATGCCAAAGAAAGGGATACCACCATTTGCGAAATGCTGCAAAAGCAAGACATCCCTTTTAAAACATTTAAAGACCAGATCATTTTTGAGCGTGACGAAGTTTTAAAAGATAATAAGGAGCCCTACACCGTATTTACACCGTACAAAAAAAGATGGCTCAAAACGGTAAAAGATTTTTATCTGAAATCATATCCTACCGAAAAGTACTTCAAAAACCTGCTCAAAACCAAAGAGCTGCCGGATATATCCTTAAAACAGATGAAGTTTACCGAGAGCGAAATGCAGTTCCCGGAAATGGAGTATGATCATATTATTGATGATTATGCTAAAAACCGTGACATTCCTTCCAAAAAGGGGACATCACATATTGGCTTACACCTGCGCTTCGGTACTATAAGCATCCGCGATGCAGCCCGTACATCATTTGAGCGGGAGCAAACTTGGTTGGGTGAATTAATATGGCGTGAGTTTTATATGATGGCGTTAGATCATTTTCCAAACACTGCTGATCATGCCTACCGTCCGGCTTTTGATCGTATAGCGTGGCGTAATAACGAAAAAGAATTTAAAGCCTGGTGTGAGGGTAAAACCGGCTATCCGCTGGTAGATGCCGGGATGCGCGAATTAAACACTACCGGTTTTATGCATAACCGGGTGCGTATGGTAACCGCCAGCTTTTTAGTAAAGCATTTAATGATTGACTGGCGCTGGGGTGAGCACTATTTTGGCCGCAAGCTTTTAGATTATGAGGCCTCGACCAATATAGGTAGCTGGCAATGGATAGCCGGGTCGGGCACCGACGTTATGCCCTATTTTAGAGTATTCAACCCCGAAGCTCAACAAAAAAAGTTTGATCCCAAAATGGAATATATAAAAAAATGGGTCCCGGAATTTGGTACAGACCAATACCCGGAACCCATTATTGATAACAAAGAAGGCAAAGAACGCGCCTTGAAAGCTTTTAGAGCTGCTGTTGCCAAGTAGATTTAGTTAGTTACACTCATGACGTTAATACCATAGCGCAAACAGCTTAAGTTTGGTATTACAACTACAGTTTGCCCTGCTGCATTTGTAGTTGTTCTGTTTTGTAAACCGTAGGCCAGCCTTGATGGAATTAACAAATCAACTTTAGCACCAGCCGATGTGCCTATTAATCCTTCCCGAAAACCTGCGACAACACTTTGCATATCAAAAGCAGCTCCGGTTGCGCTATCATCACCACCAAACGATGTGCCGTTCAGTAACAAACCTATGTATTGCAAATTTGCTGTTGATGTTGCAGTGATAGCCGTTGTGCCTGTTCCGGCTTGATTTATTTTTACATATAAACCAGATGCGGTTTTGGTGTACGAGTTGATATTAATATTATTAGCGGTGCAATATTTCCGGATAGACAAATCATCGTAAGCAGCCATTGACGCCTGATCATCATCGTTAAGAACGTTAATGGTATAATCTAAACTTTCGTTGCCCGGCAACCGATTGACACCAATGGTTAAACCACTTCTACCATAAGCTAAGCGCGAGGGTACGAGTACACGTGCTGCAGTACCCTTATTTTTCATCACGTTGTGGATAGCCATCATCAAGCCTTTAGGCATCATCAGGCCTACAAAATCATAGCCACGCACGATCCCTAAGGCAGAAGTGGCAATGGTGTCTGTAACCAAAAATTTGCCATCCAATGATTTAACCGAATATACATATACAATCCGGGTATCGTAATTTAATACAGTTCCGTTACCCTGACGTGTGATTTGATAATATACACCACTGGTATCACCGCCAACGGTGTCCCTTTTCATGGCAGACAGCCCATTGGCTGCTACATAATCCCTTATTTGGTTGGTATCATAAGTTTTAATGTCAATATCGTTGCCACTTTTGCGACACGATGCGATGGCCATTGTAAACAGTAAAAAAAGCGCTAAATAAGTTTGTTTCATTTAAAAATTAGTTCGTTACATCAAATATTTCAATGGTAAAATCAAGAACCGAGTTGGCAGGTAAGCCCAAAACCGGCTGCTCATAAGGCCCATAACCATGTCTCGACGGAATAATCAACCTGATGATTCCTCCCTTGTTTACCTTCCCCTTTAAAATTCCAATTTTCCAACCCGAAAGCACATCACCTAAAACATAAGAAGGATGTAGACTATCAGTCTGGGCAAATATCCTTCCCGAAGTTAGCTGCCTTCCGGTATAACCAAGAGTAACACTACTGGATAAACTGTACAGCGTGCTTATAGGACCTTGTTTTTCAATAATTACTCTTATTCCTGATGTATCTAGTGTGGTTGCGGTCAACCTGTTATCGGCTAAATACTTTGTTATAATTTCTTCATCAATTTCTCGTTGATTGCTATTGATTACTGCCGGATCATCCACCTTTTTACAAGCTGTAAATAACAAAATGCAGCAGCAAAAAAGCAATAACCTGTTCATCAACTTATTATTAATCGGCAAATTTACTTTTTTAAAAAATAAAACGGGCAGGTTAACAATTTTTAACATTTTTAAGGCATTGTAAGCCGACAAAGAGATAGTTGCAGGCATTTTTTAGCTAAACGTTTTCTTCGGGATTATAATCTAACGTAAGCTGATTTATTTTTTTGAGCGCGTTGGTGAGGTGTTGTTTTTCTTTATCGCTGATATGGTCATTAAGGTACGCATTAAACTGCTTAACAATGGTACGTGCCATCTGCCGCTTCTGCTTACCTAATTCGGTGAGGTATATTTTAACGGAACGCTTATCGCCGGCGTTGGATTGGCGGTAAATCAGATCCATTTTTTCGAGCTGGCTAAGCATACGCGACAAACTGGTTGATTTTAAACCAAGCAAAGCTGCCACCTGCGAAACTGTTGTACCCTCCTTTTCGTCGATGTTGATGAGTACGTAGCCAATAGATTGCGTAATGCCAAAATCGGCAACCAATTGGTTGTATCGGTTAGCCATGTTTTGCCAAACAATCTTCAGCAAGTAATCAATAGTTTCGTGGTGATGTTTCACAACGCCAAAGTATACAAATTAAGTCAATTAAATCGCCTCATTCGTCTGCGCAAGGCAGTCGGACTTTGAAGCCTGCTTTGGAAACGGGAATTCAAGATGAGATATTATAAATAAATTTGCTTTTATTAATCTTATCAACATTCTGATAAATTACCAGCCTGCTTTGGTATCATCGCCTCTTGGATCGGCGCCGCCGGTTAAGCCCTCTTTTGTAACCACTATAGCATCTACCCTACCGATATTACCCCGCAAAGTGATTTTATAACCTTTTTGCTTCAGTTTATTCACAACTGTTTCGTCCAATGCGTTGTTCTCTGTCATTACCTCATCAGGCAACCATTGATGATGAAAGCGTTTGGAGCTTACCGCTTGCTGCGCGTTCTGGTTAAATTCAGTAACGTTTAATATGGTTTGGAATACTGAAGTTATAATGGTTGACCCGCCGGGTGTACCTACTACCATAAATAGCTTTCCGTCTTTTTCCAGAATGGTCGGCGTCATGGAAGAGAGCATGCGTTTGCCGGGTTGTATGCTGTTAGCTTTGCCCCCAACCAAGCCATACATGTTAGGCACGCCGGGCTTAGAGCTAAAATCGTCCATCTCGTTGTTTAATAAAAAACCGGCACCTTTCACAAATATTTTGTTGCCGAATGATCCGTTGAGCGTAGTGGTAATAGACACCGCATTACCTTGCGCATCTACAATAGAATAATGAGTGGTTTGGTCACTCTCGTAACCGGCAAAGCTGCCCGGCTGTATGGTGCTACTTGGGGTAGCTTGTGCCCAGCTAAAATTACTCATCCGCCCGGTGATGTAAGCAGGATTCAGCAAGCTATCCACAGGTACACTATAAAAATCAGGATCACCCAGGTATTTGGAACGGTCGGCATACACGCGGCGTTCGGCCTCGGTAATTAACTGTACGGTCGAATCCTGGTTGTATCCCCAACGACTTAACGGGTAAGGCTCAACGCTATGCAGCAGTTGCAATAACGCTATTCCGCCGCTTGATGGCGGCGGCATGGTAATTATCTTGAATTGTTTGTATTTGCCAACGATGGGTTTACGCCAAACCGAATGGTAATTATTTAAATCAGCCTGAGTAATTAGCCCCTGACCGGCTTTCATTTCGTCAGTGATCTGTGCAGCAACCACGCCATCATAAAAGCCTGCCCTGCCTTTGTCGCGTATTAGGGTTAGGGTTTTGGCCAGATCCTCCAATACTAAAACGTCACCAGCCTTCCAGGGTGCTGGCTTAGCAAAATAATTGGTACGACCAGCATTGAGGCGGCTAAAATCGGCCTGACTATGGTTTAAGTCATTAGCCAAATGTTCCGTTACTTTAAAACCTTTATGGGCCAGGTCAATAGCCGGCTGCACCAATACAGCCCAGGGTAATTTACCATATTTTTGATGGGCCTGCACCATACCGTCAACAGATCCGGGCACCCCGGCAGCCTGATGGGTATATAAACTTTTGTCAGGAATTACATTGCCATTGGCATCCAGGTACATATTTGCGCTGGCCATAGCCGGCGCTTTTTCTCTAAAATCGAGCGTAGCAGCCTGCCCCTTAGCCGAGCGGTAAACCATAAAACCGCCGCCGCCAAGATTGCCTGCTTGGGGCAACGTTACGGCTAACGCAAATTGTACCGCCACGGCAGCGTCAACAGCATTACCACCCTTTTTCAATATTGCCAATCCTGCCTGCGCCGCATCGGGATATGCACTTACCACCATGCCTTTGGTGTAATATTCTTCTGCCTGTTGCGCTTTAAGCATACGGCACGGTTGAATAACAAACGCAATGATAACCGCGATAGACAAGATTTTTTGACGAAAACTTTGTGGGCAATACATTTTACTAAGTTAAGTATCCGGTTAAACTAATGTAACTCATGGCAGTCAAAAACTCCAAAATTTTATCCTGATACATGGGGTGAAACAGTAAATTTCAACTTTTTAAAAATGGTGGCGGCATAAAACACGACATTTGCCGTTACTACTAAAATCACATTTATGAAAAAATCAGCTCTACTACTGATTACGGCAGCTTTTTTTATGCTGTTTCAGCAAAAGGCAAACGCCCAATTGTACAAGGGTGCAGTGGGCCTCAAATTTGGCGGTTATGAAAATGGTATTACCGGCAAATACTTTTTAGATCAAAGCGCGGCCATTGAAGGTATCCTGGGTTTTCGCTCAAAAGGCATAGTGGTTACCGGTTTGTACGAAATCCATCAAACCGCTTTTAATGTGCCTGCACTTAAATTTTACTATGGCGGTGGTGCTCACATTGGCAGTGTTGGTAGCGGATACTACAAACGCTATAACGGCGACGATGAGTTTTACGACAAAAACAGCCTGTTAATTGGTGCCGATGGCGTATTAGGTTTAGAATATTTAATTCCTCAAAGCCCAATTGCGGTAAGCCTGGATCTTAACCCGCGTATTGAACTGGGCCGTGGTCCTTATTTTGATATCGCCCCCGGCTTGGGTATTAAATATGCTTTTAAATAGAGATAAGCTTATATTTAAAACAATGAAGGCTGCCCAGGTTATACTGCCCCCAAAAAGTTAGACACTATTTGGGGGCATTTTTATGAATAAAAACAGGAAGCATAATGCAGTTTTCAAACTGGAAGCTGTCAAAGAACATTTAAGTGGGGAATCGCTGACATCAGTA
>CAJYJH010000004.1 GCA_913775265.1 uncultured Mucilaginibacter sp. | reverse complement strand
CCCAAAGCCGAGGATCCTACCCCTACACCTGGCGGCACTGGTGGAAACAACAACGCATTAGTAAGCGCAAATTTAGACTCTGAATTAAAAAATGTAGGCGAATTTAAAATAAGCAACGGAGTAATATTAGTAAGACTGGCAACCGGCAATACAGCCAATGCTTTTACTGCGGTACAGATAGCCTGTACGCACCAGGGCACATCCATCAATTATAATAGTTCGCAAGGCAAATTTATTTGCCCTAATCACGGCAGTCAGTTCAGCACCACCGGTGCAGTGTTACTTGGCCCAGCAACAACAGCCTTAAAAAGTTATAACGTAAGCATTGCAGGTAGCTCGCTTAATGTAACAGCTTAAACTATTAAACGCGACAGAAGCATGAGCGATGATTTCATCTTTCGCTCATGCCTTGTTCATTATTACCAGTTCGGCCCAGCAGCCTATAAAAGTTATTACTCGCGGGAGACTGTAAATTCCAATAAAATTTTCTAATTCTGCATTTTATTTGGCCCATGCCAAAGCCTAAAATATGGATGAAGAATTTTACAGCCATTTATTCGAGAAACAGGATCGGGTTTTAAACATACCGCCTAACAATCACATTGCCAAATGGGCCTTAGCGGTGGTGCACCTCATGTTCCCCGAACAATCTAAAAAGCATTTTAGCTCAGTTGTAGAGTTAAAATCTGCGTTTGCCGAGTTGGAACAAGATTTGGCCGTCATTCTTCAATTCAACGATTCATCAACAGAGCATTCCAGTACAAAAATCGCTGCCAACTTTTTTAAGCAGTTACCTGAATTATACCGGGTATTGAACACCGACATCAAAGCTATATACGAAGGCGACCCAGCCGCATTCAGCGAGTTTGAGGTGATTAGAAGTTACCCGGGCTTGTTTGCCATATCGCTTTATCGTATTGCTCATCAGCTTTGCCGGCTTGGTGTTCCGCTTATTCCGCGCATACTTACAGAGCATGCTCATTCAAAAACAGGCATTGATATTCACCCGTCGGCAAAAATCGGCGAGTACTTTCATATCGATCATGGCACAGGTGTAGTGATAGGCGAAAGCTGTACCATTGGCAACCATGTCAAAATATATCAGGGCGTAACTTTAGGGGCTTTGAGTGTACGCAAAAACATGGCAGGTACTAAAAGACACCCAACGGTGCAAGACCGAGTGGTTATTTATTCGGGAGCCACTATTTTAGGCGGCGATACTGTTATTGGGCACGACAGTGTAATTGGTGGCAACGTGTGGTTAACCGACAGCGTAGCGCCGCATTCAACCGTTTATCATACGCCAATGATATCGGTGCAAAACATTATCAGCAAATCTTAGCTTTATTATTAACTATGGCTGGTATCATTGATTTAGTAGGCAACACGCCCATGGTCGAGCTGCAAAAGCTTAACCCCAACCCAAACGTACGCATATTTGCCAAACTGGAAGGTAACAACCCCGGCGGCAGCGTTAAAGACCGCGCAGCACTAAATATGATACGTAGTGCGATTGAACGCGGCGAAATAAAAAAAGGAATGCGCTTGATTGAGGCTACCAGCGGTAACACCGGTATTGCCCTGGCAATGATGGCCCGTTTGTTTGATTTGGAAATAGAGCTAGTGATGCCATCAACTTCTACCCGCGAACGCACTTTAACTATGGAGGCTTTCGGCGCAAAGGTTACACTGTTGGACAATATGGAAACCTGTCGTGATTATGCCGACGAAAAAGGTGCATCCGGCGACTACTTTTTGCTCGACCAGTTTGCCAACCCTGACAATTACATGGCCCATTATAAAACTACCGGGCCGGAAATTTGGCGTGACACTAAAGGTTCTATTACCCATTTTGTAAGTTCGATGGGTACCACCGGATCTATCATGGGTTGTTCGCGCTATTTTAAAGAGGTGGATCCAAGTATTCAAATTGTCGGATGCCAGCCTACCGAAGGTTCATCTATTCCGGGTATTCGTCGTTGGCCGGAGGCTTACCTGCCTAAAATATTCGACCCCAAACGGGTAGATCGCGTCATGGATACCTCGGAAGAAGAAGCGACCGTGATGACGCGTAAACTTGCCCGTACTGAAGCCATATTTGCTGGCATGAGCAGTGGCGGTGCTTGCTCGGCAGCCATCAAAATTGCCAAGGAAATTACAGAAGGTACCATCGTATTTATAGCCTGCGACCGTGGCGACCGCTATTTAAGCAGCTCACTGTTCGGCTAGACTTATCTATTTTATAATTTTTTACTTGGATGCCTGAATGCAGTAAACGTTGTTTACTGCATTCAGGCATTTTTGGTTATTGAATTTATACACTACATCGTACAATATTCTTATCATCTCTATTCCCGTTAGTTGCATAACCCTTGAATTTTTAGCCTCATCAAAACATCCAATTTGTAGATGAATAAGGACTTAAACAAAGCTAATTCTGCGTTAAATTTTTAGCACTTTGCAAAAGTTCATATAACTGTTTATCAATAAGTTAAATTTTAAATAAGTTAAATAATTTTAAATAAACGGTAAAGAAACAACAAATACCTCAGCGGTTCATTTACTTTGTACCATGCTAAAAAATATAAGCTAACATTTTTAGTTTATAGATTAACAGCGACCAATTTTAAACTTGATAAAATTTCTTAACTAAAGTCAAATGACAACTCCATAAACGGGTTCGTCTGCAGTACTGTTAAAAATATTTTACCAGGTTTTGTTATACCGATAAACCGAATGAGAAAAGTATTACTTATTGTTTTTGCGTTATTAACTACTGCCCCCTATTTGAAGGCAGCTGAAATCAGTCGAGTCGAACCAGCCAATTGGTGGACAGGCATGAGAAATACAACACTTCAAATTATGGTGTATGGCAAAAACATCGGTACACTTACTCCAACTTTTAATTATCCCGGCGTTACTTTAAAGGAAGTAGCCAAAACAGATAATCCCAACTATTTATTTGTTTACATCAACATCAGTGCCGCTGCCAAACCCGGTACTTTACAATTAAAGTTTAAAAAAAGTGCCGAAGTTTTAACTCATGCATTTCCTTTACTAGCGCGAACCAATCGCAGCGGTGCTGCCGGTTTTAATCAATCGGATGTAATGTATCTGATCACTCCCGACCGTTTTGCTAACGGCAGCGCAAGCAATGATGCATTAGAGGGTGTACAAGTAAACCGGGATGATCCTAATGCCAGACATGGTGGTGACTTGGACGGCATTGCCCAACATATAGACTATATTAAAAACTTAGGTGTAACTACGGTTTGGCTTAACCCCGTGCAAGAAAACAAAATGCCCGGCGGTTCCTATCACGGTTATGCTATCACCAATTTTTACAACATCGACCCTCGCTTCGGCACCAACGAGCAGTTTAAAAAACTGACAGCCGACATGCATAATAAGGGCATGAAAGTGGTGATGGATATGATATTTAACCATTGCGGCAGTTCGCACCCCTGGATGACGGACTTACCTGCAAAAGACTGGATTAATAACAATTCGGGCGAGTATGTGCAAACCAATCATGCCAAGTATACCTTGATGGATCCGCACGCTGCTGCGTCCGATCGCAATACACTGGTTAACGGTTGGTTTGTGCGCGAAATGCCGGATCTTAATCAACGCAACCGCCACCTGGCTACTTATTTAATTCAGAACAGTATATGGTGGATCGAGTATTCACGTATTGATGGCATCCGTCAGGATACTTACCCCTACCCTGACTACGACTTTATGGCCCGCTGGTGCAAAGAAGTGCAAGCCGAATATCCGCAATTTAATATTGTAGGCGAATCGTGGTATGGCCGGTCATCGGCATCAGCCTGGTGGCAGACAGGTTCTGTTTTAAACAAAAAGGCAGATACTCATTTAAAAACGGTAATGGATTTTCCGTTAACCTTTATTGCCAACAATGCATTTGATTATACTGATCGCGACCGTTTCGGCGAGGATAGTCCGTTGTTCCGCTTGTACGAAGAAATTGCACAGGACTTTATGTTTGCCGATCAAAGCAATATCCTGACTTTTTTGGATAATCACGACTTAGATCGCTTTGCCCGTGCTGACGACCCGGACCTGCGCCGCTACAAACAAGCTTTGGCCTTTTTGTTAACCACACGTGGTATACCCCAAATTTATTACGGCACCGAAATACTGATGGACGGCAAAAAAGCTAAAAGCGACGGCTACGTGCGCACCGACTTCCCGGGTGGTTGGACCGGAGACAAAATTAATGCCTTCACAGCGCAGGGCCGCACCGAAAAACAGAACGAAGCGTGGCTATATCTGCAAAAGTTGTTGCAGTGGCGCAAAACGAACGAAGCTATTACCCAGGGTAAACTGCTGCATTATGTACCTGATGGCACCGGCGTATATGTTTACGCGCGCATCAAAAACAACAAAACAGTTTTAGTAATGCTTAACGGAACCAACTCGGCACGCGAAGTAAACATGACAAGATTTTTAGAAGTAACCAATGGCTTTACGCAAGGCACTGATATAATTACAGGTAAGAAAATGCCGATAAGTCAAGCTATCACCGTACCTGCAAAAGGCCAGTATATTTTAGAGCTAACCAAATAACCAACTATGAGATAAACATTACGCAAACACTAACCAGCTTCTTAAACCAAATTTCACGACTAAAATGCAACTGGCCGCAAAGCCTCCGGTTGCTTGTATTTAACCAATTGTTCATTAATCTATTTAAGCTTTTACAGCAAAATTCAAGTTGTATGAGAAAAAACTATCTAAAAAAGTATGTGCTTGTTTGCATGCTGCTCATTATATCGGCAGTAGCATACGCCCAAACAGGCAGCATTACCGGTAAAGTGCTCGATAATAATCGGCAACCTTTAGCCGGCGTAACTATCGGTGTAACAGGCACTACATTAGGTGCTCCAACTGACGCGGAAGGTAACTTTCGTTTGGCTGCCGTGCCTGCAGGTACATACACCATTACTGCACGTTACTTCGGTTTTGCAACGGCATCACAACAAGTAACTGTTCGTACCGGAGCTGCGGCAAGTGTAGAATTTAAATTACAGCCTCAAAACCAATCGTTAAATGAGGTTGTAGTGATTGGTTACGGTACTCAAACCCGTAAAGATGTTACCGGTGCCGTAACCACTGTTAACAGCCGCGATTTTCAAAAAGGTGTTATTACTACGCCAGAGCAATTAATAGCCGGTAAAGCGCCAGGTGTTTCGGTTACCTCAAACGGTGGTGCTCCAGGTGCAGGTAGTACCATCCGTATTCGGGGTGGTGCATCACTAAACGCATCTAATAACCCACTCATTGTTATTGATGGTGTGCCGTTAAGCGATAACACAATTTCAGGAGCTGCTAACCCGCTGAGCTTAATAAACCCTAATGATATCGAATCGTTTTCAGTGTTAAAAGATGCTTCGGCCGCAGCCATCTACGGCTCGCGTGCTTCAAACGGTGTAGTTTTGATCACTACCAAAAAAGGACAGATCGGTGCTCCTCAAATAAATTTCAGCACACAATTTTCACTTTCAAAAATCAGTAAAAAAGCTGACGTACTTACAGCTGATGAGTTCCGTAATTATGTAAACACCTACGGAAATGCAACTCAAAAAGCATTATTAGGCACAGCAAATACTGATTGGCAAAATGAGATTTACCAAACTGCAAAAACTACTGATAATAATTTGAGCGTATCAGGTTCAGGGTTCGGTAAAAAATTGCCTTACCGTGTATCAGCTGGTTACTTAAATCAGGAAGGTATTTTAAAAACAGGCAAATTAGAGCGTACCAGTTTAGCGGTTAACTTAAACCCAAGTCTGTTTGAAGATCACCTGAAAATTAACCTGAACCTTAAAGGTGCAGAAAGCAAAAACCGTTTCGCCGATCAGGGAGCGATCAGCAGTGCTGTTTTGTTTGATCCAACCAAACCGGTTTACTCAGGCAACAGCAATTTTGGCGGTTTTTATGAATGGTTAGATCCAAACGCAACTACCGGCTTAAAACAGCAAGTGCCTCGTAACCCATTAGGTTTACTGGAGCAGCGCGAAGATAAAAGTACCGTTTACCGCAGTATAGGCAACGTTCAGTTAGACTACAAATTTCACTTCTTGCCTGATTTGCATGCTAACGTGAATTTAGGTTACGACATTTCAAAGGGAACAGGAACCATTTTTGTACCCGATTATGCAGCATCTAACTACCTCCGCGGTAACGGAAATACCGTTGGTGGTATAAACAACCAGTACAAACAAACGCAGACCAACAGAACATTAGAGGCTTACTTAAGCTACAATAAAGACATTAAATCTATTGATAGTCGCATTGAGGCGGTAGCTGGTTATGCATTTTACGATTACAAAGTAACTAACTATACATTTAACGACTACTCGGCTGGTGGCGTGTTGATTACCAATACATCTATTTATCCATTTCCGTTTGATAGTCCTCAAAACCGTTTGCTGTCTTACTATGGTCGTTTAAACTATACGTTTAAAAACAAATATCTATTAACAGCTACGGTACGTACCGATGGCTCATCAAGATTCTCAGAAAGCAACCGCTTTGCTACCTTCCCTTCCGGAGCTTTAGCCTGGAAAATTAAGGAAGAAGAATTTCTGAAAGGTGTGGACTTTATTTCTGACTTAAAACTACGTGTAGGTTACGGTATCACAGGTCAGCAAGAAGGTATTCCTAATTATGGTTACCTGTCTTTCTATAACATCAGCACAAACACTGCTCAGTATCAGTTTGGTAACACCTACTACAGTATGTATCGCCCTGGCGCACTTGACCCGGGCCGTAAATGGGAACAAACTGCAACCGCTAACGTAGGTATCGATTATAGCTTCTTAAACGGACGTATTACCGGTACTTTAGAGTATTACAATAAAAAAACTAAAGATTTGTTGAGCTTGGTTAACCAGTCAGCCGGTACCAACTTTAGTAACCGCATTATCGCCAACGTAGGTGACATGACTAATAACGGTTTGGAGTTCTCTATCAACGCTCAGCCAGTGCGCACCAAAGATGTAACCTGGAACTTAGGATTTAACGTTACTTACAATCAGAACAAAATCACTAATCTAACCATATCGGCCGATCCAAATTTTGTTGGCAACCAGTTGGGTGATATCTCGGGCGGTACAGGTAACACCATTCAAATTAATTCAGTAGGTTACCCACGTGCTGCGTTCTACGTATTACAACAAGTTTATGATGGTAATGGTAAGCCAATTGAGGGAGCATTTGTTGATCAGAACAAAGATGGCATCATCAACGAGCAGGACCTGTATCGTTATAAACAACCTGATCCTAAAGCATACTTTGGTTTAAGCAGCAGTGTAAATTACAAAAACTGGAGCGCTGCGTTTACAGCTCGTGCTAACTTAGGTAACTACGTTTATAATAACGTTATTTCTAATACAGCTACTCAACGGAACATTTTAAACCCTATTGGCAATTTAAACAATGGTTCTGCCGATGTGCTAAAAACAGGCTTTACAGGAAATATCTTATCAGACCGTTATTTCTTATCAGATTATTACGTTGAGAATGCATCTTTCCTACGCATGGACAACATCAATGTGGGTTACACTTTTGGTAAAGTATGGGGCTCAAAAGCTACGCTACGTGTGAGTGGTAACGTGCAAAACGTGTTTACTATTACTAAATACAAAGGCATAGATCCGGAGATTGGTGGCGGTATTGATAACAACTTCTACCCTCGCCCGCGTACTTATGTGTTAGGTTTAAACCTTAATTTCTAAAAGCTTATTAATCATCCATTATTTTATATAAGATGAAAAGAAATTCAATTAAAATTTATGTGCTGGCAGGCTTGATAAGCATGGGTGCAATTTCTTGTAAAAAAGATTTAAACCTGCTGCCTACCAATGATATTACAGCATCTACTGTTTACAGCACTCCAGCAGGTTACAAACAATCTTTAGCTAAAGTTTACGGTAGCTATGCTTTAACTGGCAATAAAGGACCGGCAGGTGACGACGGAACTAAAGATATCCAAGGTATTGATGAGGGTACTTCTGATTTTTACCGCTTATACTGGCAAGCTCAGGAATTACCAACCGATGAGGCTGTAATTGGCTGGGGCGACGCCGGTCTGCCCGACTTTCATAGCCTGAGTTGGTCTTCAAGCAACCAGTTTTTGCGTGGCCTCTACTATCGCTCAGTTTACCAGATTACTTTGTGCAACGACTTCATCCGCCAATCGTCAGACGATAATATATCTTCTCGCGGTTTTTCAGGTGACGACGCCAACAACATACGGTATTATCGTGCCGAGGCAAGATTCCTGAGAGCTTATCAATATTGGGTGTTGATGGATTTGTTTGGCAATCCTCCTTTTGTAACTGAAACTGACGCTTTAGGAGGTGCAGCACCAAAACAAATCAGTCGTAAAGATTTGTTCAACTACATTGAAAGTGAGTTAAAGGCAATAGACGGAAGTTTAGTTGCTGCGCGCCAAAACGAATACGGCCGTGCAGACAAAGCAGCTGCTTGGGCCTTGCTTGCCCGCATGTATTTAAATGCTAATGTTTATACAGGTACTGCAAGATACAATGATGCAGCTACTTATGCCAAACGCGTAATTGACGCAGGATATACCCTAATTGGTAATTACCGCAACTTAATGACGGCTGACAACAACCTAAATACCAATGAGTTTATTTTAACCATCAACTATGATGGTGTGCATACTCAAGGTTACGGAGGTACTACATTCTTGTTGCATGCGTCTATAGGCGGTTCTGAATCTGCCGGTGGCCGTGGTGCAGATGGCGGCTGGGCCGGCTTACGTACTACCAAAAATTTGGTAAACTTATTTCCTGACGCAAGCGGAACAGCTGATAAAAGATCTATGTTTTATACCACCGGACAAAATTTGGAAATCAATAGTATCGCCACTTTTACTGATGGTTATGCTATCACAAAATACCGTAATTTAAAAGCAAATGGTGGCGCACCATCAAACTTAACGTTTGCTGACATTGATGTGCCATTGTTCCGCTTGGGTGAAATGTACTTAATATATGCTGAAGCTGTTTTACGTGGTGCATCCACAGGTACACAGGCTGATGCCGTAAACTATATTAATTTGCTTCGTAGCCGTGCGTATGGTAATGCCAGTGGTGCAGTAACGAGCATTAATCTTGATTTCATTTTAGATGAGAGAGCTCGTGAATTGTATTGGGAAGGTTTCCGCCGTACAGATTTGATTCGCTATGATCGTTTGGTTACAGGTTCTTACTTATGGCCATGGAAAGGTGGTGTACAAAATGGACGCGCATCAGATGCCAACCATAATTTGTTCCCTTTACCGTCAACCGATTTGGCAGCCAATCCTAACTTAAAGCAAAACCCTGGTTATTAATCCAATAAAAGGCCGGTGAGATGCCTACCGCAATTTACCGGCCTTACAAAAACACCAATTAAAGCTTAGTAATGAAAACATTTACAAAATATATGCTGGCTGTAGCTGGTTTAGCTGTGCTGGCTTTTTCATCATGCAAAAAAGATGAGCAAAAAGTTACTGCTACTACCGGAACGCCTGGTACATTAGCTGCATCAACAACAACGTTTACCGTAAGCAGTGCTACCGCTGCCAACAATGCAACCACCCTTAGCTGGAGCAACGCTGATTTTGGTTATTCGGCTGCTACAACTTACTCTTTAGAGTTTGACCGCAAGGGTAATAACTTTTCTGCTCCGGTTAGCGTTGCCCTAAGCTCTGGGTCGAGCAAAGTTTACACGGTGGGCGATGTTAATGCTTTGGCTATACAAGCGGGTTTTGCGCCCGACAAAGCAGCACAATTAGAGGCTCGTTTAAAGGCAACTGTAAGTTCTGCTTACACGCCGGTTTACTCCAATGTAGTAACCTTAAACTTCACTCCTTACCGTGCCTTTGTAACGTACCCATCTCTATACGTCCCAGGTGCATATCAAGGTTGGGATCCGGCAACTGCTCAAACATTGGCATCAGTAAAAAGCGATAGCTACTACGAAGGTTATGTGAATTACACTGCTGGTAACCTGGCATTTAAGATTACAAGCAACCCAGATTGGTCGCACACTAATTATGGTGTTACAGCGGGTAAATTGGATGCATCAGGTGCCGACATTACAGTTCCATCTGCAGGTTATTACTTATTATCTGCCAATATGGATACAAAGGCTTTCTCAGCAACAAAAATTAATACATGGAGTATTAATGGCACGGCTACCAGTAACGCTGATCAGAATTTAACTTACGATGCAACCACTAAAACCTGGAGGGGAACATTTACGCTGGCTGCTGGTACATTTAAATTCAGGGCTAACAATGCCAACACAATCGTCTTAGGCGATAAAACTCCGGTTACCACCTTTTTAACCAGCGACAACTCTACAGCAATAGCTGTAACATCAGCAGGCACTTACCTAGTTGTACTCAACGTGAGTGTAAGTGGCAATTATTACTACGAACTCAACAAACAATAAGTAAAAGTTGAAACAGATAAGCCGGCCAAAACCGGCTTATTTAATTTTACAGATCAACGAAATGATTAAAAGCACCATAAAGTTTTTATGCAGTGCGGGCTTATGCTATGCACTGGCGGTTTCATCAGCCATAGCCCAGACCAGCTTGATTAAAAATGTTGGCAATATTACCAATACAAAAATCAACGGCAACCAGGTGAGCATCTCTACCCAAAATGCCTTTTCCGAAGTAACGGTTTATTCGCCTTCAGTTATGAGGGTTCGACTGGATAAACAACCACTCGCGGCCGATTTTTCTTTTGCAGTTATTTCCAAACCTTCTGATACAAAAGCAAATGTCTCGCAGGATGATAGCCATATTACTATAAGTACTGATTCATTGCGGGCAATCATCAGTAAAAAACCTTTTTCGGTAACATTTTATACACTCGACGGAAAGGTTATTAATCAGGATGAAAAAGGTTTAGGCACATCATGGGTCAACGAATCGGTGACTGTTTATAAGCACATGCAGGATGGCGAACACTTTATAGGTTTGGGCGAAAAGACAGGTAATCTTGACCGTAAAGGCAGTGGTTACACCAACTGGAACTCCGATACCTTTGGTTACTGTACCGACCAGGATCCTATTTATTCTACTATTCCGTTTTATATTGGCGTTCATCATAACCTGAACTACGGAGTATTTTTTGATAATACTTATCAGAGTGACTTTAATTTCGGTGCCAGTAATAATCGATTTTCATCATTCGGAGCACGTGGTGGCGAGATGAACTACTACTTCATCTACCATAAGAATGTAGCGGATATTATCACGTCCTACACCGCCCTGACCGGTCGCATGAAAATGCCGCCGCTTTGGAGTTTAGGCTACCAGCAAAACCGTTACAGCTATTATCCCGACACCGAAGTTTTCAGGATTGCGCAAACCCTGCGCGAAAAAAAGATTCCGGCGGATGGTATTACTTTAGATATTCACTACATGGATAAATATAAGGTATTTACTTGGGATAAAAACCGTTTCCCAGACCCAGCTAAAATGTCGGCCAAGTTGAAAGACATGGGCCTGAAATTGACGCTAATTGTAGACCCCGGAGTAAAAGCCGAAAAGGGTTACCCGGTTTACGAAAGCGGAATCAAGAGTGATATCTTCATTAAGTATCCGGACAGTACCAATTACACCGGTGAGGTATGGCCGGGATGGTGTCACTTTCCCGATTTTACTGGTTCGGCCGGACGAAACTGGTGGCAGACCGAAATTAAAAAATATGCTGATGTAGGTGTAAGCGGTATTTGGAATGATATGAACGAAATATCTACCTGGGGACAAAAAATGCCTGATAATGTTATTTTCGATTACGAAGGCAAAAAGGCATCGCACTTACAGGCGCACAACATTTACGGATTGGAAATGGCCCGTGCCAGTTATGAAGGTTATCGTAAGGCATTAGACAATAAGCGTCCGTTTATCCTGACCCGTGCAGGTTACTCAGGCTTGCAGCGCTACACAGCTATTTGGACCGGTGACAACCGCGCCGAAGATGATCACATGCTTTTAGGTGTACGCTTATTGAGCAGCTTAGGCCTAAGCGGTGTGCCGTTTACCGGTATGGATATTGGTGGTTTTACCGGCAATCCAACGGTGGGTCTATACACCCGCTGGATGCAGATCGGCGCTTTTAGTCCGTATTTTAGGAATCACACCGGTGTAAACACCAAATCGGCCGAGCCTTGGGCATTTGGCGAAGAAGCATTAGAGATTGCGCGTAATTATATTAACCTGCGTTACCGTTTGTTACCTTTCCTATATTCTTCGTTTTACGAGGCTACTCAAAACGGCAAGCCAATCGTTCGGTCGCTGGCTATCAATTATACTCACGATCCGGAAGTTTACAACGCCAAGTTCCAAAATCAATACGAGTTTGGTAACGGGTTTTTGATCGCACCATTTGTTAGCACCGACACTTATGGCACAGTATATTTGCCCGAAGGTAATTGGTATAATTTATACAGCGATGAGATGATGACCGGCAGGCAACAAAAAATAATGCCGGTGAGTGTGCAGAAGCTTCCTGTTTTTGTGAAAGAAAGCAGCATCATCCCGATGCAATCGCTTATCCAATCTACCTCAGAAAAACCAACGGATACCTTAACGGTGCATATTTATAAAGGCAACCGTAATAATACTTTTGTATACTACGAAGACGACGGCGAGAGCTACAACTACGAGGACGGTAGCTTTTACAAACGCACCATTATTTACAATGCAGCTAAAAAGCAAATAGTGTTTGGTAAAGCCGATGGCAGTGAGGGCTCTAAGTTTAAACATATCACTCTGCAGCTGCATGGTTTTGCTAACAGCGATAAGTTAAGCATGAATGGCAAGGCACTTAATGTAAAAAACAGTTTTGTTTCATTTTTAAATCCGGTATCAAGTTTTGATCCGCAAGGAACGGTAAACAAGGCAGAAGGACACGATGTAAAAAGTTTTACGGTTTATAATATCAATAATGCATTTACCATAAATTACTAAAACGTTTTTTTTCAAAGCCATTCCATCAGCCCCCGGTACTATTTTAGTGCCAGGGGCTTTTGTATTATTATAATTACCTTGCAGCCCTTACTTTTGCAAAAATTATAGGCCGATTTATGAAGTTTTTTCAGGTGTTGTTTATACTGGTAGGTTTGAGCCAGGCAGCTTTTGCATTTCCAGAAAACGTAGATATGATGGCGAAGCTTAAAGCCGAGATCAATAAAAAGGGCACCTACGATAAGCAAAAAGAGGCCACTATCAGTCGATTAAAAGCATCTTTGAAAACCATCCCTGCTGAAAACAAAGCGGCACAATTTGAATGGTGCAACCGCATTTACGAGGAGTATAAATCATACCAGTACGATTCGGCCTTTGTTTACGTGGATCGCATGCAGGCCCTGAGCGAGCAAATGCAGGACAAAGGAAAGATCTATAGTAGCAAGATTAAAACGGCGTTTATCCTCTTGTCGTCGGGCATGTTTAAAGAAACGTTTGACAACCTGGAAGGAATAGACGTTAAGTTCTTAACAGACAGTGCCAAGCTGGACTATTATCTAATTATGATGAGGGGCAATTATGACCTGGCGAACTACAACAACGATAATCATTACTCTCCAAACTACAACGTCTTAGGTAATAAGTATATCGCCTTGGCCATTGCGGCGAGTAAGCCCAATTCGTTCAACCGACTTTACTTGGAAGGCTATAAAAATCTCAGGAACAATAATAAAACGCAAGCCGAAGCTGTATTTAATCAACTGCTTCAACGTAAGCTTAACCGGCATCAGTACGCTATTGTTACCTCAACGTTGAGCAAACTTTACATGGGTAACCCAGCGCAGAAGGAAAAAGGTATTAACTTGCTTATTGAGGCAGTGATAGCCGACATACAATCATCGACCAAGGAAACCGTAGCACTGTTGTGGCTGGCCGAAAACCTGTATAAAGATGGTGATACTAAAAATGCGTACGAACTGATACAACAGGCCATGGCCGATGCCGAATTTTACGGCGCCCGCCAGCGTCAGTTTCAAATCAGCACACTATTGCCTATCATAGCCGCACAGCAACTTACTTATTCTGAAAAAGAACGTACCCGCTTGCTGATGTATTTTGTTTTTATAACTGCCTTAGCAGTAGTTATTGTAGTGTTTACAGTGCTGTTATTTAAACAGCTGAAAAAAGTACAGGCTAAGGAAAAAATAATTGAAGATAAAAACGCAGAGTTAGAAGCCATAAATGGCAAGCTACAAGAAGATACGCGTATTAAGGAAGATTACATTGGCTACTTTTTTAATGCAATATCAGGTTATATTTCAAAGCTGGAAAAATTAAAGCACTCAATTGACACTAAGTTGTCCATTAAGAAGTATGATGATATTCAGATCACCATCAACAACATCAACATTAAAAAAGAACGTGAAACGTTGTTTTTTACTTTCGACCATGTGTTTCTAAAGATATTCCCGAACTTCATAACTTCTTTTAACGCCCTTTTTAACGAAAAAGATCAGATTTGGCCTAAAGATCACGAAGTACTTACTACCGACCTTCGTATTTTTGCTCTGATGCGTTTGGGCATAACCGACGTACAGGCTATAGCCAATATTTTAGAATATTCTGAAAAAACGATCTACGTATATAAAATGCGCCTCAAAGCCAAAGCCTTGATACATGGTGATGACTTTGATGCGCGGATTATGGCTATAAAGGCGGTTGAGACGCCCTAACTAAAATGGAAATTTTATACTTTAAATTTAAACAGAAGCTCACAAAGTTAACAACGCATAAAAGAAGCTATCGCTTTTTGCTGTTTAATTTACAACGCAGATTAATCAACGCCCTCGGTGGTCATAACCACTCTTTTTAGTGAGCCATCTTTGTTGTAAAACAAACGGTCTACACAAACAGACCTGCTATAACTGCCGCCATCGCGTTGTATGGCACCTGTATGGTAAAAAAAATACCATTTTCCTTTAAACTCAACCATACCTTCGTGGTTGGTATTGCTGTTACCGGCCACCTCATTAAGTATCCCCTTGTATTGATAAGGCCCTTCAATTTTATCGGCCATGGCATAATCTATTTTTTCGGGGAAGCCAGACGCATACGACAGATAGTATTTTCCCTTGCGTTTGTGTATCCAAGGCGCTTCTTCAAAGCGCATGCCTGCAAAGTCGATCTTTTTAACCGGGCGTTCAATCTCGGTCATGTTTGACTTTAGCTTGGCGTAATAACAAACACCATTGCCCCAAAACAACCAAGCCTGCCCGTCATCATCAATCATTACTGATGGATCGATACAAGTCCAGCTATGTGTTGAGGCAAAACAATCGGCCCGGGTAACCAGTGGCTTACCGAGAGCATCTTTATAGGGTCCTTGTATTCGATCGGCTATGGCCACGCCAATGCCCGAGCCATTGGTGCTGATGTACCAGTAATATTTTCCATTGCGCTTAATTACCTGTGCAGCAAACGCGCCGCCGCTTTTATCCCAGGCAAAGTCAGCAATTTTTAACGGTGCAGGGTACTCGGTCCAATGCTTTAAATCGGTAGTAGAAAACAAGCACCAATCTTTCATCTTGTAGTTAGTTTGACCGCCCGAGTAATCATGACCAGTAAACAACCAAAGCGTGTCGCCCTCCACCAAAGGTGCGGGGTCTGCGGTAAACTTATGCGTGATAATCGGATTACCGGTAGAAGTAAAATGGTACAGTGAGTCGGCTGTTTTTTGCCCGTATGCCCGGCCGGTGACGGCTAAGCATAATGTACCTACTGCAGCTATTAAATTTTTAAGCATATGATTCTTAGTAACTGTTTTTTGTCTTTTTTAGATGATATATCTACTTTCAGCAATTCGGCCGGCACGCCGCCCCACTGCTTATTTAATCGCTTTGCCTCCTGCCGGGTAATGCTAATCACGGTGCCATGTCGCGGGTTAAAATTCTTGGTAAATGACTCGGGGCTTTGGCTAAAGTTAAACAAGTCTAAGCTGCGCTGAAATTCGTAGCGATGATCACGATACAGATCATACATCAGGATATACTCATCGCGATTATTCAGCTTAAATATCCCCGATCCTTCTACCGATACTTTTTTGGCGGAGTAAGCATCCACATAATTAAAATCTTCCGCCCAAGGGCCTTGCAGCGTTTTGCCTATAGCTTGCTGTATACCATTGGCAATTTCCTTTCCCTCTGCATTTTTTGTATTGCCTTTGTAAAAAAAGTGATAAAGGCCGTCTTTGTAAATGATGTCGCCATCAATTGCTCCATATTTAGCCTTAAATAACAATTGGGGTTCTGCTTCAAAACCTGTAAAATCTTGATTGGCATAAGCATAATAAAAATCTAACGCCAGATTTTCTTTAGATCTAACTGTGAAGTAAACCATGTACTTACCTACCGCCGGATCATAAATAGTTTGCGGTGCCCAAACCCATTTCGTGTTCGGGAACTTTTGAGGGTAGGCCTTTTCAAGATTCACAATGCCATGCGTCCAATGAATTAAGTCAGTCGACTTTAACATGGTGATGCCGGGGTTATAGTCCCAACCATCTTTGGTGGTGTGCATGTCGGTTGCTACCAGGTAAAATGTTTTCTCATCCTCACCTCGCAAAATGTGAGGGTCGCGGATACCACCCGTGGCCGAAATTTCACTCGATGCAATGATGGGTTGATTATCATTCGAAGCATTCCAATGCACGGCATCTGCGCTGGTACCAAATCGTAACTGCTCTTGCTGTTCCCTTGGGCCAGAGCCTTCAAAATAAGCAAACAGATAGCCATCATACGGTTGCTCTTCGCGGGCAACTAAAATCTTAAAGTTTTTGCTTTTACTGGTTGTGCCCGACTGTACGGTAGCGGTTAGCAATACGTTCACTTTAGCCCCGTTACGTGGCGAACGCTTAATCAACCGCCCTTTGTTGGATATATAGTGAGGATTTGCAGATTTCCAGGTAATAATGCTACCATTTGGCCCAACCGAATCGAGAGGCAAATCCCAATGCAGATTTTGGGTATAACCTGCCGGGATTTGCAGGTGCTTGACGTCAGCTTCAACCATCTGTCTATCATTGCTTAAACGTGCTTGAGCTATAGTTATAGAACTGCTTAGATTAAAAGTAATGCATAAGGCAAAACCGATAATTAGTTTACTCATGCTGCTGTATAACGATTAGATAACACAATCTTGTTAAATTTTGATATATGCATATTGGCAAGTACTTAAATGTCCAATAGAGATACTGAAATGCGTTATTTAAGTTATTATTATCAAAGGGACAAACGTCCGTTAGGTTTACAATTCGGCTCAGTTCAGTAATCATGAGACAACAATCTTCCAAGCCATTATTTAATGTCAATTCTACACTTAATATTTAACAACTCAAACCCTAGTGAAGAAAGTTGCCATAAGTTAAGTGCTTCCTTGATACTAATTGGTAATATCGTATTACGCGATGGGTAAGATTCAGATTATTGATTATGCTTGAACGAGAACATTCGCAGAAATCATAGCCGAGAAGCGAAGACAAGTGTATCAAAATCGAACACAAGCGTTCGTAATGGAACTACGAACATTTTTTTATAATGCTGATTACGTGTGTGTTGATTATTGGCGTAAATAATGTATATACTTAATATCATTAATCCGGTTAAAAGCCTAACACCTCCATGTTCATGATGACCAGTTTAGACCTTAAAATTGCAGTCCGTACCTTTTTCAAAGACAAGTGTTATAACTTGTTAAACTTAGCTGGTCTGGCACTCGGTTTAGCCGCTTATATCTTGGTGACACTTTATGTAGATCATGAAAAAAGCTATGATCAATGGAACAAAAATATTGATCAGGTTTATTTAGTAGAACGCGAAACGCCCACGGGCTCCTCCCCTTACACACCCGGCAAACTGGCTGCCTTGATTAAAAGCGAATGCCCGGAGGTGCAAGAAGCGGGTCGTACCAATACAGCATTGTTTCAAATTCCGTTCTTTACACCAAAAGGTCGTTTTGTAGTCAAAAAATGGGTCGGTGCAGATTACGCTATCGCAAGTATCTTAGGTATAAAACCAAAGGGCTTTAAATTAAATTCAAACAGCACAACTCCTACTATCTTATTATCTCAAAAAACGGCAACGATATTATTTCCTGGCGATAGTTTGCTGCAAAATAAGTCGGTGAATATGATGGCCAGAAACGGTATGCCAATGCCAATTGCAGGAGTAGCAGAAGAACCACCAGGCAATACCAACCTTAATTTTGATTGCCTCGGCTTTTCGCCCGACATCACCTCGGGCAAAGATCAAAGCTACGCCAACGAAATATATCAGACCTACCTTTTGGTAAAGCCAAACGCTGATATTGACCAGCTAACTGCAAAAATAAACCGGCTTTATAAGCAAGCAGCCCTAACAGATACCAGCCAGGTAGCCCGTGCGGCGGTAAGCAGACCCGGCGAAACGGCAATTTATTTAGACCCGCTTAAAAACCTTCACCTCAGACCACATTATGGCTCTGCAAACGGCTATCGTTTGGTAAATGGTTTAATGATACTTGCGGGTGTTGTATTGTTAGTTACAGGCATCAACTTTACAAACTTCTACCTGGCCAAAGCCAACCTGCGCTCTAAAGAGGTTTGCATAAAAAAGATGAACGGCATGGTTAAAAAGCAAATTGCAATTCAGTTTTTATTGGAGATACTGTTGCAATGTTTACTGGCTATGGTAGCAGCGCTTTTACTGGTGGCTGCTGGTCTGCCACATTTTAACCGGCTTTTGCAGGTGAACTTACTTTTTTCAGGCATTAATTGTTTAATTATTGCTCAGGTTTGTACAACGCTGGGGATACTTACTTTAATTGCAGGAGTTTACCCGGCATTAATTATGGCAGGCTTTAATCCGGCCGAAGTTTTACAACGGAATCAGCTTCTGAAAGGCGGAAAATATTCCTGGGTTCGTAATGCCATCAACGTTACGCAGTTTGCGTGTGCTATCGTATTTGTAATTACTTTACTCATAGTCAATCAGCAGGTGAACTACATGAAAACTCAGGATGTTGGCTTTTCGGCTAAACAGGTTGTTTATATTGATAATCTTGCTTTATACAATACGCCTGCAAAGTTTAAAGCTGTTCGCAACCGTATAGAGTCTTTACCCGGCGTTCAATATGTTACGGTGGCATCTAACGTGCCCGGCGGATTCACACCCGCGACTTACGAATTTTCGGCACGGCAAAATAGTGCTGCGTTAAATGTTATCAGCGTAGATTACAACTATTTTGAAACGTTAAGCATACATACACAAAAAGGAAGGATGTTTTCCGGCAACTTCAAAACCGACAGCACTGGCGTAGTAATTAACGAAGCCGCTGCCAAAGCCATGCACCTAAAACAACCTTTAGGCGAAAGTATTGAAGGCTGTGGTGGCCGGTATCAAATAATTGGTGTTATAAACGATGTGAAAGCTTATGGCTTTGAACAAAGCGTACAACCTACGGCTTACCTGCTAAACGACCATTGCGGTTTGTCAAAAACGCAAATTATGATCAGTGCCAAAGCGCAAGCCATTCCTCAGTTGCTCATTACCTTAAACCGCAATTGGAACAGTATCAATAAAATTGACGGCGATAACTTTAATTACCATTTTTTAGATGAGTTGTACGGGCAATTATTTGTAAAACAAGAACAATTGCAAACCGTGCTCTTTTGGTTTTCCGCTTTGGCTATTGGTATTGCCTCATTGGGCTTTTTTGCCTCGGCAGCTTACAGTTTGCGGTTACGCCTTAAAGAAACTGCAATCCGAAAGGTGTTTGGCGCCGGTCGCGAGCAGTTGATACTTACTTTGAGTAAACCGTTTTTCTACCTCATGATGATGGCCAACGTGGTAGCCTGGCCGGCAGCGCTGTTGCTGGCCCATCACTGGTTAAGTACCTTTGCTTACCGAATCAATATATCTTGGGTGCCGTTTGCCATAGCAATGGCACTTTCGGGTTTTACTGTTTTGGTGACTGTTTGTTTTCAGGCACTACGCGCTGTTAATTTTAACCCGGCTATAAAATTGAAACAATGATTTTGTGGAGTTAACTCTTTACCATACCCACGATCTTTTTGCCTCCTGTAGCCAAAGCCACAGCAATCAGTCCCGCAGCCAGGCCAAAAGCGATTTCTTTAATAAACGATGGAATGTTGGGTAAGACGTGATGCAGGTACTCAATGTTATGAACAAAAATACCTCCGGAAACTAAGATCAAAGCTATCGTACCAACTACAGCCAATATCCGTATGATGATTGGTAAGGCTTTTACCAGTACTTTACCAAGCGAAGTTAAGAAGCCCTTGTTGTGCGAACTTTCAATCAATTTGTAACCGGCGTCATCCATACGTACAATTAGGGCCACAATGCCGTAAACGCCAATGGTTGCTAAAAGGGCTACTGCTGATACGGTAATAATTTGTATCATGAGGCTTTGCTCCAACACGGTACCTAAGGCAATGATAACGATCTCGATAGACAGGATGAAGTCGGTAGCTATGGCGGATTTAATTTTAGCTTTCTCTGCAGCCGCCGGATCCTGTTCTTTTTCTTCAATCACTTCATGTCCCTTTTGGGGTTGATGAAAAAAGTACTCTATAATTTTTTCAACGCCTTCGTAAGCCAGATAAAAACCACCCAATATTAAAATAACTTTGATGGCTGCCGGAAAGAAAGCGTTGAGCAACAGTGCAATTGGGACAATAATTAACTTATTCAGTAACGAACCTTTGGTGATACCCCATAACACCGGCAACTCCCTGGACGATAAAAAGCCCGTTGCTTTCTCGGCGTTCACGGCTAAGTCATCGCCCAAAATACCTGCGGTTTTACGGGTGGCTACCTTGGCGGTAACAGCCACATCGTCCATTAAAGCGGTAATATCATCCAGTATTGCAAAAAAGCCTGATGCCATAAAATAGTTAAGTGTAGTTGAAAGCGGCAATGATACAAATTGATTGCCATGTTATTAAGTAAATTCCGGCATTTTGGTTTGACTCCTGCTTTGTAAATTATAAGATTCAAAGTTTAAAATTGAGTACATTTGATCAGCCAGCCCCATAAATAATTACGACCAATCAGCTAGGCTGCTTTTGACTTAAAATAAAAACGACCTGCCCGAATAAACCAGCAAGCCGTAAATATTGAAAATGTAAATATCTACTCGCTCCTTAGATTTTTAATTGGGTTAGCCATTGCCGCTTTCACCGACTGAAAGCTAATGGTTAGTAGTGCTATACTCATAGCTCCCAACCCGGCTAACGCAAATATCCAAACGCTCATGTTAATTTTGTAGGTGTAGCCCTGCAGCCAACTGTTCATCATCCACCAAGCAATAGGTGACGCAATTAAAATGGAGATGATCACCAATTTCAGGAAATCGCGCGACAACAGTGTGGTGATGTTTAACACAGATGCACCCAGAACTTTCCGTACGCCAATCTCTTTGATACGATTTTCGGCCATGTAGGTAGACAGGCCAAACAAGCCCAGACACGAAATAAAGATAGTTAGCCCCGCAAATAATCCTGCTAATGACCCGATACGTTTTTCGTTTCTGAATTTACGGGCATACTCTTCATCCATGAATTTGTATTCGAATGGATATTGTGGGTTACTTTCCTTAAATATTTGCTCGGCCACAGCCAGGTTTTGAGCCACGGGCTTTTGATTATTTAATTTGATATGCATACCGTTAAACCAAGCACGCGGACCAAACACCATCAATTGCTGAACCTTTTCGTAAGGCGACTCAAAAATAAAATCTTTAATCACGCCTACTATGCGCCACTCGCGCCCGTCACCTTTAACAACTTGGCCTACCGGATTACTTAAACGCATAGCTTTTACGGCTGATTCGTTAAGCAATAATGCCAATGAGTCGGCAGGGTAAGCCTTAATATCAATGTCTCGGCCCTGAACTAATTTTACACCCATCGCCTTTACAAAATCAGCGTCAGAAGCCATCCTGACAAAGTCAAGTTTCTGATCGTTCTCGGTACTACCCGGCCAGCTAAATCCCCAGCCGTCGCTATTGCGGCTTGTTATGCCCGACATGGATTTGGTAACAGCTACGGCCACTCCTTTTCTGAGCAACTCGTTTTTGATTAAATCATAATGCTTGCTGATGTCGCCCTGTAGCGGTACGTAGATCAGGTTGTCTTTTACGTAACCAGCATTGCGTTCTTGTGCGTGTTTAATCTGTTTAATTACTACCAACGTACAAATCACTAAGGCTATGGCGAATGTAAATTGAATAATGACTAATACTTTACGGGGTGTAATTTGTGCATTGGCAGCTTTAAAGGTGCCTTTAAGAACCTTTACCGGTTTAAACGATGACAGGTAAAGAGCTGGATAACTGCCTGCCAATAAACCTGTAAACAATACAAAAGAAATAGCAATAAGCCAATAAACAGGATCGGTAAACGGGATATAAATGCTTTTGCTCACCAATGTGTTAAAAGCCGGTAAACTCAGCTCAACCAAAATAATAGCGATGATGCCAGAAAAAAAAGCCAGCATGATACTTTCACCTATAAATTGCATCACCAACAAGCGCTTAGGTGCCCCTACTGCCTTGCGGATGCCTACTTCTTTAGCTCGTTTTTCGCTGCGGGCGGTACTCAAATTCATGAAGTTGATACACGCTATCAGCAAAATAAAGCTTGCGATAACGCTAAATAACCTAACCATGCTGACACGCCCACCTACAAAATGGCCATTTTCTGATTTTGAATACAACCAGGTATCGCTAAATAGTTGGGTGAACACGTGGGTTGTGTTGCCATCGTCATTGCGGTGCCTTATGGTAATGCCCTCTATTTTTTTATCAAAGTCTGTTTGGTTTACTCCAGTTTTCAATAACACAAAACTTTCTACTGAATTGTTCCCCCAAGCCGTATCGTCGTAACCTATCTTTTTCATGTAAGACCATGGCAGTAAATAATCAAAATCGAATTTGGTGTTGTTCGGTAAATCGGCCATTATGCCGGCCACAGTGAAATTATCCGTGCTATCCAGCCGTACCACTTTACCCATAGCATTTTCATCTCCAAATAATTTTTTTGCTCCCTTTTGAGTGAGCACAATGTTGTAATTACCATTTAATGCATTGGCTTGCCCTTGTATCATTGGGAACGAAAACATGTGAAGAAAACCTGGATCTGTGAATATTCCTTCAAGGTTAAGGTGCTTATCGCCAACGGTAAACAAAAATTTGGCGTCATTTACTCTCACAGCGTCTTCTACATCAGGGTATTCCTGCTTTAGTGCAGGCACCATTGGCTTAGGCGTGCTGGACCAAGCCCAAACATCGCCGTTAAAGCTGTCGCGATTATTGAGCCGGTATATACGATCCTTTTTGGCATGGAACCGATCATGGCTCATTTCATTCTGAACCCAAAGCAAAATCAATATGGCGCTGGCCATACCAATAGCCAATCCTAAAATATTAATTACAGAAAAACTGAAGTTCCGAATCAGGCTACGCCAGGCAACTTTTAGGTAATTTTTGAGCATGGTAAAGTGTTTAAGCTTATAATAGGCCTAAGCTGAACAGACTTATACTTATTAAGTATCTGCAGCAATAAACCACTTTATTAGTACATTTACAAAGCCATTGAATTAAGTTGCTTACAGTCAGTTAATTGTGTGAAAGCATATCTGATTAAACCGTACGTTTTCGTTACAATGTTCGTTCATCATCGAACAATTAACTCAAGTGCTATTTGACTCGTTGTAATCTGACTGTTTAGATCAGAGATTATAAATTCCACAAATTTTGTTTTAAACTGCGTATTAAATCTCCATTAAAATACGTATTAAGGCCGTTATAAACACGCATAAGTACGCGTAAACAGCAATTATATCTAACTTAGATTTGCATAACCAGAATATAAATGATAAGGATACTATTAAATTATAAATTGTTATGCGCGGAATAAATAAAGTAGTGCTGGTAGGCCACGTGGGCAAAAAGCCGGAGCTGCGAAAATTAGAGAATGATATATCGGTGGCAAGTTTCCCGCTGGCTACCTCGGAGATGGGAACTCAAGATGGCATCAGGGCAGAACAAACCGAATGGCATAACGTGGTTATGTGGCGTGGTTTGGCCGAATGTGCAGCAAAATATTTAGATAAAGGCCGGCTTATTTACCTGGAAGGAAAAATAAGAACCCGGATTTTTGAAGACAAAGCCGGAATAAAAAAACAGACTACCGAAATACTGGCAGAAAGCTTTACCATATTAGGCAGAAAGAATGATTTTGATGTTGTTGAAGAATTCGCAGTTGGAAACTTAAGTATACAACCTCAATCTTAATACAACTTAATTGCCCGCCTGCTGACGGATCGGTATACTCCTTAATAATTGCATTGAACTATCGGTTCGTTATTACGGCTGGCAATTTATTACAATCACGCGCTTTTCTTACTCGCCATTTCAGCCTGGCGCTGCTCCATGTGTTGTATAAACATATTATGGAAGCTCGACTTTTCTTCCTGTAAGCGGTTTTCGTAGCTAACAATATCTTCAAGCACGTCGATATACTTCTCCAACGTTCTGAGATAAGATTCCTGACCATCCGGAGAAATGTTTTCCAGCTCGGTAGAAACGGCATCACAAAAGCCCTGTTCCAACTTTTTAACGATGGGTTCGCCCCACTGGTCGGAAAGGCTACTATTAATACGGGCCAGCTTTATGCTGCAAACCAGTGTTTGAATGTCAACGGGAGATAGTGTCATAGCGTTTAAGGCTTACACAGCTTATACGTTAACACTATTAAAAAAGATACAGTCCGGGTCTATTAATAACCAAGCACCTCTATTTGATAGAAGAGCTTGGTTATTAGAAAGTGTTGGTTGCTATTTTTCAGCCGGAAAATAAGCTTCAGAATTTAGGTCTGCTAATAGTCCGCAATGAACAGGTTGCCAGCCGAGAGTATTCTGCGTCCAATCACTTGAGGCAGGCGAATTTAACGAAGCAAAATGCAGGAACCACCCGAAATAATCGGCAGCTTCTTGCCCGGTTTTACTTTTAACCGAAATGTTGAGATTTTTACCAATAAGCGTAGCGATCTCCCTAAAAGCTATACCTTCTTCACCAACGGCATGATAAGTTGCAGGCGGAAGGTTCTTTTCCAGTATTTGTCTGTATAACAGTGCGGCGTCCAAACGATGTACAGCCGGCCAGCGATTATTGCCGTCGCCCACGTAAGCCGCCTCACCTTTTTCGCGAGCAAGGTTAATAAGCAAAGGTACAAAACCATGGTCGTTAGCATCATGTACCGAAGGTGGCAATCGCACTACAGAAACATTTACTCCTCTTGCAGCGATAGCTGCAGCAGCTTCTTCGGTTGCTTTACGAGGCGATTTGCTATTTTCCGCACTTATCCTGTCAGTCTCTAATACCGGCTGGCCTAAACTTAAAATTCCAGTGCCGGATGTAACAATAAGCGGCTTGTTTGTGCTCTTCAAAGCTTCACCCATTGCCTCAATGACACTCCGGTCGGTTTCACAGTTTTCTGCAAATCTTGAAAAATCATGATTAAAAGCGGTGTGAATAACAGCGTCTGCTGCTTCAACTCCGCGCCTTATGCTATCAAGCTCGTAAATCGATCCGTAATGCGCATTGGCACCAACAGCTTTTAATTGTTCGGCAGATGTTTCCGAACGGGCTAACCCCGAAACCTCATGACCGGCTTTTAATAATTCCTGAACAACGGCAGAGCCTACAAATCCGGTGGCTCCAGTTACAAATACTCGCATAGTATTGATGTTATTTTGTTTTTAAAAGCCAAGAGTGATGTCATCCGACATTTTCTATGGCATCTTTTGTTACACCAAAACTCGGGGAATGGCGCTGCACAAAAGAGGACATTTGTCCTTATTTTACTTTTGCAATTGCGCCTGACGGATACGGGTAAGCGTTTTAAGCGAAACACCTAAATAAGAGGCTATCATACGCAATGGTACGCGCTGCAGAATGCCTCGGTATGTTTTTACAAAATCTTCGTACTTTTCTTCCGGACTTGAACTAATGGCCTTATATAAACGATTGCGGCTTGCGTGCAGGTTGTTAAAAATAAGCTGTTCTGAAAACGATCTCAACGCTGGGATAGTATCTAACAACTGGTCAAAACTATCCTTAGTCCACATAAGCAATTCGCTATCTTCTAAAGCATCAATATAGTACGCTGAAGGTAATATGTTGGCGTAGCTTTCCCCTTCAGTGGTCCAACTTTGTTCGTTTGAAAACTGAAGAATATGTTCGTTACCATCATCGTCAAGCCTGTAAGTTCGCAAAAAGCCATGGTTTATAAATATTTTAAACCGGCAAACCTCTCCGGCTCTCAACAGCAATTCTTTTTTCTGTACACGTTTAACAATGACTACCGAACTAATGAGATTTATGTCTTCATCGGATAACGGTATGCTTCGTTCTATCATGTAAGATTTAATTCTGCTATTCATCAAATAAAAGTAATAACAAATGAATATTAAAAACTAAAAAATTAACGCGTGTCAGCAAGCCGAGCATTAACCGATGTAAATAAAAGTTAAATAATTTTACCAAAGAGAAAATATCTCAGTATTAATCCATACCTTGCACACTTAGTTAAATAACCAAAATGCAAAAAGAAGGAACAGTAAAGTTTTTCAACACCGAGAAAGGTTTTGGATTCATTTCACAGAGTGATAACAGAAACGATGTTTTTGTGCACTCAACTGGCCTCATTGATCCCATCCGTGAAAACGATCAGGTAAAATTCGATGTAGAGCAAGGTAAAAAAGGCCTTAACGCAGTTAATGTAAAGATAGCTTAACTCACAATATTCATTATTGTAAAGCATTCCTGGTATATAGGAGTGCTTTTTTATTTATACTTTTCAAATCAAACAAAACACACCTCTATTTGTCTGTAATACAGAGCTTTTAATGACTCATACTCATGATAAGGCTCATGCTGCTAAAACAGCTAATCATTTCTTTTACTTAGGCATTACCCGTTTGTTGATTAGGTAATATTTAAGCGTTACGCTACTAATCATCAAACCATTATGAAACATAAATATTTTCTTAAATACTACCGCGTTTTCAAAAACGAAACTGCCGTAACAACAGTGTCTACTAACGACTTTAGGCCCGTTACAAAATCAATTTTTAAAGACCGAAAACTCCTTGAGTATCCATTTGCTGACGGAAAATTAACGGCTAAGCATTTTAAGTACAGCTTGCCTGCGGATGAATTGATGTTTTACGGCTACACATGTAAAGTAAAAGCAATGGAAAAAGCAAAAGCCGGAGCGCTTTTGCACATTACCAAAATGATTGATGAGATTACTTTGCGGATAAAAAAGCTAAAAGATTACAGAATGAATCATCACGATGACTTAAATATCATTCTGTTGGATGCAAACATCCGCAAACTTGAACAGCAAATGCACATTAAATAATAAATATTATGAGTAAAGATAAAGGCAGCAAAAACGTAAAAAAGGCGCCAAGTACCGAAACCAGCAAAACAAAATCAGATTACCAGACAGGAAAAGCTACCATGTCTAAAGATGATGTGCTTGCTAAAAACAAAAAGAAATGATGAGTACAACACAGATTATTGAAAGGCAAGCCATTTTATATGCTTTTGACTTGCAAAACTTTGCTCGCGAACATGGTTGCCAAACTGACGAGAACTGGAAATTGACCCAAGCTACTTTTGATGAGAAGAGAGAGTTGGAACGAAACTATCAATTAACCATGTCTAACAAGTATTTTCCTGAAGATATGGCCGAGCTGCTTAAATTTGTGAATTTAAGGTTGAGTACAGTAGGTTTGTTTAACGAAACTGGACAAGCTGCCTCTGGTAAAAGTGGGCAATACCTGGTTGCATTTCATTCAGGTCTGTTAAAACGGTAGTACTTTTTAATAAATTATCTATTAGATACAGGTCTTTTTCTTTAAAAGCCTGCATCTTTTTTTAACTACAAATAATAGTCCGCGAGTTTATTACACACTGCTTTTACCTATTCAAGCTTTAACGCAAAAATCTTTGACGTGCAGATTTATAATTTTGTTTTAGAGTTTTTTTAGGTTTATTCAATATATATACAGAAACTCCCCCTGCACTTGCATCAGCATTAGTGACTGTACCGCTTAATTTCACACTGTTAGCTAATGTAGAGACTGTGGCTTCACTTTCTCTTGAGATATAAATAACATAATCTTGACTAAGTGTTGATGGCGACCATAACAACAAGCTATTATCTGCCGAAATAACCCTTGGCGAATTTGCTGGCAGGTAAAATGTTAAAGCGCCGGCAACGGCATAAGCATCAGTTAAAATAACGGATTGCTTCCATTGGCCTTCACTTATTTGTTTACAAGCATTCGCAGTTTTATCAGCCAACTCCTGCCAACCCAACATATCGGCATAAAACTGCGGTAGGCTGTGCAGCTTGCCATCATCCCACTGAAAAGGTTGGGTAAGCGTGGTATAACGGCGCATTAGCTGTATATAAACTTTAGTCAGGTTAAACGGTAATACCGGCAATACTACGGGCAAAGCAATAAGTGAGGTTAATACAATAAGAGTGCAAATAAACGCTTGAGGAATGTATTTGAAACGCTGCAGCATGTTTTCCCAGCAAATACCCCCTACGGCAAACAGTACCGGAAAGGCACCCAAACTGTAATAAATTTTTCCGTGTAAAACTATCAATGTGACCACAACTAATAGAAACGCGATGGCTAAAAAATGGTATTTACCTATTTCTTTAGTATCAAACAGTAAGTAACTAAAACCTGCAAGCCAAACAGCCATGCCTGCCCCGTGAAAAAACGTAAGTTGAAATAAAAACTCTCCTGCCCCGGGATACATGTTATGCTTGCTCACAATGCCCAGGTAATTAAATACAGGAAAATGATGGTAAAATTGCCAGATCAAATTTGGAGCGCTTACTGCAAGGCAGATCAAGAAAAATTTCAGTAAGCTGTCAAGGTTTAATAGTTTGCGTTGGGGTGTAAAAAGCAAACCTAATATTAAAGCAATAACGTACAGAGCAATAGTATACTTATTAAGTATGCCAATACCTGTAGTTAGCGCTGCACCGTGTAGGTACCATGGCTTTTGACTTTGGATAAATCTGATCAACATAAAGCTAAGCAGCGTCCAAAAGAAAATATCAAAAACTACCGGCTGCAGAAAATAAGATGTAGCTAATAACGCCGGCGAACAGATCATACCTAAGCAAGCTACTGAAATGGCAAAGTGCCTGCCCCCTAAATCACGCGTAATTAAACCGACCAGTCCTACGGTACACGCCGAAATTAGGCTCGGAACTATCCGCCAGGCGAAAGTGGAATTTCCGAAGCACCACGCAGACACTTTAGCGATAAGGGCAATAAGCGGCGAGTTATCTAAATAACCCCATTGCAGATGCTTGCTTAAGGCGATGTAGTATAGCTCATCGCCATGAATACCGTAATGATGATTAGCGACGAAATGGATAATGAGCTTAGCTAAAGCAAAGGCAACTATTAATTGGATTGTTGATGAATACGTATCGGTTTGCGTCAAATGGTTGTTTAGCTAAGTTAATATGCATTGATAGCTTGTACCTTGAATGCGTTATTAAAACTTGCATTCAACCGAAATGTTTTGCTTAGGCAGCCCTGTTCAGCAGCAAGTTTATTGCAGTTATGAATACAGATATTCGGTCAGGCACATGCTACTATTAAAGAGGTTTGATAAGCTTATAAAAACCTTAAATTTATTTATTACATATTATCATAACTAAAGATATATGTAATTTTGACATAAACCTAAGCAGACTAAAGCCAGAAAAGCTTGTATACCCCAATGTTATAGGCTCTAATTTTTGAAAAAGCGATTTTTATAAGATGATGATCTCCGCAGCTTGCGCCCTTTATTTTGCGTATAAATATTATGATACCAAACTTTGTGTACGACGCCTAAAAGATCAGTCGCTGCACAATGTTAATGAATCAATCAGATATATCAATAGCCTTAAATTGCAGTCTGATGCAAATTCAAGCAAATAGCTTTATAATTCAGCACAAGGGTTATCTCACCTACGATTTGTTCATCTCAAACTACTTGTTTTTTTGCTATACTGTATTTTCACAAAACCTTTTTGGTAATGAGTACTTATCATTGTAAAGCAGTTGTTTATGACCAAGCACACATTTCCAAATCAGCCGGATGAAATGCCTTCAATCAATCCCCGCCCCGAAATAGAACGTCCGGGCGACCCCTCAGAACCAGGCATACCACAAGAGGCTCCAGATCGTATCCCACAAGAAATTCCGGAAGAACGGCCATCGCCTGAGATTAAACCGGATGAGCCGCCATTGCAAGGCGATGTTAAATAAAAAAAGATGCAATATCTGCAAGTATAGGTGTTAAGCGGTTTGAAAGTATAACGTCAGCGTCTCTGTTCAAACTGAGTGAGGCAAAATATTAGCAGAATGTTTTATTCTCAACAACGGGTACACATTCTATTAGTTCTCTTTCAAGCTTTTTGCAGGATTGATTGTCGCTGTTTTGTAAGTGATCAGGCTAATAAGTCCAGCTGATACAACAAGTAAAAATACCATTGTAGTGATAAACGGAAGCGGGGTGATACTAATTCGGTAAACATATTCATGCAGCCACCTGCTCATTAAAACGTAAGCTACCGGGCAAGCAATAAACCCGGCGATAATAACGGTCTTCAAGAAATCTGTCATAAACAACAACATAACTCTGCCAACAGATGCACCGAGCACTTTTCTGATCCCAATTTCTTTTATTCTGGTTTGCAGATTTATTGAAATTAGACCTAATAAGCCTAAAAGAACAATGACCATTGCAAACGATGAAGCGATATAGGAGGCCTTTTTTATTTGTATCTCCGCCCGGTACATTTTAGCTAAAGCTGCATCCATAAAATTGTACTCGAAAGGAGCATCTGGCAAAAGTACAGACCATTTTTTTTGGAGATCACTTAGCGTCTGTTCTATATTACCTGGCTTCAATTTAATGGACAAGAAACGGTAAGCAGGATTGTCAGCCAGGCGAACAAAAGTGACAGGACTTATTTCGCCGTGCATTGTTCCGAATTGAAAATCCTGCGTTACGCCGCAAATAATCATAACCGGCATATCCTGCGCTTTAAACTGCTGGCCAATTGCTACCTGAGGGTTGGTGAAGCCTAATTTTTTAACCTGTGATTCATTGATCACAACCTGCATCAATCCACTTTGCGATTGCTCAGGTTTAAAAAATTTGCCTGCTTTTAATTTAATACTATAGGTATCGGCAAAGTGATTGTCGGTAGGTAATACAATTGAAGGAAATGCCTTTGTAGAATCATCTGACATGCGATAAGCCTGTATAGCACTACCAAAATTCCCATCCGGAATGGAATAAGACAAAGAGACATTGCTTATTTGTGACATCTTGTTAATTTGTGACCTAACAAACTCCATTTTTTGTATTCCTTTTTGCGACCAATCTCGTGGTGCCTGGGTATATATTACATAAGTCTTATCATACCCTAATGCTTTCCCAAAAAACAGATTTACCTGCTTTGAAATGATGATTGCGCTAATGAGCACAATGGCGGCAACCGTGAACTGAAATGCGATCAGAGATTTTCTAAAAAGCATTTTATCTTTTACGTGACCAACGTTCCCTTTAAGTGAACTGACGGAATTTACAGAAGATAATACTAAAGCCGGATAGATACCCGCAAGCAACCCAATCAACAACGCAATTAAAACCGGGATTGAGTAAAAATACAAAGGCAGCGAAAAAATACCGGTTAGTTCTGTATTAAGGACTGAAGCAAAATACGGCTTAACAAGCACAAAAATCACTATCGCCAAAAATGTTGACAGCATCACAACAACTACCGATTCTACCAGGAACTGGATCATTAAATGTTTTTTTAAGCCGCCTAATACTTTACGTATTCCCATTTCTTGTAAACGTTGTGATGAGCTGCTGATACTGATATTGACAAAGTTGATGATGGCCATGACCAATATAAAAGCTGTGGTTATAGAAAGTGCATACAGCATTTTTTTC
>CAJYJH010000003.1 GCA_913775265.1 uncultured Mucilaginibacter sp. | reverse complement strand
CAACCGCAATTTTTACCAATGCCTTTTTCCAGTCGGCAGTACCGCTGATGGCTTGGTTGAGTGTTAGCGAGTTTTGGTAGCTTATGATGCGGTCCTTACCATCTAACGCCTGCACCCAAAGTTGCGCACTGCCGCCCACATCCTTTGTTTTAATATAGGCGGTTACTTCTAAAAGCTTAAGTGCTTTAACATTCAATGGTGATCTGGTCGATACCGATTGATACATATCAGGTATTTCGCTCACCGACTGTATTTGCAATGCTTTACTGCCGGTATGCTTTTCCTGATCCGTCAGCTTTACCGTATAGCTTTCTGTTGATCTCTTTTTCCAGGCGAATGGCATGGTGGTCAAGGTGTCAGATGCCGTCTCAAAGCCGGGGTTGGTTATTTGGGCTTGTGTAGTAGTAAAAGCAAGGGTTAAAATGAGTAAGGCAGCAAGTTGCTTCATGTAGTAAAGGTATACGCTTATTTGGTTGAACGAAGTGGTAAGACGGGATTGGATGGCGTAGGTTTAATTTAGAACTGATAAATCAACGAATTTTTTGTGAAGCGATTGAGCGATACTAAACGCATCTGATTTAGTTTCTCCTGTCGATTATCGGGTTGAATTTGGAAAGTCATCGTACTATAAATAACATCGTTTGTGGTAACACTTTGTAAAATAACCCTGTAGACGCCCGGCAAACTTCCTGTAGGAAAAGAAAAACCTGCTTTCAAACTTGCATCAGTTTTCAAAGCCGGATTCCAGTATAATGTTATTTTAGTCTATGGTTTGTGTTGTCACAAACCATTCGCCAAGCTATGTAGCCAAAGTAAGCCTACTAGGCTAACCACCTGATTGCGGGTAGTGTGGTGAAAACGCCAACTACAAGCTGCAACGTTACTGAACGTTTCTTAATCGAATGAGTCGGCGTTTTCATTTTTGAAGCCATGTTTTTTCAAATCCATCAAAAAAAGTATTAACTCAAGAACTCTCACAGGAGTTACTATATAATTAGTTTGGTGGTATGCGTTTAATCTTTTGCAGAATGGCTGATATACACTGTTCTGAAATCTCGGGTCAATTGACAGAGTTCTGACTATTTCTAAATACTTTTGAAAAAAACATGTATCATTCACCTGATAATTATGAACCTTGTTCTTTCGTGTAGAGTATCTGCAAACACGGCTATCCCAAATTGCGTAAGATTCTGGCTTTATAAAATGTAACAACTTTGATGTGCCAACAATTGAATTATTGAATAGTGATTTCAATATATTTAATTCTTTTACTCCAATGTTTCTTCCCTGATGCACATCATTAAGTATGGCAAGCGGATAATCAAAATTGATAGTATAACCAAAATTACTTGATTTGAATTTAAAAATAGTCGGCATCCAACCATAAGTAAAATTAATTCCAATTATTAAATCATCTTTCTTTATACTTTCATTCCTGTTGTGTATTTTTTTGAAATAGTTTAAAAACGCTTGATAGCTTTCCATGTAATTACTGACCACGGAAAGGTCGAATTCGTTTTGTTCAACACTATTAACCAAATTATCGATGGTTAGGTTAGGAAATAGATTATTGGAGTTCATTTATTTTAATAGGAGAAATTATTAAATAGCTAGTTTATCGCAAACATATATTGAAAGTGAATTAGTACATTTCTTGTTCCAAACTGTATGGAGTGTTTAACCCTCCTTTAGTTCGGACTGGTGTTTTATAGACTTATTTAATTCAAAAATATAATTATCCTTGTTAAGCCTATAGTTTGTGTTGTCACAAACCATTCGCCAAGCTATGTAGCCAAGTAAGTGTATAAACTTTTTACCACCAAAAGTGGTGCTGTTGTCGAGTATCCTTTAGTTAAAAATACATCATCTTAATCTTAGCTCCACCCCATGCACATCACCCGCAAACAACCACCCACCCCCACCTACGTGCTCGATACGTACTGGAGGTTTGCGGCCGAACGGCAGGAGGTGTTTTTTAACCGCATCAACGGTATAGTGCCTTTAACCACCGACCCTATCCTGCTCAGGCATAAGTTTACCAACGCCTACCGTGCGGCCGACCGGGTGAGCCAATACCTTATTCGCGAGGTGATTTACCGGGGTGACCAGTCGGCCGACGAGCTGCTGTTCAGGATATTGCTGTTTAAGCTGTTCAACAAGATTGAAACTTATGAGCTGCTGCAGCACGAATTGGGCGAGGTCAGCTGGCAGGATTATGATTTTAAGCGGTATAGCCAGATTTTGCACCAGGCCATGCAAGCCAGTGAAAAAATTTATTCGGGCGCTTACATGATGGCCTCGGGCAGCAGCGCCTTTGGCTATGCCCGCAAGCACGAAAACCATTTAAAGCTTATGGAGGCCATAATGCAGGCCAGATTGGCGCAGCGTATTGCCGAAGCGCCCAGTATGCAGGCGGTGTATGAGCTGTTGTTGAGCTTGCCGACCATCGGCAGCTTTTTGGCTTACCAATACGCAATCGACATCAATTACAGCACGCTTACCAATTTTAGCGAGATGGATTTTGTGATGCCCGGCCCCGGCGCTAAAGACGGCATCCGCAAATGCTTTAGCAGCCTGGGCGACTACAGCGAGGCCGATACCATACGCTACGTGACCGACCTGCAGGAGCAAGAATTTGAACGCCTCGGCATCAATTTTAGAACCTTGTGGGGCCGCCCGCTGCAACTCATCGACTGCCAGAACCTGTTTTGCGAAACCGATAAGTATGCCCGCGTGGCCCATCCCGAAGTTAGCGGACTATCTAACCGTACCCGTATCAAGCAGCTCTACACCGCCAGCCGACTCGATCCTATACGCTACTTCTTCCCGCCCAAGTGGGAACTTAACATCTGAGCAGATAGCAATTTATAACGGTCCACTTAAACTTTTTATTTGCTCAGGACTGACATTGAATTGATCCTGCAATAGCTTGGCCACCTTACCTTCGGGGTTAATGGGATGCACCTTTTTAGGCTTTACTTTGCGGTAAGTGATCGATACCCGGCGTTCGCGGTGTTTCAGGGTTCCGTCGATGTTGTCTTTTTTGCGCGGCGGGATGGCATGTTTCCACTTTTTGCGGGCATCATCCTGCATTACATACACCGACCGGCGCGGCACTTCAATATCAATTACCTCCTCGTTTTTACCACGGATGAAGCGCATGATGCAGCCGCTGCCCAGGTTTACGCCGCAAATCTGATTTTCATAATACGCCCGGTCTTTATGCGGTTTGATGCCCTCACCGGGTACATATTCGTTAATAATCACCTGGTCGGGCTGCAGCAGGATGATTTTTTGCTCCACCAGTTGTTCCGACAGTTGGCGCATCAGCGGCGGCATATATACCGGGAACGGAATCAGATCGTAAGGCTTTTCCAATTCGTTGCGGTAGCCGTAGTATTGCAGGCGCCGCATATAATCAATAATCCAGGTCTGGCTGTCAATTTCGGCCAGCAGCTGCTGCTCGCGTGCTTCGTCAATAAAATCGGGGTATAAAAATAATCCGGGCAATGCTGTTTCCATCCGTGTGTTTGTTTTTCGGCCCTTAGGGGCAGTTGCATAGAGTAACAGCAGGATGAAGTTTAAGTTTAGGCGGATATTTGATAGGGTGAACTTAAGTCTGGCAGGTTATCAGATAACTACACAACAACAAACCTGCTAATAATTCATCCTGATAACTATTTTTGATGCCTGTCAGCTTACCAGGACATCAACACCACAACGAATATGAGGCAAGCATTTATTTACAGTACAAAAGTATGGCTCACCACTTTACTGGTTGCCCCGTTACTATCACTATTTACATATTACTTTGCAGACTGGTATGACCAAGTTTCGTACGAGCAAGTCCCGGCTTATGGAGTTTTTGCCTACCTGATATTTTACGCAGAATGGCCATTACTGCCCTTCGTGATCCTATTTGGAGCGGTTACTTTTTATTTGTTAAAAACTCCAATCAAAACGCTCACGGCAAAGTGCTTACTTACCTTGATGGCTGTTATTATTTGTATAGTGCCTTTGTTGATGCTCAACACCAACGTTGGATGGTCTTCACAAAGTTTGATGAGCTCACTTTACCAGTTGCCAGTTTATTGGTTGGTTGCCGTTATTGGTATTTGGTTTTACAAGCTTTAAACAGCAAAAGCCGCACCTGTTACCGGCCTATTCTATTCATAATTAGTTATCCCCCAACAACCATTACGGGTATATGTTATACTGATACGCCGAATACTACGCGTTACCTTTATGATTACAGTATGCCATAAAGAGGGACCAAACCAGATGATAAGTACCTGCGAAACAATAAATAAAGCGGCTTCAACATCTATAATATGACGCTTTTAAATATCTTTATCGAATTGCTTACCTAACACATCGCACTCACTATTCTATATCCATCAACCTAACACTGTCATGAAAAAGCTTTCTCTGATTCCGTTTTTATTTTTTGCTGTAACGGCTTTTGGCCAGGATAAAATTGCGGAGGTTGAAAAAAATCTGACCGGCACTATACAGGTTACAGGCGAACGTCCATTTACCATCCAGGAGCGCATGGCCTATTATAATCTTAAAGGGGTAAGTGTAGCTGTAATACAAAATTATAAACTGGCATGGGCCAAAGGTTACGGCTGGGCCGATGATAGTTTAAAAGTGCCGGTTACTCCGCAAACTTTGTTTCAGGCGGCATCTATCAGTAAATCGTTTAATGGTCTGGGGGTTTTAAAACTGGCACAAGATCAAAAGTTAGATCTGTATAAAGACATCAACACTTATTTAACCACCTGGCAATTTCCGTACGACAGCCTTTCCGGCGGCAAAAAGATCACCACGGCCGACTTACTGAGCCACACTGCGGGCTTAACTGTACATGGTTTTGGAGGTTATAAACCGGGAAGCCAATTACCTACAGTAGTCCAGATTTTAAACGGTACGCCACCTGCCAATTCGGCACCTGTAAGGTCGATGTATGCGCCCGGCATTAGGGCTGAGTATTCGGGAGGCGGCATCACCATTTCGCAATTGATCGTAACCGATATTACGCACCAAAACTACGCCGACTATATGCAAAAAACGGTATTGCAGCCGTTAGGTATGACCTTGAGCACGTTCGCCCTGCCACCATTGCAGCGAAAGGTCACGTTAGCCAGCGGCTATAACGATCAGGGAAAACGTAAAGATGGCAGATATCATTTGTACCCCGAAATGGCCGCAGCAAGCTTATGGACCAATCCTACGGATTTGTCTAGGTACATCATCGAAACGCAGCTGGCTTACGAAGGAAAATCAGCCAGGGTACTGAATCAAAACTATACCCGGTTGAGGCTTACTCCTTACCATAACAAGCAATATGGTTTGGGCGTGGTTTTGCTTACTACCGACAGCACATCTTACTTTAGCCACAGCGGCGGCAACGAGGGTTTTACAAGCGTGTACTACGGCAGTTTAAAAGGCGGTAACGGCGTGGTAGTGATGGTAAACTCAGATAATAGCAACATCATCAGCGAGATTGTAAACAGCGTAGCCAAAGTATATGGCTTTAAAGGGTTGTATTTTTCAAAAGTAAAAAACCGGATAACATTACCGGCATCAGCAATCCAAAGCTTCATTGGCAAGTACCAGCTGTCTAAAGATTTTATCATCACAGTTACCGAAGAAAGCAGCCAACTTTATGCTCAGGCGCCAGGTCAGGGTAAATTGCTTTTTATACCGGCATCGCCGTCGCGGTTTTTTACCACAGGTTCGCCTCTGGAAATTGAGTTTAAAAAAGACGCAGCAGGAAAAATCATAGCCATGACCATTTATAACAATGGGCATCTACAGGAGGCCAAAAAGATTGAATAGCTATTTATGGTTAGCTCAAATGTTTTTTTTTCTACTTGGGCTCGGCATTCAAAATACAGCTATCGCTCACACCGCTACAGTTACCTTTTACGTGATAAATTCATAACCCAAAAACGGCCATAAGCAATTGTAAAATTCGAGTTAACAATTAGTTATACTCAAATAATCACCTCAGAGGTTTTCCTTCTAATTAAATTTTCGTCATATTCCTATAACATTTCAAACAGGTCTTAGGTATAAGCGTCAAGAACACTATCCGCAAACCGGTCGGTGTTGTTTCAACTATGCCGCAAAAAGAGATAGACCGGGTACAGGCGGTTAAGCGATTTCTGAACTTGAAAATTAGTAAAGAGAAAGAGCTGCAACATGTGATTGAACTGGCGGCTAAGGTTTGCGGAACTCCTACTGCGCTCATTACTTTTATTGATGAGGATACACAACACATCAAATTTAAACAGGCTTTTGCTTATCATCAAACAACCAGGCACGACGCCTTTTGCAATCATGTAATTCAGGGTGATGAGGTAATGGTTGTACCTGATGCGCAGCTGGACAAGCGTTTTATGAATAACCCGCTGGTGACCGGCGACCCTAATATCCGCTTTTATGCTGGCTCTAACCTCACCACCAGTGATGGCCACAACCTGGGCAGCCTTTGTGTGATAGACCAAGTGCCCGGCAAGCTAACCAACCTGCAAAAAGAAATGCTTCAGGGCCTGGCCAGGCAAGTAATGCAGCTGTTGGATTTTGATGCAAGCGTTCAGCTTCTTAAAGAGCAATATGAGGATGCCAGACGTGCGGCCATTGAGCACCGCTCGTTTTTTGAAAGCTCCATTGACAGCCATTTGCTGTTGGGGTTAAATTTTGAAGTATTGGCTTTTAACCAGTCGTGGGCACGTTATGTAACTCACAATTATGGCAAAGCCTTAACCCGAGGTAATGGTATGGCCGATTACCTGCTGCCCGAAAATCTCCTGTTTTTTTACAAATCGTATATTAAAGCATTGACCGGCACTGCGGTGTTTGACGAACTACAAGTGCGCACGGTAGACGGCAAGGCCTGGCGGTTAATTAAATTTGAGCCGGCTTTTGATCCGGATGGTGTTATTATAGGTGTATCGGTAAATTCTACAGATACTACGCAGAACATGGCAAACAAGGCTATGGTTGCCACTCAAAAAAACTCCTTAAACGAGATAGCATTTATACAGGCTCATGAGCTCCGCAGGCCTGTAGCCTCTATTTTGGGTTTGATGAACATTTTAAAAATTGATGGCTTTATAGAAACCCGCGAAGAACTGGTGATGCTTGCCGCTGCTGCCGAAGAACTGGATGAAAAGATAAAGTTGATTATCACCCACGCGAGTGATGCTGACTTAGAACCTGTTGCCAGTGAACAGCATATAGCATAATTCTGCCACTATACAACGATTGTAGTTTCCACAGCGAAAAGAAGCCGACGATAACAGGACTCTGCATATATCACCCATCGTTTTGGCAGCCGAACAGTAGTAAGGAATACGGCTTTAAACACTTACTCAATAAGTTGCGTTGCGTGAATTCAATACCAGTGTTCTCAAAAGCTTCACTCACCCATCGATGGGAACAGCTGAAGCAACAATTTGCACAAAACCATAAATCCTATAATAAACACCACCAGCCGCCTGGTATTTTTAGTTTTGAGTTGGTAGGCTACAAAAAACGAAATGAATGCACAAAAGATTGTCATGCTTATTACCCCAAGTAAAAAGGACAACAACTTGTCTGTATCGCTTGTGAATGCCCTGATTAACTGGATAATAATTTCGGCAATAAAGCACGTTAGCGTACCGGATGCAGTGAGCCAGACTAAATTTACAGCCGGTTGCATTTTTATGATTTGCTTACCTTGTCGGATAAGCACCCATACAAATATTGATACTAACGCTATACCATGGATATTGATGGGTGTACCGGAGATAAGCCGTGGCAACCTGAATGGTGAATAAAACCATAGCCAAAACAACAATACGTTAGTTAATATTAGCATCGCTGCATGCTTGAGTATGATAGAGGTGACAGGTTTCATATAAAGCGAATATAATTGATATACATTAGCCTTCATGGCATACTGGTTTGTTATTAAATATACGTCCCACGATGTCTTTAATAATAAGTTAAGTTTACTTTCTTGCTGATAATTTTACTAATTTATTTAGCTTTGAACAAACCTTAAAATCATGTTACAACAAACACAGTGTCCAAATTGCTCAAGCTATCGCACATTTACTAAAGGGCGCAGGTATTACAGAAGTCAGGCCGTTGGCGGTATTGTGATGAGTATTATCACATTTGGCCTTGGCTATTTTGCATCCGTATTTAGTGTTTTTGGCGGTATCTTTTTAGTGTTGGGGCTATGGTATATTTACAAAAGCCGTACAAATGATATGGCAGTTGCCTGGTGTCGTCATTGCAACTATAAGTTTGCCTTCTCAGAGGCTGATTAACTTTTTTCCTGCAATTATTTAGCATGACAAATGCGATAATATGCTTAAAACAATCACAGTGAGATATACTGCCTTGGCTGGCTTGGCGCTGCTTGCCTTTGCCGCCTGCACCAAACCGCAAACCTAACAGCAGAAAGCCGAAACTTTGGTTAAAGCTTATTTAAAAGAAATGATGGATGACCCATCGAGTTATGAAGCCCTAAAGTTTGATATGTTGTTTAAACGGCTGGATAACTTCCCGGGTGAGCATGATCTGGACGACTCGGTGGAACTTTGTTACCAATACATGGACAGCACGCAGATGTTCAGCCTGCATCGAAACAGTGATGGGGCCTCGCGTTTTTCGGACATACCGCCTGATGCCAAACGCGCTGCCCAATATCAGCACAGGGTAGATTAATTAAACCAATATATTGACAGCCATGGCATTGGGCGTAACCAGCCGCCGGGCAAATATATAATGGCACACCAGTACCGGGCCAAAAACATGTTTGGCGCAACCATCACCAACGTGGTTTTTGCCGAGTTGGACACTAACCTGACTCGGGTAAGAAAGATACGCGATGCACAAACCTTAAAACCCTGGGGCCAATCGTTATAGACTTTACAACCAAAACAAACTAAGGATAATTTACTGGCGCTCAAAAAAGCTGATGTAATTAAAAAGGCAAACCAACTATACTGCCCCCAAAAAGTTAGACACTATTTGGGGGCATTTTTATGAATAAAAACAGGAAGCATAATGCAGTTTTCAAACTGGAAGCTGTCAAAGAACATTTAAGTGGGGAATCGCTGACATCAGTA
>CAJYJH010000002.1 GCA_913775265.1 uncultured Mucilaginibacter sp. | reverse complement strand
CGCCCGCGCGACATGACCGTGCAGTGGACCACCTACGCCGCCCAGCAAACCAACCGGCCGATGAAGGGCATGCTCACTGGTCCGGTTACGATATTGCAATGGTCGTTTGTGCGCGATGACCAGCCGCGGTGGATTACCGCCAACCAGATTGCCCTGGCCATCCGCGATGAAGTGGTGGCGCTGGAGCAGGCCGGTATCGGTATCATCCAGATTGATGAGCCCGCCATTCGCGAAGGCTTGCCGCTGCGCAAGGCGCACTGGAACGAGTATTTGCAGTGGGCGGTTAACGCGTTCCGGCTGTCGGCCAGTGGGGTGCAGGATGCTACCCAGATACATACACACATGTGTTACAGCGAGTTTAACGACATCATCGAACATATTGCTGCGATGGATGCCGACGTAATTACCATCGAAACCTCGCGCTCGCAAATGGAACTGTTGCAGGCGTTTTCGCACTTTGAGTACCCTAACGAGATTGGTCCGGGCGTGTACGACATCCATTCGCCGCGCGTACCCACCACGCATGAAATGGTGAGCCTGCTCGAAAAAGCCGCCGCCCTGCTACCGGCCCGCAACCTCTGGGTAAACCCCGACTGCGGCCTCAAAACCCGCCAATGGCCCGAAACAAAAGCCGCCCTGCAAAATATGGTGGCTGCTGCGCAGTTGGTAAGGGAGAGGGTGGTGGAGACGGTGAGTTGAGAGTGAAATGGACGTTTAGGAATCAAAATCTTGGTTCTTGGTTCTTGGCTCTCACTATCGCCGTCATGCCGATGAATATCGGCATCTCACGCGCTAAGGTGGTTTGTACGTTATTAATTCAAGCCAGTACTCATTAACTCACCCCAGTCCGCTCATTCGCCGCGGAAGCTATTTCTTTTGTCATAGCCACAAAAGAAACAAAAAGGCCTAGCTGTTGCGATCACCTGGCCGCCCGCTATTCCCTCGCTGGCCCGGGCGCAACAGCGGGCCTTTGCGCTTTTGTCTGAACCGGAATTTACTGAATTTTAAGAATTAAAGGAACTGATTTTCACCATGCTATTTAAAAGCATCCCCTTTAGGCGGCTTGGGGCGCAACAGCGGGCCTTTGCGCTTTCTTGCTTAGCATTTAATCTGTTTTTACAGCAAATATTTTATCCCTCCTTGGGGAGGGCAGGGAGGGGTTTAGCCGATTTATCATCAGCTAATTTAATGTTGAAGCCCCCTCTCGCTGCCGCAAGCGTCCCGCTTGTGGTTCCACGAAACAGTGCTTTGAATAAGCTGGCTCATGAACCACAAGCGGGACGCTTGCGATAGCGGGTGGAATTGACTAAATCTGATGCTCCTGCCAAGTAAAAGTCCTCCCTCCCGGGGAGGATTTAGGTGGGGCTGCTTCCCTTTTAGGAGCCGAGGGCTTAAATTTGATGGTAAATATTAACTTTTGATGACAGCCCTGCTAACGACTACGTGTAAGCAAAATCATTACTTTTGAAGCAATGAAGCCGATACCTGTACATGTTTTAAAAGAGCGGACCGACCAGGGTTTATTAATTAAGCGCTTTACAGGTGGCGAAGAGTACAACGACGAAATTAAGCGCCACCAGCCGCATCGCGATGATCATTACATTTTCTTTTTGTTAGAGCAAGGTTCGGCTTCGCTCATGATCGATTTTGAAACGCTGATTTTACCCGGTGGTTGCCTGTATTATGTGCTGCCCAGCCAGGTACATCAGCCTATACGCAGTGATGTTACCGATGGCTGGTTTATAGCCGTTGATACCGCACTGGTGCCTGCCGAATGCCGAAAGGTGTTTGAGGGCAACCTGCTGTTGCAGCAGCCGGTTTGCCCCGGTGCTGCGCAAACCGCCCAGCTCAAAGAGTTACTGTATTTGCTGCAGACCAGATGTGAGGAGGAGCGCGGCGGTACTTTCGGTACGCTGGCCTGGCGCTCACTGCTTACCTCGTTTTTAGCCACGTTAGCCGGGCATTATGAGCGTAGCCTGGGCTTGCAAATCAAGTCGTCGCGCGCGGCGCAAATTACGGCGCAGTTCCGGGCGTTGCTATCGGCCGAAATGCGTACCCTAAAAAGTCCTGCCGCGTTTGCCGCCCGTTTAAACGTAACCGAAGCCTACCTGAGCGAGGCACTTAAAAAAGCCACGGGCTTTACTGCCTCTTATTGGATACAGCAGGAGGTAATGATGGAAGCTAAACGGCTGTTGTATTACAGTCCGCTTACAGTAAAAGAAATTGCCTACCAAATGGGCTACACCGATCATTCTTACTTTTCGCGGTTGTTCCGCAAAGTAGCCGGCATGCCCGCCAACGCGTTTAGGGAGCAAAACCGTAAATAGTCCTATCTTTACGTTAATCCATCTATTTATCGGGCTTTAAATAAGCATTTTCTTTGTAGTGTTAAATCAACCACACATGGAAATGTCTATCGCCCGTCAGCTCAAAAATAAAGTACAAAGTTTAGTAAACCACCGGCTTTTAAAGCAGGGTAGCGTGCTGGAGGTAAGGCGCTGGCCCAACTCGCCGCTTATCGAAATTGATTTGCATCTGCCCCACATGCCCATGCAGGAGTGGAGCGAAGTGCCTGCCATCAAATTTAACGTGGGCAACTGGCATTTTCGGGATTATACCCCATTTGGCTGGGATGCCGAAACCAGCACCTGCTCACTACTGGTTGATGCCGCCCATAGCGGACCGGGGAGTAACTGGGCCAAAAGTTTAAACATGGGCGATACGGTGCAATACTTAAAAACCGAAACCACCCACCAGTCGCCGCACGGCACCAACCTGGTGGTAGCCCTGGGCGATAATACCAGTCTGGCCCATTTGCTGGCTTTGCGCCAGCTCACCCTGCCCGCCATCCGCTTCACCAGTGCCATCCTTACCGACAGTCATCAAACCGGCAGTTTACTTAAATCGTATTTCCCCTGGTCGCCTACGCTGCATTTTAACGAAGATGCACTTATGCAATGGCTGTTAAACGAGCAGTACTGCACCGAGCATACCTCTTTTTACCTAACCGGCAACAAGGCTTTGGTGTTTCGCCTGCGCAAAGTGCTGCACAGCTTAGGGCACTTTAATATTAAGGTAAAAGGTTTTTGGGGATAAGGTAAGCGTTGCCGGCGGGGCGCTTGTTCGTTAGCGTGCAACAATTGTTCGGTTTCGTTACGTTTATATTGATGGTTTTTTTGTAAAATATTGACCGATAAGTTTTTAAAGGTATGGAACGGTTTTAACTAATCAATTATTTATATCATCAATACCCATTCGGTTATGCTCAAAAACAACATTAAAATTGCCTGGCGAAGCCTGCTGAAGAGTAAGTTTTATACATTAATTAACGTTACCGGCCTGGCGGTAGGTTTGGCTGCCGGTATGATGCTGTTGCTTTGGGTACAAAACGAAAAGAGCTTCGATACGTTTCACGCCGACTATCAGCAGATCTATAAAATCAGTCAGCAGTTTACCGCTAACGGGCAGGATATAACCTGGACATCCACACCCGGTCCGCTTAAGGTGTTTGCCCGCAATAACCCGCAAATTGAGGCTACAGTAAGGATAGGCAGCGAGTTTGACCAGAACATTGCCAATCAAAACGAAAGCAAAATTTTTGACGGTAACCGGGTGTACTATGTAGACGAAGGCTTTTTTTCGATGTTCACCTTTAAATTGCTGCAGGGTAAAAAATCGGCCCTGTTGCCTAACGAGCATTCGGTGGTGCTTACCCGCAAACTGGCCGCCAAGTACTTTGGTAATGCTGATGCCATAGGGCAGGTTATACGCTTTAAAAAGGAATTGTTTACAGTAACGGGCGTAACCGATGATATACCCCAAAACTCCTCGTTTAACTTTGATGCCGTCTTTCCGATGAGCTATTACGCCCGCATGTTTACCCAAAGCGGCGGTAACGGCAACTGGAAAACCATCGACGAGGATCTGGGCAATTCCAATTTCGACACGTTTGTAAAACTTAAATCCGGTGCTGATGCGCAGCAGGTAGGGCAATTTTTTGCTTCGGCCTATAAAAAGGCCCGCAATGGCCAAAGCGATATCCGTTTTAACCTTCAGCCCCTGGCCGATATGCATTTGATTGGTGCCGACGGCGATACTTCGCGGCTGCGCATGGTGCAGATTTTTATGCTGGTAGTTGTTTTGTTGTTGGCCATCGCCAGTATTAACTACGTAAACTTGTCTACCGCGCGGTCGTTGGTTCGGGCCAAAGAGGTAAGCGTGCGCAAAATTGTAGGCGCGCAAAAGCAGCAGTTGTTCTTCCAGTTTTTAACCGAAACCAGCCTGCTGTTCAGCATTGCGGTGGTGATAGCCGTTATCTTAATTAACCTGTTCGCGCCGTTGTATAACCAATTGTCGGGTAAAGATTTAGCTTTTAACATCACTAATGCCGGTGTGTTAAAAAGCTTGGGCCTTGCTATTGGTGGTACCTTGCTGGCCTCCAGTATATACCCGGCGGTGTTATTGTCGTCGTTTAAACCGTTGCAGGCACTCAAGGGCAAAATTACCTCAGGCGTAGGCATTACCTCGCTGCGTAAGGGTTTGGTAGTGTTTCAGTTCGCCATTTCGGTAGTGCTGCTGGTTTGCACGCTGGTAATGGGGCGGCAACTTAGCTATATCAAAAACAAGGATGTAGGCTACAACAAAAGCTACGTTTTCTCGGTACCGCTAACGCAGGAGTTGGCCGACCATGTAGACGCCGTAAAAACCGAGCTCAAGAAAAACCCGGCGGTGGTTAATGTATCAGCATCCAGCGCATATGATTTTTCGAACATCGATGGTCAGACCGGCGACCTGGACTGGCCCGAAAAGACACCCGCTACCAATACCATGATTACCCAGTTAACGGCCGACCGCGAGCTGATCCCCACCATGGGCATCAAGTTGCTTGAGGGCAGTAACTTTACCGGCACCCCGGCCGATAGCAGCAACTTTATCCTGAACGAGACCGCCGTTAAAAAGATGGGGCTGAATAATCCTGTAGGCCGTCAGATCTCACTACACGACCGCAAGGGAACCGTGATTGGCGTAGTGAAAGATTTTAACTTTAAATCGCTCAAAGAAAAAATTACGCCGCTCATATTTTTTACCTTTTGGAATAACCGCAGCATACTGCACGTGCGCACCACCGGCGCTAACGCTGCGCAGGCCATCGCCGCCGTAGGGACACAGTACAAACGTTATGCAGGCAATAGTCCGTTTAGCTACCGCTTTGTAGACGATACCTTTAATGCCCAGTACAAAACCGACCAGCGCGCCGGCACCTTGTTTAATGTATTTGCCGGTATTGCCATATTTATATCGTGCCTGGGTCTGTTTGGCCTGGCTACCTACACCGCGCAGGTTAAGTTCAAAGAGATTGGCATTCGTAAGGTACTGGGCGCTTCGGTGGGCCACATTGTGCAGCTCATCAGCGCCGATTTTGTTAAGCTGGTAGCCATTGCCATTGTGATTGCCGTGCCCGTAGCCTGGTGGGCCATGCATCACTGGCTCGAGGGGTTTGCCTACCGCATCAGTATTTCGTGGCTGGTATTTGCCTTTGCCGCCCTGCTGGCTTTGGCCATTGCCATGGCTACGGTAAGCTTTCAGGCCATCAAGGCGGCCTTGCTTAACCCCGTAAAAAGTTTGCGGAGCGAGTAGGAGATTAGAAACAGCAGCAAATCTGTTTAGGGCTAAATTTAAGGTTGATTTGCAGGGCTACGGTTGAGAGATTTGCTTATCTTGTTGCCTCAAACCTTATCGTTGTGATTAAACCTTCAACTATTGCCTTTGCGTTATTTTACCTCGGTATGCTGGCAGTAAGGGCAGCTTTTGGGCAGCAGGTGCAAGCTACCAAAACGTACTCGCCTAATGGCCGGTATTATGTAACCTGCACACCCTATTATGGCTATGAGCCCTCGTTAAAAGGAGTAACTAAAGTATATACGAGTGGGAACCAACTACTGTACACCATTAACCGCAATTTTAGCGGCTTACGCGAAAGTGTAAATTATTTAAGCTTAAGCAATGATGGCCAAACCATAACCCACGTTAATGTTTTTGATACCGACGAGGATCAAAAGAATTTAAAAAGTGTCACCATTTACAGGGCCGGCAAATTATTAAGAGATTTTTCGTTAACCGAGGTGACCGGCTGCCATACAGAGGAAGAAAGATGCAAGCTTAATCTGGATAATTATAGCAGTATTATAGATATGTCTAAAGGCAGTCATCATATGCCCAAGTATCAGCGGGTGTACAAACCCGGCGTAACCAATGAGGATATATTTATTTGCGATAACAGCATCAGGGCCGATGGCGACAACCTGTATATTGTCGACCCCAACAAAGTGGTGCGCATCATCAACACAAAAACGGCAACCATCCAGGCGCCTATTACTTTTAAGAAGTATTACCGGCAATTTAAAAACAAACCGGCTACCTGTTTAACCGCCATACATGAGTTTATGGCGCCTTACGCACCCGATCCAAGTTATTTCCCAAACCTTAAAAACGGAGATACTACCGGCTTTGCGCTCGCCCGGTACATCCATAAAAAAGCTACACGGTCTACCAATGATTTTTTAAAATACAAGGTAGATATTATCACTATCGGTGCTTACATTAATCGCAACGGCGATATTAAAATTGAAAAGTTAGAGGCCGGCAAGGGTTTGCCGCTTGATAGTGTTAGGCAGTTTCTGGCCAGCCAAAAGTATGATATGAGCTTTTTACCGCCCGAGGTTGACCAGTGGTATTTCGACCATTTTTTCTGGTATTTCCGTAACGCCGACGACGCCAAAGCCATGCAGGAAAAGCAAAAGCAGGACGAGGAACGCGCCCTTGCCCGCCAGCGCAGGATGACGCAAGACAGTATTGACGGCGTTTACATACCCCAAAATATGCAAGAGTGCTTTACCGAACTGGATAAGCTATTACCGGTAATTACCAAAAAAGAATTTGCCGAATCGGCCGGGCAAGGCGGTATCATGGGCTACCATTTGAGCCTGGGTATGGGCATCCGGAACCGCTTTGGGTTGTGGGGCGGGTCGAGGTTACTGGCTTATTTCGAAAGCCGTTTCGGCAATAAATTTGCCTTACATCCTGATAATTTATCATCCATGATTATGTCGTGTTACGACGCCTGGCTGAACGGCGATAAACAGGCTGCCGAAAAGTGGGAAGCAAAGTACCCGGTGCTGAGCAAGTGAATGAGGAAAAGATTTTGGTGTAGTTTAAGTTGGTAATATTCGTCCGCGATAAGGTGTTTCAGGGATGGCACCCGGTCAAATTGTTAAACGATTTTAAACTGCGCTGTTCGGTTATTCAGTAATAATACACCAATCATCTTCTATGGCTAAATAATCGGCAATGCTTGTCGCTTTGTTTATACTTTTAATGATGTCATGACTAATGATGATATCATAATCGTAGTGATAAGGATGCCGGCAAACCGTGCAACATTTGGCTACCAAGCAGCCTAAAACTTTAACCATAGATAGTCCCGGCCGTCCCTTATCGTTGCCACCCCACTGCAGGCGGTCGCCTATGCGGTATTCAAACAGCCAGGTATCCCCAAATTTAAACTGGATTTGTTCTACTTGCCGATGGTGGCAGTTTTCGCATGTTATCTCTGCAAATAATGTGTTAAACATGCCCATGTGCTGATAGGTGATTTACGTGCTTTATTTAAATAACTTAATTGCATTTCGTGTCTTTACGGATAGAAAATAATTTTGAACACTTATCGGCAACTATATACCTATAATTATTTGGAGTTTCTAACCATGATATTCTGAAGCAAGTAAGGTTAAGAAATTTGCAGAAATAATTTAAAACATATATCTTCAAAATAAATAGTTACCAAAACCATCACAAGGAATACCCTATGAAAGTTGTTAAGAATACGCTTATCGTATTAGCTACATTGGCAATAGTAGCCGTCGTTTTGTTTTTTGGCTCGGCAGCAGTAGCGGGATACTTTGAAGCCAGGCAGCAGCACGATATTAAAAGTACACAACTGGATTTGCTGTCAAAGTCTATTGAGTATGAAGACAAAGCAGTAACCGTTGGTTTAAATCTGTCCAGTTCAGGCAGTATGCAAGATGTAATTGCTCATAGTGATTGCAGTGGTTATGATGATGGTTATAAACTGTTAAATGGCGACAAGGTAAAGCTAATCAGTGTCGAGTCCTTCGATAGCAAACCGGCTTGCGCTCAAATTGAATACATCGATCCTATATTGGGAAAAAAGATCGGGTTCATTCCGTATTATATGCTTGATGAGTTTGCTGATGTAGCCAAAGATGATCCGTTGATAAACAAATAAAATAACGCTTAAATTAAGGATGATATTAAAAGTCGTCTTAATTTAAAATAGAGCGTGATATAAACATTATTTTGTTCTCATCGAAAAGATTTACTTATAACATAAGATAATTGTTGAGGTTGCGACAAAAAAAATTATCTGACACTCGTTTATCAACCACATCAAACGGTCAATTTAAAACTATTGCCATCAACAAAGTTACCAGCCGAGTAGCCGATCTTGAGTTTTTGCTGCTGAGTAAACCCCAGCGTTTGCCCGGGCTTAAACGTTACATTATCCAACAGCACGTATTGTGTGGTGTGCACCAGCAATTCAAAAATCTGGTAAATATCTTCGTCCGAGTTCAGGATCTCCATTTCTTCTTTAACAAAAGTTCTAAGCCCGTAAGTATAACCATTATTGAGGCCGCCCTGGGTGCGTAAACCAAAATGCACCCAAAGATTTACCGGCAGGGTAGTAGAGCTCATTTGTTCTGCTTGCTGCAGGTACAGGTGTTTAGGTATGAGCAGCGATTGCTCGCCGTTAAAAACACCAATGGCGTCTGTGGTTCTAAGTACGCTGCTGATGAGCCGGGTTTGCAGTTTAAAGCGTTCTACAGTATCCGGATTGCCGCCCATCAACGAAATAACAACATGTGCCTGGTGGTTTTTCAAATCTGCGGAGGCGGTTTTCCAGGTGTAGGTATATGGTGCCGTAAATTCAATGTCCTCACTCGGTACCGGCTTGTCAATACACATCAGGCCCACCTGCTCGTTTTGCAGCGTAAAGGCCGAGGCTACATCGTCGCCCTCGGCAACTATAGTTTCATAGTAATAAGCCGCAAAATCATCAATCAACCGCTTCAAGGCAAATGATGATTCGTCGGGCAGCAATACCATGGCTATCAGTATGGCCGGTTTTGGCTCGGGCGTTGGTTCAGGTTTTTTAAATAATCGGTCAAATAGTCCCATGATCAGTTGAAATTAGATGGTTTTGGGGGTATTTGAGTAATGCGATGTTATTGTATCTTGTGACGAAAAATAGCTATAAAGCGCAGACCTCAGTCTTAATATTCGGATGTTACCTTAACTACTTCTGGGTGGATCCTGCGGTAAGCTTTTTGTGCTTTACGCAGGCTGCGCGCCTGCTTTTTGTCTACCGCTTTCATGGCCACGGCCGGACCACCTGTGCTGTAGCTTAAAAAAGGAATAGACTTAAAAAAATCAGGCCTGTTTTTATATTCAGTCATCTGCTCAACAGTTTCAATAAAGCGCTCTATTTTTTTTGCTTCAACTGCTTTTACAGCTTGAGGCGTCCAGTACGATTTGAACGAGTAGTTGTTGCCGTAAGATCTTTCTATATTATAAGTAATGCCGTCAAATCCGTGGCCCCAGTCTTTAATTAAATTTCCGGTAGCCATTTTATCAATTTCAAAAGCTTCTTTTAAACTGTCGATACTTTTGGCTTGACTAACATTTAATGTATAAGATTTTGAAAACATACGTTCCGAGGGTTGTTCGGTTACAGGGTCGCGGTATTCCTGCGTGTACAGAATCATTCGGCTTTCGCTTAAGTTTAAAATTAGAACATACGAAGTTACCTGCCCATTAAACCACATCCGCCATTCTTGTTTTGTAAGTGATTCGCTTAAGCTTTCTAACTCAAGTTTTGTTGCAATCTTTTTTTGATAACTGTACCAAAAGCTGGTATCACTGTCGGCGGTCAGGTGTTTACTTTGTGATTTTGAAGCAAATACTTGTAAGCTCAGGAGGATGAGAATGATAAAACGTTTAATGATAATGGGCATTTTTTTAGGCTGAAAGTATGATTATTAAAATACAGTTTTTGCTTGAAAGACAGCAATAATCGTATCCCTGCCATTTACGGCTTGTCCGCGATATGCATCCGTTTACGGTAAGAGTTTCTTTCTTGTTTATATTTTAGCCTGTTTGCTTCGCTTAAATCACGACTGTTGATGACTATTCCGCTAACCCACGATTCGAACGGTATTTGATTACTGAACTGTTTTACGCGCTTATTTAAAATGAGTATCGAGTCAATATAGTCAATCATACGTTGAATAGCAACTGCTTCTTTTACATCAGGGAACTCACTGGGTGTCCAGTAAGACTTCCAGTGGTAATGGTTAGCGTCTACATATTCAATATCAAAAATGGCGCCGTCGTCTCCTATATTCCAACCGTCAATATTACGGTTTGCCGGTATAGCATTAATGCGGTAGCGTGCCAAATAATTGGCAATTCGGACAGCCTGGCTTGGGGTCATCTTCGTTACTTTGCTGTAAATCCTGCCGGTCGGTAATTCTTTTTCCACGTCTACAGCCTCTTCGGCATACAAAACAACCTTGCCCGAAAATGAACCATTTGTTGATCGGTCTATCTGAATAACTGATTGAACACACCATCCCTCAGGGCTCCACAGCCGCCAGTGCAAACCCTTTGCCGTACTGTCTAAAGGAGGTAAAGCGAGTTTGGCGCTTATTATTTTATTACCAGGCTGGGCGCTGCTTTTTAACACCAGTAGAGGCAGCAAACTTGTAGCTATAAGGCAACAGCGCGTTAGAAAGGTTCGCATACTATTGATGTATTCTAACTGTTTGTTTTAGAACTGAGCAGCCGATTGTTTATCATTTTTTTCCTTTTTATCCTTTTGATGGCAGATAGACAGTATATTTATTTAAGCTATCTCAAGTAGTTTTATACAAATACCAGCCATCAGCAATTTTGCGCAGCATGATAAATTCACTGGTCGACATTTCGGGTACGTCTTTTGGATTTTTAATGTACAGATAACCCACGCTGTTATCAGTGATGCCTCCAATTATAAAGTTTAAATTATTGGGCGAGCCTAATCGGTCGCGGTAGGCATTGTCGAGCCATAGAGCTTTTAAACGCGGTACAAACGGGGCCAACTTTTTTGTGCGGTTAACACTAAGGTCAGTCTTTAAAATGCCGTTTTTGATTAAGTCATCTTTCAGCTTCTCAAAGGCTGCCCGGTTTTTAACAAAATACGTCATCAGCTCTGCGTCTGATGCTAAGATCAGCCCTGTGTTACCCAATAAATATTGATACTCCTGCTTGGTTTTGAAAGGTGCAGATGTTTTACCTGGGGCGTTGATGATGCTATCCACCTGCTGAGGCGTAAGTGATCTCAATTGTTTGTTCATCTTTTCGAACATGCCGGTAAGCGATAAGGCACGGAACGCCGAGGCTTTCCAAACCGTATCTTTTCTGAGGTGGATATACAGGTCGTACGCTTTGCCGACGCTGCTGGTAAGCGTTACATTCACTACAGCAGTTTTATCATACTGGCCAAGCAGCGTGCAGGTGGCCTCAACATTGGTCGGTAAGTCAAGCCTGTAGGGTGGTTGTCGAAACTCGTCGGTACAATAGTTTGCAATGTCAGGAAAGCTGTCGTGCGAGAACATTTTTTTCGTTAACATTAGCGGACTGTAGCTCTGTGCTTTACACGTTAGTTGTGAAAGCAGAACAAGAGTTAAAATGATCAGGTACTTCAATGTGATTGGGTTTAGGTGTGGTTTGTTTATGTGTTAAATATAAAATTAATATGCTTACATCGCATTCGTGTTAATTTGCATGTTTACAATAACCTAAGTAGTACATCCTGTAATAATTCAAATCTTTAATTGGGCTATCCAGTGGCCTCAACCTGCCACTGTCTATGACCACCTTGGTGCCTAACAAATAATCGATATCTTTTTCGTTATATTTAAGGTAGATCGTATCTCCGCGCCGCTGCCAATGCCCTGTGTACCAATTCGAGAACACGATACTGGTAGCATGAACTTCAAAGCTATGGTCTTTCCTAAACAAAACGTATGATTGATTTTGGGTGCCTTCATGGCAGCCTCGCAAAACCACTTTGCTTTCCAGTACTTCGGCACTGGGCAACGGTAAAAAAGGCACCAACACGTATATCAGTGTGGGCAGACAATAGTTAAGTGTCAGGTTTTTCCGGTTTTTGACGATGCGTACAATCCCCTTGCTGATGCGGACTATAATGGTGATGAATAAAACCGGGATCAGCATAAGCAGTATTAAATAGGGGATACCGCTGGTAAACTTATCAATATAATAATAAAATACCAACAGCGCCTGGTAGCTTAAGGTAATTAAAATGGCGGTGACAAGGCTGCGTCGGTTCATGGTTTTATCATCCCAATATAACAACAATCAATCAAATTTAGCTATCTTACGGCCCATGAAACACTTATCCTTAATACTGCTTTTTATCCTGCCGTTCACCTTAAAAACATCGGCACAAACTACTACCCAACAGCAAAAGGCGCAGATTAAGGCGCTGGTGCAAAAAATTGGCGATGCCACCGTAAAAGAGGATTATAAAACCGTGTTGGCTTACACGCACCCCAAATTGTTAAACGCGTTTGGCGGAAACGACAAGATGCTGCTGATGCTCAAAAAAACCTTTGGCGAGCTAAAAAAGCAGGGCATTGTTTTACAAAGTTTTACCATTGGCGAGCCGGGCGATATAGTAACTGCCGGTAAACGGCGCTTTTCGGTAGTGCCGCAAACCATTACCATGCACATGCCGGGCAAATCACTTTCGCAACAATCATATACCTTGGGCATCAGCGAAGATCAGGGTAAGCACTGGCTTTTTATCAACCCCAATGGCGGAAACGACGCACAGCTGCTGGCCATTTTTCCTGAAGTGAAAGGCAAACTCACTATCCCCAAACCTGGCCAGCCGGTGTTTACACCTGATGCTAAGTAGTCAAAGCGACAATTATTCCCAGGTTTGGCTGGTTCGTAAATCAAACAACAATTCATATAAACGAGATAATCCGAATGTGCCACGCATGCCATAATCTTTGATGGTTTTGCTTGATCCATCGGCAAAGGTAATGGTGAGGTTTACGGTTTGATCGTCGGTCCAGTTAACGGCATAATTGTCCTTGAGTTGGCGAATGTTGATGTAACCAAGCAAGTCGGTAATTTGTTTAAGCTTGTTGGCTACGATATTGCCGGTAAAAATTTGCTCATTAGTTGTGTTGTTATAATTGATGTAAGTAGCCTTTCCGTTGCTCTTAATAGTAAGTTCAAACACAGGGCAGGATCCGAAGCAAGGTGACGTGCTGCAATTAATATTAAGCAGTTGTACAGGGACAGGAGCAGGGTTGTACTCAACAAAATTGTCAAATTTATAAACCAGGGTGTCGGTTTGAGGCTTATCGATTACCTGGTGCGGCCGACGTGTAATTTGTTGCTTTTGATAGTGAAAGAGTATAACAGGCTGCTCTGATATGGTTGTTAGGTCGATGAGTTCGCGGGTTCGCCAAAAAAGACTTTTACTGAGATGATGAACCTCAAAGCCCTGCCTGCCATCATCCATAACGATGAAGGAGTTAAAGGTATGCTGATGATATAAAATAAAAAGTAAGTCAGTACGGCCATCTCCGTTCAAATCGGCCTTTTGCCAGCACCGGCCCTTCCACCGGGATACCACACTATCGGAAAGGTTCTGACTTTTAACAGAATCAGTCGGTATAAATCTGAGCGGCGGAAACTCATTTAAATGATGCTCCTTCAAAACTCTGCTGGCAAATGCTTCAACATCACGGTTTGTACGTAGCCGGTCTATGGCGTTAGCTTTTGCCAAACAGATGTTTATCGGTAAAATAAATAAAAGAATAATACGGCGCATGAATTTAAACTAAATGAGGTAAGAGGATGTGTTTGGCTGCTTAACAGAAACTTGGTGCTTTATGCAAACGGGGTTAGGGTATGTTTATGTTATACCTTCCAGCAGTTACTTCCAACCTTCGCTACGCCTCAAATCAAAAAGCAAGCTATACAAATGAGACAAGCCAAACGTTCCTTTTAACCCATAATCATGTATGCTTTTGCTTGACCCATCAGCAAAGGTGATTTTGAGGTCAACGGTTTGGTCATCCGTCCAGTTTACCAAATAATTGTCTTTCAGTTGGCGGATATTAATATAACCAAGCAGGTTGATAATTTCGTCCAGCTTTTCGGGCGTAATTTTTCCGGTTACTTTTTTTTGATTAGTTGCAAACCCGGTTGGCTTATAAACGGCCCGACCGTTACGCCGCAACTCTAATTTAAAAAATGAGCTTTGCGCCCAGCTACCGTGAGTTTGTAGGCTGATGGTTTTAATTTTTACCGGTTGTGGGTTGCGGTTGTATTCGACAAAGCCTCTATACTTATAAATCAGCGTGTCTGTTTGCAGGTAGCTGCGGGAATCAAGAAACAGGCCTGGCGGATCCTGCTTAAGGTAATGATATAGCAATGCGGGCTGCTGGTCAATAGTAACTATTTTAGCCAGTTCGCAGTTGGTAAAATGGTCTCTGTTTAGGTTATGTGTCTTAAAACCTTGTGAGCCGGCGTCAGTAATGACGTAAGAATGAAAACTTCGGGCAAAGAATAATATCACCAGCAGGTCGGTTCTGCCATCGCCGTTAAAATCTGCTTTTTGCCAGTTTTTACCGTTCCAGCGTTTGGCTACGCTGTCGCATTTGGTATTGTTATAAATACCGGCGCTCGATACTACCAGAGCAGCAAGGTTTTGGGTACCATGAAACTTGCCGACCACTTTGTTGGCAAACGCTTCCACCTCGGTGTCGGTCTGTAAGCTGTCGATAGCATTGGCCGCTATCGAACGGGTACCGGCTAAAAGAAATAATATAAAGATAAGGCAGCGCATAGGTTAGGTATTGGATGAGCCAATATAGTACTTTAAATGGCTTATGTGCGAGGTGAGTTTCGGGAGTATGAGATTGATTTTACATTTAAAGCGATGTTTCTAAACCAAATCATCAAGCTCCAACCTCCCTGAAAGGCAAGCAGCCCCGTTCAAGCCTCCTTAAAGAGGAGATAAAGCCTTACCTACATCCTCCCCGGTAGGGAGGACTTTTGACTGGTATAGTGTCCATTAATTTAAAAATTCAGTAAATTCTGATCTAAAAGAGCGCAAAGGCCCGCTGTTGCGCCCGGGCCGGCGAGGGGCTGCGGGTGGTCAGGTGATCGCAACAGCTAGGCGTTTTGGGTACTTTTGTGGCTATGACAAAAGAAGTAGCCTCCGCGGCAAATGAGCGGACTGACGAGAGTGAGTGATTACGGATGTGAGTAAAAACGCACAAACCGTCTTAGCGCGTGGGATGCCGATATTCATCGGCATGACTGAGAGGATTATATCTCCTACTCGCTCATTCACTCATTGCAAGTATCAAGGTCTCTCACTATCGTTCGAGATGACAGATCAGGAAGAGAGCCAAGAACCAAGAGCCGAGAACCAAGAAAACTATTCACTCATTCACTCATTGGCTAACACTCACTCACTTATTTCTTTTCGTCTGCACACCCGCACATTTGCATATCTGCACATCCAAAAACATTCACTCATTGGTTGCATTCACTCACAACCTTCATCAACTCCTAATAAATTTCCATTATCTTCACGCCCACAAACCAACCCATCAAACCAACTTTAACTAAATCCATGAAAAAAGCGTTTACGTTATCCGTTTTCATCCTGGCCTGTACGGCGCGGCTATTGGCGCAGGATGCCACGGTGTATAGTCCCGACAAGCAAACCGTGCTTACCTTTAAACTGCAGGGCGGCAAGCCCGAGTATGCGGTAACTTACAAAGGCAAAACCATGCTGCAAAACTCGCCGTTGGGCCTGCAAAGCAATGAGGGCGATTTTGCCTCGGGGATGAAATTTTTAGGCAAAGCCGACGGTAACGTAGACCAGCAATACACGCTCGACCGGGCCAAGGCATCGCAAATGCATTACGTCGCCAATAAGCTGACCGTGGACTTAGAGAATTCGCAGCAGCGTAAGATCAGCATCGTTTTCCAAGTGAGCGATAACAATGTGGCCTTCAGGTATGAGCTGCCCATCTGGAAAGAAACCCGCAGCTGCGTGATCGAAAAAGAAGCGACCGGCTTTAAGTTCCCGGCCACCACCACCCGCTTTTTAGCGCCCATGATGGACCCTACGGCGGGCTGGTCGCGCACTACGCCAAGCTACGAAACCCCTTATACAGCCGATGCCCCGCTGGTGGCGGCCAAACCACATCAGGAGGGCTATGTGTTTCCGGGACTTTTCCACGTAGGTAACAACGGCTGGGTGCTGGTGTCAGAAACCGGCGTACGCAGCTTGTATTGTGCCTCGCAACTGAGCGAGAGTTCGGCCGATGGCACGTTCAACATCAAATACCCAAATCCTAAACAAAACAACGGCTTTGGCAGCACCGGCGCGGCTATTGCCCTGCCTGGCGTAACCCCGTGGCGCACCATTACTGTGGGCACCGATCTGAAACCCATTGCTGAAACTACCATCCCGTTTGATGTGGTGGAGCCGCTGTACGCACCATCCAAAAAATACACTTATGGCAAAGGCACCTGGAGCTGGATTGTGTGGCAGGACCCCAGCATGAACTACGACGATCAGGTAAAATTTATAGACCTGGCTGCCGACCTAAAATTTGAATACATTTTAATAGATGCCCTGTGGGACAAAAATATAGGCAAAGAGCGCATGCAGGAACTCATTAAGTATGCCCACAGCAAAGGGGTAGACGTGTTTTTGTGGTACAACTCTAACGGACCGTTTAACGATGCACCTATGGGTCCGCACAACCGCATGAATGCCTCGGTAGAGCGCAAGGCCGAAATGAAATGGCTGCGCGAGCAGGGCGTTAAAGGTCTGAAGGTTGACTTTTTTGGCGGCGACAAGCAGGAAACCATGCGTTTGTACGAGGATATTTTGAGCGATGCTAACGACTACGGGCTGATGATCATCTTCCACGGCACTACCTTGCCGCGCGGATGGGAGCGCATGTATCCTAACTACGTAGGCAGCGAGGCGGTAGTAGCGTCCGAAAATCTGATATTTTCGCAAAACGTGCGCGAAGCCGAAGCCTTTAACGCCACCATGCACCCTTTTATCCGTAACACCGTCGGCAGCATGGAGTTTGGCGGCGTGCTGCTCAACAAATACCTGGTTAAAAGCAACACCAAAGACCGCAAGCGCCTCACTACCGATGCCTTCCAGCTGGCAACGTCGGTACTTTTCCAGAACCCGGTGCAAATGTTCGGCATCACCCCTAATAACCTGACGGATGTTCCCGCATTCGAGATAGATTTTATGAAGCAAGTACCCACCACCTGGGACGAAACCCGCTACATCGACGGTTACCCCGGCAAGTACGCCGTGATAGCCCGCAGGCACGGCGACAAATGGTACATCGCCGGCATAAACGCCCAATCGGCCCCGCTTAAACTGAGTTTAAAACTACCCATGCTATCCGGCAAAACCGCCAAGGTTTATGCTGATGGCAGCGATAGGGTAACCAGTGCTAAAGACCTGACCGTAAGCAAAAACGGCACCACCAATGTGGTCATCCAACCGGGTGGGGGCGTAGTGATGGTGGGGCAATAAGTAATTAAGTGAGAGAGTGAAGACAATGAGCGAATGAGTGAGTGGTAGCCAATGAGTGAATGTTTTTGGATGTGCAGATATGCAAATGTGCGGGTGTGCAGACGAAAAGAAATAAGTGAGTGAGTGTTAGCCAATGAGTGAATGAGTGAATAGTTTTCTTGGTTCTTGGCTCTTGGTTCTTGGCTCTCTTCTTGATCTGTCATCCCGAGCGATAGCGAGGGATCTTGCTACTTGCGATGAGTGAATGAGCGCTTTTATCCGCTTAGTCATGCCGATGAATATTGACATCCAACGCGCTACGTAGCAAAGCGGTATCTGCGATTTGGACACGAGCCTATGGTTCCTAATTTACTTCGTCTCCTCATCGCCGGAGCGGCTACTTCTTTGTCTTGAAACAAAGAAGCAAAATTCAAGTCACCCTCGAAGGCTTCTTTGCGCACAGGGCCATTGCGCTGCGAAGCCAGTCAGCACCATAGGCCGCTTATATTTTGCCCCTGCTTCGCACTCGTGCCCGCGCTTCTGCAAAATCTAAAATGCCTTTTCCCTGCCACACGGGGCCGCACTGTGCTGCCCACCTTTCGGCCGAAGCTGGAGAGGATGACAGGTACTTATAATTAGAAATAGCCCCCCCACGCTGGCCCGGGCGCAACAGCGGGCCTTTGCGCTTTTTATGCTGCCGCAATGCCTTTGCCCTTTGGTATTCACGACAACTTGTCGACAGAATAAAATTGCTTAAAGACCTTAACTGGGACGCTTGCGGTAGTTTATTGCTCATTTAAATGAAATTCATGCCGTTTATCAACTACACGTTTAATGAGTGCTATCTGTCCGCAGTGCCACAGCGTATGTTTTATGTTCCAATCTAATGCTTCGAGTTTTGTTTTGGCAACGGGATGTACAATTTCAATTTGCAATAGCTCTTCATGTAATTGGTTATCCTTTATTAGCTCAATCGTTTCAACGGAATGCTTTTGCATCATTTTTAAATGTTTATAGAGTTGCTCTGGATCAACCAAGCCTGTGGCCAGTGCCGGAGCTGCCTGGGTAAACAACTGGCTGTATAACTTGAGCGGCATAGATTGTAAAACAGTTGTTTGGTGCCCTTTAATTACTAATATAGAGTTATAATACGTACTTACCACTAAGTGTCCAACTTGCCACAAAACGTTGCTTTCTATAACCTGAGGCAGCATTCGCCAATGGGTATAGGGCAAATTGTTTAACAGGTTGTCGGTCCACTCATAAGCATTTATGGTTTGTTGTAAAAGTAATTCAGTTTTCATTACGTTGCCGGGCATTGGTAATATTGCCACGTGCGGTAAATCTATGCTATGCGCATGTCTGATTTCATTGACTTAAATCAAGAAAGAGGATAGACTATACGTTTACGTATTCTGCTGATGGTTTCGGGCTTTACGTTTAGGTAAGATGCCAATAGATACTGAGGAATTCGTTGAGCCAGATCTTGTCGCGCAGTAATCAGCTTTTGATATCGCACTGTAGCAGAGTCGAGCAGAAGCGAGGTGGCTTTCTCGTGCATCCTGATAAATAAATGTTCATTGGTAATTCTGCTAATGCGTTCAATAAATGCATGTTCACGACTTAGGTCGGCTAATTTTTGCCTGTTAATAACCCAAATCTCGGTTGGTTCTAAGCAGCTGATTAACTTGGTAGAAGGAGTGCGGGTTACAAAACTGTAATAATCTGCAATAAATGAGTTTTCGTACGCAAACTCAAACACCACCTCGTTGCCGTCATTTATCAGAACGCATTTCATTAACCCGCTTTTAATTAAACCAATTTGATCGCATACAACGCCTGGCAATGAGAAAGTATCGCCTTTTTTGAGTGTTAATTGGCCAAATGCAGCCAGAAAAACTGCTACCTCATCTTCGGTTACGTTCCAAATCTGAGCTAAGTGTTTATTTAAAGTACCCACCGTTTAAAGCTTGTTAATATTTTGGTGATGCCAAATTAATCATTACTCTGGTTGCATAACTACGTTGTAATAATTACCTGTGCCTTTCTTTTGCTGTAAGTTTCCGGCTTATGGGGAGTTCGATAGAACTCCAATAATATAACAATTACAAAATCGACAATCACTACTCTTGCGGTGGCATTATTCAAGTGCCAGAAACATCACGCATTCCTTGGGTAAAAGTAGCTTTGATTTACTACTTTTATAAAACTTCAATGTATGAAAACAACGTGCCTTATCTTTTTAGTTTGCTTGTTATCTTTTGGCAAGCGTGCCCTCGCGCAAAATGCAGATACTTTGAAAAAGGAATGGATTCAGAACGATATTAATCTGGTTAAAACTTTAGACTCTGTCGGCAAGAATAATCCGGCTGCGTTAGAAGATTTCTTTTTGCAACCTAATAATACCATGAAGCCGGATACTTTAGGTTTCGGATGGACGATGTTTTCGCGAAGTAGAGGTGCGGGTTACATTAGATTCAACGCCAATTTTTACCATTACCGGGGCAAAATCGTATCTTACCAATTGTATAGCCAAGCTACCACAAAAAAGGAGCTTAAACAGCAGTACCGGCAGATGCTGGCCAGCCTGTTGCCTATTGATTCGGGCGGTATATATTATTATAAGTACCACGTTGATGAGTTACTAAAACCTGTGGCCAATTATAATAATGCGCCTGGTGAACATATTTCGACCAGGCATTTAACGCTAATGTCGCCAACTGATGGCATCATGTATGGATATGGCGGTGGCCCGACACCGACAATGCTTGATAACCGGCGGATATTTAACGATTCCAAAGATAAACTTAGTAATAGCGAAATTATTGCCTTGATGTATGCCATTAACCCGGCCACTCGCCTCATGGCTTTTGAGTATTATTTAAAATACCGAAAGCGTTTTAATAACCATAAGGCAATCGAAGCTTGGATGCAAGAAGTGTACAAAAACAAACCTTTCATCGAAACAATAAGCGGATGTTTTATTGTTCAGGAGCGGGCCGAAAAATTGGTTAACTGGTATCGCACCGTTAAAACAGAAAATTTTTGATGTGGTGCGGGAGCTAAAGTTATTGCTGCTTTGTTTAGCAAACACTAACAAAAACAACACCCTGCTTAAAACTGCCCTAAGCGTCCCGCTTGTGGCCCTTGGATCAATTCGCTAGAAACTAAAACCGAACCTAAACACCACAAGCGTGACGCTTGCGTTAGCAAAAAAGCCCTACCTAAATCCTCCCCAGAAGGGAGGACCTTAAAGAGCATCAATAATAAGTCTTTAAATCAATCAACGTTCCCTCCCCAAAGGGGAGGGTTAGGGTGGGGTGGATACAACAATCCGCTCCACGGACACACCGCCCTGCCGCCAAACGCCCACCTTTGTATCAACAGAAAAACAAAAACCATGAAAACAGTAAAATTAGGAAGCCAGGGTTTACAGGTGCCCGAGGTAGGGTTGGGGTGCATGGGCATGACCACGCTGGCCGGCAGCGACATTTACGGCAAGGCCGACGAAGCCGAGGCCATCGCCACCATCCACCGCTCGCTCGAGCTGGGAGGCAACTTTTTAGATACGGCCGATTTGTATGGGCCGCTACTCAACGAGCGGTTGGTAGCCAAAGCCATCAAGGGCAACCGCGACCAATACATCATCGCTACCAAATTTGGTTTCGAGGTGGATGATAATGAACAATTGACCTGGAACTTTAACGGCTCTAAAGCCTACGTTAAAAAGGCTGCCGAGCGTTCGCTCAAAAACCTGCAGACCGACTACATCGACCTGTATTACCTGCACCGCCTGGACCCAAACACGCCTATCGAAGAAACGGTACAGGCTATGGCAGAGCTGGTTAAGGAGGGTAAGGTAAAGTATATCGGTTTGTCGGAGGTATCGTCGGCCACCATTCGCAAGGCGCACCAGGTACATCCTATTACGGCGGTACAAACCGAGTACTCGTTGTTTGAGCGCGACGTAGAAGAAGCTAAAATTACCGACACGCTTGATGAGTTGGGCATCAGTTTGGTAGCGTACTCGCCGCTGGGTCGCGGCTTTTTAACCGGCGATATTAAAAGCCCGGACGATTTTGCGGCCGACGATTTCAGGCGGCATATCCCGCGTTTCCAAGGCGATCAGTTTTACAAAAACCTGGAACTGGTGACGGCCATCAACCAGATAGCCGCCGAAAAGCAGGTAACGCCGTCGCAACTGGCCATTGCCTGGGTGCTGGCCAAGGGGCATGTGTCCATTCCCGGCACTAAGCGCGTAAAATACGTGGAACAAAACATTGCCGCGGCCGATATTACCATCACGCCCGACGAGATGAACCGGCTGGAAGCCATTGTTCCGCTGGGTGCCCCCACCGGCGACCGGTACAATGCCGACGCCATGGCCACTATTGACCGTTAAACTTTAACCGGCGGTGCGCTGTTGTAAAAGCACGCACCGCATTTATATTTACCCCTTATGAGCCAACATCAGCCGTTAACCATCAACTCCATTACCGAGCAGCGCCGTGCATTGTGCCTGCCCGGTCCGGCACACCCGCTGATTGATGTATTTAGGATGGAAGATATACCGCCGAGCGAAAGTCGGCCGCGCACGCTGCACCTTAACTTGTATTGCGTGGCGCTAAAGCGCAAGGTGAATGGCAAGGTAGAGTACGGACAGGGCTATTATGATTACGACGAAGGCCTGATGTCCTTTTTTTCGCCGGGACAGATTACGGCCAACGTGCCTAACCGGCACCAGTTAGAGGGCTGGTCGGTATCCTTTCATCCCGATTTGCTGGTCGGCCACCCGCTGGCACGAAAAATAAAAACCTACAACTTTTTTTCGTATGCGATAAACGAGGCCCTGTTTCTGTCCGAAAAGGAAGAAGCCATCATGACCGGCATCGTGCAAAACATCCAACAGGAACTGGAAACGTCGATTGACGGACTAACGCATGATGTACTGCTTTCACAGCTGGAATTGCTGTTGCATTATAGTCAGCGGTTTTACCTGCGGCAGTTTAACACCCGCCGGCCGGCCCATCACCATTTAATAAGCGAGGTCGACAACCTGTTAGCCGCCTATTTTGCCAACGAACAGCAACTCGCCGACCACGGCGTACCCACCGTTGCCTACCTGGCCGACCGGCTGCACAAATCGCCCAAATACCTGAGCGATCTGCTCCGCACCGTGTCGGGCCGCAGTGCCCAGCAATACATTCAGGATCACCTGCTCGAAAAAGCCAAACAGCTCCTTACCGGCAGCAACCTCACCGTAGCCGAAATTGCTTACAAACTGGGTTTTGATTATCCGCAGTCGTTTAACAAATTGTTCAGGCGCAAAACGAATCAGACACCGTTGGAATTTAGAAATTTTCCCGAGGTTTTGAAGGGGGAGTATTTGAATTGATTTTGGGACTGACATCTTATTTCTTAACTGGTAGCATCAGGAGGATATACATCTTAAAATAATGAAGTTGTCTTGTGAGGTACGGGTGCTATATCATTCGAAGGAGTGTACGCGGGATAAGTTTGTTTGTGTATTTTTAACTTTGGCCAGTAATCATTAACTCACCTCAGTCCGCTCATCGCCGCGGAGGCTACTTCTTTTGTCATAGCCACAAGAGAAGCAAAAAGGCCTAGCTGTTGCGATCACCTAACCGCCCACAGGGCCATCGCTGGCCCGGGCGCAACAGCGGGCCTTTGGGCTTTGGTCTGAATCTGAATTTGCTAAACAAAAAAGATTAACATAAACAACAGTCATCCAACTATGCAAAAGCTCCCCCCTTAAGGGGCCGGGGGGCTTGTCACCTTCCCCAGCTTCGGCCGAAAGGCGGGCAGCACATGGTGGCCCCGTGCGGCAGAATAAGGCATTTTAGATTTTGCAGAAGCGCAGGCCCAAAGCGCGGAGCAGGGGCAAAAGCTAAGCGGCCTGCGGTGCTGCCCGCCTTTGCAGGGTATAGGCCCTGTGTGCAAAGAAGCCTACAAGGTTGACTTGAATTTTTGCTTACTTTTTTTTCAAGAAAAAACTAAGATGCCTCTGCGGCACAGAGCAGACTGGGGCGGGTAAGTTACCGCAACCTTGAGTTTGATTACCACAAACTAATTAGATCAAACACCAGCAAGAGTAAATCATCCATCCAGTTCTTATACCAACCCCCAATTTTACCCTTAAAAAATCACTCCCCACAAACCATTTCCACTTACCAACAACCAATCCGATTTGGTATTCCGGTTTGTTTTTTGTATATTGGGGTTACTCACCGGGCCATTTCTAAGCGGCCTTATGGTTTAACCCTTAAATTTTACAGCTTATGAAAACTATCCTCAGAGATATATTAATACCTGTTGACCTTTCCGAAACATCACTTAACTCTTTAAATACCGCCATCCACATGGCCCGCAGGCACCAGGCCAGGCTCCATGTTTTGTATGTAAGCGATTTACTGTTTCATTACCCGCAAATGGGCAACCTTACCGCAGTGCATACTATGGCTGCCGAGGTCATCGAAAAAGACAAAAGCGTACTCGAAGATCTGACCCGCTCTATCCGCACATCCGAGCAGGTAGACTGCCGCTTGTACACCCCGGCAGGCAACCGCGACCTGCTCATTAAAGAGTGGGCGCAAAAGCACCCGGCCGACCTGGTTATACTGGGCATGCCCGCGCATATCGATCACGCCTCTTACATTTTCGACAGCCTGGCCTACCAGCTGCTGCAGGATACGCCCTGCCATGTGCTGGCGGTGCCTGCCGGCAAAAGCAATCAGGTTTTTCAGCATGTGGTTTACCCGGTACAAAGCACGGCCGCGCCCATGGCAACCCTACCGCTGGCCAAGCAAATTATCGAAAAAAACCACGCCGATGTATCGGTAGTGAGCATGATTGACAATGCCGATGCCAACCTGCAGAGCAGCCTTAACAGCTTGTCGGCACGTATCAGGTTCAGGCTGGCTAAAAATGCAGCCTCGGTAACCACCAGCCAGGTGTATACCCAAAATGCGGCGGCATCACTGGTGGCTATTTGCAAAACCGAGTTAGCCGACCTGGTGGTTATCGGAGCCAATACCCGCCGAAACATCCGCGAGTACTTTTTTGGTAACTTTACCCAAAAAATGCTGCACAACCCCGAAACGGCCGTGCTTTGCATTAATCCGGCGCAAAAAGAGCGTGTGAATAAAGCTTCGGTAAGCAAGTTGTCGGCCAAACGCATGCAGTTGGCGTAAGCCCCCGGCCGACTGAAGGGGGAGTAGCCCCACCTAAATCCTCCCCGGGAGGGAGGACTTTGAGTAGGACTTTGTTGCCGCAAGCGTTGCGTTTGTAGCTATTTGAGGCTATTTATCTTACTTACTGCACACGAAACAAAAGCCGGACGTTTGTGGTAGCCGAAAAGTATCCCCAAATCCTATAAACCCATCAACTCCTTAATCTTCGTGTCCGACAGCTGACTGGCACGGTTGAGGTGGTTGCGGGTGATGGTTAGGTTTTTGCCGATGGCGATGCTTTTGGGCAGGGCCGAGAGGTCGTACCTGTTTTTAAGTCTGGCGTAGGCGGCTGCATCGGCATAAAGGTTTACCATGTTTAGGTGGTGGGTGGCCGAGAGGCGCTTCCAGTCGGCGGGGGCAGCATCTACACAAATGTTGATCACCACTAATCCGCCCGGCTTACTGTACTTTTCGGCCAGGCGGTTTTCGGCCGGGAACTCTTTGATGCAGGGCAGGCACCACGGCGCCCAAAAATTGATGATGATGGGGCGACCGGCAAAGCTTTTAAGCGTTACGGTATCGCCCTGCGCGTTTACCAAACTAAAGGCAGGCGCAGGCTTGCCCAGTTTAGGCAGCTGGAAACGTGCCATGGCTACCGAGTCGGTAACGAGGCGGTTAACCGGGTTTACAAACGTGGTGGTTTTAAGGTGGGTTTGGTAGTCTGATGCCGAACTGACATAGATGTCGTAAAGCAG
>CAJYJH010000001.1 GCA_913775265.1 uncultured Mucilaginibacter sp. | reverse complement strand
CGGGCCTTCGAGGTATATGTTACGGAGCGGAACAGCGTAGGGAGTTAAACTTTGATTTGCCGGATAGGTGGTATGCTTCTGTACCAACTTGGCCATTGCCGAGTTGAGGCTTTTAAGGCTTGCCCCCTTTTTAAGCTCTATCAACCCGATGGTGTAAAAATTTGACCAGCCATCCAACACTCGTCCAAAAAACTTAGCTGATGTTACCGGTAAAAAGAAGCTGAAGTGGCTATCGCCAAATTGAGTTACCGTGTTCCGGGGCATCTTTTTTAAAACTCCGGTTACATTAAATAATTTTTTTTCGCCCGAAAAATTCTCCAGGTTGAAAGTCCTACCTATTACATCATTTTTTCCAAAGTACTTGAGCGCTTTGTCTTCGCTAATCACTACTGCATTTGGGCTGTTTAACGCAGTTTCGGCATTACCGTACATGAAACGAAATCCATACATTTTAAAGAGGGTACTATCACCAATAGAAACAACTTCTCTGAAATGCCTGTCATTGTTCGAAGCAACAACGGTAATGCCATCCCAACGATAGTAGTTGGCCACGATATCGGGATATTGTTCCTTAAGTGCACGAGGCAAACCCGCTATAGTTGTATGTTCAAGTCCCATGTTGGGATCTTTCCATCTGCTTTTTAAAACATATTGCCGATCAATGTTACCTAAGTCAGCGTTTACATTGTACTCTTGCCAAACATAAATACCGATGACAAAGCAAAGTGCGATAGCTATAGATAGCCCGAATATGTTCAGTAACGAAACGAAGGCTCTCCGCCATATATTTCTCCAGGCGATAATGAAGTAATTGTGCAGCATAAGTTAAAGTGTAGGTCTAATGTAAGGCTCTGCGCACCGTTAACAAAAACATTAACACAATTTAACAAGAATAAGAAGACTACTTTATGTTAGTCATTTTTCACAAGTTGTCTTGAAAGCAATCAACGACTCGACGTAGGGTTAAGCACACAGATTGAAAACAAGTATCACTTTGTACTAAGCAAAAAAAGCCTTTCAGAAATTATCTGAAAGGCTTTACATGATGTGCACCCGAAGGGATTCGAACCCCTATCTCTAGAACCGGAATCTAAAATTCTATCCATTGAACTACGGGTGCCGGTTTGTGCTGCAAATATATTGTTTTACATTCAAGAACCAAGAGCTAAGAACCAAGAGCCATGGAAATCAACAAATCATTACTTGGTTCCTGGTTCTTAGCTCTTGGCTCTATTGTTTAAACGTTAAACCTGAAGTGCATAATATCGCCGTCTTCTACGATGTAGGTTTTACCTTCAACGCTCAATTTACCGGCTTCTTTACAGGCATTTTCTGATCCGTATTTTATATAATCGGCGTACTTAATTACCTCAGCACGAATAAAGCCTTTCTCAAAGTCGGTATGAATTACACCTGCCGCTTGTGGTGCGGTAAAGCCTTTTGATATGGTCCAGGCACGTACTTCCTGTACACCGGCGGTAAAATAAGTGCTTAGGTTTAGTAAGCGGTAAGCCGCTTTAATCAATTTGGTTACTCCCGACTCAGTTAAACCCAAATCGTCTAAAAACATCTGGCGCTCTTCAAAAGTCTCCAGTTGCGCAATTTCAGATTCAATCTGTGCAGAAATAATCAGAACTTCGGCATTTTCTTCTTTTACTGCCTCGCGTACCTTTTCTACGTAAGCGTTGCCAGTGTTAACTTCGCTCTCCCCTACATTGCATACATACATTACCGGTTTAGCGGTTAACAGCCAAAGGTCAGCAATGTACTCCTGGTCTTCCTCACTTACCTGGGCGGTACGTGCAGATTTTCCGCTCAGTAAATGCTCCTTGTAAACAGACAGTACTTCGAAGGCCTTTTTACCTTCTTTGTCGCCTGTTTTGGCAGCCTTTTCAACTTTCTGTATCTTCTTTTCAACCGACTCCAAATCTTTCAACTGTAGTTCAGTATCAATAATTTCTTTGTCGCGGATGGGGTCTACCGATCCATCAACGTGTATCACGTTATCATTATCAAAGCAACGCAGCACATGGATGATGGCGTTTGTGGCGCGGATGTTTCCCAAAAACTGGTTGCCCAAACCTTCGCCTTTGCTGGCACCTTTTACCAGGCCGGCAATGTCTACAATCTCAATAACATTTGGCACTACCCGTTGCGGGTTTACCAGTTCGGCCAGTTTAGTAATGCGCTCGTCTGGTACCGTTATTACGCCTACGTTTGGCTCAATTGTACAAAACGGAAAGTTGGCGGCTTGCGCCTTTGCGTTTGATAAACAGTTAAAAAGTGTTGACTTGCCTACGTTTGGCAAACCTACTATACCACATTGTAAACCCATGTAATTGTTGCGTAGTTAATTATTAAAGCATCAGCAGCAATTAAATTATCCTCAAAAGCAATAGTCAAAAGGTTTACAACCTGTGTTTTTAACAACTTGAGGTGCCGCCGAAAATTCGTGCAAAGATAATATAAAAACACCCTTATAATTTGAAAAAATAAACGACTTTTGCAGCCGTTAAATAAGACAATTTAAATACATGTAAACAAGGGGGACTTTTATGGAAGAAATGGTTGAACAAGTAGAACTGTTAATACAAGCAGGTGATGAACAACAGTTACGAGACTATTTGAACAGCCTCAATATTTCGGAAGTAGAAGAATTGATTGACGAACTCCCGGAAAACGCACATACCATTATCGAGGTTTTATCGCTCAACCGCGCGGTAAACGTTTTCCGCATCCTCGATTTCCCTACGCAAGAACGACTGCTAAAAAAACTTTCGGGCCATAAAATTGCTGAATTAATAAATGAGCTTCCGCCCGACGACCGAACTTCGCTGTTTAGCGAAATGCACGGTGATACGGTCAAAAATCTGATCCTGCATTTACCCACCGAAGACAGGCAACAAGCTTTTGATTTGCTTGGTTACGAAGAAGACAGCGTAGGCCGTTTGATGACGCCTGATTATATTACTGTGCGTAAAAATTGGGACGTAGTACGCGTGCTTGAACATATCCGCCGTTATGGTAAAGACTCCGAAACCATCGACGTTATTTACGTTATCGATGATAACGGAGTATTGCTGGATGATATTCGTATCCGTGAGATCTTGTTGGTGAACCCAGCCACGAAAGTGAGCGACCTTACCGACGACAGGTTAATCGCACTCAATGTTAATGATCCTCAAGAAGAAGCTATTAATATCTTCAGGATGAATAACAGGGTGGCTTTGCCGGTAGTAGACAATAATAACATCATGCTCGGCATAGTGACCGTTGATGATATTTTATGGATTGCTAACGAGGAATACACCGAGGACATTCAAAAAATTGGTGGTACCGAAGCGTTAGACGAGCCTTACCTGGACATCCCGTTACTCAAATTGGTTAAAAAACGTGTGGGGTGGTTGATCATACTATTTTTAGGCGAGATGCTTACCGCTACGGCGATGGGATATTTTGAAGGTCAGATTGCTAAAGCTGTAGTATTGGCGTTGTTCGTACCCCTTATCATCTCAAGCGGCGGTAATAGCGGCTCACAGGCATCTACCCTAATAATACAGGCCATGGCTTTGGGCGAAGTTACTGTAGAAGACTGGTGGCGCGTAATGCGTCGTGAATTAATTTCAGGCTTTTTGTTAGGAGCCACATTGGGAATTATTGGCTTTTTCCGAATTTTTGTCTGGACACTTTTTAGTAACATTTATGGCCCTCACTGGGTGCTGGTAGGAACCACCGTTGGTTTAGCATTAGTTGGCATCGTGTTATGGGGATCGCTGGCAGGCTCCATGTTGCCGCTTATATTAAAACGTGTAGGCTTGGATCCCGCCACTTCATCAGCACCATTTGTTGCTACTTTGGTGGATGTTACAGGTCTCATCATCTACTTTACTATTGCAGTATCGGTGATGAAAATATAGCTACACCGTTGCACTGCATAGCAACAACTCCTAAAATTAATTAGTGATACGTTGACAAACTTCTAAGCTACGGGTAAGCTAAACCAAAAAGTGCTACCCTCACCTGGCTGGCTTAGCACGCCTATATGGCCACCGTGAGCCTGAATAATTTCGGCACAAAGGTACAAGCCGATACCATGACCGCTAATGTGACGGGTAGCCATGCTTTGCACCCTGAAAAAGCGGTCGAATAGTTTCTCCTGGTCTTCGGGGGTAATGCCCATGCCTCGGTCGGTTACGCAAACTTTGGCCTGGCCGTTTTCTATCATGCAATTCACCTCAACCTGGTCGGCACCCGGCGAGTATTTAACAGCATTGCTTAGCAGATTGGATACAACGTTGCCAATCTTGTCGCGGTCGGCCTCTACCTCTACCTCGCGGCAGGGCGGGTAATGGAAAAAATGTGTCTCCTGCGATAGCAGTGCATCGTTGATAGACTCGCTGATGAGATCGTTCAGCAAAAACTTTTGCTTGTGCAGCTGTATTTTACCCGAACCTAACCGTGCGGCGTTGAGGAAACCATTGATAGTAGAGGTCATTTTCTTGACCTGTGCAATTGATTTAACCGCTGTGCTGTGTGTAAACTGGTCGCCCGCCTTTCCGGCTTTAAGTTGCAGCATCTGCAAAAACCCATTGAGCGAGGTGAGCGGCGACTTAAGTTCATGGCTCACCATGCCAATAAAGTCGCTTTTGCGCTGCTCATCTTTTTTCTGCTCGGTGATGTCGAACATCGTTCCCGAAAAAAATGGCGCCTGCCCTTCTTCGGTTGCCGGGTATACTTTACCAGTAGCACGCACCCAGCGCAAGGTTTGGTCGTGATGGCTGATGATAGGATATTCCATATCATAAGCGTCACCACGGGTGATGGCTGCTTCAACCCCTTGCATTACCTTGTTGCGGTATTCTTCAGCGATTTGATTAATGGCAGCTTCGTATGACATTTCCTCGTGCGGAAGGTATCCGAACAACTCTTTTAAGCGATCTGAAGGTTTAAACTCGCGGGTGATACCATCAATAAACCAAGTACCCAAATCGGCCGACTGTACAGCCAGCCTTAACGACTCCTCCGCACGCTCAACCGACAAACGGCTTAGCACCATTTGAGTTACATCGAGCGCGGTATTTAGAATACCCCAAACCTGCCCGTTGGGCATAAATAGCGGGGTAAAACTGTAATTGTAATAAAACTCTTTAATCCGGCCCCCATGCTCGTAAGCCATCCGCTCTTCAGTTTGGTGATACGGAATGCCCTTACGATAAACCTGCCGCATAGTGCGCGGAAAATCCAGCGCGGCCAGCTCAGGCAATGCCAGATTAAACGGCATGCCAAATACGGCTTCGTTTTTATCCCAGGCTTGCAGCATCATTTTATTGGCAAAGCGGATGTTCATTTCCTCGCCGGTGTGCAGCGCCATAGCCATAGGTGTATGCTCAATAATCTGCATGGCCTCGCGCTCTTTATTCATAAGCAGCGCGTTCAATTTTTGTATACGCGTGCCGGCATTTTCCAGTTCGGCAACCTTTTTTCGCAACCGCAGTTTTGTAACCACCTGTGCCGACAAAGTTTTTAGGGCCGATTGTTGTTCGGGTGTTAGTTCGCGGCGCTCGTGGTCTATCACACAAAGTGAGCCTAAGGCAAAACCGTTTTCATCCACCAGTGGCATACCGGCGTAAAAGGCAATATGCGGATCGCCGGTCACCAGCGGGTTATCTTTAAAACGTTCATCGGCACGGGCGTCGGGCACCTGCATCAGCTCGTTTGGGTTGTTGATAGCATGGGCGCAAAAAGAGGCATCGCGATGAGTTTCTGAAACTGGTAAACCCTTACGCGATTTAAACCACTGCCGGTCTTTGTCCACCAGCGAAATCAGCGCTATAGGTGTGTTGCAAATAGCCGATGCCAGCTCCGTCAGGTCGTCAAAATCCTTTTCGGTGGCCGTATCCAATATATGGTATGAGCGCAGGGCAGCAAGGCGGTCCTGCTCATTGGGCGGCGTGGGTAATTTCGGCATATTATCTTTCAGCAACAGCGCGCAAAGGTACGCTTAAATCTTAATAACAAATAAGTAGTGTCTGTTTACGATAACCTATCATAAGTTTTTACAAAGCGTGTATGTTTACGCCTAACGACTACAACCTCTGTGTGTTTTATAAACTCTGGTATCGTAACGTTAACACAACAATTAAGTTTACTTTCGGAGGCAATATTATTATAACTTTTATTAACCTCTTACTTAGCAAGCATGAAGCTACTCTACAAAACTATTTTCCTGTTATCTATCCTTTTCTGCATAACCTTACACTTGCAGGCGCAAAAAAAGGTTTTGCTTTTAGGCACTTTTCATTTTCACAACCCGGGCGCCGACATCGTAAAACAGAAAACGTTCGATATTTTAGCGCCGTCGGCACAGCAGGACCTGGAAAAAATCACCGGCCAGATAGGCAAGTTTAAACCTGCTAAAATATTTGTGGAGTGGGATTACAAAGATCAAAAACGCCTTGATTCACTTTACCAATTATACCTGGCCGGTACCTACGATAAATTTGTGGAGGAACGTTACAAAGGTAAAAGCAACTATGCCTTTTATAAAAACAACGAGATATTTCAACTGGCCTTTAGGGCAGCCAAAAAAGCGGGGTTGAAAACAGTACATGCTGTAGACTATCATATGGGTATCCCGTTTGATACAGTAATGAAGGTGATCCAGGCGTCGGGCCAGAAAACGCTGATGGATTCGGTGAATGCCAGCATCGCTAACATGTCAAAATCAGCTAATCAAAAATTGGCTAAATACAACTTGCTCCAGTTGCTGGAAGATGCCAACACGCCTGCATCGCGCCGCGAAAACAACGGCTTTTACATCAAATTGCTTACCCCTGCCGGACCACCAACCAATTTTGCCGGAGCCGATGCTGTTACGCTTTGGTACAAACGCAACCTGTACATGTACTCGCTGGTGCAAAAAAGCGTTACTCCGCTGGATGAACGCATCATGATTTTTTTGGGCTCTGGCCACGCCAGCATGATCAGTAAGTTTATTGCGGATGAAGATGTATATCAGATGGTTGATTTTAAAGAGGTGATGAAGTTGAAGTAGTGTTGGATATCTTGCAATGTTAATCTTGGTTTTGAGCTTAAAAATCAACACATTAACACCTATTGCTAATTAATAAATAAAAAAGTATCTTTGCGTCCCCGCAGAAAAGGCTCCGGGGGAATGTTGAATACATAACTATATTAAAAAATGGCAACTAAAATCAGATTGCAAAGACACGGTAAAAAAGGAAAACCTTTTTATTACATCGTAGTAGCCGACGCACGTGCTCCACGTGACGGTCGTTTTATTGAGCGTATTGGTTCTTATAACCCAAACACCAACCCTGCTACTATCGATATTAACTTCGACAAAACTTTTGAGTGGGTACAAAATGGTGCTCAGCCAACTGATACTTGTCGTGCTATCCTTTCTTACAAAGGCGTGTTGTACAAAAAACACCTGGCTGGCGGCGTTAAAAAAGGCGCTTTAACTCAGGAACAAGCCGATGAGAAATTCAACAACTGGTTAGACCAGAAAGATGGAAAAATCACCGGTAAAAAATCAAACCTTACTTCGGCTAAAGAAGAAGCACGTAAAACTGCTTTAGCTGCTGAAGCTAAAAAGAATGAAGACAGAGCTGCTGCCATTGCAGCTAAAAATGCTCCGGTAGCTGAGGAAGCTCCTGCTGCTGAAGAAGCTGAAACTGAAACTACAGAATCAGCCGAGTAATTAAAGCACTTTATTTAAAAAAGCGGGGCCTGTTTACAGCGCTTCGCTTTTTTTGTTGAATACCATTACCATGCACGAAAACCACTTTAGGATAGGTACCATTTTGAAAACCCGCGGCTTAAAAGGCGAACTGCAGGTTTATACCGATTTTGACGGACTGGACGACATCGACTTTGATGCCGTTTTTGTTGAAACTGCCGGCAAACTGGTACCGCACTTTGTTACTTCCATCAAATACCCGCAGGCCAACACGGCTTATCTGTATCTGGAAGGCGTTGACCATATTGATAAGGCCGCTCCACTGGCCAAAAAAGATCTATACCTACCCAACAAACTGATGCCCGAAAAAAACCCGGACGATTTTACGCTGATGGACCTGGAAGGCTTCATTGCCATTGACGAAAAACACGGCGAACTGGGCGAGATCACCGATGTAACCGAATACCCTCAGCAGGTAATAGCTACCGTGCACTACCAGCACCGCGATGTGCTTTTTCCGCTCAATACCGAATTTATAAAAGGAATTGACATTGAAGGAGGCGAAATTTATTTGGATTTACCAGACGGCTTACTGGATGTTTATTTGGGTGGCGAGTAAGAATAAAATGTTATTTTACTAATTACTGTAGAATAACATTTTTATTAAGTCGTAACGTGAAAAACAACGTATCTAGGTTTATCATCGCTATGATTTTTACAGGATTGGTATTTACCGTGTACGACAACTTTCTGTTTAAAAATATGATAAGCGGTAAGTATGTAAATACGAACTTTGATTACGAACCTTTTTTGGTAGAGATCCCTTACCGACCTGATACATTAACCTTAATTGAGAACGAAAAATTTAGCAGCAGGTATTGGGGTAATGGCAATTATTAAATTACACATCATTTCATCTACACAGAAATTACCTTAAATTATAATGTTTCCGGAAAAGGGTCAATTACGTTCAACATGAATAGATATTGTTACTGGATGCCGCAGATTGTTTTGTTTGACGTCGAAAATCACGCTTACCGAAAGATGCAGTAAAGGGTCCTCTTGCGATGACAATGCTGTTCTTGAATTTTCTAAGCTGACTACTTTTCGATAAGTAACAGTGATTTAATAAGTAACAAAGCTCGGTGTCACCCTTCAATTACCTCTTCTTGCGCTTCTGCCAGCCATTGCAGAGCTTCAAACGGTACAAACGCCCATGCCTAAGGTAGTTTTTAATTGAGCGTGTGGTGGCAGATAGGGTATAATGTCGCTGATAATTGTGCAGGTAGCTATTTTTGTCGATGAATTACGGATCAAACGTGCAATCCGGTTTGTTATAAAATTAAAAAGTACGATTTAAATCTTAAACCGCAAAGTTATAAATACTTAAGTAGCTATATGAGTTTGGTTTTGTAGCATATGCAAAGGTACTACCAAGTGCTAATGTGCAAGCACGACAACTGTAAAAACAAATTGCGAATTATTTAAAGCAAATATTTACCTGTAATAACCTTGCGATGCTCCATACCCCAGTCGGCTAGATTGTTAATAATGGTACGCAAAGTAAGACCGTATTCTGTTAAATTATAAGTTACGGTGACCGGCTGCGTATCTAACACAGTTCGCTTTATTAACTTATTCATCTCCAGCTCTTTTAGTTCTTTACTCAGCATTTTATTGGATATGCCGTTTACATCGTTCAAAATATCCGAAAAGCGCCTTTCGTTATAAAAGCAGATCGAAGAGATAATGGAAATCTTCCATTTGCCGCTTAATACATCCATCGCATCATGTACGGCCATTATTTCTTTCTTGTGCCCCGGCTGGCAAACATAGTCAGTCATAAGTTACCTGGTTACTCTAAAGTTACTGTTACTTTTAGTTACAAAGTAACTAAAATAAATCTAACTACACTATTTTTGCAGGATAATAACAGAACAAATTGCCATGAATTTTAACAAAAAAAATGTAGTAATCACCGGCGGTACAACCGGCATAGGCTTAGCCACCGCCAAAGCATTTATTAAAGCCGGAGCCAATGTTTGGATTACTGGCCGCAAAGCGGACAACCTTCAGAAAGCGGCTAATCAAATTAACAGCGCGAACTTAAAAACTGTACTGGCCGACACTGCTGATATGAACGGCATAGCTGCCTTAGTAAAAGCTATTACTGATAATGGCGCGCCGCTGGATGTGCTTTTTCTAAACGCTGGCATTGCAAAGTTTACCCCTATTGAGCAAACCACCGAGGCCGACTTTGATGCTCAGTTTAATACCAACGTTAAAGGTCACTATTTTACGTTGCAAAAGCTTATTCCGCACTTGGCTAATGGCGCAGCAGTAGTGTTTACCTCATCTACCGTAGCAACAGCAACCAATATAGGTACCAGTGTGTACTCGGCTACCAAAGGCGCCTTAAATAAAATTGCACAAATTGCTGCCAATGAGCTGGCCGACCGCAAAATCCGCGTTAATATTGTAAGCCCCGGCCCGGTAGATACCCCAGCATTGGATTACGTGTTGCCAACAGATGCCAAACCGCATTTAGCAGCTGCAACATCCATGAAACGCCTGGGTGCGCCTGATGAAATTGCCAAAACGGTGTTATTTCTGGCCTCTGACGATGCCAGTTTTATTACCGGAGCTGAGTTAGTAGCCGACGGCGGTTATTTGACTTATGCCATGAAGTAATTAGCAGCATTGAGCTACTACACAAAGAACCTTACGGTAAAACCGTAAGGCTCTTTGTGTAAAATTTACTGCGAATATTACTATTTACGCGGCTGGCAAAATAACAGTAAAAGAGCTTCCGTTGCCTTCTTTAGATGCTACGTCAAAAGTTCCGTTTTTTTCGGCAACAAGTTGCTTAACCAGTTGCAGGCCCAGGCCATAGCCGGTCTCGCCGTTGGTACCCTGGGTAGATGTGGCACCATCAATTAATATGGCACTTACCAAATCGTTGTTCATTCCCCGTCCGGAATCTTGTACCTGCAATTTAAGTTTCTGATTATAGTCGTCGCCAAAAAGATTTAGTTCAACGGTAATAAAGCCACCCACCGACGTAAATTTGATGGCGTTTGATACCAGATTGCCCAAAATTTGCTGCAAACCATATTTATTAACAGGCTGCAAGGCCGTCGCATCAGACACAAAAATATTGAAGTCTATATCCTTATCTTTTATCCGCGGAGCAAACAGCTGTTCTAATTTCTTTTTAAGTTGTAACAGGTTGATTTGGCCATCGGCGGGCGGTGCTGCTTCTAATTCTCTGTCGTGTTGCAGTATTTCGGTAGCCATGTCCATCACAGACATGCTGCTGTCTCTAATAAGCTCCAGGTAATGTAACAAGTCTTCTTTACTGGCCGTAAAGCCTTCCTCGGCAGCCATTTCGGCCAGGCCTTTCATGCCACCCAAAGGTCCGCGTATGTCATGAGCTAGCATACGTCTTTCTGCTTTTAACAACTGAATTTTATTTTCGAGTATAGCAATTCGCTTTAACTCATCCAAACGGTTAATAATTTCTTTGCCAAGCAGTTGCAGCATACTTTTTTGCCTGCGTCCTAACTCCGGGTCTTCGCTGTCTAACACACACAACGCGCCTATGGCCAAACCATCTTTGGTTTTGAGGGGCACACCGTAGTAATAAGACAGGGTCGTATTAACCACATAACCTTGTTTCCTGAAACGCTCATCGTTACGAAGATTGGCTACTTCAAAATCCTTTTCAGATTCGATGGTATACTGACATATCGAATCTTTTTTATCCAAATGTAATAAACTCACTCCCTGCCCTGCTACACTCCATTGGTTATCAGCATCCAGTAAATTAATTAACGATACACTGGTGCCGGTAATTTGAGTAGCCAGCATCGTCAGGTCAGCAAACTTTTCCTGTAAGGCATCATAATCAAGATTATAGGTTGCCAACGCTTTGGCTCTTTCAAGCTCACGAGAAATTACAGGAGTATCAGTTGTCATACAAGTTAGTTAAAAAACCAGCCGAAGTTGATCGCAATAGTTAAAAACTTATACGCAAAGCATAATAAGATGTTACCGAAAAACCAGCATGTAAATGATAGACACTTTATACAATGCGCTATCAAAGCTGCATTATTTGGGCAAGGTTGCCAAAAAACTCAAAATGTCGGCTCCTATTTCATTTACATGCGTTTCTAAAGCAAAGTGCCCGGTGTTATAAAACTTAACGGTTGCGTTTGGTAGATCCCGTTTATAGGCCTCGGCACCTGCGGGCAAAAAGTAAGGGTCTTTATTGCCCCAAACGGCCAGCAGCTTAGGTTGGTGTGCTTTAAAGTAAGCATGAAACTGTGGGTACATTGCTACGTTGGTTCGATAGTCGCGCAAAATATCCAGTTGTATATCAGCCATTCCCGGGCGGTCCAAAAAGTGCTGGTCTAAGGTGTACGTTTCAGGAGCAATTTTAGATTGATCCTCCACCCCTTCTTCATACTGCCATTTAGTAGTTTTAAGGGTAGTAAATTCGCGCAGGGCATCCCGGTTTTTCTGGGTGGGCTGTTCCCAGTATTCTTGGATTGGGTTCCAACCGGTACTTAAACCTTCTACGTAGGCATTACCGTTTTGCGAAATGATACCGGTAATTTTTTCGGGATTGTTCATGGCCAAACGCAAGCCTACCGGGGCGCCATAATCAAACACATACACCGCAAAGCGCTTCAGGCCCAGCTGGTCAATAAACAACTGCATAGTTTTGGCCAGGTTATCAAAGGTATAGGTAAACGCTGTGCGGTCGGGCGCATCAGAGTAGCCAAAACCGGGCAAGTCGGGCGCTATTACGTGGTATTGCATGCCGAGGATAGGTATCAGGTTCCTGAACATGTGCGACGACGTTGGATAGCCATGCAGTAACAATACTGCCGGAGCATTGTGTGCGCCAGCTTCGCGGTAAAAAATGTTTGATTCGTTAGCTTTGATGTATTTGTAAGAGACGGCTGATGTGTTCATGGTAATATTGTTTTTTAAGGATTTACGATTTTGCGCAGATGCGGGCAGAGCAACTGCCGCAAGTGTGACGATGGCGATCAATAAGTTTTGGATAATCTTTTTCATTTCGTTTTTGTCAAAAGTAATGCTGATATTTGATCTGTAAAAACGATTAATTGCAATACCAATTATCATTATTTATGATTGATGAATACACACGATTTAAAACTTTTTGAAGCAGTGGCCCAGCATGGCAGCTTTACCAAAGCAGCCGAAGAAACGTTCACCGTACAATCAAACGTAACGGCACGCATTAAAAGCCTCGAAGAAGAATTTGGTGCGCAACTGTTTAACCGCAGCTCGCGCAAGGTTGACCTAACGCCCGAGGGCGAAACGCTGATGAAGTACAGCAGGCAAATCAGCAACCTGATTGAGGAAGCCAAAAAACGTATTGAAAAAACTGATGAGGTTACCGGCAAACTGCGGATTGGCTGTATTGAAACAACCATGGCACTCAAAGCACCCGGCATCATGAAAAACTTTGCTGAGGTTCACCCCAAAGTGCAACTTGAGTTTACATCGGCCATGCGCAATACACTGATACAAGACGTGCTGAATTTAAAACTGGATGCTGCCTTTATATCTGCCCCTATTGATACGCCCGATTTGCAGCAGCATTTAATAAAAGAAGAGCAACTGGTGATTATTGCAGGCCATCAGTTTAAAAAAGCAGCCGACATTTTAAAGCAGGATTTGCAACGCATCATTGTTTTTGACCAGGGATGCGTGTTCAGGTCGCGGTTAGAGTCGTGGCTTTTGGCCCACGGCACAGTACAATATCAAAGTACCGTACTTAACTCTATTGAAGGTGTAATTAATTTTGTAGAGGCCGGATTAGGCATCAGTATTTTACCGGCCGAAGTAGTGGAACATTTTTACTCAAACCGTAAAATTAACTTGTTTCCGGTCAACAAAGAACTCAGTAAATTAACTACGCTATTGGTTTACCGCAAAGACGTACCGCCAACAGCAGCGTTGAAGGCATTTGTACAAATGCATGGCTAATAGAGCAACCAATAGAGCACGATGAGTTTACACCTGCTAATTATACAGCATGATTAAGAACTACATAGGCGACAAAAACTTGATGCTGCATTTTACCATCATCGCCTTTTAAACGTCTGCCGCCCCTGCCCTGTTCAAGTTTATTAAACCATATTATCGATACATCCCCACCACTCATCGATACACCTTTTATAACCCGTCCGGCGCTCTGCATATTTGAATCATCAAATACACCGAGGTTATGGAAAGAAAAAATTTTTTGAAAAGCCTGCTGGTTGGCGCAGCGTCAACGTCGATTTTGGTTCAGGCCTGCAGCAAAGATGATGTATCGGCGGCCGAAAGCAGTTCAACATCAACCAGCACCACCGGCTCTGCTTCGGGCTCGTCGGGCAGTTGCAGCGTGGCACCTACCGAAACCGAAGGCCCTTTCCCCACTAAATCACCTGCCTCATACGTCCGGAGCGATATTCGCGACGACCGGTCGGGCTACAAATTGACTGTTAATATCACCATCAAAAACAGCAACAACAGTTGCAGTGCGTTGTCTGGTGCGCTGGTTGATATCTGGCATTGCGATGCCGAGGGCAATTATTCGGAGTATGGCGGTTCGGGTATGCAATCTACCAATTACCAATCCGTTCACTTTTTGCGCGGACGCCAGACTACCAACTCGGCAGGTTTGGTAACCTACACCAGCATATTTCCGGGCTGGTACTCAGGTCGCGCCACGCACATTCACGTACACGTGTATAACGCCGCCGGTAACTCGCTTAAAGTAACGCAAATTGCTTTTCCCGAAGGTACAGGCACTGCATTGGCTGCCGTGGGCGGTTACAAAAAAGGATTTTCGGGCTATACTTACAACGCCAGCGATAACGTGTTTAGCGATGGCTACAGCCTTGAACTGGCTACCGTTACCGGTAATACCACTGATGGTTTTGTATTGAATATGAGTTTTAGTGTTCCGGCTTAATTTTTTTCTCGAAGCTGTTTACCAACCATAAATGTTTGGCTGATATTTGTTTAAAAGCATGAAAAAGCAGATCATTAAATTTTGCTATCGTAAAATGATTGACGCACAATCCGCCAAACCTTGGGAAAAAATGGTTTATGAGGATAGCTATGCTGAGTTCAGGATGCAAATACAAAATTACAGGCAGCATACCCAGTATCCATCTTACGGCGAATTGACCCATTACGTACCGGAAGCCGCCCAATTAAGCCACCGGGTAGCCCCCGCCATAACCGGATACGTGCAACAGTTAAACGAAGTAATGCCCGATATATTAAACAATTTAGGCCGTCGGTTTATGCGTTTTAATCATTTCCAATTCGAAATCATCAATTCACATTTAAACCTGAAAGAGAAACACCAAATAGCGGTTAACTTTTATTCGGTTCCGTTTACGTGGCATGATACTATTGGTAATTACCTGCTACTGTCGTTCGCAGATGAAAACACCGGCGGCGAGGTAGCCACACAATTGATGCAATTGCAGCCATTTTTAAGTATCTGCAGTTTACAGGAGGACAATTAACATGCAGCTATCGCCCGGTAAAATATTTCTGGCTGATGAACGCGGATCGTCTCAAAACAACACCGGTCAGCTTGTTAGTACTTTTAATTTTGGTGATTACCAGCACGAGCATAAAGCCCCATTTGGTAATCTGCATACTTTTAACGAGGTGACGCTGGCCGCAGCAGCCACGCTCACTAAAAGTGCTACCGTAACCGGTGTACTACTTATTTTACCCATCACCGGTTCGGTAATTTGTAATCAGACCGAAATTGAACCGGGCCAGATTATGGCCATACCGGTTGCCGAAGGGTTTGCTTACAAGCTGAGCAACCCTTACCCTGCCGACTGGATCAACCTGCTCTGGATAGAAATTAAAGCTGAAAACCTCCCCCCGACCAATGCAAGCTTATTTAACTTTGATATAGAGCAAACAAACAACGGTTTGGTGCCTGCTATTGCAGATGAT